>NZ_FOEE01000034.1 GCF_900110555.1 Trujillonella endophytica
GCGGTCGCGTTGACCCAGACCCTGCGGTCGGTGGCCGACGCACACGGCCTGCTGGTCATGGTCAACGGCACCTGGTCGGCCAATGACGGCGGCGGGTACCCGAACGCGGCTCAGTCCGGCAACGCGCTGGCCGACGGCGGCTTCGTCGAGCACCACGACGGGCAGATCGGCTACTTCGGGCCCTACGGCTGCTCGTCGCAGTGGGCCGCGCAGTCCCCGGTCACCCGCGGTGCGGCGATCAACTACGCGGTCACCGACACCGCCGCGGGGCTGAGGGAGTACGTGGACTCGGGCTGCTACGCCTACGTCAACCAGCAGTCCAGCTACAACGGAACGGTGGCCCCCTGGGGCTCCTTCCACCCGACGGGACTGCCGTCCCGGGTCGCCTACTGAGGCCTCGAGTCCCTCGTTCGCGCTGACGCCGCCGGACCACGCGTCCGGCGGCGTCAGCGCGTTCTCGGTGCCTCGTCGCGGCTCCTCGCTGCCTACGATCGGTGCAGCCGTGCATCCGCGTCGTGCAACCGGCCTATCGGGACGTGCTGACCCCCCGTCGAGCCGCGGCGCCCGGACGGGAGGAGTCGCGATGGTCGCCGGCCGAGGATCGCGGACGCGGCTCGCCGGGTCTCTCCTCAAGGTGGTGTGCGCAGCGGCGTCGGCTGCGGCGCTGTCCCTGTCCGCCTGCGTGGCCGCTTCGTCGGTCGAGGGACGGACTCCGCCGTCAGCGCCGACGGCGGTCGTGAACAGCCCCGCGCAGCCGGCGGCGCTCTTCTACGGTTCCTCCGGCGGTGCGGAGGCGTATGCGCATCCCGGTGGTCTGGTGGTCGCCGGGCGGGACAACTACCGGGCGCGCGAGTTCCGGGACGTCTCGGTCGGTGGGGGCAGCGTGCTGATCTACATCGACGCGATCATCGACAACGCGCACGGCCGCTACCACGACATGTTGATCAACGCGTCGGGCTGCGGTCCGGCGACGTCACGCTGGCCGGGGGGCTACCGGGTGAGCTCCGCGGGGTTCCTCAACGACTTCCGGGTCGGGTCGGTGCTGCAGGGCAAGTTCCGGTGCGTGCTGGAGACGATGGTGGTCGAGAACCCGCACATGGCCGGGTTCTTCGCCGACGACCTGGGGTCGCGGTCGTGGTTCCCGGGTATCGACTGGTCGAGCTTTCCGGACAAGGCGGGGTATCGGGCGGGTGCGGTCGCGTTGACCCAGACCCTGCGGTCGGTGGCCGACGCACACGGCCTGCTGGTCATGGTCAACGG
>NZ_FOEE01000021.1 GCF_900110555.1 Trujillonella endophytica
GAACTCCGCATCGCCCAGCAGCCTGCCGGTGCCGTCGATCGCAGCCGCGTGGTGGGTCCGGCCGTGGGTGTCCACGCCGCCGAAGACATCCAGCCCCGTACTCGCCATGATGGTCATCGCCGTCCTTGTCGCTCGCACCGATGAGACGGCACGCACCGAGCCGGACGAGGCGGACAGGACAGTGATGGGCGCCTCTTGCACAGGCTCCTATGAGGTCACGGACGTCCCGCCCGGTGACGTGCAGGGACGGGGCCACCCCCACACGGCCGACACATCCCACAGCAGGACAGCAAGGCGTCGGTCAGGCGGAGAGTCAGACCACCAGGGGTGACCCCGTCCTCTCCATCCTCACTGTCAGGCGTGGGCGGGGGTGCCGATGAGGATCTGGGTGCCGTCGGGGCGGTAGGTGCGCCATCGGGCTTGGGGTGGGGCGGTGTCGTCGCGGTCGACGCGGAAGCCGTGGTGGACCTTGGCGTGGTGGCGTTCGCCTGGCTCGAGTCGGCCCCTGTGCAGGGTCCCGCCGCGAGCTTGCGAGCGGTGGGGGGCGCAGGGGTCCTTTTATCGCAGTACCAGCGGGGGGCTTCGCAGCCGGCGAACACGCAGTGCTGGTCGCGGTGTTCGACGGCTCTGCGGATGTGGGGTGGGACGACGCGTTGGTCGCGGCCGACGTCGAGGGGGAGTCCGTCGGGGTCGAGCAGGAGGCGGGTGAGGGTGGCGTCGCAGGCCAGCCAGCGGGTGCGGGCGGCCGAGAGGCGGGTGCCGGTGCCGGTGGTGGCCGCGCCCGGGCCGGTGGCGGGGTCGACCAGGTCCTCCACACCGATGGTGGCGATGACGTGCGGTCTGACGGTGCGCAGCACGGGGAGCTTTCCGGCGGCGAGGGCGGTGTCGGCGAGCTGGACAAGGGCGTCACCGGTGCGCTGGGCGCGGGTGCGCTGGTCGTCGGCGCAGCGGCTCGCGGCGGCGATGGCTTCCAGGGCGGTGGCGACCTTCTGCCCGCCGACGGCATCGAGTTCGCCGCGGATGGTCCAGGTTCCGTCGGGATGCTGGACCAGGGTCACCGAGCGTTCTTCGGTGGGGTCGGGTTCGGGTCCGTCGGGGTCGAGCTTGGCCAGGTAGTCGGCGACCGCGAGTTCCAGGTCGCGGTGGGTGCCGCGGCTGGCCAGCTGCACCAGGGCGGTTTCGACGGCGGCGACGTCGATGCCCCGGGTCGCGGCCAGGTCGAGGTGGACCGGGGTGGCGATCTTGGCGATCACCGTGACCTGGTCGGCGCCCAGCACCCCATCGGTGAACGCCCGCGCGGTGGCCGGCAGTAGTTCCAGCACCCGGCCCTGGGCCACGACCCGGGACGCGGAGGCGCCGGAGACGCGGGCGTGCCCGCGCAGCCACAGCGTCGCGTTCTTCGCTCCGTCGCACTCCGCGGCACCCCGCACGTCCACCCGCCGCGCCACCCGGGTCAGCGCGGCGGCGATCCGATGCGAAGCCGTCACCAGCTCACGGGTGTGCTCCAGCAGCAGGCCGTCGGGCAGCTCGTCGAGGTCCAGCGTCGCGAGCGCGTCCAGCGCCGACTGCAGCTTGCCCATGACGCCTCCCCACCGCTTCGAATATGTGTTCGATTCTAGCGGTGGGGAGGCCCCGGAGCAACGCGAATCCGCAGGTCAGACGATGTATCCACAGATCCGAAGAGCCTCTTGACGAGGCCGGCTCGACGTCTCAACGCGGGGAGGACCGCCCCGCCAACCGCGCCGCGACCGCCAGCGCCGCCGACGCCGTCCACACCGCGCGGGACAGCCGCACCGCCCGCGGGACGTCGCCCGCCAGCGGCGGCCGGCCGCTGCCCAGGCCGGGGCGCACCTCCACCCGGTCGCCGTAGACGTTGCGGCCGCCCAGCCGCAGGCCCAGCGCCCCGGCGAGGGCGGCCTCGCAGCGGCCGGAGTTGGGGCTGGGGTGGGCCGACCCGTCGCGCAGCCAGGCGCGCAGCGCACCGGACGGCGACCCACCCGTCGCCGGGGCCACCGCCACGGTGAGCGCCGCGGTCAGCCGCGCCGGCACCCAGTTGGCGACGTCGTCCGCGCGGGCCGCCGCCCAGCCGAACCGGGCGTACCGCGCGGACCGGTGTCCCACCATCGCGTCGAGGGTGTTGACCGCGCGGTAGGCGGCGAGCCCGGGCAGCCCGGCCACGGCGCCCCAGAACAGCGGCGCGACCGCGGCGTCGGAGGTGTTCTCGGCGACCGACTCGACCGTGGCGCGGGCGAGCTCGCCGGCGTCGAGCGCCGACGGGTCGCGGCCGGCCAGGGCGGGCAGCAGCTCTCGGGCCGCCGCGAGGTCGCCGGTGCCGAGCGCCACGTACATGTCGCGGGCGGCCCGGCCCAGGGACGTCCCGCCCAGCACGGTCCAGGTGACCGCCGCGGTGACCAGGGCCCGCGGAACCGGCCGGCCGCGGGTGGCCCGGTCGAGCAGCGCGCCGCCCGCCCCGACGCCCCCGACCAGGAGCGCGGCGTACCCCGCGCCGGCCGCCCGGGAGTCGTGCCAGATCCCCCGCTCCAGCGCCGCCGCCACCGTGCCGAACCCGGCCACGGGGTGCAGTCGCCGGGGGTCGGCCAGCAGGAGGTCGGCCGCCGCGCCCAGGGCCAGGCCGGCCGCCGTCGCCAGGTCCCGGTCGGCGCGCATGTCGCCCATCGTGCCAACCGCCGTCCCTACTATCGCCGGCATGCGTCTGCCCGGCCGTTACGACGGCGTCGCGAAGCCGATCGTCACCTACGGCAGCAACCCGGTGCTGCACCGGCCGTGCGCGCCGGTGACCGAGTTCGGCCGGGACCTGCGCCGCCTGGTCCTCGACATGTTCGCCAGCATGGAGGCCGCCGACGGCGTCGGCCTGGCCGCCAACCAGATCGGCGTCGACGCGCGGCTGTTCGTCATCGACTGCCCGGACGCGGCGGGGGAGGACGTCGTCGGCTACGTGGTCAACCCGGTGCTGACGATCCTGGAACCCGTCGACGAGGAGCCCGCCGAGGAGGTCACCGAGGAGGGCTGCCTGTCGGTCCCCGGGCCGTACGCCGAGCTGCCGCGGGCGTTCCGGGCACGGGTGGACGGCGTCGACGCCGACGGCAACCCGGTGCGCATCGAGGCGACCGGCATGGCGGCCCGTTGCCTGCAGCACGAGGTCGACCACCTGGACGGCACGGTCTACGTCGACCGGCTGCCCGAGGAACTGCGCGAGCAGCTGCTCGCCGAGTCACGGACGGGGGTCCGGTCGTGAGCGGGACGCCGGTGGGCGCGGGCACGCCGATCGTCGTCGTCGGCGTCGGTGCCGACGGCTGGGAGGGGCTGGCGCCGACCTCCCGCGCCGAGGTGGAGCGGGCCGAGGTGCTGATGGGCAGTGCGCGGCAGCTCGGGCTGGTGCCCGAGTCGGTGACCGCGCAGCGGGTTCCCTGGCCCTCGCCGCTGACCGAGGCGCTGCCCGGCCTCGTCGAGGAGCACGCCGGCAAGGCCGTCGTCGTCCTGGCCAGCGGCGACCCGATGCTGTCCGGGATCGGCACCACCCTCACGAAGCTGCTGGGGGCCGAGCGGGTGCGGGTGCTCCCGGCGCCGTCGTCGGTGTCGCTGGCCTGCGCCCGGCTGGGCTGGGCGGTCGAGGACACCTGCGTCGTCAGCCTGGTCGGGCGGCCGGTCGAGCTGCTGCACCCGCACGTGCAGCCCGGCGCCCGGCTGCTGGTGCTCGGTTCCGACGGCGACACCCCGGCAGAGGTGGCGCGGCTGCTGTCGGACCGCGGCTACGGGCAGAGCCTGATCACGGTGCTGGCCGGGCTCGGCGGGCCGGACGAGACGGTGCGCACGGGCACCGCGGCCACCTGGTCGCAGCCGGCGCCTGCGCTGGTGGTCACGGCGGTCGAGTGCCGGGCCGAGCGGGGCACGATGCCGCTGCCGACCACGCCCGGGCTGCCCGACGGCGCCTACGAGTCCGACGGCCAGCTCACCAAGTCCGAGGTCCGCGCCGTCACGCTGTCGCGGCTGGCCGCCGTCCCCGGTCAGCTCCTCTGGGACATCGGCGCCGGCGCCGGCTCGGTCGGCATCGAGTGGATGCGCGCGCACCCGAACTGCCGCGCGGTCGCCGTCGAGGCCGACGAGGAGCGTGCTGCGCGGATCGCCCGCAACGCCGCCCGCCTCGGGGTGCCGTACCTGCGCGTGGTGCACGGGCACGCGCCCGACGTGCTGGGCCGGCTGGGCTCCCCGGACGCCATCTTCATCGGCGGCGGGCTGACCACCCCGCTGCTGCTGGAGAGCTGCTGGGACGCGCTGCCGCCCGGCGGCCGCCTGGTGGCCAACGCGGTGACGGTGGAGAGCGAGGCGGTGCTCGGCACCTGGCACGGCCGGGTCGGCGGCGAGCTGGTGCGGGTGTCGGTGCAGCGCGCCGAGCCGGTCGGCTCCTTCACCGGCTGGAAGGCCGCGATGCCGGTGACCATCTGGAGCGTCACGCGGTGATGGTGCAGATCCCCGTCGATCATCGGCGGGTGGCTGCCGCCACGCCGGGCGCGCACAGCCACCTGCCGATGATCAACGGGGGAACCGCCGCGTGACCGTCCACTTCATCGGGGCCGGGCCGGGGGCCGCGGACCTCGTCACCCTGCGCGCGGCCCGGCTGATCGCCTCCTGCCCGGTGTGCCTGTACGCGGGCGCGCTGGTGCCGCGCGAGCTGCTGGCGACGGCCCCCATCGGCGCCCGCCTGGTCGACACCGCCGACCTCGACCTGGACGCGATCACCGCCGAGCTGGTGATCGCGCACGAGGCGGGCCTCGACGTCGCCCGGCTGCACTCGGGAGACCCCTCGGTCTACAGCGCCATGGCCGAGCAGATGCGCCGCCTCGACGCCGCCGGGGTGCCCTACGAGGTGGTGCCGGGGGTGCCGTCGTTCGCCGCGGCCGCCGCCGCGCTCAAGCGGGAGCTGACCGTGCCCGGGGTGGCGCAGACCGTCGTCCTCACCCGGACCTCCGCCCGCTCCACGCCGATGCCGCCGGGGGAGACCCTCGCCGCGTACGCGGCGACCGGCGCGACGCTCGTGCTGCACCTGGCCGTGCAGCGGCTGGGCGAGCTGGCCCCGGAGCTGGCCGGGCACTACGGCGCGGACTGCCCGGCCGCGGTCGTCGCCTTCGCCAGCCGGGACGACGAGGTGGTGCTGCGCGGCACGCTGGCCGACATCGCGGCGCAGGTCGAGGAGGCGGGCATCCGCCGGACGGCGATCGTGGTCGTCGGGCCGGCGCTGGCCGCGGAGCAGTTCCCCGACAGCCACCTGTACTCGACGACCCGCCCCCGCTGATGCGGAGTGCGACAGCGCAGGAAACCTGCGCTCTCACACTCCGGCTAGGAGCGGCCGACGATCGTGCCCGCGCGGTCGATGACCACGACGTCGACCTCGACCGGCGCCCCGCGCAGCACCCCGAGCGCGGTGGCGCGGGCGCCGGCCGCCACCAGGTCGCCCAGCGGGAACCCGGCGGCGGCGCACTGCTGCAGCGCGTCGAGCGCGGTGTTCGCGCCGCGCACGCCCTCGACCAGCCCCGGCGCGCCCCCGCCGTCGCGGACCAGCGCGGCCAGCGCCTCGAACGACACCTGCGAGCGCCCGGAGTGCAGGTCCAGGTGGCCCTCGGCGAGCTTGGCCAGCTTGCCGATGCCGCCGGCCACGGTCAGCCGCGGCACCGGGTGCCGGCGCAGGTACTTGAGCACCGCGCCGGCGAAGTCGCCCATGTCCAGCAGCGCGTCCTCGGGGAGGTCGTGCAGCCGCTGGGCGACCCGCTCGCTGGTGGAGCCGGTGCATCCGGCGACGTGGGTGCGCCCGGCCGCCCGGGCGACGTCGATGCCGCGGCGGATCGAGTCGATCCACGACGAGCACGAGTAGGGGACGACGACGCCGGTCGTGCCGAGGATCGACAGCCCGCCGAGGATCCCCAGCCGCGGGTTCCAGGTGCGCCGGGCCAGCTCCTCGCCGTCGGCCACCGACACCTCGACGACGACGTCGCCGGTGCCGCCGTGCCGGGCGGCGACCGCGGCCACGTGCTCGCCGATGAAGCGTCGGGGCATCGGGTTGATCGCCGGCTCGCCCACCGCCAGCGGCAGCCCCGGCTTGGTCACCGTGCCGACGCCGGGACCGGCGCGGAAGGTGACCCCCGTGCCCGGCGGGGCCAGCAGCACCCGCGAGGAGACGAGCGCGCCGTGGGTGACGTCCGGGTCGTCGCCGGCGTCCTTGACGACGCCGACGGTCGCCTCGACGCCGGGCACGAGCGCCTCCCGGGCCAGCGCGAACGACGGGTGCCGGTCGTTGGGGAGGTCGATGGTCACCGGATCCGGGAACTCCCCGGTCAGGAGCGCGGTGTAGGCCGCGGTGGCCGCGGCGGTCGCGCAGGCGCCGGTCGTCCAGCCGTGCCGCAGCCCGGTGCCCTCCCCGCTCACGTCGACAGCATGCCTGGCGCGGCGCCGGCGACGCGGAACCGCCCGGATGCCGATGGTGGCGGCTTCCGCGCCCTGGGAAGGCGCCACCATCCGCATCGCGGCGAACGGCGGGTCCCGGGCGGACGGGCTGGGTGCGCGGCGTGAGCGGACAGGGGCGTGAGCATCGCAGCGAGGAACGAGCGAGGAGCAGAGCGGCCCGCGGGAGCGGCCCGCGGGAGCGAACCGTGAGCAGCGTGACCGGACGGGTGCTCGTGCTCGGCGGCACCGGCGAGGCCCGGCGGCTGGCCGCGGAACTCGTCGCCGCGGGCGTGGACGTGCTCAGCTCCCTCGCCGGGCGGGTGGCCGAGCCCGTGCTGCCGGAGGGCCGGGTGCGGGTCGGCGGGTTCGGCGGAGTCGAGGGGCTGGCGCAGGCGCTCGCGGGGGTCGACGTCGTCGTCGACGCGACCCATCCCTTCGCGGCGGGCATGACCGCCCACGCGGCGGCCGCGGCCACGGCGACCGGAACCCCGCTGCTGCGCCTGCAGCGGCCCGGCTGGACGGCGGGCCCCGGCGACGACTGGCGCTGGGTGGACTCGCTGGTCGAGGCCGCCGACGAGGTCTCGGCGTGCGCGTCGGTGTTCGTCACCACCGGCCGGCAGGGGCTCGCCGCGTTCGCCGGCCTGACGGGCGCGGTCCTCGTGCGCTCGGTCGATCCGCCCGAGCCCCCGTTGCCAGCGCGGTGCACCGTCGTCCTCGGCCGCGGGCCGTTCACCGTCCCCGAGGAGGCGGCGCTGATGCGGGAGCACGCCGTCGACGTGCTGGTCACCAAGGACAGCGGCGGGGGGATGACCTCGGCCAAGCTCACCGCCGCCCGCGAGCTGCGGATCCCCGTGGTGCTGGTCCGCCGCCCGCCGCTGCCGGCCGGCGTCCCGGTCGTCGCGACGGTGGCCGAGGCGGTGGGGTGGCTGCAGGGGAGTCGGCCGGGCGATGCCGGGTCCTGACGGACGGTCGTCGCGCGGCCTGCGGGGCCGCCTGGTGCTGTTCGACCTCGACGGCACGCTGGTCGACTCGACGCCCGGCATCTGGGCCTCGGTGGCGGTCGCGGCGGCGGAGCTGGGACTGCCGGAGCCGACTGCGGCCCAGCTGCGGAACATGGTGGGTCCGCCGCTGCAGGACGGGTTCGCCCTCGTCCTCGGGGTGCCTCCGGACGACGTGCCGCGGGCCGTGACCGCGTACCGGGCGCACTACGCCGCGGGTGCGCTGCTGGACGTCGCGGTCTACGACGGCGTTCCGGAGCTGCTGGCGGCGCTGGCCGGCGCCGGGGCCCTCCTCGCGGTCGCCACCAGCAAGCCCGAGCCCTTCGCCGTCCGCGTGCTGGAGCACACCGGGCTGCTGGGGGCGTTCGCGTCGGTGCACGGGGCGACGCTGGACGGCGCCGTCCGGCACAAGGAGCAGGTGGTCGCCGCGGCGCTGGCGACCCATCCCGGCGGGCGGGACGCGGTGCTGATCGGCGACCGCGAGCACGACGTCCGGGGGGCCGCCGCGCACGGGCTGCCGTGCCTCGGCGCGGGGTGGGGCCCGGCGCCCGGGGAACTGCGCGCGGCCGGGGCGGCGGCCGTGGCCCGCACCCCGGCGGAGGCGCTGGCCCTGCTCGCCGACGTGTGACGGATCAGGCGGCGATCGGCTGCGCCGGCTCCCGGACGTCGGCGGCGATCCGCACGCTGCGCCGGCGCCGGCGGACCCCGACCACGGCGACCAGGGCCAGCACCACGCAGACGGCGGCGTACACCTCGGCCACCGCCTCCAGCCCCACCGCGGTCGCCGTCGTGCCGGCGACGATGGCCGGCACGCTGAAGCTGAGGTAGCCGACCACGAACGCTGCCGACAGCAGGGCCGCCCGGTCGGCGGGGGCGACGCCGTCCGTCGTCGTGGAGATTGCGCCGAGCACGGCCAGGCCGAAGCCCAGGCCCGAGACCACCGCCGACACGAACAGCAGCGGCACGGCGCCGGTCAGCAGCGCGGCGATCGTGGCGAGCACGCCGGCGACGAACACCAGCGCGCCGCCGACCATGGCCCGCTGCGGCTCCACGCCGCGGCCCAGCACGGACCCGAGGGCGGCGGAGCCCTGCATGGCCAGGACCAGCAGGCTGCCGACCAGGTGGTCCTCCAGGCCGAACACCGTGGCCGCCAGCGACGGGCCGAGGGAGAGGTAGAGGCCGCCCAGCGCCCAGGCGGCGACCAGCACCGGCAGCGCCAGCAGGAAGCCCGGCCGCTGCGAGTGCGGCACCCGCACCGAGGGCCGCAGCGACGCGACCGCGCCGGGCACGCGCGGGGAGGTCTCCGGCAGCAGCCAGACCGCGGCGGCGCCGAGGACGAGGGCGACGGCGAGGAAGGCGAACACCCAGCGGGTCGGCTCGGCGACGTACTCCACGACCAGGCCGGCCCCCACCACGCCCACCGACAGCCCCAGGCCTGGTGCCGCGCTGTTGACCAGTGACCCGAGCGGCCGTTCGCGCCGCTCGGTGTCGAGCACGAGCGCGCCCAGCGTGCCGGTCAGCGCCCCCATCGAGACGCCCTGCACCACCCGCGCGACCAGCAGCCAGCCCACGCCGTCGGCGGCGAGGAACACGCCCATCGCCGAGGCCATCAGCAGCAGCCCGCCGGCGAGCACGGGCCGCCGGCCGACGTGGTCGCTCAGCCCGCCCACCACCAGCAGCGCGATCAGGAGGGCGAAGGCGTAGATGCCGAAGACGACGGTCAGCGTGCCCGACCCGAAGCCGAACTGCTCGGAGTAGACGCGGTACAGCGGCGTCGGGACCCCGGAGGCGGCCAGCGCCAGCAGCAGCAGACCCGTCGCGGTCCAGAACGCCGGGGTGCGCGAGAGCGTCGGGGAGGGCACGACCCTTCGCAAGGGCAACGATCTCGCCCGCATTCCCGCCCCGGGCGTGTCGGCCCTCCCCGCTCCCCGCTCCCGGCGCGGGAGCGCGGGACCGTTCGTGCAGAAGTGCGGAGATGCGCCGGGGCAGGGGTGCGGAACTGCCCCGGGTCAGTAGCTGCGCGGGGTGTAGACCGCGCCGCCCGGACCGACCCGGGTGCGGGAGGAGCCGACCAGCACCAGGCAGCGCATGTCGACGGTCTCGGGGTCCAGCTCGCCCAGCGTCGTCACGCGCACCTCCTCGGCCGGCCCGCCGACGTCGCGCCCCACCACCACGACCGTCTCGACGTCGCGCACCTCCAGCAGGATCTTCTGCGCCTCGCCCAGCTGGTGCGGCCGGGCCTTCGACCGCGGGTTGTAGAGGGCGAGCACGAGGTCGGCCTGCGCGGCGTGCCGGAGCCGGTCGAGGACGACGTCCCACGGCTTGAGCACGTCCGAGAGGCTGAGCACGGCGAAGTCGTGGCCCAGCGGCGCGCCGACCCGGCTGGCCACCGCCTGCGCCGCGGTGAGACCGGGCAGCACCCGGACGGCGATCCCGGCGTACCCGGGGCGGTCGGCGACCTCGAGCACCGCGGCGGCCATCGCGAAGACGCCGGGGTCGCCGCTGGAGACGACCGCCACCCGGCGGCCGGCGCGGGCCAGCTCCAGCGCGTGCGCGGCGCGCTCGGCCTCCACCCGGTTGTCACTGGGGTGGCGCGTCTGCCGCGGGTTGACCTCGACCCGGTCCAGGTAGGGGCCGTAGCCGACCAGGTCGTCGGCGGCCGCGAGCGCGGCGGCGGCCTCGGGGGTCGTCCAGGAGCGCTGCCCCGGGCCCAGCCCGACCACCACGACCTCGCCGGTGCGCGGGCCGGCCTCGTCGTACTGCTCGGGCCCGGGGGTCGGGCCGGTCAGCTCGCTGGGCAGCAGCGCGAGGGAGAAGTACGGAACGGTCTCCGGGTCGACCTCGGCCAGCGGCATCGTCCGCTGGCGCTCGGTGGTCGCCCGCTCGACGTAGATGGCCCGGTCCAGCACCCCGGCCATCTCGAACGCGTCGCGCACCGAGGAGAACGTGCGGCCGAGCTTCATCACCGCCGCCGAGTCCGTGGTCGCCAGCCACTCGGCGAGCTCCTCGGCCGGCAGCGTGCCCGGCAGCACGGTGAGCACCTCGTCGCGCTCCACCAGCGGCCGGCCGACGACCGCCGCGGCGCCGCTGACGCTGGTCACGCCGGGCACCACCTCGGTGGGGTAGCGGTGCGCCAGTCGCTTGTGCATGTGCATGTAGGACCCGTAGAAGAACGGGTCGCCCTCGGCCAGGACGACGACGTCGCGGCCGGCGTCCAGGTGCGCGGCGAGGCGGGCGGCGGCGGCCTCGTAGAACTCGTCGATCGCCCCCTGGTAGCCGCCGGGGTGGTCGGTCGTCTCGGTCGTGACCGGGTAGACCAGCAGCTCCTCGACCTGCCCCGCGCGCAGGTAGGGCGCGGCGAGCGCCCGCGCCACCGACCGGCCGTGCTGCGCCGCGTGGAAGGCGACGACGTCGGCGGCGCCGATCAGCCGGGCGGCCTTGACCGTCACGAGCTCGGGGTCGCCGGGGCCCAGCCCGACGCCGTACAGCCGCCCGCTCACTCCTGATCACTCGCGATCGCGTTCACGGCGGCCGCGGTGATCGCGCTGCCGCCGCGCCGCCCGCGCACCACGAGGAAGTCCAGGTCGGAGGCGGCCAGGGCGTCCTTGGACTCGGCGGCGCCGATGAAGCCGACGGGGATGCCGAGGACGGCGGCCGGCCGCGGCGCTCCCGCCTCGATCATCTCGAGCAGGTGGAACAGCGCCGTCGGCGCGTTGCCGATCGCCACCACGGCGCCGTCGAGCCGGTCGCGCCACAGCTCCAGGGCGGCCGCGGTGCGGGTGGTGTCCAGGGCGGCGGCCAGCGCCGGCACCCGCGGGTCGCCCAGCGTGCAGAGGACGTCGTTGTCGGCGGGCAGCCGGCCGCGGGTGATCCCGGAGGCCACCATCTGCGCGTCGCACAGCACGGGCGCTCCCGCGTCGAGGGCGGCGCGGGCCCGGGCCACGACCCCCGGGGAGGCGGCGACGTCGTCCACCAGGTCGACCTGGCCGCACGCGTGGATCATCCGCACCACCACCCGGGCGACGTCCTCGGGCAGGCCGCCGAGGTCGGCCTCGGCGCGGATGGTGGCGAACGAGCGCCGGTAGATCTCGGCGCCGTCCTTCTCGTAGGCGTACATCGGCGAGGAGGCTACGTCCCCCACAGGTAGCTCCCGGCGGCAGCGGGTAGCGGGCGGTCATGCCACTGCCCCGGGTCCTCGTCCTCGTCCTCGCCGGTGGCAAGGGCAACCGCCTCGAACTGCTCACCGAGACCCGGGCCAAGCCCGCCGTCCCGTTCGCCGGGGTGTACCGGCTCATCGACTTCCCGCTGTCCAACTGCCAGCACTCCGCGATCGCCGACGTGTGGGTGTCGGTGCAGTACCAGCCCCAGTCGGTGTCGGAGCACCTGGCCAACGGCCGCCCCTGGGACCTGGACCGCACCACCGGCGGGCTGATGATGCTGCCGCCGTTCCAGGGCAGCGAGCGCGGCGGCTGGACCGAGGGCACCGCCGACGGGTTGTGGCGGCAGGCGGAGCTCGTGCGCGGCTTCGATCCCGACGCGCTCGTCGTCGTCAGCTCCGACGCGGTCTACAAGCTGGACTACCGCGAGGTCGTCGACGCCCACCTGGGCAGCGGCGCGGAGGTCACGATGGTGACCACCGAGGTCGCCGCGGACGACGCCGCGCGCTACGGCATCGTCCGGGTCGGGAAGGGCGGGGCGGTCGAGGACTACGCGTACAAGCCCGACGAGCCGGCGACGACGACCGCCACCAACGAGGTGTTCGTGTTCAGCCCCGCCGAGACCCTCGACCGGCTCGAGGCGCTGGCCGACGAGGTCGGGGAGGAGGGCCTGGAGGACCTCGGCTCGCACCTGCTGCCCGCGCAGACCCGGGACGGCGTCGCCCGCGCCTTCCCGCTGGCGGGCTACTGGCGGGACGTGGGCACCGTGCCGGCCTACTGGGAGGCGCACCAGGACTTCCTCGCGGAGGACCCGCCCATCGACCTCGACGAGCGCACCTGGCCGCTGCACACCCGCGGCGGCCGGCACAGCGCCGCGCGGGTGCTGGACGGGGCCTCGGTCGACGGCAGCCTGCTGTCGGGCGGCACCCGGGTGGCCGGGGCGGTGCGCGGTTCCGTGCTGTCCCCCGGCGTGATCGTGGAGGCCGGCGCGACCGTGGTCGACTCGGTGCTGCTGCCCGGCGTCCGGGTGCGGGCCGGCGCGACGGTGACACGGGCGGTGGTCGACGACGGCGTCGACGTCGGGGCGGGCTGCTCGGTCGGCGGGGACGGCGACATCACCCTGCTCGGCCGGGGCGTGCGGGTGCCTGACGGCACCGAGGTGCCCGCGGGCGCCCGCTTCCCGGACCCGGACGACGACTGAGGGCCCCCGGCTCAGCCGATCGCGTAGCCCGCCGGCGTCGCGACGACGTCCACCACCTCGCCGCGCGGCCGGCCGCAGCGGCGCGCGCACCCGGCCCAGTGCTGGCGGGCGCCGCCGGCCGGGAGGGTGCCGCCGGCGACGGCGTGCGCGGCATCGGCCCGGACGTCGGCGAGCGCCTTCGCGCAGCCCGGCCGGCCGGCGCACGCGGTCACCCGCAGCCAGGGGCTGTCCGGTTCGAGCACCAGCCCGGCGGCGGCGAGCGCGGTGGCCGCCGAGGCGTCCGGCAGGTCGGGGACGGCGACGGCGCGCCACGGCGTGACCTGCAGCGGACCGGTCGAGGTGGCCGCCAGGAGCTCGGCCTGCCCCGCCGTCAGCCGGCCCAGCGGGACGACGACCACGAGCGCCGTCCGCCCGTCCAGCTGACCGACCGCACCGGCGGAGAGGACTTTCGCGCGCGAGATGCTCACCGCCCGAAAGACTCTCGCGCGCGACATGCCCTCCGCAGTGAGCCGGGCCGCCACCCGCGCGGGGCCGTCGTCGAGCTCCGCGAGGCGCCAGGCGCTGCTGCCCTGCGCGGTGCGCTCGGCCAGGAACGCGCGGGTCGCGGCGAGCGCGAGGTCGACGGCGTCCCCCGGGGCGGCGCGCAGCCCGCTGTCGGCGCCGGCGAGGGTGAGCGCGACGGTGCCGGGGTCGAGCGCCACCAGGCCGACGTCCCCACCGAGACCGGAGACGTCGCCGCGGCCGTCGTCGAGCGTGGCCAGGTAGCGGCCCGGCAGGTCGGCGAGGGCCGGGTCGGCGCACAGGCCGGCGTCCAGTGCGGCGACCCACGGCGTGACGTCGAGGAACCCGCCCGCGGTGCGGCCCGACAGCGTGCTGGCCAGCACGTTGCGCACCCGCTCGTGGGTGGCGCTGGGCAGCAGCCCCGCCGCGGCCAGCCGGTCGCCCAGTGCCACCTCGGCGCCGGGTCCCAGCCCGCGCAGCTGCACGTTGCCGCGGCTGGTCAGCTCCAGGGCGCCGTCGCCCAGGTCGCGGGCCGCCGCGGCGAGGACCCGCAGCCGGGCGGCGGTCAGGAGCCCGCCCGGCACGCGCACCCGCGCCAGCGCGCCGTCGGCGGCGGCGTGGGTCTGCAGCGCGCCGGGGCAGGCGTCGGCACGGTCGCGGATCGGGGAGCTCATGGCGCCCGCGAGGCTACGTCGCCCGTGGCCGCCGGGGATCAGTCGTAGGACATCCACACCCGGCGGCGGTCGGTCCGGGAGCTGACCTGCGCCATTGCCGCGACCCGGCGCTGCTGGTCGGCGGTGGCGGTGTGCTGGACGACGGCGACCTCGGCGTCGCGCATCGCCCGCTCGGCCGCGTACTCCTGCGGGGTGGACGGCGACTCGTCGACCGGGGGCGCGGCGTCGTCGTCCGGGTGCGCGTAGGGGCTGTCGGGCGGGAGGTTGCCGGTCACCCGGCCGTAGCTGCCGAGCAGCAGCAGCGTCAGCCCGGCGACCACCGAGAAGACGACGTTGGAGAAGCGGAACGCGAGCACGTTCCAGTCGGTCCGCAGGACGGCGAGGTTGGCCAGCGCCGACAGCAGGAACAGCGAGCCGACGACGATCATCACCGTCGAGGTGATCCGCGGGCCGCGGAGCACGGCGGCGACCAGCACGGCCGCGGTGACCAGCGAGATGGTCGACAGCAGGCCGTTGGAGCTCAGGCCGAGCACCCGGTTGCCGCCGGTGGAGAAGAAGGGCAGGCCGTCGAGCAGGCCCAGGACGCCGAATGCGGCGATCGCGGCGGCGACGACCAGCGCGCCGATCCGGTGCACCACCGGCACGCGCTGGCCGGGGGTGAGGGAGGGGGCGCCGGCGCGCGGCGTCCGGTGCGGGCGGGAGAGGTGGCGGGTCATGGCGGTCTCCTGGGGTGGAACGCGGCTGACGGTCGCTCTTCGCCGCGGCCGGCCTCCCCGGATGCGCCATCCGGTCGTGCGCGACCGGCGGGAAGCCCGGCGCCCGTCTCCGCGTTCTGCGGGCATGACCCGGTTCGAGATCGATCTGCACTCGGAGTACCTGCGCGCCGACCTGTTCCTCTCCATGGGGCAGCCCACCGAGGCCGCGCGGATCCTGGGCCCGGTCGTCGAGGCCGAGCCCACCAACGAGGCGGCGCTGGAGCTGCTCGCGCGCAGCTACTTCGCCTCCGCCCAGCTGACCCGCGCCGAGGAGGCGCTCGGCCGGCTCGTCGACCTCGCCCCCGCCAACGGCTGGGCCCGCCGCGCGCTGGCCCGCACCCTGGAGCGGCAGAGCCGCGGCGCCGAGGCCGCGGCCCACCACCGGCTGGCCGACGCGATGGGCGCCGCCCGCTGACCCGCTGACCCCCGCCCCCGTCCCGGGGCAATTGTGCGAAGTTGCCCCGGGGCAGAAGGGCGAAGTTGCCCCGGGGCAGGAGCGCGGAATTGCCCCGGGGCAGGAGCGCGGAATTGCCCCGGGGCAGAAGCGCGAAGTTGCCTCGGGGTAGGAGCGCGGAATTGCCCCGCGCGGCAGGTGGGCGGGCAGGTGGGCAAGAACTGCCTTGACCTCGAGTCCACTGGAACGCCTAGCGTCCGCCGCATGAGCATGGAGATGTCGGCGTGGTCGGCGATGTCGAACGCGATGCACGGCCGGACCGAGCGGCGGCCGTTCTCGCGGGCGACCGTGCGGCGGGTGGCGGAGTTCGCCCGGCCGCACCGGCGCCGCATCGCCGCCTTCGTCGCGGTGGGTGTGGTCGAGGCGGTGCTCACGGTTGCCACCCCGCTGCTGGCCGGGCAGGTCGTGAACGAGATCGTCGACGGCAGCGACGTCGCGGTCGTGATCTGGCTCGCGGTGCTCATCGCGGTGATCGCCGTGGCCGGCACGGGCCTGTCGCTGCTCGGCCGGTACCTGTCGGCGAGCCTCGGCGAGGACCTGATCCTCGACCTGCGCACCGCCGTCTTCGACCACGTGCAGCGGATGCCGGTCGCGTTCTTCACCCGCACCCGCACCGGGGCGCTGGTCTCCCGCCTCAACAACGACGTCATCGGCGCGCAGCGGGCGTTCAGCGACACCCTCGCCGGCGTCGTCAGCAACACGGTGACCCTGCTGCTCACCGGCGCCGTCATGCTGACGCTGTCGTGGCAGGTCACCCTGCTGTCGCTGCTCCTGCTGCCGGCCTTCCTCCTGCCCGCGCGGCGGATCGGCTCCCGGCTGGCCGCGCTCGGGCGCGCCGCGGCCGACCACAACGCCGCGATGACCGACCAGACGACCGAGCGGTTCTCCGCGCCCGGCGCGACGCTGATCAAGCTCTTCGGCCGCCCCGGCCGGGAGTCCGCGGAGTTCGCCGCCCGGGCCCGCCGGGTGCGCGACATCGGCGTCCGGACGGCGATGGTGCAGTGGGCCTTCGTCAGCGCGCTGATGCTCGTCTCCGCGCTCGCGCTGGCGCTGGTCTACGGCCTCGGCGGCTTCTACGCCCTGCGCGGCTCGCTGGACCCCGGCTCGGTCGTCGCCCTGGCCCTGCTGCTCACCCGCCTCTACGCGCCGCTCACCGCGCTGGCCAACGCCCGGGTCGACATCTCCTCGGCGATGGTGAGCTTCGAGCGGGTCTTCGAGGTGCTCGACCTGGTGCCGCTGGTCCGCGAGCGCCCCGACGCCCGCGACGTGCCCGAGGGCCCGGTGTCGGTCGAGTTCGACGGCGTCACCTTCGGCTACCCGTCGGCCGACAAGGTGTCGCTGGCGTCCCTGGAGGACGTCGCCCAGCTCGACAACCGCGGCGGCGTCGACGTGCTGCACGACGTGTCGTTCACCGTGCAGCCGGGCCAGGTCGTGGCGATCGTCGGCTCATCGGGCGCCGGGAAGTCCACGATCGCGTCGCTGCTGCCGCGGCTGTACGACGTCGACGCAGGCGCCGTGCGGCTGGCCGGCGTCGACGTCCGCGACCTGTCGTTCGCCGCGATCCGCCGGACGCTGGGGCTGGTCACCCAGGACGGGCACCTGTTCCACGAGTCGCTGCGGTCCAACCTGCTGCTCGCCGCCCCCGAGGCCACCGACGAGGAGCTGTGGGCCGCCCTGACCCGCGCCCGGCTGGCCGACCTGGTGGCCGCCCTGCCCGACGGGCTGGACACGGTCGTCGGTGAGCGCGGCTACCGGCTCTCGGGCGGGGAGCGCCAGCGGCTGACCATCGCCCGGCTGCTGCTGGCCCGCCCGCGCGTCGTGCTGCTCGACGAGGCCACCGCGCACCTGGACTCGACGTCGGAGGCGGCGGTGCAGGCGGCGCTGGACGAGGCACTGGCCGGGCGGACGGCGATCGTCATCGCCCACCGGCTCTCCACGGTGCGGGCCGCGGACTGCATCCTCGTGCTGGAGGCCGGCCGGATCGTCGAGCGCGGGCGGCACGCGGAGCTGCTCGCGGCCGGCGGGCGCTACGCCGAGCTCTACCGGACGCAGTTCGCCGAGCCGGAGGAGCCGGTGCTCACCGCCGGCTGATCCCGGCCCGGCGACAGGCGCACGAGCGAGATCCGCCGGGACACCGTGGCCTGGTACCCGTCGTACTTCGCGCAGTTGGCCATGAGCGCGTCCCAGAGTCGCTGCCGGTCGGCCTCGGCGACCTGGCTCGCGACCACGTCGCACCGCCGTCCGCCGACCTCGACGGCGCCGCGCGGGTCGGCCCGGAGGTTCAGCCACCACTGCGGCTCGCGGTCGATGCCGCCGTTGGAGGCGGCGACCACGACGTCGACGCCGTCGCGGACGTACAGCAGCGGGGTGGTGTACGTCCGTCCCGAGGTGCGCCCGCGGTGGGTGAGCAGCACGACGTCGCCGCCCATCCACCGCGAGCCCACCCGGCCCTTCGTCCGGCGCAGCACGCGGGTGTGCAGGCGTCCCACGTGCCGGGTGACGACGGTCAGCACGCGGTCGGACCGGACGCTCACCGCGCGCCGCCGAAGGTGCGGGCCTCGCCCCGCTCGAAGCGGCGGGCCATGAACCGGGCGAAGGCCAGGAAGATCCGGTTGGCGCCGGGCAGGCGGCGGAGCTGGTCGTCGGTGAGGCCGGCGGCGACCCAGCCGAGGACGGCGGGGACCTCCCGAGCGGTGTAGTCCTTCGCGAAGACCTCGCGGTCCAGCCGGTCCCAGTCCTCGGGGCTGAGGTACTCCTGCACGAGGGGCATGCCAGTGCTCTCCTCGTTCGCCAGGTGTGCCGCGAGGTCGTCGCGCAGCCGGGCCGTTCCGGCAGTCAGCCGCTCGCGGGTCGCGGCGTCGCCGGTGCCGGCCGCCAGGGCGCCCAGGTCCTCGCGGACGGCGGTCAGCAGCGGGTCGATGCCGGCGTGCTGGGCCTCGAGCGACTCCAGCACGGCGGCGTCGGCGCCCCGGTCGGCCAGCAGTGGCCACATCGCGCGGTCCTCGCCGGAGTGGTGCTTGTGCAGGACGGTCGCGAACAGCCGGAACCGGCGGGCCAGTCGGCCCCACCGCTCGCGGTCGTCCACGGCGACGGTCGGCACGACGCCCGCGAACGCGTCGAGATCCCGGCGGAACGCCCGGTGCATGAGGAACATCGGGGCCAGGTCGATGGGGCCGGGGGCAGCGGCGACCTGTCCCGGCAGCAGCAACTGCGGCACGGGGGCGGTGGCGGGCATGCGGTCCTCCTTATTGAGGATAGCCTGGGTCAAATGAATAGCGGCAAGGTAAGGTAGAAATGTGACGGAGGGCAAGAGGGTCTATCGCTCGACCCTGCGGACGGAGCAGGCGCGGCATACCCGGGTGGCCGTGCTCGACGCGGCGGGACGCTGCTTCCTGGAGCGCGGCTACGCGGCGACGACGATGAAGGACGTCGCCGCGGCGGCCGGCGTCTCCGTGCCGACGGTCTTCGCGCAGGGCGGCAAGGCGGCCCTGCTGCTGGCGTGCGTGGACCGGGCCCTGGTCGGCGACGACGAGGACGCCCCACTGCTGGCCCGCGAGCTGTTCGTGCAGCTCGCCGAGGCGCCCGACAAGGCGGGCAAGCTCGCCGCCCTGCAGGCCATCGCGATCGACCGTGGCCCGGCCACCACCCCGATGCTGCGGGCGTTCGAGGCCGCCGCGGCAGCCGATCCTGAGTTGGCTGCGGCCTGGACGGAGTACGAGGGGCGCCGGTACGCGGACATGCGGGCGATCGCGGGGATGCTCGCCCCCTGGTTGCGCCCCGGCCTGGACGCCGACGCCGCGGCCGACATCGCGTGGGCGACGTTCGGGCTGGAGACGGCCGAGCGGCTGCTCCGCGACCGGGGATGGTCGGCGCCGCGGTACGCGGAGTGGTTCGCCGACGCCGTCGACCGGCTGCTGCTGCGCTGAGCGCCGGCAGCGGTGACCGACCGGGCTCGGTGTACGGAGAGCTAGGACCGCCCGGCGCCGACCGCTCCGATCCCGGCCGCCATCGCCTCGAGGGTGGCCCGGTCGAGGAAGGCCAGCTGCGCGCGCTTGTGCTCGAGGTCGACCTGCGGGCCGACGTCGAAGCCGGTGCGGCGCGCCCGATCCAGGGCGCGGTCGTTGGCCGCGTCGGGCTCGACGACGACGCGCCGCACGTCCGCGTTCTGCAGCACCACGGCGCCGGCCGCTGCGACGAAGCGTTCCGTGAAGCCCGGCTCCGGGGCGTCGCTGGGCGCCAGCAGCAGGTGGATGCCGAGGTCGCCGTCGCGCACCGGGTAGACCTCGGCGACCGGGTCGGCGGCGGGCTCGTAGGTCTGCAGCAGCGCGACCGCGGCGCCCTCGACCGACACCAGGTAGGCGTGGTGGGTGTCGAGGGAGTCGACGAACCCGTAGATCTCGCGCACCTGCTCCTCGGTGGAGTCGGTCATCCCCCAGAAGCGGGCGCGCTCGTCGCGCACCCAGGAGTGCACGAGCGGCGCGTCGCGGTCGGGGTCGAGCCGGCGCACCTCCAGGGTGCGGCCGTCGCCGAACGGGTGGCGGCCCTCGGCGATGCGGGCGTCGGTCACGGTCGTCTCCTCGGGGTCGGTGCGGTGCTCGGGACGGGGACGAGGTCCCCGCGGGTCCACAGGGGGGTCTGGTCCTCCGCGTGCGGTCCGGGGACGCCGTCGGCGCCCAGCGGGACCACCCAGCGGCTGGCGTCGCGGTCGGCGAGGTCCCAGACGTAGCGGGCGACCGGGCCGCGCAGGCACAGGTCGGTGAGCCCGGGCAGGCTCACCGTGGCCCGGACGCAGTCGGTGTCGCCGTCCAGCGGGGTGCCGTCGGCGGGGCGGACGACGGCGCCCTCCCACGGGGTGCCGTCGAGGGAGTGGATGGTCCGCAGCCGGTGCGTGGCCCCCCACTCCGGCGCGGGGACGGCGGCGGCGTCGGCCAGGGCCGCCGCGACGAGGGCGCCGACGTCGACGCCGTGCCGGGGGAGCACCGCCAGCAGCGGCTCCAGCGCCGAGCCGACCCGCTCGACCGGCGACAGCCACGGCGCCAGGATCTCGGGGGCACCCGCGGGGGCGTGCAGCGGCTCGAGCAGTGGCAGGCCGACGACGCGGCGCACGAGCGCCGTCCGCCACGCGGCGAACGCCCCGGCGCCCGGGCCGGCGGCGTCCATCCGGCCGTCCCAGGCCAGCACCTGCTCGCGCAGCCCGGCGCCGGGGGTGCCGGCCTCGGGGACGGCGGTCGCGCGGAGGAGGTCCAGCAGCCCGGTCGCCGGCGTGGCGGTGTCCAGGAGGACGGCGGCGAGGTCGGTGGAGGTCAGGCCGGTGCGGTCGCCGACCAGCGCCCGGATGCGGGCCGCGCGGTGCGGCGGGGCGAACACCGTGCCGTGCGCGGCGGTGTCGGGACGCTCGTCGTTGGCCGTCACCGCGACGCCGTCCCAGGGCTCCGCATCGGTGATCCGCAGCCCCGGCGGGACCGGGTGGGCGCCGCGCCAGGCGTACTCCCGCTCCCACGCCGGCACCGGGTGCCAGCGGTTCGCGGTCGCCCGGTCGGGCACCCGGCCGGCGAGGAGCTGGCGGACGTCGCCGGTGGTGTCGGCGACCAGCACGCTGTTGACCGGCTCCACCCACGAGGCCAGCGCGGCCTCGACGTCGGCCGAGGTGCGGGCCCGCAGCAGCAGCGGCAGGGCCTCGAACCCGAGCGCGGCGTCGACCCGGCCGGGTGCCCGCAGGCTCAGCGCCTCTGGTCCGCCCCCGTCGGGGGAGGCCCAGTCCGGGACGATCACCGGGCCCCGGGCGGTCTCGACCGTCTCCACGGTCACCGGCTCGCCGTCGCGGACGTCCAGGCGGACCGTCGCGACGTCCACCGGCTCCTCGCCGTCGGGCCCCAGTGCCAGCAGCCGGTCCCCGTCCCGGCGCAGCCGCTCCCGGTAGAGGTCCTGGTAGTCGGCCATCGCGTTGGTCACGGCCCACGCGACGGTCCCGGTGTGACCGAAGTGCGCGACGCCCGGGACGCCGGGGAAGGCCAGCCCGACGACGTCGACGCCGTCCGGCCCGTCCGCCACCAGGTGCACCTGCTGGTAGACGCCCGGGCGCTCGAGGACCCGGTGCGGATCGCCGGCCACGAGCGGCAGCCCCGACGCCGTCCGGGCCCCGGTCACCGCGACGGCGTTGCTGCCGTCGGGCGGGCCCAGCCCGAGGGCCCGGGCGAGATCGCGCCCGAGCCCTGGTCCGAAGGAGCGCAGCAGGTGGCCGCGCCACACCGTCGTCCCGATCGATCCGAACAGGACGTGGTGCACCGAGAAGATCCCGAGGGGCGTCCACGGCCGCCAGCCGCCGCGCCCACCGCCCGCCCATCCGAGCGCCTGCAGCTCGGGGGAGCGGGCCGCGCCCTCGGCGAGTCCCTCGCGCACGCCCTCGACGTAGGCGGTGACCCAGCGACGGGTCGCCGGGTCGAGGGTGTCGAAGCAGCGGCGGGCGGTGTCGTCGAGGCGGGCGCGGGCGGCGAAGGTGTCCCAGGCGAGCTCGCTCGCGCCGACGTGCGCGGCCAGGGTCGCCTCGCTGCGCCAGCGCTCGACCTCCAGCTGCCACGCCCGGTCGACGGCGGTGGTCCGGCCCTGCGCCCAGGCCAGGTCGTCGAGCGACCCGGCCCGGACGGTCGGCACGCCCCACGCGTCGCGGACGACGTCGTGCCGCGTCACCGGGGCGGGCCGTACGGGGCGACGGGGTTGGCCAGGGTCCCCGCGTACTGCAGGGACGACGCCTGGTCGGCCAGGTCGACCATCTGCAGGGTGTTGCGCAGCTGCAGCCGGTTCAGGCAGGAGTGCGCGAACTCCGGCGCGAACAGGTCGAAGCGCCGGTGCAGGTCCGGATGCGCCGCCCGGTGGTCCAGCAGGCACCCGGCGACGCCGCGCCAGAACTCGCCCGCCGGCAGCAGCCCGTCGGCGTCCAGGATCCCGGCCAGGTAGCGCAGGAACCCGTCGAAGACGTCGGTGAACACCGACAGCAGCCGGACGTCGTCGGGCAGGTCCACGCGCACCCGCTCGACGTCGGCGGGCAGCGGCCGGTCGCCGAACACCGCGACCTCCTCGCCGATGTCCTTCATGAAGGCGCCGGAGGGCGTCGAGCCGCGCAGCACGAGGATCACGTTCTCCCCGTGCGGCATGAACGCGAGGTCGTGGGCGAGCAGGCAGTGCAGGACCGGGCGGAGGTAGGCGTCGAGGTAGCGCCGCAGCCACTCGGCCGGGTCCAGCCCCGAGTCGGCGATCAGCCCGCCGGCCAGCGAGCGGCCCTCGGCGTCGCGGTGCAGGAGCGCCGCCATCGTCATGGCCCGCTCGCCGGGCGCCAGCCGCGGCACCGGGCTCTCCCGCCAGAGCGCGGCGACCATCTTCTGGTGGGGGCCCCGCACCCCGCGCGCGGCCATCCGGTGGTAGGCGTCGCCGGTGTAGCCGATCGAGGCCAGCTCGCGCAGGATGCCGAACCCGGCGAGCTCCGGGTCGCCGTCGACGACGCCGGCGACCCAGTCGTTGATGGCGGGGGTCGGGCGCATGTAGGCCGGCGAGAGCCCGCGCAGGAAGCCCATGTTCTGGATCGCCAGCGCCACCTTCACGTAGTGCCGGTCGGGGCGGTCGAGGTCGAAGAACGTCCGGATCGACTGCTGGGCCTGGTAGCGGTCCTCGCCGAGGCCCACGGGCACGAGGTCGCGCCGGCCGAGATCGGCGGCGAAGGTGACGGCCAGCCGGTGGTCCCACTGCCACGGGTGCACCGGCACGTACAGGTAGTCGGCCGGATCGAGGCCCAGCGCCCGCAGCCGGCCGGCGAACCGGGCGAGCTGCTCCGCGCCGAGCTGACCCGCGTAGAGCCGCTCCTCGTCGACGCCGGCGCCGCAGGCCAGGTGCGTGGACTCCCGCCGCGCCGCGACCCAGACCAGCCGCACCGGGCTGCCGGCCTCGGGGGCGTACGCGGCGGAGTCGGCCAGCCCGAAGCCGATCCGCCCGTTGTTGGCGACGAAGGCGGGATGGCCCTCGGTCATGGACCGCTCGACGGTCTGCAGGTCGGCGCGCGCCAGCTCCCGGGCGTCGGCCCGGCGGTGGTGCAGCTTCCAGGCGGCGCCCGCGAGGGTCGCGCTGACCTCCTCCAGGTAGGTGCCCAGCAGCGGGTCGGGGATCCCGAGGTCGGCCTGCAGCTCGTCGACGAGCGCGAGGGCGTCCAGCGGGGCGTCGGCGCCGTCGATGCTGCGGCTCACCGAGGCGGGGACGACGTCCCAGTGCTCCAGGGGCAGCACCCGAGCGGCGAACCGGTACCGGACCCCGGGCGCGGTGGTCAGCGACCACCGGGTGCGGCCGAGCGCGTCCGCGGGCCCGTCGGTCGGCTCGGGGGAGACCAGCCGCTCGTGGCCGAACTCGGAGATCGCCTTGGTGACGACGTGCCGGTGCGCTTGGGCCATCGCCGCAGGCTCCAGGTGCGCGGCGCCGAGGTCGGCGGTCAGGTCGTCCCGCTCGGCCACGCCGGCGGTCACGACAGCACCCCGCCGAGCTCGCTCGCCGCGAACGCCGCGGCGGTGCAGGTGCTCAGCATCGCCGTCTTGTGCCCGAGGTCGATCGGCTCGTGCTCGACGAAGCCGGCCGCCCGGTTCTTGGCCCGGATCGCGGCGTTGCGGGCGTCGGGTTCCACGACCACGCGGCGCGCGCCCGGGCGGTCCAGCGCGAACCGCACCACCGCGGCCATCACCGCGGAGGTGAACCCGGGGACCGGGGCGCTCCCGTCGGCCGGGGGCGCGACGAGCACGTGCATCCCGACGTCACCGGGTCCGGCGGCCCACACGCCGACCAGCTCGCGGTGCCGCGGGTCGTAGGTCTCGGCGAGGAACGCGGGGACGCCGTCGACGCGCCCCAGCCAGGCGTCGTGGTGCGGATCCGCCGCGATCGCGGCGTACGCGGACCGGACGTCGGCGCGGCTCGCGCCCTGCATCAGCCAGTAGACCGACCGCGGGTGCGTGACCCAGGCGTGCAGCGGGTCGAGGTCGCGGTCGACGTCCAGCGGCTCGAGCGTGAGCACCCCGACCGGGGTGCCGGCGGCCCACGGGGTGGCGAGGGCGCTCATCGGGCGGCCCCCGCCGCGGTGAGCGCCGCCCCGTCCGGTGCCGCGGAGTCGGCGTCGTCCCCTAGGCCGAAGTCCTGGTAGGCGATGTGCGTCTCGACGGCGTAGACCTCGCGGCCGCACATCGCGTTGACGATCACCGAGTTGCGGTGGGCCCCCATGCCGAGGTCCGGCGCGGTGAGGCTGTGGGTGTGCTCCTCGGCGTTCTGCACGAAGACCTCGCGGCCGGTGACGTCGACGGCGTAGTCGAGGGCCACGTCGTAGCGGCCGCGGGCGTCCCACCGGATGCGGTCGCGGACCGGGTCGAGGAAGGCCGGCACGGAGGCGCGGTAGCCGGTCGCGAGCACCAGCCCCCGCGTCGTCCGCGTGGCGGTGCGGCCCTGCTCGGCGTGGTGCAGGTGCAGCTCGTACCGCCGCTGCTCGGCGTCCCACCGGGCGCCGCGCACCTCGACGCCGGTCAGCAGCGACGTCGGGACCTCGCCGCGGCGGCCGGAGCGGTACAGCGTGTCGTAGACGGCGTCGACGAGGTCGCCGCTGATGCCCTTGTAGAGGGAGCGCTGCTCGCGGGCCAGGGCGTCGCGCCGGGCCATCGGCAGGCCGTGGTGGTAGCGGGCGTACTCCGGAGAGGTCATCTCCAGGGTCAGCTTCGTGTACTCCATCGGGAAGAACCGGGGCGAGCGGGTGATCCAGTCGACCCGGTAGCCCAGCCGCTCGGCGTCGGTGAGCAGGTCGAGGTAGACCTCGGCCGCGCTCTGCCCGCTGCCCACGACCGTCACGTGCCCGAGCGTCTGCAGCTCCTCCTTGTGCTGCAGGTAGGACGACGTGTGCCAGGCCGGGCCGGGCAGGTCGCGCAGCGGTCCCGGCACGTCCGGCGCCGTCCCCACGCCGAGGACCAGCCGCCGGCCCAGGTGCACCTCCGCCGCGCCGGACCGCACGTCGCGGGCGTGCACCGCGTAGACGCCCCGCGCCGCGTCGTGCTCGACGCGCTCCACGCGCCGGCCCCATCGCAGCCCCGGCAGGCGCCCGGCGACCCAGCGGCAGTACGCGTCGTACTCCGCGCGCAGCGGGTGGAAGTCCTCGCGGATGTAGAACGGGTAGAGCCGCCCGGTGGCCTTGAGGTAGGCCAGGAACGAGTACGGCGACGTGGGGTCGGCCATGGTGACCAGGTCGGCCAGGAACGGGACCTGCACGGTCGTGCCCGGGATCATCATCCCGGGGTGCCAGGCGAACTCCTCGTGCTCGTCGAGGAAGACGCCCGACAGGTCGGGCAGGGGGGCGGTCAGCGCGGCGAGGCCGAGGTTGAACGGCCCGATGCCGACGGCGACGAAGTCGTGCACCGGCGCGCCGGGCGCGGCGCTCACGCCAGCACCTCCTCGCGCACGAGGGCCGGCGTGCCCTCGAGCAGTTCCGCGCCCGCCGCGCGGACGAGGTCGAGCACGGCGCGGACGTCGTCGCGGGTGGTCCCCGGGTCCAGCAGCGTGAACTTCAGCCACGGCCGCCCGTCGACGACGGTCCGGGCCACCAGCGCCTCGCCCTCGTCGAACAGCCGCTCGCGGATCCCGGCGACCAGGCCGTCGGCGACCGCGGGGTCCAGGGCCGCGGGGGTCCAGCGGAACAGCACCGTGCTCAGCGTCGGCGCGCTGTGCACCTCGACGTCCGGTGCGGCGCCGAGGTCCTCGGCGACCTGCGTGGCCAGGTCCAGGCACGCGTCGAAGGCGTCGCCGATCGCGTCGGCGCCCATCGCGCGGAGCGTCACCCACAGCTTGAGCGCGTCGAAGCGGCGGGTGGTCTGCAGGCTGCGGTCGACCTGGTTGGGCGCCCGCTCGCCGCGCGGGTTGAGGTAGGCCGCGTGGTGGGTGACGTGCCGCATCGTGGCGCCGTCGCGCACCAGCACCGCCGAGGAGGCGACCGGCTGGAAGAACCCCTTGTGGAAGTCCACGGTCACCGAGTCGGCGCGCTCGATCCCGTCGAGCAGGTGCCGCCGCCGGCGGGACACCAGCAGCGCGCCCCCGTACGCGGCGTCGACGTGCAGCCAGGCGCCGAGGTCGCGGGCGACGTCGGCGATCGCCGGCAGCGGGTCGATCCGGCCGAGGTCGGTGGTGCCGGCGGTGGCGACCACCGCCATGACGACGTCGCCGGTGGCGCGGACGCGCGCGGCGGCCTCCGCGAGCGCCACCGGGTCCATCCGGTGCCGCTCGTCGGTCGGGACCGGCACGACCGCGTCGGCGCCGAGCCCGAGCAGCCGGGCGGACTTGGCGACGCTGAAGTGCGACTGGCCGGTGGCGAGGATGCGCAGCCGGGCACCCGCGGGGAGGGTGCCGCCGGGCAGCCGGGCGAGCGTCTCGTCCCGGGCCAGGAGCAGCGCGTGCAGGTTGGACTGGGTGCCGCCGCTGGTGAAGATCCCGTCCGCGGCGGGGCCGAGGCCGGCGCGGGCGGCGGTCCAGGCGACGAGCCGGCGCTCCATGAGCGTGGCGGTCGTCGACTGGTCGTAGGTGTCGACCGAGGTGTTGACCGCCGACGCGAGCAGGTCGGCCGCGAGGGCCGGGATCGCCACCGGGCAGTTCAGGTGGGCGACGTAGCCGGGCTCGTGGAACCACACCGCGTGCTCCAGGTAGAGCCGGGAGGTCTCCTTGAGCGCGGAGAAGGTGTTCCCGAGCGGGGCGTCCAGGTCCACGCCGGCGACGAGGTCCTCCAGGTCCTCCTGCGCGGCGCCCGACCGGGGCCGCCGGACGACCCGGACGCGGTCGGTGAGCGCACCGAGCGCCGCGGTGATCACCGCGGCGTAGTGGTCGACCGTCCCTCCGGAGAACAAGTGCGAACTCGGCGTGTGCTCCGTCACCAATCGACTCCCAATCTAGGTTAGCCTCACCTAACTGGGGCGGGACAGTACACATGCCCGGGCCGGATGGGCAGGGGGGCTGCGGGAGGAGCCGGTGGTCCGGCACGGGGGAGGAGGGCTGGGCGCAGAGCGGCCGACGGGCCTGCGCGGGGCGGGGCGGTAGCGTCCCCCGCACATCACGGCAGTGCACGTGGGAAGCCGGTGCGAGTCCGGCGCGGTCCCGCCACTGTGACCCCCTCCGGGGGGAGCCAGACACCACGGCTGCCGTCGCGACGACCCGGGGCGCGGACCCCGAGTGAGGGACCGCTGCGTGTTCGTCCTGCTCTCCACCAGTGACACCGACCTCCTCTCGGCCCGGGCCAGCGGCGCCGCCTGGCGCCCGGGCAACCCGGTCCGGCTCGGCGACGACGGCATGGCGGAGCTGGTCGCCGGCGCCGACCTCGTCGTCGTCCGCATCCTCGGGGTGCGCCGGCAGTACGAGGACGTGCTCGCCCCGCTGCTCGCCGGGCCCGCGCCGGTCGTCGTCCTGGGCGGCGAGCAGGTGCCCGACGCCGAGCTGATGGAGCTCTCGACCGTGCCCATGGGGGTCGCGACCGAGGCGCACGGCTACCTCGCCCAGGGCGGGCCGGACAACCTCGTCCAGCTGCACCGGTTCCTCTCCGACACCGTGCTGCTGACGGGCGAGGGGTTCGAGCCGCCGTCGGTGGCCCCGGACTGGGGCGTGCTGGAGCGGCCGGCGACCACCGAGGCGCCACCCGCCCCCGCCCCCCGGATCGCCGTCCTCTACTACCGGGCCCACCACCTGGCCGGCAACACGGCTTTCGTCGAGGACCTCTGCGCCGCGATCGAGGCGGCCGGCGGGTCCGCGCTGCCGGTGTTCACCTCCAGCCTGCGGTCGGTCGACGCCGGGCTGCTGGAGACGCTGCGCGGCGCCGACGCCCTGGTGGTCACCGTGCTCGCCGCCGGTGGCGCCCGCCCGGCGACGGCGCAGGCCGGTGGGGACGACGGCGCCTGGGACGTCGGCGCCCTCGCCGCGCTGGACGTGCCGGTGATCCAGGGACTGTGCCTGACCCGCTCGCGCGCGGAGTGGCTGGCCGACGACGACGGGCTCTCCCCGCTCGACGTCGGCAACCAGGTGGCGATCCCGGAGTTCGACGGCCGGCTGATCAGCGTGCCGTTCTCGTTCAAGGAGACCGACGACGACGGGCTGACCTCCTACGTCGCCGATCCCGAGCGCGCGGCCCGGGTGGCGGGCACCGCGGTGGCGCACGCCCGCCTGAGGCACACCGCCCCGGCCGACCGGCGGATCGTGGTGATGCTGTCGGCCTATCCGACCAAGCACTCGCGGATCGGCAACGCCGTCGGGCTGGACACCCCGGCGTCGGTGGTGCGGCTGCTCGCCGCGCTGGCCGGCGCGGGCTACGACATCGGCCCGTTCGACGGGCCGGGCGCGCTGCCCGGCGTCGCCGACCTGGACGGCGACGCGCTGGTGCACGCGCTGATCGCGGCCGGCGGGCAGGACGCGGACTGGCTGACCGAGGAGCAGCTGTCGGGTCAGCCGGTGCGCATCCCCGCGGCGCGGTACCGGGCCTTCTTCCAGACGCTGCCCGAGGACCTGCGGGCGGCGATGGTCGAGCACTGGGGCCGGCCGCCGGGCTCGCTGTTCGTGGACCGGGGCGACATCGTGTTCGCCGCCCTGCGCGCCGGCAACGTCGTCGTCATGGTGCAGCCGCCGCGCGGCTTCGGCGAGAACCCCATCGCGATCTACCACGACCCCGACCTGCCGCCCAGCCACCACTACCTGGCCGCCTACTGGTGGCTGCGGTCGGAGTTCGGCGCGCACGCTCTGGTGCACGTCGGCAAGCACGGCAACATGGAGTGGCTGCCCGGCAAGACCGTGGGCCTGTCGGCCTCGTGCGCGCCGGACGCCGCGATCGGCGACCTGCCCCTGGTCTACCCGTTCCTGGTCAACGACCCGGGGGAGGGCTCGCAGGCCAAGCGGCGGGCGCACGCCACCCTGATCGACCACATGGTGCCGCCGATGGCCCGCGCCGAGACCTACGGCGACATCGCGCGGCTGGAGCAGTTGCTCGACGAGCACGCCAACGTTGCCGCGATGGACCCGGCGAAGCTGCCCGCCGTCCGCGCGCAGATCTGGACGCTGCTGCAGGCCGCGAAGCTCGACTCGGACCTGGGGCTGAACGAGCGGCCGGAGGACGACCACTTCGACGAGATGATCCTGCACGTCGACGGGTGGCTCTGCGAGATCAAGGACTCCCAGATCCGCGACGGCCTGCACGTGCTCGGCTCCCCGCCGGAGGGCGACGACCGGGTCGGCCTGGTGCTCGCGATGCTGCGCGCCCGGCAGATCTGGGGCGGTGCGGTGGCGCTGCCCGGGCTGCGCGAGGCGCTCGGCCTGGCCGAGGACGGCAGCGCCGGCCTGCGCGCGACCGACGCGGTGGAGGAGCAGGCGCACGCGCTGGTGGCCGGCATGGAGTCGGCGGGGTGGACGGCGTCCGCGGTCCCCGGCGTGGTGCGGTCGGTGCTGGGGCGCGACGACGAGGCCGTCGCCGCGGTGCTGGGGTTCGCCGTCGCCGAGGTGGTGCCGCGGCTGGCCCGCACCACCGACGAGCTGGACGCCACGCTGCACGCCCTCGACGGCGGGTACGTGCCCGCCGGCCCGTCGGGCTCGCCGCTGCGCGGGCTGGTCAACGTGCTGCCGACCGGCCGCAACTTCTACTCCGTCGACCCCCGCGCGGTGCCGTCGCGGCTGGCCTGGGAGACCGGCCAGGCGATGGCCGAGTCGCTGGTCGCGCGCTACCTGGCCGACACGGGGGAGCACCCGCGGTCGGTGGGGCTGTCGGTGTGGGGGACGTCGGCCATGCGCACCTCCGGCGACGACGTGGCCGAGGTGCTCGCGCTGCTCGGGGTCCGGCCGGTGTGGGACGACGCCTCCCGCCGGGTGACCGGTCTCGAGCCGATCCCGCTGTCCGAGCTGGGCCGGCCGCGGATCGACGTCACGGTGCGGATCAGCGGCTTCTTCCGGGACGCCTTCCCGCACGTGGTGACCATGCTCGACGACGCGGTGACCCTGGTGGCGGAGCTGTCCTCGGAGTCCGACGACGAGAACTTCGTGCGCGCCCACGTGGACGCCGACGTGGCCGCGCACGGCGACCGCCGCCGGGCCACCACCCGGGTCTTCGGCTCCAAGCCCGGCGCGTACGGGGCCGGGCTGCTGCCGCTCATCGACAGCCGGAACTGGCGCGGCGACGCCGACCTGGCCGAGGTCTACGCGGTGTGGGGCGGCTACGCCTACGGCCGCGGGCTGGACGGCGTCCAGGCCCGGCCGGACATGGAGGCGGCGTACCGGCGGATCGCGGTGGCGGCCAAGAACGTCGACACCCGCGAGCACGACATCGCCGACTCCGACGACTACTTCCAGTACCACGGCGGGATGGTGGCCACGGTCCGCGCGCTGACCGGCCGGGCGCCCCGTGCCTACATCGGCGACTCGACCCGGCCGGAGGCGGTCCGGACGCGCTCGCTGGGCGAGGAGACCGCCCGCGTCTTCCGCGCCCGGGTGGTGAACCCCAAGTGGCTCGCGGCGATGCGGCGGCACGGCTACAAGGGGGCGTTCGAGCTGGCCGCGACGGTGGACTACCTCTTCGGCTACGACGCCACGACCGGCGTCGTCGACGACTGGATGTACGAGAAGCTCACGCAGACCTATGTGCTCGACGCCGAGCAGCGCGAGTTCTTCGAGCGGTCCAACCCGTGGGCCCTGCACGGCATCGCCGAGCGGCTGCTGGAGGCCGTGGACCGCGGGATGTGGGCGGAGCCCGACCCGGCGCTGCTGGGGGCGCTGCGCCAGGCCTACCTCGACACGGAGGGCGACCTGGAGGGCGGGGAGACCCCGGCGCCGTCGGGAGCCCCGGCCTGAGCGCCGCTCGCACAGCGTCACGACACGCCGGAACCGGGCGGTCCGAGGGGTAGCACCCGGTTACTCCGGGCATCCCCTCCCCATGAGCATCCTGAACCGACTGATGGGCACTGCAGAGAGCGCCGCACGGGGAGCCGCCCGCGGCGGGCGCACCGGCGCGCGCCCCGCACGGGGTGTGGGCCGCTCGACCGGCATGGGCACCGGTGGCCGGGCGGGTCGCGGGCGGGCCGCAGCACCGGCCGCGGGCGGCCTCGGCGGACTGGTGAGCGGACTGCTGCGCCGGCGCTAGCCGACCGGCTGGGCGAGGGCGGCGGCGACCAGCAGGACCACGGTCGCCGCCGCCTCGCCCATCGCCCCCATCACGTCCCCGTTGACCCCGCCGAGGCGGGCACTCGCGCGCGCCCGCAGCAGCTCGGCGGCGAGCAGCCCCGCCGCCGCGGCGACGAGCAGTCGCCAGACCGCGCCCGGTCCCGCGACCAGGGCCGCCACACCCGCGATCACGGCGGCGGCGACGACGAGCGCACCGGCCAGCCACGGCGCCGAGACCGTGCCGGCCACTGCCCGGCCCAGTGACGACCCCTGGGCCGTGGGCACGCCGCGCAGCCCGCACCGCGTCATCGCCAGGCGGGCGACGACGACCGCGGTCGCCACCGCGACCCAGCCGCCGTCCGTGCCCAGCAGCGCGGCGCCGGCGGCGACCTGCAGCAGCAGCGTGAGGACCAGCGTCAGGACCCCGAACGGCCCCACATCGCCCTGCCGCATCACCTCCAGGGCACGCTCCCGCCCGCGCAGCGGGCCGAGCCCGTCGGCGGTGTCGGCCAGCCCGTCCAGGTGCAGGCCCCGGGTGAGCGCGGCCGTCAGCGCGACGGCGAGCACCGCGCCGGTCAGCGGCGAGACGAGCGCGGCGCCCGCCTCCCCGGCACCCGCGGCCAGGCCGCCGAGCACGAGCCCGACCAGCGGCGCCCAGGGCAGCACCCCGCGGGTCGAGGCCGCCGCGCCGGCCGGCACCCGCAGCACGGTGAGCAGTGCCGCGGACTCCAGCGGCCCGGCCCACGGTCTGCGCCGTCTTGGCACAGCATCGCCCCGCCCGGTGCCGTCCGGCGCAGCGTCGTCCGGCACGGTCACCGCAGGCGCTGGGGCAGTCCGGCGACCACGAACCACACCTCGTCGGCGGTGCCCGCCAGTCGCTGGTTGACCGTGCCGAGCGTGTCCCGGAACAGCCGCCCGGACCGCGTCTCCGGCACCACGCCCAGACCGACCTCGTCGCTCACGGCGACGACGTGCGCGGGCGTCATCGTCCACGCCTCCACGAGGGCGTCGCAGCGGCGGGCCAGGCGCTCCGTCGCCCCCGACTCGTCGGCCCACACGCCGCTCTCGTCCAGGAGGGCCGCGACCCACGTGGTCACGCTGTCGACCAGGACGGTGCCCCGGCGCAGCAGCTCGCTGGGAGCGGTGGTCTCCAGCGTCGTCCAGGAGGCGGGGCGCCGGGCGCGGTGGGCGGCCACCCGCGCCGCCCACTCGGCGTCGCCGGGAACCGGAGCGCCGGCCGCCAGGTAGACGACGTCGGGGGCGTCGGCGACGAGCGCCTCCGCGTGCGCGGACTTTCCCGACCGGGACCCGCCGAGAACCAGCACCCGGCTCACCGGCAGATCTCCAGCCGGGTCACCGTGCCGTTGTGCGGGGTGACCGCCGGCAGGGCGTCGGGACCCAGGCCGCCGGCCACGGCCTGCGCGGCACGGATCGTGTCGCCGTGGGTCACCAGCGCGACGACGTCGGCGGGGCGCTCGGCGCACAGGTGCTCCAGGTAGGCGGCCACCCGCCCGTGCAGTTCTGCCAGGCTCTCCCCGCCCTCGGCCGCCCAGTGCGGGTCGGTCCAGTCGACGACATCCCACAGCTCCCGCGACGGGCGGCCCTCGAGCACGCCGTACCCCTGCTCGCGCAGCGCCGGGGTGGTGCTCACCGGCAGGCCCGTGGCGCGCGCGCAGTGCTCGGCCGTCTGCAGCGCCCTGTGCAGGTCGCTGGAGACCAGGACCCCGGGGCGGAGACCGGCGAGCTCGCGCGCTGCGGCCGCCGCCTGGGCGTGGCCGAGATCGGTCAGCGGGATCCCGGCCGTCTGGCCCTGCAGCCGCCCGGCGGCGTTCCACTCGCTCTGCCCGTGGCGGACCAGCAGGAGGGTGAGCGGACGCGACATGGCAGGCGGAGCGTAGTCGGGCCCGCGGCCGGCGCGCCGCCGCCGTCGTGGCCGGGGCCCCGGGCGGGGGCCCGGGCGAGGGGCCCGGCCCGCCGCCCGCGAGGCCTCGTACCGTCGACGCCGTGACCATCCCCCTCCGACCGGGCGCCGCCGCCGCTCCCCGCCCGCCCGCACCCGACCCGCTGGCTCCGCTCCTGGAGCTGACGGGGGTGCGCGACGCCGCCGAGGCGGCCCGGGCGGCGATCGACCGGCTGCTGCGGCACCGGCTGATGCGCAACCGCTCCGCCGAGGTCAGCGCCGAGTCCGCGTTGCGCGGCGCCCGGGCCTCCGCGGCGCTGGAGGGCGTCGACGTCCCGCTGGCCGACATCCGGGCCGGCTCGGTGGAGGACCCGGTGGTGCAGGGCGCGCTGCGCGCCTCCGTGGCGCTGGGCTCGCTCGTGGAGACGTGGTCGCGCGCGCCGGGCCAGGTGCTCGCCCGCCTGCACGTGCTCGCCGCCGCAGACCTCGTCGACAGCGCGGAGCTCGGCCGGCCGCGGCCGCACGCGGGCCCGCGGCTGTCCGGGCTGTTCACCCTCGTCACCGCCACCAGCACGGTGCCCGCCGTCCTGGTGGCCGGGCTGGTGCACGGCGAGCTCGCGGCCCTCGCGCCGTTCGGCACGGCGGACGGCGTGGTGGCCCGGGCCGCCGGGCGGCTGACCGGCATCGACCGCGGGCTGGACCCCAAGGCGGTCTCCGTCCCCGAGATGGGGTTCGCCGAGCTGGGTCGCGAGGCCTACGCGGCGGCGCTGGCCGGCTACGCGTCGGGCGAGCCGGACGGCGTGGCCGGCTGGCTGGTGCACTGCTGCCGGGCCACCGAGCACGGCGCCGTCGAGGGGCTGGCCATCGCCGAGGCGATCGTGCGCGGCTGACCGGCGCGGGAGCACTCGGCTCGGGGCGTCAGCGCGGGACGAGGACCAGCCCGGCCGTCGCCACGGCCACGACGCCGGCCACCGTGCCCGCCGCCGCGGCGAGCCACGCCCCGGTGACCGCACCGGCCGCGACTCCGAGGACCAGCACCAGCCACGGTCCGGACATGGCGACCGCCAACCCCGCGCGGGTGCGGGCGACCGACCGCCGCCGGCGCCGCGGTGCGCCGCCGCGCGCGGTCTGGCCGAACAGCGCGGCGGCGACGACGGAGGCGAGGACCGCCGTCCAGGCCAGCGCAACGGTCAGCACGACCCGCAGGATGGCCCAGCGGGGGAGGCGAGTGGCGGTGACCCGCCGGGACGAGGGTGCGGCTCAGGCGCCGCGGCCGCGACGCCGCCCGGGCACCGGCGCCGGGGTGGGCGGCCCCGCGGTCTCCCGCAGCGCGCGCCGGCGGGCGTACCAGGCCAGGCCCACGACGGCCGCGCCGACGCCCATCGCCGCGCCGGTCACCACCGGCGCCGCCGGCACGGCGAACCGCGAGCGCATCGACACGGGGCGGCTGAACTCCAGGACCGGCCAGCCGCGCTCGGCGGCCGCCCGGCGCAGGCCGCGGTCGGGGTTGACCGCGGTGGGATGACCGACGGCCGAGAGCATCGGCAGGTCGGTGATCGAGTCGCTGTAGGCGTAGCAGTCGGACAGGTCGTAGCCGCTCCGGGCGGCCACCTCGCGCATCGCTGACGCCTTGTTCTCGCCGTAGGCGTAGAAGTCGATCTCGCCGGTGTACCGGCCGTCCTCGGTCACCATCCGCGTCGCGACGACCCGGTCGGCGCCCAGCATCTCGCCGATGGGCTCCACCATCTCGGCGCCGCTGCTGGAGACGATGACGATCTCCCGCCCCGCCGCCCGGTGCTCCTCGATCAGGTCCGCCGCCTCGGCGTAGACCAGCGGGTCGACGATCTCGTGCAGCGTCTCCCGCACGATGTCGTGCACGGTCGCGACGTCCCACCCGGTGCACATCCGGGTGATCTGCGAGCGCATCCGCTCCATCTGGTCGGCGTCGGCACCGGCCAGGGAGAAGACGAACTGGGCGTAGGCGCCCTTGAGCACGGTGCGGCGGTTGATCAGCCCACCGTCGAAGAACGGCCGGCCGAAGGCCAGGGTGCTGGACTTGGCGATGATCGTCTTGTCCAGGTCGAAGAACGCCGCTGCGCGGGTCACGGTTCACGACTGTAAGGGCACGCCCGGGGTGGAACGGGGCTCCTCCGCCGTCCACACCCGATCGGGTCGTCCACAGGTCCCACGGATCCCTCGCGTTCCCGCCGGTCGCGTCGTGGGCTGGCCGGGTGCCCGCAGCCGATCGCGTCCGCCCCCTTCTCGTGAGCGCCGACGAGGAACTCCTCGACGAGGCGCTGCGGCTGCTCGCCGCCGCCGGTGCCGAGCCGGAGGTGGCCACGGCGGGGCCGGCGCTGCGGCGGGCGCACCGCGAGGCGCCGCTGGTGCTCCTCGGCGCCGACGCCCTGGCCTCCGGGCCGGTCCGCGCCCTGCCGCGCCGGCCGGGCGTCGTGGTGCTCGCGCGGGGCGAGCTGCCTCCGCTCGGCTGGGCGGCCGCGGTGGAGCTGGGCGTGGAGCGGGTGGCGGTGCTGCCGGCCGACGAGGCGTGGGTGCTTCAGCGTGCCGGGGCCGCGCTGCGGGAGCCGGTGGAGCGGGGCCGGCTGATCGTGGTGGGGGGCGCCTGCGGAGGCGCGGGAGCCAGCACCCTCGCGGCCGCGGTCGCGCTGGCCGCGGCGGCGGGGCACGGCGCGCTGCTGGTCGACGGGGACGGCTTCGGCGGCGGCCTGGACCTGCTGCTGGGGGCCGAGTCCGCCGACGGGTTGCGCTGGCCCGAGCTCGCCGGGCTCCGCGGCCGCGTCTCGGGGGAGGCGGTCCTGGCGGCCCTCCCCACCGTCGGCGGGGTCGGCGTCCTCGCCGCCTCCCGGGCGGCGCCCGCGCCGCCGGCGCCCGAGGCCGTGGCGGCCGTCGTCGAGGCGGGCCGCTCGGGCGGCTGGCCCGTCGTGGTCGACCTGCCCCGCAGCGCGGGGCCGGCAGGGGACTCCCTCGCCGAGGCCGTCCTCGCCGAGGCGGACCTCGCGGTGCTCGTCGTGCCCGGCCGGGTGCGCGCCGCGTGCGCCGCGGCCTCGCTCCTGGACGCCGATGCCGGCGGCCGCACGCCGTGGACCGCCGCCCGTCCGGTGGTCCGCCGCGTGCCGGGCGGCCTCGACGTGCCCGAGGTGGCCCGGGTGCTGGGGCGGCCGGTGCTCGCCGAGCTGGCGCACGACCGCTGGGCGCCGGCCCGGGGAGAGCGGGGCGAGCCGCCACCGGTCGGGCACCGGTCACCGTGGGGCGCGGTCGCGCGGGCGGTGCTCGGGGCGCTGCCGGCGCCGGTCGGGAGCCGTTCGTGACCGGGCCGCCGCTCGTCGAGCGGGTCCGGGCCCGGCTGGCCACCGGACCGGCGTCGCCCAGCCGGTCGGCCGTGGCAGCCCTGGTGCGCGAGGAGGCCGGCAGCCTGGCCGGCGACGCGACCGTGCTCTCCGCCGTCCGGGCGGCGGTCGACGAGCTCGCCGGCGCCGGTCCGCTGGAGGAACTGCTGCGCGCGCCCGGCACCAGCGACGTGCTGGTCAACGGGCCGGACGAGGTCTGGGTGGACCGCGGTGCCGGGCTGGAGCGCGCCGCCGTCCGGTTTCCCGACGACGACGCGGTGCGCCGGCTGGCGGTCCGCCTGGCCGCGGCAGCCGGGCGCCGCCTCGACGACGCCGCGCCGTGGGTGGACGCGGGCCTGCCCGACGGCACGCGGCTGCACGCGGTCCTGTCGCCGGTGTCCGCCCGGGGTACCTGCCTCTCGCTGCGGGTGCTGCGCCGCTGCTCGCTGGGCCTCGACGACCTGGCCGCCCGCGGCACGCTGCCGGGGGAGTCGGCGGCGCTGCTGCGGGCGCTGGTCGCCGCGCGGCCGGCCTTCCTGGTCACCGGCGGCACCGGGTCGGGCAAGACCACGCTGCTGTCGGCGCTGCTCGGGCTGGTCGACCGCGGCGAGCGGATCGTGCTGTGCGAGGACGCGCCCGAGCTGACCCCCGACCATCCGCACGTGGTCGGCCTCGTCACCCGCCCACCTAACGTCGAGGGCGTGGGCGCGGTGGGGCTGCGCGACCTGGTCCGCCAGGCCCTGCGGATGCGCCCGGACCGGCTGGTGGTCGGGGAGGTGCGCGGTGCCGAGGTCACCGACCTCCTCGCCGCACTGAACACCGGGCACGACGGCGGCTGCGGCACGCTGCACGCCAACCGGCCAGCCGAGGTGCCCGCCCGGCTCGAGGCGCTCGGCGTCGCGGCCGGACTGGACCGTGCCGCGGTGCACAGCCAGACCGCGGCGGCGCTGGCCGTGGTGGTGCACCTGCGGCGGACCGCGGGCGTGCGGCGGGTGTCCGAGATCGGCGTCGTCCGCCGGGCCGGGGATCTGGTCGGGGTGGAGCCGGCCTGGCGGGCCGACGGAGCCGCCTGCCCCGGGCGCGGCCGGCTCGAGCAGCTGCTGACCGGTGGCCGGCCGTGACCGGAGGAGGGCCCGGCGTGCCGCTGCTGCTGGCCGCCGGCGCCCTGCTGCTGTGGCCGGCCGGGCGCAGCCGCGGCCGGCTGCCGGCGGTCCGGCGACCGGTGGCATGGGGGAGTCGGCTGCCCGCGGTCGCGGCCGCCGCGGCGGCGCTGGCCGCGGCGACGACGAGCACGCCGCTGGTCGCGGTGCTGGCGGCCGCCTGCGTGGGCGGCGCCGTGCTGGCCCGGCAGCGGAGCCGCCGCGAGGAGGTGGAGGAGCAGCGCGTCGATGCCCTCACCGAGGCACTGGGCGCGCTGGCCGCCGAGCTGCGCAGCGGGCGCGCGATGGCGGACGCGGCCGCCGCGGCCGGCGCCGCGTGCGCGGACCCCGCCGGTGCCGACGCGCTCGTCCGGGCGGTGCGGGCGCCCGCCTCGGTCCCGGCGGCCGGGCCGGACGCCGGGGCCGGGGAGGTCGCGGTGGCCCGGCTGGCGTCCGCGGTCCGGCTGAGCGTCCGGACCGGCTGCTCCCTGGCGGCGGTGACCGGTGCGGTCGAGGACGACCTGCGGGCGCGGCGCCGGCACCGGCTGGAACTGCGGACGGCCCTGGCCGGTCCGCGGGCCAGCGCGGCGCTGCTGGCCGGGCTGCCGGTGCTCGCCCTGCTCATGGGCAGCGGAGTGGGCGCCGATCCCTGGGGCGTGCTGACGACCACCGGCTCCGGCCAGGTGCTGCTGGTCGTGGGCGTCGCGCTCGAGGGGGCGGGTCTGCTCTGGACCGGGTGGCTGGTGCGCCGGGCGGCGCGGTGAGCGTCGGTGCGTCTCTGGCGGCCGGATGCGCCGCCGCGGCCGCGGCGCTCGTGCTCTGGGCGCCGTCGCCGGGGCCGGCCCGCGCGCGTGCGCTGGCCCGCGGGCCGGCGGAGGCCGCGCGGACCGCCGCCGACGACCTCGCGGGCCGCACGCGGCGGCGGCTGCTGCTGGCGGCGGGAAGCGGCAGCGGGACCGCGCTGGTCGCCGGGGGAGTGCTCGGGCTGGTGGTGGGCGTGGCCGTCGCGGTCGGCGTGGACCGGCTGCTCCGCCGGTCGGAGGAGGTCGACGCCCGCCGGGTGCACGCGGGGCTGGAGGACGAGCTGCCCATCGCCTGCGACCTCCTGGCCGTGTGCCTGTCGGCGGGCCTGCCGGTGGGCGGCGCCCTCGAGTCGGTGGCCGCCGCGCTGACTGGCCCGCTCGGCACCGAGCTCGCGGCGGTCGGCGGCCGCTACCGCCTGGGCTCGGCGGCGCTCGCCGCCTGGGCGGGCGTGCCCGGTCCCGTGGCCGGGCTGGGCCGGGTCATGGCGCGGGCCGGCGAGTCGGGCTCGTCGGTCGTCCCCGCGCTGCGGGCCCTGGCGACCGACTCCCGGGCCGAGCTGCGGGCGCGCACGGAGGCCCGGGTGCGGGCCGCCGGGGTCTGGGTGCTGGCCCCGCTGGGGGCGTGCTTCCTCCCGGCCTTCGTCTGCCTCGGGGTCGCGCCCATGGTGCTGGGCATCGCGGCCGACGTGCTGCCCTGAACCGTCCGGAGGTCCCGCCGTCCACAGCCCCGGGCCGTCTCCACAGACGGCGCCGGCCCGTGGTCCCGGTGCCGGGGCAGCACGAGGGTCGGTACAGCGGCCCGGACGGCGGGCCCCTGAGCGAGGAGGACCCATGACCGAACAGCACCAGGCCACAGCGCCGGAACGGGCCGGGGACGGCGGCGCCGCGGATCGGCCCGCGGCCGAGCGGCTGGCCGACCGGTGGGCGAGGCTGGTCGACGAGCCGGAGGCGGGGATGAGCACCGCTGAGTACGCGGTCGGGACCATCGCCGCCTGCGCCTTCGCCGCGGTGCTCTACAAGGTGGTCACGGGCGGGTCGATCGTCACCGCGCTCGGCGACCTGGTCGCCTCCGCGCTCTCCACCCTGGGCTGACCGTGCTGTTGCTGCGTCGGCGGGCGGTGGGGTGGCGGGCGCCGCGGAGGCTGCACGGGGAGGCCGGCATGGTCACGGCCGAAACGGCGGTCGTGCTGCCCGTGCTGCTGCTGGTCCTGGCCGGTTCGGTCGCCGCGGTCGTCGTGGTCGGTGCCCAGCTGCGCTGCGTCGACGCCGCCCGGGAGGGCGCCCGGGCGGCGGCTCGCGGCGAGCAAGGCGGCGTGGTCACGGAGCTGGCGGGCCGGGCGGCGCCGCCCGGAGCGCGGATCGAGATCGGGGGCGGGGAGGAGCAGGTGCGCGTCACCGTCTCCGCCACGATCTCGCCGCTGGGACCCCTGCCGTGGCGGGTCGAGGTGTCCGCCACCGCGACCGGCGTGCGCGAGCCGGCCGCCGGGGCGGCTCCGTGACCGCCGGCGCGGAGGGCGGCGGCCCGGAGCGCGGGTCGGCCACCGTGTGGACCATCGCGGTCGCCGCCGTGCTGGCGCTGGTCGGCGCCGCGGCCTTCCTGGTCGGCGCGGCCGTGGTGGCGCGGCACCGGGCCGCCGCGGCGGCCGATCTCGCGGCGCTCGCCGGTGCGGGCCGGGCGGTCGTCGGTGATCCCGCCGCCTGCGCCGTCGCGGGCGAGGTGGCACGGGCGAACGGAGGGGTGCTGCGCAGCTGCGCGGTGGACGACGGTGCGGTCGTCACCGTGACCGTCGAGGTCCCCGTGCGGCTGGGCCCCGTGGGCGTCCGGCCCGCGCAGGCCCGCGCCCGCGCCGGTCCGGTGACCACCGCCGCCGAGGGGCTCGCTCAGAAGACGAGGTCGTCCTCGGCCCCGGGAGCCACCCCGGCATCGGCGTCGGAAGCCGCCCCGGCGTCGGCCTCGCGAGCCGCCCCGGCGTCCCCGAGATCCCCGTCCTGCAGGTCCCCGTCCTGCAGATCCTCGTCCTGGAGGTCACCGCCCTGCCGCTCGTCGGCGGCCGCGAGCTCGTCGAGGACGACGTCGAGGACCCGCACGGCGCCGGCCTTGTCCAGCGGGTCGTTGCCGTTGCCGCACTTGGGCGACTGCACGCACGAGGGGCAGCCGCTCTCGCACTCGCAGCTGGCGATGGTCGCCCGGGTGGCCTGCAGCCACCGGCGGAGCGTGGCGTACCCGCGCTCGGCGAATCCCGCGCCGCCCGGGTGCCCGTCGTAGACGAAGATCGTCGCCGCGCCGGTGTCCGGGTGCACCGCGGTGGAGAGCCCGCCCAGGTCCCAGCGGTCGCACGTCGCCAGCAGCGGCAGCAGGCCGATCGCGGCGTGCTCGGCGGCGTGCAGGGCGCCCGGCAGCGTCGCGTCGTCGACCTCGGCGCGGTCGACGGCCCGCTCGTCCAGCGTCAGCCAGACCGCGCGGGTGCGCAGCTGGCGCGGCGGGAGGTCCAGCGGGAACTCGGCGAGCACCTCGCCCGAGCCCTGCCGCCGGCGCTGGTAGGCCACCACCTGGTTGACCACGTCGACGACGCCGGTGTGCGCGGTGACGGTGCGCAGCCGGCGCGACCGGTCGACGTCGACCACGGAGAGGTCGGTGACGTCGCGGGCCACCGTCGTCCACTCCGGGGACTCGGGGTGCACGACCGCGCACGCGTCCTCGACGTCGTACTCGTCGACGACGAACGTCTCGCCGCGGTGCACGTACAGCGCGCCGGTGTGCACCGTCGAGTGCGCGGCGCCGCCGTCGACGGTGCCCAGGAGCCGGCCGGTGGCCCCCTCGATGATCGACACCGGAGCGGCGCCGTCCCCGCGGATGTCCACGTCCGGCCGCCCGCGGCCCGCCCAGTACCAGCCGGTCGGCCGCCGCCGGAGCAGGCCCTCGGCGACCAGTTCCTCGACCCGGGCCTCGGCGACGGGGCCGCCGAACTCCGCGAGGTCCGCCGGGACCAGCGGCAGCTCGGCCGCCGCGCAGCACAACTGGGGGCCGAGCACGTAGGGGTTGCTCGGATCGGTGACGGTCGCCTCCACCGGCCGGCCGAAGACCGCGCGGGGGTGGTGGGCGAGGTAGTGGTCCAGCGGGTCGTCGCGGGCCACGAAGACGACCAGCGACTCGCGCTGCGCCCGGCCGGCGCGGCCCGCCTGCTGCCACAGCGACGCCAGCGTGCCGGGGTAACCGGCCAGCACCACGGCGTCCAGGCCGGCGATGTCGATGCCGAGCTCGAGCGCGTTGGTCGTCGCGACGCCGAGCAGCTCGCCCGAGGAGAGGGCGCGCTCCAACTCGCGGCGCTCCTCGGGCAGGTAGCCGCCGCGGTAGGAGTCGACCCGTCCGGCCAGGTCCGCGCGCCCCCGCTCGACGAGGACCCGCCGGGCCTGGTCGGCGACGGACTCGGCGCTGCGCCGCGACCGCACGAAGGCCAGCGTGCGCGCCTGCCGCTCCACCAGGTCCGCGAGCAGCGACGCGGTGTCGTTCGCCGCCGAGCGGCGCAGCGGGGCGCCGTGCTCCCCGGTGCGCTCGGTCAGCGGTGGCTCCCACAGCGCGAACGTGGCCCCGGGGCGGGGCGAGCCGTCGTCGGTCACGGCCACGACGGGGGCGCCGACCAGCCGGCCGGCGGCTCCGGCGGGGTCGCTCACCGTGGCCGAGGCCAGCACGAACACCGGCTCGGCGCCGTAGCGGCGGCAGATCCGGCGCAGCCGGCGCAGCACGTGGCCCACGTGCGAGCCGAACACCCCGCGATAGGCGTGGCACTCGTCGATGACCACGTAGGCCACCCGGCGCAGCGTCGAGGACCACTTCTGGTGGGCCGGCAGCACGCCGCGGTGCAGCATGTCCGGGTTGGTCACGATCCAGCGCGAGTGCCGGCGGACCCAGTCCCGCTCCTCCATGGGGGTGTCGCCGTCATAGGCGGCCGGGCGTACCGACGGGTCGGCCAGCGCGGCGACCGCGGCCAGCTGGTCCCGGGCCAGGGCCTTGGTGGGCGCCAGGTAGAGGACGCACGCGCGGTCGTCCTCGGCCAGCCGGCTCAGCGCGGGCAGCTGGTAGGCCAGCGACTTGCCCGACGCGGTACCGGTCGCCACCACCACCGACGTCCCGTCGTGCGCGAGCTGGGCGGCCTCGACCTGGTGCCGGTACGGGGCGCGCACGCCGTGGTCCTCCAGGCGTTGCCGCAGGTCCGGGGCCACCCACTCCGGCCAGGGCAGGGTGCGGCTCTCGCGGACGGGCAGCCGGTGCACGTGGGTGACAGGCTGCTCGTCGGTCGGCGTTCCGGACAGCAGGTCCTCGAGCAGATCGGCCCCGGGCAGGACCCCCGCCGGCGCTGCGCCCCCCTCGGGGCCGGCCCCGGAACCGGGGCCGGGGCCGCGGTCGGGAGGGGGAGCCGACCGGACCGACTGGAGCGTCGTCACCCCTCCACTGTCACACCTGCCCGCAACGCACGGGAGAGCGCCGACCGCACGGCGTCCGGGGCCCGGTCGCGTAACGGTCTCGATGGGGGACTACCGGAATCGGGTGTGATCCCGCTTACACTCACGCGGCGTCCGGCCCGGCGAGCCCGTCCGAGCGGACGTGACCTCCGCCGTCCGGGGCGCGTGTGTCCCGGCAGTCGCTGACCGCTGGGAGGAACCACATGCCGGAGACCGCTCTGTCGAGCGGGGACGTGGCGCTCGTCGTCGTCGTCCTCGCCATCTCCCTCGCCGCCCTCGCGTTCGCCGCGTACCTGGTGCGGGCCGTCATGGCCGCCGACCAGGGGACGACGACGATGCGTGACATCGCCCGGGCGGTGCAGGAAGGCGCGGCGGCCTACCTGCGCAGACAGTTCCGCACCCTCGGGCTGTTCGCCGTCGTCGTGTTCCTGCTGCTCCTCGTGCTCCCCGTCGCCGAGGGCGGCTGGGGCACCAAGCTGGGGCGGGCGGTCTTCTTCCTCGTCGGCGCCCTGTTCTCGGCGTCGGTCGGCTTCATCGGCATGACGCTCGCGACCCGGGGCAACGTCCGGGTCGCGGCGGCCGCGCGCGGCGGCGGGTACGTGCCCGCGTTCCGCATCGCGTACCGCACCGGCGGGGTCGTCGGGATGATCACGATCGGCCTGGGCCTGTTCGGGGCCTCGCTGGCGCTGCTGCTGTTCGACGAGACCGCGCCGGTCGTCCTGGAGGGCTTCGGCTTCGGCGGGGCGCTGCTGGCCATGTTCATGCGCGTCGGCGGCGGCATCTTCACCAAGGCCGCCGACGTCGGTGCCGACCTGGTCGGCAAGGTCGAGGCGGGCATCCCCGAGGACGACCCCCGCAACGCCGCGACGATCGCCGACAACGTGGGCGACAACGTGGGTGACTGCGCCGGCATGGCCGCGGACCTCTTCGAGTCCTACGCGGTCACGCTCGTGGCGGCGCTCATCCTCGGCCAGGTGTTCCTGGGGGCCGACGGGATGGTGTTCCCGCTGGTCGTGGCCGCCGTCGGCGTGATCGCGTCGGTCGTCGGGGTCCTCGCCAGCAACCCGGGGCGCAACGACTCCAGCGGGTTGGCGCCGATCAACCGGGGCTTCTTCACCTCGGCGGTCGTCTCGCTGGTGCTCGTGGCCGCGGCGTCGTTCACGGTGCTGCCCAGCGTCGCCGACCTCGAGGACACGGTGGTCAGCCCGCAGGTGCTGGGCTTCCTGTCCGTCCTCGTGGGCATCGTGCTGGCCGCGGCCATCCAGCAGCTCACCGGCTACTTCACCGAGACCTCGCGCAAGCCGGTCAAGGACGTCGGCCGCAGCTCGCTCACGGGCCCGGCGACGGTCATCCTCTCCGGCATCTCGCTCGGCCTGGAGAGCGCGGTCTACGCGGCCCTGCTCATCGGCGGCGCCGTGTACCTGGCCTTCCTCATCGGCGGCGGTGCGGCCCTCTACGCCGTGGCCCTCGCCGGGTGCGGGCTGCTCACGACCGCCGGCGTCATCGTCGCGATGGACACCTTCGGCCCGGTGAGCGACAACGCCCAGGGCATCGCGGAGATGTCCGGCGACATCGACGAGGAGGGCGCCCGGGTCCTGACCGACCTCGACGCGGTCGGCAACACGACCAAGGCCATCACCAAGGGGATCGCCATCGCGACGGCCGTCCTCGCCGCGACGGCGCTGTTCGGCTCGTACAACGCCCAGGTCGGGGTCGCGCTGGAGGAGGCTGAGGCCACGCTCGGCGACGCGTTCAGCCTGGTGAACCCGAACAACATCGTCGGCGCCCTGCTGGGCGCATCGGTGGTGTTCCTGTTCAGCGGCCTGCTGATCAGCGCGGTCTCCCGGGCCGCCGGCCGGGTCGTGTTCGAGGTGCGGGAGCAGTTCCGCACCCACCCCGGGATCATGGACTTCAGCGAGCGGCCCGACTACAGCCGCGTGGTCGACATCTGCACCAAGGACTCGCTGCGGGAGCTGGCCACGCCCGGGCTCATGGCCGTGCTGGCGCCGGTCGCCGTCGGCTTCGGCCTCGGCGTCGGCCCGCTGGCGGCCTTCCTCGTGGGGGCCATCGCGACTGGCACGCTGATGGCGGTCTTCCTCGCCAACTCCGGTGGAGCCTGGGACAACGCCAAGAAGATGGTGGAGGACGGGGCCCACGGCGGGAAGGGCAGCGAGGCCCACGCCGCCACGGTCATCGGCGACACCGTCGGCGACCCGTTCAAGGACACCGCCGGCCCGGCGATCAACCCGCTGCTCAAGGTGATGAACCTGGTGGCGCTGATCATCGCCCCGGCCGTGGTGAGCCTGTCGCTCGGCGAGGACGAGAACACCGGCATGCGGGTGCTGATCGCGCTGGTCGCCGCCGCGGTGATCGTCGCGGGCATCGTCGTCTCCAAGCGGCGGTCGGTCGTGGTCGGTGGCGCGGAGGCCCCGACCTCCGGCGAGCAGCTCACCGCGACCGCTCCCTGAGTCCATGCCCCGGATCCTGCGGCGGCGGAGGCCGGCGCGGGGTCCGGGGTGGGCGGCTGTGGACGCAGCCGCGGGATGTGGACGACGAACGCCCGGGAACGGCGCCGCTCCCTAACGTGCCGCGGCACCGGTCCGGAAGGGCCGGTTCCGTCCACCGGGAGGTCGTGTCGTGTCCGACAGCATCGTCGTCCAGTTCGAGACGCTGGAGGGGCTGGCCGACGAACTGGCCGCGCTGTCCGCCGAGCTCGCGAGCGAGGCCGACCTCTGCCGCTCGGCGGTCTACACGTTCGGCACGGCGGCCGACGGCGAGGTCGCGGGCGCCGCCGCGCAACTCGGCACCGGCTGGGCGGAGCTGGTCGCGCTGCTGGCGGAGGGCACCGATGCGGTCGCCGGCTCCCTCCGCGCCGCCGTCCGCTCCTACCGGCTGCAGGAGGCGCAGCTGTCCGACCGGCACCTGTACGTGCTCGGCGGGGTGGCGGCGCCGTGAGCAGCTCGGGGGTGTCCGCCGTCGCGCGGTGGGAGGTCGCACTCCTGGGCAACGCGGTCGCGACCCTGGGGTCGGTCGGGGAGCGCCTGGTGTCCTGGCGGGGCCGGATGGAGGGCGTGGGCCGGACCCTGGAGACCACCGAGTGCTGGCAGGGGCCGGCCGGTGCCGCGGCCGCCGGCAGCCTGCGGCGGGTCTCGACGGTCGTCACCGAGACCACCGCCGCGCTGGTCCGGTCGCTCGAGGACGCCGACCGGATGGTGGCCGCCGCCCGCACCGCGACCGAGCTCGCCGGCGAGGCCCTGGCGGCCGCCGCGGCGATCCCGGTCGCCCTGGACGAGGCCGGCCGACCGGGCGCGCTGCCGCCGGTGCCCCTCGATCCCGCCCTCGACCCCGCCCAGGCGCTGGAACGCCAGTACGCCGAGATCGCCGAGCAGGCCGCCGCGGCGCAGTGGGCGGGGGAGCTGGCCGGAGAGGCCCTGCTGTCCGCGGACCGGGCCGCCCTCGCGGCCGCCGACGCGGTCGCGGTGCTGGCGGGCGTGGGCTTCGACGGCCGCACGGCGGCGGCCGACTTCCCGGAGCTGGTCGCCCGCGTCGGGCTGTCCGGGGTCGCGCCACCGGCACGACCACCGCTGGCTCCGGCCGAGGTGGCCGCCTGGTGGTCGGCGATGTCGGAGGAGCAGCGACTCGGCTGGATCGAGGGCTCGCCGGGGCTCATCGGGCTGCTCGACGGCGTCCCGGCATGGGCGCGGGACCGCGCGAACCGGCTGCTGCTGGCGGACGTGGTGCCGGGTGACCCCGGCTTCGCGGTGGCGACGGCCACGGCGAACGAGATCCGCGCCCGGGAGGAGGCCGGCGAGGTCGTGCAGCTGTACCAGTTCGACCCCGGGTACGAGCTCGTCGCGCTCGCCATCGGGAACCTCGACACCGCCGATGCCGTCGCGCTGGTGGTCCCCGGCGTCGGCAACGACCCGATCCAGGAGCTCGACGACGTCGCGGACGACGCGGCCGCCGTCGCGGACGCGGCCGTCGCCGCCGCACCGGGTCTGGCCGTCGCCACGGTGGCCTGGTTCGGCTACCGGCCGCCGGTGAACCTCGCGCAGGGCTGGCGCGACGACCAGGCGCGGATCGGCGGCGCGGCGCTGGACCGCACCCTCGACGGGGTGGCCGCCACCCGCGCGCACGACCCGGCGCGGGTGACGGTCGTGGCCCACAGCTACGGCACGGTGGTCAGCGACCGGGCGGCCGACGCCGCGGGGCACCTCGCGGCCGACGCGCTCGTCCTCGCCGGCAGCCCGGGGATCGACAACGACGCCGACGGCATCGAGGTGGACGACGTGTACGAGGCCTCGGCTCCGTTCGACCCCGTCACCTGGCTGGAGATCCACGGCGAGCAGCCCGCAGACCCCGACTCCCCGCTCGACGCGAGGACGCTGCCGACCGAGGCGACCATGGGGCACGGCGACTACTTCGCCGCCGACCGCCCGACACTGGCCGCGATCGGTGTGGTGGTGGCCGGTCCCCATGAGGGGTGAGGTCCGGGAACACGGCGCCCGCGCCGGTCATTGGAGCGGGTGTCGGCACGCCCGCTCACGGTCGCCACGCGGTGCCGTAGCGGGGTCGTGGCCTACCGTGGCGTCGCCGAGGGCGGACGAGCGATCCGGCGTACCGCGGCGTCGTGACGCCGGAACCCGCAGCCAGAGCACCACCGACAGGAGCACCGTGCCCCCCACGAAGACCGCGACGACCGGCACCGATACCGGCATCGAGCCCGCCGCCGAGACCGCCGGCGGGACCCGCGCGCCGTCCCGCCGCCGCACCGCGGCGGCCGGGGGGCGGCCGCTGGTCATCGTGGAGTCGCCCAAGAAGGCCGAGATGATCGGCAAGTTCCTGGGCGCCGGGTACATGGTCGAGGCCAGCGTCGGGCACATCCGTGACCTGCCGCGCAACGCCGCGGACGTCCCGGCCGAGCACAAGGGCGCTGCGTGGGCGCGGCTCGGCGTGGACGTCGACAACGGCTTCGAGCCGCTCTACGTGGTCAGCCCCGACCGCAGGCAGCAGGTCAGCCGGCTCAAGCAGCTGGTGAAGGAGGCGAGCGAGGTCTACCTCGCCACCGATGAGGACCGCGAGGGCGAGGCCATCGCCTGGCACCTGGTGGACACGCTCAAGCCGCGGGTCCCCGTGCGGCGCATGGTCTTCCACGAGATCACCCCCGAGGCGATCGCCCGCGCCGTCGCCAACCCGCGCGAGCTGGACACCGCGCTGGTCGACGCGCAGGAGACCCGCCGCATCCTCGACCGCCTCTACGGCTACGAGGTCAGCCCGGTGCTGTGGAAGAAGGTCCTGCCGAGGCTGTCGGCGGGCCGCGTGCAGTCCGTGGCCACCCGGATCGTGGTCGAGCGCGAGCGGGAGCGGATGGCCTTCCACGCCGCCGGCTACTGGTCGCTGGAGGGCACCTTCGCCGTCCCCGGCAAGGCCGCAGGTACCGACGAGGGCGAGCCGACGACGCTGCGCGCCAAGCTCGTCAGCGTCGACGACAGCCGCGTCGCCACCGGCCGCGACTTCGACCCGGCCACCGGCCGGGTCACCGGCGAGGTCGTCCACCTCGACGAGGCCGGCGCCCGCGGGCTGGCAGCCCGCCTCGAGGGCCGCCAGGTCGGCGTCAGCCGGGTCGACGAGAAGCCCTACCGCCGCCGGCCGTACGCGCCGTTCACCACCTCGAGCCTGCAGATGGACGCCGGCCGCAAGCTCGGCTGGTCCTCGGCGCAGGTCATGCGGGTGGCGCAGCGGCTGTACGAGAACGGTCACATCACCTACATGCGCACCGACTCGACGAACCTGTCGAACGAGGCGATCAACGCCGCGCGCACCCAGGCCCGCGAGCTCTACGGCGACGCCTACGTGCCGGCCGAGGCGCGGCGCTACGCCAAGAAGGCCAAGGGCGCGCAGGAGGCCCACGAGGCGATCCGCCCCGCCGGCGACAGCTTCCGCACGCCCGGTCAGCTCGCCGGCCAGCTCGCCCGCGACGAGTTCCGGCTCTACGAGCTGATCTGGCAGCGCACGGTCGCCTCGCAGATGGCCGACGCCGTCGGGCAGACGGTGAGCATCCGGCTGGCCGGCCGCAGCGCCACCGACGAGGCCGTCGAGTTCACCGCCAGCGGCCGCACGATCACCTTCCCCGGCTTCCTGCGGGCCTACGTCGAGTCCCGCGACGAGGGCAACGGCGCCAGCACGGACGACGACCAGGGCAGCGACGACGCCGAGCGCCGGCTGCCTCGCGTCGAGCGGGGCCAGCAACTGGACACCCGCCAGCTCGACGCCAAGGGCCACACCACCTCGCCGCCGTCCCGCTACACCGAGCCGAGCCTCGTCGCGCGGCTGGAGGAGCTCGGCATCGGCCGCCCGTCGACCTACGCGTCGATCATGCAGACCATCCAGGACCGCGGGTACGTCTGGAAGAAGGGCGCCGCCCTGGTGCCCTCCTTCGTCGCGTTCGCCGTGGTCAACCTGCTGGAGCAGCACTTCGCCCAGCTCGTCGACTACGACTTCACCGCCTCCCTCGAGGAGGAGCTGGACGAGATCGCCGGGGGCACCCTCCAGCGGGTCACCTGGCTGACCGAGTTCTACTTCGGCGGCGAGGGCGGGCACGCCGGCGCGATCGCCCGGTCGGGCGGGCTGAAGCAGGTCATCGGGCAGCGGCTGGAGGAGATCGACGCGCGCGGGGTCAACTCCATCCCGCTGCGGGCGACCGGCCCCGCCGGCGAGCCCGTGGTCGTCCGCGTCGGCCGCTACGGCCCCTACCTGCAGGCCGGTGAGGACGGCGGGCGCGTCAGCATCCCCGAGGAGCTGGCGCCCGACGAGCTGACCGCCGAGAAGGTCACCGAGCTGCTCGCCGCCCCGTCCAGCGACCGCGAGCTGGGCACCGACCCGGAGTCCGGGCATCCCGTCGTCGTCAAGGCCGGGCGCTACGGGCCGTACGTGACCACCGTGGTGCCCGAGGGCAGCAAGGACGCGCCGCGCACCGGGAGCCTGTTCGCCTCGATGTCCCCGGAGACGCTGACCCTCGACGACGCGCTCAAGCTGCTCAGCCTGCCGCGCACCGTGGGCTCGGCGCCCGACGGCGAGGAGATCCAGGCGCTCAACGGCCGGTACGGGCCGTACCTGAAGAAGGGCACCGACTCCCGCTCGATCGAGGGCGAGGACAAGCTGTTCAGCGTCACCCTCGAGGAGGCGCTGGCGATCTTCGCCCAGCCCAAGCAGCGGGGCCGGGCCGCGGCGAAGGCGCCGCTGAAGGAGCTGGGTCCCGACCCGGTGACCGAGGGCGCGATCACGGTGCGCGAGGGCCGCTTCGGCCCCTACGTGACAGACGGCGAGACCAACGCCAGCCTCCGCAAGGGCGACGACGTCGAGTCGATCACCCTGGAGCGGGCCGCGGAGCTCCTCGCCGACCGGCGCAGCGCCCCGAAGAAGCCCGCCAGGAAGACGACGGCGAAGAAGACCCCCGCCAAGAAGACCCCCGCCAAGAAGACGACCGCGAAGAAGACGACCGCGAAGAAGGCCCCGGCCGCGAAGAAGGCCGCCTCCTCCGCGGACGCCGTGCCGCTGGCCTGAGCCGGCCGTGACCGGCTCGCTGGACCCGGCCGCCTGGCAGGCGCGCCGCACGTCCTTCGGGTCGGTCGCGGCCGACTACGCCGCGCTCCGGCCGGGCTATCCGGCCGACGCGGTGGGCCACCTCCTGGGCGCGCGGCCGCGGCGGGTGCTGGACCTCGGCGCCGGCACCGGGCTGCTGACCGAGGCGCTGCTGGCCGCAGGCCACCGGGTGGTGGCCGTCGATCCCGCACCGCCGATGCTCGCCCAGCTGCGGTCGCGCCTGCCGCGGGCGGCGGCGGCCACCGGCGCGGCCGAGGCGATCCCCCTGGCCGGGGCCTCCGTCGACGCGGTGGTCGCCGGCCAGGCGGCGCACTGGTTCGACCCCGCGCGGGCCGCCGCCGAGCTGCGGCGGGTGCTGCGGCCGGCCGGGGTCGTCGGCCTCGTCTGGAACAGCCGGGACGAGCGGGTGGCGTGGGTGCGGGCCCTGGGGGAGGCGCTCGCCGCCGAGGCCCGCGGGCACGAGGCCGACCGGACCGTCGTCGACGCGATCGCGCGCGCGCTCCCGGCCCGCGTCACCCACGCCCGGTCGTCGGTGGTGCAGCGGGTGACCCCGGAGCAGGTGGTCGGCGGCATCGGTACGCGCAGCTACGTCGCCACGATGGACGACGCCGCGCGGACGGCGTTCCTCGACGGCCTGCGGGACCTGCTGGCGCGCCACCCCGACACCCGCGGCCGCGCCGAGCTCGAGCTGCCGTACCGGACGGACGCCTACCGCCTCGACCCGCGCTGACCCGACGGCTCCGGGCTACGCCGCCCGGGTGCCGACGGCGAACACGCGGCGGAAGGGCAGCACCGTCGTCCCGTCCGGGCGGGGCGGGTAGGCCGCTCGCAGGGCCGCCGCGTAGGCCGCGGTGAGGTCGGCGGCCGCGGCGTCGTCCAGGACGGCGAGGACCGGCCGGAGCACCGTTCCGGCGACCCAGCCGAGCACCGGGTCCGGGCCGGTGAGCACGTGCAGGTAGGTCGTCTCCCAGGCCTCGGCGCGCAGCCCGGCCGCCTCGAGCACCTCCAGGTAGCCGGCCGGGTCCAGCACCGGCCGGGGCGGGGGAGCGGCCGCTGCCGCCCGGGCCCCCCACCGGCCCGAGGCGCAGAGCTCGGCGAGCAGCCGGTGCGTGGGCGCGCCGGCGTTGCCGGGGACCTGCAGCGCCAGCTGCCCACCGGGGGCCAGCCCCCCGGCCCAGCGGCGCAGGAGGTCCGCGTGGCCGGGCACCCAGTGCAGGACGGCGTTGGTGACGAGCACGTCGACGGGCTCGTCCGGTCGCCACCCGCGGACGTCGCCGGCGACGAACGACACCCGACCCGGGACGGCGTGCGCGGCCGCGGCGGCGAGCATCTCGGCGGAGGAGTCGACGCCGGTGACCCGCGCCCCGGGCCAGCGCCGGGCCAGCGACGCGGTCGCCCCGCCCTCGCCGCAGCCGAGGTCGACCACGACCCGGGGGCCGGCCACGGTCACCCGGGCGAGGAGGTCGGCGAACGGCCGGGCCCGCTCGTCGCCGAAGCGGAGGTACTGCCCCGGGTCCCAGCGGCCCGCGGGCACGTCGGGGCCGGCCACGACGCCGACCCTACGAGCGGACCGGGACCGTCGCTCCCGGCCGGTACCGTGGCGCCCGCGCGCCCACCGGCGCACCCGACCCGCCGCACGCCTCCCCGGGAGCCCGCCATCCCCGTGTCCGACGCCGCCCACCGCGGGCTCTTCCTCGCCTTCGAGGGCGGGGAGGGCGCGGGCAAGTCCACGCAGGTGCGGCTCCTCACCGAGGAGCTCGCCGGGCGCGGTCGCGCCGTGCGCGCCACCTTCGAGCCCGGCGACACCCCGGCCGGCACGGTGGTCCGGCAGCTGCTGCTGGACCGGGCCGACCTGGCGCTGAGCCCGCGCGCGGAGGCGCTGCTCTACGCCGCCGACCGCGCGCAGCACGTCGACGCGGTGCTGCGTCCGGCCCTGGCCGCCGGCGAGGTGGTGGTCACCGACCGCTACGTGGACAGCTCGCTGGCCTACCAGGGCGCGGGGCGGGCGATCCCGCGCGAGGAGGTGGCCGCGCTGTCCCGGTGGGCGACCGGGGGGCTGGTGCCCGATCTGACCGTGCTGCTGGACCTCCCGCCGGTGACCGGGCTGGCCCGGGCCCGGGGCCGGGCCGCCGCCGACCGGATGGAGGCCGAGTCGCTGGAGTTCCACGAGCGCGTCCGGGCGACGTTCCGCGAGCTGGCGGCCGCCGAGCCGCACCGCTACCTGGTGCTGGACGCGACCCTCCCCGCCGACGACCTGGCCGCCGCCATCCGCGCCCGCGTCGCGGCGCTGCTCGACCCGGCGCTGCCGCGGTGACCGTCTGGGACGGCCTGGTCGGCCAGGACGACGTCGTCGCGATCCTGCGCGGGGCCGTCGAGGACCCGACGGCCATGACCCACGCGTGGCTGTTCACCGGGCCGCCGGGGTCCGGGCGGTCGGTCGCCGCCCGCGCGTTCGCCGCCGCCCTGCAGTGCCCCGAGGGCGGCGACGGCACCTGCCACGCCTGCCGCACGGTCCTGGCCGGCACCCACGCCGACGTGCAGACGGTCATCCCCGAGGGCCTGTCGCTCGGCGTCGCCGACGTCCGGGAGATCGTCCGGATCGCCGGGCGCGCGCCGTCCCAGGGGCGCTGGCAGGTGATCATCATCGAGGACGCCGACCGCATGCCCGAGCGCGCGGCCAACACCGTGCTGAAGATGCTCGAGGAGCCGCCGCCGCGGACGGTCTTCATGCTCTGCACGCCCAGCCTGCACCCCGACGACATCATGGTGACGATCCGCTCGCGGTGCCGCGTCGTCGCGCTGCGCACCCCGCGGGCGGAGGCCATCGCCGACGTGCTGGCCCGTCGCGACGGGGTGGACCCGGCGATGGCGGCGTGGGCCGCGGCGGCCTCGGGCGGGCACGTCGGCCGGGCCCGGCGCCTGGCGCGCGACGAGGGCGCGCGGCTGTCGCGCAAGGCCGTGCTCGACGTGCCGCTGTCGCTGGTGTCCCTCGCGGCCTGCCTCACCGCCGCCGACGACCTCGTGGCCGCGGCCAAGGAGGAGTCCGACCAGGCCACCGCGGCCCTCGACGGGGTGGAGACCGAGGCCGTGAAGGCCAGCCTCGGGGTGGGCGCCCGCGGCCCGGGGGTCGCGGCCGCCAGCCGGGGCGCCGGCCAGCTCAAGGAGCTGGAGAAGCGGCAGAAGTCGCGGGCCACCCGGATGGGCCGGGACTCCCTCGACCGCGCGCTGGTCGACCTCGCCGCGCTCTACCGCGATGCGCTCGTGCTCGCGGCCGCCCGCGGTTCCGACATCGGACCGCCGGCGCTGGCCCACCCCGACCGGCGGGCGGACGCCGAGGAGCTCGCCGCCCGCGTCGGCGCCGAGGGCGCGCTGCGGCGGATCGACGCGGTGCTGGCCTGCCGGACGGCGCTGGACCAGAACGTGAAGCCGCAGTTCGCCGTGGAGGCGCTCACCGTGGCGCTGCGACTCCCCGTCGATCGCCGCTGACCGGTGCGCGGCTCCGCGGAGGCGGTGTCGTAGGCTTGTCCAGCACGTCCGCCGCCTTAGCTCAGTCGGTAGAGCATCTCACTCGTAATGAGAAGGTCGTCGGTTCGATTCCGACAGGCGGCTCTCCTCCTCCTCGACCGTCGTCCACCGCGACGAGGCCCGCGGCGCCTCCCCGCGACGGTCGGCCGCCGGCATGGACACGGCGTCTCCCGGCGGACATCCTTGCCGCCATCGGATGAACTGGGTCACACTCCGCTATCGCAAGCCGTACGATTGCCTTCCGAGCGTCGGCACGCGATGATGTGACCGATGTCAACACGTCGAATCATCCGCAAGGTCCGCCGGGTGTCGAGGAGCGCTGCATGAAGCTCGGTCTCCACCTGAACGACTACTCCCACCTCGGCGAGCCGCAGGACATGGGGCCGGCCCTCGCCCGCATCGCCCGCGCCGCGGAGGACGTCGGCTTCGCCCGGCTCAGCGTCACCGACCACCTCTGGCAGATCAGCCTCATCGGCGAGGAGAACGAGCCGATGCTGGAGGCGTACACGACGCTGGCGTACCTCGCCGGCCACACCTCCACGATCGAGCTGCAGCCCCTCGTCACGGCCGCCACCTACCGGGCGCCCGGCCTGCTCGCGAAGATGGTCACCACCCTCGACGTGCTCTCCGGCGGCCGCACCTGGCTGGCCCTCGGTCAGGGGTGGAACGAGCAGGAGGCCACCGGCCTGGGGCTGCCCTACGACCACCACGACGGCCGCTACCAGCGGCTGGAGGAGACGGTCCGCATCTGCACGCAGATGTGGAGCGACAGCGACGACCCGATCGTGACCGAGCACTTCCAGCTGGGCCAGACGCTCAACGAGCCGCGGCCGGTCTCGCGGCCGCGTCCCCGGATCATGATCGGCGGCGGCGGAGAGCTGCGCACGCTGAAGCTCGTCGCCCAGTACGCCGACGCCATGAACGTGTGGGGCGGCGAGGAGGCCGGCCAGAAGATCACGCGCCTGCGCGAGCGGTGCGCGGAGGTCGGCCGCAACCCCGACGAGATCGAGAAGACGGCGCTCTTCACGTTCGACGTCGAGGGCCCCGACGGGGTCGACGGGGTCCTCCGGGAGCTCCGCCGCCTGCACGACGCCGGTTTCACCACCGTCTACGGATGGGTCCCCGACCTCGGGTCCGAGGCCCAGCTGGAGCTCATCGGCTCCAAGGTGATCCCCGAGGTCGGCTCCTGGTGACCGGCCCGGCACCGTCGCACGTCAGCTCCCGAGCAGGATTTCCAGAGATGTCGCAGAAGAGAGAGGTACGGGCATGAACGTCGAAGACATGATCATGATCAGTATCGACGACCACGTCGTCGAGCCGCCCGACATGTTCAAGAACCACGTCCCCGAGAAGTACAAGGACGAGGCGCCCAAGTCCATCCCGGACGAGAACGGCTACGAGAAGTGGTGGTTCCAGGGCAACTCGATGGGGACCGTCGGCCTCAACGCCGTCGTCGGCTGGCCCAACGAGGAGTGGGGCCTGAACCCCGCCACGTTCGCCGAGATGCGCCCGGGTGCCTACGACATCCACGAGCGGATCAAGGACATGAACCGCAACGGGATCCTGTCCTCGATGTGCTTCCCGTCCTTCGCCGGCTTCAGCGCGCGGTACTTCCAGGAGGCGAAGGACAAGGACCTCGCCCTCATCATGCTGAAGGCCTACAACGACTGGCACATCGACGAGTGGTGCACGGCCTACCCGGGCCGCATGATCCCCTGCGCGATCCTGCCCGTGTGGGACTCGCAGGCCCTCGTCGAGGAGGTCAAGCGCGTCGCGGCCAAGGGCGTCAAGGCCGTCACGATGCCGGAGCTGCCCCACCTGCAGGGCCTGCCCAGCTACCACAACCTGGACTACTGGGGCCCGTTCTTCGAGACCATCTCGGAGCTCGAGGTCGTCATGTGCCTGCACATCGGCCAGGGCTTCGGCGCGATCAACGGCGCCCCCGACGCACCCATCGACAACATCATCATCCTGGCCACCCAGGTCTCCACCTTCGCCGCGCAGGACCTCCTGTGGGGCGGCGCGATGACCAGGTACCCGGACCTGAAGATCGCCTGGTCCGAGGCCGGCATCGGCTGGATCCCGTTCTACCTGGACCGCTGCGACCGGCACTACACCAACCAGCGCTGGCTCGGCCACGACTTCGGCGGGAAGCTGCCCAGCGAGATCTTCCGCGAGCACTCGCTGGCCTGCTACGTCACCGACCCGACCGCGCTCAAGGTCCG
>NZ_FOEE01000002.1 GCF_900110555.1 Trujillonella endophytica
TGCGGCACGAACGACCCCGCCGCCACCTCCGCCGCCAGGAACTCCCGCACCTCCACCCGCACCCGCTCGGCCGCCTCCGACCGCGGCGCCGGCGCCAGGGTCAGCGCATCGCCGCTCACGCGCCGGCCCCCGCAGCGCCGGCCGCGGGGAGGACCGAGCCGTCGCGGACGGTCCAGGTGTCCTTTCCGTGGAGCAGGCCGAGCAGGTCCTCGTCGGTCTCCCCGCCGCCGCCGTCCACCGCCTGCTGCACCTGCGCGCGGGCGAGGTCGTCGTAGGTGGGGCGCTGCACCTGGCGGAGCACGCCGAAGACCGCGTGGTCCAGCGCCTGGTCGGACAACCGGGACAGCGCGAACGCCAGCTCCAGGTTGGCCGGGTCGTGGACCACCACGTCGTCGGGGGCGACGTCGGCGGTGACCGCGACCTGCAGGCCGAACCCGCGGCGCACGACGCACCACCGGCCGTCCGTGCCGAAGGTGATCGGCCGGCCGGCGACGAGCGGGATGACCCGCGCCTCGGAGTCGTCCGGCCGGCGCAGCACGTCGAAGGAGCCGTCGTTGAAGATCGGGCAGTCCTGGTAGATCTCCACCAGGCTCGCCCCGCGGTGCCGGGCGGCGGCCTCGAGCACGGCGGTCAGCCCCTTGCGGTCGGAGTCCATGGCCCGGCCGACGAAGGTGGCCTCGGCACCCAGGGCCAGGGACACGGGGTTGAACGGGTGGTCCAGCGAGCCCATCGGCGTGGACTTGGTGACCGTTCCGATCTCCGACGTCGGCGAGTACTGGCCCTTCGTCAGCCCGTAGATCCGGTTGTTGAACAGCAGGATCGTCATGTTCACGTTGCGGCGCAGCGCGTGGATGAGGTGGTTGCCGCCGATCGACAGCGCGTCGCCGTCCCCGGTCACCACGAACACCGACAGGTCCGGCCGGGAGACCGCCAGGCCGGTCGCGATCGCCGGCGCCCGGCCGTGGATCGAGTGCATCCCGTAGGTGTCCAGGTAGTACGGGAACCGCGACGAGCAGCCGATCCCGGAGACGAAGACGGTGTTCTCCCGCCGGATGGACAGCGTCGGGAGGAACGAGCGGACGGCGGCCAGGACCGCGTAGTCCCCGCACCCGGGGCACCAGCGCACCTCCTGGTCGGAGGTGAAGTCCTTGGCCTTCTGCACGTCCTCGGCGGTGGGCACCAGGTCCAGCCCACCCAGGATCGGCATCCCGAGGTCGATCGCGCTCATCGCCGCACTCCGATCAGGTCACTCGCAGAAGGGCTGACATGGGGGCGCAGCAGCTCCTGGAGCTCCTCGGCGCCGAAGGGCATCCCGGCGACCTTGGTCACCGACGTGACGGGACGGGCGAACCGCCCCTGGAGCAGGAAGGCCAGCTGGCCCAGGTTCATCTCGGGGACCACCACGGTGCGGTAGCGCTCGAGCACCGCTTCGGTGTTGGCCGGCAGCGGGTTGAGGTGGCGCAGGTGGGCGCGCGCGACCGTGAGGCCCTCCCGGCGCAGGCGGCGGACGGCCGCGCCGATCGGCCCGTAGGTCGACCCCCAGCCGAGCACGAGCACGTCGGCGGTCCCGCCGTCGGGGCCCGCCGGGTCGTCGACCTCCAGGTCCGGGACCTCGATGCCGTCGATCTTGGCCTGGCGCAGCCGGACCATCCGCTCGTGGTTGTCCGGCTCGTAGGAGATGTTGCCGGTGCCGTCGGCCTTCTCCAGGCCGCCGACCCGGTGCTCGAGGCCGGGGGTGCCTGGAACGGTCCACGGCCGGGCGAGGGTCGCGGGATCGCGGGCGTAGGGCAGGAACTCCCCGTCGGGGCCGTTGGGCTCGGTCTGGAAGATCACGGGCGTCCGGGCGAGGTCGGCGGCCCGCGGCAGCCGCCACGGCTCGGAGCCGTTGGCGATCGCGCCGTCGGAGAGCACCAGCACCGGCGTCCGGTAGGTGACGGCGATCCGGACGGCGTCCAGGGCGGCGTCGAACGCGTCCGCCGGCGACGACGGCGCGACCACCGGCACCGGCGCCTCCCCGTTGCGGCCGAACAGCGCCTGCAGCAGGTCCGACTGCTCGGTCTTGGTCGGCAGCCCGGTGGAAGGGCCCCCGCGCTGGACGTCGATCACCAGCAGCGGCAGCTCGATCATGACCGCGAGCCCGAGCGCCTCGCTCTTGAGCGAGATGCCGGGACCGGAGGTGGTGGTCACGCCGAGCGCGCCGCCGTAGGCCGCGCCGATGGCGGAGCCGATGCCCGCGATCTCGTCCTCGGCCTGGAAGGTCGTCACGCCGAAGCGCTTGAGCCTCGCCAGCTCGTGGAGGATGTCCGACGCGGGAGTGATCGGGTAGCTGCCGAGGAACACCGGCAGCCCGAACCGCTGCCCCGCGGCCACGATCCCGTACGCCAGCGCGGTGTTGCCGGTGACCTGCCGGTAGGTGCCGTCGGGCAGCACCGCCGGCGCGACCGCGACCGGACCCGCGAAGGATTCGGTCGTCTCCCCGTAGGCGTGCCCGGTGCGGAAGGCCACGACGTTGGCCTCGGCGATCTCCGGGCGCTTGGCGAACTTCTCGCGCAGCCACCGCTCGGTGCCCTCGGTCGGTCGCGAGTACATCCACGACAGCAGGCCCAGGGCGAACATGTTCTTGCTGCGCTCGGCGTCCTTCTTGCCGATGCCCAGCGGAGCCAGCGCGGCGGTCGTCAGCGCGGTCATGGCGACCCGGTGCACGGTGTAGGAGGCGAGCGAGTCGTCCTCCAACGGATCGCCGTCGTAGCCGACCTTGGTCAGGTTCCGCGGGGTGAACTCGTCGGTGTCCACGATCAGCACCCCGCCGGCGGGCAGGTCGCCCACGTTGGCCTTGAGCGCGGCCGGGTTCATCGCCACGAGCACGTCGGGCCGGTCGCCCGGGGTCAGGATGTCGTGGTCGGCGAAGTGCAGCTGGAAGCTGGAGACCCCGGCGAGCGTGCCGTGCGGCGCGCGGATCTCGGCGGGGAAGCTCGGAAAGGTCGCCAGGTCGTTGCCGAACGCGGCGGCCTCGGCGGTGAACCGGTCACCGGTGAGCTGCATCCCGTCGCCGGAGTCACCGGCGAAGCGGATCACCACCCGGTGCGGGCCCGCGCCCGGGCGGACCGTCCTGTCGTCGACGCGGTCGTCGGTCGTCGGCATGATGCCTCCGCAGGTGTGGGGACGGCGGCGCGCGTCGCCGGCCGGTGTTTCGCTGGGGCAAAAACTAGGATAAGCATTACCAGCGATGAGGGGAACCCGCGGGGCCGCGACGCGCCCCGACAGCAGCCGGCTCGCCGTCCTCGTGGTGTGCACCGCCGCGATGGGCCTGGGGTGCACGCCGGCCTTCCTCGTCGGCTACCTCGGCCCCGACGTCCGCAGCAGCCTGGACCTGTCGGGCGCCCAGCTGGGCCTGCTGGTCGGCCTCTTCTACGGCGCGACGGGAGTGACCTCGATGGTCGCCTCCCGGTTCGTCGACCCGCTCGGACCTCGGCTGAGCATCGTCGGCGACCAGGCCCTGGTCGCCGTCGCGCTCGTCGCCGCCGCACTGTGGCCGGGCTTCGGCACCCTCGCCGCGGCCAGCGCTCTCGCCGGCGCCGGCTACGCCTTCGCCAACGCGGGGACCAGCATCGCCGTCACCTCGGTCTCCCGGCCGGCGGAGGCCGGCACCGCCGTGGCGGTGAAGACGGCGGGCATCCCGCTGGGCGCCACCGTGCTGGCGCTCGCCGGCCTCCCGCTGGCCGGCGTCATCGGCTGGGAGGGCGTGGCGCTGGTCCTCGCCGGCCTGCTGGCGCTCAACACGGTGGCCGGCGCCCTCCTGCTGCCCCGCGCCCGCGTCCGGCGCGTCGCCGGTGCACCCGCCCCGGTCGTCGGCCGACTGCCGGCCCGGTTCGGCTGGGTCGTGCTGGCGTCGTTCTTCTACGTGCTGGGCTCCCAGCCGCTGTTCTCCTGGCTGGTGATCACGCTGGTCGACGCCGGGGTTTCCCGACCGGCGGCCGGAGCCGTCTCGGCGACCGGCACGGCCCTGGGCGCGGTGGTGATGGTGCTGGCCGCGCGGCGGGCCGACCGGGCCGGGCCCGGTCGGCGGGCGCTCACCGCGGCCGGGGTCGCCGGCACCGCCGTCGTCGGCACCGCGCTGGTCTGGGCCGGCTCGCACACGCTCCTGGCGGTGCTCGTCGTCGGCGCGGTGGTCGCGATCCTGGCCGACCTGGTCGGCTCGGGCTTCGCCCACGGCGTGGCCATCGACCGCGCGCCGCACGCCGTCGGGCGGGCGACGGCGGTCATGTCCAGCGGCTACTACCTGGGCGCGCTGGTGTCACCGCTGGCCTTCGGCGCGGCCGCGGACCTGACCGGCTCCTACGACGCGTCGTGGGCCCTCACGGTCGGCGCGATGACCGCGTGCGGGCTGTGCTTCCTGGTCGTGCAGCGCTGGGTGCGGCCGCCCGCCGCCGAGCCGGGAGCCCATCCGTGGGCCCCCGCCGGGGGCGCCGCACCCGCGCCCGCGGGCTCGATCAGGGGATGACGGTGATGGCCCGCTCCGGGCAGGCGTCCGCCGCGATCCGGGCATCGGCCTCGTACTCCGCGGGTACCGGATCCAGCTGCACGATCGAGTGCGCATCGTCGGGATCCAGCTCGAAGACGGCGGGCGCACTCATGTGGCAGACGCCGTGGCCCTGACAGACGTCCAGGTCGACCGAGACTCGCATCGCTTCCCCCTCGGGATGGCCGGCACGGGCAGCGCACCGACATTGACAGGCACAAACTAGGATAAGCATTATCACGAGTGAGCCGTAGGACAGAGACGAGGACCACAGATGAGCACCGACGGACGCAGCCCGGTCATCGACTTCGACCACCACTCCGACGCGCACGCCGACGACACCGTCGGCAGCTACCGCCGCCTGCGCGAGACGACCCCGGTGGCGTGGACCGAGAACCACGGCGGCTTCTGGGTGCTGTCGGACTACGACTCGGTCTTCGAGGCGGCGCGCGACGACGACGTCTTCTCCTCCAAGCGCCTGGAGCAGTACGGCGGGCCCGGCCTGTCCGTGGTCATCCCCAAGACCCCGATGCACTTCCACATCCCGATCGAGCTCGACCCGCCGGAGTTCCGCTCCTTCCGCAAGGTGGTCAACCCGATCGCGTCCCCCGCGGCGGTCGCGAAGATCGAGCCGATGATCGTCAAGTGGACGACCTGGTTCATCGACGAGCTGATCGAGAGCGGTGAGGCCGACCTGGCACAGGTCATCGGCGTCCCGGCGATCTGCACGATCGACTGGCTGGGCCTGCCCGTGGAGGACTGGCAGATCTACGCCCGCTCCCACCAGGCCACGCTGGCCGAGCCGACCGACAGCCCGCTGTACAAGCAGGCCGTCGAGGTGGACCTCCCCTATGGCACCGAGCAGATGCGGCAGGCGATCGCCACCCGCCGGGCCGAGCCACGCGACGACGCCATCAGCTACCTCGTGCAGCAGGAGGTCGACGGCCGCCCGCTCACCGAGGACGAGGTGTTCTCGATGGTCGAGCTGCTGGTCAGCGGCGGCGTGGGGACCACGGCCTCGCTGGTCAGCCAGACGCTGGTGTGGCTCTACGAGCACCCCGACGTCCGCCAGGAGCTGATCGACGACCCGTCGCTCCTCGACCGCGCCATCGAGGAGTTCCTCCGCTACTTCTCCCCCACCCAGGCGCTGGCGCGCACCGTGGTCAAGGAGGTCGACTTCCACGGCAGCCACCTCTCCGTGGGCGACCGCGCGCTGCTCGCCTGGTCCTCGGCCAACCGCGACCCGTCCCAGTTCGACGAGCCGGACGACATCGACATCCACCGCTGGCCGAACCGGCACGTGGCTTTCGGCGTCGGCGTGCACCGCTGCGCCGGCTCGCACTTCGGCAAGCGGATGGCCAAGGAGATGCTCAAGCAGGTGCTCGAGCGGATGCCCGACTACACCGTCGACCTCGCCCACCTCAAGCGGTACCCGCGGCAGGGCGTGAACAAGGGGTGGCAGCGCATCCCCGCCACGTTCACCCCCGGCACGCGCCTGCTGCCGCCGGGCGCCGTGCCCGCCGGGGTGTCCGCCACCTCCGCCCGCAGCTGACCGTGACCGCGGGGATCGAGGGCACCGTCGCCCTCGTCACCGGGGCCGGTCGCGGTCAGGGCCGCGCCCACGCCGTACGGCTGGCCGAGGAGGGCGCGGACGTCGTCGCCGTCGACATCTGCGCCGGCATCCCGACGGTGGCCTACCCGCTGGCCACACCGGAGGACCTCGCCGAGACCGCCCGGCTGGTCCAGGCCACCGGGCGCCGGGTGCTGGCCCGGCGGGCCGACGTGCGCGACCGCGCCGCGCTGGACGCCGTGGTCGCCGAGGCGGTGGCGACGCTCGGGCCGATCCGGTCGGTCGTGGCCAACGCCGGCATCGCCCCGCTCATGGGCGGCGGCGACGAGGGCGAGACGTTCGCCGACGTCCTGGCCGTCAACCTGACCGGCGCCTGGAACACCGTGAAGGCCGCCGCCCCCTCGATGATCGAGGCGGGCCGTGGCGGCGCGGTGGTGCTCGTCAGCTCCACCCAGGGGCTCAAGGGCACCGGCGGTGACGGGACCGCGGGCATCACCGGCTACGCGGCGAGCAAGCACGGCCTGGTCGGCCTCATGCGCTCGTTCGCGCACTGGCTGGCACCGCACTCGATCCGGGTCAACACCGTGCACCCGACCGGCGTCCCGACCCCGATGATCACCAACGAGGTCATGCAGGCCCACCTGCGCTCGGCACCGGCGACCGCGGACCGGCAGGGAAACCTGCTCCCCCTCCCGATGGTCGACGTCGCCGACGTCTGCGCCGCCGTCGTCTACCTCCTGGGCGACAGCGGCCGCGCCCTCACCGGCGTGACGCTGCCCGTCGACGCCGGCTTCGCCGCGCGGTGAGGACCGCCGGCGCCCCGCCGCACCACCGCACCACCTGACCGGCCCGCACCGACGCGGGCCGGGGACCACCGGGCAACCGGAGAAGAGGAGTGAGGACCATGGCAGGACGCATGGAGGGCAAGGTCGCCTTCATCACCGGCGCCGCTCGCGGCCAGGGCCGCAGCCACGCGCTGCGGCTGGCCCAGGAGGGCGCCGACATCATCGCCGTCGACATCTGCGCCGACATCGACACGGTCACGCCCTACTACCCGCTGGCCACCGAGGACGAGCTCGCGGAGACCGTGCGCCAGGTCGAGGCCCTCGACCGCCGGATCGTGGCCCGCAAGGCCGACGTCCGCGACCTCGCCGGCCTGCAGAGCGCCTTCGACGAGGGGCTGGCCCAGCTGGGCCAGGTCGACACCGTCGTGGCCAACGCCGGAATCGCCACCTACGGCAAGGCGTGGGAGCTCTCCGGCGAGCAGTGGAAGGACATGATCGACGTCAACCTGACGGGCGTCTTCCACACCGCCAAGGTCGCCATCCCCGCGATGATCGAGGCCGACCGCGGCGGCTCGATCATGTTCACCAGCTCCATCGGCGGCCTCAAGGGCATCCAGCACGTGGCCCACTACGTGTCGGCCAAGCACGGCATCGTCGGCCTGATGCGCACCCTGGCCAACGAGCTCGGGCCGCACCGCATCCGGGTCAACACGATCCACCCGACGAACGTCGACACGATCATGATCCAGAACCCCGGCACCTATGCGATGTTCTCCCCCGGCGACCCCGAGCCCTCCCAGGAGAAGGCGATGCCGGGCTTCATGTCGCTCAACACCCTGCCGGTGCCGTGGATCGAGAGCACCGACATCAGCAACGCCGTGCTGTGGCTGGCCAGCGACGAGGCGCGTTACGTCACCGGCGTGACGCTCCCGGTCGACGCCGGCGCGTACGTCAAGTAGCAGGTCCCGCCCGGGAACGGGGCGCCGACGCGAAATCCCGCGGCGGCGCCCCGTTTGCTGTTGTGGCTCCGGTCACTCCATGCATATGGTGAGCCTGTTTATGCAGCGCCGCGTCTATCTCAGGAGCACCCTCGATGAGCCAGTCGACCATCGCCCCTCAGGCCCCGGACATCCTCTCGCCGGAGTACATCGCCGACCCGTACCCGTCGCACAAGATCCTGCGGGACCACTACCCGGCGGTCCACCACGAGGCCACCCAGAGCTGGCTGATCAGCCGCTACGCCGACGTCGCCGACGCCTTCCGCAACCCCGCCTTCTCGAGCAAGAACTACGACTGGCAGCTCGAGCCGGTCCACGGCCGCACCATCCTGCAGATGGAGGGCAAGGAGCACGCCACCCACCGGCAGCTGCTCAACCCGTTCTTCCGCGGCAAGGGCCTCGAGGCATTCCTGCCCATCATCACGCAGAACGCCGCCGAGCTGGTCCAGCAGGCCGTGCGCCGGGCCGCCGACGACCTCGTGGAGAACTTCTCCGGCCGCGGCCGGGTTGACCTCGTCGCCGAGTTCACCACCTGGTTCCCGATCAACGTGATGGTCGACATGCTGGGCCTGCCCAAGAGCGACCACGAGCGGTTCCACCGCTGGTACCACGCGGTCATCGCGCACCTGAACAACCTCGCCGGCGACCCGGCCATCACGGCCGCGGCGGACCAGACCCGCGAGGAGCTGCGCGAGTACATGCTCCCGATCATCCGGGAGCGGCGGACCGGCGACGGTGACGACCTGCTCTCCCGCCTGTGCCGCGCCGAGGTCGACGGCGAGCAGATGTCCGACGAGGAGATCAAGGCGTTCGTGAGCCTGCTCCTGGTGGCCGGCGGCGAGACGACGGACAAGGCGATCGCCAGCATGGTGCGCAACCTGCTCGACAACCCGGAGCAGCTGGAGGCCGTGCGCGCCGACCGCGGCCTGACCGACGCGGTGATCGCCGAGACGTTGCGCTACACGGGCCCGGTGCACATGATCATGCGCCAGACCGAGGAGCCGGTGGAGATCGAGGGCACCACGATCCCGACGGGGCAGACCTGCATCCTCATGCTGGCGTCGGCCAACCGCGACGAGCGGCACTTCGCGAACCCGGACACCTTCGACATCCACCGCCCCGACCTCGACGTCTCCCGGGCCTTCAGCGGCGGCGCGAACCACGTCCAGTTCATCCTCGGCCGGCACTTCTGCGTGGGCTCGCTGCTGGCTCGCGAGGAGATGACGGTCGCCCTGAACCTCGTCCTGGACCGGCTGCCGAACCTCCGCTACCAGGAGGGTTTCACGCCGAAGGAGGTCGGCCTCTACACGCGCAGCGTGGAGAGCCTGCTCGTCGAGTTCGACGTCCCCGCAGCCTCCTGAACCACCCACCGGGGCCCGGGTCGGCGCGGCCGTGACCTCGCCGACCCGAGCCCTGGCCAAAGAGGCTAACCATGCATAGGGTAAGCCCGATCACACCGTCGCCGGCGCCGTCGTCGGCCAGTTGAGCAGGAGTCGCCAGCCCATGTCCGCTCGCGGAGATCTCGAGAACGTCCTCAACCGCTACTCCATCGCCTACGACCAGAACGACATGGCGGAGATGGCGGACACGTTCGCCGACAGCGCGGTGCTCACCATGCGCATCGGCGGCGGGGACCTCATCGGCCCCTTCGAGGGCAAGGAGGCGGTCATGAAGCTCATGACCGACAGCCTCGCCAGCCAGTCCGACCAGCGCCGGCACGTCACGACGAACCTGGCGGTCCGCAAGGAGACCGCGGACTCCGCGTCGGTCGAGTCCTACCTGACGCTGATCTCGATCCAGGACGGCAAGGCCGTGCTGCTCTCCACGGCGCTGTACCAGGACGAGCTCGTCAAGGAGGCCGACGGCGCCTGGCGCTTCACCAAGCGCCACATCGAGCTCGACCTGCCCTACTGATCCACCCGCCGGCGCCCCCGGAACCGCGTCCCGACGCGGTTCCGGGGGCGCCCGCGGCTCAGCGGTTGAGCGCTCCCGCGTCGACGGGCAGGGCGATCCCGGTGATGTAGCGGGCCTCCTCCGAGGCCAGGAAGAGCACGGCGTTGCTGACGTCGTCCGGCTCCACCCAGCCGGTGTCCAGCGCGTGCATGCCCCGCATGATCTCGACGACGTCCTCCCGGCCGGGGGCCTCCAGGTCCGGCCGGAAGAGCCGGTAGATCGCGTCGTTGAACAGCAACGGCGTGTCGACGTTCGTCGGGTTGACGCAGTTCACCCGGATGCCCTGCGGCGCCACCTCGTTGGCCAGCGCCCGCATGATGCCCATGAGGCCGTGCTTGGCCGCCGTGTAGTGGGTGTTGTTGGGCAGCCCCTTGGCCGCCGCGATCGACCCGGTGAGGACGATCGACGCCCCCGAGGTCAGGTGCGGCAGGGCGGCCCGGATCGTCTTGAAGACGCCGGTCAGGTTGATGTCGATCATGTCCTGCCAGGTCTCGTCGGACATCTCCGCCATCGGCGCGCTGCCGCCGACCCCGGCGTTGGCCACGACGACGTCGAGCCGGCCGAGCTCGGCGACCCCGCGGTCCACCAGCTCCCGCAGCGCCGCGCCGTCGCGGACGTCGACGCGGCCGGCGACCGCCCGGCGGTCCTCCGCCTCGATCAGCCGCACGGTCTCCGCGAGGTCCGCCTCCGTCGCCAGGGCATAGCCCACGGTGGCGACGTCGGCGCACGCGTCGGCGAGCAGCAGGTCCGCCCCCTCGCGGGCCAGCCGCAGCGCGTGGTTGCGCCCCTGCCCGCGCGCCGCGCCCGTCACGAATGCGACCTTCCCCTGGAACCGCTGGTGCACGTGGTCTCCCCTTCGTCGTCCGGCCGCGGGTGCGGCCGGGTCAGGCGGACGTCGCGGCGTCCGCTCCGCCGTAGCAGTGCCCGAGGATCTCCGGCTCGCTGACCTGCTCCCCGGTCAGCTCCGCCACCACCCGCCCCTCGCGCAGGACGACCACCCGGTCGGACACCGCGGCGAGCTCGGGCAGGTCGGAGGAGATGAACAGGACGGCCTTTCCGGCGTCGGCGAGCTCGCCGACGATCCCGTAGACGTCGGCCTTGCCCTCCACGTCGATGCCCGCCGTCGGCTCGTCGAAGACGAAGACGTCGGCCCCGTGCACCAGCCACTTGGCCAGGACGACCTTCTGCTGGTTGCCCCCCGACAGCGTGCCGACGGCGACCTCGGTGCTGCGCGCCTTGATGCCGAGCCGCCCGACCATCTCCTCGCTGGCCGCCCGCTCCTTGGCCGCGCTGGGCCGGGGCAGCCAGCGCACGGCACGGTGCTGGCGGAGGGTGGGGAGGGACGTGTTCTTCCGGATGCTCTGGGCGGTGTCGTTGCCCTGGTGCCGGCGGTCCTCGGGCAGCAGCGCGATGCGCTCCCGCATGGCCGCGCGCGGCGAACGCAGCACGACGTCCTTGCCGCGCACGGTGATCGTCCCGCTGTCGGGGGTGTCGACGCCGAACAGGACCCGCGCGAGCTCGGTGCGCCCCGCCCCGACCAGGCCGGCCAGGCCGAGCACCTCACCCTCGCGCAGCGACAGGTCCACCCCGTGCAGCGCGGGGGCCCGGGTCAGGCCGGTGACGCGCAGCAGCTCCGCCCCCGGGGGCCGGCCGGCACGGTCGACGTGCACGGTCTGGCTCTCGGAGGCCTTCGCCTCGCCGGTGATGCCGGCGACGAGTGCCTGCTTGGTCAGCGTCGCCGTCACCAGATCGGCCACGACCGAGCCGTCGCGCATGACCACCACCCGGTCGGTCGCCCCGAGCACCTCCTCGAGCCGGTGCGACACGTAGACGATCGCCACCCGGTCGGCGGCCAGCTGCCGGAGCACCTCGAGCAGGTGGCTGATCTCGTCGTCGGTCAGCGAGGCGGTCGGCTCGTCGAGGACGACGACCCGGGCCTCCCACGCCAGGCAGCGGGCGATCATCACCATCCGCTGCTGGGCCACGCTGAGCCCGTCCACGGACTCCCGCGGGTCCACCGTCAGGCCCAGCCGGGCGAGCACCTCGCGGGTGCGGCGGTGCAGCTCCGGCCAGTCGACGAACAGCCCCGCCCGGCGCGGATAGGGCAGGCCGAGGAAGACGTTCTCGGCGACGCTGCTGCGCGGCACCAGCGCCAGCTCCTGGTGCACCACGGAGATGCCGAGCACCGAGGCCGCGTGCGAGGACGCGAGCGCCTTGGGCTCGCCGTCGACCAGGATCTCCCCGGCGTCGGGGGCGACCAGGCCCGCCACCATCTTGATGACCGTGCTCTTCCCGGCGCCGTTCTTGCCGACCAGGCCGAGGATCTCCCCCGGCGCCACGGCGAACGAGGCGTCGTCGACGGCCAGCACGCCGGGATAGGTCTTGCGCAGTCCCCGGACCTCCAGGACCGGCGCGGTCACCGGTGCTTCCTCTCCAGCCGGCTGATCAGCATGGCCGCGATGAGGACGACGCCCTGGATGATGTTGATCCAGGCGGTCTCGATCTGGAGCATCTGCAGGCCGGTCGTGATGACCCCGAGGAACAGGACCGCGACCACGGTGCCGGGGACGTTGAACGTGCCGGGCCGGAACGTCGCCGAGCCGAGGAACGCCGCCGCGTAGGCCGGCAGCAGGTACGGCACGCCGGCGTTGGGCTGCGAGGACCCGCCCTGGGCGGTCAGCAGGATCCCGGTGATCACCGCCGCGACGGCGACGATGACGAAACCGAGCACGCGCAGGCGCTTCACCGAGACGCCGGCGAACCGGGCCGCGTCGGGGTTGCCCCCGACGGCGTAGATGCGCCGGCCCGTCTCGGTCTGCTCCAGGAAGAGGTACATGAGGACGGCGACCAGCAGGGCCAGCCAGATCTGGATGTTCACGCCGAGGATCGCGTCGCTCTGCCCGAGGTCCTTGTAGCCCTGCGGAACGCCGCTGAACAGCGTCTGCTGGTTGGTGAACAGGTACTCGACCCCGAGCAGGATCACGCCCATGGCGAGGGTCTGGACGAACGACGAGGCGCCGAGATAGGCGATGAAGACGCCGTTGACGAGGCCGACCAGGAGACCGATGCCGAGCGCGAGGAGCACCGCGACGGGCCAGGCCACCCCGTGGAGGGTGATGAGGGCCAGGGCCGACGCCCCGCCGAGGCCGACCATGGCGCCGATCGAGAGGTCGAACTCCCCCAGGGCGAGGGGGACCGTGAGCCCGATGGCGAGGATCGCCGGGGCCGCGGCCTGCTGCAGGATCGCGTTGAGGTTGTTGGTGGTCAGGAAGCTGTCGGGGCGGGCGATGCCGAACGCCACGATGACGAGCAGGAGCGCGACCAGCACACCTCCGCGGGCCACGAGCTGGACCCAGTCCGGCCCCCGGCGGCCCGGCGGGCGGGCACCTCCGCTCGCCCCCTTCGGCCCGGTGGCCGGCCTCGCCGCGGTGCCCGCGCCCACGAGTCCGGGGTCTCCCCCGGCGGGAGCGTCGGTCTGTCCTGTCGCCACTGCTGCTCCTACGAGACGGCCCCGGGGCGCGGCCGGCCGGCCGCGCCCCGGGGGAGGAACTACGAGAGGTTGCTGAACTCCGTGGACCACTTCGTGGTGAAGAAGCCCTCGAAGTCCACCGGCGGCGGGGCGAGCTCGCCCTCGGCCGGCAGGTTCTCGGCGTCGACCACGAACGGCTGCCAGAACTCCAGGCCGTCGCCGTAGTCCGGCCGCGGCTCCGTCGAGATGGGCGTCTCCCGCCCGAAGAACTCGGCCAGCTGGTCCATGGCCACCCAGGCGATCCACTCGTGGGTGTTCTCCGCCGCGGCGTCGACCTGACCGGCCCGGATGAGGTCGATGGTCGGCAGGTTGGCGTAGAAGGTCAGGATCATCGGCCGCTCCGGGAACTGGGCACCCGGCCGGAGCACCTGCATGGCCTGCGCGGCACCGATCTCGGAACCGGAGAAGGTCAGGTAGTAGGCCTGGATGTCAGGGTTGCCGTTGTACGACGACGAGACCGACTGCTGCGCGCCGGGGATCAGGTTGGCGGCGTCGGCGTCGAACGTGTCCCCGATCGTCACGTCGCTGCCCTCCAGCGACCGGTCGAGTCCCTCGAGCCGCTGGATGACGAAGTCGGCCTGGAACGTCTGCGTGGCGATCTCTCCGCCGTCGGGCAGCTCCTCGACCAGCCAGTCGCCCAGCACCTCCCCGAACTCGGCCTCGTCCGGGTAGATGGAGCCGTCGAACAGGTCCTCCTGGCCGATGTAGCCGCCGATGTTGATCACCGGGATGCCGGCCGACTCGGCCTGGGTGAGCGCCGGCGCGATGGACGACTGCGGCATCCCGTTGGTCAGGATCGCGTCCACGCCGGTGTTGACGAAGTTCGTGGCGCAGGTGAGCTGCCCCTGCGGCGTCGACTGGCCGTCGCAGACCTCGAGCTCCCACCCGAGCGCGTTCGCGGCGTTCTGCACACCCTGTGTCAGGCGCGCGGAGATCGGGATGGCCTCGCCGTAGGAGATGTAGCCGATCGTCCGGACGGGCAGCTCGACCGGCTCGCCCGCCGCCTCCGCCGCGGCCGTGGCGGCGTCCTCGATCTCGGACGTGAGCTCCACGACCGGCAGGTCGCCCAGCCGGCCTCCGGAGGAGCCACCGCCTCCCCCACCGCCGTCGGACCCCCCGTCGTCCGAGTCGGAGCAGGCGGCGGTCAGCAGCAGGGCCGCCACGGCGGCGCCGGCGACGAAGGATCGCGATCTCATGAGCGTGGTCTCCGATTCGGACGAGTGCGTCGATGCAGTCGTGGTGCGGTGGAGCCACGCCGGCCGGCGGACGGCGCCCGCAGGGGACGCGGCACGCGGGCCGACGGAGTGCAGCGTCGATGTGACGCGGATAACGATGCGCATTGATGTCATGGTTCATGGGCGCAAGTCAATAGACCGACTCCACCGAGACAGCACCGTGATCGGGTACCGGTGCGTACAGGAATGTGATCGGCATCTCTCGATGACTGGTATTCCGCTCGAAACATGCATATGGTTCGCCCAGTCACATGTCCTCGGGCGGGCCATGACATCGAGACGAGAGAGGGTCACATGAACCAGGGACTGATCCCGGCCAAGTGGGCCGCGCTGACCCCGCGGAACGAGGCCGTCATCGACGTGCCGAACAACCGGCGCCTGACCTACGCCGAGTTCGACGGGCTCGTCCGACGCCTGGCCAACGGCCTGCGCGGCCTCGGCCTGGAGAAGGGTGACCGGTTCGGCGTCCTCTCCCGCAACTGCGCCGAGTTCATGGCGCTCTACTTCGCCGCGGGCCGGGCCGGCCTCGTCCTGCAGCCCCTCAACTGGCGCCTGGCCGGCGAGGAGCTCGCGACCATCGTCCGCGACGCGTCACCCAAGGTGATCATCAGCCAGGACGAGTTCGGCGAGGCGATCGAGCAGCTCCAGCGGGACGTCGACGTCGCCCACTGGCTCCAGTTCGGCGAGAAGAGCGACGGCACGTTCGCCCGGTTCGTCGAGGCCGCGAGCGACGAGGAGCCGCTGTGGATCTCGACGATCGGTGACGACGACCCGTTCTTCATCCTCTACACCGGCGGGACGACCGGGAAGAGCAAGGGCGCCATGCACACCCACCGCAGCGCGGGGGCGATGATGCTGGCGCAGACGGTGGCCGAGCGGATCGTGCCCAGCGACGTCTACATGCTGACCGGGCAGATGTACCACATCCCGATCGTGCTGGCGATGAACTACAACCGGCACGGCTGCCCGCTGGTCCTGGTCAACTTCGAGGCCAAGCAGGCGCTCGAGGTCATCCAGGAGGAGAAGGTCTCGGCCTTCCTCGGGATCACCACGATGATCAACTGGATGATGGCCGTGCCGAACTTCGCGAGCTACGACCTCTCCAGCCTGCGCAACTTCCAGTACGGCGGCGGCCCCATGCCCTCGTCGGTCGTGCGTGCGGCGATGGACAACTTCCCGTGCACGATGATCCAGGGCTACGGGCAGACCGAGGGCGCCGGGATGACCTTCCTGTCGCAGGAGGACCACATCAACGCGGTCAACGGCATCCACCCGGAGCGCCTGCGCTCCTGCGGCCGCGAGGGCTTCACCGCGCAGATCCGCGTCGTCGACGACCACGGCCGCGACGTTCCGCAGGACGGGAAGACGGCCGGGCAGATCGTCGTCCGCGGCGAGCAGAACATGATCGGCTACCTCAACCAGCCGGAGCTGACCGCGCAGACCATCCACGACGGCTGGATGTGGACCGGGGACATGGCGACCTGGGACGCCGACCGGTACATCTTCATCGTCGACCGCGCCAAGGACATGATCATCTCCGGGGGCGAGAACATCTACTCGGTGCAGGTCGAGGAGGCCATCAACCAGCACCCCTCCGTCCTCGAGTGCGCCGTCTTCGGCGTTCCCGACGACGAGTGGGGCGAGACGGTCAAGGCCGTCGTCGTCCTCAAGCCGGGCACCGAGGCCACGGAGCAGGAGATCATCGAGGAGGCCAAGAAGCACCTGGCCAGCTACCAGAAGCCGCGCTCGGTGGACTTCGTCGGTGAGCTGCCCAAGGCGCCCACGGGCAAGATCCTCAAGCGCAACCTGCGCGACCCGTACTGGGCCGAGCGCGACCGGGGCGTCTGAGTGGGCTTCGCCGAGGCCGACCTCGACGGGCAGGTGGGCCGGGCCTTCCCGGGTGGGACGTACACCGTCACGCCCTGGCGGGCCTGGCTCCTGGCCGACACCGTGCTCGCTCCCCCGCCGTCGCTGATCGGCGACGGCGGGGAGGCACCGGTCGCCCATCCGCTGTTCGCGTGGATGGCGGCGACCGGCGCCATGGGCATCACCTGGGACGAGCTCTTCTCCTGGTTCGGCGCCACCGCCGCCGACGGGCCCGTGTTCGGCGAGCACGAGACCACGCTGCACCGGCCGCTGCGGGTGGGCGCCTCCTACCGGGTGAGCGGCGGCATCGTCTCCGCCCAGCGCAAGGTGGGCCGGCGCACCGGAACCTTCGACGTCGTCGGGTACTCGATGGACCTGCACGAGGTGCCCACCGACGGACCGGCCCCCGGCGTCCACGTCGCCACCTGCTGGAACTCGATCGTCTTCCCCCGGAGGGACGCATGACAGCCGCCGTCGAGGTCGGCACCGAGCTGCCCGGGTACGAGGTGCCCTCGGTCAGCGCCGAGAAGATGAAGACGATGGCCGCGCTGCTGAGCGACCCCACCCCGATCCACTGGGACGTGGAGACGCTGCAGGCGCTCGGCATGGGCGATCGGCCGATCAACCAGGGGCCGCTGAACATGGGCTACGTGATGAACGCGGTCACCGACTGGGCCGGCGGCGCCGACCGGCTGACGCGGCTGCGGGTGCGGTTCCTCGGCAACGTGCTGGCCGGCCACCACCTGCGGGTGCGGGGCACGGTCACCGCGCTGCGCGAGTCCGACGGCGTCCGGCTGGCCGACTGCGACGTCGTGCTCGAGGTCGTGGGCGGGGACCCGGTCGTCTCCGGGACGGCGACGGTGGTGCTGGCATGAGCGACTCGCAGCTGTCCTTCCAGCTGTCCTACGGCGACTGCGACACCGTCGGCATCGCCTACTTCGCCATCTACTACCCGTGGATGGAGCGCGCCTACAGCACCTGGCTGTACTCCCACGGTCTGCGGTCGGGCGAGCTGGCCGAGCAGCACGGCTTCACGACCGTGGGCGTGCACTCGGAGTGCACCTACAAGGCGATGGTCCGGGTGTTCGACGAGCTCGACGTCCGCCTCGTGCTCGACCGGGTCGGGTCGTCGTCCTACACGGTCGGCTTCGACTTCGTCCGCGCCGGCGAGGTGGTCACCCACGGGACGATGACGTTCGTCTGCCGCACCCTCGAGGGCGGCAAGGCGACGATTCCCGAGGTGCTCATGGCGGTGCTGCGCACGCTGCCCGCCGCGGAGGGGGCGGCAGGGTGACCCTCGACCTGCCGGCGGTCACCGCCGCACTCACCACCGTCGTGCCGGCGCCGGCCGAGCAGAACTGGGCGGCGCTGGCGCGGGCGGTGCGCGAGCAGGCCGACCTGCAGGCCATCCGCGACCTCGGCGCCCTCTACGCGCGGGCCGTCGACGACCACGCGATCGACGCGCTGGTGGCGATGTACACCCGGGACGGCGTCTTCGAGCGCCGGGGCGTGGCGGCGACCGGTCCCGCGGAGATCCGGGCGGCGTACGTGGCCAGCTTCGACACCTACCGGACGATGCTGCACACCGCCCATCCCGGGATCGTCCAGCTGCACGGCGACGGCACGGCCTCCGGCTGGTCGCACGGGCACGCGGAGCTGGCGACCCGCAGCACGCTGGTCCTCGCGTCCTACCGGTACGAGGACTCCTACCGCTGCGTGGACCACCGCTGGCTGTTCGCGCGGCGCTCGATCACCTTCATGTACGCGGTGCCCGCCGACCGGATGGCCGACAGCTTCGGCGGCGTCGACCGGATCCGCTGGCCGCGCACGGAGCCGGAGGCCGGGGACTACCCGGAGACGGCCCCCACCTGGGACACCTACCGCTGACCGCCCGGCGGCGGCGTCGCGCCGCGGCCGTGCCGCCGCGCGCCCCCGGTCCGCCCGGCCGGGCGAGGTCAGAGCGCCCGGCGGGCGCCGAACGCCCGCGCCGCCGCCCGGTGCTCCTCGGACGCGAACAGCAGCGCCGTCGCCTCCGTGGACTCGGCGACGCCGGCCCGGGAGTCCCGGTTCAGGAAGGCCTTCGCCACCTGGACCGCCAGCGGGGAGTGCGCGGCCATCTCGGCGGCGAGGGCGACCGCGGCGGCGAGCAGCTCCCCGTCGGGGTGCACCTCCTGCACCAGCCCCAGGCGCTCGGCGCGGGCGGCGTCGATCTCCCGCCCGGTGAACGCCAGCAGCCGGGTCGCGTTGCGGCCCAGCACCTGCGGCCCGCGGACGATGCCGTACGTGGGCATGAGTCCCATCGTCGGCTCCTTGAGGGCGAACCGCGCCGACTCCGCCGCGAGGACGACGTCGCAGGCCAGCACGAGTTCCGTGCCGCCGCCGAAGGCGAGGCCGTTGACCGCCGCGACCACCGGCACGGCGCAGTGCTCCACCGCCGTGAACGCGTCGACCACCCGGCGCAGGTGCGGGCGGACCCGCGCCACGTCGCCGTCGAGCTCCAGGAAGGTGGCGACGTCGCCGCCGGCGGAGAAGGCGCGCCCCTCCCCCGTGAGGACGGCGGCGCGCACCCCGTCGTCCTGGCCGAGCGCGCGCATCACCGCGGTGAGTTCGGCGAAGAACTGCTCGTCCATCGCGTTGAGCTTCTCGGGCCGGTCGATGGTCAGCAGCGCCACGCCCGGCGCCGGTTCGCTGCGGCGGATCCGGGGGGTCACGCGTCCGGCGGCGGGAACTGCGGGCGGCGCTTGTCGAGGAACGCCTGCGCCCCCTCGGCCATGTCCGGGCTGCCGATCGCCTGCACCAACATGCCGAGGCCGGTGGTGAAGGAGTCGCGGGCGGCGTTCCACCAGACGTTCGAGCTCACCTTGGCGATCTCGAGGTATCGCGGCGAGAGCCGGGAGATTTCCTCGACGAGCTCGTCGACGGCGGCCACCAGCTGGTCGTCGGGCACGACCCGGTTGACCAGGCCGAGCTCGAGCGCCTGCGCGGCGGAGTAGCGCCGGCACAGGAAGGCCATCTCCTTGGCCCGCTTCTCGCCGATCTGCACGCCGAGCACGTTGGTGGCCCCGGTGACCGGGGCGCTGCCGACCCGCGGGCCGGTCTGCCCGAAGGTGGCCGACTCGGCGGCGACGGCCAGGTCGCAGGCGATGACGAGCTCGTTGCCGCCGCCGGCGGCCGGCCCGTTGACCGCGGCGATCACCGGGCGGGGGTGGGTGCGGATGGCGTCGAACATGCGCAGCGACCCGCGGTACAGCCCGCGCATCGCGGTCACGTCCGGTTCCGCGAGGCCGGTCAGTGCCCCGCCGGCGCAGAAGCTCCCGGGCACCCCGGTGATCACGACGGCCCGGCTGCGGGTGCTGCCCTCCAGCGCCTCGACGACGGCCTCGGCCATGACCGGGTCGTAGGCGTTGCGCCGGTCGGGCCGGTTCAGCGTGATCCAGGTGGCGTCGCCGCGCTGGTCGACCAGGACGTCCGATCCGGGGGCGTCGCTCACGGCGCCTGCTCCACCGGGCCGGGGGCCGGCACGTCGGGGTCGATGCCCATGAGGCGGGCGAAGTTGCCGCCGAGGATGCCCTCGGTCGCCTCGTCGGACAGCCCGAGCGCCTTGACCGCCGCGATCTCCTTCGCCGGGTCGGCCATGGGCCAGTCCGAGCCGAACACGATCCGGTCGGCGCCGTGCTTGGAGATGATCTCGCGGACCCGCTCGGGTGCCAGCGTCGCCAGCGTGGGCGGCCAGGAGGTCTCGAGGTGGACGTTCTCCCCGAGCAGGTCTGCCTCGGCCTCGTCCAGCTTGTGGTAGCCGCCGAAGTGGCAGGCGATCATCTTCAGGTCCGGGAACTGCCGGACGATGTCGCGGATCATCCCGGGGGTCGCGCGCTCGTTGCTCTCCCGGTCACCGCCCGCGCCGACGTGGGCGATGACCGCGATCCCGTCGGCGGCCAAGCCCTCGAGGATGTCCCAGACCCGCGGGTCGGAGTAGGCGAAGCCCTGGAACAGCGAGTGGAGCTTGACGCCGCGGATGTCGTTGCGGCGCAGGCTGGCCAGGTTCTCCTCGACCGGGAGGTCGGGATGGATGGTGCCGAAGCCGAACAGGGACCCGCCGCGGCTGCGGCCGACGAAGCGGTTGGTCCCGTCGACGTACTTGGCGGTGTCGGCGATGCCGAGCAGCACGCCGCGGTCGACGCCGGAGGCGGCCAGCACGCCGGGCAGGGTGGAGATCTTGCCGTCCCCCACCCGCGGGAGCTGGGGCACGCGGGGGCCGAGCGCGCGCTCGGCGAGCGCGTCGGGCCAGGCGTGGCAGTGCACGTCGATGATCACTGTGCTCGTCCGATCCACACTGAAGGGGCTCCGATCAGGGCTGGCCACCGTCGACGGTGAGCACCGCGCCGGTGGTGAAGGAGGACCAGTCGCTCGCCAGGTACAGCGCCGCCCCGACGATCTCGTGCGGCTCGCCGCCGCGCTTCATGGCGAACGTCGCCGACCGCTTCGCGAACGCCTCCATGTCCCACGCCGCGCTCACGTCGGTGAAGAAGGTGCCGCACATGATGCCGTTCACCCGGACCGACGGCCCGAAGGCGTGGGCCAGCCCGACGGTGACGGCGTTCAGGCCGGCCTTGGCCGCGGCGTAGGGCACGATGTCGGCCCGCGGGCGGACGGCGCCGGTGCTGCTGATGTTGATGATCGAGCCGCCTTCACCGGCGGCCATCCGGGTGCCGACCAGCGCCGCGAGCCGGAACGGGCCCTTGAGGTTGACCCCGAGCACCTTGTCGAACAGCGTCTCGCTGACGTCGGCGACGCTGTCGTAGACCGGCGACATCCCGGCGTTGTTCACCAGGACGTCGACCCGGCCGAGCTCGCCGTAGACGGTGTCGACGAACTCGTCGAGCGCGTCCCACCGGCCGACGTGCGCCGCCAGCGGCAGCGCGCGGCGCCCGGTCTGCTCGCGCACCTCGGCGGCGGTCTTCTCGCAGCTGGCGAGGTCGCGGCTGGCGACGACGACGTCCGCGCCGGCGGCCGCGAGGCCGAACACCATCTCCCGGCCCAGGCCCCGGCTGCCGCCGGTGACGACGGCGACCTTGCCCGAGAGGTCGACGGCAGGACCCGGCCGGTTCGACGGGGCGTCCCCGGCGCCGGTCACGCCGCCGGGACCGGCGTCGGGCCGACGACCGCCGCCCCGGCCAGGGCCTCGAGCTCCGCGCGCGGGAGGGCGAGCAGGTCGGTCAGCGCCGACTCGGTGTGCTCCCCGATCGAGGGGACGCCGTCGTAGACGGGGCCGGCGTAGCTGCCCATGTGCAGCACCGGGCCCGGCACCAGCGCCTTGCCGAGCACGGTGCCGGCCAGGTCGACCAGCGTGCGCTCGCGGAAGTGCGGGTCCTCGACGATGTCCTTCGCGTCGTTGACGGCGGCCGCCACGACCTCGTGCTCGTCGAGGTCGGCGAGCACCTCGGCGCGGGGCCGCTCGGCGACCCACGCCGCGACGATCTCCTGCAGCGCGTCGTTGTTGGCCATGCGGGCCACGTTGGTCGCGTAGCGCTCGTCGGCCTTGAGGTCGGCGCGGCCCATGGCGTCGAACAGCCGCAGCGCGATCGTCTGGTTCGACGCCGCGATCGACAGCCACTGCCCGTCGCCGGCCTGGTAGATGCCGCGCGGGGAGGCCGAGCCCGACCCGTTGCCCACCCGCTGCTGGATGAACCCGCTCGCGGTGTAGTTCACGATCAGGTCGCCGAGGATGAACATCAGCGGCTCGTACAGCGCCACGTCCACGACGTCGCCGCGGCCGGTGCGGGTGCGGTTGAACAGCGCGGTCGTCGTCCCGAAGGCGGCCGACAGCCCGGCGATCGAGTCGGCGAAGCCGAACGGCGGCGAGGTCGGCGGGGTCTCGGGCCAGCCGTTGATGAAGGCGTAGCCGCTGGCGGTCTCGGCGACGGTGCCGAAGCCGGGGCGCTCCCGGTAGGGCCCGGTCTGGCCGAAGCCGGAGACGCGGGTCAGCACCAGGCCGGGGTTGTCCGCCGACAGGACCTCGTAGCCCAGGCCCCAGTCCTCCAGCCGGCCCGGCCGGAAGGACTCGACGACGACGTCGACCTTCGCGGCGAGCCGGCGGACCAGGTCGCGGCCCTCTGTGCGGCGCAGGTCGATGCCGATGGACTCCTTGCCGGAGTTCAGCCGCGCGAAGCCGATGGACAGCCCCTCGTGCTGCGGCGTCCACTGGCGGGCGAAGTCGCCGGAGTTCGGGTCCTCCACCTTGACCACGCGCGCGCCGAAATCGCGCAGCATGCGCCCGGCGGTCGGCGCGGCGTACATCGTGCCCAGTTCCAGGACCGTGACCCCCGCCAGCGGCGGGGCCCCCTGTGTGCTGCCGGTCATGGCTCCCCCTCGGGTGGTCGGGTCGTTCGGATGGTCGGTGGTCGGGGCGGGCGAGGTCACGGCCGCCACTGCACGTGCTGGGGCTCGAGGTACTCGCGGATGCCCCACTCGCCGATCTCGCGGCCCACGCCGGAGAGGCCGAAGCCGCCGAAGGGCGCGTCGGGGCGCATGTTGCCGCCGCCGTTGACCCAGACGGTGCCCGACCGCAGCTGGGCGGCCAGGGCGCGGCCGTGCTCGACGTCGGGCGTGTAGATGTTGGCCGCCAGACCGTAGGCGGTGTCGTTGGCCAGCCGGACGGCCTCCTCCTCGGTCGAGAAGGGGACGACGACGCCGACGGGGCCGAACACCTCGTTCTGCACCAGCCGGTTGTCGTGGGAGAGGCCGGTGAAGACGACGGGGTTGATGAAGTAGCCCTGGTCGGGCACCGGGCTGTCCAGCGACAGCGCGATGTGGCCGCCGTCGGCCAGGCCGTTGTCGATGAAGCCCTGGACCCGCGCGCGGTGGTCCTCGCGGATCATCGGGCCGATGTTGACGCTGCGGTCCCACGGGTCGCCGACCTTGAGCGCGGTGAACGCCTCCTTCGATGCGCCGAGGAAGTCGTCGACCAGGCTCTCGTGCACCAGCATCCGGGCGAGGGCCGCGCAGCCCTGTCCGCCGTTGCGGGCCCACCGCAGGTGGATGTCCTTGGCCAGCGCGGCGGCGTCGATGCCGGGCAGCAGGATGTTGGGCGACTTCCCGCCGAGCTCCAGCGTGACGCCCTTCAGGCCGCGGGCGGCCTGCTCCATGATCGCCGCGCCGACGGCGTCGGAGCCGGTGAACGACACCCGGTCGACCCACGGGTGCGTGGTGAGGTGCTGGCCGACCGAGGGGCCGTCGCCGATGACGACGTTGAGGACGCCGGCCGGGATGCCGGCCTCCTCGAACAGCTCGCCCATCCACAGCGTGGTCAGCGGGGTGCGCGGCGAGGGCAGCAGCACCGACGTGCAGCCGGCGGCCAGGGCGGCGCCGAACTTGAAGACGGCGAGGTTGATCGGATAGTTGTAGCCGGTGATGCAGGCCACGACCCCGGCCGGCCGGTAGGCCACCTCGGAGTAGCTCAGCACGGGGTCGTGCCACTCCCCCAGCTGCACGGTGCGGTCGACCAGCGCCGCCTCGGCCTGCCAGCGCAGGTGGGCGATGCCGAGCTTGACCTGCATGACCTCGGCGAACGCGGCCGGCGTGCCGACCTCGTTGACGATCGAGGCGGTCAGCCGCTCGGTGTGCTTCTCGAAGGTGTCGGCCAGCCGGTGGATGGCGGCGCTGCGCTCCTGCGGGGAGGCGGCGGCCCAGGCCGGGAAGGCCTTCCGGGCGGCGGCGACGGCCTGGTCGACCTGCTCGATGCTCGCCGTGGCGACGGTGGCGTGCACCTGCCCCGTGGCCGGGTTGAGGCCCTCGATGGTGGGGCCCTCGCCCGGCACGAGCCGGCCGTCGATCAGCAGGTCCCGCGTGGTGGGGACCCAGTTCCGCAGGTCGGTGTCGCTCATGCTCACTGCTCCTCGTTCGCGGCGGGCGCGGGGGCGGCCGGGGCCGCCGGCTCGCCGGTCTGGTTGCCCGGGACGACGGGGTTGCTGCCGCCGTGCTCGGGTGACTTGGCCATCAGGCCGACGCGGGTGCAGACCATGATCAGCTCGTCGTGCTGGTTGTAGCCCCGGTGCTCGAACCAGACGATGCCGCTGTCGGTGCGGCTCCTGCTCTCCCGCTTGTCCAGGATCGTGGTCTCCCCGCGGAGGGTGTCCCCGTGGAAGACCGGGTGCGGGAACTTCACCGAGTCATAGCCCAGGTTGCCCAGTGTCGTGCCGAACGTCAGTTCCAGCACGTGGAAGCCGCCGACGAGCGCCAGGGTGAACAGGCTGTTGAACAGCGGCCGCCCGTGGATGGTGCCCTTGGCGAACTCGTGGTCCAGGTGCAGCGGCTGGGTGTTCATCGTCAGCGACGTGAACAGCACGTTGTCGGACTCGGTGACGGTGCGGGTGAACGGGTGCCGGTAGACCCGCCCCACCTCGAACTCCTCGAAGTACAGGCCGCGCATGGTCAGTGCCCCCCTTCCGGTGCGTCGATGCCGAGCCGGTCGGCCGGGGACGGCCGGTCGCACGCCGCGGAGTCGTCCGCGGCACCCGGCGTCGCCCGCGCGTGCTCCAGCCATTCGGCCGCGGTGTCGGCGTGCGCCTTGTCGATGTGCACGCCCCGGTAGCGGACGGCGCCGTGGCCGGCCGCTGCGGCCTGCTCGTAGGCCGCGACCAGGCCCTCGTGGAACTCGATCTCGTCGGCCGTCGGGGAGAACGCCCCGTTGACGGTGGCGACGTGCGAGGGGTGGATGGCGATCATCCCGCGGAAGCCGAGCTGGCGGCCCTTCTCGGCGAAGGCCTTCAGGCCGGCGAGGTCGTCCAGCCGCTCCCACAGGCCGGTCAGCGGATGGATCCCCGCCTCCCGGCAGGCCAGCAGGATCCGGCTGCGCAGGTACAGCGTCTCCTCGCCCTCCGGCGTCCACCGGTAGCCGACGGCGCGGGCGATGTCGGCGTGCTCGGCGGTGGGCCCGATCATGGCGCCGACCCGCGGCGAGGCCTGGGCGATCTCCCGGGCGTTCTGGATCGCCCCGATCATCTCGACCGGCACGATGTACTCCAGGCCGGAGACGCCGTTGCGCTCCTCGAAGTGGTCGAGCAGGGCGTCGTAGCGCAGCACGTCGGTGGCCACGCTGATCTTCGGGGCGAAGACGCCGGTCAGGCCCGGCACGACGACGGCCTCCAGGTCGCCCCCGGTCAGGCGGGTGTCCAGGGGGTTGACCCGGACGAACAGGCCGACCCGGGTGTCCTTCGCGCGCACGGCGGCGATGGACCCGGCGACCGTCGCCCGGGCGCCGGCCTTGAGGTCGGCGGGGACGGAGTCCTCGAGGTCGAGGACGATGCAGTCGGCGCCGGCGGCCAGCGCCTTGTCGATCCACGCGGGCTTGTGGCCGGGGACGAACAGGATCGAGCGGTACGGGACCATCGGTGCTTTCCCCCGTCAGTAGCTGCGCGGCAGGCCGAGGACGTGCTCGGCGGTGTAGTTGAGGACCATCTCCTGGCTGATCGGGGCGATCCGCATCAGCCGCGCCTCGCGGAAGTACCGCTCGACGTGGAACTCCTTGCCGTAGCCGAACCCGCCGTGCACCTGCAGCGCGACGTCGGCGGCGTAGAAGCCGGCCTCGGCGCAGAGGAACTTGGCGGCGTTGGCCTCCCGGCCGCAGGGCAGCCCGCGGTCGACCAGCCAGGCGGCCTTCTGCACGACCTGCTCGGCGGCATCGAGCCGGATCTGTGCCTCGGCCAGCTGGAAGCTGATGCCCTGGTTCATCCCGATCGGGCGGCCGAAGACCTCGCGCTGCTTGGCGTACTCGGTGCCGCGGCGCAGGGCCGCCTTCCCGATGCCCAGCGCCGCGTTGGCGCTGATGACCCGCTCGGCGTTCAGCCCGCCGAGGATCGTGCGGAAGCCGTTGCCCGGTTCGCCCACGACGTCGGAGTCGGGGACGAAGAGCTCGTCGATGAACAGCTCGTTGGTGTCGACGGCGTTGCGGCCCATCTTGGGGATCGGCCGGATCTGCACCTTCTCGCGGTCGATCGGGGCGAACAGCAGCGTCATGCCCGCCGTCCGCCTCGCGCCGGCCTCGCGCGGCTCGGTGCGGCACAGCAGGAGCATCCGCTGCGACTCCTGCGCCTTGGTGATCCACACCTTCTTGCCGGTGACGAGGTACCCGCCGTCGACCTTGCGGGCGAAGGTGGAGATGTTGGTGGTGTCGGTGCCGGCGTCGGGCTCGGTGACGGCGAAGGACACGTGCAGCTCACCGCTGGCCGCCTGCGGCAGGAAACGCCGCTTCAGCTCCTCCGAGCCGTGCTCGATGATCGGGTGGTAGCCGAAGATCCCGATGTGGACGGCGCTGCAGCCGCCCATGCCGGCGCCGGAGGCGGCGATCTCCTGCTCGACGATGGCCGCCTCGGTGACGCCGAGACCGCCGCCGCCGTACTCCTCGGGGATGGTCAGGCCGAGCCAGCCGGCCTTCTGCACCGCCGCGTAGAACTCCCAGGGGAACTCGTGCGAGGTGTCGTGCTCCATCCAGTACTCGTCGGGGAAGTCCCGGCACATGGCCCGCACGGCCTCGCGAATGTCCCGGTGGACGGCGTCCTCGGTGTAGTCCATGGTGGCGTCCTCAGCGGGTGGCGGCCGCGGTGGCCAGCCGGTCGGCGGTGTCGGGGGTGATGCCCTGCTCGCGCAGCTGCACCTTCTGCACCTTCTCCGAGGGCGTCTTCGGGATCGCGTCGACGAGGCGGATGAACCGCGGGATCGCGAAGTTGGGCACCCGCCCCTCGCACCACTGCCACAGGTCGGCGGCCTCGACCGGGGCACTGGCGACGACGTAGGCCATGACCTCGTCCTCCCCGGCCTCGGAGTCGGCGGGGACGCCGATGACGGCGACCTCGAGGACGGCGGGGTGCGAGAGGATCCCCTGCTCGACCTCGTAGGAGCTGATGTTCTCCCCGCGGCGGCGGAGCGCGTCCTTGTACCGGTCGACGAAGTAGAACCAGCCGTCGGCGTCCTTCTTCAGCGCGTCGCCGGTGTGGAACCACAGGTTGCGCCACGCCTCGGCGGTCTTGTCCGGCATGCCGAAGTAGCCCATCGAGCAGGTCCACGGGTGCTTCGGGCGGACGACGAGCTCGCCGACCTCGCCGACCGGGACCTCGCGGTCGGTCTCGGGATCGACCAGCCGGACGTCGAACCAGTCGGTGGCCTGGAGGCCGGCGGCGCCGGCGGGGCGGTCCTCGCCGTAGGGCGACAGGATCGGCGCGCTGGTCTCGGTGAGCCCGAAGACCTCGGTGAAGGCCTCGATGCCGTACCGCTGCTTGAACTCCTCGACGATGGAGCTGGCGGTGGGGGCGGCGAAGACGGTGCGGAGCCCGTTGTCGGCGTCGTCGGCCTTGGCCGGCTGCTTCCAGATGAAGTCCATCATCACGCCGATGAGGTTGGTCGCCGTGACCCCGGAGACCCGCAGGTGCTCCACCCAGCGGCTGGCGCTGAACTTCGGCCGGCAGACCAGCCGGGCGCCGGCGATGAGCGCCGGGTACGCCGCCATGAACTGCGCGTTGCCGTGGAACAGGGGCGTGCAGGTGAGGTACACGTCGTCGGCGGTCAGCCGCTGGAGGCTGACGACCTCCTGGCCGAAGAAGTACATCTGCGCGTGCGGCATGGCCACGCCCTTGGAGGGGCCGGTCGTGCCGGACGTGAAGAAGATCGACGCCTGCGCGTGCGGCGGCGGGGTGGGGAACTCGGCGCCGGGGCGCGCGCCGCGGGCGAGCTCCTCCCACGGCGCGGCCTGCCAGCCGGCGCCGGTCAGGGTCGCGATCGCCTCGTCCCGGCTGCCGCTGTCGATCACCCAGAACTTCTCGATCACCTTCGCCGGCTCGGCCACCGCGAGGAACTTCGCCGCCTGCACGTCGTCGATGACCGCCCAGCGCGGGGCGGCGACGGTCATCTGGTGCTCGAGGAAGACGCCCTCGTAGGCGGTGTTGATCGGCACCTCGATGGTGCCGCCGATGCCGGTGCCCAGCCAGGTGCGCAGGAACTGCGAGGAGTTGGCCGCCATGACCAGCACCCGGTCACCGCCCTGCGCGCCCGCCTCGGCCAGCCGGTCGGCGACCGACTCCGCCTGGGCCAGCGACTCGGCGTAGGTGAAGGTCAGGTCCTCCTCGGGCAGATCCAGGAAGGTGGCCTCCGGTCGCCGCTGCGCGTGATGGCGCAGCACCGTCGCGAGCGTCCAGTCCCCCTGGTCCGCGAAGGCGGGCACCAGGTCCGTATAGGTCCGCATGACTCCCCTGCCGACGTCGTCGTCCGTACCGCAATAGCTAATCATGATTAGGGTTGGTTTTCCAGAGGCCCCGGCCCGGGATCGCCCCGGACGCAGGCGGGGCGGCCGACTCCCGGTCGACCGCCCCCCTCCGCGCAACTCCGCGCTTCTGCACCCGCGCAACTCCGCACTTCTGCACCCGCGCAACTCCGCGCTTCTGCCCGGTCAGGTCACTCGACGAGCGCGGCCTCGCCCAGGAACGCGCGCAGGACCGAGGCGTTGGACCGGGCCTGCTCGGCCGGCCCGGTGAACACGACCTCGCCCCGGGCCATGGCGACCACGTCGTCGGCGATCTCCAGCCCGAGGTCCGGGTTCTGCTCCACGAGCAGCACCGCGATCCCCGACTCGGCCATCCGGCGGACCGCGCCGAGCACCGACTCGACCATGGTGGGCGCCAGGCCCATCGAGGGCTCGTCGAGCATCATCGCCCGCGGTGAGGACATCAGCGCCCGCCCGAAGGCCAGCATCTGCTGCTCGCCCCCGGACAGGAGGCCGGCCTGGCCCGCCCGGCGCTGCTCGAGGATCGGGAACATCCCGAAGACCTCCTTCAGCACCGCGTCGGCCGCCTGCCGCTTGGCCGAGTACCCGCCGAGGACGAGGTTCTCCTCGACGGTGAGCGGGGCGAACACCCGCCGCCCCTCCGGGACGAGCACCATCCCGCGCCGCACGATCTCGTGCGGTTTGCGGTTGGTCACGTCCTGGCCGTCGAGCTCCACCCGCCCGGCGTGCGACCGCACCAGCCCTGCCGCGGCGCGCAGGGTGCTCGACTTGCCGGCGCCGTTGGCGCCGAGCACCAGGGTCACCCGCCCGGGCGTCGCCGACATCGACACGCCCCGGACCGCCTCGGCGGTCGCGTAGCGCACGTGCAGGTCACTGATCTGCAGCACGGTTCCACCTCTTCCCCAGGTAGGCCTCCTGCACGGTGGGATCGCGCACCACGTCGCCCGGGGCCCCCTCGGCGACGTGCCGCCCCTGGTTCATCGCCAGCAACCGGTCACAGGTGTCGACCATCATCTGCACGTCGTGCTCGACGAGGAGCTGGGTCAGCCCCTCGTCGCGCAGCCGCCGCAGCAGCGCGGCGACCTCGATCCGCTCGGGCTGGTTCATGCCGGCGGTGGGCTCGTCGAGCATGAGGACCCGCGGCCGGCCGGCCAGCGCCCGGGCGATCTCCACCCGGCGGGCCGTCCCGTAGGACAGCTCCCCCGGCCGCAGGTCCAGGACGTCGCCGACGCCGGTGCGCTCGATGGCCTCGGCGACCGGCGCCGACACCGCGCGCCGGACCAGCTCCCGCCACCGCGAGGCCCGGTCCAGGCGCAGGTCGGCGCCCAGCTGGACGTTCTCCAGGACGGTGAGGTCGGGCAGCAGCCGCACGGTCTGGAACGTGCGGGCGATGCCGCGGTGGGCCAGCCGGGACGCCGGTGTGCGCGAGTAGTCGCCGCCGTCGAGCAGCACCCGCCCCCGCGTCAGCGGGACCAGCCGGGTGATCGCCCCGAGCAGCGTGCTCTTGCCCGACCCGTTGGGCCCGAGGATGCCGAGGATCCGACCGGACTCCAGGGTCAGGTCGATGCCGTCCACGGCCTTGATGCCGCCGTAGTGCACCGCCACGTCGACGGTCTGCAGCACCGTCGTCCCGACGGGCGGCGCCGCCGTCGCGCCGGGGTGCTCGGTCGTGGTCACGGTCGGACCTCCGTCGTCGGGGCCGCGAGGGCGGCGAGTTCCTTCTCGGGGTCCACCGCCGCGGCGGCCTGGGTCTGCGCCACGGCCCCCTCGGCCGGCAGCCGCCGGCCGCGCCGCCGCATCCGGCGCCAGCCCTCCTGCAGCAGCCCGAGCAGGCCGCCCGGCACGTAGACCGCCGCGATCGCGACGACGATCCCGTAGACCAGCAGCTGCCACTCCCCGACGAACTGCAGGATCGACGGCAGCCAGGTGAAGATGACCGCCCCGATGGCGGCGCCGGCCCAGGACATCGCCCCGCCGACGATGATGATCGTCAGCGCGGTCACGACCAGGTGGAAGCCGACCGTCTCCGGCGAGACCGTCGTCCGCAGCAGCGTGTTCATGCCGCCGGCGCACGCGCCCAGCGCGCCGCTGACGACGAACACCCGCCGCCGCACCCGGACGACGTCGACACCCAGGGACACCGCGAGCTGGGGGTCCTCCCGCACGGCGTCGACCCTGCGCCCGAACGACCCGCGTTCGGAGGCGGCCAGCAGCACCAGCACGACGACCGTGATCGCGATGACGTGCTCGGTGGTCAGCGTGCTGAGGGCGCCGAACAGGCCGGTCGCGCCGCCGGTGAGGTCGCCGCCGTTCGTGGCCAGCACGCCGAGGAACAGCGTGAAGGAGATCGTGGCCATGCCGAGGTAGAGCCCGGAGAGCCGGGCGACCAGCAGCGCCAGCAGGTAGCCGACGACCGCGGCGAGCAGCACGCCCGCGCCGATGGCCACGACCGGCGCGACCTGGGCACGGATGGTGAGGATCGCCGCGGTGTAGGCGCCGATCGCGTAGCTGCCGATGCCGGCGAAGGAGAAGACCCCGGCCCGCAGCGGCACCTGGATCGACAACGCCAGCAGCAGGCTGATGAACGTGGACTGGATGAGGATCTGGTTGGACAGCCACCAGGTGTTCACGTGCGGCGGACCTCCTGACGGCCGAAGAGCCCGTTCGGCCGGACGAGCAGCATGAGGAAGATGAGCGCGAAGGCGATCGCGGGGGTCCACGAGCCGTCGGTGTTGACCAGGACGACGGTCTCGACGCCGGCCAGGACCATGGCGCCGACCACGACGCCGGCGATGCTGCCGACCCCGCCGAGGATGATCGCGGCGAACGCCTTCAGCAGGAACGCGTCGCCGGACTCGGGGGCGATCGACCCCAGGTAGTAGGTGAGCAGCACGCCGGCCAGGCCCGCGAGGGCGCCGGCGACCGCCATGGTCAGCAGCGCCAGGCGGCGGCGGTCGACGCCCATCATCGTGGCGACCTCGGAGTCGACGCCGATCGCCCGCAGCGCCAGGCCCGGCCGGGCGGCCCGCAGCCACCAGCCGATGAGCCCCGCCAGGCCGAGTGCGGCCACGAGGATCACCAGCTGGATGTTCGACACCCGGACGAAGCCGAGGTCGTAGGTGGTCACCCGGAAGGTGCCGCCGGAGTAGCCGAACGGCACGCTCTTGGTGATCCGCTGGGCGATCGCCAGCGGGATGATCGCGATGCCGATACCGCCGACGATGATCTGCAGCTCGGCCTTGCGGTGGTCCCTGGCCCGCCGCTGGATCGGCTCGAACGCCAGCACCTGGATCAGGACCGACATCGCGGCCCCGATCAGCACGCCGAGGCCGATCATCGCCGGCATCGGCAGCGCCACCTCCTCGGACACGAGGTGGGCGGTGAACGCGGCGAACATGAAGATCGACCCGTGGGCGAAGTTCAGGATGCCGATCGTGCCCCAGGCCAGGCTCATGCCCAGCGCGAACAACAGGTAGAGCGAGCCCAGTGTGAGGGCGTTGAGGACGTCCTGCGCCATGTGTCAGCTCCTAGCGGTGGGACCGGTGCCGGCCGGGGGGTCCGGCCGGCACCGGCGTCCGACCTGGGTCAGTTCTCGCCCAGCTCGAACGGGACCTCGGCGGCGCCGTCCCAGCGGACGAGCACGCCGTCGACACGGGCGTCGTTGCCCTCGAAGGTGACCGACCCCTGGGCGCCCTCGAAGCCCTCGCCGGCCAGGTCGGTCATCGCCTGCTGCACCGCACCCCGGTCGGCGCTGTCGGCCTCGGCGATCGCGCGGGCCAGGAACCACATGGCGTCGTAGGCCTCGGCCGAGTAGTTCGTCGGGTCCTCGTCGTACTCCGCCCGGAACGCCTCGACGAAGGTCTGCGAGCTCTCGTCGGGCTGGCCGGCGTTGAAGTTGGCCGGCCACACGGCGCCCTCGGCGGTCTGCCCCGCGGAGGAGAGGTTGCCGGCGCCCATGGCGCTCATGCCGATGATCTCGCCCTCGAAGCCGGCCTGCCGCAGCTGCGTGATGGCCACGGGAGCCTGCGGGCCCTGCACCATGAGGAAGGCGGCGTCGGGGGCGTCGCCGGCGATCGACGACGCCTGGTTGGTGAAGTCCTGGGCGGTGGTCTCCACGCCGGAGGAGCTGATGACCTCGAAGCCGTGGTCCTCACCCATCGCGGGGATCGTGTCCTCGCCCAGCTGGACCAGCGTCGGGTTGCCGGTGTTGATCACGACCGCGGCCGTGGTGACGCCCTGCTGCTCCAGGTAGTCCCCGACGATGTCGAAGTAGGACTCGGCCGGCGGGGTCATCCGGAAGGTGAAGTCCCCGGTCAGGACGCCCTCGCTGCCCGCCTGGACGTAGACGACCGGGATCCCGGCCTGGTCGGCGATCGGCGAGACGGCGGTCGCCTGGGCGCTGGCCTCGGGGCCGATGATCGCGGAGAAGGACGGGTCGGCCGCGGCCTGGCCGGCGAAGCTCGCCGCCTCCTGCGCGCTGGCGGCGCTGTCCCGGGTGTCGAGCTCGATCGTGCTGTCGCCGAGGAGGCCGTCCTCCTCGATCTCCGCCAGCGCGAGGTCGATCCCCTGCTGCGCGGCGAGGCCGGCGAAGGAGACCGGACCGGTCAGCGCGCGGATGTTCATGATCTTGATCGTGTCCGGCAGGCCCTCGCCGCCGTCCCCGCCGCCGCCGCCGGAGCCCCCGCCGGAGCCGCCGTCGCCGGGAGAGCTGCATGCCGCCAGGCCCACTGCCAGCAGCAGGGCACCGGCCCCGCCGAGGGCCTTGCGCCGGCCGGTCGGGACATGTGTGTTCATCGACTCTCCAAAGTCTTGCAATCATGTGCAGGGTTTGACGACTGTAACTGTGCTCACAGATTCGGACAAGGGTCTTCGCGCACCGGCGTGGCCGCCGGTCGCGCGGTACGGGAACACCCCGGCGCGACCGCCGGGGGTCGGCCGGCGGGGGTCGGCCGGCGGCGCCCGGACGCACGACGGCTCCGGCCCCGCCGGGTGGCGGGGTCCGGAGCCGTCGTCGACACGGGCGGGGTGGATCAGATGCCCTGGATCACCTTGGTCTCGAGGAACGCGCCGATGCCCTCCAGGCCGCCCTCGCGGCCGAGCCCGGATTGCTTGAACCCGCCGAAGGGCTGGGTCACGCACATCCCCCAGTCGTTGACGTAGATCTGGCCGGTGCGCACCCGGCGGGCCACGGACTCCCCCAGCGCCGGATCCGCGGTGAAGACCGCGCCGGAGAGCCCGTAGGGGCTGTCGTTGGCGATCCGCACGGCGTCGTCGACCGTGTCGTAGGGGATGACCACGAGCACCGGACCGAAGATCTCCTCCTGGGCGATGCGCATCGAGTTGTCCACGTCGGCGAACAGGGTCGGCTGGACGTACCAGCCGCGGTCCAGCCCCTCGGGGCGGCCGCCGCCGGTGACCAGCCGCGCGCCCTCCTCGATCCCGGTGCGGATGTAGCCCTCGACCCGCTCGCGCTGCCGCTCGGCGGCCAGCGGGCCGACCAGCACGCCCTCCTCCCGGGGGTCGCCCACCCGCACGGACTCCATGACGCCCCGGACGGCCTCGACAACCTCCTCCTGCCGGTCCCGCGGGACCACCAGCCTGGTGAGCGCGGCGCAGACCTGGCCGGAGTTGCCGATGTTGGCGAACGTGACCGTCTGGGCCACCGCGGCCACGTCGGCGTCGGGCAGCACGATGGCCGCGGACTTGCCGCCGAGTTCCAGCGTCACCCGCGCGATGCGCTCGCCGCACAGCTGCATGACGCGTCGCCCGGCGACCGTGGACCCGGTGAAGGACACCTTGTCGACGTCGGGGTGGCGGACCAGGTGCTCGCCCACCTCGCGCCCGCCCGGCAGCACGCTGACCACGCCCTCGGGCAGCCCGGCGGCCTCCAGCGCCTCGGCCAGCACCAGCACCGACACCGGCCCCTCGGGCGCCGGCTTGAGGACGACGGTGCAGCCCGCCGCGAGCGCGGGAGCGATCTTCAGCGAGGCGGTCGCGACCGGCCCGTTCCACGGGATGATCACCGCGGCGACGCCGACCGGCTCGCGGACGACGGTGGCGATGGCGCCGTCGGGCAGCGCCCGCTGCTCCTCCAGCACGATCGTGCCGGCGAGGGTGGCGGCGTCGTCCCAGATGGCCGTGGCGTTGGCGTGGAACGCCTTGCTGATCATCTCCGGGGCACCGATCTCGGCGGTGAAGGACGCCTCCATCTCCGGGATGCGCCGGCCGACCTCCTCGGCGACGCGGCGCAGCGCGGCCGCCCGCTCCGCCGGGGCCATCCGGGGCCAGGGCCCCTCGTCGAAGGCGCGCCGGGCGGCGGCCACGGCGGCGTCCATGTCGGCCGGACCGGCGGCCGGGACGGTCGCGACGACCTCCTCGGTGATCGGTGACACCACCTCGATCACCTCGTCGGTGGCCGGGGGTACCCACCGGCCACCGACGAAGAGCTTGTCGAACGAGCGCACGCCGCTGTCGGCTCGCTCCTGCACGGCGTTGCTCATGCTGGTCCTCTCAGACACGGGTCCGCGGGTTCAGGCATCGAACCCGTCCATCTCGGGCGGGGTGAGGGCGGAGATGCGGCGGGAGGCGATGCGCCACCCGTCCGCGGTCCGCCGGTAGACGTCCTCGTTGAGCGCGATCGCCCGGAACGCCGCGCCGGTCTTCGTGTGCCCCTCGGAGAACACGTAGTTGGTGCCGCGGGCGGTCGCCCCGTCGTCGTCGAGGTCCACGACGTGGTTGGTGATGACGTGGAACTGGTCGGCGATGGCCGCGGCGTCGCGCTCGAAGAACGCGAGGATCGCCGCGCGCCCCTCCAGGCGCTCGAGGCCGACGGGCGAGGCGTCCCAGACGGCGTCGTCGGTGAAGGCCGACAGCGCCTCGGCGGGGTCGAAGCGGTCCAGCCCGCGGGCGTAGACGTGCGTGGCCCGCTGGATGTCGAGCAGGTCCGCGGTGCGCGAGTCGGTCGTGGTGGTCATCGCCGGCCTCAGTCGTCGTAGACGATGACGCCGCGGATGTTCTTGCCCGCGCGCATATCGGCGAAGGCCTCGTTGATGTCCTCGAGCTTGTAGGTCTTCGTGATCAGCTCGTCGAGCTTGAGCTCGCCCCGCTTGTAGAGGTCGGTCAGCAGCGGGACGTCGAGCCGGGACCGGGTGGAGCCGTAGAGGGTGCCCTGCAGCCGCTTGCCCGACATCGCGAAGGTGAACAGGTCGAACTCCACCTGCCGCTGCAGCACGGGCGCCGCCGAGGTGAGCACGATGACCCCGCCGCGACGGGTGAGCTGGTTGGCCTGCTCGACGATCTCCGGACCCGCGACGCCGACCGTGATGAGGACGCGGTCGGCACCCTGGCCGTCGGTCATCTGCGCGATCAGCTCCATCGCCGCGGCGAAGTCGGCCACCGCATGGGTGGCGCCGAAGTCCTTGGCGACGTCGCGCTTGGAGGCCACCGGGTCGACCACGACGATGTTCTTGGCCCCGCGGTGCCGCGCCCCCTGGACGGCGTTCATGCCGACGCCGCCGACCCCGAGGACGACGACCGTGTCGTTCAGCTCGATCTCCGCCGCGTACACCGCCGACCCCCAGCCGGTGGGCACGCCGCAGCCGATCAGCGAGGCCGGCATCAGCGGCATGTCCGCGTCGATCTTCACGACGCTGTCGAGCGGGGCGACGACGTACGGCGCGAACGTCCCCAGGTAGCTGAACGGGCCCACACCCTGGCCGCGGGCGTGGATGCGGTGGGTGCCGTCCGGCGCGAAGCCCCCGAGGACCCCGCCGCCCATCACGCACATCTGGGAGACCCCCGCGGCGCACATGCGGCACTTGCCGCACGAGGGCAGGAAGGACAGGACGACGTGGTCGCCGACCTCGACGTCGGTCACGTCCGGCCCGACCTCGACGACCACGCCCGCGCCCTCGTGCCCGCCGAGGATCGGCCCCCAGCCCAGCGGGATGTCGCCGGTGTCGACGTGGTCATCGCTGTGGCAGATGCCCGACGAGGCCAGCTTGACCAGCACCTCACGGCTCTTGGGCGGGTCGAGCTCGATCTCCTCGACGCTCCATCCCGAGCGGGTCCCCGGCTCCCACAGCACTGCTCCGACGGTCTTCACGCGTGCTCCCTCGCGTCGAACCCCGCCGGTCCAGGCCGGCGGGTGCGGTCCGGCGGGACGTCGTCGTCCCGGCCGGCGTGCTGTGACGGTAGGCACAGCCCCGCGCGACCCGCCAGGGTCTCTGCGCATGTTTCGCAGTTTTTGTGTCGGCTTGCATCCGAGCGCATCGTCCGCCTACTTTTTTGTGGTCTGGCTCACACTTCCCGGCGGGCCACCGGCGGGCTCCCGGCGGAGGGCGAACCCCTTGGCACTCGACGACGCGACGACGGCGCTGCTCACCCAGCTGGCCGAGAGCGGCACCAAGCCGCTGCACGAGATGACCCCGCAGGAGGCCCGCGGCCTGACCGCCGCCCTGGGCGAGCTGTACGGCCCCGGCCCGGAGATGGCGCGGGTGGAGGACGTCGCGGCCCCCTCGCCGGACGGTCCGGACGTCCCGCTGCGCCTGCTCGTGCCCCGGGGCGAGGTGCGCGGCGTCGTCGTCTACCTGCACGGCGGCGGCTGGGTGATCGGCGCGCTGGACGAGTTCGAGACCCTCGGCCGGACGCTGGCCGAGCGGACCCGCTGCGCCGTCGTCATGGTCGACTACCGGCTGGCGCCGGAGCATCCCTTCCCGGCCGCGGTGGACGACTCGTGGACGGCTTTGCGGTGGGTCGACGAGCACCGGGAGCAGCTGGCCGGTGCCCGCGTTCCGCTCGTCGTCGCCGGCGACAGCGCCGGGGGGAACCTGGCCGCGATCCTCACGCAGCGGGCCCGCGCGGCGGGTGGCCCGGCGATCGCCCTGCAGGTCCTCGCCTATCCGGTGACCGACTGCGACCTGGACAACGCCAGCTACCGCGACCCGGCCAACCAGCTCCTGCTCAGCCGCGACTCGATGGTGTGGTTCTGGGACCTCTACGCGCCCGACCCCGACCAGCGGCGGCTCCCGGACGCCTGCCCCGCAAGGGCGGCGGACCTCGGCGGGCTGCCGCCCGCGGTCGTGCTCCTGGCCGAGCACGACGTGCTGCGCCAGGAGGGCCAGGCGTACGCCGACGCGCTGGCCCGGGCCGGCGTGCCGGTGCAGGCGCGGGTCTTCGAGGGCCAGATGCACGGCTTCTTCACCATGGTCAACGTCCTGCCGGGCAGCGCCGCGGGGATCGACCACGTCGCCGCCGCGGTCGATCGGGAGCTGACCGCCCGACCCGCGTGATCCGGGCACGACCCCGGCCGCGGCGGGCGTCGCCGCGACCGGGCACTCCGAGGGGGGAACGAGGCAGATGAGCCAGACCGCATCCCGGCCGCCGGCGGCCACGGACACGAACAGCAGGGACGTCGACGCCGTCGTCGTCGGGGCCGGCCTGTCGGGGCTCTACCTGCTGCACCGGCTGCGCCGCCAGGGCCTGACCGTCCGGGTGTTCGAGGCCGGCGACGGGGTCGGGGGCACCTGGTACTGGAACCGGTACCCCGGCGCCCGCGTCGACGTGAAGAGCATGGACTACAGCTACTCCTTCGACCCCGACCTGGAGCAGGACTGGGTGTGGACCGAGAAGTACCCGCCCCAGGAGGAGCTGCTCCGCTACCTCGAGCACGTGGCCGACCGGTTCGACCTGTACCGCGACATCCGGCTGGAGACCCGGGTCACCGAGGCGTCGTGGGACGACAGCACCGACCGCTGGCACGTGCGCACCGACCGCGGCGACCAGGTCACCGCCCAGTTCCTCGTCATGGCCACCGGCTGCCTGTCCGCCGCCAAGGTCCCCGAGGTCCCCGGGCTGGAGACGTTCCGCGGCCGCTGGTACCACACCGGCCACTGGCCCCGGGAGGGCGTGGACTTCTCCGGCCGGCGGGTCGGCGTGGTCGGCACCGGCTCCTCCGGCGTCCAGGCGATCCCGCTGATCGCCGAGCAGGCCACCGAGCTGACAGTCTTCCAGCGGACCCCGAACTTCGTGCTGCCCGCCCGCAACCACCCGATCGACCCCGAGCACCAGCGCTCGGTGAAGGCGCGGTACGGGGAGGTGCGCGAGGCCGCCCGGCAGTCCGCCTTCGGGATCGCGGTCCCGGCGCCGCAGAAGTCCGCCCTCGAGGCGTCGCCGGAGGAGCGGGAGTCCCGGTTCGAGCAGATCTGGTACGACGAGGACAACAACCTCGTCGACATGCTGACCAGCTACACCGACATGATCACCAGCCGCGAGGCGAACGACACCGCCGCGCAGTACGTCCGCGACCGCATCGCCGAGATCGTGGACGACCCGGAGGTCGCGGCGATGCTGCAGCCGACCGACCACCCGTTCGGGACCAAGCGCCCCTGCCTCGGGACGAACTACTACGAGACGTTCAACCTGCCGCACGTCCGGCTCGTCGACGTGCGCCGGGACCCGATCGTCGAGATCACCCCGACGGGCCTGCGGACGGCGGCCGAGGACTTCGAGTTCGACGCGCTCGTCTTCGCCACCGGCTTCGACGCGATGACCGGCGCGCTCACCGCCGTCGACATCCGCGGGAGGGACGGCGTCCTGCTGCGCGAGAAGTGGGCCGCCGGGCCGCGGACCTACCTCGGCCTCCAGGTCGCCGGCTTCCCCAACCTGTTCACGATCACCGGGCCCGGCAGCCCCTCGGTGCTGTCGAACATGATGACGTCGATCGAGCAGCACGTGGAATGGGTCGGCGACGCGATCGGCGACCTGCGGGCCTGCGGACTGACCACCATCGAGGCGACCGTCGAGGCCGAGGACGCGTGGACCCGGCACGTCGACGAGGTCGGGCACACGACGCTCTACCCGACGGCCAACTCCTGGTACATGGGCGACAACGTGCCGGGCAAGCCGCGGGTGTTCATGCCCTACATCGGCGGCGTCGGCCCCTACCGGCAGCGGTGCACCGACGTCGCGGCCTGCGGCTACGAGGGCTTCGTGCGCTCCGCGGCGCGGCAGCCGGCCGCCGCCCGCTGACCCCGCGGCCGGCGACGAGGGCCCCCTGCCGGGCGGGGTGGCCCTCGTCGCCGGAGAACCCGGGCGAACCGCGGGAGCTCAGATGAGCAGCGTGCCCATGTCGACGGGCAGCGCGGTGCCCGTGACGTACTTGGCCTCGTCGGACAGGAGGAACAGGACGGCGTCGGAGATGTCGCCGGGCTCCACCGGCCCGCGCTCCATGACGTTGGCCATCCAGCCGGGAGGGGCGTCGGCCTGCAGGTCCTTGGTGAAGAACTCGTTCTGGATCATCGGGGTCTGCACGCCCGCCGGGATGATGGTGTTGACCCGGATGCCGTGCGGGCCCAGCGCCATCGCGTAGTTGCGCATGAGGGCGAGGACGCCGGACTTCGCCGCCCCGTAGGCCATGTGCCCCGGGTTGAGCATGTCGAGCTTGTAGGCCACGCCGCGGAAGCTCGACGTCGACCCGGTGAGGACGATGGCCCCGCCGTTGCCCCGCTGCACCAGACCGGGCGTCACCGCGCGCAGCGTGTAGAAGACGCCGCTGAGGTTGGTGGCGATCGTGTCGTGCCACGCGCTCATCCGCTGGGCGTGCGGGCCGGTCGAGGGCAGGATCCCGGCGTTGGCGCACACCAGGTCGATGTGCCCGAACCGCTCCTCGGCCTGCTTCACGGCCTCGTCGACCTCGCCGTCCTCCCGGACGTCGGCGATGATCCCGAGGAACTCGCGGCCGTGCCCGCGCACCAGCTTCTCGGTCTCCGCGAGGTCCTCCGGGGTGGACATCGCGTACTGCACCGACTCGAACTGCCGGGCCACGTCGACGACGACGACGTCGGCCCCCTCCGCCGCCAGCCGCACCGCGTGCGACCGGCCCTGACCGCGGGCACCCCCGGTGACGAACGCGACCTTGCCGTCGAACCGACCCATGACTCCTCCTGTGTGTGTCTCTGGATCCCGGCCGGAGGCCGGGGCGTGCGTCAGGCGCCCGTGGGCGCGGGCAGGATCTCCGGCTGCGGCGTCGGCAGGGCGCGGATGGCCGGGACGACCTCCTTGCCCAGCCGCTCGATGGCGGCGATCGTCTCGGCGGCGCTCATCGACGGCCACTGCGGGCGCAGCAGCAGGGGGTCCACCGGGAAGCGGGTGCACAACTCGGTGAGCGAGGCGATGACCTCGGCGTCCGTGCCGAGCACCGCGTGCTCGCCGACCGTCCGCACGAAGTCCGCGTCGAGGTCGCTCGCGCTGCCGGCCTTGCCCATGCCCTTCTCGGCGTAGCTGAGGTACTTGCCCTTGGCCACGCGGGCGTACTCGACGATCGCCTCGTCCCGGCTGTCGGCGACCAGCACGTTGCGGCGCACCGGCTGCGGGCCGAACGGCTTGCCGCGCGCGGCGAAGCCCTCCCGGACCGCGGCGAAGCGCTCCTCGATCTCGTCGTAGGTGGCCTCCGGGGTCACCGGGAAGGCGTCCCCGAGGCGGCCGGCGCGGCGGGCGCCGGCGACGCTCTGGGCGCCGACCCAGATCGGCGGGTGCGGCGACTGGACGGGCTTGAGGTGGGGCCGGACGCCCTCGAGCTGCCAGAACCGGCCGTGGTGGGTGACCTCGTCCTGCGTCCAGAGCTTGACCAGCAGCTCGAGGATCTCGTCGGTGCGCGCGGCGCGCTCCTTGAACGGGATCCCGAGGTAGTCGAACTCCTCGGGCCGGTAGCCGATGCCCGCGCCGAAGACCAGCCGGCCCTCGGTGACGACGTCCAGCGTCGCGAGCTCCTCGGCGAGCATCACCGGGTGGTACAGCGGCGCGATCATGATCTGGGTGGCCAGCCGCGTGCTCCGGTCGCAGTCGGCGGCGAGGCGGGCCAGCAGCGGCACCGGCTGCAGCCAGCGCAGCTCCCCGTAGAGGAAGTGCTGGCCGATGGCGATGTACGTCATCCCGTTGCGCTGGGCGGCCTCGACGATGCGCCGCACGTCGTCGAACTGCTGGGCGGGACTGACGGACGACGGGACGTCGGAGAGCAGCATGCCGACGGCGACCATGGCGGGCCTCTTCTCTGGTGGGGGCGGGTCAGCGAGCGGGGCGGGTGAGGGTCTTGGCCAGCTGGCCGAGCAGGACCTCGTTGCCGCCCTCGTAGATGCGCATCGGCCGCGCGTTGCGGTACAGCCGCTCGATCGTCGAGCCGGTGACGACGCCGAAGCGGCCCATCATCTGGACGCAGCGGTCGACCACGCGACCGGCGGTCTCGGTGGCGGCGACCTTCGCCATCGACGACCAGTGCAGGGCACCCATGGGGTCGGCGGCCGCGCGGCTGGCGGCGGCGTAGGTGAGCAGCCGGGCCTGCTCGATCTCCATCCAGCAGGTGCCCAGCATCTGCGGCATCGGGCCCAGCCGGGCCAGCGTGCTGCCGAACTGCTCGCGGCCGGTGGTGTGCCGGACGGCCTCGTCGAGCGCGGCCTGCGCCAGGCCGACCGCGGACCCGGCGACCGAGACCCGGAAGGTGGCCAGCGTCTGCAGCACCATCGGGAAGGCCTGGCCGGGCAGCCCGACGCGGGAGTCCAGCGGCACCCGGACGTCGTCGAAGTGCACCTCGCCGATGATGTGCGGCGCGATCAGGTCGGGGCCGGACTCGACCCGCACGCCGGGGGTGTCGGCGGGGACGAAGACCAGCGAGAAGCCGTCGTCCTCCTTGGCGAGGACGCTGTAGAAGTGCGCGGCGCCGGCGTTGGTGATGAACGACTTACGGCCGCTCAGGACCAGTTCGCCGTCCTTCTCGACCACGGTGGTGGTGATGGCCTTGAGGTCGGAGCCGACCTCGGGCTCGGTCAGGCCGAGCGCGGCGATGGCGTCCAGCGACACCACGCGCGGCAGCCACTCGGCCTGGATCCGCTCGGCTGCGCCGACGGCGAGCGCGTAGCTGCCGATGCCCTGCATCGCGAACAGCGAGTCCAGGTGCGCCGACACACCGCCGAACGCCTCCCGGACGACGGTGACGGCCAGGGAGTCGACCTTCTCGGACTCGCCGCCGTGCGCGGCCGGCACCGTCAGCGCCGCCAGGCCGCTGGCCCGCAGAGCGTCGCGCATGCCCGGGTGGACGTCGGTGGCCGCGTCGGCCTCGCCCGCCTGGTCACGCACCGAGTCGGCGACCGCCCGGGCCCGCTCGCGCAGCTGCTGATGGTGTTCCGGCAGGTCGAACGACATCGCGGTCCCTCCCTCGGCGACGACCCCTGCTCCGCTGCGAGGATCGGTCGGCAGGGCCCGCCTCGAGCGTCCACCGACGCATTCCATGTTATTGGTATTCATGGTTAAGCTGTCAACGCCCTGCCCGGTCCCCGAGAGATCGGGACCCCTGAGAGGACGTGCCCATGCCTCCCGCCGTCATCGTCGACGCCGTCCGCAGTCCCATGGGGCGCGGAAAGCTCGGCGGCGCCCTGTCCGGACTGCACCCGGTCGACCTGCTGGCCCAGGTGCTGAACGCCCTCGCGGAGCGCAACTCCCTGGACCCCGCCACGGTCGACGACGTGCTCGTCGGCTGCGTGGGGCAGAACGGCGAGCAGTCGGCGACCCCCGGCCGCCAGGCGGTGCTCGCCGCCGGCTGGCCCGAGTCGGTGCCGTCGGTGACCATCGAGCGCAAGTGCGGCTCGGGGCAGCAGGCGCTGGACTTCGCCGTCCAGGGCGTGCTCGCGGGCGCCTACGACATCGCCGTCGCGGCGGGCGTGGAGTCGATGAGCCGGGTGCCGATGGGTTCCGCGCGCGGCGACGCCGACCCCCACGGCCCGCTCGTGACGCAGCGGTACTCCCCCGGCCTGGTGCCGCAGGGCGTCTCCGCGGAACTGGTCGCGCAGAAGTGGCGCATGTCCCGGGAGCAGCTCGACGCCTTCGCCGTCGCCTCGCACGAGCGGGCCGCCGCGGCCGCCGCCTCCGGCGCGTTCGACCGGGAGATCGTCGCGATCACCACCCCGGACGGCGAGGTCCGCGCGGACGAGACCATCCGCCCGGGCTCGACGGTCGAGAAGCTCGGCGCGCTGAAGCCGGCCTTCGCCTCCAGCCCGCACGCGCCCCGCTTCCCCGACCTCGAGTGGAAGGTCACCGCGGGCAACTCCTCCCAGCTCACCGACGGCGCCGCGGCGCTGCTGGTGATGAGCGAGGAGCGGGCCGCCGCGCTCGGCCTGACCCCGCGCGCCCGCATCGTCGCGACCGCCGTCACCGGCGACGACCCGCTGATGATGCTGACCGGCCCGATCCCGGCGACCCGCAAGCTGCTGCAGCGCTCGGGTCTGTCGATCGACGACATCGCCGCCTTCGAGGTCAACGAGGCCTTCGCCTCCGTGCCGCTGGCGTTCCAGGCGGAGTTCGGCATCCCCGCCGAGCGGCTCAATCCCCGGGGCGGGGCCATCGCCCTCGGCCACCCGCTCGGCGCCTCCGGTGCCCGGCTGGCCACCACGCTGCTCGGGTACCTCGAGGACACCGGGCAGCGCTACGGGCTGCAGACGATGTGCGAGGCCGGCGGCATGGCCAACGCACTGGTGATCGAGAACCTGAGCGCAGGGAGGAACTGAGCATGGACGTCACCGCAGGTTCGGCCGTCGTCACCGGAGGGGCCTCCGGGCTCGCCCTCGCCACCGCCCGCCGCCTGGTCGAGAAGGGCGTGCCGACGGTGCTCGTCGACCTGCCCACCTCCGCCGGCGCCGCCGTCGCGGAGGAGCTCGGCGGGCGGACCCGCTTCGTCGCCGCCGACGTCACCGACCCCGAGGCCGTCGCCGCCGCGGTCGCCGCCGCCGACGAGCTCGCCCCGCTGCGCACGCTGGTGCACTGCGCCGGCCGCGGTGGCGCCATGCGCGTCGTCGACAAGGAGGGCAACCCCGGCGACCTCGCGTTCTATGAGCAGATCGTGCGGATCAACCTCATCGGCACCTTCAACGTGCTCAGCCAGGCCGCCGCGCGGATGGCGAAGCACGAGCCGGTCGACGGCGAGCGCGGCGTCTGCGTGCTCACCTCGTCCGTCGCCGCGTGGGAGGGCCAGATCGGCCAGCTGCCCTACGCGTCGGCCAAGGCCGGCATCGTCGGGCTCACGCTCGTGGCCGCCCGCGACCTGGCCAGCAAGCTCATCCGCGTCGCCACCATCGCCCCGGGCACCTTCGACACCCCGATCCTCGCCCGGCTGCCCCAGACCGTCCGCGACTCCCTCGGCGAGATGACCCCGCACCCGCGGCGGCTCGGCCGACCCGACGAGTTCGCCCGGATGGCGATGGCGATCATCGACAACCCGATGCTCAACGGCGAGACGATCCGGCTCGACGGCGCGATCCGGATGCAGCCCAAGTGAGCGCGCCCGACACCACCGCCGCCGAGCCCGAGGTGCTGGTCGAGCAGCAGGGCGCCGTCCTCGTCGTCACGATCAACCGCCCGCGGGCCAAGAACTCGATCAACACCGCCGCGGCGCAGCTCATCGGCGCCGCGATGGACCGGCTGGACACCGATCCCGGCCTCTTCGTCGGGGTCATCACCGGCACAGGGGGCGTGTTCAGCGCCGGCATGGACCTGAAGGCGTTCCTCGCCGGGGAGAAGCCGGAGGTGCCGGGGCGCGGCTTCGCCGGGCTGGTCGAGCGCCCGCCGACGACCCCGCTGATCGCGGCGGTCGAGGGCCCGGCCCTGGCCGGCGGCTTCGAGATCGCCCTGGCGTGCGACCTGATCGTCGCGGCCGAGGACGCGTTCTTCGGGCTGCCGGAGGTCAAGCGCGGGCTCCTGGCCGGCGGCGGCGGGCTGCTGCGGCTGCCGGTGAAGGCCGGGCTGCCCAAGGCCACCGAGTGGGCGCTGACCGGCGACCGGGTGAGCGCCGCCGACGCGCACGCCGCCGGGCTGGTCAACCGGCTCGTCCCACCGGGCCGGGCACTGGCCGCGGCGCTGGAGCTGGCGCAGCAGATCGCCGGCAACGGGCCGCTCGCGGTGCAGGGCACCAAGCGGATCCTCGCCGAGGGCCCGGGCTGGCCGGCCGCGGAGGCGTTCGCCCGGCAGTGGGAGATCTACGAGCCGATCCGCTCCTCGGCCGACGCCCAGGAGGGTGCCCGGGCGTTCACCGAGAAGCGCGAGCCGAGGTGGCAGGGCAGATGACCGCCCCCCTCGCCCCCCACCGCTCGCGGGCTCGCGGCGGGCCCCCGCGTGGGGGCCGCGGGGGGATCAGCGCCAGTCGATGATCGCGTCGACCAGCTGCGGATGCCGCTGCTCGACCCAGTCGGCGTACTCCTGCATGTGCTCGCGCATCAGCTTCTCCGCGGCATCCGCGTCGCCGGAGGAGATGGCGTCGGCGATCGCGGTGTGCACCTCGAGCACGTGCCGGCGGTCGTCCGCCGGGGAGAGCAGGCCGTTGACCTGGTCGCGGAAGATGCCCTCGAGCGACGCGCTGATCAGGTTGAGCACCGGGTTGCCCGACATGGCCGCGACGGTCAGGTGGAAGTCCTTGGTCGCGTCGAAGTAGGCGGCGTCGTCGTCGACGTGGGCGGTCTCGGGGTCGACGATGGTGCCGACCAGCTCCTGGCCGCGGCGCTCGGCCGCGAGCCGGGCCATCATCGGTTCCAGCGACAGCCGGGCCTCGACGAGCTGGCGGAAGGTGACCCCGCCGATGTGGAAGAACAGGCTGGACATCCGGCCGTAGTCCCGCGAGCCGACCTCGATGACCATGGGCCCGCCGTTGCGGCCCGGCTTCATCGTGATGAGACCGTGCACCTCGAGGATCCGCAGGGCCTCGCGCAGCGAGCCCCGCCCGACGCCGTAGTCCTCGAGCATCTGAGCCTCGGAGGACAGCAGCGTCCCCGGAGGCAGCTTCCGTGAGACGATCTCGTGCACGATCTCCTGCGCCAGGGCCTCGGCGACCTTGGCCCCCCGCTTGATGGGCCGGGGGGAGGCGCCGGCCTCGCGCGCTCGGCCTGGTGTCGACATGCGTTCGAGACTAGTAGCTCTGCGCATGGTTTTGGAGAACAAGCAATGCGGCTCACCCCCGACGGGTGAGACCCTTTCGTTCCGCTACGGCGCGCGGGCCCGCGTGCGGCGGCCCCTCGCGACCCCCGCGTTCACCACCGTGCCCCCGCCGCGGACCAGCGGACCGGATGCGCCCTCGGAACGAGTCCGCCGTCCGCCCGGACGCCATCCGGGCGGCCGAGGCGCTTGGATGACACCGGGGCGACAGCGGGGTCGGCCTCGAGCCGGGACGGGGCCGCCGATGTACATCTGCATCTGCCGGGCGGTGAGCAGCACGACGGTGCGGCAGGTCATCGCCGAGGGCGCGCGGACCGTCCGCGAGGTGGCCGATGCGTGCGGCGCCGGCACCGACTGCGGGCGCTGCGCCGTGCACGTCCGTGCGCTGCTGGAGGAGCGGCACGGCCCGCGGCTACGCGGCCGCCTGGCGGGTGCGACGACGGCCGACCGGGCACCGGGCCCGGGGGCACCCGATGGATGAACACCGAGCGAGGAGCGGCGCGATGGTCTACCTGGTGACGATCTTCCCGGTCGCGGACTACGACGAGTACACGACCCAGCTCGACGGGTCGGCCGAGAAGTTCGGTCGGCTCGGCGTCACCCGGCAGTGGCTCTACCGGGCCACCGACGACGGCCGCGAGGTCATGAACGTGTTCGAGTTCCCGAGCGTCGAGCACGCCAAGGCCTTCCTGCGGTCCCCGGACCTCGACATCCCGCGGTTCCTGGACTCGATGACCCTGGAGATCTACCCGACCTTCTTCCTCGGCGAGCAGACCGTCGCCCGCGAGTTCCCGCCGGCGCCCGAGGGCTGACCGGCGGGAACCCGCGGGACGTCAGGCGTTCTGGGGGAAGCCGAGGTCCAGCCCGCCGTGGCTGGGGTCCAGCCAGCGGGAGGTGACGACCTTGCCCCGGGTGAAGAAGGAGATGCCCTCGGTGCCGTGGGCGTGGCTGTCGCCGAACAGCGAGGCCTTCCAGCCGCCGAAGGAGTAGTAGGCCATCGGCACGGGCACCGGCACGTTGATGCCGATCATCCCGACCTCCACCTCGTTCTGGAACCGCCGGGCCGCGCCGCCGTCGTTGGTGAAGATCGCGGTGCCGTTGCCGTACTCGTTGCTGTTGATCAGCTCCAGCGCCTGCTCGTAGGTGTCGACCCGCAGCACGGCCAGCACCGGCCCGAAGATCTCGTCGGTGTAGACGCTCATCCCGGTCGACACGTTGTCCAGCAGCGTGGGCCCGAGCCAGAAGCCGTCCGCCGCGCCGTCCGGACGGACCTCCCGCCCGTCGACGACGACCTTCGCCCCGGCGGACTCCCCGGCGTCGACGTAGGAGGCGACCTTGTCCCGGTGCTCCTTCGTGACCAGGGGTCCCATGTCGCAGCCGCGCCGACCGTCGCCGGTCCGCAGCGTGCGGGCCCGCTCGGCGATGCGCGCGACCAGGTCGTCGCCGATCCCGCCGACGGCCACCAGCGCGCTGATCGCCATGCACCGCTCCCCCGCCGAGCCGAAGCCGGCGTTGATCGCGGCGTCGGCGGCCAGGTTCAGGTCGGCGTCGGGCAGCACCACCATGTGGTTCTTCGCCCCGCCCAGGGCCTGCACCCGCTTGCCGGCGCGGGTGCCGTTCTCGTACACGTAGCGGGCGATCGGCGTCGACCCGACGAAGGACACCGCCTTGATGTCCGGGTGCTCGAGCAGCCGGTCCACGGCGACCTTGTCGCCCTGCACCACGTTGAAGACACCGTCGGGCAGCCCGGCGGCCTTCCACAGGTCGGCGATCCACAGCGCCGCCGAGGGGTCCTTCTCGCTGGGCTTGAGGACGACGGTGTTGCCGGTGGCGATCGCGATGGGGAAGAACCACATCGGGACCATCGCGGGGAAGTTGAACGGGCTGATCACCGCGACCGGCCCGAGGGGCTGGCGGACCGAGTGCACGTCGACGCCGGTCGAGGCGTTCTCGGTGAAGCCGCCCTTGACCAGGTGCGGCACCCCGCAGGCGAACTCGACGACCTCCTGGCCGCGGCTCACCTCGCCCAGGGCGTCGGACAGCACCTTCCCGTGCTCGGCGGTGATGATCTCCGCGAGCTCGCCCTTGCGGGCGTTGAGCAGCTCGCGGAACGCGAACAGCACGGTCGACCGCTTGGTCAGCGACATGTCCCGCCAGGCCGGGTAGGCCGCGGTCGCCGCGGCCACCGCGGCGTCGACCTCGGCGACCGAGGCGAGGTCGACCGAACCGGTCACCTCTCCGGTGGCGGGGTCGGTCACCGGCGCGGTGCGGCCGGAGGCCCCCTCGCGGAGGGCGCCGTCGATCCAGTGCGGGATGGTTCCGGGCATGACAGTCCTCGGGGTCTCGGTGGTGCGGCGCTTCGCACGCTAGCGGCTCGGGCGCTCGGCGCGGCCCTCCCCCGGGCCCGTGCACCCGGGGGTGGCGGCTCAGAAGTTCGTGCCGCCGTCGATGTTCACCAGAGCACCGGTGACGTAGCCGGCGCGGGGGGACAGCAGGAAGGCGATCAGCTCGCCGACCTCCTGGGGCCTGCCCGGTCGCCGCAGGGCGACGTCGAGGTGCCACTCCTCGACCATCACCTGCTCGAGCAGCCCCTCCGGCGGGAGCCCCCGCTGCTCGGCCAGCACCTGCCGCATCCGCGCCAGACCGTCGGTCTCGATGGCGCCCGGCGCGATGCAGTTGGCCCGGATGCCGTCCTTGCCGTAGGCCTTCGCGATGCCCTTGGTGAACGCGGCGACGCCCGCCTTCAGCGAGGCGTAGGGCAGCCGGACGAGCTCGGGCGCCCGTATGCTGTACGCCGCGGTGGTCACGACCGTGCCGCCCTGCCGCGCGAGGTGCGGCAGCGCCGCCTGGACGCTGCGCACGGTGCCGAGCAGGACGTCGTTGAAGAACTCCGCCCACCGGGCGTCGTCGACCTCGATGCCCTCGTGGCCCAGCAGGCCGGTGGTGACGGCGATGCCGTCGAGCCGGCCCAGCCGCTGCGCCGCGGTGTCGACCGCGGCCGCCGCGGCCCCCGACTCGTGCACGTCGGCGATCACCGCCACCGCCTCGCGGGCCCCGGCCTCGGTCAGCGCGGCGACCGCGGCGTCGGCCCGCTCCCGGGTCCGGCCGACGACGGCCAGCGCGGCGCCGTCCTCGGCGAGCTGGCGGGCGGCCGCGAAGCCCATCCCCGCCGTCCCGCCGACGACGACGTACGCCTTGTCCCTGACGAGCAGGTCCACGCCGGCCCCTCAGGCCGTCGGCGCGAGGGCGCGGGCGTAGCCGGCGTTCTCGACGGCCCTGCGGAGCTGGGCCTTCGCCTCCTCGGGCAGGATCCACTGGGGCGGCCGGGACTCGGCGTAGTCGCCCATCGGCAGGCCCATCACCGACGCCGCGTACCGGAACGCCGCGCCCCAGTGGGTGAAGTAGTCGGGTCGGCCCGGGTACTTGGTGAACCAGGTGCCCATGTCCTCGGAGAAGCGGTCGATGCCCGAGGCCTTGGCGTGCGCGGCGGCGGCGGGGATGTCGCCGGCCTCGATGAGCTGGAAGTACGCCGTGTACCGCTTGTCGTCCGGTGTCTCGTAGAGGTAGCCGCAGGTGCCCAGCTGGGCGCCGGTGACGATGCCCTCCTGCAGCCAGCCGGCCCGGTAGACGATGAGGTCGCACTCCCAGATGACGAGGTCGGGCGCCAGGGCGTGCAGCGCCTTGCTCGCGTAGGGGCGGAAGGCGCCCTCCTTGGTCGCGCAGACGGCGGGGACCGCCTCGGCGATGCGGGCGACCTCCTGCGGCGTCATCACGTAGTTCGACGACGGCGAGTTGAACAGCCCCAGCGCGATGTCGGTCCGGTCGGCCACGTACTGGAAGAACCGCAGCACGCCCTCGCCGCCGTGCAGCTCCATCGGCGGGGTCTGGATGTAGGCGATGTCGGCCCCGGCCTCCTGCGCGTGCAGGGTGAGCTCGACGGCGTCCTTGGCGCTGTTGGCCGCGGTGCACGCCTGGATGACCACGGTCGGGTCGATCGCCCGGGCCTCCTCGATCGCGATCTCGGTGAGCCTCTTGCGCTCGTCGATGGTCAGCGACCACCACTCGGCGATGCCGCTGGTCAGCCACAGCATCGGGTGCTTCAGGTCGCCCACGCAGTACCGGACCAGGGCCCGGTAGGCGTCGTAGTCGATCTCGTCGCCGTCGATGCCGCTGAACGGCGTGTAGAGCGAGTCCCCGATCCCCCGGAGTCCTCCGGAGCGGGCCCAGTCGCGTGCTTCCCGTGCTGATGGCACTGCGGTCTCCCTGCGGACGTGGTGAGTGCGACGCGTGCGAGCCGGGGAGGAGGAGCCACCGCGGCCACTACTGGACGCTAGCAGTGATGTGAACGACACTCGAACGATGAACGCAGTTCACATCGATGGCTCCGCTGTCACACTGGGCAGGTGACGGCCGCCCCTGCCCCTGACCCGGTCGACACGCCCACGGCGGTGGCGGGCGGGCCCGCAGGACCGCCGACCCCACGGGATCTACGCCGGGCGCGGCAACTGGAGACACGCCGCCGCGAGGTGCTCGACGCGGCGGAGGCGCTCTTCGCCGCTGCGGGGTTCGAGGGCGCGAGCCTCGATCGCATCGCGGCGGACAGCGGGCACTCGGTGGGCTCGATCTACAACCTCTTCCCGAACAAGGACGCCGTGTACGCCGCCGTCCTGGAGCGCCCCGCCCGCCTGCTGGTCGAACACCTCGCCGAGTGCGCCGCCGCGCGGGGCACCGGCCTGGACACGGTGCTGGCGATGGCCGCCACGGCCATCCGGGACATGCGGGCCTTCCCCGACCACGCCCGCACCCGGCTCGCGGCCCCGTCGTCGACGTCCCACCGGGAGGCGACCGGCGCGATGCTCGACCACTACGCCGGGGCGATCCGGCGGGGGCAGGCCGACGGCACCGTCCGGGCCGGGGACGCCGCCGACCTCGCCCGGTACGTCGGCGGCCTGATCTCCGCGCACATCCACGTCGACCCCGAGATCGCCGGCCGGTCCGGCACCACGTCGCTGACCGACTTCCTCGACGTCGTCCGCGGGGCGTTCGCGGCACCGTCGGCGTGACGGGGCGTCGCCCGGGAGGCGGTCGAGCCGCTGCTCCCGGGCGACGCCGGTGTCAGGAGTCGATGCGCTCGCCGCACAGCGGCGAGGCGTCCTCGACCGGGATGAACTCCTCACCCTGGAGCTGCAGGTAGTAGCCGCACTCCTGCCCCAGCGAGCTCCGGTCACCGAAGTCGAACGGCTGCGGGAAGAGGCCGCCGTTGTCCCAGGTGTCGTCGTCGCGCAGCGCGTCCATGAACTCCTGCTGCGTGGCGTCGCAGCCGGCCAGCTCCAGCCCGTGCAGGAGCAGGTCAGCGAGGGCCCAGCCCAGCGAGTGGTCCAGGTCGGGGATCCCGCCCTCGATGCCGGCGCCCTCGAGCGCCGTGCGGAAGTTCTGGCTGGCTTCGGTGTCCAGCTCGACCGGCGCGATCGCCGACGTGTAGAAGACCCCCTGCGATGCGGCCACGGCCGGCGGGGACTCCAGCAGGGACGCGCCGTACCCGGTCGCCGCGAGGATGGCCTTCATCGGGTAGTCGGCCTGCTGGAGGCCCTGGGCGATCGCCACGATGCTGTTGGAGTTGATGGGCAGGTACACCGCGTCCGCGCCGGAGTCCATGATCCCCAGCACGATCGCGCTGACGTCCTCGCTGCCCAGCGGCATGCTGTTGTTGACGTAGCCGCGCTCGATGCCCGCGGCCTCGGCGGAGGCCAGCACGTCCTCGAGGCTCTGCTGCGAGCTGGGCGTGGCGAACGCGATGCCGGCGATCTTCGTGGCCCCCTGGCTGGCGAAGAAGTCACCGGCGGTCGTGAAGACGGTGCCGGGGAGGGGCACGGGGAAGACCGGGAACATGTTGTTGTCGGTGGCCTGCCACTCGGGCGCGCCGTCGGTCGCCACCCCGAGGACCGGGATGTCGGCGGCCTGCGTCGTCGCGTAGCCGGCGGCGGCGAAGAAGAGCTGGCTGTCGTCGAGGATGACGTAGGGCTCCTCCTGCGTGGCCAGCTGCTGGAACGCCGTGAGCGCCCCCTGCGGCGTCGACGTGTCGTCGCCCGTGACGATCTCGAACTCCGTGTCGGCGCACTCGCCGCCGTCGGCCCGGTAGGCGTCGACCCGCGCCTGGAAGCTGACCTCGGACTTCCCGCCCTTGGACACGGCAGCCGGTCCGCTGTAGGAGGTCAGCAGGCCGACGGTGAGGGTGTTGCCCCCTCCGCCACCGCCGCTGCCGCCACCCCCGCCCGAGCCGCCGCCCTCCTCGTCGTCCGATCCGCATGCCGACATCCCGAGCACGAGCATGCAGGCGGCTGCCGTGGCCACTGCGTTCCTGGTTCGCAAGACGACTCCTTCGTCATCGTGGGGCGGTGGTACGACTCGACGGGTTGACCGCCTGCCGCACACCTCGGCCGATCCGGCGGACCGGCCCGCATGCGCCGTGATTGTGACGTCGATCACGAGAATTTGTAAGAGCGTTCTAGCGATACAGCGCTGCGCGTTCTCCAACCGTGACCTTCCGCGGGGAGACGGGACCGCGCCGGCAGGTCAGTACGGGCGACCGTCGCGGTCCAGGTAGTCCTCGGTGACGACCCCCTGGTCCACCAGCCGCCGGTAGTCCTCCGCGCCGAGTTCCAGGAGCTCCCGGAACACGTACTCGTTGTCCTCCCCCAGCACGGGCGCCCCCCGCTCCCAGGCCAGCGGGATCCCCCGGTAGGCGTGGGCCAGGTGGTCGAACCGGCCGACGTCGGTGCTGTCCAGCGGGCGGATGAACTCGCGCGCCAGCACCTGCGGATCGGCCGCCAGCTCCGCCTCGGTGAGCAGCGGCGCGGCCGCGACCCCCGACGTCTGCAGCGCGGTGAACGCCGCCGTCGCCGGGGTCGTCGCGGCCCACACGGCGATCGCCTCGTCCAGCCGGTCGTGGTCGGCGGTGCGCCCCGCGACGTCGGAAAGGGCCGCGTCGGCGGCGAGGTCGGGCCGCCCGATCACCGCCGTCAGCGCCGCCCAGGCCCGGTCGTCGGTCACGGTGACCGCGAGCGGACGCCCGTCGGCGCAGCGGTACACGCCCTGCGGCGCCAGGTTCGGGTCCCGGTTGCCGTGCCGCTGCGGCTGGTGACCCAGCTGGAGGTCGACGAAGACGTCGCCGAGCTGGGCCAGCACGTTCTCGCTCTGCGCCAGCTCCAGGACCTGTCCCCGGCCGGTCGCTGCCCGGTAGTGCAGCGCGGCCAGCAGCGCGAACACGCCCGCGGGGCCGGTGACGCTGTCCATGTGCTGGGTCGTCGGCGTCTCGTACAGCTCGGTCCCGCGGTGGCCGCACAGCGAGGCGAAGCCGGTGAGGCCGTCGAACTGGCCGCCGAAGCCGGTGTAGTGCGCCCAGTCCCCGCTCAGCCCGGCCGGGGGGATGCGCAGCACGATCAGCCGGGGGTTGGCGGCGAGCAGCTCCGTCTCGTGGATCCCGAGCTGGTGCAGCGTCGAGGACTTGAGGTTCTCCACGAAGACGTCCGAGCGCGCGATCAACCGCAAGAAGAGCTCCTTCTGCTCGGGCCCGCGCAGGTCGAGGGTGCACGACCGCTTGCCGCGGTTGATCGAGTTGTAGAGGGAGTGCCGGTTGTATGGCCGGTCGGGCCGCTCCGGCGCCACGGGGCCGTAGCCGCCGAGGATGGTGCTGAGCAGCATCTGCTGGTTGGGCCGCGGCAGGTAGCCGCGGGTGGTCGGCGGGAACACCCGGGGGCTCTCCACCCGGATCACCTCGGCCCCGAGGTCGGCCAGGTGCATCGTGAGCAGCGGGCCCGACCAGACCGTCGTCAGGTCCAGCACGCGCAGGCCGCGCAGCGGCGGCACGTCCACCTCGGCCGCGGCGACCGGCGGGGTGGGGCGGGGCGGGACCCGCTCCTCGACCACCGGGCCCGGCGGGTCGGCCTGACCGACCCGCGGCGCCGGCCGGCGCAGCCGCCAGCCGCCCTCCGTGAAGCGGTAGGGCGCCCCCGGCAGCAGGACCGGACCGAGCTCCGGGTCGTCGGCGTGCTGCCAGAAGCCCCGCTGGTGCAGGTGGTCGGCGGCGAGCACCTCCTCCGGCACGTGGACCGGGGTCACCGGCCAGCCCGCCGCCTGCGCCGCGTCGGTGATCTCCTGACGGGTGTGCGTCAGCAGCCAGGGGTACAGGGCGCCGTCGAGGACCTCCTTGGCCTCGGGGCGGACGAAGGCGTCCGGCCGCGCGAAGAACTCGCGGAGCTCGTCGCTGTCCAGCACCGCCAGCATCTCCGGGAGCTGCGGCGGGATCATCATCATGGCGACGAACCCGTCCGCGCAGGGGTGCGGCCCGACCGGCAGGACCGTGGAGCTGCTGTCGGCCACCATCTCCTCGAGGGGCTTGCGCTCGCCGTACTCCCAGCCCAGGTAGCGGCCGATCCGCGTGGGGTTGGTGGCGAGGGCCTCCGACGCGGCGCAGTCGACGAAGGCGCCCGCCCCGGTCGCGCGGCTGCGCAGCACCGCCGCCAGCCCGCTGAAGGCGGCCGTGTGCCCGACGGCGCACTGGGTGACCGACATGGGCAGCCGCACGTGGCCGCGCCGGTCCTGGACCAGCGTGCCCGCGAACGTCTGCGCGACCAGGTCGCTCCAGGCGTAGCCGGCGTAGGGCCCGGTCGCCCCGAATCCGGTGATGGCGACGACCGACAGCGCCGGGCGGGACGCCTGCACCTCACCGCGGTCCAGCCCCCGGTCGGCCAGCCCACCCGAGCCGGGCGCCTCCACGACGAGGTCGGCCGACCCGAGCAGCTCCAGCAACTCGCCCGCCGCCGCGGGGGTGGGCTCCAGGACCACGCTGCGCTTGTTCGTGTTCAGGTTCGCGAAGGCGCCCCGCTGCGCGCGCCGCGGGTCACCGCCGGGCGGCTCGACCTTGACGACGTCGGCGCCGAGGTCGGCGAAGACCTTGCCGCACCAGTCGGCGGCGACGCCGCTGCCCAGCTGGACGACCGCGATGTCACTCAGTGCCTGCCGCACGTCACTCCTCCTGACCGGCCGAGCGCGGATCGCCCAGCCATCCGCGTAGCTGTGCGATCGCGTCCTCGCGGACGGCGTAGGTGAGGCGGCGGGCGCTGCCGGAGGCCTCGATCAGGCCGGCCTGGACCAGCGCCCGGACGTGGTAGGTCAGCATCGTCTTGGACACCCCCAGGACCCGCTCGAGCTCGCTGCGCCGCGTCTCGCCGCGCCGGCACAGGTGCCCGAGCAGCTCCCACCGCAGCGGGTCGGACAGGGCGCGGAACACCGGCAGCGGCCCGGTCGGCCGCTCCGGCACCCGCCCCGCGGCGGCCGGCGCGGGGCGCAGCAGCAGGCCGGTCACAGGGCGTCGAACTCGACGACGCCGCGGATGTTCGCGCCGGCACGCATGTCGGCGTACCCGTCGTTGATCGTCTCGAGGGTGTAGCGGCGGGTGATGAGCTCGTCGAGCTTGAGGTACCCGCGCCGGTAGAGCTCGAGCACCGCCGGGATCTCCACCGCCGGGCTCGAGGCGCCGAACAGGGAGCCCTGGATGCGCTTCTGGAACAGGGTCAGGTGCCGGCTCGAGATCGGGATGCTGGTGTCGTCCTGAGCCCGCGGCAGCCCGGTGAGGACGCACGTGCCGGCCTTGCGGATGACCTCGACGCCCGCGGCGATGTGCTCTCCGGTGACCACGCCGACGCAGATGATGCAGGAGTCCGCGCCCTGCCCGTTGGTGAAGGAGCCGGCGATCTCGCCCGCCTCCTCCATGGTCGCGACGGCGTGCGTGGCCCCGAAGTCCAGGGCCGACGCCCGCTTGGACTCGACGGGGTCGACGGCGATGAGCACCGAGGCCCCCGCATGGGCGGCGCCCTGCACGGCGTTCATCCCGATGCCACCGACGCCCATGACCACCACGACGTCGCCCGGCCCGACGTCGGCGGACCGGACGGCCGATCCCCAGCCCGTGACCACGCCGCAGCTGGTCAGCGAGGCGACGTCCAGCGGGACGTCGTCCGGGATCTTGACGGCCAACCGGGCGGACACGGTGGACAGCTCGCTGAAGGTCGCGCTGGCGCCCCCCACGGGCCGGCCGTCGAGCGTCGTCCGGAGACTGCCGCCGTCCCGGGCGCCGGAGAGGCCGCGGAGGCCGTCGTCGCACAGGTTGTGCATCCCCGAGGCGCACCACCGGCAGAACCCGCAGGCCGGGATGAAGGACAGCGCCACCCGGTCACCGACCGTCCAGCCCGGCGTGTCGCGGCCGACCTCGACGACCGTGCCGGCCCCCTCGTGCCCGCCCGCCATGGGGAAGGCCTCGGGCGGGACCGGGAGGTCACCCGTGGCGAGGTGGTCGTCGGAGTGGCACAGCCCGGCCGCGCCCATCCGGATGAGGAGCTCGCCCTGCTGCGGCCCCTGGAGCTCGAGCTCGGTGACCTCCCACTTCCCGGGCTGGGCGAACAGGACGGCGGCTCTGGTGCGCACGGTGGAACTCCTCAGCGACCGGGCGGACGACGGCGCGGGACCGGCGGAACCGCGAAGGCGTACGGGATGTGGTGGTCATCACATGCAGGCCGGACCATAGTGAGGACCAGGGGTCTGGCGCAACGGTGCATGTCCAATTGGTAGAACCCCTTTCTGCAAAGCGGTGGGCTGTGCCACAGTTCGGTCCGGCGCCGGGTCCCCGTCCTCGACGGCGACGCGCGGCGGCGTCCTGTGCCGAGGTGCGCGGAAACCGTTGACATCCGCGCCTGTGACGCAGACCATACAATCGCGTTCTACTCGGACGGGAGTCGTTGTTATGACCAGCTTGCTCGCACCCCGCTCATCCTTCGTCGCCGGCAGGTGGGCCGAGGGCGGCAGCACGTTCGCGGTCGAGGACCCCGCCGAGGAGTCGGTGCTGTGCGAGGTGGAGGCGGCGTCGGCAGCCGACGTCGACGCCGCCGTCGCCGCGGCCCGGCGCAGCTTCGACTCGGGGATCTGGGCCGACCGGCCGGCGGCGGAGCGCGCCGAGGTCGTGCGCGCCTTCCTCGCCTCGCTGACGGGCATGCGCGAGGAGCTGGTCGGCAGCATCTCGGCCGAAGCCGGGCAGCCGACGTGGTTCGCCGAGATGACGCAGTACGGCTCCGGCCTCGACCTCGGCCGCCGGACCGTCGACCTCTACCTGTCGATGGCGCACGAGGAGATGAACCCCGTCCCGGTCGACGAGCTGATCCGCGGCCGCGTCGCGCTCAGCGTCCGCCGCCACGAGCCGGTCGGCGTCGTCTCGGCGATCACCCCGTACAACGGCGCCTTCATCATGGCGATGCAGAAGGTCGTGCCGGCGCTGATGGCCGGCAACTCCGTGATCCTGCGACCCAGCCCGCTCACCCCGCTGTCGTCGCTGGCGCTGGGCAGCGCCGCCGAGGCGGCCGGGCTGCCGGCCGGGGTGCTCAGCGTGCTGATCGAGGACGGCGCCGCCGGGGCGGAGGTGATGACCACCGACCCGCGCGTGGACATGGTGTCGTTCACCGGCTCCACCGCGGTCGGGCGCCAGATCCTGGCCCAGGCCGCGGCGACGGTGAAGCACGTCGCGCTGGAACTCGGTGGCAAGTCGGCGCAGATCTACCTGCCCGACGCGCTGCACCGGGTCGCGCAGGGCGCCGCCGCCGTCGTCGCGGCGACCGCCGGGCAGGCCTGCGTCGCCGCCACCCGGATGCTCGTACCCCAGGAGAGCAAGGACGACGTGCTGGCCGCGGTCGCCGGGGCCTACGGCGCACTCAAGGTGGGGCCGCCGACCGCCCCGGACACCGTGCTCGGCCCGGTGATCAGCGCCGCCCAGCGCACCCGGTGCGAGCGCTTCGTCGGCCTGGCCGAGGAGCACGGCGGCAAGGTCGTCGTCGGCGGTGGCCGCCCGGCCGGCCTGGACCGCGGCTACTACGTCGAGCCGACCGTGCTCGACGTGCCGGACAACACGAACCGGGCGGCGCAGGAGGAGATCTTCGGCCCGGTCCTCACGGTGATCGGTTACCGGGACCTCGACGACGCCGTCGCGATGGCCAACGACAGCCCCTACGGCCTGTCCGGCCAGGTGTACTCCGCCGATGCCGCGGCGGCCACGGCCGTCGCCCGCCGGCTGCGCACCGGCGCGGTGAACGTCAACACCTCCGTCTTCAGCGCCTACGCCCCCAGCGGCGGCTACAAGCACAGCGGGCTGGGACGGGAGCGCGGACCCGACGGGATCCGCGCCTTCCAGGAGGTCAAGCACATGTCCATCGGCGAACTGCCCCGCTAGAAACCCACCACCAGGAGCGCGACATGACATCCGAACTGAACCTCGACTGGCTCATCTCCGTCGACGACCACGTGCTGGAGCCGGCGCACCTGTGGGTCGACCGCGTGCCGGCCAAGGACCGCGACCGGGCGCCGCGACTGGTCGTGGAGGCCGACGGCAGCGACTACTGGCTGTACGAGGGCAAGAAGATGCCGGGGTCGGGCCTGTCGGCCGTGGTCGGCAAGAAGAAGGAGGACTTCAGCCCCGAGCCGATCAGCTACGCCGAGATGGCGCCCGGCTGCTACGACCCGATCGCGCGGCTGGAGGACATGGACCGCGCCGGCATCCTCGCCTCGCTGTCGTTCCCCTCGCTCCCCCGGTTCTGCGGGCAGCTGTTCGCCGAGGCCAGCGACCGCGACTTCGGCCTGGTCTGCCTGAAGGCCTACAACGACTGGATGATCGAGGAGTGGTGCGGCTCGGCGCCCGGCCGCTACATCCCGCTGACCCTCATCCCCATCTGGGACACCGCGCTGGCGGTCGCGGAGATGGAGCGCTGCGCCGCGATGGGCTCGCACGCCTTCGCGTTCTCGGAGAACTTCGCTCCGCTGGGCTACCCGACGATCAACGACAAGAACGGCCACTGGGAGCCGGTGCTCGCCGCGGCCAACGACCTGGAGATGGTGGCGTGCATGCACGTCGGCTCCTCGTCGACGCTGCCCGCGATCGCTCCGGACGCGCCGTTCATGGCGAACCTGACCTGGGGCGCCAGCCGCACCTCCGGCACCATGCTGGCCTGGCTGTTCAGCGGCTGGTTCCAGAAGTACCCGAAGCTGAAGATCGCCCTGTCCGAGGGCGAGATCGGCTGGATCCCCTACTTCCTCGAGCGCGGCGAGCAGGTCCTGGACAAGCAGCGCCACTGGGTCAAGAAGGGCGTCACCTTCGCCGACCACGCCGACGGCGGGAACGTCATCGACTACGACAACTTCGACCTGCGGCAGCTCTACAAGGACCACGTCTTCGGCTGCATGATCGAGGACAAGCACGGCATCGCCTCGATCGACGAGATCGGCGAGGACAACATCATGTGCGAGACCGACTACCCGCACTCGGACACCACCTGGCCCGACAGCATCCACGTGGTCAAGCGGATCATCGAGCACCTGCCCGCGGAGACGCAGTACAAGATCCTGCGCGGCAACGCCGAGAAGCTGTACCAGTTCACGCCGGCCGAGCCCCCCGCCGTCGTCCGTGCCTGAGGCGGCTCCGGCGGAGGCCCCGGTCCGCATCGACCGGGACCTCTGCATCGGCGCCGGGCAGTGCATCGCCTACGCGCCGCAGACCTTCGTGCACGACGACGAGACCACGGCCGTCCTGCGGGAGCCCCCGCACGACGCCGAGGCCGACGTCGCCGCCGCCGTGGAGGCGTGCCCGATGGGCGCGCTGACGCTGCGGTCCTCCGTCCCCACGGAGTGACCTGGGTGGGAGGAGGTCGCACGGCGGGCCCGCCGCGCGACCTCCTCCCACCCGACCACCCGCCCGGCCGGCTGCGCCGGCGGCGTCCGTTCCGCGATCCCCGACCGTGACCGGCCACCGGAGCCGGTCGACAGGAGTGCCGAGAGATGACCGAGACCGCGCCGCTGCTCGACGTGGACCGGGTACGCGAACTGTTCGACCTGCGGGGCGCCTACATGGCCCACAACGGCGGCGGGTTCTCCCCCGACCCCTACCCGCTGTGGGCGGCGCTGCGCGAGCAGGCGCCCGTGCACGAGGGCACGCTGCACGCCCTCACCGAGGGTGCCGAGGACTGGACGTTCCAGGGCCTGCCCGAGCGCGACCGCCCGCACTTCACCGCGTTCACCTACGCCGCGTGCAACGACGTCTACAAGGACAGCGAGCTCTTCGCCTCCTCGGCCAACGCCGTCGACCCGACCGCCTCCGCCGGCGTCGAGAGCAGCATGCTGTCGATGGGTGGCGCGCAGCACCGCCGGTACCGCGCCCTGGTGCAGCCCCGGTTCACCCCGAAGGCCGCCGAGTGGTGGATCCGCAAGTCCATCCAGGAGACCGTCGACGCGCTCGTGGCCCACATCCGGCCGCTGAAGCGCGCCGAGCTCAACGTCGACTTCTGCGCCGCGATCCCCGTCCTCACCATCACCGGCGTCTTCGGCATCCCCGTCGAGCAGGCCCTCGACGTCCGGGCGGCCATGGCCAACCCGATGGACGTGATCACGATCGTCGCGCCGCTCGTCGCCGCCCGCCGGGAGGAGCCGGGCGACGACCTGATCAGCGTCCTGGTCCAGGCCGAGGTGGCCGACGAGGACGGCGTGGTGCACCGGCTCACCGACCCCGAGATCTACTCGTTCTGCATCCTCCTGCTCGCCGCCGGCTCCGGGACGACGTGGAAGCAGATGGGCATCACGCTCACCGCGCTGCTCCAGCGGCCCGAGGTGCTCGCGGCGGTCCGCGAGGACCGCAGCCTGCTGCGGCCGGCGATCGAGGAGGCGCTGCGCTGGCAGCCGACCGACCCGATGTTCTCCCGCTTCGTCACCCGCGACGTCGACTTCCACGGCGTGCACGTGCCCAAGGGCGCGGTCATGCACATCGCCCTCGGCGCGGCCAACCGCGACCCGGCCCGGTGGGAGCGGCCCGACGAGTTCGACATCCACCGGCCGGTCAAGCCGATCCTCTCCTTCGGCGGCGGCCCGCACATCTGCCTCGGCATGCACGTCGCCCGCGCCGAGATGGTCACCGGCATCGGCGCGCTGCTGGACAACCTGCCGAACCTGCGGCTGGACCCCGACGCGGAGCCGCCCCGGTACGTCGGCTTCTACGAGCGCGGCGCCACCGCCATCCCCGTCCTCTTCGGATAAGGACCCCCGTGCCCCCCACGCCTCGCTCCGCTCGGCGCGGGCCCCTGCACGAGGGCCATCCGGTCCCCCATTGATTCCGAGAAGGAGCCTCGAATGGCGCAGTACCAGCAGATCGACGGCACGCTGCTGAACCAGGACCACGTCCGCGTGTACCGGGAGACCGACGGGGAGGTCGGTTACATCTGGAACGGCGTGCCGATCCTGCTGCTGACGACGACCGGCCGGAAGAGCGGCGAGCCGCGGACGACGCCGCTGATCTTCGCCCGCGACGGGGACGACTACCTCGTCGTCGCCTCGCAGGGCGGGGCCCCGACGCACCCCAACTGGTACCTCAACCTGCTCGACCGGCCGGAGGCCGAGATCCAGGTCAAGGCCGAGCGCATCGCCGTGACCGGCCGGGCCGCGACCGAGGAGGAGCGCCCGCGGCTGTGGGACGTCGTGCGCGGGCCCTGGCCCAACTACGACGTCTACCAGGAGCGCACCGACCGCGTGATCCCCGTCGTGGTCCTGAGCCCGGTCGCGGACGGCTCCCGTGGCTGACCCGACGGCTGCCGGTGCGGACGCCACCGGGATCGAGCAGGCCTTCGACGGCCTGCGCGTGGTCGAGCTGGCCCAGTGGGTGTTCGTGCCCGTCGCGGGCGCCCTGCTGGCCGACTGGGGAGCCGACGTCGTGCACGTCGAGCCGCCGACGGGCGACCCCTACCGGGGGCTGATGACCCAGGGCATCGGCTCCGACGCCGGCGGCGTGAACGTCTCCATGGCGCTGGCCAACCGCGGCAAGCGGTCGATCGCGCTCGACGTCCGCACCGAGCGCGGGCAGGAGGTGCTGCACCGCATGCTCGCGTCGGCCGACGTCTTCCTCACCAACCTGCGCCCCGGCGCGCTGGAGCGCCTGGGGCTCGGCACCGAGGAGCTCACCGCGCGGTATCCGCGGCTGGTCTACGCCCGGGGCCACGGCTACGGCGCCCGCGGGCCGGACGCCGACCAGGCCGGCTACGACTCCTCGGCGTTCTTCGCCCGCGGCGGCCTGGCGCACATCCTCACCCCGCCCGGCCTCGAGTACCCGATCGGCCAGCGCGGGGCCATGGGCGACCGCAACGGCGCGATGGCGCTGGCCTTCGGTATCGCCACGGCGCTGTTGCGGCGGGAGCGGACCGGCTCCGGTGGCGTCGTGGACGTCTCGCTGCTCGCCACGGCGATGTGGACGCTGTCGTCCGACGTCCTGGCGGCCCTCAGCGGGACGACGCCGCAGCCGAACCCCGGCCGCGGCCCGACGCCCAACCCGCTGGTCGGCACGTACCGCACCGCCGACGGCCGGCACGTGCAGCTCGTGTTCCTCGAGGCCGACCGCTACTGGTCGCCGTTCTGCAAGCTGATCGGGCGCCCGGAGCTGATCGAGGACCCGCGGTTCGCCGACATCCACGCCCGCCGGGAGAACAGCGCCGCGTGCGTGGCCCTGCTCGACGAGGAGTTCGCCCGGCGCACCCTGACCGAGTGGGTCGAGCTGCTGCGCGGGCTGGACGCCCCCTGGGCGCCGGTGCAGTCGGTGCCGGAGCTGCTCGACGATCCCCAGGTCGCGGCCAACGACTACATCGGGACCGTCGAGGACGGTGACCGGACCTACCGCATGCCGAACGTGCCGGTGCAGTTCGACGGCCGCCCGGCGGAACTGCGCCGCGGGCCCGAGCACGGCGAGCACACCGAGGCGGTGCTGCTGGAGCTCGGCTACGGCTGGGACGACATCGCGGCGCTGCAGTCGGCGCGGGCCATCCCGTGACGGCGGTCGAGCGCCCGGAGGCCCGGCCCGTCGACACGCAGCGCCCGGTCCCCGTCCCCGACGAGCTGTCCGCCCCGTTCTGGGCGGCGGCCGCGCGGCACGAGCTCACGCTCGCGCGGTGCTCGGACTGCGGCACGCTCACCCATCCCCCGGACCTCGTCTGCGACGCCTGCGGCAGCACGTCGCCGCGGTTCGCGGCGACCCCCGTCGACGGGCGCGGGGTGGTGCGCTCGTGGACCGTCGTCCGCCAGTCGTTCCTGCCGGGGTTCGCCGACCTGGTGCCGTTCGTGCTGGTCGACGTGCAGCTGGTGGACCCGGCGCTGGCCGGTCAGCCCGACGTGCGCCTCGTCGGGCGACTGCTCGACGGCGTCGACGCTCCGCTGTCGGCCGGCGCCGCCGTCCGGGTGGCCTTCGAGCAGCTGCGCCCGGACCTCGCCGTCCCCGCCTTCGAGCTGGCCGCGTCGTGAGCGGCCGGTTCCGCGCCCGGGACCAGGTCGCGATCGTCGGCTACGCGCAGAGCCCCGTCACCCGGCACGCCGACCGCAGCCTCGGTGCGCTCACCGTGGAGACCGCCCGCGCCGCCATCGCCGACGCCGGCCTCGAGGCCGACCAGGTGGACGGGTTCGTCACCGCCACCCTGTTCCCCACGTCGGGCGCGCACGCGGTCGTCGACGGGGTGAGCGTCGTGTCCGCCGACTGGCTGGCCGCCCGGCTGAACCCGAACCCGCGGTACGCGGCCGGCTTCTCCGGCCTCGGCCAGATCCCGGGGTCGATGGCGCTGGCGGTCAACGCGATCGCCAGCGGGGCCGCCGACCACGTCGTCGTCCACCGGGCCCTGCACAACCCCCGCGGCAGCTACCACGCGACGAGCTCCACCGAGTTCGCCGGCCCGATGCAGTGGACGGCGCCGCAGGGCTTCTTCGGCCCCCTGGCGATGATCGCGCTCACCTACAACGAGTACGTGCAGCGGTACGGCGCCTCCCGCGAGGCGCTGGCCGAGGTCGTCGTCGAGGCCCGCAAGAACGGCGCCCGGCTGCCCTGGTCCTACTGGGCGGACCGCCCGCTGACCCGGGAGCAGTACCTGGCCGAGCCGATGCTGGACGACCCCATCAGCCGGTTCGACTGCGACATCCCGATCGACGGCGTGGCGGCGTTCGTGCTCACCTCCGCCGAGCGCGCCCGGGACCTCCCGCACCGCCCGGTGCACGTCTCCGGCTACGCCACCGGCGCGCCCCCGACCCGGCGGCTGCCCGCCCACTGGCCGCTCGACGACCTCGTGTCCGCGGGAGCCACGATGGCCGAGCGGCTGTGGGCCAGCGCGGGCATGGGGCTGGACGAGATCGACCTCGTGCAGGTCTACGACGGCTTCTCGCCACTGGTCTACCTCTGGCTGGAGGCGCTCGGGCGCTGCCCCGTCGGCGAGGGGCACCGCTACGTCCGCGACGGCGGCATCGACAGCGACCGACCCGGCGCCGACCCCGTGCTGCTGTCCGGCGGCTCGCTCGGCAACGGCCGCATGCACGGCGTCCCTCAGCTGCTCGAGTGCTACCTGCAGGTCTCCGGCCGCGCCGGCGACCGCCAGCGACCGGACGTCACCACGGCGCTGTCCTGCCACTCGTCCCCGCACCTGGGCGGCGCGCTCGTGTACAGCGCCGAGGCCGGGTAGTGGTGCACGTCGAGGCGCCCGGCGGCGAGGCCCAGCCCTCGTCGTGGGTGGCCCGGGCGGCGGACCGCGCGCCGAGCGTGCGCAGCTCCCGGGAGCGCAGCATGCAGCGCGCCCAGCAGATCGTGCAGGCCGCCCGCCGGCTGATCACCACCGGCGGCGACTTCACCACCCACCAGCTGGCCCGCGAGGCCGGCATCGCCATCCAGACCCTGTACAAGCACTTCGCGGGCAAGGACGAGGTCATGCTCGCCGTCCTCGAGGACGTCATCGGCGACTCGATGGACCAGCTGCGCCGGCAGGGCCTGGCCATCGCCGACCCGGTGGAGCGGCTGCGGTTCTACGTGTTCTCGACGATGACCGCCCTGGACGACGACTCCGGCCGGCTCATCCCGGTCGAGCACTGGCGGCTGGTGCAGCTCTACCCCGACGAGGTCGAGCAGGCCCGCCGGCCGGTCGCCGACCTGTTCGCCACGGCGCTGCAGGAGGCACGGGAGGCGGGGCTGCTCGCCCCGGCCGACGTCGCGCACGCCGCGGCGCTGACCAACCAGCTGCTGCTGGCCGAGTACCACCAGCAGTACTTCGCCCGGCGGCGCGAGCCCGGCGCGGTGATCGCGGCCCGGCTGTGGGCGTTCCTGCTGCCGGCCTACGGCGGCGGCCTGCCCGCGTCTGCACCGGTCGACGTCCCCGTGCCGTCGCCGGCGGCGGCCCCCGTCCCCTGAGTCGTCCCCGAGCCCCGGATCCCCGTCCGGGCCCGCCGCGCGCGGGCCCGGACGTGCGTCGTCCCCGGAACCCGTGGGGGCTCCGGGGACGACGGCCGCCGGGTCGGAGGGCTAGGCCTCCTCGCCGCAGATCGGCTCGTCGGAGACGGGCACGAACTCCTCACCCTCGAGCGTGACGAACCAGCCGCACTCCTGACCCAGGTCGCGGTGGTCGGAGAAGTCGAACGGCCGCGAGTAGAGGCCCCCGGCGTCCCACGTCGCGTCGTCGTCCAGGGCGGCCATGAACTCCTCCTGGGTGGCGTCGCACCCGGCGACCTCGAGGCCGTGCAGCAGGAGGTCGGCCATCATCCAGCCCTGGGACTGCCCGAGGTCGGGGATCCCGCCGGGCACGCCGGCGGCCTCCATCGCCTGCCGCATGCGGTCGGTCGCCTCGCCCTCGATCTGGACCGGCGAGTAGGACAGGGAGAAGCTCGCCCCCTGCGCGGCGTCGACGAAGGGCTGGTTCTCCAGGGTGCTGCCGCCGTAGCCACTGGCCAGGATCGCGGCCTCGAACGGGTAGTCCGCCTGCGAGAGGCCCTGCATGATCGCGACCGCGGAGCTGGTGGTGATCGGCAGGTAGAGGCCGTTGCTCCCGGAGTCCTGGATGCCGAGCACCATCGCGCCGACGTCCTCGCTGCCCAGCGGCATGCTGTTGTTCACGTAGCCCCGGTCCAGCCCCGCAGCGTCCGCCGAGCGCAGGATGGTCTCCAGCGACGTCTGGGACGACGGGGTGGCCATCGCGACGCCGGCCACCGTGGTCACGCCCTGCTCGGCGAGGAACTCCCCGGTCGTGGTGAAGACGACGTCCGGCAGCGGCGGCGGCGACGCGGGGAACAGGTTGCCGTCGTTCTCCAGCCACTGGGGGGACCCGTCGGTCGCGGGGCCGATCACCGGCATGTCGGCGGCCTGGGTGGTCAGGTAGTCGACCGCGGCGAAGAACAGCTGGCTGTCGCCGAGGATGGCGTAGACGTCCTCCTGCTGGACCAGCCGCTGGGCCGCCGTCAGCGCGCCCTGCGGGTTGGAGGCCGTGTCGGCGACGACCAGCTCGACCTCGGTGTCGGCGCACGCGCCGCCCTCGTCGCGGTTGACCGCCAGGCGGGCGTTGAAGCCGGTCTGGGCCCGGTCGCCCTTCTGGGCGGCGGCCGGGCCGGTGATCTCGGTCAGCAGGCCGATCCGCAGCGGGCCGCCGGCGCTGCTGCCGCCACCGCCTCCGCCGCTGGCGCTGGTGCCGCCGTCGTCCTCGTCGTCGCTCCCGCACGCGGAGACCACGAGGAGGGCGGCGCAGACCGCGCCGACCGCCGCCATTCTGTTCGAGCGCATGGATGCTCCCTGCTCCCGCGGAGACTCGCGGAGGGCGGCGCGTGGCGCGTTCCTCCGGGCTCGTTCCGAGCTGCTCCGACGTCGATGTCACTCAGCTGGACGTCGGAACTGTGGCACAGACCACGAAAAAGTAGAAGGGGGCTCTACCGAACGGTTACAGGGCGTTCTAACACCAACAACCGGAGTACCTGTCGTGATAGAACCTAGTTCCTGCTTGTGGTCCGCACCACACCTCGGCGCCCGATCGGGCAGAGCGGAGCCACCCCGATGGACCGCGCCACCTCGCCCGGCAGCCCGGCCGGACCGCTGGCCGGGCTGCGGGTGCTCGAGTGGGCGACCGGCGCGGCGGCGGGCTGGTGCACGCGGCTGCTCGCGGACCTCGGGGCGGACGTCGTCCTGGCCGAGCCCGCCGACGGCTCCCCCCTCCGGGCAGAGGAACCCCGGCGCGCCGACGGGACGAGCGCCCGTTTCGTCCACCTGAGCGCCGGCAAGCGCAGCGTCCTCGTCGAGGACGACAGCCGGCTCGCCGAGCTCGCCGCCGCCTGCGACCTCCTGGTCAGCGACGCCGATCCCGAGCAGGTGGCCGGCCTGGTCGCCGGCCTCCCGCGGGTGGTCGTCGTCGGCATCCGCCCCTTCGGCGCGACCGGCCCGGACGCCGACCGGCCGGGTCCCCACCTGACGGTCTCCGCCGCGTCCGGCGAGATGTCGACGCTGCCCGGCGGTCGGAGCTTCGAGCTCTTCCCCGACCGCGCCCCGCTCCAGCTCGGCAGCGACATCGGGTTCGCCGACGCCGGCTGGAACGCCGCCGTCGCGGCGCTGGCCGCCTGCTACGAGTCGCTGCGGTGGCCCGACGCCCAGCGGGTCGACGTGTCGGTGCAGGAGTCGCTGCTGTCGCTGAACCGCACGCGCCTGAACAGGTACCTCAACGAGGGGATCTGCGTCGGCCGCGAGCGGAACCGGTACGGGATCGCCGGGATGCTGCGCTGCCGCGACGGCTGGGCGCAGGTCGTGGGGATCCGGGACGAGCACTGGGACCGGCTGGCCGGGCTGCCCGAGGGCGCGGAGTTCGCCGCCGCGGGCCACGGCACGCCCGCGGGGCGGGCCGCCGACCCCGAGGGGCTCGGCCGACTCCTGGCCGGCTGGTGCGCCGCCCGCACCCGGTCCGAGGTCGTGCGGGTCCTCGCCGGCGTCGGCGTCCCGGCCGGCGCCTTCGCCGAGCCCGCCGACCTGCTGACCGACGGGCAGCTGGCGCATCGCGACTTCCTCCGGGAGGTCGGTGACGGCTTCGGGGGCACCCTGCGGATCCCCGGCGCCCCCTATCGGTTCTCCGCGACCCCGCTCCCGGTGCGACCGGCCCCCGAGCTCGGGTCGGACACGGGGTTCGCGGCGCGGCCGCCGGCGCCGGACCCGGTGGCGCCCGGCTCCCGTCGCCGGGCCGGCGCGCGGCTCCTGGACGGCGTGCGGGTGCTGGACGTGACCTGGGCTGCGGCCGGGCCCTACGCGACGCTGCTGCTGGCGTTCCTCGGTGCCGAGGTCGTCAAGGTCGAGTCCACGCGGCGGCCGGACCCCGCGCGCGGCGGCTTCCTCGCCCGGTACGAGGGCCTGGACCGCTCCCCCGTCTTCAACGAGCTCAACCTCGGCAAGCGGTCCCTGCAGCTGGACCTGACCCAGCCCGAGGCCGTGGCCCTGGTCCGCCGGCTCGCCACGGAGGTCGACGTGGTGGTCGACAACTTCCGGCCCGGCGTCCTGGACCGCCTCGGCCTCGGCCCGCGGACCCTGCTGTCGGCCGATCCGGGGCTCGTCGTCGCCTCGTCGTCGGCGAACGGCGCCACCGGTCCGCAGGCCAGCGGCGCCGGGCTGGCGAGCATCTTCGCCGCGACGGGCGGCCTCAGCGACCAGACGGGATACCCCGACGGGCCCCCGACCGAGGTCGGCGACCCCGTCGACTACCGCAGCGGCGCGGCGCTGGCGGTGGGCATCCTGGCCGGCCTGCTGCACCGCGAGCGCACCGGCGAGGGCCAGTGGATCGACCTGGCCTCGCGCGAGGTGGTGGTAGCCAGCGCCCCCGACGCGCTGCTGGCCGCCGCCGCAGGCGTTCCCTGGCGGTCGCGGATCGGCAACGGGCACCGCACCTGGGCCCCGCACGGCGTCCACCCGTGCCGGGACGGCGGCTGGCTGGCGGTGGCGGTCCGCGACGACGACGAGTGGGCCGCCCTCTGCGGGGCTCTCGACCGCCCGGACTGGCTCGACGCCTTCCCCGGGCCGGCGGAGCGGCGGGCGGCGGCCCACCTCCTCGACGAGGGCGTCAGCGCCTGGACGTGCGGCCGGTCGGCGGCCGCCGCCGCCCACGCCCTGCGCGCGGCCGGGGTTCCCGCCGAGCCCGTGCGGACCTTCGCCGACCTCGCCACGGACCCGCACCTGCTCGCGCGCGAGGCGTTCGTCGACGTCGAGCACCCGGTGCTGGGCGCGCAGCGGGTCCTGCGTCCGCCGTGGCGGTTCTCCGCCGGCGGCTGCGGCGTGCCCGGCCCCGGGCCGCTGCTGGGCGCGGACACCGCGGCCGTCGTCGCGGAGCTGGGGGACGACGGATCCATCGAGGCAGGACGAAGGGACGAGGTGTTCCGGTGACGAGCACGACGCAGGGCATCCGCATCGGGCTGGTGGCCGGGGACCTGGAGCGGGCGGCGGCCCTCGACGAGGCGGGGGCGATCGACTCGCTGTGGACCGGCGGCCACGTCGCCTCCCGCAACCCGTCCACCGAGGCGATGATGAGCCTGGCGCGGCTGTCGGCCGTCACCTCGCGGGTCCAGCTGGGCACGGCGGTGCTGCTGCTCCCCCTCTATCCGCCCGCGATCGTGGCCAAGCAGATCGCCGACCTGGACCGCGCCACGGGTGGCCGCCTCGTCCTCGGGGTCGGCGTGGGCGGGGAGTACCCGCAGGAGTTCCGCGCCTGCCAGGTGCCCCTGGAGGAACGCGGACGGCGCACCGACGAGGCCATCGGGCTGCTGCGCCGGCTGTGGACCGCCGAGGAGATCACGCACGACGGCCCCTTCTACGCGATGCGCGACGTGAAGGTGCACCCCGCGCCGGCGCAACCCGGGGGGCCGCCGATCGTCGTCGCGGGCCGCAAGCTGCCCGCGATGCGCCGCGCGGCGCTGCTCGGCGACGGGTGGATCCCCTACCTGTACTCGCCCCGCCGCTACGCCGAGTCGGTGCAGACCATCCGCGCGCTCGCCGCGGAGGCCGGGCGGGACCTGGCGGGCTTCGAGTGGTGCGCGTTCGTCTTCGTCCACGCCGATCCCGACGGCGGGCGCGCGCGCGAGGAGGCCGCGCGCACCATGGGCGGCAACTACGCGCAGGACTTCCGGCAGATGGTCGACGGCGTCGCGGCCGCCGGCACGCCGGCCGAGGTGACCCGCAAGCTGCAGGACTTCGTCGACGCCGGCGCCCGGCACATCGTGCTCATGCCGGCGCCGGGCGGAGGGGACGCCGACACCCTCGTCCGCCGGCTGCTCGACGACGTCGTCCCGGAGGTCCGGGCGTACGCCGCCACCCGGGTCTGACCGGCAAGAGGCCGGCGCGCGGGCGGGTCCTCCCCGCCCGCGCGCCGGCGCCCGGTCAGCCCTGGACTGCGGTCAGCGCGTCGTGGTCCTCGACCGCGGCGCCGATGCGGGTGAGCAGCTCGGTCGTGATCGGCGGCGCCACCTTCTGGGTGATGGCCCACAGGTAGAAGCCGTGCACGATGCCGTGCTTGATCAGCCGCCACGCCTCGTCCTCGTCGGGCCGGTCGACGCCGCCGGCCGCGAGCCGGTCGAGGTAGTGCCGCAGCAGGTCGCGCTCGTGCTCCCGCCGCTGCTCGATCGGCAGCGTCGAGGCGATGTGGTACCCGACGTCGACGTACCAGGGGCCGCGCTGCACCAGCTGCCAGTCGACCAGGCACGACCGACCCTCGCCGTCCACGAAGACGTTGCCGACGTGCGCGTCGCCGTGGATCACCGCCCACGGGGACGCCGTGGCCGCGTTGTTCGCGACGACCGTGTAGGCCTCGATCAGCCGCTCGCCGTTGCGCACCGAGTCGGGCGCGCCCGCGCCGATGGGCCCCTCGAAGTTGTGCCGGATCTCGGGCAGCCCGCGACCGCCCAGGATGCGCGGCAGCGACGGCGTCAGCCACTGCTGCCGCCCGAGGGTGGGGTCCATCCACGTGGAGGCGTGCAGCGTGGCGAACTGCTCGAGGCTCTGCGCCACCTGGTCGGGCCGGTAGGGGCTGAGCGAGTCCAGGAAGGTCGCGCCGCGGGCCACGACGTCCTCGGTGATGACGACGCTCTCGCGCGTCCCCGGATCGATCCCGGCGTAGACCGGCCGCAGCGTGCGCACGCCGGTGGTCTCGGCGAGGGAGTCGAAGAACAGACCCTCCGAGAACCCCGCCGCCCCTCCCCCGGCGCTGCTCATGTCGGCGAAGTAGCCCTTGATGCAGAGCTCGCGGGGCAGCTCGTCGGCCGGGGCACCCGTGCAGGTGATCGTGAACCGGGCGTTGGTCGACACCCGCGACACTATCGGGCCCGGCTCGACCGACTGCACGACGACGTCGGGGAAGCGGGTGCGCAGCGCCGCGGTGAGCCACTCCGGGGTGAGGGCCTCCGCGAGCGTCGCCGGGATCGCCGGCGCCTCGTCGGTCGCCGCCACCGCGGTCACGGCGTCGTCACCCCGGCGTCGACGGGGAGGGTGACCCCCGTGACCGCGCGGGCCCCGTCGGAGACGAGCCACAGGATGGCGTTGCTGACGTCGTTCGGGTCGAGGATCTGGATGGGCAGGAGCCGCGGCTGCGTCTCGAGCATCGCCTCGCCGCCCCGGTAGAACTCCTCGAACTGGGGGTTGATCACCATGGGCGTGGCCACGCCCATGGGGTGGACCGTGTTGACCCGGATGCTGTGCTTGCCGAGCGTCTTGGCGTAGCCGCGCATCAGCCCGATGACCCCGTGCTTGGCCGCCGTGTACGCGGCCATCCCGCCGGTGCCGTCGTGCATCCCGTTGAGCCCGGCGGTCGAGCTGGTGATGACGATCGAGCCGCCCACGCCGCCCTCGACCATCGGCGGCGCGGTGACCCGGATCGTGTTGTAGACCCCGGTGAGCATCACGCCGACGCCGTCGGCCCAGGTGGCCGCGTCGTCGTCGATGCTCTGCTCCCCGCGGGCGGTCAGCAGGATCCCGGCGTTGGCGAGCACCATGTCGATCCGGCCGAACTCGGCCATCGTCGCGTCCACCGCCCGCTGCATCGCGTGGATGTCCCGGACGTCGGCGACGATCGGCAGGCAGCGCCGGTCCTCCTTCTCGACCAGCGCCACCGTCTCCTCGAGGTCCTCGCGGCTGGCCATCGCGTAGGACACCGTGGGGATCTGGTCGGCGATGTCCAGCGCCACGATGTCGGCGCCCTCCCGCGCCAGGGCCAGTGCGTGCGACCGCCCCTGGCCTCGGGCCGCCCCGGTGATGAAGGCGACCTTGCCCTCCAGTTGACCCCGCCCCTGCGTCGAACTCATCGGCTGACCCCACTCCTCATGTGGTGCAGAACACAGAACACAGACAGGCGCGACCATAGAACGTGATTCTCGCGAAGGGAAGCGCTTCCTCGGCCCGGCGGCCGCACGCGGCCCGTCCGCGCACCGCCCCCGGGCCCGCAGGCCGCTCAGCGCTCGGGCCGGTACGGGGGCGCCACGCCCCAGCCCCAGCGCGGCACCGGGGCGTGCGCGACGACGGGGGCGGCCTCGTCGGAGTTGTGCATCGCCAGCCGGCTCCCCCACTCCGCGTAGCCCATCAGCGCGGCCCGGAACTCCGGATCGGCGGGCAGCGCGGCGTCGTCCGCGGCGCGGGAGAGCAGGGTGACGAAGCGCAGCCGCTGCTCGGCGGTGATCGCCAGACCGAGGTGGTGGCGCAGCATGTTCTCGTAGCCGCCCAGTGCCGCGGTGTAGTCGGCCGGGCCGCCCATCACCTCGCACCACCAGGTGACGACGTCGCGCCGGTGCTGGTGCGACACCCGCCCGCCGAACACCGGCGACAGCAGGTCGTCGTCCTCCACCAGGTCGTAGAAGCGGCCGAGCCAGCGTTCGAACGCCGGGCGGCCACCGGCCCAGTCGTGGACGGTCGGCGGATCTGCGGTCATGCCGGGCTCCTCGGGCGGCGGACGGGCACCCCTGTCTAGACCTCCGAGCGGGGCCGCCGACAGACCCGGAGGCCGTGGGACCGCCGATCCACGGCGATCTCGCAGTTTTGATTGATCCCGAACTGGCTTCGGGCCACACTGCGAGTGTGTCGCCGACCACACCCGATCTGGAGCGCATGCTCCGCGGGGTCGGCCTGCGGGTGACCCGCCCCCGGGTGGCGGTGCTCTCCGCGGTGTTCGACCACCCGCACGCCGACACCGACGCGATCCTCGGGGCGACCCGGGCCCGGCTGTCGGACGTCTCGCACCAGGCCGTCTACGACGTCCTGCGCGCCCTCTCCGCCGCGGGGCTGTTGCGCCGGCTCCAGCCACCGGGCTCGGTCGCGCGCTACGAGGCCCGCGTCGGGGACAACCACCACCACGTCGTCTGCCGGTCGTGCGGGGTGATCGTCGACGTCGACTGCGCCGTCGGCGACGCGCCCTGCCTGACCGCGGCCGACGACGCGGGTTTCGAGATCGACGAGGCGGAGGTCATCTACTGGGGCCGCTGCCCGACCTGCGCCACCGACCAGCACCCTGTTCCATCGATCTGACCACCACCGAGAGAGGCAGACAGTGAGCACAGAGTCCGACAAGCTGCAGACGGCGAGCACCAGCGAGAGCGAGAACCCGGCGATCCCCGCGCCGGAGCAGGTGCCCAACCAGCGACCGCGGAGCAACCGGGACTGGTGGCCGAACCAGGTGGACCTGGGCGTGCTGAACAAGCCCGCGCGGGACTCCGACCCGCTCGGCGCGGACTTCGACTACAAGGCCGCGGTCGCCGCGCTGGACGTCGACGCCGTCAAGCGCGACCTCGTCGAGGTCATGCGCACCTCGCAGGACTGGTGGCCGGCGGACTGGGGCCACTACGGCCCGCTGTTCATCCGCATGTCGTGGCACGCGGCCGGCACCTACCGCATCGCCGACGGCCGCGGCGGCGGCGGCGAGGGCGGCCAGCGGTTCGCCCCGCTGAACAGCTGGCCGGACAACGCGAACCTGGACAAGGCCCGCCGGCTGCTGCTGCCGGTCAAGCAGAAGTACGGCCGCGCCCTGTCCTGGGCCGACCTCCTGCTGCTCGCCGGCAACGTCGCGCACGACGACATGGGCCTGAAGACCTTCGGGTTCGCCTTCGGCCGCGAGGACGTCTGGCAGCCCCACGAGGTCTTCTGGGGCCCGGAGGACACCTGGCTCGGCGACGAGCGCTACGGCGGGGACGACCCGCTGGACCTCGAGGCGGGCCCCCTCGCGGCGGTCACCATGGGCCTGATCTACGTCAACCCCGAGGGCCCGAAGGGCAGCGGCGACCCGATCGCGTCGGCGCACGACATCCGCGTCACCTTCAGCCGGATGGGGATGACCGACGAGGAGACCGTCGCGCTCGTCGCCGGCGGCCACACCTTCGGCAAGACCCACGGCGCGGGCAACCCCGAGCTCGTCGGGCCGGAGCCCGAGGCCTGCCCGGTGCACGGCAACGGCATCGGCTGGGTCAGCCAGTACGGCACCGGCAAGGGCGCCGACACGATCACCAGCGGCCTCGAGGGCGCCTGGACCCCGACGCCGACGCAGTGGGACAACTCCTACTTCGACACGCTGCTCGGCTACGACTGGGAGCTGACCACGAGCCCCGCGGGCGCCAAGCAGTGGCAGCCGACGAACCCCGAGGCGCAGGAGCTCGTCCCCGACGCGCACATCGCGGGCAAGAAGAACCCGCCGATCATGTCGACCGCCGACATGGCGCTGGTCAAGGACCCGGAGCTGCGGGCGATCTCGGAGCGCTTCCACCGCGACCCGGCGTACTTCGCCGACCAGTACGCCCGCGCCTGGTTCAAGCTGCTGCACCGCGACATGGGGCCCAAGACCCGCTACGTCGGCCCGGACGTGCCGGCCGAGGACCTCGCCTGGCAGGACCCGCTCCCGGCCGTGGACCACGAGCTCGTGGGCGAGGCGGAGATCGCCGACCTCAAGCAGCGGCTGCTCTCCTCCGGCGTGACGGTCTCCCAGCTGGTGCACACCGCCTGGTCCGCCGCCGCCTCCTACCGCGGCACGGACAAGCGCGGCGGCGCCAACGGCGCCCGGGTCCGCCTGGAGCCGCAGATCAACTGGGCGGCCAACCAGGGCGTGCAGGACGTGCTGCCGGTGCTGGAGCGGGTCAAGGGCGAGTTCGAGCAGCAGACCGGGAAGAAGGTCTCGCTGGCCGACCTGATCGTGCTCGGCGGCAGCGCGGCGGTGGAGAAGGCCGCGGCCGACGCCGGCGTGCAGGTCACCGTGCCCTTCCACCCCGGTCGCACGGACGCCTCGCAGGAGCAGACCGACGTCGACAACTTCCGCTGGCTGGAGACGCGGGCCGACGGCTTCCGCAACTGGATCGCGCCGGGCGGCAAGCTGGAGCCGGAGCGGCTGCTGGTCGACAAGGCCTACATGCTGGAGCTGACGCCCAAGGAGCTGACGCTGCTGGTCGGCGGCCTGCGGGTGCTGGGCGCCAACACCGGCGGGGTGCAGCACGGCGTCTTCACCGACCGGGTGGGCGTGCTCTCGCAGGACTTCTTCCGCAACCTGCTCGACCTGGGCACCTCGTGGCGCACCTCGGTCGCCACCGAGGGCGTCTACGAGGGGCTGGACGCCGGCGGCACCGTCGTGCGCACGGCCACCGCGGCGGACCTGGTGTTCAACTCGAACTCCATCCTGCGCGGCATCGTCGAGGTGTACGCGGCCGACGACGCGCAGGAGCTGTTCGTGCGGGACTTCGTCGACGCCTGGGTCAAGGTCATGGAGCTCGACCGGTTCGACCTGCACTACTGAGCGTCTCCACCAGTTGATCATCGGCGGGTGGTCGTCCACTCCAGCGTGGCGGTCGACCACCCGCCGATGATCAACGGCACGAAGCGCACTAGGGCGCGGGGACGCCGTCCGGCAACCGGAAGTCCGCGACCCGGCGGAGCTCGCCGGCCCGCTCGTCGTCGACGACCCACACCTGGTCCCGCCCCCCGGCCTTGGCGGCGTACATGGCCCGGTCGGCGGCCTGGACCGCGGAGTCCACGCTGAGATCGGGGTCGACCACCGCGATCCCGGCGCTGAAGGTGAGGCCCGGGTAGGCGGTCTCCAGCGAGCGGCGCAACCGCCGGGTGAGCGCCACCCCGCACCGCGGCTCGGAGGAGCACCGGAGGAGGACCAGCAGTTCCTCGCCGCCCGAGCGGGCCGCGCGGTCCCGGGTCCGGAGCTCGCCGGAGAGCAGGCGCCCGAAGGTCTCCAGGGCGCGGTCGCCCTCGGCGTGCCCGCGGGAGTCGTTGAGGCGCTTGAAGTCGTCCAGGTCGAAGACGATCAGGATGTCGCCGCCCTCGGCCGCGCCGAGGAACCGCTCCATGCCGCGCCGGTTGGCCAGCCCGGTCAGCGCGTCGGTCTCGTTCTGCACCCGCAGTTCCCGGAACAGGGCCTCGTGCCGGCGCCGCAGCAGGCCGAGCAGCTCCCCCAGGATCAGCCAGGCGCCGGCGAGGAAGACCGCCCGCACGAGCGCCGTGCCGCCCACCGCCGGCAGGGTCCCGAAGTAGGCGACGAGGGCCGGCGGGAGCAGGACGTAGCTCCCGCCGCGCGGCAGGAAGAGCCCGGCGTAGGCGAAGCAGAGGGCGAAGAAGCCCCCGAAGACGCCGGACACTCCGGGAACGGCCGTGGCCACGAGCGCCACCGAGGCCGTCGAGAAGACCGGGAACGCCAGCAGCGCCCAGGCACTCCAGCGCCGCCAGGGCAGCAGGAAGCTGAGCACGACGGCGACCGCGTGCGCCACCGCCGCGGCGGTCAGCAGGTCGGCGTCCACCCGGTCGACGCGGAGGACGGCGGCGGCCGACGCCGGCGTTCCCACGGACCCGAGCCAGATGAGCCGGCCCCACCCGACGGCGTCTCCGCCGCGCCACCACCAGCCGAAGCGAGAAGCCCACCGATCGGGACCGCGGGCCGGGAACCGGGACGACATACCAGGGAGATCGACGGGCGCTGTCGCCCGGTTGAGCGATCCCACCCCTTGGGGTGCCTCTGCGTCGATCCAGACCTCGTACGTCTGGATCGAGCGGAACTCCGTCTTTCCCTCCGCAAGGTCTGCGGTCCTACGGTGGCCGCGTTCCATCGGACCGGCGACGGGAGGGAGCAGCCGTGGAGCTCCGCCACCTGCAGTACTTCGTCGCCGTCGCCGAGACCCGGCACTTCGGGCAGGCCGCCGAACGGCTGCACATGGCCCAGTCGCCGCTCTCCCACGCGATCCGCCAGCTGGAGGCGAGCGTCGGCGCCGTGCTGTTCGAGCGCACGACCCGGCGGGTCGACCTCACCGCCGCCGGCGAGGCCTTCCTGCACGACGCGCGCCGCATCCTCGACGCCGTCGACGCCGCCCGCATGCGCGTCGACCTCGTGGGCAGCGGGCACGAGGGGCTGCTGCGGGTGGGCGCGACCGGCCTGGCCACCCTGCGGCACCTCCCCCGGCTCGCGCGGGTCGCCACCCGGGAGCTGCCCGGAGTCGTCCTCCAGTTCCACCCGGACCTGCTGACCCCCGACCAGGAGCTCGCGCTCGCCGAGGACCGGATCGACGTCGCCGTCCTGCGTCCTCCGCTGCGCCGGCAGGGCCTGGGCTCGCGGCTGATCAGCCGGGAGCGGCTGGTGCTGGCCGCCGACGCCGAGCACCCCCTGGCCGGCGCGGGCAGCGTGCCGCTCGCGGCGCTGCGCGACCAGGACTTCGTCCTGTACAGCCGGCCGGACTCGGTCGTGAACGCGGCCGTGACGCACGCCTGCCTTTCCGCGGGGTTCCTGCCGCGGCGGGCGCACGAGGCGGCGGAGGTGTCGATCGTGCTCACGCTGGTCGCCGCCGGCCTCGGCGTCGCCGTCCTGCCCGAGTCGGTGCAGGCGCTGTCCGTGGAGGGCGTCCGCTTCCTCCCGATCGAGGACGACGTCTCGGTCGACCTGGCGCTGGCCTGGCGGGCCGGGGACCCCTCCCCCGTGCTGCCCCGGCTGGTCGAGGCCCTCGAGGCCGACGGCTTCCTCGTCCCACCCACCCCGATGACGACGTCCACGCCCCCTGGAGAGCCCCGATGAAGATCACCCGGATCGAGGCGATCCCCTTCGCGATCCCGTACCGCAAGCCGCTGCGCTTCGCCAGCGGCCAGGTCACCGTCGCCGACCACGTGCTGGTGCGCGTGCACACCGACGACGGCGTGGTCGGCACCGCCGAGGCCCCGCCGCGGCCCTTCACCTACGGCGAGACGCAGGAGTCCATCGTCGCCGTCGTCGAGAAGCTGTTCGCGCCGGAGCTCGTGGGCCTGACGCTGCTGGAGCGGGAGACCGCCCACGCCCGGATGGAGCGCACCGTGGGCAACCCGACCGCGAAGGCCGCGGTGGACATGGCGGTGTGGGACGCGCTCGGCCGCACCCTGGACCTCCCCGTCACCGCGCTGCTGGGTGGGTTCACCGACCGGATGCGCGTGTGCCACATGGTCGGCTTCGCGCCCGACGCCGAGATGGTGGCCGAGGCCGAGCGGGTCCGGGACCGGTACGGCATCTCCACGTTCAAGGTGAAGGTCGGCCGGCGGCCGGTGCAGCTCGACGTCGGCGCCTGCCGGGCGCTGCGCGAGGCCCTCGGCCCGGATGTGGAGCTCTACGTCGACGGCAACCGCGGGTGGACGGCGTCGGAAGCCGCCCGGGCGATGGACGCGATGGCCGACCTGGGCCTCACCCTCGCCGAGGAGCTGTCCCCCGCCGACGACGTGCTCGGCCGGCGCTGGCTGACCGCCCGGACGACGGTGCCCACGGTGGCCGACGAGAGCGTGCCGACCCCCGGCGACGTCACCCGCGAGCTGCTCGGCGGCTCCGCGACCATGATCAGCATCAAGACGGCCCGCACCGGCTTCTCCACGTCGCAACGGATCCTCCACCAGTGCGAGGGCCTCGGCGTCGAGGTCGTTCTGGGCAACCAGATCGACGGCCAGGTCGGCACCGCGTGCGCCGTGGCCTTCGGCGCCGCCCACCGCTCGTCGTCCCGCCGGGCCGGGGAGCTCTCCAACTTCCTGGACATGAGCGACGACCTGCTCACCGAGCCGCTGGAGATCTCCGGCGGGGAGCTCGTCGTCCGTCCGGGACCGGGGATCGGCTTCGACGTCGACCCCGGGAAGCTCGCGCACTACCGCACCGACCGCTGACCTGCCCTCCCCCCGTCCCGCAACGCCGCAGGAGATCCCCATGAGCGCACCCACCGCCCCCAAACCGACCGCCGCCGGCTCCGGCCGCTCGGCCACCGAGCGCTTCGCCCGGAAGGAGCGCGCGGGTGCCACGGTCGACCAGGCCCGGGTGGACACCCTGGCGACCGCCGCCCTGACGGCACTGCACCAGGTCATCCGCGAGCACGGCGTCACCTACGCGGAGTACGACGCGCTCAAGGCGTGGCTGATCCGCGTCGGCGAGGACGGCGAGTGGCCGCTGTTCCTCGACGTCTGGGTGGAGCACGTGGTCGAGGAGGTCGCCAACACCGACCGCCAGGGCACCAAGGGCAGCATCGAGGGCCCGTACTACATCCCCGGGGCGCCTGAGTTCCGCACCGAGGCGACCCTGCCGATGCGGGACGACGAGAAGGGGACGCCGTTCGTCTTCCAGGGCACCGTGACCGACCTCGACGGCTCCCCCGTCGAGGACGCGACGGTCGAGCTCTGGCACGCCGACGACGACGGCTACTACTCGCAGTTCGCCCCCGGCATCCCCGAGTGGAACCTGCGGGGCACGATCCTGACCGGGCCCGACGGCCGGTTCGCCTTCTCCACGATGAAGCCCGCGCCCTACCAGATCCCGACCGACGGCTCCTGCGGGGCGCTCGTCGCCGCGGCCGGCTGGCACCCCTGGCGCCCGGCGCACCTGCACCTCAAGGTCTCCGCGCCCGGCCGGGCGCCCATCACCACGCAGCTGTACTTCGAGGGCGGCGAGTGGGTCGAGAACGACGTCGCCCAGGCGGTGAAGCCCGAGCTGATCCTCCGTCCGACCCCGGCCGCGTCGGGGACCGGCGAGGAGGTCACCTACGACTTCGCGCTGGACCCCGCGCAGTGACGCAGCTGTACGCGGTCCGCATGGACGTCGCGCTGCCGCCGGACATGGACCCGGCGGCGCGCGGGGACCTGCTCGCCCGGGAAAAGGCCTACTCGCAGGAGTGGCAGCGGTCGGGGCACTGGCGCCACATCTGGCGGTGCGTGGGCGAGTACGCCAACCTCAGCGTCTTCGCGGTCGAGTCCAACGAGGAGCTGCACTCGATCCTGTGGGGGCTGCCGCTGTTCCCCCACATGACGATGACCATCACGCCGCTGGCCGGTCACCCCTCCGACATCGCCCTGGCCGGCCCCGGGGCCTGAGCGGCCGGACCGCCGGCCGGCGAGCGATCGGCCCCCCGGACGGGCCGCGGCCGCTCGTCCGGGCCGGGTGATGCGCGCGGTGCGCCCGGCACGGCACGGTCGCCCCCACCATCGGCGGGGCACCGCCGTCCGGGCGTCCGGGAGGCGGCGGCCGTGCTGTTCTTCGGCCTGAGCACGTGGGTCCTCGCCCTCGTGCTGGCGGCCGTCATGGCCGCCTCGGTCGCGCTGGGGCTGGTGGTGGGGCGGCGGCTGGCGACGCGGTCGGTCGACCTGCGGGAGCCGCTCGGCGTCCTGCAGGGCGCCCTGATCGGCTTCATGGGGCTGATCCTGGCGTTCGGCCTGAGCCTCGCGGTCGGCCGCTACGAGAACCGGCGGACCGACGTCGTCGCCGAGGCCAACGCGATCGGGACGACGTACCTGCGCGCGCAGACCCTGGCCGAGCCGGTCCGGTCGCAGTCGCTGGACCTGCTGCGCGACTACGCCGACGAGAGCATCCGCATCGCCGACGAGCGGCCGGGCAGCGACGCCCAGCGCGACGCCGTCGACGACAGCCAGGAGCTGCAGCGCGCGCTGTGGGGCCTGGCCGGCCAGGCGCTCGACGCCGCGCCGGCGAACGTGGCGCCCCAGCTGTACATCGAGTCGCTCAACGAGATGTTCGACGCGCAGGCCGGCCGGGTGGCCGGGCTGGGCAACCGCGTGCCCTCGGCCGTCATCCTGCTCGAGGTCGTCGGTGCCGCCCTGGCCCTCGCGGTGCTCGCGCTGCACCTGGCCACCTTCGGGCGGGGCATCGCCACGGTGTCGGCCGCGGCGGCGCTGGTCACGCTGCTGCTGGTCGTCACCTTCGACCTGGACCGGCCCACCCGGGGCCTGATCCGCGTCCCGTCGACCCCGCTGGACGCGGTGGCCGCCACCATGGCCGAACCGCCCGCGGTGGAGGCCCCGCAGGGCCCCTGACGTCCGCCCCGTCCCGGAGCTGCCGCGGCGCGCGTTCCCCGACCCCATCCCGACGGGGTGATCCCCCACGTCGAGTGCGGCCCGACGATCGCGGCGGGCTGCCGGCGTCAGGGGTCGTGGATGGACACGCAGGAGACACCGTCCGGTCCCGACCGACCCCGGCCGGCCCGGCAGCGGTTCGGTCCCGCGGCAGCGATGCGGTCCGCGGAGCTGCGCGGCGAGACCGTCGATCAGGTGCTCGACCGCAACCTCGCCGAGCTGCTCCAGGAGCTGCGGGTCGCGTTCACCGGCGTGCAGATCATGTTCGCCTTCCTGCTCGGCCTCGCGTTCACCCAGCGGTTCGGCGACCTCGACGACTTCGGCGTCGCCGTCTACACGGTCGCCCTGATGACCACCGCGTTCGCGACCCTGGTGCTCCTCGCGCCGGTGTCGTTCCACCGCATCGTGTTCCGCCGGGGTCAGAAGGCCGCGCTGGTCGCGGTCGCCGACCGCATGCTCGCCGTCGGCCTGGCGATGCTCGTGCCGGCCATGGCCAGCGCGGTGCTGCTCATCCTCGACGTCGTCCTCGGTCGCTGGCCGGCGATCGTCGGCAGCGCCGCCACGACGCTGCTCGGGCTGCTGACCTGGTACGTGCTCCCGCTCAGCGTCCGCCGCTCCGGGCACGGCCGGCGCCCGCCGCACGACCGGCCACGCCACCATCGCTGAACGACTCCGCCGCCGGCGTCGAGCACCTGGTCCCGACCACCCGGCCTGCGTGACGGCAGCGCCGATCAGACCGTGTCCGTCGCACGATCGTCCGCGCGCAGACGCCGGGCGAGGAGCTTCCCGGCCTCCCAGAGCAGCAGGAGGACCACCGCCGGGAGCATCGCCCAGCCGAACTGGGCCATCGTGAGGGGGACGGTGTCCAGCAACCGGTTGAAGACGTCCATCTGGGTGACCAGCACGGCGAGCGCGAACTCGCCGAAGACCGCGCGGTTCATCACCCTGCTGTCGAACGTGGCCGTGGTGAACACCGTGCCGGTCTCGCTGCGGCACTCGAGCGCGGCCACGATCAGGCACAGCGCGAACGAGGAGAAGGCCATCGACACCCCGACGTCCAGGCTGTCGTAGTGCTCGACACCCAGCTGGATCAAGCCGAGCAGGGCGGCCGCGATCGCCAGGCCCGCGGGTCCCACGATGCAGGCCATGGTCCGGGTCAGCACCGACTCGCCGCGGGGCCGGGGCCGGGCCGACATCAACCCGGGACTCTCCGCGTCGAACCCCAGCGCGAACCCGAAGGCCGCGTTGACGAAGAAGTGGATCCAGAGCACCTGCGCGGGGTTGAACGGCTCGCCGTCGGCGATGTCGAACAGGCTGGCAGCGAGGAACGTCAGGACGAACACCACGAGCAGGATCAGGACGAACCGGATGTACTTCATCAGGTTGTCGAAGATCTTCCTGCCCTGACCGACGGCGAACACGATCGTGGCGAAGTCGTCGTCCGAGAGGATCATCCGGCCGGCGTTCTTCGCGACATCGGTGCCACTTCCCATCGCGATGCCGATGTCGGCGGCCTTGATCGCCGGCGCGTCGTTGACGCCGTCGCCCGTCATGGCCACGACGTCGCCCTTCGCCTTCAACGTCTCGACCAGGAGCACCTTGTGCTCGGGCGCGACGCGCCCGACGACGCCGAGGTCGTCGATGCGAGCCAGCCGCTCGGCCGCGGAGAGCGCTGCGAAGTCGGCGCCGAGCATGGCCGTGCCCGGGATCCCCAGCTGCCTGGCGATCGCGGCGCCGGTGAGCACGTCGTCGCCGGTGATCATCCGGACCCGGACGTGGGCGGCCTGGGCAGCGGCCACGGCCGCCCGGGACTCGGCCCGAGGCGGATCGACCATTCCGACCAGGCTGGTCAGCTCGAGGCCGCGAACGTAGCCGAGCAGGTCTCCCTCGGGGTCGAAGGCGGCCGGGTCGAGGTCGAGCCGGGCTGCCGCCATCACCCGCTGGCCCAGGTTCTCCATGCGTTCCATGTCGGCACGGGCGAGCCGTTCCCGGTCCGCGTCCCAGGGGATGCTGCGGCCGGTCGCCCGGGCCGTGGCCACCAGCGCCAGGACCGCCGGCGCCGCGCCCTTGACGAAACACCGGACGACCGCGCGGCCGGAGGCATCCGCATGCGGGACGAAGGTCGCCATGAGCTTGTAGGTCGGGTCGAACGGCAGCGTCGCGAGCCGCGGCGCAGCGTCCCGCATGGCGTCGATGTCCAGCCCGGCCTTGTGCGCCAGCACGAGGAGGGCTCCCTCGGTCGGGTCGCCGACGACGCTGCCGTCGACGAGCTGGGCGTCGCTCGCGAGGACGTACGGGACGATCGCCTCCGCGAAGCCGGTCGTGGTGCCGGCGACGTGGTGGACGCGGCCCTGCAGGCCGTAGCCGGTGCCCGAGACCGTGTACCGGTCGGTCGGGGTCACGACCTCGACCACGGTCATCTGGTTCATCGTCAGCGTGCCGGTCTTGTCCGAGTTGATGGCGGAGGTGAAGCCCAGGGTCTCCACCGCGGGCAGCTCCTTGACGATGGCGTTGCGCGCGGCCAGCTGGACGCTCCCGAGCGACAGGATCATCTGCGTCACGCTGGGCAGGGCCTCGGGTATCGCCGCGATCGCCAGGGCGATCGCGCTGACGAACAGCACGTCCCAGGCCTCACCGCGACTGCGGCCCATCACGAACATCACGAACATCGTCAGGGCGGCCGCTCCGACGATCCAGAGCGTCAACGTGTCGAGCTGCCGGGTGAGCAACGACTTCTCCCGCGCCGTCGCGGTCAGCATCGCCGAGATCTTCCCGAACTGCGTTCCCCCTCCCGTGGCGGTGACGACGACGACGCCGCTGCCGTGCGTGACGGGCGTGTTCATGAACGCCATGTCGGTCTGGTCCCCCGGCCCCAGCTCCACATCGGGCAGCGCGTCGGCGTCCTTGGCCGAGGGCGTGCTCTCCCCCGTCAGCGCGGATTCGTCGATCTGCAGCGCGCTGGCGGCGATGATCCGGCCGTCGGCGGGGACCTGGTCGCCGGCGGCGAGCAGGACGACGTCCCCGACGACCAGGTCCTCCGCCGGGATCTCGGCCTCGGATCCGTCCCGGCGCACCCGCGCGGTCGCCCTCATCATCGACTTCAGCGCGTTCATGGCGCTCTGCGCCTTGCCGGCCTGGCGCAACCCGATGACGGCGTTGAGAACGGTCAGCGCGAGGAGCAGGACGGTCGTTCCCCACTCCTGGACCGCGAGCGAGACGATCGCGGCGCCCACGAGGATGAGCTGCATGTAGCTGCGGTACTCCTCGAGGAACCGCCGCCAGCCGGGCCGCGGCTGCTCCTCGGGCAGTGCGTTGGCGCCGTCGTCGTGGAGCCGTCGGGCGGCCGTCTCGGCGGAGAGCCCGATCTCGGGATCGACGTCGAGCGCGGCGGCCACGTCCGCCGCCGGAATCGCGTACCACCGTCGCGGGGAAGCCGGCGTCCGAGCCGGCCGGGATCGCACCGTGGTCGTCATCGGCCGGACGGTAGGGACCCTCCGACGGGAGGGGCATCCCCCGCAGCGGATGACCCCGACGCCTCCCGGATCGCCGGACCACCCCGCGCGCGCGATGACCGGCGACCGGATGCCCGCCACTGTGGCCGGGACGGACCAGCCGACGACGGAGGCGAGACATCGTGTCGAAGAAGACGGAGAAGCGGGGCGCCGACCACGACCGGCGCGCCCACGACCCGGCCGCGAACGGCCACGGCTCCCCGCCGCAGGCCACCGGCAAGCTGCGCCGCAAGGCCTACGAGGCCGAACTGGCGAGGCTCCAGGGCGAGCTCGTCGCCCTGCAGGAGTGGGTCAAGGCGAGCGGCGCGAAGATCTGCCTGGTCTTCGAGGGCCGGGACACGGCGGGGAAGGGCGGCACGATCAAGCGGATCGTCGAGCGCGTGAGCCCCCGCGTCTTCCGGGTGGTGGCGCTGCCGACGCCGACCGCGCGGGAGCGGTCGCAGATGTACATGCAGCGCTACGTGCCGCACTTCCCGGCGGCGGGCGAGGTGACCGTCTTCGATCGGAGCTGGTACAACCGGGCCGGGGTCGAGAAGGTGATGGGCTTCTGCACCCCGGAGGAGACGGCGCGCTTCCTGCGACTGGTCCCGGGCTTCGAGCAGGCGATGGTCGACTCCGGGATCATCCTGCTGAAGTACTGGCTGGAGGTCGGTCCCGAGGAGCAGACCCGGCGACTCGAGAGCCGCATCGACGACCCGCGCAAGGTCTGGAAGCTCTCGGACCTGGACCTGACGTCCTACACCCGCTGGGACGACTACTCGCGAGCCCGCGACGACATGTTCGCGGCCTCCGACACGGCGTGGGCCCCGTGGTTCGTCGCCGCGACCGACAACAAGAAGCGTGGCCGGTTGAACGTCATCAGCCACCTGCTCAGCCAGATCCCCTACGACCCCCTGCCCGCGCGGGACGTCGTCCTTCCGGCGCGGCCCGAGACCGGGAGCTACCGGCGCCCGGCCGGCACGGCGCGGTCCATCCCGGAGCCCTTCTGACCACGGGGCCGCGCGGCCGCGGGGCCGCGGAGCCGCCGGGCCGCCGGGCCGCGGGGCCGGTCTCACGCGACGATCAGATAGAGGCCGTAGCCGACGATGAGCGCACCGGCGGCGACGCAGAGGACCGCGACCACGGTGCCGGCGCGGGCCCCGTCGCCGTGCCCGTCCTGGACGGTGGGGTCGCCCTGCTGCACGCGGGCGGAGAGCCCGACCAGCGCGGAGGAGACGAGCAGGACGACGGTCAGCGCCGCGGCGGCCGCCACGACCGCGACCTCGGTGAGCGTGGCCCAGTCGATGTGCATGGACGGCCTCCCGGTGCTCAGGCGACGAGGTCCGGGACCGGAGGCCGCGGGCCGTCGTTGACGTTGGCCGCGGTGACCGCGCTCCGCCGGGACACCCCGTAGATGCCCGCGGCGATGGCGACCCCGCTGAAGGCGACGACGATCACACCGGCGGTGCCGGTCGAGGCCAGCCACGATGCCGCCGCGCCCACGACCCCCGCCGACGGCAGGGTGAAGATCCAGGCCAGCGCGATCCGGCCCGCGATCCCCCAGCGCACCGACGCGAGATGGTGACCCGCCGCCGATCCGAGGATCGAGCCCGTGCACACCTGCGTGGTGGACAGCGGCAGTCCGAGGTGCGTCGAGGTCAGGATCACCGCTGCGCTGGTGGTCTCGGCGGTGAAGCCCTGGGCCGGCCGGAGGTCGCTCATCCGGCTGCCCAGGGTGCGGATGATCCGCCAGCCACCCATGTACGTGCCCAGGCCGATCGCCAACCCGGCCGAGGCGACGACCCACAGCGGCGGTCCCGAGCCGGCCGGCAGGGTGCCGGCGGTGATCAGGGTCAACGTGATCACACCCATGGTCTTCTGGGCGTCGTTCGTCCCGTGCGCCAGGGCCACCATCGAGGCCGACACCGTCTGCGCGAGCTTGAATCCCCGGGCGACGACGCCCGGGGCCGCCCGCGCGGTGAGCCGGAACGCCAGGTAGGTCGCCGTCATCGCGATGAGGGCGGCGACCAGCGGCGAGAGCACGGCCGGGAGGACGACCTTGTTCACCACCGTGGTGAAGTCGATCGCGCCGGCCCCTGCCGCCACCCACGTCGCGCCGATCAGGCCGCCGAACAGCGCGTGCGACGAGCTGGACGGCAGTCCGAGGAGCCAGGTGAACAGGTTCCACACGATGGCCCCCACCAGTCCGGCGAAGATCACCACGGGATCCACCCGGGTCTCGTCGACCAGCCCGCCGGAGATCGTCTGCGCGACCTGGATCGACAGGAACGCCCCCACCACGTTGAGGAGACCGGCCAGCGCCACGGCGGTCCTGGGCCGCAGGGCGCCGGTCGCGATCGACGTCGCCATCGCGTTCGCGGTGTCGTGGAATCCATTCGTGAAGTCGAAGACCAACGCCGTCAGCACGACGACGACGACGATCAGCGATACGTCCATGGACCGCTGCCTCCGATCGGCCGACGGGAACCTGGCCGATGGCTCCGCTCGGGGACGGCGCACCCGGCCTCCGGGACCCCTTCCGCGAGAACCGGCGCTGCGCGCCCGTCGACGGCCGGAATGGACGACCCGGCGCGGGGGGAGGGAGCCGGAGACAGGATCATCGGCTGCTCCCCCCTGCCGTCCCGGCGGCAGCTGTCCAGCGGTGGCGCCGGGTACTGCCGGGTCGTGAGGGGATGGTCGGGCCCCGCCCGTGCCGGTGCATCACCCGTGCGGGACGAGCGCGGGGATCAGGCGTCCTCCCCTGACAGGCGCCAGGCCAGCAGGCCGAACAGGACGCCGAGGGCGTTGGTGGCCCAGTGCGCCCCCGCGCTCGCGACGACGCTGCCGCTGCGCCGGCGCAGCTCGCCGAACACGAGACCGCCGATCGTCGTCAGCGCCACCGTCCCGAGCACGACCAGCGGGCCGCCCCCGCTGCGGACGGCCGGGATGACGTGCCAGAGCCCGAAGAGCACCGAGGTGCCGGCCAGCACCTGCCAGGGTCGGCAGTGCCTGGACAGCACCCCCCACAGGACCGACCGGAACGCGATCTCCTCGAGGACCACCGTGCCGAACGCGATCTTCACGAAGGCGGTGTGCAGCGCGTCGGGTGCCGGGAGGTGGTACTCGGCATCCTGGAACGCCGGCCGCGTTAGAGGCAGCAGCACGGCGACCAGGTAGACGCCCGCGACCGCGGCGATCGCCCCCGCTGCCCACCGGGCACCCGATCCGAGCCGGTCCCGGCCCAGGCCCAGTCGTGACCAGCTCAGTCCCACGAGCCGGCCCGCAGCGAGCAGCCCGGCACCCTGGAGCGCACGGACCCACCAGGGCGGATGCAGGCCGTGGTCGGTCGCGTTGATGACGACCAGCGCGACCACGACGGCGCCGGACACCGCGCGGTACCGCGTGCGCCGGGCGGCGGAGATCGTCACTGCAGACCCCCTCCCGGCCTCGTCCCCGTCTCAGCCTCCGCCGATGATCGGACGCAGCCGCTCGGTGTCGGCGTCCGTCCATCCGGGCGGCTGCGCGACCGCGGCCCACCCGTCGACGTAGTCGGCCTCGTACCTGTGCCCGTGGCCGTCGGGGGCGTCCACGGCGAACACCAGATCGGCGGTGACCTGCCAGAACGTCACGACCGGAAGCCACACCATGCCCGGTGAGACGTCCGGCCCGCGCTCGCCCCGCAGCCAGTCGGGGTGGCCCAGGACGAGGTTCGGCGACCACCACACGATCGGGTCGGAGGCGTTCTGCAGGTAGACGACGCGCGGCCCGTCCCAGTCGCCCCCCGGGTCCCCCAGGTCGCCGGGCTCGTCGGCGAACCGGACGGTCCGTCCCTCCTCGTAGACGGGCAGCCACTCGGGCGTGCCCTCGTCGCGGCCCCCGACGACGTCCCGCCACATCTCGTTGAAGTTCGGCGGACCCGCCCAGAGGACGCCGCTGGTGCGGTTGACGATGTCCGCCAGGCCGCTGAAGGCCGCCTCGCCGCCGAACGTGCCCAGGCTCTCGCCGAACACGTACAGCCGGGGCCGCGACTCCGGCGGGAGCTGCGCCCAGACCCCGTAGACCGCGTCGAACAGCGCCCGGCCGGCGTCCCGCGCCTCGGCCTGGTCCACCAGGAACGACAGCCAGCTGGGCAGGTAGGAGTACTGCATCGCCACCATTGCGGTGTCGCCGTTGAACTCGTACTCCAGCGAGTCGCTCGCCGCGGGGTCCACCCAGCCGGTCCCCGTCGTCGTCACCACCACGAGCACCGACCGCTCGAAGCCGCCGGCCCGCTGGAGGTCGCGCACGGCCAGGTCGGCGCGGTCGCCGGCGTCCCCTCCCGAGGCCAGCCCGACGTAGGCGCGCACCGGCTCCAGCGCGGGCCGCCCGGAGAACGCGCTCAGCTCCTCCGGCGTCGGGCCCTTGCCGACGAAGTTGCGGCCCTGCAGGCCGAGGTCTTCCCAGCGCACCAGGGACTGCGGGCTCCCCGACCGCTCGGGAGCCACCGGCTCCACCGCGCCCTCCTCCGTGCCTCCGTCCCTGATGCTGAACGCGGAGTTGGCCGCCGCCACCAGCCCCTGGAAGAGCACGCCGTTGATCAGGAAGAGCACGAGCACGCCGGCCGCGAGCACCCCGAGCGGCCGGGCGACCCGCCGCGGCAGGAACCGGCCGAGGAACCGGACGAGCGCGCGGCCGAGCCACCGGACGCCGCGGCCGGCGGCGACGAGGAGGGCGAACAGGAGGACGGCGACGACCACGGTGCCGGCCGGACTCCAGTCCCCCGGCGGCTCCTGGCCCATCAACTCGTGGATCTCCCGCTGCCACCGCGCGCCCAGGGCCAGCATGACGACGACGCAGACCGGCCCGACGACGGCCAGTCCCTGCCACGCCCGGCGGCGGACGACGGCCGACATCCGCCCCTCGGTCAGCTCGGCCACGAACCAGGCGACGGTCACGCCGACGCCGTAGCCCATCGCGGCGGTGATCCCGGCGATCAGGCCCTGGATGAGCCAGCCCCGCGGCAGCAGGGACGGGGTCAGGGCGCTGCAGCCGAACAGGAGGGCGCCGACCGTGCCGCTCCACGTGTACCGCGGCAGCCACCGTCGGCGCGGTCGCGCCTCCCGGGGCTCGGCCACGGGCGGCTCCGGATCCTCGGGCGCGAGCACGTCCGTACCGCCACGCGGGGGCCTGGCCGGTCGCGCCGTCATGCGGTCCTCCGCTCGTCGGCGAGCCACGCTAGGGGTCGGCGGCGGGCCCGGACTCCTACGGGAAGGATGAGCCGCCGCGGACCGCCGGACGCCACCCTCCCGGCATGACACCTCGCGATCGACGAGCGGGACGACGGGCGGAACGACGCGACACCGGCCGGCCGGCCGCGGCGGCCGCGGCAGGCGACGTCGGCCTGGTCGCCGCCGCCGCGATGGCGCCGGGGACGTTCGCGCCGTCGCTGTCCCCGCGGAGCACCCTCGACCAGGGCCTGGTGACCGGGCTGGCCACGGGCCTGCACTACCTGCTCTCGGTGGGCACGCAGGACGTGCTCGAGGGGCTGGCGCGGCTGCTCGCCCGCGGGGAGTCGTCCGCGCCGTCCCGCAACGCGGCCGTCATCGGGGTCGACTGCGCGGCCGTCCCCCTCGGGCTCGCGGTGCTGCAGGCCCTCCCTCCGCGCGCCGACGACCCGCTCCGGGGAGCCGTCCGCCAGGCCGCCTGGCGGGCGGGCGCCACGGGCCTGTCCGGTGCCCTGCTCGGGGCGGCACGGCTCGGCACGCGCGCCCTCGACGACCGGATGCACCTCGGCGGCCGGCTCGCGGCCGTTCCGCTGGCCGTTCCCGTCGGGCTCGCCGCGAGCTATGTCGGGGACCGACTGCGCACGCGCGGGGACGCCGGGCCGTGGGGCCGCGCCGGCGTCCCGTCGGCGCTGTCGTCGCTCGCCGTCGCGCTGGGCATCGTGGCCGGCTCCTCCGGTGCCGCCTACGGCGAGCGCGTCCTCACCGATCTCGCCGTTCGCGGCCTGACCGCTGCGCTGCCCGGCCCGCCGGAACTGTGGCGACCGGCCGCGCACGCGGGCCTCCTGGCCGGGCTCGGGCTCGGCGCCTCGTCGGTGTGGCACCGGGCGATGCACCGGATCGAGGCCAGGACGTCGGTCGACGTGCCGGTCATCGAGCCGGACGAGGCACAGCGGTGGCTGCCGACGACGGTGAGCGGCGGTCCGGGCAGCCTCGTCTCCTGGGCGGGCATGGGGCGCGACGGCCGCCTGCACTCCCTCGCCACCGTCCGTCCGCGGCCCCTCCCGACCCGTCCGGAAGGCGTGCCGGACCTGTCGATCGAGACCGTCATGGGAACGCCCGCGGTGGCGGCGCCCGTCCAGGTCTACGTCGGGCTGGACAACGCGCCCTCCCCCCGGGAACGGGTCGATCTCGCGATCGCCGAACTGGAGCGGACCGGCGCGTTCGACCGGTCGCTGCTGGTCCTCGTCTCCCCGACCGGCACCGGCTACGTCAACTACGTCGCCGTCGCCGCGATGCAGTACCTCGCGCTCGGTGACGTCGCCACCGTGGCCCTGCAGTACTCCCGGCGCCCCTCCCCCCTGTCGCTCGGGATGGTGCGCACGGCCCGCGAGCAGAACCGGTTGCTGTGGTTGCGGGTCCTCCGACGCCTGCAGGAACGCGAGGGACGCCGTCCGCGCGTCGTGCTGTTCGGCGAGAGCCTCGGGGCGCACACCAGCCAGGACGTCTTCCTGCACTGGGGGACGCTCGGGCCGGACGCCATGGGGATCGACCGCGCGCTGTGGATCGGGACGCCGTACGGCAGCGGCTGGATGCGCCAGGTCACCCGGGGTGACCGCCTCGACGTCGACCGGCGGGCCGTGGCCGTCGTCAACGACCACGCCCAGTACACCGCCGTGACGAAGGAGCGCGGCTCACCGCCGCGCTTCGTGCTGCTGAGCCATGACAACGACGGGGTGACGAAGTTCGGTCCCGACCTGCTGTGGTACCCGCCGGACTGGTTGGGTCCCTCCCGGCCCCGGCCGGAGGAGGTCGCCGGCGGAAGTCCCCGTGGCATCCCCCCCGGCATGCGGTGGCGGCCGCTGACGACGTTCTTCCAGAGCCTGGTCGACATGAAGAACGCACAGACGTCCGGGCCGTTCGGCGCGTGGCAGCACGACTACCGGGCGGACCTGCCCCGGTTCCTGGCCGACGTGTTCGGGCTGCCCGTGACGCCCGCGCAACTCCGCGGCATCGAGGAGACCCTGCGGCTGCGCGAGACCGTGCGTGAGCGGATGTTCGCCGTCGTCCCCGGCGCCGTCGGCTGAGCGCCCCCGCACTCACCCCCCGGGACCGGGCGTCATCGCGCTCCGGTCGCCGGGCACCGCGGTCGGGGCGGGGGCCCACTCGGCGTGCCGGCGGGCCCGGAACTCGGCGACGGCGGAGCCGACGGTGGGAAAGAGGTGTCGGGGCTCGATCTTCTCCGTCAGCCCGTACCCGTCGATCTTGCGACGCACCGGGTCCTTCAGCCCGGCGAACACGAGGCTCTGCCCGCGCTCGTCGAGCAGGTGGTCCAGCTCGAACAGCACGTCCGCGGCGGTGGTGTCGACGTCGGTGATCGGCTCGGCCGCGACCACGATCCACTCGGGCGCGGGCTCCGCGCGCGAGATCGCCACGACCTCGTCCCGGAAGGTCTTCGCGTTCGCGAAGAACAGCGGCGCGTCGAACCGGAAGATCACCAGTCCGGGGAGCAGGCGCGCGGTCGGATAGGACCGGACGTCGTGATAGCCACGCATGTCGTCGACCAGGCCCAGCGTGGTCTGGTAGGGCCGCCAGGCCCGCCGGAACACGTTCAGGATGGACAGGCCGACGGCGATCCCGATGCCCGGGAGGACGCCGAGCAGCGCGACGCCGGCGAACGCGACCAGCGACAGCGAGAACTCGACCCGCCGCTGCTTCCACAGCCGCACGGTGCCGGGGATGTCGGCCAGGGAGAGCGACGCGGTGATCACGACCGCGGCCAGGGCGGGCTGCGGCAGGTTCCGGAAGAGCCCGGGGAGCGCGACGATCAGGATCACGATCAGCACGGCGCCCGTGACACCCGTCAACTGGGTGCGCGCGCCTGCCCGCTCGGCCACGGCGGTGCGCGACGCGCTGGTGCTGACCGGAAAGCCCTGGAACAGCCCGGCGGCGAGGTTGGCCGTGCCGATGCCGATCATCTCGGCATTGCCCCGGACCTCCTGACCGGTCCGTTCGGCGAAGGCGGTCGAGGTGGAGATGGTGTCGGCCAGCGACACGACGGCGATGGCCAGGGCGCCTGCAGCCAGCGGCAGCACGTCCGCCCAGGGGACCGTGGGGATGCTCAGCGGCGGGAACCCCTGGGGCAGCGTCCCGATCAGGCTCACCCCGTGGTCGCCCAGCCCCGCGATGCTGCTCACGGCGATCGCCAGCACGACCATCACCAGCACGGCCGGCACCTTGGGCAACCATCGCTGCAGAGCCAGGACGAGGGCGATCCCACCGAGCCCGACGGCCGCCGCGGCGGGGACGACCGCCCCGTCGGCCAGGCCGCGGCCGAAGTCGGCGACCTCCTCGATCAGGCCGTCGGCGTCGACCGAGAACCCCAGGAGCTTGGGCAGCTGGCCGATCAGGATGGTGAGGGCCAGCCCGTTGAGGTAGCCGATCATGGTCGGCTTGGAGATCAGCTCGGCGATGAACCCCAGCTTGGCCACCCCGGCGACCAGCATGATCGCCGCCACCATCACCGCCAGCAGGGATGCCAGGACCACCGCCCGCTGCGGGTCCCCGTCGGCGGCGACCAGGGGCAGGACCGTCGCGGCGATCATGGGGCCCAGCGAGGAGTCGGGCCCGAGCACCAGGATGCGCGACGGGCCGACCAGCGCGTAGCCCAGCAGGCACATGATCGAGGTGTACAGACCGGTGATCGGCGGCAGGCCGGCCAGCTCGGCGTAGGCCATCCCCTGGGGCACCAGCAGCGTCGTCAGCACGACCCCCGCGGTGAGGTCCTTCACCAGCCAGGCGCGACGGTAGGTCGCGGCCACTCGGAAGCCGGGCGGAACGAGGGACACGCGCACCTCCTGGCGTGGTCTGCCGCCGACGTCGCCGGGCGGGAGCACGGACACCGGGAAGGCGGCGCACGGGGTCCCGGACCGCCCACAGCGTGGCCACCGCAGAGAGGACGGGCCTCATCCCCGGGGGGTGACGGCCCCTCGTCCCGCGGCCGAGCGCCCGTACCGGGCAGCGAGGGGCGCCGCGCTGATGCCGTGGACGACGACACTGAGCAGGACCGTCGCCGTGATCACCGCGACGGCGTCCTCGGCGGCGGGCCCCAGCTCCTCCAGCGCGAGCAGCGCGAAGACCAGGGACGCCAACCCCCGAGGGCCGAACCAGCCGACGAACAGGACCGTCCGGGCGTCCATCGCCGTCCCGAGGGTGGCCAGGGCGACCGGCACCATGCGGAGGAGGCTGAGGCTCAGCACGGCGTACAGCATCGTGGCCCCGTCGGCGCGGTCGAGCAGGACGGGGACGGCGACCGCGCCGAAGACCAGCCAGACGAGCGCGGTCACGAGCGCTCCGGCCTCCTCGGTGAACCGCAGCTCGGCGGGTCCCCGTCGCCCGGCGGTCGCACCGAAGGCGAGACCGCCGCAGAACGCGCCCACGAACCCGTTGCCGTGGGCGACCAGGGCCGCTGCGTACGCGGCACCCGCCAGCGCCAGGACCGCGACGCCGACGAACTCCTCGGCCGCCCAGCCCCGGCTCCGTGCCGCCCGGAGGAGCAGGCCGCCGGCCGTCCCGACCGCCGCGCCCACGGCGGCCCCGACCGCGAGCTCCACCACCGCCTCCGCCAGACCCACCGACTGCGCCAGGCCCTCCGCCGACGCGGCGCCCGCCAGCGCGACGACGACCACCGGGGTGACGATCCCGTCGTTCAGGCCGCTCTCGACGGTGATCAGCCGGCGGATGCGGGAGGGCACCGCGGGATCGGTCACCACGGACACGCCCAGCGCGGCGTCGGTGGGGGCGAGGGCCGCGCCGACCAGCAGCGCGAGCCAGCCGCCCATGTCGGGGAACAGCCACGCCGCGAGCGCCCAGCCGAAGAGCACGGTCAGGGGCAGGCCGAGCCCGAGCAGCCGGGCGCAGCGTCCCGCCTCCTCGCGCAGATCGTGGAGCCGCACGCGGGCGGCATCGGAGAAGAGCACCCACACCAGGGCGATCTCCACCAGCGGCCGAACGGTCTCCGGCTCGACCGTCCCGCCGGCCATCCCGGTCCCGGCCATGAGGCTGCCGACCAGCACGAAGACGATCGGTCCGGTCACGTCGGCGCGCTCCAGCCGCGCCGATCCCACCCCCCAGAGGAAGATCGCCGCGGCGACGGTGGTCAGCGCTGCCGACTCCACCACGGGCCCCCTCTCGGAGGGTCGCCGGCGAGCCCGCTCAGGGCCGCCGCACCAGGACCGGGTTCCCCCCAGGCTCGGCGCCCGCCTCGGCCGGACCGGTCACCGCCCGCCCGAGGACGACGATGAGGCACGTCTCGACGAGCAGCCCCGCGACGCTCACCAGGACCCACACCATGCGCCACCTCACCGGCCGTCGTTCTCACCGTGCGTCGTTGCGGACGACATCGTCGGAGCCGGGCGGGCCGCGCGCCTCACCCGCGCGAGAGGAGAGCCGGAGCCGGCCCGCGGGATGCGGCCCGCTACTCCCCCGGGGGTGATCCCGGCCGGGCGCCTCGGCCCTAGCGTTCCCACCCTCCGGGCGCCCGGTCCCGGGGGCTCCCAGGAGGTCCCGCCATGACGGCCACCGCCCCGATCACCCTGGCGGCCGCGAGCTACGCGACACGCGCCTGCGTCGCCGAGGATCTCGCCCCCGAGCGGGGCGCACGCGCCGACGTCGACGTCCCCCACACCGCGGTCGGCGCGCACGCCCGGCGCCACACGCCGCCCGACGCCCCCGTCCCGGTGTGACCGGGACCCGGGTGCCGCGGCACGCCCGGGGCGGGCACCGGGCCGTGGCGGACCCGCTGCGCGACCGCCGGTGGCTGGCCCGGATCGCCCTGGCGCTCGCGGCACTCGCGGCGGTGGTCCCGGTGGCCGCCGCCGGGAGCCGCAGCCTGTGGCTGCTGCTGCTCACCGCGGCGACCTGTGCCGTGGTGCTGGCCGCGGGCTTCTGGTCGCTGCAGCAGCGCGGTCCGCGGCGCTGGCTGGCCGTGGCGGTGGCGCTGGGCGCCCCGGCCGCCCTCGTGGTGCTCCTCGTCGCCGAGGGCCTGCTGTGGGTGGTCGTCGTCGCCGTGGGGCTGCTCGCCGCGGCGGCCGCCGCGGCGGGCGCCGCGCTGCGGCCGCACCGCGCGGCCTGGGAGCTGCCGGTCGTCCCGGCCGCGGCGCCCCAGCGGCCCTTCCTCGTCATGAACCCGCGGTCGGGGGGCGGCAAGGTCGACCGGTTCTCGCTGCGCCAGCGGGCGGAGGCCCTGGGGGCGGAGGTGGCGCTGCTGGACCGGCCGCACACCGACGTGCAGCAGCTGGCCCGCGACGCCCTGGCCCGCGGTGCGGACCTGCTCGGCGTGGCCGGAGGGGACGGCACCCAGGCGCTGGTGGCCCAGGTGGCGGCCGAGCACGACGTCCCCTTCCTCGTGATCAGCGCCGGCACCCGCAACCACTTCGCCCTCGACCTCGGCCTGGACCGCGACGACCCGTCCCGCTGCCTGGCCGCGCTGCGCGACGGCGTGGAGGCCCGGATCGACCTCGGGGAGATCAACGGCCGGCCGTTCGTGAACAACACCTCGTTCGGGGCCTACGCCGAGATCGTGGACGACCCGGCCTACCGCGACGACAAGCGCGGCACGACCCTGCGCACGCTGCCCGACCTCCTCGGCGGCCGGCGGGGCGCCCGGCTGGTCGGCGAGGCGGACGGGCTGGTCCTCGACGGCCCGCAGGCGCTCCTGGTGAGCAACGACCCCTACGAGGACGGCGACCTCACCGCGATGGGCCGCCGGGCCCGGCTCGACCGCGGGACGCTGGGGGTGATCGCCGTCCACGTGGCCAGCGCGCGCGAGGCCGTGGGGCTGCTGCGCGGCGCCTCCCGGCGAGGAGTGGTGCGCACGCAGGCGCGGGAGGTCGTCGTCCGCTCCGACGCCCCGACGGTCCCGGTCGGGATCGACGGGGAGTCGGTGCACCTGACCACCCCGATCCGCTGCACCATCCGCCCCGGCGCCCTGCGGGTGCGGCTGCCCCGCGAGCGCCCGGGGATCCGCCCGCCGCGGGGGCGCCTGCAGTGGGGACCCCTGTGGGAACTCGCGACGACCCGCGCCCCGGAACCGCCCGCTCCCGGCGCCTGAGCCGCGTCCGTCCCTCAGGCGACGCCGTCGATCTCCGCGTGCGCGGCCGCCGGCGGCGCCTCCGCCGCCAGCTGCGCCGTCGTGGTGCGCACCGCCGTCTCGAAGACCCGGCGGTGCCGCCCGGCGTCCATCCGGTCGACGCCCATGGCCGCGACGTCCTCCGCGGTCGGCGTCAGGACGCGCACGCTCATCCCGGCGGCGAGCAGCCGCCACACCTCCCAGCTCAGCCGCTGCGCGATGTGCAGCCGGACCCGGTGCTCGATCCGCGCGGCGGCCGACCGCCGCGGCAGCGGACCGGGCGTGACCAGGGGTGCCACGACCACCACCTCGTCCAGGGCCTCCCCGGCCAGGACGTCGGCGTTGGTGACCGAGACAGCGCCGCCGTCGACGTAGCGGCGGCCCGCGATGAACCGGGGTGCGAAGAGGCCGGGCACCGAGCACGAGGCCATGACCGCCTCGGCCGGCGAGGTGGGCGGCTCCCCCGGCGCTCCGAAGGCGACGCGCCGGCCGGAGTCGAAGTCCATCGCCACCAGCCACGTCCGCGGGCGGGCCGGCCACGTCCGGTCCCCCTGGACCGCGCCGACCAACTCGCCGACCGGCGCCAGGTCCCCTCGCCCACGCGGTGCGAGCGCCGCGGCCGCGGTGCGCAGCGCCCGGTGTCCGGGCCGGCCCAGGGTCCGCGCCGCCAGCCGCAGGTTGCCCGGGATCGGCACCGGCCGGGGCACGTCGCGCAGCGTCGCCCGCACCCGGGCCGACAGCTCCGGGCGGACCGGCGGGGTCCCGCTCTCCCGGTCGTCGGAGAACAGCCCGGCGAGCTCCCGGGGCGGCATCCCGGCGGCGAGCAGCGCGGCGACCACGGACCCGGCCGAGGTGCCGACGACCAGCTCCGGCCCGGCCGGGTCGAACGCCCCGGTCTCGGTCAGCGCGCACACCGCACCGGCGGCCCAGGCGCCGCCCACGGCGGCACCGGCGCCGATCACCAGGCCGCAGCGCAGCCGCGGGGGGCAGGAGCCCGGGGGTCGCGGAGCCATCCCGCCAGGGTGGGCGGAGGCCGGTCCGGCCACCTCATCCCCGGTGGATGAGCCCGCCGCGTCCCGCCGGGCAGGCGGCAGGCGGCGGGCGGCAGCCCGGCTCAGCCGACGTGCGGTTCCGCCCCGGCGTCGAGCACGGAGTCGATCCAGAGGCGCACCGGGACCTCCATGGCCAGCCCCGAGAGGTCCTCCACCGGCACCCAGGCGGCCTCGCTCGTCTCGACCAGGTCCGCGGCGAGGTCCCCGCCGACGGCGCGCGCCCGCACCAGCACGGCGAACTGCTGGCGGGCCTCGCCCCGGGCGGAGACCACCACGTGGCCGGGGTCGCTGAAGATCCCGGCGAACCCGGTGACGACGATCCGCAGCCCCGTCTCCTCGGCGGTCTCGCGGACGGCGGTCTCGACCGCCGACTCCCCGACGTCGACGCGGCCGCCCGGCAGCTCCCAGGCGCCGCTGTCGCAGCGCCGGACGAGCAGCAGCCGGCCGTCCTCGTGCCGCACCACGACGAAGACGGAGGGGACCACGGCCCCGGCGACGGGCGCCGCCTCGTCGTGGAAGTGGATGCGCCGGCTGCCGGTCGCCCGGTCGATCGTCGTCATGACCGCATCCCTCGGCTCGGTGTCCCGCGGGCACGGTGCCGGGGCCGGGCGATCCGCCGCATCCTCCGGCCCGGGTGATCCGGGCACCGGACCGCGGGATCTCACCTCGCCCGGGTGGGGCGCGGTCCGGGCGGCCGATCCACGGTCCCCGGACCGGTGCACGCACGTCTGGAGGTCGCCATGGTCGAGCACGGAGCCACTCCCCGGGGGACGGATCCCGGCAGCCGGCACCGGACCCGGTCGGTCGGATCCCCCGACGCGGCGCTCCGTGCATTCGACTTCTGGGACGACCGGTACGAGGGGCGCCGCCTGTTCTCCGAGCTGTTCGGGACGTTCCTGCTCGTGCTCGTCGCCGTCGGCGGGGGGATGGTCGGCGCCCGCTTCGGCGGGTCCGCCGTCCCCTACGGGGCGCTCGTCGTCGCGCCGGCGCTCATGGTCGCGGCGATCATCCTGTTCATGGGCGCCGTCTCGGGCGCGCACCTCAACCCCGCCGTCACCTTCGCGTTCGCCCTCCGGGGCGACTTCCCGTGGCGCCGGGTGCCCGCCTACCTCGTCGCGCAGGCGCTCGGCGCCGTCCTGGCGCCCCTGGCGCTGTGGGCCCTCATCGGGCGGCAGGGCGACGCGGGGCTCACCCTGCCCGGCCCCGGGATCTCCACCGGAACGGCACTGGTGTGGGAGGCCGTGCTCACCGTCGGCCTGGTGAGCACCATCCTGGGGGTCTCCTCCGGAGCCCAGCAGCTCGGCCCGATCGCCGCGCTGGGCGTCGGCAGCTACATCGCCCTGGCGGGCCTCTGGGGATCCCTGGTGAGCGGCGCGTCCATGAACCCCGCCCGGTCCCTCGGGCCGGCGCTGGTGCTCGAGGACTGGGCGTCGTGGTGGGCCTACCTGCTCGGCCCGCTCGCCGGCGCCGTCGTCGCGGTGGGCATCGCCTTCGTGCTCCGCGGTGCCGGTGGCGGTCGCAGCGGCCGGACGGCGGCCCAGGGCAGCCTCGGCACCGACTGGCAGCCCGGGCCGGCCGGCACCCCGCAGGCGTCGCCTTCGCCCGCCTCGCCCGCCGACGCCGGGCGGCAGTGACCTCCGACCGGGACGACCGGCTCGCGCCGCGCGGCTCAGCACATCGGGGGCAGGACGGAGTGCCGGTACTCGAGGAGGGCGTTCAGGGCGGCCTCCGCCCGGGCCTCCACCCGGAGGCACCCCGGGTCCCCGCCGTGCGCCGAGGCCGCGCGCGCCAGCCGCAGAGCGCGGAGCGCAGCGGTGATCCGGTCGTCGAGCACGGCCAGGTCGTGGGTGAGGGACGCGGTCATGACGGCACCTCCCGAGGGCGTTCCGGAGCATCGACGACGGCGGCGCCGGCGGGGTCCTCCGTCCCGACGGCCACCTGCCGGGACGGTAGGAGCAGCGGCCCCGCGCCCGGCTCACCCGACAGTGGTGGACGCGCTCCCGGCGCGCGGCGGGCCGCTCCCCGGCGCCGCTCGGTGCCCTCGGTCCCCGGGGGCCCGAGCCCTTGGGCCCTTGCCCCCGACCGGGAACCCGAGAGGGTCGGGGCGCACACCGTCACGCCGGACCGGCGCGCGCCTGCGGCCGCGGTCGGGACGTCGACGACGGGAGAGCACCGCTCCGAGCAGAGGAGGGGTCGTGGCGCACAGGTGGCGGTCGAAGACGGCCGTGCCCGGACTGCCGGCCGACCACGTGTCCCGACCGGCGCTGCTGAGCGCCCTGGACCGCGGCGAGGATCGCGCCCTCACGCTGGTGTCGTCACCACCCGGGTACGGGAAGAGCCTCCTGCTCGCGGACTGGGCCCACCGCCGGGAGGCCCCCACCGCGTGGGTCGCTCTCGACGAGGCCGACGACGACCCCCGGCGACTGTGGACGTCGGTGCTGGCCGCGCTGTCGGCGTGCCCGGCGGTCCCGGCGACGAGCCCGCTGACGGAGCTCGTGGTCCCCCGGACCGGGGTCGGCATCGACCTCCTGATGGAGGTGTTCGACGCGCTCGCGGCCCTCCCGGTCCCGGTGCGGCTGGTGCTCGACGACGCCCACCACCTCCGCAGCCCGGATGCGGTGCGCGGCCTGCAGCTCCTGCTGCGGCACCGGCTGCGCACCGTCCGGCTGGTCCTGTCCAGCCGGTTCGACCCACCCCTGCCCATCGCGCGACTGCGGATGGAGCAGCGGTTGTGCGAGCTGCGCACCGCCCAGCTCGCCTTCTCCGTGGAGGAGACGGCGGCGCTGACCGCACGCTGCGGGCTGCGGCTCACCCACGAGCAGGCCGCGCTGCTGCACGCCCGCACCGACGGGTGGGTGGCCGGCATCCGGCTCGCGACGACGCCGCTGCGGAACCACCCCGATGCCGACCGCTTCCTCGCCGACTTCTCCGGTGACCTGCGACCGGTCGCCGACTACCTCGCCGGAGAGGTCCTGGCATCGCTCTCCCCGGTGCAGCGGGAGCTGCTCCGGCGGACGAGCATCGCCGACCCGGTTCCGGCCGCCCTGGCCGTGGAGCTGTCCGGCCGCGCGGATGCCGCCGACCTGCTCGGCGCCCTCGAGCGCGGCTCCGGGCTGGTGGTGTCCACCGGGGAGCGCCGCTCGGTGTTCCGCATCCAGGAGCTGATGCGCTCCTACCTGGTCGCCGACCTCCACCGGCACGGGCCGGGCCGGGCGGCGGCGCTGCACGGGCAGGCGGCGGCGTGGTGGGCGGCCCAGGGCCGACCGGTCACGGCGCTGCACCATGCCGAGCGGGCGGCCGACGACGGCCTCGTCGCCGCGCTGCTGCACCGCTGGGCGCCCGAGCTCGTGGCCCGCGGCGAGCACCGGGAGCTCTCCGGAGCACTGGCGGCCCTGGAGGGCAGCGGTGGATCGACCGACGCATGGCTGCCGGTGGTGGCGGCGCAGGTCCACGTCGCCCACGGGGACCTGAGAGCCGCCCGGGCGGAACTCCGCCGGGCGGGTGACCTCGACACCGGGTCCGGCGACACCGCGCTCGCCCACTTCCGGATCGCCACCGAGTGGCTGACGGGGGCGGCCCCGCCCGGCCCCCTCCCGACGCCCTCGCCGGCGGTCCCCGCCCTGGCGGCGCTGGTCGCCGCCGGCCGCGGCGCCGCCCGGATGTTCTCGGTCCGGGGACCGGCGCAGCTCACGAGCGTGCTCGCCGACCTCGAGACGGCGCTGGACCTCGCCCGGGACCAGCACCTGGGGTTCCTCGAGGTGCAGACCCTCTGCCTCATCGGCACCGCCGCCTGGGTGGGCTGCGACCACGGGCGCGCCGCTGCCGCCGCGGCGGCCGCCGTCGCGGCGGCGGGCACCCACGGCTGGCAGGACTCCTGGTGGGCCGCCGCGGCCCACGCCGTGCTGGCCCACTCCTGCCTCGTGCGCGCCACGCCCGCGCATGCGCTGCGGGCCGCCGACGACGGCCTGCGCATCGACGCCGCCCACTGCGATCCCGGCCTCCGCTTCTCGTTGCGGAGTGCGCGCGGCGGGGCGCTGTTCGACCTGGGCGAACGGGCGCTGGGGCTGTTCGAGCTGCAGGAGGCGCACGCCGAGGTCGTCGGGACGCACGTGCCGCGGCACCTGGCCGCCGCAGCCGCCCTGCTCGAACACCGGGCGGCGCTGATGCAGGGCTCCGCGGCCGCCGCCGCGACGTCCGCCGGCCGGCTCGCGGACGAGCCGTCGGCCGCCGCCGAGCGAGCCCTCGTCCGGGCCTGGTCCCACGCGGCGGCCGGCGCGGCCGACCGGGCCCGGGGCGCCGTCGCCCCGATCCTCGACGGCACCCTGCGGCCGCTGCTGCCGACCACCACCGTGGACGCCGGCCTGGTGGAGGTCTGGGCCGCCCTGCGCAGCGGCGATCGGCCCGGGGCGCGGCGCCGGTTGCAGGCCGTCCTGGTGCAGGCGGAGGAGCTCGACGTGCTGCGGCCGTTCGCCCTCGCCGGGCAGGGCGTGCGCGCGCTGCTCGTGGACCAGCTCGGGGGCACCCGGGACCCGGCCTCCTTCGCCTTCCGGTGCCTGGCCGCGCGCCGGCGCGTGTCGCGGGCGCCGTCCCCCCGGTTGAGCTCCCGTGAACGCGACGTCCTCGTCCAGCTGGTCTCCCTGAGCAACCTCGGGGAGATCGCCGAGGACATGTCCGTTTCGGTGAACACGATCAAGAGCCACGTCCGGGCGATCTACGGCAAGCTGGGGGTGAACACCCGGCGGACCGCCGTCCTCACCGCGCTGGACCAGGGGCTGCTGTCCTGACCGGGGATCGGCGCCCGTCGCGGCGGGTGCCGGGTCCGATGGGGGCGGACGCCACGGTCCATCGTCCACGGGGGACGATCCCGAGGAGCCTGGGATGAGCGGCGCGCCGACCTCGTCACTGCGGATCCCCGCCAGCAAGATCGCGGTTCCGGAACTGCCGGCGGAGTTCAGGCCGCGGCGCGCCCTCCGCCGGCTGCTCGAGCAGGCCGCGCCCGACCAGGTGATCGTGGTCAGCGCGCCGGCGGGGTTCGGCAAGACCCTGCTGCTCGCCGACTGGGTGCGCGAGAGCGACTGGCTGGAGACGGCGTGGGTCTCCCTCGACGACGACGACGACGACCCGCGCCGCCTCTGGTCGGCCGCGCTCGGCGGTCTGCTGGAGCTCCCCTCCTGCGCCGGGGACCCCGAGCTGCAGCGGCTCGCCGCCTCCCTCACCGTGTCCCGGGGAGCCGACGTCGTGGAGGACCTCGCCGACGCCCTCGACACGCTCACCTCCCCCGTGCGGCTGGTCCTCGACGACGTGCACGCACTGACCGGGCGCGAGGTCCTGCACGACCTCGCGGCGCTGGTCCGCCGTCGCCCGTCGCGGCTCGCGCTGGTCGTCGCCGGCCGGATCGACCCGCCGATCTCGGTTCCGCGCCTCCGGCTGGAGGGCCGGCTGCACGAGGTGCGGGCGGAGGCCCTGCGCTTCACGCCGCAGGATGCCGCCGTGCTCCTGGACGCATCGGGGCTGGACCTGACCGCGCGCCAGGTGGCCGTCCTGCACGAGCGGACGGAGGGCTGGGCCGCCGGTCTGCGGCTGGCCGCCCTGGCGCTGCTCCGCACCGACGACGTCGATGCCTTCCTCGCCTCGTTCTCCGGGGACGAACGCTCCGTCGCCGAGTACCTGACCGGCGAGATCCTCGACGGCCTCGACCCCGACGACGAGCAGTTCCTGCGGGTGGTCAGCGTGTGCACCCCGGTTCCGGCGGCCCTCGCGGCCGCGCTCTCGGGGGACGCGGCCGCGGAGGCGACGCTCGACGGCCTGCGGGCCTCCACGGCGCTGGTCGAGCGGACGCCGCGCGCCGACCACCGCCTGCACCCGCTGCTGCGCTCCTACCTCGTGGCGGACCTGGCGCGACAGGAACCGGAGCGGTACCGGCAGCTGAACGCCACGGCCGCGAGGTGGTGGTCCGGGCAGGGGGAGCCCGTGCACGCCCTGCGCCACGCGGAACGCGCCGACGACGACGCGCTGACGACGGAGCTGCTCCGCCGCTCCGGGGTCGCCCTCCTGCTCGCGGGTGACCTCGGCCCCCTGCGGCGCGCGCTGGCGGCCGTCGGCCCCGGTGCCCGGGCCCGCGACCCGTGGCTCGCGCTGATCGCGGCCCTCGCCCACCTCGACGAGCGGGCCCTGGTCCCCGCCGCGGCCGAGCTGGACGACGCCCGGCGCGCCTGGCCGGACGCGCCCGACACCGCACTCGAGACGCTGCGCGACTGCGCGGAGTTGCTGGCGGGTGCGCTCGGGCTGCCCCGCGTGCCGGTACCGCCGCCCCGTCTCTCGCCGGGGGACGACGGACCGGAGCTCGCGGCCCTGCGCCACGTGAGCCTGGGCATCGCCGAGTTCGCCAACCCGGCCGGCCCCGACGTCCCCCTCGCGCGGACCCACCTGGAGCGGGCCCGGGACCTCGCGGAGGAGCACGACCTGGCCTACCTGGAGGTGCAGAGCCTCGCGACGCTGTCGGCCCTGGCGACCATCGACGGTGACCTGCGCGCGATGGCCGCCGCCGCCGAGAGCGCCGTCGCCGCGGCCGCCCGCACCGGACGCCACCCCTCCGCGTGGTCGGCCGGGCCGACCGGGATGCTCGCCTATGCCGACCTGCTCTTCGGCGACCCCGGGCAGGCCGCGCTCCGGAGCGGGGCCGCGCTCGACTCCTGGGAGGCGCTGCCGCCCGAGTCGGCGTACGTGCTGCACGCCGTCCACGGCGCCGCCGTCGCCGACCTGGGCCGCCCGGCGGAGGGGTTTGCCGAGATCCGCGCGGCGCGCGCTGTCCTCGGCGACGCCCCGGTGACGCCACCGGTGCTCGCCGGGCTGGCCGTGCTCGAGCACCGGGTGGCCCTGCTCAACGGGAACGTGGGCGCGGCGGACGAGGTGGCCCTGTGGCTCGCCGACCGGGTCGGGGCCACCGGTGAGACGCTGCTGCTGGGCGCCTGGACCGAGGCCGCCGCCGGCCGGTACGAGGCCGCTGCCGCCGCCGTGGCGCCCGTGCACCGGCCCGACGTCCTCAGCCTGCTGCCCGAGACGGTCGTCGAGGCGCTGCTCGCCGAGGCGGAGGCCGCCCTGCAGCACGGTGACCGGCCGGCCGGCTGGTCCGCGCTGGAGGCCGCGCTGGGACGCGCCGAGCCGCTCGGCGTGGTCCGGCCGTTCGCGCTGGCGGGCCCGCGCACCCAGGAGCTGCTGCGCGCCCGCACCGCCACCGCCCGGCGGGGGTCCTTCGCCGGGCAGGTGGCCGCCGCCCGCGCCGGCGTGTCGCCCGAGCCGCCGGCCCTGCTCAGCGAGCGCGAGCAGGCCGTCCTGGCCCTGCTGCCCTCCCTGCTGAACGCCCGCGAGATCGCCGACGAGTTCACCGTGTCGGTCAACACCATCAAGAGCCACATCCGCTCGATCTACGCCAAGCTCGGCGTCTCGTCCCGGCGCGAGGCCGTGCTGCTCGCCGCCGACCGCGGGCTGCTGCGCTGACCGGTTCACCTGCGCGGGGTGACGGCTCCCGGCCGCGACCGGCTCAGGGTGGTGCCGGGCGGAGCCGCCATCCTCGGCGGCCGCGACGGAGGTCGACGATGCCGGATCGACGCTATGAACTGCGGGTGACGGGGCGGCTGTCGCAGCGGGCGCGCGATGCCTTCGCCGACCTGGACGTCTCCGAGGTGACCGCCGAGACGGTCATCACCGGGCTCGTCCACCAGGACCAGCAGCTGCACGACCTGCTCGCCAGGGTGCAGTCGCTGGGGCTGCACGTCGTGTCCGTCCAGCAGGTGGCCCCCTGACCCCCGTGATCGCTACCGTCGCCCCGGGCGGGGGCGCGCGAGCCGGAGGGGGGCAGGGTGCCCAGCGACGAGGAGCTGTTCGAGCGCACGCTCGCGTTCTCCGACACGTACGCCTCCGATGACGGCGCCGTGACCATCCGGCGCTCCCGCGCCGGGAACGGGTACTCCACCGCCCGGTTCACCGGCCACTGCGCGGTCTGCGCGGGCGACGGCCTCACGCCGCACGAGGGCGAACCGCTGGAGGACCTCACCGAGGCCGCACGGTTCGCCGCGGCGCACCGGCACGGCGAGGTGGACTGACCACCGGCTCCGGCCCCCTGTCCCCCGCCGCCCGGCCCGCTCATCCCTCCGAGGCGAGGTGAGCGGGTGCGGCGGCCACGAGGCTCCGCGTGCCGGCCTTCCGGCCCGTCGCGCGAGCCGAGCGCCGAGGGCCACCGGCAGGGACGACGAGGAGACGACATGGCGATAGGACCCGTGCAACTGGTCGTGCTGGGATTCCCGACCCCGGACTTCCACGGCGAGATCATCGACGAGCTGGAGCGACTGAGGCAGAGCGACACCGTCCGGGTGATCGACGCGCTCGCGGTGTACAAGACGCCCGAGGGCGAGCTCGAGGCGGCGCACCTGAGCAACCTCTCCGACGAGGAGGCCATCGAGCTCGGCAGCGTGGTCGGGGCGCTGATCGGCCTCGGCTTCGACGGGGAGGAGGGTGCCGAGGCCGGCGCGCTGGCCGGCGCCCAGGCCGCCGCCGACGGGATCAGCGCCTTCGACGACGCCGATGCCTGGGACGTCCTCGAGGACATCCCCAACGGATCGGCGGCCGCGCTGCTGCTGCTGGAGCACCACTGGGCGGTCGGGCTGCGGGATGCGGTCGCGCGCGCCGGCGGCTACCGCGTCAGCGACGGCTTCATCAGCCCGCTCGACCTGATCGGGGTGGGTCTGCTGACCGCTGCCGAGGCGGCCGAACTGCACGCGATCGAGTCGGCCTCCGTGTCCAGCTGACCCCGGCCGGTCCACCCGGCTCGGGGCCTTCGACACGCGGAGAGGAGGACGGCATGTTCGGTTCACGCAGGGTCGCCCGGCGCACCGCCAGGCGCACCGCGCGACGCACCGGCCGCCGGGTCAACCGCCGTCGCGGCTGACGCGGCGCAGCCCGGGCGCGCACCGGCCCCGATCCCGCGCCGGCCGACCTCGGTCCGGCGGGACCGGGGTCGGTGTCAGTGCCGGCCCGACAGCACGCGCCGGGCCGAGACGACGACGAGGCCGAGGATCCGGCACTGCGCGACGATGCCCAGCAGGTGCGACTCGTCGATCACCTCACCGCGCAGCGTGGCTCCGGTGCGCGCTTCCTCGATCCGCATGTCGCAGAAGGCCTCGCGCGCCTGCTCGGTGAGCGGGCCGTCCACGCGGAACTCGTACAGGGCCGGTGTCATCACGTGCCCTCTCCGTCCGGCGGGTCCACGGGCGACTCAGGACGCCGTGGAGCCGTTCGCGTGTGCGCGTCCACTGGCCGGCTCCGCGGTGGACCACTTCAGCTCGAACTCGAGTTCGACCTCGTCGCCGTCGACCTCGACCTCGGCCTCGCACCGCACCTCGTCGGGAACGTCCATCTCGACGGTGCTGCCGGCCAGGCGGATGGTGACCCGGCCCTCCCCCGCGAGCGCCTCGGCGAGGTCGGCCACCCAGCGGGCCGCCTCCTTCCGGGCCATCGTGACCTTCCGCTCCACCTTCACGTCGGACATCCCGGGCTCCGTTCCTCGCCGGCGGTGGGGACTCCCGGAGCCTGCCGCGGACGCGGCCGCCCCGCCTCATCCGCGACGCATGAGCGCACCGGGGCCGGCCGGGTCGGCCAGGTCTGCCTCCCCGACCCGCGGCCCGGGGGCCCACGGGGCGCGCAGGCGCCGGGCCCACGGCTCCGGCGCCCGGTCGAGCTCGGCGGCCACCACCGTCGCCGCGACGATGATGACCGCCATGGCGAGCAGCCACCCCACCAGCGCGAGGGTCACCCCGAACAGCCCGTAGCGCCGGCTGTAGGACTCGAGCAGATCGGGCATGTACACGGTCGTCGCGACCCCGTAGAGGCACGAGCAGGCGGCGGTCAGGACGCCCATCGGGACCAGCCGCCGCCACTCGATGCGCCGGTCGAGCAGCAGCCACGGCACCGTCGTCCACACCAGGAAGCCCGCGAGCCCGGAGACGACCACGACCAGCACGTCGGGGTACGGCAGGGGCTCGACGACGTCGCGCGCCAGGTAGAGCAGCGCGATGCCGAGCAGGAGGGCCGCCAGCCCGGCTCCGGCGTGCGCGGTGTGCGCGAGGCCGGGCCGCGGCTCGAACCGCCAGGCCTGCTCGTACATGTGCTGCATGCGCCGGGTGAGGCTGATCCCGGACAGGACCAGGAGCAGGACGCTGAGGGTGCCCGTCGCGCCGTCGCCGGTGTTCGCGAACAGCTGCCGCATGGCCGCGGCGGTGTCGCCGGTCAGCCGGAACCTGCCCACGAGGGCGTCGGCGACGACGTCGCCCTGGTCGACCGGGGCGAGGGCCGCCACCAGCAGGACGAGCGGCACGAGCGCGGTGAAGGCCTGGGAGGCGATCGCCAGCGCCCGGTCGATGCCGCGCAGGGCCAGGAAGGTCACGAGGCACCGGCCCGGGAACGTCGTCTCCAGGCGGCGCAGGATCGCCGCGGCCCCCTGCCGGTTCAGCGTCGGCCTCCCCTCCGGTCCGGATCCGGTCGCGGCAGGTCAGACGCCGGCCTCGGCGGTGATCCGGCCGGCCGCGATGGCCTCCACGAGGGCCAGGTGGTCGCGCTCGTTCTGGTCGGCGTAGGCGTCGGCGAACTCCCGGACCGCCTCGTCGAAGGCGGGGCCACCACCCAGGTACGCGGCCAAGGCGACGCGGTCGCCGGACCTGGCGTGCGCCCGGGCGAGGGTCCACCCGCAGATCTCGCCGTAGGCCACCATCCCCTCGGGAACCATCGCCTCGACCTCGACCGAGCCCTTCCAGTCGCGCAGCTGGCGGACGTAGAAGTCGCGCGGGACGCCGTCGAGGCCGGGCACCCGGACGAAGCCGAGGAAGATGTCGCTGACCGCCTGCATCAGCCGCTGGCCGACGACGACCCGCTGGCCGGCGTTGTCGAACCCGCTCGGGCCGGCGAAGGCCTCGAGCACCGACGGCCCCGCCTCCTTCGCCTGGAGGAACAACGGGTACGTGTCGTCCTCGAGGAACAGGAACATCCAGGACCGCGTGCCCACGCTGCCGACGCCGACCACCTTCCGTGCCAGGTCCACCAGCCGGTACCGGTCGAGCAGCACCCGCCGCTCGGGTTCCAGCGTCTGCGCGTAGGTCCACAGGATCTCCCGGACGCCGTCCTCCGCGGCCCGCGCCTCGGCCGGGTCGGCGATCAGGTCCCGCAGCGGAACGACCAGCGGCGGCTCGGCGTCGATCTGCGCGACGCCGTCGTGGACCGCGGCGAACCGGCTCAGGGCGCCCATGTTGTCCTTGGTCTGCGCCTTCGCCGCGGTCTTCGCGAGGGTCTTGCGCTGGCGGTCGGTGAGCGGCCGGGAGATCACGTCCTGCACGCGGGCCATGTCCGCGTGCGCGTACCAGACGCCGAGCGCGTCCATGCCGGCGAACTCGCGCATCGCCCGCCGGTACGCCGCCACCGCGGCCAGGACGATCCGCCGGCGGGCCTTGGCCGGGTAGCCGTTGGAGCGGCCCGCGATCTCCAGGCTCGCGGCGAGCCGCTTGACGTCCCACTCCCACGGTCCGGGCGTGGTCTCGTCGAAGTCGTTGATGTCGAAGACCAGGCGCCGCTCGGGGGAGGCGAACAGCCCGAAGTTGGACAGGTGCGCGTCGCCGCAGGCCTGCACGGTCAGCCCGGACCGGGGCGTGCGCGCCAGGTCGCTGGCCATCGGCAGGGCCGCGCCGCGGAAGAAGGCGAACTCCGAGGACGCCATGCGCCCGTACCGGATCGGCAGCAGCTCCGGGACCCGGTCCAGTCCCTGCCCCTCGAGCAGGCTGATCGGATCGGCGCGGTCGGGTCCCGGCGTGAACTGGGCGTGGCTCTCCCGGGGCACCTCCGCGCGCGCCGCCCTCCCCTGCGCGGCACGCCGTTCCCGCGGCGCCGGCGGGGTCGGTGCGGGGGTCGCGGCCCGCTTGCGGCGCGTCGTGGTGCTTCTCGTCATGGGATGTCCCTCGTCGGTCGGCGGCCCCCGCTGCGCTGTGCCGGGGACGGTGCCCCGGCGGTGCCGGGGGGGCATCCCCCGGCGGAGGTGAGGACGAGCGGGCGGTGCGGGGAACGCGTACCCCGCACCGCCGCCGGCCGGCCGCGCCGGCCCGGCTGCCCGGCCTCGGCCGCTCGGCTACTCGGCCTCGGCCTCGGCCTCGGCGAAGGCCTCGCGCAGCGCGGCCTCCTGCTCGTTCGAGAGGTTGGTGGACACCAGCGTGGCGCCACTGTGCCGGAACTCCTCGATCACCTTGTCGGCGACGACGTGCGAGGTCATCACGAACAGCGCGGAGGTGCCGGGCGTGACCTGCTCGCGGACCTCGCGGATGAACTGGTCGTCGATGCCGACGTCGGTCATCGACCCGGCCAGCGCACCCATCGCCGCACCCACGGCCATGCCGAGCAGCGGGACGAAGAAGATCAGCCCGAACAGCAGACCCCAGAAGCTGCCGCCGAGCGCGCCGCCGCCGGCGGTGCTGTGCAACTGCTCGGTCTTCGGCCGCTTCTTCCCGTCGGGCCAGTAGACGTAGGCGCCGTCGACGATCTGCAGCAGTTCCTCCTTCTGCATCCGCTCGAGCATCGCGAGCGCGTTCGCCGCTCCACCGGCCGAGTCGAACTTCCAGACGGTCAAGGTCGCCATGCCAACTCCTGGGCTGCGTCGGAGGGCAGCCGGGGCCGGTTGCCCGCGCCGCGGGCCGGCATCGACGAGCCCGGCGGCGGCGTCCCCGGAGTGTGCGAAGCGCGGCGAGCGCCCGGCATCACCCGCTCCGGATGACGAAGGCGGCGCCGGGGCGGGGGACGCTGCCGCCGTGGACCTGGACCGGCGACGGCGCGGCGCTCCGGTAGGACGGCGGGAGCTGCGGCATCTCGACCTGACCATCGGGCTGGGGGTCCGGCGGGTGGGGACCTCAGCGCTGGGCGCGGTGACCGCGGGCGTGGCCGGCGCCGTGGCACGGACGATCCGCGTGCTGCCGGGCGGCGCCGACCGGCTGGCCGCCGGGCTGGCAGCCGGGCTGGACGACCGGGCGCAGCGGATGCGGGAGCGGCTGGCCCGGGCGGCGGCCGAGGCGGTGCGCTGGGCGGCGGAGGCCGCGCTCACCGCGCTCGACGTCACCGACCTGGTCCGCCGGCACGTCGACCTGGACACGCTCGCGGCCGCGCTCGACGTCGACGCCGTGGTGGCGCGCACCGACCTGGACGCCGCCCTGGACCGGCTGGACCTCGACGGCCTGATCGCGCGGGTGGACCTCGACGCGGTGCTGTTCCGCGTGGACCTCGACGGGGTCGCCGCCCGCCTCGACGTCGACGGTCTGGTCGGGCGCGTCGACCTCGACACGATCCTGTCCCGGGTGGACCTCGACGCGGTCCTGCACCGCGTGGACCTGAACGGGATCGCGGCCCGCCTCGACCTGGACGGGCTCGCCGCCCGGATCGACCTCGACGCCGTCGTCCGCCGGATCGACCTCGACGCCGTCGTGCGGCGCATCGACCTCGACGCCGTCGTGCGGCGCATCGATCCCGACGCCCTGGTCTCGCGGGTGGATCTCGACGCGGTCCTCGCCCGGCTCGATCTGGTCGCGCTCACCCGTTCGGTGCTCGCCGCCGTCGACCTCCCGGAGATCCTGCGGGAGTCCAGCAGCGCGGTGTCCTCCCAGGCGGCGCGGGTCGTGCGCACCGAGGGGATGCAGGCCGACGAGGCGGTGTCCCGCTGGGTCGACCGGCTCCTGCGCCGTCCCCATCCCGCACCGTCGTGACGCCGGGGCGGCGCCGAGTTCACGCGGAGGTGACCGCCGGGCTGCCGTCGGCGGCAGCGGCCACGAAGGGGTGCACGTCGTAGACGACGACCGACCGGACCAGCAGGTCCTGCAGCGAGCGGCGGCCGGGGCTGATCGCGCACCAGAGCAGGCCGGCGGGGAAGACCACGCAGGCCAGCGCGCGCAGTCCCGAGCGCGCCCAGCCCAGCAGCCCGTGTCCCTCCGACAGGACCCGCAGCCCCAGGAGGCGGGCGCCGTAGGTCCGGCCCGCCACGGCCCAGGCCACCGCCAGGTAGACCACCGCGAGTGCCGTCAGCGCCGTCGTCGTCGCCAGGAGGGAGATCTGTGGCCACCGGAAGTCGCGGGGGGACCACACGAAACGGATCCCCGCCGCGGCCAGGTCGGCGGCGACCGCCAGGAGGACGACGACGAGCGCGTCCACGCAGGCGGCCAGCAGCCGCGTGACGACGCCGGCGTGGGCCCGCCGGGGCGGGTGCTCCGAGCCAGGAGGACCCATCTGCGCCACCTCTCCGCCGCCGGTCCGGCGCAGCGTGCCCCCCGACCCGGTGGCCCGCCTCCCCTCCCCCGGATGAACCGCCGACCGGATGGCCGTCCCCCGGCGGCCGCTCATCCGCGGCGGGCGATCCCCGCCGCGTTCCCCGCCGCGACCCTGCACGCATGCGACTGCCGCCCGCGGGCCTCCTTCTCGTGCTGCTCACCGGCGCCCTCGTGGGGGGCTGCTCCGACGACGACCCCTCGCCGGGTGCGGAGTCGACGAGCGCCTCCCCGACCGGATCGGCCTCGGCGTCCGCCGCCACCGGCACGGCGGCGCTGTGCTCCTCCCTCACCGACCTGCGGACCTCCGTGGGCGCCCTGGCCGACGTGCCGGTGCGCGACGGCGGCATCTCCGCGGTGCAGGACGCGTTGGCGGCCGTGCAGGACGACGTGGAGCAGGTCGTCGACGACGCCCGGGGCCAGTACCGCTCTGAGGCCGACGCGCTGAGCACCAGCGCCTCGGCCGTCGGGAGCGCGGTGAGCGACGCCGCCGCGAACCCGTCGGCGGCCACCCTCCAGGCCGTCGGCACGGCGGTCACCACCCTCGTGGACGACGTCGGCTCGCTCGTCGACGCCGTCGGCTCGACCTGCTGACGCCGCCATGACGAAGACCGCAGCCCCCGGGCCCGGCGTCGCATCGGTCGCCGGTGCGGTCGTCCTGCCGCTCGCCCTGGCGCAGTTCATCTGCAGCTTCGCCGGGTCCAACATGAACGTCGCCATCACCACGATCGCCGACGACCTCGACACCCCGGTGTCGAGCATCCAGACGTCGATCACGCTGTTCACGCTCACGATGGCCGCGCTGATGATCCCCGGGAGCAAGCTCACCGACATCTGGGGCCGCAAGTTCTGCTTCATCGCCGGTCTGCTCGTCTACGGCGCCGGCGCCCTGATCGCCACGTTCGCCCAGGGCATCGGGCTGCTGATCGTCGGCTACTCGGTGCTCCAGGGGATCGGGTCCGCGCTGCTCATCCCCCCGATCTACATCCTCGTGACCGTGCTGTTCCCGGACCTCAGCACCCGCGCCAAGTACTTCGGGGTGGTGAGCGGCGCGGCCGGCATCGGCTCCGCCGCGGGGCCGCTGATCGGCGGCCTGGTGACCAGCGCCATCAGCTGGCGGGCCGCCTTCGTGCTCCAGGTCCTGGTCGTGGCGGCCATCGCCCTGCTGGCCCGGCGGATCGTCGACCCGCCGCTGCCCGCCGAGCGGCCGCACTTCGACCTGCTCGGTGCCGTGCTGTCCGCGCTGGGCCTGTTCTTCGTGGTGTTCGGCGTCCTCCAGTCCGGGACCTACGGCTGGGGCAGCTCGCGGGAGGACTTCACCATCGGCGACGTCGTCCTGATCCCCGCCGGCGGCATCTCCCCGGTGTGGATCCTGGCCGCCATCGGCGTCGTCTTCCTCGGCTGGTTCGTCTGGCACCTGCGGCGACGGGAGGCGGCGGGCCGGGCACCGCTGGTGTCGCTGGGCCTGTTCCGCAACCGCACGTCCAACCTCGGCCTGACCACCCAGACCCTGCAGTGGCTGGTGCTCCAGGGCTCGTTCTTCGTGATCTCGGTGTTCCTCCAGCAGGTCCGCGGCTACTCCGCCATCGAGACCGGGCTCATGCTGCTCCCCGCCACGGTCGGCGTCCTCGCCACGTCGGCGATCGCGGGGCGGATGGCCAAGCGGCACTCCCCGCGCCGGCTGATCCGCGGCGGCTTCGGCCTCACGGTGATCGGCCTCGGCGTACTGCTGGCGCTGGCCCGCGAGACCTCCGCGGTCTGGACGTTCGCACCCGGCCTGTTCCTGATGGGCGCCGGGGTCGGGATCATGCTCACCGCCTCGGTGAACCTGGTGCAGTCCAGCTCGCCGGAAGAGGTGCAGGGCGACATCTCCGGCGTCTCGCGGAGCGTGTCCAACCTGGGCTCGTCGCTCGGCGTGGCGATCGCCGGATCGGTGCTGGTCGGAGCGGCGACCCCGGGCGGGACGCCGTTCGCGACGGCGCTGGTCGTCGTCGGCGGCTTCGCCGTCATCGGCTTCGTGGTGGCCCTCCTCATCCCCCGCGCCGCGAAGGACCGCCGATCCGCCACCCCCTGAGGGGGCGCCCCGGTCAGGGATCCGGCGGGCGCGGGTCGGCGGACCCGCCCTCCTGGGCCCGTCGGCGCCAGGGCACGACCCCCTCGATCTCCGTCTCGAGCGAGAAGCTCAGCACGGTCCGGATCGCCACGATCCCCGCCAGGACCAGGACGCTCTCCAGCGTCGCCTCCACGGCAACGGTCCGGAGGAGGTCGGCGGCGACGAGCAGCTCCAGGGCCAGCAGGATGGCGCCGCCGAAGGACTGCCGCAGCACGCGGTACGCCGGGTGCGGGCCCGGCGTGCGGCCCCGGGCCCGGACGCCGAGCACCACCGACACGACGAGCCCCACCCCGAGGACGACGGCGGCGATCCCCTCGAAGGCCTGGGCCACCCGGTCCATGGCCTCCTCGAAGGTCACCGCCGCGGTCCCCGGTGCGGGTCAGCCGCCCGCGCGGTCCATCGCGGCGTCGAGGGTGACGGCCGCGTCGATGAGGGCTAGGTGGGTGAAGGCCTGCGGGAAGTTGCCGATCTGCTCACCGGTCAGGGCGATCTCCTCGGAGTAGAGCCCGACGTGGTTGGCGTAGGTCAGCATCTTCTCGAACGCGTTCCGGGCGTCCTGGACACGGCCGGCGCGGGTGAGGGCGTCGACGTAGGCGAACGAGCACAGCGAGAAGGTGCCCTCCGACCCCTGCAGCCCGTCCGGCGAGGCCTCGGGGTCGTAGCGGTAGACCAGGCTGTCGGTGACCAGTTCGTGGTCCATCGCCTCGAGCGTGCTCAGCCACAGCGGGTCGGTGCCGGCGACGAAGCCGACCGTCGGCATCCGCAGCAGCGAGGAGTCCAGCACGTCGGTCTCGTAGTGCTGGACGAACGCCCGCCGCCGGGGCGAGAACCCCTGGTCCATCACCTGCCGGTAGATCCGGTCCCGCTCCGCGGTCCACCGCTCGAGCGCGGCCGGGCGGCCGTGCTCGACGGCCATCCGGATGCCCCGGTCGAAGGCGACCCAGCACATCACGCGCCCGTAGGTGAACGCCTGCCGGCCGCCGCGGGTCTCCCAGATGCCCTCCTCCGGCTGGTCCCAGTTGTCGGCCAGCCAGTCCAGGACGCCGCTGATCGTCGCCCAGCCGCGGTGCGGGACCTCGACGCCGGCCCGGCCGGCGGCGTACAGGGCGTCCAGTGCCTCGCCGTAGATGTCGAGCTGCAGTTGCTCGGCGGCGCCGTTGCCGACCCGGACGGGTGCCGAGTTCCGGTAGCCGGACCAGTGGTCGAGCACGTCCTCCTTGAGGTCGGAGGACCCGTCGATGCGGTACATGATGTTGAGCGGTCCGCTGTCGCTGCCGGCCCGCTCACGGATCCGGTCGCCGAGCCAGCCCCCGAAGCGGGCGGCCTCGTCGACCATGCCCAGGCGGAGCAGCGCGTGCACGGAGAACGACGCGTCGCGCACCCAGGTGTAGCGGTAGTCCCAGTTGCGCTCGCCACCCAGCTGCTCGGGCAGCGCCGCCGTGGGGGCGGCGACCAGGCCGCCGGTGGGCGCGTAGGTCATCAGCTTCAGGGTGATCGCCGACCGCTGGATCGACTCCCGCCACCGGCCGGTGTAGCGGGACCGGGACAGCCAGGTGCGCCAGAAGTCCACCGTCCGGTCGAACAGCTCCTGGATCTCGGCCACGCGGATCGCCCGCGCCGGCCCCGTCGCGGCCGACTCCAGCACGACGCCCCGGGTGTCCCCCGCGACCAGGTCGAGGGTCGCGTGCAGATCCTGGTCGCGCATCGACACCCGGGCCTTCCGCTCGTCCTCGGGCTCGCGGACGACGTGCAGGGTCAGCGCCGTCCCGTTGGCCGTGAAGACGGCGCCCTGGTCGCCGACCTCGGCGCGGTGGGGGTGCCGGCCGTAGTCGAACCGCGGGGCCACCTCGATCTCGAATCTCATCTCGCCACGGACGCACTGCACCATCCGCACGATCCGGTGCGTGTCGGTCGCGGTGCTCCCGGCCGGCGGCATGAAGTCCACGACCTGGCCCAGGCCCGATGCGGTGAAGAAGCGGGTGACCAGCACGGCGGTGTCGGCCAGGTACATCTGCCTGGTCGTGTACCCGGTTCCCGCCGGGCGGATCCGGAAGCGGCCGCCGCGCTCGCCGTCCAGCAGCGCGCCGAACACGCTCGGCGAGTCGAACCGGGGGCAGCAGAACCAGTCGATCGCCCCGTCCGTGCCGACGAGCGCGGAGGTCTGCAGGTCGCCGATCAGGCCGTGGTCGGCGATCGCGGTCTCGGTCATGGCCGTCTCCGTGGGGTCCGCCCGGGAGCGCGCCGCCGATCGGCCCGCCCGGAGCCCGCAGGCTGCCGCCGCCGGTCCCCGGCCGGCACCACCCGCCCCGGACGAATCCCCCGGCCCGGGCGATGCGGCGCCAGGGGCGAGCGCCGACCGTTCCGGCGACGCGAGGGAGGTCCGCGGTGGCCGATGGACGCGCTACCCCGCCGCCCGCGGGGCGGACGATCGCCGGGTCGCTGCTGCGCTCGGCCGCGACGACGGCGGTGCTGCTCGTCCTGTACTACGACGCCCCACTGGACCGGCCGCTCGACGGCGCCACCGGCCTGCTCTTCCTGGTCGCCCTGGGCCTGGTCGGCGTGGTCGTCGCGGTCCAGCTCCGCGGGATCCTCCGCTCCCGGCAGCCGAGGCTCCGGGCGATCCGCGCGGTGGCGGTGACCCTGCCGACGCTGTGGGTGGTGTTCGCCTCCGCCTACTGGGTCGTCGCAGCGGAGCAGTCCGGGGCCTTCACCGAGCCGCTGAACCGGACCGACGGCCTGTACTTCACGATCACGGTGTTCGCGACCGTCGGGTTCGGCGACATCGCGCCGGTATCCCAGCTGGCGCGGGTCCTGGTCACCGTCCAGATGCTCGTCGGCCTCGTGACCGTGGGCGTGCTGGCCAAGGTCGTCCTCGGCGCCGTCCACACCGCCGTCGCCCGGCGCGAGGCCGAGGACGTCCCGGCCGCCGAGGAGCTCCCCGACCGCTCGTGACGTCCGGCTTCACCCACAACGCATGACGTCCCGACCGCGGGCGGGCGGGACGTTGGGCGCCAGCCGGGCGTTCGGACCCGGTCCGTCGCACCCGAGGAGTCCCCGATGGCCGCCGTTGGCTCGTCCCGTCCGGAAGTGGACACCACCCGCGTCGCCTACAACAACGGCTCACCACCGACCGGCTGGACCGGCTGGGTCGTGTTCGCCGGCGTCATCATGATCATGCTGGGGTTCTTCCAGGCCATCCAGGGCCTGGTCGCGATCTTCGACGACGGCTTCTACCACGTGACCGAGAGCGGCCTCGTGATCGACGTCGACTACACCGTCTGGGGCTGGGTGCACCTGCTCCTGGGGATCACGATCTTCGCGGCCGGGATCGGCGTGCTGGGGGGCAACATGCTGGCCCGCATCGTCGGCGTCGGCCTGGCCGGGCTCAGCGCGCTCGTCAACCTCACGTTCATCGAGGCCTACCCCGTGTGGAGCGTCATCATCATCACCGTCGACGTGCTGGTGATCTACGCCCTGACCGTGCACGGACGCGAGCTCCGCGACACCTGACTCCTGCCGTGGGCGCGGGGACCGGTCGCACGACCCGGCTCCCCGCGCCCCGGCCGCGCGCTAGATGCCGGACCGCGGGGTGAGGAACGCCGCCGTCAGGACGATCAGGCCGAACACCAGGATCTGGGCGCCGAGCAGCAGCGACAGGACCAGCACGGTGGCCTCGGGCCAGGTCAGGACCAGCACACCGACGACGACGTTGACGGCCCCCGCCAGGGCGAGCCATCCCCAGCCGGGGATCTCCGCCCGCTCCAGCAGGGCGACGGCGACCCGGCCGATGCCGTGCAGCAGCAGCGACACCCCGGTGAGCACGGCCAGCGTCCACAGCGTGACGTCGGGCCAGAAGGCCGCGAGGAGCCCCCCGACGACCAGGACGGCGCCCAGCACCGTCGTCGTGCCGCGCCGGTCGGTGTCCCATCCCACCGCGATCTCCAGGAATCCGGTGACGACGAGGGCGAGGCCGAGGAGCAGGGCCAGGGTCCGGGCGGCGGCGACGGGGTTGGCCAGCAGCACTCCCCCGACGACGACCGCCGCTGCGCCGAGGACCGCCAGGGCGATCCGGCCGGCCCGTGAGTGCCGCACGGGCGGGGCACCCGGGGATGCGCTCGACACCTCAGCGCTCATGGTCGCTCCTCTTCCCGTGCGTCCGTGGACACGCCGACCGCGTCCCGGCCCGAGGGTCGCCGGGTGCCGGCCGCCGCACCTCATCCGCGGCGGATGAGGCGCGGCGCCGGCGCCGGCGCCACCGTCGTTCCGACGGACGAGGCGGCTGCGCGCCGTCGTGCCGACGGAGGAGGCGGTCATGGCCCAGGCGGGTTCCCGGCCGGGAGGCACCACCGGCCCCGTGGACGCACCCGGACGCGCCCGGCTGGGCGGTGGGGTGATAGCCACGCTCGTCGGGGCCGGCCTGCTCGTCGTCTTCGTGGTGCAGAACCGCAACGACGTGCGGTTCGACTTCCTCCTCTGGGGCTTCACCTGGCCGCTGTGGCTGTTCACCCTCGTCTCCGCCGCCGTCGGCGCGGTCCTGTGGATCGGGCTGGGGGTGCTGCGCCGGCACCGTCGGCGGGTGGCCCGGCGGGAGGACCGGCGGGAGGACCGGGCCGGCTGACCCCGCGGCGGAGCCTCACCCCGGACAGGCGGTGCGGCGCCCCGACGACGCCGGTGACCCTGGCGGGCATGCGCCCGACCCTCGCGACGCACCTCGGCTCGCGCCAGGTCGCGCGCGTGGTCTACGGATCGATCATCGGGCTCGCCCTGGTCGTGGTCGTCGAGAGCCATCCCCCGCCCACCGGGGTGGTGATCGGCTGGTTCCTCGGCAGTGCGGCCGCGGTCGCGCTGGCCGAGCTCTACAGCGAGATCATCGGCTTCGAGACGCGGGAGCGGCGCCGCGTGGCCCGGGCCGAGGTGCGGGAGATGCTCGACGACGCCCTCGCGGTCGCGTTCGGCGTCGCGTTCCCCGACGTCTTCTTCGTGCTGGCGGCCCTGAGCGTCATCGAGCTCGACACCGCCCTCACCGTCGCCAAGTGGAGCGGGCTGGCGCTCATCGGCTTCTACGGCTACTGGGCGGCCCGGTTCTCGGGTTCCCGGGTGCCGCGCGCGCTGCTCCAGGGGGCCGGGATCGCCCTCGTCGGTGTCGGCCTCATCGCGCTCAAGGCCTTCCTGCACTAACGCGCCGGACCCGGCGGCGGCGCCTCCCGCGAGGCCTCCACCCGGTCGGCCGGCGCGGTCGCCGGCCGGGCCAGGAACTCGATCACGGCCAGCACCACCAGGAGCAACGCGGCGATGACCAGGATCGCCGCGCCCGTGGGCTCGGTCAGGAACACGAACACCAGGACGGCGAGCGCCACCGCGGCGATCCGCAGGCCCCGCACGTGCCGGCGCGCCCAGGTGCCGACCCGCCCGTCGGGCGACGGTCCGCCGCGGATGGAGTGCAGACGTTCCTTCGTCCAGCTCCGGATGCCCACCGCGGTCTCCGACCGGCCGGCGAGGAAGCCGGCGAGCGCGAGCACCAGCCCGAGCACGAGCAGCGCACGGAGGCCGTACCGCAGGTAGGTGACCACGATGTCGAAGCCCGATCCCGCGGCCGGCGCCGCGGCGGCCGGCACCGCGTCGACCAGCAGGCTGCGGGCGACCAGGAGACCCGCGGCGAGGACCACCATCGACAGGGCCAGCCCCAGGCCGGTACCGACCAGGGCGCGGAGCCGGTTGCGGGCCAGGTAGATGCCCGCGACGAACAGGAGCAGCACGACCCAGGGCAGCACGCCGGCGACCGTGTTCAGGGTGTCGTAGGCCGTCTGCGCGCGCACCAGGGTGTCGGCCTGGGCCAGCTCCACGGTCGGATTGACGTCCGGGATCAGCGAGACCGCGGTCAGCCCCGCGTCGCTCAGCCGCTCCTTGACGAGGTCGACGAACGGGCCGAGCTGCAGGTACACCGCGCCGTCCTGGACCACGACGCCGTCACTGTCGCCGGACAGCACCGCGTCCAGCCGGTCGTGCGCGGTCGCGATCGCCCGGTCCCAGACCGCCTCGAACGCGGGACCGGCCACCAGCTGGGCGATGCGCTCGCGGACGAAGTTCTCCACGGCGGACGTGATCGTCGGGGTGAACGTCCCGAGCCGGTCCACCAGGAGCGGCGGCACGCCGACGCCCTCCAGCGCGTCGACGGCGTCGTCGGCGAGCGTCTGCACGTCGACGTAGGTGAAGACCGTCTCGGTGAGCCGGCCGGTGAGCGCCGACTGCACGTCCGGGTCGTCGACCAGGGGGCCCACGCTCCGCACGAAGCGATCGGTGTCCGACAGCTGGTTGTTCGTCCACACGGCGAGGCCGGCGACCGGGGCCAGCACGCAGCCGAGCACGATCAGCACGACCGCCACCAGGGAGCGCCACCGGAACCCCGTCCGCGGCCGCGGACCCACGTGCAGGGCCTGCACCTCGCGGCGCAGCCGGTCGAGCTCGGCGCGCTCGTCGACGGTCAGCGGAGGATCCGGGCGGGAGGGGGCCACGGGACGGTCCAGCTGGGTCATGGCCGGTTCCTCCGTCGCGTGCGGGTGCCCGAGAGGGCGCAGCGGTCAGACGAGCGCCTTGCTCTTCAGCGCCTCGTACTCCGACTGGGAGATCGCGCCGGCGTCGAACAGCGCCCGCGCCTGCGCGATCTGGTCCGTGGGGCTGGCCGGGGCGGGGCGGCCGGCGACCTGGCGGATGTACTCGTCCCGCTGGCGCTCCTGCTCCTCCGCGCGCGCCACCGCCCGTCGCGCCATCCCCTGCCCGCGGACGATCACGTAGACGAGGGCGGTGAGCAGTGGCAGCAGGATCAGTCCGAGCACCCACACGGCCTTCGCGAACCCCGAGACGTCCCGATCCCGGAACAGGTCGTGGATGATCGAGAAGAGCAGGATCAGGTAGGCGACGAACGCGTAGCCGATGATGATGAACCACACCACGTCCCAGAACGACATCTGACGCACCTCTCGACAGGCCGGACGGATGCCGTCACGGCCCCGACGGATCCGGTGGCAGCCTGGGCGCAGCCGGGGGCGTCCGCCTCACCTCACCTGGGTGAGCCCGCCCCGCCGGGCCCGGCCCGCGCGCTCGGAACGACGACGCCCGGCCGGGTGGGTGGGACCCTCAGCGGATGGACGACGCCCGAGGGTCGGTCCCATGAGCGCGCTGGCGTTCGCTGCAGCCGCGGCCTGGGTGTGCGTCGTGGCCGTCGTCCGGGGGCGGTCCCCCAGGAACCGGCTCGCGCTCGGCTGGCACCGGATGCACCGCCGCTGGCAGCGGGGCGCGACGCTCGCCGGGCACGGACCGGGCCGGTGATCGCGGCTCTCGGGTGACGCCGGACCGACCCTGCACCGGCCGCGCGCGGCACCGGTGATGAAGGCGACCTCGCCCTGGACGCGACCGGTCAGGACTCGGCTCCGTCGGCTTCGCGGGCGACGATGGCGTCCACGGCGGCGCACTCGTCGGGGGTCAGCAGCCAGTCCAGCGCGGCTGCGTTGGCGGTGACCTGTCCCGGGCTCGTGACGCCGGTGAGGACCGAGGCCACGGACGGCTGGGCGGCCACCCAGGACAGGGCCAGTTCCAGCAGCGAGTGGCCGGAGTCGGCCGCGAACGCGGCGAGCTCGTCCACGGTGGTCAGCCGCGCGTCGGACAGCAGCGGCTGCTTGGACATGACGCCGTCCCGGAGGATCGTCGCCACGAGGGCGTCGGAGGCCAGCCGGGAGTCCGCCGGCGGGGGCTGCCCGCGGTGGTACTTGCCCGACAGCAGCCCGCTGGCCAGGGGGAAGTAGGCGAGCACGACGGTGCCGGTCCGGGTGAGCGCGGCGAGCAGCTCGTCGGCCGGGCGCTCGAGCAGGCTGTACTGCAGCTGGCAGGAGCGGAACGGGCGGCTGCCCGAGCGCTGCACGGCCGCGGCGGCGTCGTGGACCTGCTCGGGCGCGGCGTTGCACCAGCCGATCTCGCGGACCTTGCCGTCGGCGACGAGCCGCGACAGCGCCTCGAGCACCTCGTCGACGGGGGTGTCCGGGTCGGGGAAGTGCTGCTGGTAGAGGTCGATGCGGTCGGTGCGCAGCCGGCCGAGGCTCGCCTCGACGGCGGCGATGATCCGGGCCGCTCCCCGCTCGCCGGGGTTCCCGGCGTCGGAGTTGAGGAACTTCGTCGACAGGACGGCCTCGTCCCGCCGCGCCCCGAGGGCCGCGCCGATCAGCTCCTCCGAGTGCCCCTCGCCGAGGAACGAGGTGATGCTGTACTCCTCGGCGGTGTCGACCAGGTTCACCCCTGCGTCGAGCCCGGTCCGCAGGATGCGGTCCACCTCCCCGGCGTCGCAGCCGCGGCCGAAGAAGTTCGTGCCGAAGTTGTTGCCGCCGATGCCGAGGACCGAGACCTCGAGCTCGCCGATCTGTCGTCGTCTCATGTGCTGCTCCTGTCGGGGGGACGGGCGGCGGTCGCCGGCCCCGGCGCGAGGAGCCCTCGCGCCGGGGCCGGCAGGTCGGCGTGCGGCATCTCTACTCGATCAGGGCACCGCACAGCGGGGACGCGCCTTCGACGGGCACGAACTCCTCCCCCTCGAGCGTGACGAAGTACTGGCACAGCTCGTCCACGCTGTCGGTCGTGAAGTCCACGGTCTGGGGGAAGAGGCCGTTGCTGTCCCAGGTCGCGTCACCCTGGAGGAAGGAGATGAACTCCGCTCCCGACGCGTCGCAGCCGGCCCCCTCCAGGCCGTGGAGCAGGAGGTCGGTGTCGTTCCAGCCGGCGATCTCGGTGTAGGTGGGGATGCCGGTCGCGGAGCCCTGGTCCTGCAGCGCGCTCTGCAGCTGCCGGGTCGCCTCGGTCTCCAGCTCGACCGGGGCGTAGGCGATCGAGAAGCTGACCCCCTGGGCCGCCTCGACCGCCGGTGCCGATTGGAGCAGGTCGTTGCCGTAGCCGGTGGCGGCGAGGATGGCCGCCATCTCGATGTCGGCCTGCCTCAGCCCCGTCGCGATGGCCAGGGTGGTGTCGAGGGTGATCGGCAGGTACAGCGCGTCGGCGCCGGAGTCCCGGATGCCGAGGACGATCGCGCCGACGTCACTGCTGCCGAAGGGCACGTCCTTGTTCACGTAGCCCTCGTCGATCCCGACCGCCGCCGCGGAGTCCACGGCCGCCTGGAGGGCGTTCTGCGAGCTCTCGCTGACCCCGAACGCGGCCCCGCCGATCCTCGTCGCCCCGACGGTGTCCAGGTACTTGCCGATGGTCTCGTACACCGCGCCCGGGTTCTGGATGGGCGTGGCCGGGAACAGGTTGTTGTCGGTCTGCACCCACACCGGGTTCTGGTCCGAGGCGTCACCGAGGACGGGGACGTCCTGGGCCTGGGTGGTCAGGTACTGGGCCGCGCCGAAGGTGAAGGCACTCGCGGACAGCACCGCGTAGACCTCGTCCTGCTGGATCAGCTTCTGGTAGGCCGACAGCGCCCCCGCCGGGCTGGACGCGTCGTCGGCGACGACCACCTCGAAGTCCACGTCCGAGCACGCGCCGCCCTCGTCGGCGTACGCGGCCAGGCGGGCGTCGACGCCACGTTGCGCCGCGTCGCCGTACGTCGCGGCGGTCGGCCCGGTCAGCGAGGTCACCACACCGATCGTGATGCTGTCCGGGGTGCCACCGGCCCCGCCCCCGCCGCTGTCCCCGCCGTCGGACTCGTCGTCGCCGCCGCAGGCGGCCATGGCGAGCAGCACGGCGCACGTCGCGCCGATCGCCTTCAGGTTCCTCGTTCGCATGGTCCGTCGTCTCCTCGTCGTCGAGCGAGCGTGATGGGGTGTGCGGTGTGCGGTGTGCGGTGAGCGGTCGTGCGATGGGGCCCGGGGCCCCGCTCCGGGCGGCTACACCCGGGTCTCGGGCAGGTCGGCCATGAAGGCCCACCAGTACTGGCCCTTGCCGAAGGTGGCCGCCGCGCTGGGGGTGTCCACGCTCCTGGCCAGGGCCTCGGCCAGTGCGAGGTCCTTGACCCCGTTGGCCGCCTGGACCTGTCGCTGGGAGAGCTCTGCGCGGTCGGCGGGGGCACGGCCGGCACGCATCCCGATGGCCGTCATGAGCGGCGTCCAGACGCCGTTGCGCTCCATCACGGCCCGGACGACGTCGGCCGGCACGGAGGTGAGGGCCGCGAGCCGGAGCGCCTCCTCGGCGACGAGGATCTGCATGAGCGACGTGAGGTTGTTGATGATCTTCATCGACATCCCCGAGCCCAGCGGTCCGACGCGGATCGTGTCGGTGGCGTAGGCGTCGAGGAGCGGGCGCGCGCGCTCGACGACCACCTCCTCGCCCCCGACCATCGCGAGGACGAACGGGGCGTCGGCGCCGTCGTACCGGGTCACCGTCACCGCGGCGTCCACGAGGTCGACGCCCCGGACCCGGCACCGGTCCGCGGCCGCCCGGACGACCTCCGGGGCCACGGTGCTGTGCACCATGAGCAGGCTCCCCGGCGCCAGGACCGGCAGCAGCGCGTCCACGCACTCGTCGACCTGTTGGGCGGTGCGGACGCAGATGCCGACGACGTCGGCGCCCTTCCCGGCGTCCGCGACGCCCGAGCCCAGCGTCGCCCGGCCGCGGAAACGCTCCAGGACCTCGGCCGACGCGTCGTACACCGTCAGGTCGCCGACGCCGGCCAGCCGGGCCGCGAGCCGGCCTCCCATGGCGCCCAGTCCGACGAAACCGATCGTCAGCGCGGTCGTCGGCCCGTTCCCCCGGTCCGTCACGCCGACCCGGCCGTCGCGGTCGGGAGCGTGTTCGGGACCTGATCGAGCCGGATCCGGGTGTTGCGCTTGGAGCTGATCCGCCACCGGCCGTCGGCGCCCTTGCGGTAGGTCTCCTCGTAGTGGCCGTAGCCCTTGATGCCCTCGGGCTTCCCGGGCATGAGCACGTAGTCGAACATCGACCAGATGCCCTCCGCCTCGGTGTCGCTGAGGATCGTGATCTCCGGCATGTGCCCGTGGTGGACGGTCATCGCGTCGGCCAGGAACTGCGGGACCTGCTCGAGGTAGTCGGCGTTGCTCGTCGGCGGGCGGTTCGCCTCCTGCGGGAGGTGGTGCAGGCAGTCCTCGGTGAACAGGTCCCGCCAGGCCTCCCAGTCCTTGAGGTCGATGAGCCGGAAGTAGCGGGCCTTGAGCTGCTTGATCTGCTCGATGTCCCACAGCTCCTGCACGAGCTGGGCCGTCGAGCGATCGCCGTCCGCGGACTGCGACATGGTGGGGTCCTCTCCTGCGCTGCGTGAGTGGTGCTCAGTGGTCCTTCATCGCCGTCTGCGCCGGACGGGCGGCAACGGCGCTCCGGCCGGGTGGGGCTCCCCCGCGCAGGACGCCCTGCTCGACCGCGGCCGAGGACAGCACCCCGCCGATCGCGCCCAGGTCGACGCCGGTGCGCTCGGCGATCTCGCGCACTACGAGGACGTCCTTGAGCATCAGCTCGGCCAGGTGGTCGCCGACCGCGGTCACGCCCATCCCCGCGACGATGCCGAGCGCCCGGCTCGCGCCGCTGCCGTGCTGGACCGCGGCGAGGATGGCGGCCTCGTCGATGCCGAGCTGCCGCGCGACGCGCACGGCGTCGATCGCGAGGCCGACCTGCGACACGAACAGGGCGTTGTTGACCAGCTTCACCCGCTGGCCGTTCCCGAGCCCGCCCACCGGCATGACCGGCGACGCGTAGGTCTCCAGCAGCGGCCGGACCTCGGCCAGGACCCGGTCGTCTCCGCCCACCCACAGGGTGAGCCGGCCCTCGGCGATGTCGTGCGGGCCACCGGACAGCGCCGCGTCCAGGACCCGGGCGCCCCGGGCGGCACCGGCCTCGGCCAGCACCTGCAGGGTGCCCGGGTCGCAGGTGGTGTGCTGGACGAGGACCGCGCCCTCCGGCATCGCCGCCAGCCCGTCGCCCTCCCCCAGGAACGCGGCCCGCACCTGCGCGTCGTCGAGCACGACGCAGAACACGACCTCCGCTGCGCGGACGGTCTCGGCCACGGTGCCGGCGCACGTCAGGCCGTCGGCCTCGGCGGCCGCGCGCGCCTCCGGACGCCGGGCCAGCACGGTGACGGCGTGGCCGGCGGCGACGAGGCGGTCGACGATCGGCCGGCCCATCCGGCCGGCCCCGACGAACCCGATCCTCATGCCGGTGCCGACCAGCCCGCTTCACTGCCCGCCCGCATCGTGGAGGAGACGAGCTCCACGAAGATGCCCTGCGGCCCGCGGTGGAAGGCGACCGAGGCGACCGGGTCGTCGGGGAACGGGAAGAGCCGGGCCTCCTCCTCGTAGCCGGCCGCGGTGAGCCGCCGGGAGTCCGCCATCGGGTCGTCGGACCAGAACCCGAGGTGATGCATCCCGCCCCCGGCGCGCCAGAACGTGTCCGGCTTCTGCACCGTCAGCTCCACCCGCACCGGGCCGCTGGTGGCGAAGACCGAGTCGAACCTCAGCGTCCGCCGCGTCCCCCGCAGCTCCACCGGGAACTCGGCCTTCCGGCGCTGACCCCACTGGACGCCGAAGAGGGCGCCGTACTCCTCCATCGCGGCGCCGACGTCCTCGACCACGATCCCCACGTGGTACGGCTCCCCGTTGAGCACATTCCTGACCTCGTCGAGCACGGGAACTCCTCCGGTCGGGACACCGGTACGACGGGTCGGACCCGATCGACACGGCTGGATGGACTGGGTCCAGACCGTAGATCGGGTCTAACGAGAGCGTCAAGGTTTCCCGACGGGTCCCACCGCTACCCCGTCGCCGGCGACAGCTGTACCGACAGGCGGTCGAACGTGTCGGCGAGCTCGACCGCGAAGGGGCGGGCCGGGCTCGGCGTCCACTGCACGTGCGCGGTGTCGGACACGATCAGTGCGACGTTCAGCAGCAGCGCCGCGTCGCGCTCGGCTCCCGGGGCGGTCCGCCGTCCGACGAATTCCCGCAGGTCGACGTAGAACGGGTGCGTGTGACCGGCCGAGTGGGCGTGCAGCTCGGGTGACCGGTCGTACAGCGCCCGCACCTTGAGCGCCTGGTCCGCGGAGAGCGCGGCGAAGTCGACCAGGATCGCGACGAGGGAGTCCCACAGCTCCTCGTCCGCCGGCCGGTCGAACAGCCCCGACCAGGCCTCCCGATCCCCCGGCGCGGGGTCCTGGATCACGGCCAGCTTGCTCGCGAAGTAGTTGAAGAACGTCGCGCGGGAGACGCCCGCCGCGGCGGCGATGTCCTCGACGCTCACCGCGTCGAAGCCGCGCTCGGCGATCAGCCGGTACGCCGCCTCGCGGATGGCCAGCCAGGTCTCCCGGCGCATCCGCTCGCGGACGGGGACGACCGGCTCAGGCGCGCTCACCGGGGCATCATCCCGTGCCGCCGCGCCCTCGTCCGCAGCGAATGCGTCGACGGCAGCCCCGAGCGCTGGTCACCTGGCCTCGACGGTGCCGAGCCCGGCAGAATCTGCGTCGCTCGTTCGTCGTACGGGGCCTCGGCCGAGCGGCGCTCGAGCGTCTGACCTGCGGAGATGCTCCCCCGACTGGACTCGAACCAGTAACCCTGCGATTGTCCGGTCGCACCTGTCCGGTACGCACCGCATCGTCCCATGACTAGCCTCTGACCACTGCATATGTCGAGCCATCCAAGCCGTTGTGGACCTTTGCGCTCTCCTGTTGACCCTCATTTCATGCGGGTAAAGTGTGGGTAAGCTGCGGGCCCATGGGGCGACCACCGCTTGAGCTGGGCACCTACGGCACCATCCGCTTCTACAACACCGACACCGGCTACCGAGCCTGCACAACGGCACGCGACTACGACGGCCGGACGCGGGCTGTGGAACGGCACGGCAAGACCAAGGCGGCGGCCGAGCGAGCGCTCAAGGCGGCGCTACGGGACCGCGCCGGTGACCACGCGAACGGTGACATCACCGCCAGCTCCCGGGTGTCGACACTGGCCGAGGCCTGGTACGCCGCGTTGACCGACCTCTCCCCCGTCACCATGCAGGCCTACCGGGCCCGGCTGGACCGACAGATCCTGCCCAGGCTGGGACAGCTGAGGGTGCGGGAGCTGAGCGTCGGCAACCTCGACCGGCATCTGAGAGGCATCACCGACCAGCATGGAGTAGCGACAGCTCGGATGTGTCGATCGGTGCTGTCGGGCATGTGCACGCTGGCTGCCCGTCACGACGCTCTTGCTCAGAATCCGGTGCGAGCCCTCGGTCCGGTGAACAGCAGAGCCAAGAAGGCGCCGCGGGCGCTGACCGTGCCGCAGCTGCGCCAGCTGCGCGCCGCCCTGACCTACGACGACCGGGCCATCGCCCGGGATGTGCCTGACCTGGTCGCCTTCCTCATGGCCACCGGGCTGCGCATCGGCGAGGCCTGCGGTCTGGCCTGGGACGCCGTCGACCTCGAGGTCGGCACCATCCACGTGCGGGCCGCCGCCGTCCGCGTCCGCGGCCAGGGGCTGGTGGTCAAGTCGACCAAGACCGACGCCGGGCACCGCACCCTGGTGCTGCCGCGCTGGTGCACCGCGATGCTGCGTGACCGAGCCGAACGCCTGCACGCCACCGGCGCCGACAGCGGGAGCCGACCGGTCTTCCCGGCTCCGCTGGGCGGCTGGCGGGACCCCTCCAACACCCAGGCCGACCTGCGGGAAGCTTTTGCCACCGCCGGCTTCGACTGGGTCACCTCGCACGCCTTCCGCAAGACCGTGGCAACCCTCATGGACCAAGCCGGGCTTTCCTCCAGGGCGGCCGCCGACCAGCTGGGCCACGCCAACACGTCGATGACCACCGACGTCTACTTCGGCCGGAAGGTCGCCACCACCGGCGCCGCCGCAGTTCTAGAGGCGTTGAGCTCCTGACCTGAGAAGACGCCCATGGACGTCGGCTCTCACGCAGAAGCAACAGTCCTCACCGATCAAGCTGTTGAGGCGCAAGCAGCAGCACGGCGGTGCCCCCAGCAGCGCGCGTACGTCTCCACGCACTCCGGCGCAGCTGGTGACAAGAAAACAGAGCCTCGGCCCCCAAGGACCTCCCAAGTGCCCCTTCGTTTGCCTCAACTGGACGTCGCGGGGCACGTCGACGCGGCGGCGTTCCTCGAAGACGCGGATGTGAGCCGGCACTTGCGTCATCGTCCGCCGATCGAGGGGTCCACATCGAGCGAGGAGTCTCGGACAATCCAGCACTGCCGTGCAATTGAGCACAGCTGGCGGCAGTGGCGTTTGCCTCGATGCGTGAGCCGGACTCCGGCGCATTGCGACGTGCGTCACCGAGGACTTCTGACCCGGTTCGTCGGGCGCTGCGACGGGAACCATCGCCGGACAGCCAAAGCCTGGGGGAAGTCGTGAGCGAGCTGATTACGTGGGAGCGGTGTCCGCACTGCGGGGACACTGCGGCTGTCGGGTGGGACCGCGAGCAACCGGTCGAACTCGACTGCGTGCGCGAGTGTTCGGTACCCCAGGAGCGCATCGCTGAACTGCTGGAAACAGCGCTGCGCGCTTAGCCTCGGACAGGGAGACTGTCGGCCGCGCGGAACGCCTCGAGCATCTCGGCTTTTGTTCGGCCCCGCGGGCTCACCGTCATCCCGTTCGATGCTGCCCAGGCGCGGATCGTCGCGAGATTCGTGTCGGTCACAGTGCGGTGCACCCGACCCTTGGTGGAGGAGCGGGCCTCGTTTCGAGACACCGACCTCGCGAGCCCGTCGACGTACTTCGCGAAGCATTTGCGTCGCTCCGCGGCGTGGGCCTCACACAGCCCTGGTGATCGATATAGCGACCGTCGCAGCGACTCAGGAATCCTCCTGAGTCAACCGAGCAGCGTGAAAGGTCACGTACTCGATCGCTGCCAGCATGATTTTCGGGTCATCCCGAAGATGGCCGATGCCCGCGTTGCAGAGGTTGCAGAGCAAGGCGCGGACTCGTCCGGTCCCGTGGTCGTGGTCGATGACTAGCGCGCCATCACCGTCCGCCCGGGCACTGGTGCCGCCACAGATGGCACAGACGCCACCTTGGGCCTCCTTCATCTCCTCGTACTCCTCGGGAGTCAACCCGTACTGCAGCAGACGTCGGCGTCGCCGCTCGGCGTCCGCGTGCCGGCGCTTGCGTGCCGGGCTCTTGCAGACGAAGTACTGCCCCGACTGGTTCCACCCCACCGGCACGTCGCCGCACTGGCTGCACTCACCGCGCATGGCTGCGCCGTCAACGTTGCGGATGCGGTGCCACTTCTTGGAAGCGAACTTGTCAGCGATGTCTTCGCGAGCCGCGTAGTTCTCGTCGCTGATCTCGTCTGACCGGGCGCCGCAGCGCCAACCACGCCCGGCCTTTGTCCCGGTCGCGTAGATGTGGACCGGCCCGCACTCCCTGCAGACCGCCTTTCGCGCTTCGGGGTCTACCTCGCTGAGCAGGTGGTACGGCGCTCGTCCACCCGACACCCGTCGCTCCCGAGTCGCCGCCGTTTTGATCGTTGACTTGCACTCCTTACATGGCTGACTTACCGCCTGCACGCCGTTGCCGGCGTGGAAGGCAGTTCCGGGCAGCACCCGGGAACAGCGCGTGCAGCCGAAGGTCTCGAGCTGGCGCCGCTCGGCCATGCACTGCAGGCACGTTCCTGTTCGCCCCTGACCGCCGCGGTCCCTCACTGCGAACGCATCGAGCGGCTTCGACTCACGGCAGCGAGCGCACCGCTTGACCGGCGCAGGTCGGGCTGGGCCATCCGGTGACCGGTCCCGAGGCAGCCGTGTGTGCCCGCTGTCGGAATCTGTCATGTGGAATAGCAGACCACAATGCTCGGACTCATTGGCGCTTAGTACCCGTGACGCCGAGCGTCACTGCGGGCCGGCCGCCCGAAACCAGAGACCCTGCGAGAACGCGCCGGGCCCCTTTGTCCGTGTTGGGCGGAATTGGCCGGCGATGGGAGCGCAGTTCGCTTCGCGTGTCGCGAGTTAACCAACGTCGACTGGGAAGTGGAAATTACGGTTGATTAATCGTCGTAAGTGCGTCGCGGCCCCTCGAAGTCGACATGAAGGACGCGCAGGTCTGCACTGCAGTGGCGACGTCCTCACGCGGCTCCTCCAGTTCGCTGTGAAGCAGTCGGCACCCGCGCGAAAGCTCGCGCCGGTTGCGCTCGGACAACCTCCCGTTCACGGGTTGCGCAGGCTGAGCAACCGACATGCAGTCCAGTCGGCGAGGCACTGGTCGGAACAGAAGGCATGCCCGTCATCACGCAGCACGCGAGAACACCACCTGCATCGCCCTCGTTTAAGTCGTCGGTGCGCCCACCAACGTGACATTTGGCGCCTGATCAAGGATTCCCGCGCAGGCGGGCCGCCGCTGTCAAGCGTCTCGATCTCGGACTTGCGGACGTCCGTTCGAGGTCTCTCGAAGCTCACGGGCTCAGGGGTCCTTGGAGCAGCGCACATGCCCATCGACGCCGAGCAGCCGACTGCCGCCCGAGCAACCGCCCCTCCCCACCCGCTGCGCCGAAAGCCAGCCGAGTTCGCCGGGGACCTCGAGGCCGCGGACCTGCACCGGCGAAGCGGGAAGCTCGCATTCGGCTCAGCCGAATCTGGGGCTGGTGCAAGCCCGCCGGCGCCGTGGTGGTGGCTCGTCCCGCCTTCTGGGGCAACCCGTTCCGCGTCGGCGAGAACGTGGCGTAGCGCCCGGAAACCTCCTGAACCGTCAGATGGGATGACCGCCGCCAATTGTGGGGCGCGGGTGTGGTCGACGAGACGCCGCTCATGCGTGCGCCTGCGCAGCGGCCTTCGGGGCCGGGGCCGGGCGGGCCGGGTCGACGTGGGTCATCAGCACGCCGGCACGGGTCCGATAGCGCTTGTTCACCGCGATGATCACGGCGGTGAAGGGCTCCAGCACCCGCGCCTGACGCAGCGCGCCGACCTCCACCCCCGGCCGGCCGGTCACGTCGGCGGCCAGCTGCACCACCCGGGCGCGGGCGGCTGCGTCGTCCCCGCAGACGAGCACGTCCTCGCCGGACAGGTCGTTGTCCAGGTCGGCGACGCTGGGCGCCGACAGATGGTGGAACGCGGCGGTGACGGTCGAGGCCGGCAGCAGCGCGGCCACCTGCTCGGCGGCGCTGCCCTCGGCGACAGCGATGCCGTGCGGGCCCTTTGCGTCGAACCCCAGCGGGTTGATGCACGACACGACCAGCCGGCCGGCCAGCTCGCCGGTCAGCGCAGTGATCGACGCGCCGCACTCGTCCCACGGGGTGGCCAGCAGCACGATCTCGCCGGCCGAGGCTGCTCCGGCGTTCGCCTCTCCGTCCACCCGGGCGTCCACGCCGGTCGCTGACAGCGTCTCGCGAAGCTCGGCGGCCGAGGCCCGGGCCCGCTCGGCGTCCCGGGAGCCGAGGACGACGAGGTGCCCGGCTCGGGCCAGCCGCAGGGCGAGGGCGCGGCCCAGCGCGCCGGTTCCGCCGAGGACGGCGATGGTGTCGCTCATCGAGCGCTGTCTCCAGTCGTCGTGTGCGGCAGGACCGCGCCGTCGCGGACCGTCCAGGTGTCGCGGCCATGCAGCAGCCCGATCAGGTCGTCCCCGCCACCGTCGACGGCCTGTTGTACCTGCGCCCGGGTTGCGTCGTCGTAGGTGGGCCGGTCCACCTGACGCAGCACACCGAACACGGCGTGGTCGAGCTCCTGGTCGGACAGCCGGGACAGCGCGAAGGACAGTTCGAGATCGGCCGGGTCGTGCACGACCACGTCCTCGGGCGCGACCTCGGCGGTGGGCGCCACCCTCAGGCCGAAGCCGCGCCGCACCACCGCCCACCGGCCTTCGTTCCCGAAGGTGATCGGTTGCCCGGCGACCACGGGAATGACTCGGGACTCCGAGTCGTCGGGTCGGCGCAGTACGTCGAAGGACCCGTCGTTGAAGATGGGGCAGTCCTGGTAGATCTCCACCAGCGAGGCGCCCCGGTGCCGTGCGGCCGCCTCGAGCACGGCGGTGAGCCCCTTGCGGTCGGAGTCCATGGCCCGGCCGACGAACGTCGCCTCCGCGCCGAGCGCGAGGGACACGGGGTTGAACGGGTGGTCCAGCGAGCCCATCGGGGTGGACTTGGTGACCTTTCCGACCTCCGAGGTCGGCGAGTACTGCCCCTTGGTGAGCCCGTAGATCCGGTTGTTGAACAGCAGGATCGTGACGTTGACGTTGCGGCGCAGCGCGTGGATCAGGTGGTTGCCGCCGATGGACAGCGCGTCGCCGTCTCCCGTGACGACGAAGACCGACAGGTCCGGTCGGGAGATCGCCAGGCCGGTCGCGATCGCCGGAGCGCGGCCGTGGATGGAGTGCATGCCATAGGTGTCCAGGTAGTAAGGGAACCGGGACGAGCAGCCGATGCCGGAGACGAAGACGGTGTTCTCCCGCCGGATCGACAGTGTCGGCAGGAACGAGCGGACGGCGGCCAGCACGGCGTAGTCCCCGCAGCCGGGGCACCAGCGCACCTCCTGGTCGCTGGTGTAGTCCTTGGCCTTCTGCACGTCGTCGGCGGTGGGAACCAGGTCCAGGCCGCCGAGCTGCGGCATCCCCAGGTCGATGGCGGTCACGCCGGCACCTCGATCCTCTCGTCGTCGGTCAGATGGGGCTGCAGCCGGTCCTCGAGCTCCGCGGCGCCGAACGGCAGGCCCGCGACCTTCGTGACCGAGACGACGGGCAGCGCGAACCGCCCCTGCAGCAGGAAGGCCAACTGGCCCAGGTTCATCTCCGGGACCACCACGCGCCGGTAGCTGCGCAGCACGGCCTCCGTGTTGGCCGGTAGCGGGTTGAGGTGGCGCACGTGCGCGCGCGCCACTGCGTGCCCCGCCGCGCGCAGCCGGCGCACCGCCGCGCCTATCGGGCCGAAGGTGGAGCCCCAGCCGAGCACGAGCACCTGCGCGTCCCCGGTCGGGTCGTCGACCTCGAGGTCAGGAACGCTGATCCCGTCGACCTTGGCCTGGCGCAGCCGCACCATCCGCTCGTGGTTGTCCCCGTCGTAGGAGATGTTGCCGGTGCCGTCGGCCTTCTCAAGCCCTCCCACCCGGTGCTCCATCCCGGGCGTGCCGGGCACCGTCCACGGCCGCGCCAGGGTCTCGGTGTCCCGCGCATAGGGCAGGAACTGCCCGTCGGGACCGTTGGGTTCGGACTGGAAGGCCACCGGCGTCGCCACCAGCTCGCCGGCGTCGGGCAGCCGCCACGGCTCGGACCCGTTGGCGATGGCGCCGTCGGACAGGAGCAGCACCGGCGTCCGGTACGTGACCGCGATGCGGACCGCGTCCACTGCGGCGTCGAACGCGTCGGCCGGCGATGACGGCGCGACCACGGGCACCGGGGACTCGCCGTTGCGGCCGAACACCGCTTGCAGCAGGTCCGACTGCTCGGTCTTCGTCGGCAGCCCCGTGGAGGGGCCACCGCGCTGGACGTCGACCACCAGCAGCGGCAGCTCGATCATCACGGCCAGCCCCAGGGCCTCGCTCTTCAGTGACAGACCGGGCCCGGACGTCGTGGTCACTCCCAGCGCCCCGCCATAGGCGGCGCCGATGGCCGCGCCGATCCCGGCGATCTCGTCCTCGGCCTGGAAGGTCGTCACCTCGAACCGCTTGAGCCGGGACAGCTCGTGCAGGATGTCCGATGCCGGAGTGATCGGGTACGAGCCGAGGAACACCGGCAGGCCGAACCGCTGTCCGGCGGCCACGATCCCGTAGGCCAGCGCGGTGTTTCCGGTGACCTGCCGGTAGGTCCCGTCGGGCAGCACCGCCGGAGACACCTCGGTGCGCACCGCGAACGCCTCGGTGGTCTCGCCGTAGGCGTGCCCGGTGCGGAAGGCGACGACGTTGGCCTCGGCGATCTCCGGCCGGCGGGCGAACTTCTCGCGCAGCCAGCGCTCGGTCCCCTCGGTCGGCCGTGAGTACATCCAGGAGAGCAGGCCGAGGGCGAACATGTTCTTGCTGCGCTCCGCCTCCTTCTTGCCGATGCCCAACGGCGCCAGCGCCGACGTGGTGAGGGTGGTCATCGCGACCCGGTGCACGGTGTACGGCGCGAGCGAGCCGTCCTCCAGCGGGTCGGTCGCGTAGCCGACCTTCGCCAGGTTCCGTGGGGTGAACTCATCGGTGTCCACGATGAGGACGCCACCGGCCGGGAGGTCCGCCGCGTTCGCCTTCAGCGCCGCGGGGTTCATGGCGACCAGCACGTCGGGCCGGTCGCCGGGCGTGAGGATGTCGTAGTCGGCGAAGTGCAGCTGGAAACTCGACACCCCGGCCAACGTGCCGTGAGGGGCGCGGATCTCCGCCGGGTAGTTCGGCAACGTCGAGAGGTCGTTGCCGAACGCGGCCGCCTCTGCGGTGAACCGGTCACCTGTCAACTGCATGCCGTCGCCCGAGTCCCCGGCGAAACGGATGACGACGCGGTGCCGCTTGCGCACCTCGTCCGTCACGACATCAACAGCACTGTTCATCGGACCTCCTGCACTGGATACGGCCTGCCGCACGCCTCGCCACTCGCGGCAGCCCAGCCCGGTGCCGGCGGTGCCGGCCGACGGGAGTGATGCGGCGGTGAGGAGGCGGTCCCCCACCGGTCAGTGACGGGGCTTCCGACTCCCCGGTCGACCCAGCAGTGACGTGACTCTCCTCCTGTCCTCCGAAGGGTATGAGCTATCGCTCGATAGGGGAACCCCTCCGACCGAGATCGGCCACGCTCGCGGATGCCGCGCGTCGGCTTCGTGTCGGACGATCGCAGGAACTCGCTCGACCACGCACTCCGCCGAGGCGCGCACGTGTCTGCGCCGGCGGGCCACCCGACGATCCAGGTGGTCCAGGCGTGCGCCGCCGTCGGTCAGCCGCGGAGGATCTCGAGGAGGTCGGCGCCCGCTTCGTGCGGTGGTAGGTGCCCGACGCCTTCCAGCTCGACGTAGTCAGCCCCGGGGATGAGCTGCGCCAGGCGCATCCCGTTGCCGAGGGGCATCAGCGGGTCTCGATCACCGTGGACGACCGTGGTCGGGACGTCGATGCGGCGGAGCCGGTCGGAACCGTGCCAGGAACGGGCGGCCCGGAGTTGGTCGAGCACCCGCGGCCGAGGTGTCACACGGCGGAGGATCTGCGACGCGATGTCGTCGAAGACCTCGGGATGGTCCTGGGCGAAGGACGGGGCCGCGTAGCTGCTCCACAGGCCCTGCATGTGCTGGTGCAGGTCCACCCCGGGCAGGGGACGACCGAGGGAGGCCAGGAAGGGAGCGGGATCGGGGACGATCTGGGCGGGGACCGGTGGGGCCGTGCAGACGAGGACCAGCCGGTTCACCCGGTCCGGATGACGGAGGGTCAGCTCCTGGGCGACCATCCCGCCCATGGAGACGCCGAGCACCGTGGCGTCCTCGATGTCGCACGCACGCAGCACCTCGGCCGCGTCGTCGGCGAGATCGGCCATGGTGTACGGGGCCGGCGCGGACCGGGACCACCCCGTTCCTCGGTTGTCGACCCTGATCACCCGGAAGCGCTCTTCGAGGTCCCGAACCCATTCCTCGGGCCACACCAGCCCGCTCGCCGTCCATCCGTTCAGCAGGAGCAGAGCGGGACCGGCGCCACCCTCGTGCCAGTTCACGACCAGGCGCCGCCCGCGCCGGGAGGCGAGCCCGGCCGGGGACTCCCGTCGTTCTTGACGGCGGCGGCGCTGGTTGGCGGTACGCAGGCCGACGAGTCGCAGTTCCGACTCGATCAGGGTTCGCCAGGCCGCTTCGGTGCGGATGCCCATCGCCACGGTGCGTGCGAAGTGCGGGCTCGAGGCGAGCGGCTGGAGTGCCCGCGCCACCCGGAGCTGGAGGGAGTCGTTCCGGAGGTCGGCGCTCGCTGGATCCGCGTTCATGCCAGTTGTCTCCTCAAGACCTTGCCGGTCGCTGTCCGTGGCAGTTCGTCGAGGAAGGCGAACTGGCGCGGAACCTTGTACCGGGCCAGACGCTCGGCGACGTAGGCCTTGAGGTCCTCGGGATCCAGCGAACGCCCGTCCTTGGCGACCACGACGGCCTTCAGTGCGCGCCCGAAGGTGGGGTCCTCCACCCCGATGACCACTGCTTCCTCGATGTCCGGGTGGTCGTTGAGCAGGTGTTCCACCTCGGTCGGATAGACGTTCTCTCCCCCCGAGACGATCATGTCGTCCTCGCGACCGTCGACGAACAGCAGCCCGCGCCCGTCGAAGTGGCCGAGGTCGCCGGTGGAGAGCAGGCCGTCGACCGACTCCTTCCCACCGCCACCGGTATAACCGTCGAAGCGGGCCGCGTTGCCGACGAAGACGCGTCCGGTCTCACCCGCACCGGCCGGTGAGCCGGCCGGGTCGAGGACGGCCACCCGTACCCCGGTCGCGCGGCGTCCTGCGGTGGTCGGCGCAGCCCGGAGGTCGCGCGGCCCTGCGATCGTCGCGGCGGCGACCTCGGTCGAGCCGTAGACGTTGTAGAGGATCGGACCGAACCGGTCGAGGACCTCGGTCACCAACGGCCCGGGTATGGCGGACCCGCTCGCGGCGATGACCCTGAGCGACCAGGTCCGGAACCGGGCCAGCTCACGCGGCGGCAGGGAACAGATGCGCTGCAGCATCGTCGGGACGAGGATCAACGCATCGGCGCGATGGGTGTCGACGAGCCCGAGGACGCCCGCGGGATCGAAGTGCGGTGCGGTGACGATCGTCTCGGACAGACCCAACCCGATCAGCAGGCTGGCCAGGCCCCAGGCATGGAAGAAGGGCGCGGGCACGACGATTGTGTCGCGTGCCCGCAGGGGGATCGATCCGAGCAGGGCGCCGACTCCGTCCGCCGCCGCGCCGTCGGACGGGCGGCTCGCCCCCTTGGGCCGGCCGGTCGTACCGGACGTGAGAACGACCAGGCGGCTGTGGCGCTGGGGACGGGGCAGCGTGGCGCGCCCCGATCCCTGCGTGGCGATCTTGCGGATCCGGGAGACGGAGATGGCCGGCGTCCCGCCCAGGGCCTGCGCGAACTCGTCGTCGTGCAGCACTAGGTCGATGCCCTCGGCGTCGATCGTGTCCTGCAGTTGAGCCGGGCCGAAGCTGGTGTTGAGCAGCACGATGTCGGCGCCGAGGAGGGCGCCACCGAGGAGGGCGTGGACGAACCACGGCGAGTTCCGGCAGAGCACCCCGATCCGGCTCTCGGAGGTCAGCTCTCGCTTCGCGAGTTCGCTCGCCAGCGCGGTCGAACCCCGCCAGAGTTCGCGGTAGGTGACCTGCTCGCCGGCCGCGACGACGGCCGGTGCGTGGGGGTACCGCGCGACCGAGGCCGCCACCCCGGCCAATAGCCCGTTGCCGTACGGCAATGCCGCGACCGTCGCCCGCACCAACCGGTCCGGCCGCTCGATGATCGTCGCGTTGGCGCGGAGGAACGGCAACGAGTTCCGCGCCTTGTCGACCACCTTCACGCCTCGGCTCCGCTCTCCACCATGCCGATGGTGGCGAGCGCGGACCACGCCTGCTGCACCGAATGGGCGAGGATCAGGAGGTCGTGGAGGTGACCGTCGTCGTCCCGGACCTGATCGGTCAGGAGAGCCTCGGGGATGAAAGCGAGCTGCCGGAAGACCGCCGCGACCCCTTCCTGCTCAGCCAGCACCTCGACGGTGATCTTCTCCAAGCCCGCCGTCACCGCCGCCATCAACCCGCGCCGTGCCAGCGCTGCTCCGACGCCCCGGCCACGCTTGGCCGGGTCGACCACCATGCGGAACTCGCCGACGTGCCGTGACCAGCCAAGGCCCGGGATGACGGCGAGGAGGCCCGCGAGCTCGCCGTCGAGGTAGGCGAGGAAGGTCTGCGCGCCGTGCCGGGACCTCCAGATCGCCATCACGGCTGGGTCGCCGAGATCGCCCTTGAGGAAGGAGTACTCCCCTCGAGGAACCTTCTCGAGGAAGGACTGGACCGCCGGATCACCGTCCGGGCCGAGTTCTTCGATCCGGACGTCGGCCGGGGTGGGGTCTGCCATGCGAGAGGTTCTCCTCACGTGAGTCCGGCCAGCCACTCGATGATCGAGGGCACGCACTTGGTGCGCGCCTGGCGGCCGATGAAGAGTCCTGCGTGACCGGCCGGCAGGACGAGAGTGGTGAGATCGGCGTTGGAGAGCAGCTCTGCGAGGGGTGCGCTCGCCTCTGGCGGAACCAGGTGGTCCTTGGCACCCACGACGCTCAGGACCGGGCACCGGACGTCGCCGAGACTGACGATCCGGTCGCCGACGGGAGCCGTGCCGCCGAGTGGGGCGCCTCCGGCGATGTAGTCGGTCGCGAGCTGACGGAACGCGGTGCCGGGGAAGGGGATGTGGTCGTTCGACCAACCCACCAGGGCGTTGTGGGCGGACAACGCCTCGTCGTCGGCCAGGCTCTGCCAGAGGTTCGAGTAGGTGGCGAGCGGAGCTGTCGGCTTGACGATGCGCAGGCTCTCCATGACCAACGACGCAGGGACGTTCCCGGTCTCGTCGACCAGGTCGTCCGGTCGGAGTCGCCCCTCCGCCAGCATCGTCGTCATGGGGCTGAGGTCCCGGAGCTTCACCGGGGTGGCCAGCGCGACGATGTTGCGCACCGGCATCTGCGGGTTGCCTGCCGTCGACAACAGGGCCAGCAGGGCCCCCATGCAGTACCCGAAGAGGGTGACGTCAGCCGACTGGGCGACACATGCTGCCGCCTCCACGGCGCGAGGGAGGTAGTGGTCGGTGTAGCGGTCGATCCCGTTGTGCGCGTCGACCGGCTCCGGGATCCCCCAGTCGAGCAGGAAGACGTCGTGCCCGGCGTCCAGCAGGTCCTGCACCAGGCTGCTGCCGGGGCGGAGGTCGAAGACGTACGGCTTCGTCACGAGGCTCATGACGAGCACGATCGGGACCATCCCCGCCCGCTCCTCGCCGTGATATCGGTAGAGCACCACGTTGTCACGGCGCCACACCTCGGAACTGGGTGTCACCGCCAGCGGTCCCGTGGCCAGGCCGCCGACGTGTCGCAGTCCGTTGCGCGTCCGCACCTGGATGCGCTGCAGTTCCCGGGTGACCCGCGACAGCAGGTCAGGAGAACTCGCCGGCGTCAGCGGGTCACCCCTCGCTCCGGGGCGCCGGCGGCTCGAGATCGGTCTCGACCGGGAGTCGCTCCTTCACCTGGTCATCGAGGCTGCGAACGCGGTTCTCCACCGCGGCGATCACACTGAGCAGTCGATTGACGTCGCTGGCCGTCGGCAGGTTCAACGCGTGCAGGAACCGCCGCGACGTCCGCTCCGTCCTCCGGCGGATCGCCTTCCGGGTCTGCTGGAACAGGCCCAGCGCGATGGCGAGGGCCTCGTGCTGCGAGACCCCTTCCAGGACCGGCGCGGCTACCCGGTCGGCTGCTTCCACCCCACGGCGCCACAGGGGCTTGCTGGTCGTCATTCGTCCAGAGCCTCCTTGCCACCGCTCTGGAAGTGGTCCGCGGACGACCTCTCCGGCTGCCGATGTATAGCGAGCGCTAATGTAGGCGGCCGCACAACGTCATGCAACCCCGAGGCGCATGCGGCCCGAACGAGCGCCGCTGGACCGCCCGGGACGGCGACCTCGGACGAGGGCGCCGCCGCCCCCTGGCCGGGCACCCGCCGCCGGGAGAGTCTGGAGGTCGACTGCCCGGCCCGGACGATCCGGCCGATCTCGACGGACCGCCGGTCCCGGTACCTTCGACACCGTGATCGCCCGGGTCGTCGACGAGCCGCTGTCAGTCGCCCAGCACGAGGATGCAGTCGCCGACGAAGCCGCCGGCGCCGTCGTCTGCTTCGCCGGTGTGGTCCGTGACCACGACGGCGGTCGGTCGGTGACCGAGCTCGAGTACGTCGGCCACCCCACCGCCGCCGACGTCATCCGGGGACTCGCTGAGGAGTTCGCTGCCCGGCCCGGGGTGCAGGCGGTCGCGGTCTCGCACCGGATCGGCCTGCTCGGCATCGGCGACGTCGCCCTGGCCTGCGCGGTCAGCGCCGCTCACCGGGACGCGGCCTTCACCGCCTGCGCTGAGCTCGTCGACGAGGTGAAGAAGCGGCTGCCCATCTGGAAGCGGCAGGTATTCGCCGACGGCGAAGAGCAATGGGTGGCCTGCCCCTGACGCGTCAGCGGAGGGCCCGGCGACGGGTCCATCCCCGGTGCGAGCGGACTGCTGTGCATCCGGGGCCGCCCTCTCTCCACCGCACCGGTAGGACCGGACGGTGCCCTCGACGTCGTACGCCGCCTGCTCAGCGCCGCGACCGTGTCCGCTGCGTCCCCCCGCATTGCCCGAAGACCTGCGCGGCGCGGCGGCTTGGGGGCCTTCCACCTCCCCCGAACCCGTTCATCCGCCCGCAGGTCGGTCGTCGGTCATCCGCCGGCAAAGGGTGGCAGCACGTCGACGACGGTGCCCGGGGCCAGTGCCAGGCCGGGGTCGCGTGCCTGCTGGCCGTCGACCAGGAACGAGCAGGCGGTGAGCACCTTCTCCAGCCGGGGGCCGTGCGCGTCGGCGATCTGGCGGACCAGGTCGGCGAGCGTGGCTGCCGTCCGGTCCTCGGTCTCCACGCCGGCCGCGGCGCGGGCGCCGGCGAAGTAGCGGACGGTGACAGCCGAGCTCACGGGACTCAGCCGCCGATCGCCGACATGGGCCGGGTGGGCTGCAGGAAGCTCGGGTCGTCGATCCCGTGACCGGGCAGCTTGCTCAGGGTGGCGATCCGCCAGCGGTCGGCGATCTCGTCGTCGGTGGCACCCGACCGCAGCGCCGCCCGCAGGTCGGACTCCTCGCGGGCGAAGAGGCAGTTGCGGATCTGGCCGTCGGCGGTCAGCCGGGTGCGGTCGCAGGTGCCGCAGAACGACCGGGTGACCGAGGCGATGATCCCGACCGTGGACGGTCCGCCGTCGACCAGCCAGCGCTCCGCGGGGGCCGAGCCGCGTGCCTCGGTGTCCGGCGTGAGCGTGTGGGCGACGGAGAGGCGCTCGAGGATGTCCTCGGCGGTGACCATCCGGCCGCGGGTCCAGGCGTGGTGGGCGTCCAGCGGCATCTGCTCGATGAACCGCAGCTGGTAGCCGTGCTCCAGGCAGTAGTCCAGCAGCGGGACGGCGTCGACGTCGTTGATCCCGTGCAGCAGGACGGCGTTGACCTTGACCGGCGTCAGCCCGGCGTCCTGAGCGGCGGCCATCCCGGCGAGGACGTCGCCGAGCCGGTCGCGCATGGTCAGCTGCTTGAACCGGACCGGGTCCAGGGTGTCGAGGCTGACGTTGATCCGGTCCAGCCCGGCCTCGGCCAGTGCGGGGGCGACCCGGGCCAGGCCGATCGCGTTCGTGGTGAGGCTGACCTCGGGGCGGGGCCGCAGGGCGGTGGCGGCCGCGACGATGCCGGGCAGGCCCGGGCGCAGCAGCGGCTCGCCGCCGGTGAAGCGGACCTCGCGGACACCGAGGCGCTCCACGCCGATGCGCACCAGCCGGACGATCTCCTCGTCGGTCAGCACCTCGACCTTGGGCAGCCAGTCCAGCCCCTCGGGCGGCATGCAGTACGTGCAGCGCAGGTTGCACCGGTCGGTCAGCGAGACCCGCAGATCGGTGGCGGTCCGGCCGTAGCGGTCGACCAGCCCGCCGGTGCCCGGCGCCGGGTCGGCGCGGCGGAGCACCGGGTCCGGGAGCGGGCTCGACGAGGTCACGAGCCCGAATGTAGTGCCGCGCGGGGACATCGTGCCGGGTCGAGACCCCCCCGGAGGGCGGGCCTGTTCCGGGGGCAGGACGAACCCGTCAGCGTCCACCGCTCAATGTCGGGGCAGCACCGGTGCCGACAACGCAACAGTGCTGGATGTGCTGCGGCCGTCTGACCTCGCTAGGTTCGGCAGAGCCTGTCCGCCGTCGCAGTAGGAGGGCCCGTGTCCGAGTACCTGCCACGCATCTACGTCGACTTCACCGAGCAATTTCCCGATGTTGCGGAGGCCCAGGGCGCGCTGGCTCGCACGGTCCGCGACCGCTGCCCCTTCGACCACAAGACCGATCGACTGATCACATTGGCTCTCGCCGTGGGAGCCCAAGCCGAGGGAGCTGTGCGCTCCAATGTCCGCAAGGCACTGGAACACGGCGCCACCGTCGACGAGATCCAGGCCGTCGCCCTGGCGGCCATCACGACGTGCGGTTTTCCCACCGCAGTCGCCGCCCTGCGCTGGATCGACGAGGTGGTCTCTGCGGGTGATGCACCCCGCGGTGACGCCGCCCCGTAGCGGCTGAGAACCGGACCTCCTCGGGGGGCGAGGGCTCAGGGGTGCAGCGGCTCGACGTGTCGTCTCGCGTCGAGCAGCTCACTCCTCGGGACTCGGCGCAGACCCAGTCCCTGTTCCCGGTGAGCGTCGGGGGCGCTCCGCGCCCCGCCAGCAAGGGCGCTCCGACTCAGCCTTCGGCAGTCAGCCCTCGTGAACCGGGTCGAGGGTATGGAGCCCGGGACCAAGGTGCGGGAAGCTCGTGTTCTCCGCCCGCCGCAAGCGCGCCATGGCGCAGGTTCGGTGTGCGCCCCCGTCAGGGGGCGAACCGCTCGACAGCGACGACGTCGACTGTGATGTCCCGGCCGTTGGGGACCTGGTACGTCACCGTCGCGCCTGGTGCCGAGCCGAGGACGGCCGCACCCAACGCAGACGTCGGCGAGTGCACGGTGAGGTCGGTGATGCCGGCGAACTCTCGGGAGCCGAGGAGGAACTTCTCGGTGTTGTCATCGCCCTGGAGGCGGATCGTGATGACCGTCCCGGTCGCCGCGTGGGTGGCCTCGGTGGGGGCGTCGCCGACGTTCGCCCAGTGCAGGATGTGGGAGAGCTGCCGGATGCGGCCCTCCTGCGTGCCCTGCTCGTCCTTGGCGGCGTGGTAGCCGCTGTTCTTCTCGAGATCGCCCTCCTCACGGCGGGCGTTGATCTCGGCGGCCATGGCCGGGCGGTTCGCCACCAGCTGGTCGAGCTCGGCCTTCAGCCGGTCGTGGGCCTCCTGGGTCAGCCAGATGCCCTGCTCGAATCCCAGCTCGTACTCAGAGGGAACGGTCACGAGGGGGTTCTCCTGCACCTCGGGGTAGCCGTCCGGTCGGACGGCCAGTGAGCATCTCCATCATCACTCGCTATGGCACCGCTGCGACGACGATCGAGCGCGCACACGTGGCGCACCGCCGACTCACAGCAGTCGGTTGAGCTCGCCCAGGGCTCCTGAGCCAGTCCCTCCACGTCGGCGGCGGTCAACTCGGCCGGATCAGACGAGAAATCCCCGACACCAGGTCCCGTCCCGACCAACCGCGGCGCCGGATCGCCGAGGACCGCTTGGTGAGCGATCAGTGCCCTTCGCCCTGGGGCGGCAGGGCCGCGACCAGCGGGTGGTCCTTGGCGATCTTGCCGGTCTTGGCGGCGCCGCCGGGGCTGCCCAGGTCGGAGAAGAACTCCACGTTGGCGTTGTAGAAGTCCTTCCACTTGTCCGGGACGTCGTCCTCGTAGTAGATGGCCTCCACCGGGCAGACCGGCTCGCACGCACCACAGTCGACGCACTCGTCGGGGTGGATGTAGAGCATCCGGTCGCCCTCGTAGATGCAGTCCACCGGACACTCGTCGATGCACGCCTTGTCGAGGACATCGACACAGGCTTGGGTGATGACGTAGGTCATCGACCTTCCTTTCGCTTGAAGAACCCACCTCACGGGTGGGCGGCCCTCCGAGGCATGCCCGAGGACCCATGGATGGGGGGAGGGCAGCCGGGCAGTCGAACCCGGCGAAGGCAGCGCTCAGTCCTCCACGCGGAATCCCACCTTCATGGCGACCTGGACATGCGCGACCTCACCGTCGGCGACCTGTCCTCGGATTTCCTGGACCTCGAACCACTCGATGTTGCGGACGGTCTCCGCCGCCTTCCGCACGCCGGTGCGGATGGCGTCGTCGACGCTGGTCGGACTGCTGCCGACGATCTCGGTCAAGCGGTACACGTGGTTGGTCACGGGCCCTTCTCCTCCCTGGCGACGCAGGTACTGCGCCCCGGTTCATCGTGGCCGCCGAGTGATCCCGGCGGAGTTCGTGCGTCCGCGTGTACGTACGGCGACGGTCAGGTTCTGAGCTCGACCACGACGAGGAGGTCTCCGCCCTCGACCTGCTGCACCGGGTTGATCGCCAGGCGACTGACGGTCCCGGCGACCGGGGCGCTGATGGTGGCCTCCATCTTCATCGCCTCGATGGTGGCCACTGGCTGGCCCACCTCGACAGACTCGCCCTCCGCGACCTTGAGCGTGACTGCGCCGGCGAACGGAGCGCCGATCTGCCCAGGTCGACTTCGGTCGGCCTTCTCGACCGCCTTCACCCGCGCGTCGACGGAGTGGTCGCGGACCGCCACGGGCCGCAGCTGACCGTTGAGGGTGCACATGACGGTGCGCACGCCCCGCTCGTCCGGATCCGCGATGGCCTCGATGTTCATGAGGAGGGTGACGCCGGGCTCGATGTCGACGGCGTGCTCGACACCCGGACGCAGGCCGTAGAGGAACTCCTTCGTCGGGAGCACCGAGGTGTCGCCGAAGGTGCCACGGTGAGCCTCGTACTCACGGGTGGGCCCCGGGAACAGCAGCCGGTTGAGTGTCGCCCTGGGCTCCTGAGCCAGTCCCTCCTCGTCGGCCGCGGTCAGTTCCGCTGTCGGCCTGGACGGGCGCCGACCCTCGAGCGCCCGCGTCCGGAAGGGCTCGGGCCAGCCGCCAGGGGGGTCACCGAGCTCACCGCGGAGGAAGGCGATCACCGAGTCGGGCAGGTCGTGCCTGGCCGGGTCGGAGCCGAAGTCCTCGAGGTCGACACCCGCCCCGACCAGTTGCAGCGCCAGATCACCGACGACCTTCGAACTCGGCGTGACCTTGACCAGCCTGCCGAGGAGCGCATCGGCCCCCGCGTAGGCCTCCTCGACCTCCTCGAAGCGCTGGCCGAGACCGAGGGCGATCGCCTGCTGGCGCAGGTTGGACAGCTGCCCCCCCGGGATCTCGTGCGTGTAGACGCGCCCGGTCGGTGCCGGGAGCCCGGACTCGAACGGGGCGTAGAGCCGGCGGACCGCCTCCCAGTAGGGCTCCAGGTCGTTGACCGCCGCCAGGGAGAGACCGGTGGCCCGCGCGGTGGCGTCGGTGGCCGCCACGATCGCCGACAGCGGTGGCTGACTCGTCGTGCCGGCCATCGAAGCCACTGCCCCGTCGACGGCGTCCACGCCCGCTTGCCAGGCGGCCAGCAGGGTGGCCAGCTGGCCACCCGCGGTGTCGTGCGTGTGCAGGTGCACCGGCAGCTCGAACCGCTGCCGCAGGGCGGTCACCAGGGTCGCGGCGGCCGGTGGGCGCAGCAGTCCGGCCATGTCCTTGATCGCCAGCACGTGCGCGCCGGCATCGACGATCTGCTCGGCCAGCCGCAGGTAGTAGTCCAGCGTGTACAGCCGCTCGCCCGGATCGGAGAGGTTGCCGGTGTAGCACAGCGCCACCTCCGCGACCGTCGTGCCGGAGGACCGGACCGCCTCGATCGCCGGCCGCATCTGGGCGACGTCGTTGAGCGCGTCGAAGATCCGGAACACATCGACGCCGGTCCTGGCGGCCTCGGCGACGAAGGCGTCGGTCACCGCCTCCGGGTAGGGCGTGTAGCCGACGGTGTTGCGGCCGCGCAGCAGCATCTGCAGGCAGATGTTGGGCACGGCCGATCGCAGCGCCGCCAGCCGTTCCCACGGGTCCTCGTGGAGGAATCGCAGCGCCACGTCGTAGGTCGCTCCGCCCCAGCACTCCAGGGACAGCAGCTGCGGCGTCGTGCGGGCCACGTGGCCGGCGACGCCGAGGAGGTCCTTGGTCCGCACGCGCGTGGCGAGCAGGGACTGGTGGGCGTCCCGGAAGGTGGTATCGGTGACCGCGAGCTCCGTCTGCGCCCGGAGCCCCGCGGCGAATCCCTCCGGCCCCAGCGCGAGCAGACGCTGCCGCGAGCCGTCGGGCGCCGGACTCCGCAGGTCCGCCGGCGGGAGCTTCTCCACCGGGTCGACGACGTGCGGGCGGTCGCCGTGAGGCCGGTTCACCGTCACGTCGGCCAGATACGTCAGCAGCTTGGTCCCCCGGTCCGCCGAGCTGCGTGCGGTGAGCAGGTGTGGCCTGCTCTCGATGAAGGACGTGGTCACCCGGCCGGCGCGGAAGTCCGGGTCGTCCAGCACCGCGGCGAGGAACGGGATGTTGGTCGCCACCCCGCGGATGCGGAACTCCGCCACCGCCCGCCGCGCCCTCGCGACCGCGGTCTCGAGATCCCGGCCCCGGCAGGTGAGCTTCACCAGCAGGGAGTCGAAGTGCGCCTCCACCTGACCACCCAGGGACGCGCCGCCGTCCAACCGGATGCCGGCGCCGCCGGGCGACCGGTACGTGGTGATCCGGCCGGTGTCCGGCCGGAAACCGTTCGTCGGGTCCTCGGTGGTGATCCGGCACTGCAGCGCCGCCCCGCGCACCCGGATGGTCTGCTGGGACAGTCCGAGGTCCTCGAGCGTCTCCCCGGCCGCGATCCGGAGCTGCGCGGACACGAGGTCGACGTCGGTGACCTCTTCGGTGACCGTGTGCTCGACCTGGATCCGTGGGTTCATCTCGATGAACACGTGCCGTCCGGCCGCGTCGACCAGGAACTCCACCGTTCCGGCGTTGACGTAGCCGATCTGTTCGGCGAACCGGACGGCGTCGGCGCAGATCCGCTCACGCAGGGCCGGGTCCAGGTCGGGTGCCGGCGCCAGCTCGACCACCTTCTGGTGACGTCGCTGCACGGAACAGTCGCGCTCGAACAGGTGGACGACGTTGCCCGCGGCGTCGGCGAGGATCTGCACCTCGATGTGCCGAGGATCGATGACGGCCTGCTCGAGGAAGACGGTCGGATCGCCGAAGGCCGACTCCGCTTCCCGCATCGCCGCTCGGATCGCCCCGACGAGGTCCTCCGGCTCCGCCACGCGGCGCATCCCGCGACCGCCACCGCCGGCGACGGCCTTGACGAAGACCGGGAACTGCATCTCGCGGGCGGCGGCGCTCAGCTCCTCCACGTCGGAACTGGGGGCGCTCGAAGCCAGCACCGGCAAGCCGGCTCTCCTGGCCGCGGCGATGGCGGCCGCCTTGTTGCCGGTCAGCTCCAGTACCGCCGCCGGCGGCCCGACGAAGGTGATGCCTGCCGCTGCGCAGGCCTCCGCCAGCTCGGGGTTCTCCGAGAGGAACCCGTACCCGGGATAGACGGCGTCAGCGTCGGCTCGCCTCGCTGCGTCCACGATCGCGTCCACCGACAGGTACGCCCGGACGGGATGTCCGACCTCGCCGATCTGGTGGCTCTCGTCCGCCTTGAGCCGGTGGACCGAGTTGCGGTCCTCCCACGGGAAGACGGCGATGGTGGCGGTCCCGAGCTCGTAGGCGGCGCGGAACGCCCGGATGGCGATCTCTCCACGGTTGGCGACCAGGACTCTGCGGAACACCGGCACTCCTCGGGCGTCATGCGCTCAGCAAGCCATTGCCGATGGCACCTTACGAGCGTTAGCTCGATAGAGTAAGACCTACGTCACCGCATTTCCGAAGGAGACCGATGGCTGAGCCGTCCCACTCCGGCCATGCTCTCCGCCGTGCCCTCGCCCGGGCCGAGCGCGGGGTCGCGCTCGATGCCGCGGAGGCCGAGGCGCTGCTCTCCGCCCGCGGTCTGGGCGTAGGTGAACCGCTGGACCGGCTGCTGACTGCGGCGACCCGCGTCCGGGATGCCGGGCTGGCGTCGGCCGGCCGGCCGGGGATCGTGACCTACAGCCGCAAGGTGTTCATCCCGCTGACGCACCTGTGCCGGGACCGCTGCCACTACTGCACGTTCGTGACCACGCCGGGCCAGCTGCGGGCCCAGGGCAAGGCGCCGTTCCTGTCCCCCGACGAGGTGCTCGACGTCGCCCGCGCGGGGGCGGCGCTGGGGTGCAAGGAGGCGCTGTTCACCCTCGGCGACCGCCCCGAGGCGCGCTGGCCGGTGGCCGCGGAGTGGCTGGAGGCGCACGGCTTCGACTCGACGCTGGGCTACCTGCGGGCGATGGCGATCCGGGTGCTGGAGGAGACCGGGCTGCTCCCCCACCTCAACCCGGGCGTCCTGTCGTGGGAGGAGATCCAGCGGCTCAAGCCCGTCGCGGCGTCGATGGGGATGATGCTGGAGACGACCGCCACGAGGTTGTGGTCCGAGCCCGGCGGCCCGCACTACGGCAGCCCGGACAAGGAGCCCGCGGTCCGGCTGCGGGTGCTGGAGGACGCCGGCCGCTCCGCCGTCCCGTTCACCACCGGCGTGCTGCTGGGGATCGGCGAGACGCCGGCCGAGCGGATCGACGCGATCCTGCAGATCCGCGCCACGCACCAGCGGCACGGGCACGTGCAGGAGACGATCGTGCAGAACTTCCGGGCCAAGCCGCGGACCGCGATGGCCGCCACCGACGACCTGGAACTGCAGGAGTACGTCGCCGCGGTCGCCGTCACCCGGCTGCTGCTCGGCCCCAAGGCGCGGGTGCAGGCACCACCGAACCTGTCGGACTCCGCCGAGCTCGGCCTGCTGCTGCGCGCCGGCGTGGACGACTGGGGCGGGGTCTCCCCGCTGACGCCGGACCACGTGAACCCCGAGCGGCCCTGGCCCAACCTGGTGGAACTGGCCAAGCTGTCCGAACAGGCCGGGTTCACCCTGCGCGAGCGCCTCGCCGCGCAGCCGCCGTACGTGCTGGCGCCCGAGCCGTGGCTGGACCCGCGGGTGCGCCCGCACGTCGCCGCGCTGGCCGGGCCGGACGGGCTCGCCGTCACCGGCCGCATCCCGGCCGGGCTGCCGTGGCAGGAACCGGACGAGGCGTGGACGTCGTCCGGCCGGGTCGACCTGCACGTCGAGGTCGACACCGTCGGGCGCACCGACGACCGGCGCAGCGACTTCGACGCCGTCTACGGCGACTGGTCCGAGCTCCGCGACCGCACGGTGAGCGCCCGCGACGGGCACACCACGGCCCTCGCCGCCGGCGACCCGGAGGTGCGGGCCGCTTTGGCGCACGCCGAGCGCGACCCGGCCGGGCTGTCGGACGCCGAGTACCTGGCGCTGCTCGGGGCCGACGGGCCGGACCTGGAAGCACTCGCGGCGCTGGCCGATTCGGTCCGCCGCGACGTCAACGGTGACGACGTCACCTACGTCGTGAACCGGAACATCAACTTCACCAACGTCTGCTACACCGGCTGCCGGTTCTGCGCGTTCGCCCAGCGGCGCACCGACGCCGACGCCTACACCCTGTCCCTGGCCGAGGTCGGCGAGCGGGTCGACCGGGCGTGGGCCGCGGGCGCGACCGAGATCTGCATGCAGGGCGGGATCCACCCCGACCTGCCCGGCACCGCCTACCTCGACCTGGCCCGCGAGGTGAAGCGCCGGCAGCCCGGCATCCACCTGCACGCCTTCTCCCCCATGGAGATCGTGAACGGGTCGGCGCGGACCGGGCTGTCGTTCACCGAGTTCCTCACCGCGGCGAAGGAGGCCGGGCTGGACTCGGTGCCGGGGACGGCGGCGGAGATCCTCGACGACGACGTCCGCTGGGTGCTCACCAAGGGCAAGCTGCCCGCCGCGACATGGGTCGAGATCATCTCGACCGCGCACCGCGTCGGGATCCCCACGACGTCGACGATGATGTACGGCCACGTCGACACCCCGGCCCACTGGGTCGCGCACCTGCGCACGCTCGCCGGGATCCAGGACACCACCGGTGGGTTCACCGAGTTCGTGCTGCTGCCGTTCGTGCACCACAACGCGCCGATCTACCTCGCCGGCGTCGCCCGCCCCGGGCCCACGGTGCGGGAGAACCGGGCGATCCACGCCGTCGCCCGGCTGCTGCTGCACGGCCGGATCCCCAACATCCAGACCTCGTGGGTGAAGCTCGCCGAGACCGGCACCAAAGCCGTGCTCCAGGGCGGCGTCAACGACCTCGGCGGCACCCTCATGGAGGAGACGATCAGCCGGATGGCCGGCAGCGAGAACGGCTCGCTGAAGACCATCGCCGAACTCGAAGCCATCGCCGCCTCCATCGGCCGCCCCGCCCGCCAGCGCACCACCGAGTACGGCACCCCGTCCGCCGAACGCCTCGCCACCGCCCGCTCCGACGAGGGCCGCCGCAACCTCACCCTCTCCCTCGCGCCCCCGTGAGCCGTGCGCCCGGTTGGTCCGTCGTCATTCCCCTCAAACCGCTGGACCAAGCCAAGTCCCGGTTGCGACTCCCGGTTCCGCTGCGCCGCGAACTCACCATCGCCATGGCACGCGACGTCCTGGACGCGGTCCTCACATGCGATGAAGTACGGCACGTCCTCGTCCTCACCCGGGACCGACGATGGCTCGCGCATCTGGACCCGCCGGGCTGCGACTTCCTTGCAGACGATCCCGCGGACTCACTCAACGACGCACTCCGACGGGGCGCGAGCGCGTGCCTCGCCAAGCGTCCCGGGGCCTGTGTCGCCGCACTGACCGGTGACGTACCGGCACTCCGCCCAGGAGAACTGCAGCGGGCCCTGGATTGCGCACGGACCTGGGAGACGTCCTTCGTCCCGGATGCCTCCGGTAAGGGGACGACCCTCTTCGCCGCGCGGGCCGGTGTGCCGTTCGCTCCGCACTACGGCTGCAACTCTCGAGCCCGGCACGTCCTCGAGGGGGCCCACGAGATCCTCCTGCCAAGGCTCGGCGGGCTCCGCCAGGACGTCGACACCCCCGCCGACATCGAGCGGGCACGGGCGCTCGGCCTCGGCGCTCACACGACGGCGCTCCTCGAAGAAGTCACGGGAGACCTCCAACTGCCCATCACTCAAACACTCCCGTGACGTCCACGCGGACCCCCGGTCGGGGTTGCTCGAGTTGCTCCGGCTACTCCCCCCACAGCTTCTGGAGGAACCCGTGCGCGCAGCAGTCATCTCGTCGCTGACAGGTCCCGACTCGGTCGAGGTCCGTGACATCGCCGACCCGGTGCCGCATCCGGGGCAGGTGCTGATCGACGTGGCATACGCCGGCGTCGTCTTCCCGGACGTGCTCCAGACCCGCGGGGAGTACCAGTTGCGCCCCGTGCTGCCTTTCACCCCGGGATGGGAAGTCGCCGGGGTGGTGCGCGAGGACGCCGCTGGCTTCAGCGCCGGCGACCGCGTGGCCGCCATGCCGATCATCGGCGGATTCGCGGAGACCGTCGCCGTCGACGCCGCCATGGTCTTCCCGCTGCCCGCAGACGTGCCGTTGGACAAGGGCGCCGCGCTGCCGCTGAACTACCTGACCGTGCACTTCGCGCTCGCCCTCCGAGCGCGGCTTGCGGCGGGTGAGACCGTGCTGGTGCACGGCGCGGCCGGAGGAGTCGGAAGCGCTGCCTGTCAGCTCGCAGCCGCCTACGGGGCGCGGGTGATCGCCGTCGCGTCCACCCCGGACAAGGCCGCGGTCGCCCGCGCCGCCGGAGCGCACGAGGTCGTGGCGGTCGACGGCTTCCGCGAAGCGGTCCGCCGGATCACCGACGGGCGGGGTGTGGATGTCGTCATCGATCCCGTGGGCGGGGACCGCTTCCTCGACTCCCTGCGCTCCCTGACCCGCCACGGCCGGCTCGTCGTCCTCGGCTTCACCGGTCGCGAGATCCCCACCCTCAAGGTCAACCGGCTGCTGTTGACGAACACCACCGTGATGGGCGCGGGGGCCGCCGAGGTCTGGCAGTCCGAGCCGGGTCACGCGGCTGACCAGTGGCGCGACCTCGTGCCGCTGATGCAGTCCAAGGCGATCGATCCACCGATCGGTTCGGTGTTCGGACTGGACGAGGTGCCCTCCGCGCTCCGGGAGCTGGACCAGCGCCGCGCGGCGGGCAGGGTCCTCATCCGGGTCGGGGAACCGGTGCGGTGACGCACCGGTCCGAGGGCTCCCCGCCCGGGCAATGGAGTGTGCGGACCACCGTCACGGCCCCGCCCGACGCCTCGGACCCCTCGCGCGGTCAGGTGAGGTGTGCGCGCTCCGAGGCTGCGTGCAGCAGAGCGGGGACGCCCGCCTCCAGCATCGGAGCGAACGTCGTGTCGTCCGGGCGCTGACCGTCCAACCAGCGGGTGTAGATGGCCTCGGAGAAGATCGCGGCCTTCCACAGCGCGAGCGCCTGGTACCAGGGCAGCGCCCGCAGGTCCGCACCGGTGCGGGCCGCGTAGTCGCCGGCGAGGTCGGCACTGCTCAGGTATCCCGGACGAGCCGTCACGGGACTGAGGTGGAGCGGGTTCGGGATCGCGCCGGGGTCGCTGTAGGTGGCCGTGAGGTAGCCGAGGTCGGCGAGCGGGTCGCCGAGGGTGGCCATCTCCCAGTCCAGGATCGCCAGCGGGGTGGCGGGGGCCGAGCGGCGGAACATCACGTTCCCCAGCCGGTAGTCGCCGTGGACCACCGCGGCTGCCTCGCTGGAGGGGAGGTTGTCACGGAGCCAGCCGGCCAGGCGGTCCACCTCCGGGAGGACGCGCGTCGTGTTCGTGTCCCACAGGCCGGCGAAGCGGGAGACCTGCCGCTCGAGGTAGCCCTCCGGCCGACCGAAGGCCGCGAGCGGTCCGGTGCTCACGTCGACGGAGTGCAGCTCGGCCAGGGCGCCCACGAGCGCTGCGCTGGTGGCCCGCCGCTGCTCCTCGCTGTCCAGCGCCTCCGGCACGGTGTCGGTGATGACGGCTCCGTCGAGCCACTCCATGGCGTAGAACGGCACCCCGAGCAGCGTCTCGTCCTCGCAGACCGCCAGGATCCTGGGGACCGGCACACCGGAACCGTGCAGGAGCTGCTGGATGCGCGCCTCACGCACCATGTCGTGCGTGGACCTGGGCAGCGGCGGACGCGGCCCGCGCCGCAGCACGAAGGCGTCGGCACCGCGCCGGATCAGGTAGGTGATGTTGGACTGGCCGTCGCCGGTGCGCTCCCAGGCGACCGCTCCCCCGCCCAGCCCGTGCGCGTCGAAGAAGGCCGTGACCGCATCGAGCACGAGCAGGGGCTGAGGCCGGTCCGGCCGGACCTCCCCCGCGGTGGCGACGACCTCGACCCCGTCGGCCTGCGTCTGCATCAGTCGATCCGCTCGACGGCCACGCCCTGGAAGGGCTCGCCCGAGGCTACGGCCTTCCGCCGCGCCGACGACGCTCGGCGGGCGATCGCCCACTTGTGCGTCTCGTTGGAGCCGTCGTAGATCCGGAAGGGACGGACCTCGTTCAGGTACTGGGCCAGCGGCAGGCCGTCGGAGACGCCGTCTCCGCCGCAGAGCTGGATGGCCCGGTCGATGATCCGGAAGACGGCGTCCGAGCAGTGCACCTTCGCCACCGAGGACAGAGCCGACCCGGCCCTGGGGTCGGACGCGAGGAGCAACGCCGTCTTGGTGATGACGGCGTCCGCGGTCTCGATGTCGATGACGGACTCGGCGATGAGGTTCTGCGCCAGTCCGAGCTCGTGCAGCGGGGAGCCGAAGATCTCCCGTGTCTGCGCGCGGTCCAGGGCGATGTCCGTCGCCCGGCGGGCCAGACCCAGCCACCGCATGCAGTGGGTGAGCCGGGCGGGCCCGAGGCGGACCTGCGCGTAGCGGAAGCCGAGGCCGGCCCCGCCCAGGACGGCGGCGTCGTCGACCCGGCACCCGTCGAAGTGGACGTGCGGGTGGCCGCCGTCGATGTACCGGTCGACGGTGTGGATGTGCCGACCGATCCGCACGCCCGGGTTGTCCATGTCGACGAGGAACATCGTCGCCCCCGCGGGGGACTCGCCGTCGTCTTCCGTCCGAGCCATGACGATGCAGAAGGCGGCACCGACGGCGCCGCTGATGAACCGCTTCTCGCCGTCGATCACCCAGCCGCCCGGGACGCGCCGCGCGGTCGTGAGCAGCGCCTCGGGGTCCGACCCCGCTCCCGGGTGCGGTTCGGTCATGCCAAAGCACGACCGTTCCCGCCCCTGGACAAGAGGCTCCAAATAGCGGCTCTTCTGCTCATCGGTCGCGATGAGCTCGAGCATGTGCATGTTGCCCTCGTCGGGCGCCATGCAGTTCAGGACGCTGGGACCGATCGGCGAGTAGCCGGCCTCCTGGAAGACCGGCGACCAGTGCTCGATGGCGAGTCCCTGGCCGCCGTACTCACGAGGCGCGTGCGGCGCGAACACCCCGGCGGCCTTGGCCGCGGCCTGCAACTCGGCGCGGGTCTCGGCCGCGAGGCGGTCGCCCGGCACCGGCTCGGCGTCGATCACGACGTCGCGGACGAAGGCCCGCACGCGCTGACGGAGGTCCTCCACCTCGGCGGGCAGACCGTACGGCTGGTTCACGACAGCTCCTCGATAGGGCAGGGCCGAGCCCCCGCGTCAGGGAGGCCGGAGATCGAGGCGTGGCGGCGGGAGCGCTCGCCCGGCGGCCACGCGCCTCGGCCCAGACACTAGCTAGCGTACGATCGGCACCGCTTGTACGGTACGTCACATGACTCTGTCTGACGCCGAGATCGCCGACCTCCGCCGACTGCTCGAGGTCCAGGCCATCCACGAGGTCATGCTCCGTTACGCGCGGGCCGTCGACCGAGCCGACTCCGACCTGATGGACTCCATCTTCTGGCCGGAGGGCACGGACAACCACGGCATGTACGAGGGCGATGCGGCCGGGTTCTTCGACCGAGCCCGCGCCGCGCGCGGGGACACGGAGCGAGCCCGCCACCACCTCATCGGCGTCCCGCGCATCCTCTCGCGGGAGGGCGACCAGACCCGGGTCGAGACGTACTTCATCTTCACCGGGGTCTACGGAGCCGGCGCCAATGACAACCTGGGAGACGTCAAGGAGGCCACGGTCGGCTTCAACTGGGGCCGGTACCGCGACCTTTTCGAGAAGCGGGACGGCGAGTGGAAGGTCCTCCACCGCGTGACCGTGTACGACGTCGTCCTGGCACAGCCCTACGACCCGGCGTTCGACTTCTTCAACATCCCGCTCGGGATCAACCGCGGGGCCGTCGAGCCTCGCGACGCCACCTATGAGTCCGAGTGGTGACGCGATCGGCAGGCGACGCGGGCTGACGCTCCAGGCTCCCCCGGGCGCACCCCCCACACGACCGACTCCCCTGCACCCTCCGTCGTCGGCGGAGGGGGCAGGGGCGTCGGTCGGGAGGGTCAGACGCGCTCGATGATGGTGGCGTTCGCCATCCCGCCGCCCTCGCACATGGTCTGCAGACCGAAGCGCCCGCCGGTCGACTCCAGCTCGTTCACCATGGTGGTGAGCAGCCGGGTGCCGGACGCACCGAGCGGGTGGCCGAGGGCGATCGCCCCACCGCGCTTGTTGACCTTCGCCAGGTCGACGTCGAGCTCGCGGGCCCACGCCAGGGGCACCGACGCGAAGGCCTCGTTGACCTCGAAGGCGTCGATGTCGTCGATGCCGAGCCCGGCGCGCTCGAGCGCACGGCGGGTCGCCGGGATGACCCCGCTGAGCATGACCGTCGGGTCCGACCCGGTGACGGCGAAGCCGTGGAACCGCGCCCGCGGCGTCAGCCCGAGCTCCGACGCCCGCTCCTCGCTCATGATGAGGACGGCGGACGCGCCGTCGGTGAACGGGGACGAATTCCCCGCGGTGATCCGCCAGTCGATCTCGGGGAACCGCGCCGCGAAGGCCTCGTCGGTGAAGACCGACCGGAGACCGGCGAGCCCGTCGACCGTCGTGCCCGCGCGGACGGTCTCGTCCACCCAGTGCTCCCCACCGTCCGGCAGGACGACCGGGACGATCTCGTCCTTGAACGCTCCCCCCGCCGCGGCGCCGGCGGCGCGACGGTGGGACTCGGCGGCGAACGCGTCGAGATCCGCACGATCGAGGCCCCAGCGCGCGGCCATCAGCTCGGCGCCGATCCCCTGGTGCGGCATGCCCTCCGGATAGCGCTCGGCGAGGGGGGCGAACGCGTCGCCGGTCAAGATGTTGGACCCCATCGGCACCCGGCTCATCGACTCCACGCCGCAGGCGATCACGATGTCGTAGACGCCCGCGATCACCCCCTGGGCCGCGAAGTGCGCTGCCTGCTGACTCGACCCGCACTGGCGGTCGATCGTCACCGCCGGCACCTCCTCGGGCAGCCCGGCCGCGAGGGCCGCCGTGCGCCCGATGTTGAGGGCCTGGTCCCCCACCTGGACGACGCAGCCGGCGAGGACGTCATCGACGAGCGCGGGATCGAGGTCGGACCGGGAGAGCAACTGCTGGATGGTCTGCGCCAGCAGCGCCGCCGGGTGGACGCCGCTCAGGGCGCCACCGGGCTTGCCACGGCCAGATGCGGTGCGGACGGCGTCGACGATGACTGCTCGGGTCACGAGTTCTCCTACGGGCCGGACGTGGATCCACCACATGGGCGTGGTATCGATCGCTCGCTAGAGTGATAGGTTAACACCTCTGCGGACGGACGAACGGGCCGTGCCGCCCGTCTTCGTGCCATCGGAGGTAGGACCGGATGAGCGAGTACCTGGAGCGCTTCCGCGCGGACGGCAAGGTCGCCGTCGTCACCGGAGCCAGCTCCGGCCTCGGACTGGGCTTCGCCCGGGCCATCGGCTTGGTTGGTGCGTCGGTCGTCGTCGCAGCGAGGCGCGGGGACCGCCTCGACGAGCTGTGCGCGGCCCTGCGCTCGGACGGGATCACCGCTCACCCCGTGGTCATGGACGTGACGGATCCCGAGCAGTGCACGGCCCTGGCCGCGGCCGCCGTCGACCGGTTCGGCTCGCTCGACATCCTCGTGAACAACGCCGGGCTCGGCGGGACCGTGCCCAGCCACAAGGAACCGCCGGAGCACTTCCGCGCCGTCGTCGACGTGAACCTGATGGGCACGTACTGGATGGCCCAGGCCGCAGCCCCGGTGATGCGCCCCGGGTCGGTCATCGTCAACATCGCCAGCCTCCACGGCGTGACGGCCTCGCGGTTCCCGCAGGCGGCCTACTCGGCGAGCAAGGCCGGCGTGCTCGGCCTCACCCGCGACCTCGCGAGCCAGTGGTCGACACGACGCGGCATCCGGGTCAACGCCCTGTGCCCGGGTTATGTCGAGACGGAGATGACCAGCGGGGGGATCGACGCCCTCTCCGCGATGGTCGAGCAGAACAGCATCCTCGGTCGCCTGGGCCGACAGGACGAGATGGACTCCGCGCTGATCTTCCTGGCGACCGACGCCTCCTCGTACATGACCGGCGGCTCCCTGGTCGTCGACGGCGGCTACAGCGTCGTGTGATCGGCCGGGCAGGCGCGAGCCGCGGAGGGGCTGCGGTCGCGACCTCGAGCAACATCCACACTAGGGAGGCGAGCATGAGGACAACCCGGCTGGGTTCGACCGGTCCGACCGTGTCCATAGAGGGACTGGGCTGCATGGGCATGAGCCCCATCTACGGCGCGGCGGACGACGACGAGAGCGTCACGACGCTCCACCGGGCCGTCGAGCTCGGCGTCACCTTCTTCGACACCGCGGAGATCTACGGCGCCGATCGCCACAACGAGAAGCTGGTGGGCCGCGCCCTCGCTCCGTTCCGGGACGACGTCGTCATCGCGACGAAGGTCGGGTTCGCGACCGCTCCTGACCGGCAGGGTGACAACGTCGGCAAGCGTGTCGTCGACGGCCGCCCCGAGAGCGTTGTGGCTGCAGCCGAGGGGTCGCTGCGGAGCCTGGACGTCGATCACATCGACGTCCTCTACCTGCACCGCATCGACACCAGCGTTCCGATCGAGGACACCGTCGGTGCCCTCGCAGAACTCGTCACGGCCGGCAAGATCGGGCACATCGGACTCTCCGAGGCCTCCCCGGCGACCATCCGCCGCGCCCACGCCGTCCACCCCATCGCGGCCGTCCAGACCGAGTACTCCCTGTTCGAGCGGGGCATCGAGACCAACGGCGTCGTGGAGACCCTGACCGACCTCGGCATCGCCCTGGTGCCGTACTCGCCTCTCGGGCGCGGCTTCCTGACCGGGCAGGTCAAGATCGACCAGCTGGACGAGTCCGACTTCCGGCACACCGACCCCCGCTTCCAGGGCGACAACCTGACGGCGAACCTGCGCATCGTCGACGCTGTCGGGCAGCTCGCTGCGCGCAAGAACGTCCTCCCGTCCCAGCTCGCCCTGGCCTGGACCATCGCTCAGGGTGGTGTCCCGATCCCCGGCACCAAGCGCGTGAAGTACCTGGAGCAGAACGCCGCCGCGGCCGACATCACCTTCACCGACGACGAGCTCGCCGCCCTCGACGCGGCCGCGCCGGTCGGCGCCGCGGTCGGCGACCGCTACGCCGGTGGCGGCATGGACCTGCTCACCCAGTAGCTCCGCTCGCACGCCACCGAGACCGAGCCGGCCACCCATCACCGCCCCGAGAAGAGCATCGATCACGTGACCACGGACACCTTCACCATCGGCGGCGACCTCACCGTCCACCGCGTGGGCTTCGGCGCGATGCGCCTCACCGGCCCCGACACCTACGGGATGCCCGCCGACCCCGAAGCGGCCAAGAAGGTCGTCCAGCGAGCCGTCGAGCTCGGCGTCGACTTCATCGACACCGCCGACCAGTACGGCCCCTTCACCTCCGAGCAGATCGTCGCCGACGCACTCCACCCGCGAAGCGACGACGTCATCGTCGCCACCAAGGGCGGCCTCGTCCGCTACGGGCCCAACCCCGCCCTGAAGAACGACGCCACCCCGCAGCACCTGCGCGAGGCCCTCGAGGGGAGTCTGCGCCGGCTCAAGACCGAACGGATCGACCTCTACCAGCTGCACCGCATCGACCCCGACATACCCGTCGAAGCGACGTTCACGTTCCTGCGCCAGGCCCAGGACGAGGGCAAGGTCCGCCACCTCGGCCTCTCCGAGGTCACCGTCGAGGAGATCGAGAAGGCGCAGGAGTTCTTCGACGTCACCTCCGTCCAGAACCGCTACAGCATCGGTGACCGGGCAGCCGAGCCCGTCCTGGAGTACTGCCGCGCTCAGGGGATCGCGTTCATCCCGTGGTTCCCCATCGGGGGTGGCGACATGGGCGGGCACGACGCCCTGTCCGACGTCTCGGCCGCTCATGGCGCCGGCATCCGCCAGGTCGCCCTCGCATGGCTGCTGCACCACGCCGACAACATCCTCTTGATCCCCGGCACCTCCAGCGTCTCCCACCTGGAGGAGAACATGACTGCACGAGACCTCGACCTCACGGCAGAGCAGATGCAGGCCCTGGACGCCCTCAGCCCCGCCCCTCTGGGCTAGATGTACCGGGCCAGGACGTTGGTGACAGTCGTCGGGGCTCGAACGAAGGAGAACCTCTGCATGGGGTGTGGCTTGTCGAAGGCCCAGCACCTGCTCGGAGGTTCTCCTGTCTCACGGTGATGCCCGCACGACTGTTCATGACCGGCTGTTGATCGTTTCCCGCCGGCGAGCCGGGTGGCGGCAGGCGCATGTCGCCGCGGCGATGGGGATCTCCTGCACGCGCGTGCGGACGCTTCGAGGCCGAGGCCGAGGCCGAGGGCGAGGCTGGGCTTGTCGACCGGTCCAGCCGACCACACAGCAGCCCGCGGCGGACTCCGGTCGAGGTGGAGAACCGCATCGTCGAGCTGCGTCGCCGGGAGAGCCGGGGCGCTTTGGCTCGGCGCCGAGCTGGGCGTGCCGGCCCGGACGGTCTCCCGGGTCCGGGTCTGCCACGGGATCAGCCGCATCACCGTCGGCAACGCTGCTGGGCACTACAGCTAGACCGCCTGAGGACGACGGAGACGTCCACGACGAGTCCGAGCGGGTGCGGCGCCTCCGGCTCGTGGGCTGCGCCGCAGCCTGTCAGGTCATGGTGACCGGAGAGACCCGCGACCACCGTGCCATCCGAGCACACCACGGAGCTCGACCCGACACAGCCTGGGCACGGGTTCTCGACAGCGCCTCGGAGCGAGCACCGCGGTCAGTGCTGGTCGGTGCCCGGGAGCGGGAAGCCGGCCGGCATCTCACCGCCGAGGGACTCCGTACAGCGCCAGCTCGCCTGGAGCAGGCGGCGGACGCATCGGCGGAGGGTGTCGCTGGACATGTCGGCCTGCAGCCCGTACAGGCCCATCTGGACCACCCGTCCCGCGGGCAGGAAGATCGGGACGGTCAGCGACCGGACGTCGTACTTGTCGTCGGAGCTCCCGATCGACGGCTGGTCGAGCATGGTCTTCCGGACCTCGACCAGTGCCGAGAGCAGCGCGGGGTCGGCTCCCCGGCCCGTCCGCTCGTCGATGGCGTTCTCCATCGCGGCGTAGGGCGTGTCGCCCCGACCGATCACGTAGCCACGCCGGCGGATCACGTCCAGCGTGTCCTGCCACCTCTCGAGTCCGTCCACACTCGCGTCGCTCACGGGCGAGACCCAGCGGTCGAGGTCTGCCGGGTCACCCCAGGCGGCCAACGGGGCCCCGATCGGCGCGAGGTAGGGAAGGCGGCGGCCGACGCGGGTCGGCCGCTTGCCACGCGGCGACGCCTGTGCGCCGGCGCCGGCGAGGACGACGAACTCGTCGCGGATCTGCGCGGCCAGGTTGCACTCCGAACCGCAGTCGCGGGCGACGCTCTCCAGTTCGGCGCGCACCGCCTCGACGACCGGCAGGAACTCCGCAAGGCTGGACTCGGACGCCGCGAGCGACGACGGCAGGAACCGGCCGTACCCACCGCGGAAGAACAGCAGCGGTAGGTCCTGGGACTCGGTCTCGAGAGCGGTGACGTGGCCGACGACCAGGTAGTGGTCCCCCAGGGTCAGGACGTCCTCCATCTCGCAGTCGATCCAGGCGACCGCACCATTGATGATCGGCGCGCCGCTCGGCGCCGGGTGCCAGGCGACGCCGGCGAACTTGTCCGCGCCCTTCGTGGCGAACGCCCGGCACAGCGCCTCCTGGTCCGCTCCCAGGACGTTGATGCAGAAGCGGCCCTGCGCCTGGATCTTCGGCCAGGTGCTGGAGTCCTTGCCCGGGTAGAACGCGACGAGCGGGGGGTCCAGCGAGACCGAGGAGAACGATCCGATCGTGAGGGCCGCAGGCGGTGCTCCCGGGATCGTGGCCGTCACGACGACGACGCCGGTCGGGTACTGGCCGAGCACCTGGCGGAACTGCTGCGCGGTGAACTCGTGGGTCATGGCACTTCCGCCGTTCTGTCGTCGGGACCCGGTCCCGTTCGCCGAACGCGTTGGCCGGGTGCTGACTCCCCAGGTCAGCACCCGGCCTACGCGGTGACGTCCGCCGCCGCCACGGGCCCGGCGGAGGCGGATGTCAGGAGGTCAGGACCCGATCGCCGATTCGGCCCGGGCTGCTTCGAGCAACACCGGCGCGAGCTTGCCGGCCTGGTGGGGGCTGAGCAGGAGGTGGTTCAGCGCGACGGAGGTGTCGGCGTTGATCCGTGCGATGACGCCGTCCGCCGGGATGGCCTCGGAACCGGCCCACACCGACACGGTGGACACGATGTCCCGGAGCACGCGGTTCAGGTGCAGGTCCGCCTGCTCGACCCGCGCCCCGAGCAGCTCGGTCACGCGCCCCTCGGCAGAGGCATCCCAGAGATCCTGGTATGCGCCGAGGACGAAAGCACGTGCAGCCCGGTACTCGCCGTCGATGCGCACGAAGTCGTACTGGAAGAGCGGGTGCTCGTCGACGGCCGCGATGTCCCCGCGACGCTTCCCCTTCACGATCTTGGCGATCTCCTCGATGGCGTGCTTCGCCACCCCGAGCCCGACGCCGGTGTGGTGCAGGTGCGCGGTGGCGAGAAAGCCGATGCCGAAGATCGTCCCCGAGGACCGCTCACCGGGGGCGTTCGAGAGCCACTTGGCCTCGAGGACGTGCTCCTTGACCCGGTAGTGACCGGAGCCGGACGCCTTCAGGCCGGTGGCGTGCCAGTTGTTCAACCACTCGATGTTCTCGGGGTCCATGTAGGCGTTTACCACGACCGGGTTCCCGTCCTCACCGAGCACCTTGTCGCCGTTCTCGTCCAGCAGGTACAGCGCGCTCGCCACCCGGTCGACACGCTGCGTGCCGGAGCCGAACGGCATCGGCTCGGACTCCACGAGGTACCCACCGTCGACGGGCTTGGCGGTTCCCGGGACCTTGCCGAACGCGAAACCGCAGGCGGTGTTACTGCCGTTCGGCCCGACCAGCTCGCGGTAGCTGTCGGCGGGGAGGACGATCCCCGGGAAGATCGTGCCGATCGAGTGGAGGGCGAACACCCATCCTGCAGAGGCGTCCTGGCGAGAGACCTCCTCCACCACCTTGAGGTAGCTCACGACGTCCAGACCTTCACCGCCGTGGTGGCTCGGCTGGAGCAGCCGGTACAGGCCGGCGTCCCGCCACGCCTCGACGAGCTTCGCCGTGACGACGGTGTCCTCGTCGCCCTGCGGGCGCTCGGCCTCGACGAGGGGGGCGAGGGACCGGGCCACCTCGACCCACTTCTGCGCGACGTCGGACGTCGCCTGCTTCGTGCTCTTCTCCGGGGCGTCGATCAGAGACGTCATGATGGGTGTGACCTCCGTTGGTTGGGATGGTGGTCGAACGGATCGGTGCGAGCGTCCTGGGGCTCACTGGCCCCTGAAGACGCCAGGGCGTTTCTCCAGGAATGCCGTCGTCGCCTCGACGACGTCATCGGTGGCCATGGTCATGGCCTCGAGCTGGAGACTCAGTTCCAGGACCTCCCCGGCACGCTGCCCGAGGAGCCGATTGAGGGCCTGCTTGGTCCCCTGGACGGCCAGGGGCGGCAGGGACGCGATCTTGTCGGCGAGCGCACGCGCGCAGGGCAGGACGTCCTCGGGAGCGTCAACCAGATCGGTGACCAGGCCGAAGGCGTAGCCCTCCTCCGCCGTGATCGGATCGCCGGTCAGCAGGTGCCGCTTGGCGCGCAGGATGCCGGCCGACAGGGGCCACACGACCGCGCCCCCGTCCCCCGCGACGACGCCGATCCGCACGTGCGGATCAGCCAGCCGGGCTCCCCGCCACGCGACGACGACGTCCGTGGCGAACGCGACGTTGGCACCCAGACCCATCGCGGCGCCCTGGATGGCGGTGACGATCGGGATCGGGAACGACAGCAGTTCGGTCATGAGTTCGAGCCCCGCGGCCACCGCCCGCTTTCGGGCGCCGAAGTCAGAGGCCATCGCCAAGACCGTGTTCACGTCTCCGCCGGCGGAGAACGCCTTGCCCTCCGCGGCAAGGATCACGGCACGCACATCGTCGTCGGTGTGCCGGAGGAACTTGAGCGCCTCGATGAACTCCGTCTCCTGCGGGACGTCGAACCGGTTCATCAGGTCGGGGCGGGTGAAGGTGATCGTCACGACCGTCGCCTCGCGGGTGATCCGCATCGTCTCCAGGGCATCTCCGTAGTCCATCTACAGAGCCTTCCTTCCTGTGCCGGACACGAGCGGGTTCACCGCAGCGGGCAACATCTGTATAGCGATCGATCGATAATTCATGGTGCCCGTCACAGTTGCTCCCGTCAAGGTCGCGCCGAGGCTGACGATCGGCGGGAATGCACGGTCGCTCGGCCGCCTACCGCGAACCATCCGCCGTCTGCAGCACGCCGTCGCCCGTGAGTCGATCGATCTCGGCCGCGCTCATGCCGAGGAGCTCGGAACAGATCGCGACGGTGTCCTGCCCCATCTCCGGGGACGGCCGCACCGGTGAGCTCTGGATCCGACGGGCGAGGAACGGGCGCCGCACCGTGTTCAGCGGCTCGGCGAAGCCGGGCTGGTCCTGGAGCGCCAGGTAGTCCCGTGCGAGGAGTTGCGGGTCGTCGAGCAGCTCGGGCGGCCGCTTCATGGCGCCGGCCGGCACCCCGTGGGACTGGAGGAGTGTCATGACCGAGTCGGCCGTGTGGCTCGCGGCCCAGTCTCGGACGTGACCGTCCAGCGCCTCGTGGTGGTCGCGGCGTGCATGCGCGTCGGCGAACTCCTCGGCCCCGGCCCACGAGGGGTTCCCCAGCGCCGAGCGGAAGTTCGCCCAGTCGGCGTCGTCCCGGACACAGATCGCGCACCACTCGTCGTCACCTGCGCACTCGTAGACACCCCAGGGGGCGCCCTTCGCCTCGGGCGACGACAGCCCCAGGGCGTCCCGGGCGAACTCCTCGGACAGGTGGTTGAGCACGACCTCTGCCTGCGACACCCGGATGTTCGCCCCCTTCCCGGTGGCCCGGCTGCGGATCACCGCGGAGAGGACGGCCAGGCCGGCCATCCGGGCGGCCTGGTGGTCGGGGTACACGGTCGTGGTGTCGCCGAAGCCACCCGGGTCGTCCGGATAGCGCCACAGGTGGGTCAGCCCGGAGGCACTCCGGACAGCCGGCCCGTAGGCCAGCCAGGACGCCCAGGCCCCGGTGTCACCGAAGCCGCTGGACGACATCCAGACGATCTTCGGGTTGACGGCGGACAGCTCGTCGTACCCCAGGCCCAGACGCTCGAGCGTGCCGGGCTTGAAGTTGGAGACGACGACGTCGGCCGTGGCCACGAGACCCTTCACCAGGTCGCGGCCCGCCTCGGTCCGGGTGTCGACGCCGAAGCTACGGCGGCCGCGGTTGCCCAGCGCGAAGTTCTTCGCGATCAGGGAGCCCGGTTCGCTGCCACCGCGATACTTGTCGGGGAAGGCAGCGTTCTCGATCTTGATGACGTCCGCACCCAGGTCGGCGAAGAGGCGACCGGCCTCGGCACCGAAGACGATGCTCCCGAAGTCGATGACACGGAGGCCGGACAGCGGCAACGACGGCGCCGCGCTGGACGAGCCGTCCGCCGGGTCGGACGCTGCCGGCCGCGCCGCCGACGAGGCCGGGAGGTCGGAGAGCAGGGCGTTGTGCTCCCCCGGCTCGGGGGCCCGCCGCCGGTAGCCGATTCGCTCCCCGTCGATCTCGAGGAACCCCGACGGGATCACCGCACGGAGCCCGGGAGAGATCTCGGCGTCCACGAAGGCGCCGCGCTGCTCGAAGTGCTCCTGCACGGCGACTTCCGTCGGGCTCAGGACCGGGGCGATCGGCACGCCCCGCTTCTGGCCCTCCACGGCCAGTTCGGCCTTCGTCTTGTCCCGGAAGAGCTCCACGTAGGCCCGCTCCAGAGCCGCCTGCTCCCGGTCCCGGCCCAGGATGGTCTGGTACTTGGGGTCGGCGAACTCGTCTGGCTCACCGAGCCAGCCGTACATGGCCCGCCACTGGCCGGGAGCCAGGACGAGGCACCGCACGTAGCCGTCGGCGCACGGATAGATCGGATAGGGCTTGGACCGGGGCCTGGTCCACTCGGAGCTGTAGGGATCCGTCGGCGCCTGGGTCTGCTTGGTGCCGGCCGTCGCCGTGCCCGCCGTACCGAAGGGCGGATCCACCACCTCGATGGTCGCCTCGAAGACGGAGAAGTCGATGAGGTCGCCGCGCCCTGACTGCAGTCGCTCGAAGTAGGCGACCAGGGCGGCCCACGCGGCCTGGGCGGCACTCGAGTGGTAGGCCAGGTCGAACGGGACCAGGGCGGGCTCGCGCGGCCAGAAGCCCGACCGGCTCAGCTGCGAGCCCAGGGCCAGGTGTACGGCGTCCGTGCCCACGAAGTCCTTGTACGGGCCGGTTCGCCCGAAGTCGCTCACCGCGAGGACGACGAGGTGCGGGAGGCGGGAGTGGACCTCTTCCGGGTCCAGCGCCTCCACCCGGGCGCTCTGGTTCGCGAGGATGACGATGTCAGCCGACTCGAGCAGGCGCCACAGCTGCCCGGCGCCGGTCGCATCGGACGGATCCAGGGCGACGCCTGACTTGTTGAAGTTCTCGATGAGGTGACGGACGTCCGTGTCGTCGACGTCCGGTGTGCGCTCGGGGTTGCCGGCGGCCTCGCGCTCGCGGCTGCCGGCGGTCTCCACCTTAATGACGTCGGCCCCGAAGTCGGCCAGGAGCCGACCCGCCATGTCCAGGAACCCGTCGGTCATCTCGACGACGCGGACACCCGCCAGGGGGAGGCGATCGGACGTGCTGGCCATGCGGGGACTCCATCCACGAGACGGGACTGCGCGGCGCCGCCGGCGATCCCACGCGATTGGCGGGACGATCCGAACGTGCTGCGGGTCACCCTAGCCGAGCAGCGTAACGAGCGATAGATCCGTCCCTAGCGATCGCTCGCTTGACCGCTTTCAGGGGCGCACATACCCTCCGAAGACGTTCCATCCTTGGGCTCGACGGTCGCGCTCCCGGAGGAGCGCCTCAGGAGGAATCATGGTGTCGGTCTTCACCGAGGAGCACGAGAGCCTTCGGTCTTCCCTGCGGGCCTTCTTCGCGAACCGGTCACCGGAGTCCGAGGTACGCCGCCTCATGGCCACCGACGAGGGGTACGACCGCGACGTCTGGCGGCAGATCGCGTCGGAGCTGGGTCTCCAGGGCTTGATCGTCCCGGAGGAGCACGGCGGCTCCGGGTACACCTGGGTCGAACTCGGCGTCGTCCTGGAGGAGATGGGCCGGGCGCTGTTCTGCGCGCCCTACTTCTCCACCGTGGTCCTGGCCACCTCCTGCCTCTTGGAGAGCGGAGACACGGCCGCGCAGAAGGAGTACCTCGAGGGCATCGCCTCGGGCGACGTCGTGGGCGCGCTCGCGTTCGTCGAGGCCTCGGGTCGCTGGGACGAAGCCGGGATCGAGATGGCGGCGACGGCGGACGGCGACTCGTACCGCCTCACCGGCGAGAAGCTCTTCGTGCTCGACGGCCACGTCGCCGACCTCGTCGTCGTGGCGGCCCGCACCGGTAGCTCCGTCTCGCTGTTCACCGTCGACAAGGGCGCTCCTGGGCTGACCACGCGGCTGACGGAGACGCTCGACCAGACGCGCAAGGTCGCTGTCGTCACCTTCGAGAACACGCCTGCGCGGCTGCTCGGAGTGGAAGGCGCGGGCTGGACGACCTTGAGCAAGGTCCTGGACCTCGCCGTCGTCGCCCTGGCTGCCGAGCAGGTGGGTGGCGCGCAGGCGGCGCTCGACATGGCGGTGGAGTACTCCAAGATCCGGATCCAGTTCGGCCAGCCGATCGGCGCATTCCAGGCGCTGAAGCACATGCTCGCTGACGTCATGCTCGAGGTGGAGTCCGCGCGGTCGGCCATGCACGTGGGGCTCGCGGCGGCCAGCGGGCACGAGGGCGCGGAGCTCTCCGCCGTCGCGCCCCTGGTGAAGGCCTACTGCTCCGACGCCTTCGAGCTCGCATCGCACCAGAACATCCAGGTCCACGGCGGGATGGGCTTCACCTGGGAGGTGCCGGCCCATCTCTACTTCAAGCGGGCCAAGTCCATGGCCGTGTTCCTCGGGGACTCGACCCAGCACCGTGAGCGGCTGGCCGGCCACCTCGGCCTCTGAGCCGGCCCGACCACGAAGAGGAGTCTTCAGCATGGACAACGACATCGCCCCCGACCGGCTCGCTGAACAGGTGCGCGACTGGCTCGCCGAGAACTGGCGGGGAGTCGACGACCGCGAGTGGCGAGAGAAGGTGGTCCTCGCCGGCTGGGCGGCGCCGACGTTCCCGGAGAACGCCTACGGCCTCGGCCTCAGCAAGAGCCTGGCGCAGGTCGTCGGCGCGGAGTTCACCGCGGTCGGCGCGCCCCGGGCCTGTCAGGACCTCGGCCCCGGCGTGGTCGACGGGTGGGTCAGGATGATCGGCCTGGTGGTCGCTCTCCACGGCCTCCCGGCGCTGCGGGAGCAGTTCGTCCGGGATCTTCTCGTCGGAGACGCCGACGGCGGACTGGCGCTGTACAGCGAGCCGAATGCGGGCTCGGACCTGGCCGGCCTCCAGACCCGGGCCGTGCTCGACGGGGACCACTGGATCGTCAACGGCCAGAAGGTCTGGTCCTCGGGCCCACTCGACTCCACCTGGGGGGCGTTGCTCGCGCGGACCGACGAGGACGTGCCGAAGCACCAGGGCATCAGCTTCTTCATCGTGGATCTGCAGCAGCCGGGCGTCGAGGTCCGGCCGATCAAGCAGATCACGGGGGACTCCGAGTTCAACGAGGTCTTCCTGACGGACGTGCGCGTGCCCGTCGAGAACGTGGTCGGCGAGATCAACGACGGCTGGGCGATCCTGCAGGTCGCGCTCGGCGCCGAGCGCGAGTGGCTGGGCGAGTACTTGGAGTCCATCGGCCGGACCGAGGAGACCGCCGGGGACCACCGGAGCGCCCTCGCGCCCATCGCCGACGGCGCGGCAGACCTCGTCCGGGCGGCACGTCGCGCCGGCCGGGCCGACGACTCCGCCATCCGCCAGACCATCGTCCAGCTGCACACGTGGCGGTTGGTGCACGAGTGGACGACCGAGCGACTGTCTTCGGCGAGCGACAGTGCCCAGAGCCAGGTCGCGGCGGCGGCCCTCGGCAAGCTCGCCAGTTCCCGGATCCTGCACTCCGTGGGCCGGTTCAAGGCCCAGATGCTGGGTCCGGAGGCGATGCTGTACGGCCCGGAGAACCGCACCGGCGACGACGTCAACCGCGAGATGATGAACGCCTTCACGAACTCGGTGGGCGGCGGCACGGACCAGATCCAGCGCAACATCATCAGTGAGCGCCTGCTCGGCATGCCGAGGGCACACACCCCCGACCGTGGCGTGCCCTTCCGCGACATCAGGAAGGGCACGACCCAGCGGAACATCTCAGGCTGAGCCCGACGTCCGGCGCCGCCGACGACGACAGGGAGATGAGCACCGTGCGGAGCTGGGGCATCTGGCGCGTCGAGCGGGACTGGACGCCGGAGTCGGCCGCCGAACTGGAGGCCCTCGGCTTCGACACGTTGTGGATCGGCGGTTCGCGGGACAACGCCCTCCGGACCGCGGAACTCCTGCTGGCGGCAACGCGGTACCTGACCGTCGCCACCGGCATCCTCAACGTCTGGAGCACCGACGCGGACGCGGTCGCCCGGTCGTTCCACCGCCTCGACGAGCGCTTCCCGGGGCGGTTCCTGCTGGGTGTCGGCAGCGGCCACCGCGAGGCCTTCCAGGACACGTACACCAGGCCGTACACGGCCGTCTCGCGGTACCTGGACCGGCTCGACGCACACGACGTGCCACCCGAGCGCAGGATCCTCGCCGCCCTGGGCGACCGTATGGTCGGGCTCGCTGCCGCCCGGAGCCGTGGGGCACACCCCTACCTCGTGACGCCCGCACACACGGCACACGCCCGGGAGCTCCTGGGGCCGGCCGTCTACCTGGCACCCGAGCAGAAGGTCGTCCTGGACCGGGACCCCGTCACCGCGCGCTCCATCGGTCGTCCGGTGGTCGCCGAGCCCTATCTGCGGCTCGCCAACTACCGGAACAGCCTGCGGACGCTCGGCTACACCGACGCGCAGATGGACCATGGCGGCAGCGACTCGCTGATCGACGACCTCGTCGTGCACGGGGAACCGGACACCGTGCGGGCTCGCCTGGAGGCCCACGTCGAGCACGGCGCCGACCACGTCGCCGTGCAACTGCTCATGCACCCCGGACGGGACCCCCTCGAGGAGTTCCGTGAACTGGCCGCAGTCCTGGATCTGCGGCCCGACTCCGGCCCACCCGACCGGGTGCAGGGGTAGCGCACTCCCCCGCTGAGGTCAGCGTCCTTGCCACACAGGCGGCCTCTTCTCGGCGAACGCGGTGGCGCCCTCCTGGGCGTCACAGGTGGCGAAGACGACGTCCTTCGCCTGCTCGTTCAGCGCCCACACCTCCCCGTGTGACCACTCGGGGTCCCAGTCCGATCCCGCCGCGGCGGTCCGGTGCATGATCCGCTTGGTGTGCTGCACCGACAGGGGCGCGTTCTCGGCGATCCGCGCCGCGAGGTCCAGGGCGTCGGCAAGCGCCTTCCCCGGCTCGGCCAGGATGTTGACCAGTCCCCAGTGCTCTGCCTGCCGCGCGGTGATGCCGTCGCCGGTCAGGGCCAGCTCGAGCGCCCGCTTGAACGGCAGTTGACGCTGCAGCCGCACCACGCCACCGGCAGCGGCCAGCAGACCGCGCTTGACCTCCGGGAGGCCGAAGGTGGCGTCCTCGGCGGCGACGACGAGGTCGCAGGCGAGCGCGATCTCGGTGCCGCCGCCCATGGCGAAGCCGTTGACGGCCGCGACCACCGGCTTGTCGATCCAGTGCCGGACCAGGCCGGCGAAGCCCCACTCCGGATGATCCGGTGCGTGCACGTCCCGACCCGCCGCCAGCTCCTTGAGATCCGCACCGGCGCAGAAGGCCCGGCCCGCACCGGTCACGACGACCACCCGGACGTCCGGGTCGTCGGCTGCACGCTCCAGACCGTGACCGACGGCGGTCGACAGCGCGGCGTTCACGGCGTTCAACGCCCTGGGCCGGTTGAGGGTGATGACGGCGACGTGGCCGGATCGCTCGTAGAGCGCGGCCTCCTCGCTGGGCTCGGCGGTTGCGGGAGAGGTCATCGGGGACTCCACGGGGATAGCGGGGCGGACGTCGGGCCGGCGACTCAGCGCGGCGCCATCCGGATCGCGCCGTCGAGCCGGATGGTCTCGCCGTTGAGCATGGGGTTCGCGACGATGGAACTGACCAGGTGGGCGTACTCGGCCGGGTCGCCCAGCCGGCTCGGGTGGGGGACCTGGGCTCCCAGGGCCTCGCGCACCTCCTCCGGCAGGGCGCCGAGCAGCGGGGTCTCGAAGAGGCCCGGCGCGATGGTCACGACCCTGATCTTGAGCGGCGCGAGGTCACGTGCCACCGGGAGGGTCAGCCCGACGATGCCGCCCTTCGAGGCGGAGTAGGCGGCCTGCCCGACCTGCCCCTCGAACGCCGCCACGGACGCGGTGTTGACGATGACGCCGCGCTCGGCGTCGATGGGCTCGTTGTCCGCCATGGCCTCGGCCGCCAGCCGGATGACGTTGAACGTGCCGATCAGGTTCACCCGCACCACACGCTCGAAGTCCGCGAGTGGGAAGGCGCCCTTCTTGCCCACGGTCTTGATGGCGACGCCGATGCCCGCGCAGTTGACGGCGACGGCCAGGCGACCGTCCTCGTTGGCCAGTCGGACCGCCGTGGCCACGCCCTCCTCGTCGGTGACATCGGCCGGCGCGAACCGGACCCGATCCCCCAGCGCATCCAGCGCGGTCCGGTCGGCCTGAGGCAGGTCCACCGCGACGACGTCGGCGCCGGCGTCGGCCAGCCGCCGTACGGTCGCGAGCCCGAGGCCCGAGGCGCCTCCGGTCACCAGTGCGCTCTTGCCCTCGATCTCCACGCTGCCTCCACCGTTCGACGTTGCTTAGCGATCGCTAGAGTAGCGGGACGGCTCGGTCGAGCGATCACGCCCCCGACCGGATGCCCGCTTACAGGTAGATCGCCCGGTTGAGCTGCACCAGCCAGTCCCCGAAGCCGTCGCCCTTGCCTCCGTCGCCGGAGACGCGCTCGCCGACGACGGCCATGCTGAGGTCCCGCCGTCGCGGGATCCGGTCCTTCTCCGCCGATGCGAGAGCCGCTCGCAGTTCGTCACGGGTAAGATCGGTGCAGTAGGTGGGAGCGCCTGGATGCTGCCGCCACGAGTCGGCGATCTCGCCCGCGTCGACGGCGTCGAATCCGGTCTCCTCGACGAGCCGCATCGCGACGGAGCGATCTCCGTCGCGGTCCGCCGCGATCGGGATGGCGATCCGCCCCGGCGATCCCGGGCTGCTCGCCTTGCCGGCGAACGACTCCGCGGGGATCGCGTTCCACGCCTTGGCGATCGGGCGCCCCAGCTGCTCGGACACCCAGACGCTCTCGACCTGGCCGTCGTCGATCGCGGGGATGTGGCCGTCCCGGTGCGGGTAGTAGTTCGAGGTGTCGATGATCGTGGTGTCGGGCGAGGTGCGCGCCACCAAGGGCGCGATCCCCGGCATCCGGTTGAACGGGATCGAGGTGATGAGCACGTCGACGTCGACGACCACGTCGTCGGCGGTCACGGCCACGGCACCTGCGACCAGCATGCCCGGGTCGATGGTCTCCGGCCCCCGGGAGTTCGCCACCTTGACCTGGTGGCCGGCCTCGCTCAGGCGGCGGGTGAGAGTGGCGCCGATGAATCCGGCGCCGAGGATCCCGATCTTGATGTGACTCGCCTCCATGGTCGATCGGCTCGTAAGGAGCCGAGCCCCGGCCCGACGTCCTCGCCGGGCCGGGGCTGTGGGTGTTCCGCCCGGGACTCAGGCCCCCGCAGGTGCCGGCGAGGTCTCGTCCGCCTCCTGCGCGATCTTGCTCAGGTCCTTGATGAACTGCCGGATCTCGCTCTCGGTGGCCGTGGTCGGGGTGGGCAGCGAGTAGAGGACCCGGTCGACGCCGAGGGCGTGGTACTGGTCGACGAAGTCGAGACGGCCGAAGTTGAGGGTGACGTCGACCGTCCTGCCCTCCGCTGCAGCGCGCTCGCGCAACTCGGTGATCCGGTCACCGAGGCCGTCGAAGGTGTCGTCGGTGTGCCCGGGGAGCCAGCCGTCCGCGTGGCTCAGGGCGCGGTCGACGACGGTCGGCCCCATGCCCCCCATGAGGACCGGCGGATGCGGCTGCGTGATGGGCTTGGGCCAGCTGAACAGGGGCTTGAAGTCGACGTGATCCCCGTGGTATTCGGCCTTCTCGGTGGTCCAGATCGCCTTCATCGCCTCGACGCGCTCGAGCATGAGGGCCCACCGCGTCTTGAGCACGACCCCGTGGTTCTCGAGCTCCTCCGCGTTCCAGCCGGCCCCGGCGCCGACCCCGAAGATCAACCGACCGCCGCTGAAATGGTCGAGCGTCGCGATCTGCTTGGCCAGGAAGAACGGGTCCCGCTGGACGACCAGGCAGATGCCGGTGCCCACCTTGAGGGTCGTCGTCACGGCGGCCATCGCGGTCAGCGTCGTGAGCTGGTCGTAGTTGTGGTAGTACTCGCGCTGGAGGCCGCCATGGGAGGCCTTGAAGCGCGCATCGCGCTTCTCCTCCTCGCCGCCGTACACGACCTTCATCTCCTCGGGCACGTCTGCCCCGACGGGCACGTGCGAGTGGTCCGGGACGAAGATCGACTCGATGCCGCTGTCCTCGAGCAGCCGAGCGAGCTCCAGCGGGGGGATCGGATCCTCGTCCGTGTTCATCGAGAGCACGCCTGTCTTCACGACACCTTCTCCTTCGTGTTGTCATCCTTGATCACGACATGCCGTTCGGCAGGCGCCCGAGGCCCCGACGCATCACGCCGGAGCCCCGTGCCGGCTCGCGGCACGACGACGGCTCCGGCGGGGCGTAGGGGCAGTCGCACCGTCGGCTGCCCCCGACATGACGGTGGCCGCCCCCTGCGAGCAGTGTGTGACCCCAGCCATAGCGGGACGCTACGGCGACCACTCCGCAGCGTCAATAGCATGCGCTAGCTAGGCAGTGCCCGCTGCTCCGTCACGGACAGCCGGCAGCTCGGAGGGCACGGCGTTCGTGATGAGCTCGGCGGACGCCCAGCGACCCGAGCGCACCGCGGCGCGCACGAGCGTCAGCAGCTCCGTCGCCACGACCTCGACCGCTGGTGGCGTCTTCCCCGCGCGCGGGAGCCCGAGGCCGACCGTACGGACGATCTCCGGCGCTCTCAGCGGCGCGGCGCTGAGACGTCCCTCGAGCGCATGGTGCGACACCCCGGCACCCGGCAGGACGGTCCACCCGTGACCGGCTTCGACCAAGAGTGTCTGCAGCGCGATGGAGTTCGCCTGCGCGACCACTCGCGGCTGCACGTCGCAGTGCAGGCGGGCCTCGTCCAGGAGCAGCCTGATCCCGTGCTGACCGGCGATCGGCATGATGAACGGGTGGGACAGCACGGTGGCGAGATCGACGGGCTGGTCCGCCCTCAGCCCGGCCTCCCGGGGCGCCACGGCCCAGAGCTTGTCCCGCAGCAGCGGCAGGACCCGGACCGACTGCGTGGTGGTCAGGTTGTACAGCAGCGCGAGGTCGAGGTCTCCGTCGTCGAGCCACTGCTGCAGGTGGCCTGAGTAGGCCGTGGCCAGGTGCAGCTCGATCCCGGGGTGCTTGCGACCGATCACCTCGACGAGTGGCCCCGCCAGGAGATGTTCAACAGAACCGAGGATCCCGATGGTCGCGATCCCGGTGACCGCCTCGCGGGTGGGCGCCACCTCGGCCCTCGCACGCTCGAGCTCGCTCAGGACGCGCCGCGCACGGGTGACGAAGGCGAGCCCGGCGGCGGTCGGTCGCATCCCGGAACTGGTGCGATCGAAGAGCTGGACCCCCAGCTCCTCCTCCAGGCTGGAGATCTGACGTGAGACGGCGGGCTGCGCCAGGTAGAGGAGCTGCGCGGCCTTCGTCACGCTGCCGGTCTCGGCCGCCGTCACCACCGCGCGGAGCTGCCTGAGATCCACCGATCCTCCTCCGCTCCCATGCGCCGGCCGGATGAAGTCATGCACAGACGGTATTCGACGGGGCCGTGCATTCCTCATCATGCTAGAGCGAAGCCAACCGAAGGGGGCGCTCGTGTCCGACCACGACGACGACGCGGCTGCGGCCGACTGGACGACGTGGACGGGCCGGTCGTCCACGTCGACGGCCCACCTCCACCCGGACCAGGCCAACCGCATGGCCGTGACCCTCGACCGCCCTCCGACGTTCGTCGCGGGACAGGCTCTGCCGCCCGCGTGGCACTGGCTGTACTTCCACGACTTCGTCGAGAGCTCCAGGCTCGGGCCTGACGGCCATCCCGCCCGCGGCATCGTGATGCCGCCGGTGCCGCTCGAGCGCCGCATGTGGGCCGCCGGGGACCTGCGGTTCCACGAGCCGCTGCGCCTCGGTGAGACCGCCACGCGGGTGAGCACCATCAGCGACATCACGGCGAAGAGCGGCCGCAGCGGCCCCCTCTACTTCGTCACCGTCGAGCACGAGCTCCGCGTCGGGGACCGCCTGGCCGTCGCGGAGACGCAGAAGATCGTCTACCGCGAGCTGACCGCAGAGACCGGCGGCGCCGCCGCGCCTGCGCCGGTGGACCCGGAGTTCTCGCGGACCTGGCAGTTCGCCAGCACCGCGTTGTTCCGCTACTCCGCGCTGACCTTCAACAGCCACCGGATCCACTACGACGTCGAGTACGCCCGTGACGTCGAGGGCTACCCCGGACTCGTCGTGCACGGACCGCTCCTGGCGACGCTCCTCGCCGATCTCGCCGAGAGCCAGGGCGACCGGCTCGCCGCGCTCGACTACCGGGCGCGGTCGCCCCTGTTCAGCCCCGACGCCTTCACGGTCAACGGCCGCCGTGCCGGCACTGCGGCGACCCTGTGGGCCACCTCGGGCAGCGGTTCCCTCGCCATGGAAGCAACAGCCACGTACCGCCAGGAGGCGCAGTGATGAACGACTTCACCGACGACGAGCTGTCCGTCATCGAGCTGGTGCGTACCTGGGTCGACCGTGAGGTCAAGCCGGTCGTCCAGGAACTCGAGCACGCCAACACCTATCCCGAAGACCTCATCGAGCAGATGAAGGCGATGGGCATCTTCGGCCTCGCCATCCCGGAGCCCTGGGGCGAGGTCGCCGTCAGCGCGCCCTGCTACGCGGCGGTGACGGCGGAGCTCGCCCGCGGGTGGATGAGCCTCGCCGGCGCCATGGGCGGGCACACCGTCGTCGCCAAGCTCCTGCTGGCCTACGGCACGGACGAGCAGAAGGCCACGTACCTGCCCCGCATGGCGACCGGCGACGTCCGGGCGACCATGGCCCTCACCGAGCCCGGCGGCGGGTCCGACCTCCAGGCGATGCGCACGGTCGCGCGCACGGACGGCGACGACTACGTCATCAACGGCTCCAAGACGTGGATCTCCAACGCACGGAGGTCCCAGCTCATCGCGCTGCTGTGCCGTACGGACGCCGACGCGCGTCCTGCCCACAAGGGGATCAGCATCCTCCTCGTCGAGAAGGGGCCCGGCTTCGAGGTCTCGCGCGACCTTCCCAAGCTCGGCTACAAGGGCGTCGAGTCGTGCGAGCTCGCGTTCTCCGACTTCCGGGTCCCCCGCTCGTCCCTCCTGGGGACCGAGGAGGGGCGCGGGTTCGCCCAGATGATGCGCGGGCTCGAGATGGGGCGGATCCAGGTCGCGTCGCGGGCACTGGGGGTCGCGCAGGCCGCACTCGACGACTCGGTCCGGTACGCGCAGGAGCGCCAGTCCTTCGGCAAGCCGATCTGGCAGCACCAGTCGATCGGCAACTACCTCGCCGACATGGCCACCGAGCTCGAGGCGGCACGGCAGCTGACCCAGTACGCGGCGAGGCGGTACGAGTCCAGCGCCCGCGCGGACAAGGAAGCCAGCATGGCGAAGCTCTTCGCGTCGGAGACCGCGATGAAGATCGCGCTCAGCGCCGTCCGGATCCACGGTGGGTACGGCTACTCGACGGAGTTCGACGTCGAGCGGTACTTCCGCGACGCACCGCTGATGATCGTCGGTGAGGGGACGAACGAGATCCTCCGGGGCGTCATCGCCCGTCAGGTGGTCGAGAGCGCGCCCATCTGATGCCGGCCCCGGCTCCGGCGGCCGCCACGACCCCCTCCCCCGCCTCCCCTTGAGGACTCCACTGTGCTGCCCCTCCACGGAATCACCGTCGTCTCGCTCGAGCAGGCCGTCGCCGCCCCGTTCGCGACGCGCCAGCTCGCCGACCTCGGCGCGCGGGTCATCAAGGTCGAGCGGCCGGGTGCGGGCGACTTCGCCCGCGACTACGACCGATCGGTCAACGGTGAGGCGAGCTACTTCGTCTGGCTGAACCGGGGCAAGGAGAGCATCGAGCTCGACCTCAAGGCACCCGAGGACCGCGCGGTCCTCGACGCCATGCTGGACGAGGCCGACGTCCTCCTGCAGAACCTGATCCCGGGGGCCGTGGCCCGCCTGGGGCTCGACGCGGAGACGCTCAGGTCCCGGCGCCCCGAGCTGATCCACTGCTCCATCTCCGGCTACGGGTCGTCGGGCCCCTATCGCAGCAAGAAGGCCTACGACCTGCTCGTCCAGTGCGAGGCCGGGATCGTCTCCGCCACCGGGAGCCCCGACGAGCCGGCCAAGGTCGGGATCTCGATCGCGGACATCGCCACGGGCATGTACGCCTACACCGGCGTCCTCACGGCCCTCTACGAGCGGACCCGCACCGGTCTGGGCAGCACCATCGAGGTCGCCATGCTGGACGCCCTGGGGGAATGGATGATGCAGCCGGCGTACTACTCCGTGTACGGGGGCCGACCCACGCAGCGGACCGGGGCACGACACAGCTCGATCGCCCCGTACGGCCCCTACCGGACCGGTGACGGCTCGGCGGTGTTCCTGGGCGTCCAGAACGACCGCGAGTGGGCCCTCGTGTGCCGCGAGGTGCTCGGCCGTCCCGATCTCGTCGACGACCCCCGCTTCGCCCACAACACCGAGCGGGTGGAGAACAACGACCAGATCACCCCGCTGATCGAGGCCGCATGGAGCGGACGGACAGCCGACGAGGCCGTCGAGAAGCTCGACGATGTCGGGATCGCCTGTGCCCGGCTGCGCACGCCCGCGGAGTTCTTCGAGCACCCACAGCTCCAGGCCCGCGACCGCTGGCGGAACGTCGACACCGCGGGCGGTCCCATCCAGGCCCTCCTCCCACCCGTCACCGTGGCCGGCCGCGAGCCGGCGATGGGTCCGGTGCCCGCGCTGGGGGCAGACAACGCCGCCCTCCGCGCCGAGTTCGCGCCGAAGCCGTCATGAACCACGCCATGCCGACGACGACGTCCGAGCTCGGCGAGACGCACCGCATCCCTCGCTCGTGCCTCGTGGTCCCGGCCTCCGACTCCCGCAAGGTGGAGAAGGCGCTGGGAACCGCGGCGGACGAGGTCGTCCTCGACCTCGAGGACGCCGTCGCTCCTTCGGCCAAGGACGCGGCCCGAGCGAGCGCGGCAGAGGTCCTACGGGCCGGCCCGGGCAGAGCGGTGGCGGTGCGGATCAACCAGATCGGGACGCGCTGGTGCCACCACGACGTACTCGAGATGGTCGCCGCCGCTCCGGGACGGCTCACCCTGGTGGTCCCCAAGGTCGAGTCCGCAGCGGACGTCGGGTTCATCGACCGGTTGGTCCGTGGAGCCCTGGCCGATCGGTCCACGAGTCTGCCTGAGGTGTCCCTGGACGTCCTCGTGGAGACCGCGGCAGCGCTCCGGGATCTCGACGCCGTCGTCACCGCGAGCCCGCTCGTGCGGGCCGTGGTGGTCGGATACGCCGACCTCGGTGCCGACCTCGGACGAGACGCCGGGGGGGACCCGACGCTGTGGGACGCCGTGCGGCACCAGGTCGTGACGGCCGTACGCGCCGCCGGACGTGTGGGACTGGACGGTCCCTGGCTCTCGACCGCGGCAGACGCCCCGTTCCTCCGGGACCGGGAGCGCGCCCGGGCCTTCGGGCTCGACGGCACCTGGGTGATCCACCCGGCTCAGGTCGCCGAGGCGACCCGGATCTTCAGCCCCTCCGCCGACGAGGTCGCGTGGGCCCGACGAGTGCTCGGGGCCCTCGACGCGTCGGTCGCGGACGGCGCTGGGGCCGTCGCCCTGGACGGTCAGATGCTCGACGAGGCGGTGGCCGTCCGGGCCCGATCGGTCCTCGCCAAGGCCGGCGGGCGGCTCACTTCCTGAAGCGTGCCAGGTGCGGCGAGGGGTCGTAGGTGGGATCGCCCTCGTTCACCTTGATCGACTGCTGGAGGATGTTCGCGCGCGCCGACTCCTGCAGGCCCTGGAAGAGCAGTTCCTTCGTCGTCCGCAGCGCCCAGGGCGAGTTCGCCGCCATCGTCACAGCCATCCGCGTGGTGAACTCGTGCAGTTCGTCGTCGGGCACGACGTGGTTGACCAGGCCCATGGCGAGCGCGTCCGCGGCCCCGTACAGCGAGCCCGAGTAGAGCACCTCCGCCGCCACACCCCAGCCGACGAGGCGAGGGAGCAGCCACGTCGCGGCACCCGTGTCCGTGATGGTCCCGAACTTGACCGCCGGGTGCCCGAGCCGGGCACTCGCGGCCGCGATCCGCACGTCGGCCTGCACCGCCAGCTCGAGCCCGTAGCCCACCGCCGCGCCGTTCAGCATGGCGATCACGGGCTGGCGCATCGCGGTGAGCGTCCACAGCCCGGAGCCCTCGGCCACCGACCCGCTCGCCGGCGGACTGTCCTGCGTGAGGAAGGTGTCGTTCCCCGACAGGTCCGCGCCCGCGCAGAAGGCGCGGCCGGCCCCGGTGACGACCACGACATGGACGTCGTCGCGAAGCGACATGGCCTCGGCGGCCGCGGTGATCTCCGCGATCCTGGCGAACGTCACCGGGTTCAGTCGATCCGGGTCGTTCAGCGTGAGCCAGCCGACGTGTCCCTCGACTCTGCTCAGTACGAAGTCGCTCATCCACGTCCCTCTGCTCTTGGTCGCGGGGACCGAACCTTGGCTCGACGGGTCCCGAGGAGTCCCGACTTCGCCCGACGGCCGTGCCGGTACCTAGCGCTAGTTAACGTGTCATGACAGACGCAGCCCGTCAAGCAGGCCCGAGCGCCGCCGGCAGCTTCGCGCTGGGTCCAGGCCGGTGCGCGGCCGACCTCTCCGGTTCTGACGACAGGGGGCCGGACTCCAGCGGTTCGGTCTCTGCGCCGACCCCACCCGTCGGAGGGATGTGACACTCCCTGTCGCCGAACACTCTTCTGAGCCGTTACAGTGGGCCATTCATGTAGTGACCGCTCGTTAAGCGGCCACTGCGTCGAGGGACAGACGCGATGGAGCCGACATGACCGCCGTAGACGCAGTGCCGACCGACTTCGACTGGCGGACGTACCCCGACCCGCCCATCGCTCCGATCCTCGCCGCGGCGCTGACCCACTTCCAGCAGGACGGCTACCACGGGACCACGGTCCGCAAGATCGCGGCCGAAGTGGGGCTCACGATGCCGACCCTCTACTACCACTACGGCAACAAGGAGGGCCTCCTCTTCGCCCTCCTCGACATCGCCATGGACGACTTCTGGGCCCATGGCCACGCATGCCTCGAGGAAGCCGGCACCGACGTCCAGAAGAGGTTCGAGAACTTCATCAGCTCGGTCGCCCTGCACTACACCCATCGCCGCGACCTGGCGATGCTGCACGACGAGTCGCGGTTCCTCGGCCCCGACTTCCGCGTGAAGTACCTGGAGCGGCGGAACATGGTGAACGAGGTGCTGGAGGGCCTGATCAAGGACGGGGTCGCCGAAGGCGTCTTCGACGTCGACGACAGCCACCTCACGTCGCTGGCCCTCCTCGGCATGCTCGGGGGCATCCTGGACTGGTACCGCGACAAGGGCCCGCTGTCGGCTGCCGACATCGCCAACAGGTACACCCGTTACGCCGTGCGGATCGTCTCGAAGCCCGCCGCAGCCTGAGGTCACGGCGCCCGCGGGCTGAGGTCACGGCGTTCGGAGCCTCACGGGGCTGGTCGGTCGGGCGACGACCGGGTCACCCTTGGTCGTCGTCGACCAGTGAACGCAGGATCTTCTTGTCGTACTTGCCCGTCGTGGTCCGAGCGATCTGCTCGACGATCCGGAAGTGCTCGGGCACCCACCATCGCGCCACCCGGCTGGAGAGGAACTCCTTCAGTTCCGTCTCGGTGACCGGCGCAGCGAGCACGACGAAGGCGAGCGGCCGCTCACCCCACCGCGGGTCGGCGACGCCGATGACGGCAGCCTCGCGTACCGCCGGGTGGGCGATGAGTTCGCCCTCGAGGTCCTGCGAGGAGATCCACTCACCACCGGACTTGATGACGTCCTTCGCGCGGTCGGTGATGCGCAGGTGGCCGGAGCCGTCGATCGTCCCGACGTCACCCGTGCGGAGCCAGCCGTCGTGGACGGCGGCAGCGGTGGCCGCGGGCGCGCGGTAGTAGCCGCTCGCCACGGACGGACCGCGGACCTCGACGTTCCCCACGGCGACACCGTCGTGAGGGAGAACGGTGCCCTCGTCGCCGACGAGGCGGAGCTCGTACAGCGGCGAGATCCGGCCGGCACTCCTGCGGCGCGCGCCGGTCTCGACCGCGGAGTCGTCCGGATCGGCCCGCTCGACGGTGGCGCCGGGGAAGATCTCGGTCATCCCCCACCCCTCGATCATCTCGGCGCCGAACCGGCTGTCGTATTCCCGGACGAGGGTCTCGGGGACGGCGGTCCCGCCGCAGAGGATCGTCTGCAGGGACGACAGGTCGGGAGTCTCGCCCTGCGGGAGGCTGTCGAGGTGGTGGAGGAGGTCGAGCCACAGCGTCGGGACCCCGGCCGACCAGGTCGTCCGCTGCGCCTCGATCAGCCGGGCCAGCGGAGCCGGCTTGAGGTGCCTACCCGGCATCACGATGTCGCTCCCGACGAGACCGCACACGAAGGGCAGGCCCCAGCCCATCGCGTGGAAGAGCGGCACCAGCGCCAGCACCCGGTCCCGGCTGGTGATGCCATACACGTCGGCACCCGCCATCGCGAGCGCGTGCAGGACGATCGACCGGTGAGAGTACATGACCCCCTTGGGGTCACCCGTCGTGCCCGAGGTGTAGCAGAGCGCTGCAGCCGAGCGCTCGTCGATCTCCGGCCACGGGAAGTGCGAGCTCTCCTGCGCCAGGAGGGCCTCGAGGTCGAGCGCGTCGGGCAGTTCCGGGCACTCCTCGCCGGGCTCGGCGATGACGACGACGTGCCGGACGCCGGGCAGCTGCGGCAGGACCTCGGCCAACTGTCCGCCCAGCGAGCTCTCGACGATCACCACGCCGTCCCCGGCGTGCTCGACGGTGTAGGCCAGCTGGTCCCCGTGCAGGCGGAGGTTCATGGTGTGCAGCACCGCCCCCATGCACATCACGGCCAGGTACACCTCGAGATGCTGGGCGTTGTTCCACGCGAGGCTCGCGACCCGGTCCCCCGGGCGGACCCCGAGACGTTCCAGCGCGTGCGCCAGCCGGCCGGCGCGCGCGACCACGTCGCGGAATTCGCGCTCGGTGACCGCACCCGTCTCCGGATCCACCAGGGTGACGACCTTGCTGGCGCCGTGGATCGTCTGCATCCGCCGGAGGACGTGGTGGACGGTCAGCGGGAAGTCCATCATCAGGCCCGCCTGCGGAACCGGTCGCGCCTGGGCGGGCTCGAACGTCTCTACTGCCATGGTCACCATCTCCAGAAGGGGTGCTGCCGACGCGCGAGGTCCGGTCGACTCCGGGGCCCGACGACCGCGCCGGCCGCCCACCGGTCGTCGGGAGGTCAGGCCTTGCCGCTCTCCAGCGGGCCGAGGAGGTCGTGCGCGCTCCAGTCGTCCAGGCGGCCGTAGTGGAAGGGGAGGAATTCCTCGGCCGGGATGACGGCCTGGACGTGCTTTCCGCGCAGAGGACGCGTCTCCCCCATGTCCGACACCGCATACGACGCGCCGAGGACCTCGAGCACCGGGAATTCGTCCAGCGGATCGTGGGGCGTCCCGCCGAGCTTCACCGAACCCGGACCGCGACGGTTCTCCGAACTCTTCACGTGAACTTCCTGACCCATGAGCAGCGCGTCATCCACCAGTCCGCCCCCGAGAGCGAGCGTCGCCTTGATGGAGTAGAGAGCCCCACTCCCCTCGCTGGGACCTTCGTCCTCACCGGTCGCGACGTTCAAGCTCATCAAGCGGGTGCCCATGCGGTCGACCGTGCCGACGAAGCCGTTCCCACTCCGGAAGAGGTCGATCGACGCCATCTTCTTGGGCTCGCCGAAGCCCTCGCGTCCGATCAACAGGGCGGCGTCGTAGGTGTCGATGAACATCGAGAGGATGTACTCGCCATCCAGACCGTCGTGAGCAGCGTCGACGTACAGCCCGGCCATCGTGAAGGCGCCGCAGTAGTTCGTCACCCAGCGCGTGACGCGGACGGTCACCCGGTCATTGCCACTCGGCACGAGCGGCGCCGGGAGCACCGACGCGATGACGTCCGGGTCGCTCCGGAAGGCGACCTCGATACGCTCACCGCTCAGGCGCTTGTTGGCCAGCGTGGCGTTGATCCTGGCGATGCTCTCGGCGGACTGGCGGAAACTCATCGATGAGTCCTCTCTCTGCTGCGACCTCACGGACCGGCGCGTGCCCCTTCGCGAAGGCAGGCATGTCGAACGCTCGTTAGAGCGGCGATGTGAGCCGATGCTCTCGCAACCGCAGGATGCCGTCAAGCGACCGCCCGCGGCCGTCACCGCATGACAAAGGGACTCCCGGCCGGCGCTCCGGTGTTCATCCAGACCGTCTTGGTCTCGAGGTACTCGTCCACGGCGGAGATGCCGTTCTCGCGGCCGATGCCCGAGTCCTTCACGCCACCGAACGGTGCCATGAAGCTTACCGCCCGATAGGTGTTGACCCAGACGGTGCCGGCCTGGATCCGCTCGCTCATCCGGAATGCCCGCCCGATGTCCGAGGTCCACACGCCGGCGCCCAGGCCGTAGAGCGAGTCGTTGGCGATGCGGACGGCGTCGTCCTCGTCGTCGAACGGGATGACGGCGAGCACCGGCCCGAAGACCTCCTCCTGCGCGATCCGCATGCCGTTGTCGACGCCGGTGAAGATCGTGGGCTCGACGAACCACCCGTTCCCGCACTCGGGTCTGTCCGCGGGACGGCCACCCAGAGCCAGCGTGGCGCCCTCGGCCTGCGCGACGCCGATGTAGTCGAGGACCTTCTGGTACTGCGGACGGGTGGTGACCGGCCCGACCTGGGTCTCGGCGTCCATCGGGTTGCCCATGCGGGCCGTCCGGCTCATGGCGACGACCCGCTCGACCACCTCGTCGTGCACCGAGGACTGGACGAGGAGGCGGGATCCGGCGATGCAGCTCTGGCCGGTGGCGGCGAAGATCCCCGACACCACACCGTTCACCGCGGCGTCCAGGTCGGCGTCACCGAAGACGATGTTCGGGGACTTCCCACCCAGCTCGAGGGTGAAGCGCTTGAGGTTGCGGGCCGCCTGTGCACCGATGTGGCGACCCGTGGTGTCCGAGCCGGTGAACCCGACCTTCCGCACCAGGGGGTGCTCGATGAGCGGCGCACCCACCTCGGCACCGAAGCCGGTCACGACGTTGACGACCCCTGCCGGGAGCCCCGCCGCCTCCATGACGCGGACGAGCTCGATCGTCGAGGCACTCGTGAACTCCGACGGCTTGATGACGACGGTGCACCCGGCGGCCAGCGCCGGTGCGAGCTTCCAGGCCAGGAGCATCAGGGGGGAGTTCCACGGCGTGATGATGGCGACGACGCCGAGCGGCTCGCGCCGCGTGAACGTGAAGTAGCCGGGCTTGTCCATCGGGATGACGGTGCCCTCGATCTTGTCCGACAGCCCGCCGTAGTAGCGGAACCACTCGGGCAGGTACGCGACCTGTCCCCGCATCTCGGCCAGCAGCTTGCCGTTGTCGCGCACCTCGAGCTCGGCGAGGCGATCGATGTTCGCAGCGATGCCGTCCGCGACCCTGTTCAGGACGAGCCCCCGGGCCGTATGGGTGAGCGTCGACCAGGGACCCCGAGTCAGGGCCTGGTGCGCCGCCGTCACGGCGGCGTCGACATCCGACCCTCCGCCGCGCGCGACCTCGGCCCAGGCACTGCCCTGGTAGGGGTCCTCCGTCTCGAACCACTCCCCCGAGGCGGGCAGCCGGTCTCCACCGTCGACGTGCATGGGAAATCTCTGCATCACTCCTCCTTCACGCCGAGGCCGAGCCACTGTTCGGTCGTCCTCGCCACTGGTCTCGCGACCGGACCGACCGGCCGGCGCGGATCGCCGCTGCCGCCCGGCTGGGAGCAGCTGCTGGGACGGTCACCGACCTCCGCCGTCACGGCCGCCCGCAGTCCGCCGAGCGGGGCGTTCCTCGACGCGTCGTCAGCGCCATTCGATCCACGAGCGGGCGAAGTCGATGGTCTTGATGTACCACCGCTGGTCGTCCAGCCGCTCGTAGGTCTCGTGGTAGTACCCCATGCCGTGCATGAACCGAACGGGAGAGCCCTCCGGCCACCAGGCGTAGTCCTCCATCGGCCAGATCGCCTTCGCGGAGGTGCTCGACGTCCGCTCGATCTCCGGCACGAACAGGTGGTGCACGGTGCGGTTGTTCACCGCGATCGTCTCGCCGAACGACTGGATGGCCTCTCGTCCGACCAGCGGCCAGTCGAAGGCGAACAGCTGATCGAGGTACTCGAGCGAGAAGCCCGGTACGGGAACGCGCTCGCCGGTGAAGGGGTCCCGTGCGACACCGGACTCGCTCTCGTCGACTCGCGCGTCCGTCGTGAACAGAGACGCCCACCGCTTCCAGTCCTTGTTGTCGACGCAGTAGGCGTAGGCCGCCTTCAGCTGCTTGATCTCCTCGATCGCCGCGAGATCGTCGGCGGAGAACTTGCCGTGGGTGGGGCCGGTCATCCTCGCTCGCTTTCCGCCTCGGCGTGCAGCTCGAGACCCGGTGGACGGACCCCGAGCAGCAAGACCACACCGGGCCGACGATGCCTAGTTAGCGCTGGCTAGCATAGCCATCATCGGTGACCTGCGCTACACCGTGGCCGCGCGAAGGCGTTCACCCCACGTCGTCGTAGAGGGCCTACTGCGGCCTACTTGATGGCCGCCCCCAGGTCGACCGGCAGAGCGACCCCGGTGATGTACCGACCCTCGTCCGAGGCCAGGAAGAGCACGGCGTTGCTGATGTCGACCGCCTCCACATAGGGAAGTGGCCAGAGGTGCATCCCTGCCATGGCCACCTCGGCGTCCGCCTGCGTGGGGTTCTCCAGGTCCGGGCGGAAGACGCGGTACAACTCGTCGTGCAGCAGCATCGGGGTCGGCACGTTGGTCGGATGGACGCTGTTCACCCGGATCCGATGCCGGGCGAGCTGCGTGGCGTAGCCACGCATCATCCCGACGACGCCGTGCTTGGCCTCGACGTAACCCGCCGGACCGCCGAGGGTCCGCAGGGCGGCGAGCGAACTGGTGATGATGATGGACCCACCCTCACCGGTGTCGATGACGGCCCGCTTGGTCGCCTCGATCGTCCGGAAGACGCCGGACAGGTTGACCGCGACGACCTCGTCGAACCGCCGCACACGGAGCTCGGGGTCCCGGGAACCGTCCAGTCGGCCGCTGATCCCCGCGTTGGCGCAGACGATGTCGAGCCGGCCGAACTGGTCGACCCCCTCGCTCACCGCTGCCTGCAGCTGCCCCAGGTCGCGGACGTCCGCCTTGCGGGCCACGATCCTGCGGTCGAGGGCCTCCACCGAGCGCACGGTCTCCCGGAGGTCCTCCTCCGTGGCGAGCGGATACGGCACGCCGTCGATCGGCTCGCAGATGTCGACGGCGACGATGTCGGCGCCCTCCTGAGCCAGCCGGATGGCGTGGCTACGCCCCTGGCCCCGGGCGGCGCCGGTGATGAAGGCGACCTTCCCCTCCACACGTCCGGCCATGGCCACTCCTCTCGTAGACACGCGGGTCGGTCACCCGGCACCGGCTCGGTGCGGGACCGGACGACGTCCGGCCGGCTGACCGCCGCCGGCGGACGGCTGGTTCCGCAGGCTCAGGCCGACAGGCCGCCGTCGATCGACAGCGTCGCCCCGGTGATGTACGCCGCCGCCGAGCTGGCCAGGAAGGTGACGAGAGCGCTCATCTCGCTGAGATCGCCGAAGCGGCGCAGCGGGATCGCCGCGCTGATCTTGGCCTTCGCCGCTTCGCGCATGTTGTGCGCCATGTCCGTGCTCATCATCCCTGATTCGATGATGTTGACGGTGATCCTGCGCGGAGCGAGATCATGTGCCGCGCCACGGGTGTAGCCCGCGACGGCGGCCTTGCTGCCGCAGTAGTCCGCCGCCCCCGCCGAACTCGCGCGAGTGCCGCTCAGCGATCCGATCGTGATGATGCGCCCGTCGTCGGACATGACATGCGCCGCCGCCCGGATGCTCGCGATCACGCCCATGGTGTTGATCGCCCACATCCGGTCGAGCGCGGCATAGTCATCGCCGTCGCCCAGGCGTTGCGTGACGGCCACGCCGGCATTGTTGATCAGGATGTCCAACCGACCGAAGTCGTCCATGACGGCAGCCACGAGAGGCTTCGCCGCAGCCGGATCGCCCTGATCGGACCGGTAGGCCTTGGCGCGCGCGCCCTGCCGTTCGACCTCGTCGGCCACGGCGTGCGCCTCGGCTGCGGACGAGTGATACGTGAATGCCACGTCTGCGCCGTGTTCGGCCAGCGCGAGGACCAGCGCTCGGCCGATGCCGCGCGACCCGCCCGTCACGAGGGCGCACTTGCCTTCCAGTTCGCGCTCGTTCATCTTCCAGACCTTCTCTAGGAGCGTCGGCCGATCCGTGAGGGCAATGGGCCTCTGGCCGAGAGATGACCGACCCTCGGTCGAGCGGCTCAGCTGATCGGAGGGGCCGTCAGCGGCTCGTTCTCCGGCCGATGGTCAGCCAGACGTGGCGCCAGCTCCGTGCAGATCGTCTGCACATGACGCAGCCCCATGTCCTCGGACATCCCGGGCAGGGAGGCCCAGATGAACATGGTGTCCACCGGTGCGCCACCGGTGTACGTGCGGATGTTCGAGGCGATGGTCTCGGGCATCTCGCACCAGAAGTACTTCAACAGGACGGGCGGTCCCGCCCGGAATCGTTCCGGGTCCACCGGCCGCGGGAGCGGCCGGTCGGTCCCCACCACCATCTGTTCGTTGTAGGTGTCCAGCTGGTACGCCAGATGCGACCGGACCGTCTGCCAGTCCTTCTCGGGATCATCCGTGACCCACGCGTTCACGGATCCGGCCATCAGGCCCTGCGCCGGGTCGTGGCCGGCCTCGAGCAGTCCCTCGCGGTACGGCTCCCAGTTGCGGGCGTCGCCGGAGAGCAACCGCTCGCCGAGCAGACCCGCCCGTCGTGCACCTTGCGGACCCAGATAGCCCATCCAGATCGGCAGTCGGTCCTGCACCGGCCCGGGGGTGACGCCGCCGGTGCTGAGGAGCTCACGCACCTGCCTCGCCCGCTCGTCCGTCTGGGTGTTCCGCCGTTCGGGATCGGCCCCGTAGAGCTCGTACTCGGGCATGCGGTACTTCGTGCCGGCGCCCAGGCCCAGATCGAACCTCCCGTTCGAGAGCAGATCGATCATGACGCTCTGCTCCGCGAGCTCCGCCGCATGATGCAGCGGGGCGACGACGACGGCCGTACCGAGCCGCACCCGCGTCGTCCGAGCGGCTGCGGCCGCGAGGAAGGTCATGGGTGAGGCGACGTGGTCGTCGGGGAACCGATGGTGCTCGGACACCCAGATCGAGTCGATGCCGAGCCGCTCCGCCTCCTCGATGAGTTCGAGGGTGAACGCGTGCAAGCGGACGGGATCCCGCCTCCACCGAGCCGGATTGCGCATGTCGAACTGCAGGCCGACCTTCACGGACGACTCCTCGAGGTAGTGGAGGCCGATCCTGCGAGGAGCGGCTGGGCGATGTACCCGGTCAGCTGCCGCCGTCAGGCCACGAGAGGACATCCGCGGTCTCCGGATGCCCCACCTCACGACGCCGTCGTTCGTGGATGCGCCACCGTCCGTCGACGCGGCGGAACAGCCACCGGTTGACGCCGGCGCCCAGGGTGCGCACCTCCGCCCCGACCTGGTGCAGGAGGAGGGAGTAGGTCAAGGCGACGGCTTCGTCACCGTCGACGCGAATGGAGACGTTGTTGCCCTGGACGTGGAGGCTGTGCCCGTAGAAGCCCTCCATGTGGTGCCCCTGCTCGTCTTCGATGAAGGCGCGGAGCTCGTCCTTCCCGACCCACTCCACGATGCCCCGATAGGCAGGGCCCCGCTGGTCCGCGGTCGAGAGGTTCATCCTCCCGTCCTCGGTCCAGAGGTGGAGGTAGTCCTCGTCCCGGCCGGAGTCCGCGTGGTATCCGTAGGTCGACAGGAGTTCGCGGATCTCAAGTTCGTCCTCGAGCCGCTCGACCCGTCGGCGAAGTGCCGCGAGATCTGCGTCGTGGTCGGCCATACTCGTCCCTTCCGTCACAACGGATCGGTCTCCGTGCTGACCGGCAGGCCGCCACCCGCCGCTCAGGGCACTCAGGGCACTCAGCCGTTGAGCATCGCGGCCGCGACGCTCGGCCCCTCGTACTCCAGGAGGCAGACGCGGATCCCGTACATGTCGTCGGCGTTGAAGATCGCCTCCTTCATGCCCCCGACCACGAATCGGCGCAGGAGACGCAGTCCCTTGCTCGACAACTCGGCGATCGCCTCGTCCATGTCGTCGACTCGGAAGTGGATGTTGCGGAAGCCCTCCTCCGCCCCGGCCACCTCGACGAGCTCGAAGACACCCGACTTGTCGAGGGCCAGCCGCATGCCCCCCTGAGGAGCCTTCGCATCGGGGAGGTCCCCTTCGGTGACCTGGATGTCGATCGTCGTGGTGTCGACGATGTCGAACTCGTAGCCGAAGACCTCGGAGAATCGCTGCACCCCCTCTTCGAGGTTGTCGACCACGACACCGATGTACTCCATGCGCTTCATGTCCATCACGCTCTCCTCTGATCGCTGTCGGATGATCGCCGCCGCTCTCGGGCGAACTCGAGCTCCGGTCCGCCGAGCCCCTCCCCCGGGGCTGATCGCTAGGAGTCGACCCCCAGAACCGGGAGCGGCTCGCCGTCGGCGACCGCCGTGAAGGTGATCGACGCCCGCTGTCCCGCGACGAGCGCGACATCCGGGGCTCCGTGGACGTACATCCACGGCCCCTCGTCCAGCTGCACGATCGCCACGACGTAGGCCGCTGCCGTGGTCCCGTTCTCCCGGCGATGCGGGGTCGTCCAGGTGATGACCTCGCCCCTGCCTCCCGACTCGACCCAGGCGAGTTGCGTGGACGAGCAGAAACCGCAGTGTCGGGCCTGCGGCGCCGAGAACCGCTGACAGTTTCCGCACTGGAGGATCAGCAGCCGCCCCTCCCCTGCGGCGTCGAAGAACGGGGCCGACCAGGCGTCCCGCTGTAGGGCCAACAGGCTCATGCCGTCACTCCGCGTTCGCGAGGATGAGAGTCGAGTGGTCGTCGAACGTGCCGCCGTTGCCACTGACCAGAGCGAGATCGTGGCGGGACACCTGTCGCTCGCCGGCCTGGCCGCGGACCTGCATCACGGCCTCGGACAGCGACGTCATCCCCCACATGTAGTACCCCGACAGCTGCCCTCCACCGGTGTTGATCGGCAACCGGCCTCCCGGGCTCGCGGCCCCGGAGCGGAAGAACTCGCCACCCTCACCCTTCGCGCAGAAGCCGTAGTCCTCGGCGCTCACCAGGGTCGTGAACGTGAAGCAGTCGTAGAGCTCGGCGAACGCGATGTCCTCGGCGGTGACACCGGCCATCTCGTACGCCTGCCTGCCTGACTCCACGGCGCCGGTCGTCAGGCCGAACCTGCTCCGGCCGTCCATCGGGTAGTCGGGGTGCGACTGCCCCATGCCCGTGATCGTGACGAGCGGCTGGGCGAGGTCCCGCGCCCGGTCGGCCGACGTGACGATGACGGCAACGGCTCCGTTGGAGACCAGGCAGCAGTCGAACAGCCGGAACGGCTCGGCGATCATGCGCGCCTGCTGGTGGTCGTCGACCGTCAGCGGCTTGCGCATCTGCGCATGCGGGTTCATCACCGCCCACGACCGCGCGGACACCGCCACCTCGGCGAAGTCCAGGCTCGTCGTCCCGTAGACGGTCATGTGCCGGCGAGCGGCCATGGCGTACCCGGCCACGGCTCCCCGCAGCCCGACCGCGACCGGGAGGGCGCCGAGACCCGACAGCTGATCGGCCTTTCCCGCGTACCTCGCACCGGTCGCGACTCCCTCGCTGAGCGGGTCGTCGGCGAAGACGCACGCCACCGTGGTGGCCATGCCGGCGGCGATCGCGAGACAGGCCGTCTGCACCATGACGCCCGCCGAGGATCCGAAGGACTGCACGTCGGCTGCCAGTCGAAGGTCACGCAGTCCCAGCCGCTTGGACAGCCGGAGGTTGACCCCCTTCATCGCACCGGCGTTCACGAGCAGGCCATCGAGGTCGGAGAGGGCGAGCCCGGCGTCCTCGCACGCACTGGTCACGGCCTCGTCGGCGAAGTCCTCGGCCGACCTCCCGTAGACCTTGCCCATGGCCGTCATCCCCAGGCCGGCGATCGCACCGAACGCGCTCATCCGGCGCAGCCCTTCACCATCGTGGACACCGCTCAGCCCCTCTCGCAGCACGACGACCCGAGCAGCTCCGCACGTCTCGTCGCGCGAGCACTCACCTGTCCTGGACCGCCTCCGAGGCGATCACCCGACCGTAATGAGTAACGTAGGTCACCGCAATAGCGTACGATCGCTAGTCGTCGGTCAAGACGGCGATCGCGTCCCAGCGCCCGTGCTGCCGGCAGGACTTCTCCCGAAAGGACCAGAGTTGAACCCTCAGACGGAGTCCGACGTCGAGCCGGTGCTGATCGAAGAGCGTCGGGGAGGCAACGTGATCCTCACGTTGAACCGGCCCCGGGCGCTCAACGCCATGAACGCGGCACTCTCGGGCGCGCTCGGCGCCGCCCTCGAGCGAGCTGCACACGATCCGGGGGTCCGGGTGGTCATCGTCACGGGCGCGGGAGACCGAGCGTTCTGCGCCGGCGTCGACCTCAAGGCCGCGGCACGTGGGGAGTCGACCCACGCGTCGCAGGAGGAGTTCGACAAGTGGCATTTCGGTGGCTTCGTCAAGCACGTGATCAGCAAGCCGATCATCGCGGCGGTCAACGGGTTCGCGCTCGGCGGAGGCACGGAGATGGCCCTGGCCAGCGACCTCGTGGTGGCCGCCGACTCGGCCACGTTCGGGCTGCCTGAGGTCACGCGGGGACTCATGGCCGGGGCCGGAGGCGCGTTCCGCCTGCCGCAGCACCTCCCCAGGAAGATCGCCATGGAGCTGCTCTTCACCGGTGATGCGCTCAGCGCGCAGCGGGCCCTCGAACTGGGCCTGGTCAACCGCGTGGTGCCCCGCGAGCAGCTGATCGATGCCGCGGTCGAGCTCGGCGATCGCATCGCCCTGAACTCCCCGCTGGCGGTCCAGGCGACGAAGCGGCTCGCCATGGGCATCGACGGCGACGAGATTCCGACGGACGCGGCGAGCTGGGAGCGATCCGCGCGCGAGTTCGCGGAGCTCCGCAAGACCGAGGACTACCGCGAGGGGCCCCGCGCCTTCGCCGAGAAGCGCCGGCCCGAGTGGAAGGGCCGCTAGGTCGCACGCACGACGGCGCGGGCCGGGAGTCCTCTCGGAGTCCCGGCCCGCACTCGTCGGTCCGCCGACCGGACCCGGCGACCGGTCAGGCCTGCGGCGGATGGGCCATCTTGTAGACCAGGGTGCCGCCGGCGTCGACTTTCAGCTTCGTCCCCGTGATGTACCGCGCCTCGTCCGAGGCGAGGAACAGGACGGCGTTGCTGATGTCGATCGGGTCGAGGTACGCGATCGGCAGCGCGTTCATCGCACGCACCGTCGGCAGCACCTCCTCCTCGGTGGCGCCCGCATGGCCGGCGAACAGGTCGAAGGTCGCCTGGTTCCGCATCATGAGGGTGTCCGTGGTCGACGGGTGGACCGTGTTGACGCGGATCATGTGCGGCGCCAGCTCGATCGCGAACGCTTCCATCAGCCCGACGAGCCCGGCCTTGGCGGCGCTGTAGTGGGCGGTGTTCCCGATGCCCGAGATCCCCGCGGTCGAGCTGGTCAGGACGATGGAGCCACCCTGTCCCCGCTCCAGCATCCCGGGGATGGTGGCGCGCATCGTCTTCCACACGCCCGTGAGGTTGATGCCGATCGTCTCGTCCCAGACCTCTTCGCTCATCAGGTGCCCGGGCACGAGCGTCGAGATGCCGGCGTTGGCGAGGACGATGTCGATGTGCCCCAGCTGGGAGAGGCCCTCGTCGACGACTGCCTCCAGCGCCGACAGGTCGCGGACGTCGGCCACCCGGGCGACCATCCGCCGGTCGAGAGCCTCCACCTGCCGCACGGTCTCCGCGAGGTCAGCCTCGTCGGGCCCGCTGTAGGCCGCGGTCTCCAGGTCTCGACAGAGGTCGATCCCGATGATGTCGGCGCCCTCCTGGGCCAGCCGGACGGCGTGCGACCGCCCCTGGCCGCGTGCCGCGCCGGTGATGAAGGCGACCTTGCCCTCGAGTCGTCCCACTGCGATCTCCTCGTGTTCCGGGGTCTCTGTGCCGCGCGGCGTGTCCGCGTGGGGGGTGAGGTCTCTTCGTCGTGCTTCCCGGCCCTCTGCGGCGGCGCAGCTCGGCCGCTGCGCCGTCTGCCGACCCGCCGTAGGCGGCAGTGAGCTCCCCCGGGGTCAGATCGTCATGACCCCGGGGGAGCCGTCGAGTGCCACCCTCGGCCCTCTAGGCGGTCGTGCTGGCGACGGGCGTCGACGCCGCGACCTGACGCGCGGCCTGCGCGGCCCTGCGCACGGCACGACGCTCCTGGACCCGCTTGACCATCAGCACCGCTCCGACAGCAACGATCAGCGCGATGCCGTTGAACAGGGCCGTGACCCAGATCGGCGCGCCCAACAGCTGCAGGCCGGCAACACCGGTTCCCAGCAGGAGGATGGCGATCAGCGTCCCTCCCACGTTGAACCGACCCGGCTTGAGCTGGGTCGTGCCGAGGAAGACGGCTGCGAAGGCGGGCAGCAGGTACTCCGGCCCGATGGACTCGCTCACCGAACCCAGGGTCGAGGCGAGCAGCACGCCTGCCGCGGACGCGACGACGGCCGAGGTGACGAGCGAGAAGAAGACCAGCCGCTTCGTCGCCACACCCGACAGGTGGGCGGCTTCCGGATTCGCGCCCGTCGCGTAGATGCGGCGGCCCAGCGGGGAGTGCTCGATCACGTACCAGGCGAGCAGAGCCAGAACGGCTACGTAGAGCACGATGATGGGCAGCGTGAAGACCTTCTGGTCCGTGATGGCCAGGAAGGAGTCGTCCAGGGGACCGATGAACGCCCCCTCGGCGAGGATCTGCGATCCCGCCAGCAACAGCGACGTGGTGCCCAGGGTCGCGATGAAGCTGTCGATGCCGATGACCGCCACGAGGAAGCCGTTGAACGCCCCGATCACGCCACCGACGACGAGAGTGACGAGAATCGCCAGCGGTACCGGCAGGTCCTGCTTCGTGAGCAGGACACCGCACAAGACCGCACTGAACCCGAGGTTCTGGGCAGCGGACAGGTCGAAGGCCCCTGCGGCGAGCGGGAAGAGCAGGCCGATCGCCAACACGGCCACGATTGCCTGCGTGGCGAGGATGGACCGCGCATTCGCCAATGTCAGGAACGTCTCCGGCCGCAGGAGCCCGAAGACGATGATCAGCGCGGCGAGGATCAGCAGTCCGCTGAACTTGTTCAGCTGCGCCCCGGCGAGCAGACGTGCCACGCCCGTCGGCCGGCGCGGAGACGTCGCAGCGTCGTCCTGGAGAGTCTCCCTGGCCGGCGCTTCCTGTGTTTCCAAGCTAGACATGGAGGCTGTCCTTACTGCGAGAACGGGAGATGGATTCCCCGAGGAGACGATCGGTCGTAGCCTCGGCGCGCGGCACGGAGGCACCCAGGACGCCGTCCCGGAGGACCAGGACGCGATCACACATCGACGCGGCTTCGTCGAAGTCCGACGTCATGAGGAGGATGGCGGAACCGCCGGCAGCGGCCTGGAGGATCGCGTCGTAGATCGCGCGCTTGGCCCCCACGTCGACACCGGCCGTCGGCTCTTCGAGCAGAAACACGTGCGCACCGCTGCGCATCCACCGGGCGATGACCACCTTCTGCTGATTGCCGCCGCTCAGGGACGCCAGGCGCATCTCGGGATCCCTCGGGTGCACGCCGTACTTGGCGACATAGGGCGCCACGTCGCGCCCCTCGGCACGGCGGGACATCCACCTGAGCCGGCCCAGGCCCTTGAGCCGCGGCAGCGTGATGTTTTCGCGAACCGACCACTCCCCCAGCACCGCCAACCGCTTCCGCTCACCAGGGCTGAAGGCGATCCCGGCTCTGATGGAGGCGGCAGGGGCATCCGGCGGGACGTCCCGGCCGTCCACCCGAACGACGCCTGCCGCTCGGGGCCGGGAACCGAACAGGAGGTGGGGGACGTCTTCGGCACCACTGCCCATCAACCCGACGACCCCGACGATCTCGCCGGCCCGGACGGAGAGGGACAGGTCCTTGACGTTGCCACCGGCGAGGTGCTCGGCCTGCAACACCGCCACACCCGCCGACTCCTCGTGATCGGGATAGAGGGCTTCCAACTTCCTCCCGAGGATCAGCTCGATGAGGGAGTCGTGGTCCAGTCCCGCCAGCGGACGGGTGGCGACGACACTCCCGTTCCGGAGGATCGTCACCCGGTCACCAAGCTCGAACACCTCCTGGAGGAGGTGGGTGACGTAGAGGATGGTCTGCCCGCGGGCCTGCACCTCGCGGAGCAGCGTGAAGAGGAGTTGCTTGTCCGCCTCGGCGAGCGCCGCCGTCGGCTCGTCCAGGACGAGGATCGCGTCCTTCGCCGGGCCGAAGTGCAGGGCGCGGACGACTGCCACCAACGTGCGCGCCGCCAGGCTCAGTTCCCCGATCGTGGCCGCCGCATCCACCTTCACCCCGTACGAGTCCAGGATCGCCTGCGAGTGGCGGACGTGCTGTCTGTCCGACAGCCAGAAGCGCCCCGGGAAGGAGCCACCCAACGACATGTTGTCGGCGACCGAGAGACTGTCGATCATCCCGAGGTCCTGGTGGATGAACCGCAGTCCACTCTTCTCGGCCATGTGCGGCCCCACCTCGACCTCGGTACCGAAGACCGAGGCCTCGGAGCCGGGGTCCGGGGTGTGGTAGCCGGCGAGGATCTTGATGAGAGTGGACTTGCCGGAGCCGTTCTGGCCCAAGAGGCAGTGGATCTCGCCGGGCTGGAGGTCCAGGGCGACCTGCCGTAGCGCCTGCTGGCCCTGGAACGTCTTCGAGAGTCCTCGGACACTCAGCGCCGCTGGTCTGTCGGCGACCGTGGTCGACATAAGTTCTCCTGGGTCTTCGTGAAGCCCGTCACAACGGTGGTGTGACGCTAGCGCTCGCTAGTGGCTTTGGCAATGGACCGTTGGCCCGGCCGCCGAGGTCTGGCCGGCCGGGAGAGATGTGCGGGTCGGCGATGCGTCGAGTGGCTCAGGACCAGCCTCCGGGCCCCACCGGGGTCGTGCAGGAGGGACTTCCCCGGGCCCGGCGTCGGCGGTGTGCAGACGCCGGGCCCGGGGACGCTCCGGTCGGACCCCCCACGCCTCCGTGAAGGCGTGCACGTAGTTCGGCGGGTCGAACGCCTCCTCCGACGCGCTCTCCGGCGTCAGGGTCCGGAACTCGTTCGTCGGCGACGGGTCCGCGATGGGGTCCCCGCGTGCGACCTGCTGCCGTGCGCCCGCCGGTAGGCGATGACGCCCGAGGTGGCCCGGCCCGATCGGGCCGGGCCACCATGATGACCTTCCGGAGCGAACGTCGGTCACCCGCGCGGCGCACAGAGCGCGACCGCGCGGGCCAGTCCGATCAGACGCCCCAGGCCTCCTGGAAGGCATCGGCGTAGTTCGGCGGGTCGAACCGCTCCTCCGACGCGTTCTCCTGCGTCACGAGCTGGAACGCGTTCGACGGCTCCGGGTCCGCGATGGGGTCGCCGACGGCCAGGCGAGCCATTCCGTCGACCTGCCGCCACTGGTGGGTGGTCTCACCTGCGACCACGCCGACCCACGCACCGTCCTGGATCGACTCCAGGTCCGTCGGGAACGGGAAGCCCATGACCAGCTTCACCGAGTCCGAGAGGCCGGCGGCTCGCAGGCCCTGGTCGATACCGGGGTAGAACGCGGTCCCCGCGAACGCGAGGTACTTCGTGTCGGGGTTGGCCTTGAGGTAGTTGACGATCGCCGAGACGTTCGTCGCTGCCGGCTGGGCCAGGCTGACATCGATCCGCTCGAAGCCCGCATCGGCCTCTCCCAGACGGTCCTCCATTCCCTGGGACATGCCCACGAAGACGCCGTAGACGGGATCGAACGGCATCGCGACGTCGACGGGCTCACCTGCGTCGGCCAGGACGACGTCCGCCAGGTTCGTCCCCGCATCGATGAAGGCGTTCGGGCCGTTCACCATGAGCGCGATCCCCGGCGCGGTCTCCGCACCCGAAGCGATGACCGGGATCCCCTCGGCCTGCGCCTGCTCGAGCTGCCTCGAGATTAGGTCCGGGCTGCCCGTGACGTTGATCGCCAGATAGTCCGGCTTGGAGGCGAGCGCCGCATCGACGGCACGCAGATAGTCCGGCGTGCCCTTGGTGATGTCGTAGTCGAAGCTCTCGAGCGTCCAGCCGAGGGCCTCGACCGGCTCCTGCATCGCGCCGGGCGTGCACTGCGGGATCGTGCAGTTCACCTGCGCCACCACCTTGCCCGGCGGGACCGGACCCGAGAGCGGCTCGACCGTGAAGTCCTCGGGGTTCGCGAGTGTTTCGACGTTGGCGGTCGCCTCATCGATGACCGCGTTGCCCTCGGACGACGAATTCCCGGACGAGGAATCCCCGGACGACTCGTCGTCGTCGGAACCACAGGCGGTGCCCAGCAAGGCGACGGTCATCGTGCACGCGATGACCGCGAGCCCGCGTCGGGTCGGCTTCAACATGGATTGTCTCCGATAAGTGAGTGGAGTGAGGGGGGTCACAGCGACGTGCCACGCTAGCGTTCGATAGGGATGCGAGGCAAGTAACAACTTGGACTCACTCCACCGCCACCTGCGACGGGGCCTGTAACGGCGCGCATCGGGCCGTCTCGAGCCGGGGCACCTGCGGACGCCGCCATGCCAGGACCGGCCGGCACCCGTGCAAGCGGCCGGGTAGCCCGCGCCTCGGCCCACCGGCACCGACTGACCTGGCCCGCCGCCACACCTCGGAGGAGCACGTGACGTGAACTCGTCCACGTCAGCGTCGGCAGGCGCTCCCCGCCCGCGCCCCACGGGCGGTGGACATCGACCGACCTGCGCACTCAGCTGTCACGGCCGACCCGAGAAGGGCCCGGTCGCCGGCGCCTCACGAAGCGTGCGAGGGGGGCGCAGCACTGCCGGGCGGCGGGACCTCGATGGGTGCTCGCTGATGAACGCGCCAAGCGGGAGGCGCGGCTCTCGGGAGGCTCCGCCACAACCGGTCGTTCGTCGGGGCGATCACGCGATGATCCGGCCCCGGTGCGGCACTCGGACCGCCGAGCCACCAGCAGGTCGCATCGCCACCATCGCCCTCGACGGCGGGAGAAGGGCGCCGGGCGCCCGCCTCGACCATCAGACACGAACAGCTCGACGGCCCGTTCCTCCGGAACGGGCCGTCGAGCAATGGACGAGAGCGGATCAGGCGCCGGCGGCCACCACTCGCGCCGCCCACTCGGCGACCGACTGCAGGGCGTCGTCGGCCTCCGGGAGGTTCCCGGCGAACAACTGGAACACGTGCGGGACGACGTCGAACTCCTGATAGGTGACGTCGACGCCGGCTTCCTCCGCACGAGAGGCGATGAGCCTGGCGTCACCGACGAGGACCTCTGCTGCACTGGCCTGGATGATCAGCGGCGGGAGCCCCGCGAGCGCCCCCGCGAACGCCGGCGACACCCGCGGGTTCTCGTAGTCGCCGGTCGGGACGTAGTTCTGCCGGAGCGGGACCATCATGGGGTGTGAGCACATCACGTCGGTTGCCGCGTTCGTCTCGTACGTCGCCGAGGTGAGCCGGAAGTCCGCCCACGGCGACATGAAGATGCCTCCGGCGAGCCGCACCCCGTCCCGGGTCTGGTCGATCAGCGTCGTGAGCGCCAGCGCGGCGCCGCCGCTGTCGCCGCTCAGGATGATCTGCTCGGCTGGCACGCCCTGATCCAGGAGCCACCGGACTGCGGCTGCGGTGTCGTCCGCGCCAGCGGGGAACGGGTTCTCGGGCGCCAGCCGGTAGTCGAGGTTGTAGACCTTCATCCGGCTACGGGCCGCCAGATGCGCCGCGAGTCGGGTGTGCGACTCCGGCGACCCCAGGGTCAGGCCGCCGCCGTGCAGGTGCAGGATCACGCCGCTGCCGACCTGCTCGGGGGTGTGGACCAGCGCCCGGCGCCCACCCATGTCGATCTCTTCGACCTTCACGTCGGTGCGCTCGGCACCAAAGGTGCCCATCGCCTCTCCGCCGGCCCGGAGACCCTCAAGGGTCGGCTCCTGATCGGTCATGGACGCCGTCCACGCCCTCAGTTCTGCGTCCAGCTTCTCTGCCGCCGCACTCGCCATCTCTGACTCTCCTCTTCACCGTCGGGACTGGCCCCGGGAGGCGCCCCCAGTCGTCACAAACCGGACAGCGGACACGCCCTGATGATCGGTCCGCCGTCATGCCGACTGGCTACCCGATATCGAGCGAGCGCTAGGGAGACATGTTAGTCGGGTCACTCCTGGAGGCGTCAACAGCGGCGGTGCAATCACCGGATGGACAGGGCGAGCGGGCACCCGCCTCCGCGGTCAGGCGGCCAGCAGCCGGCGTAGCCACTCCAGCCGCACGGCGCGGGTCGCCCGGGAGATCTGCGTGGCCGGAGCCATCCGCGCGTATCCGTGAAAGCCGCCGGGCCAGACGTGCAGTTCGGCGATCCCGCCGACCTCCCAGATGCGCAGGGCGAAGGCCACGTCCTCGTCGCGGAACGTCTCCGCGGAGCCGACGTCGATGAAGGCCGGCGGCAGTCCGGAGAGGTCGGTCGCGCGCGCCGGAGCGGCGTACGGGGAGACGTCCGCGCCGCCGCACGCCTCCCCCAGCAGGGCCGTCCAACCGGTCTCGTTCGCCGTTCGGTCCCACACGCCGAGTCCGGCCATCTGCTGGACGGACACCGTGTCGTTCCGGTCGTCGAGCATCGGGCAGAGGAGGAACTGCCCCGCCAGCGCCGGACCACTCCGGTCCCGCGCGGCGAGCGCCACCGCCGCGGCCAGGCCGCCGCCGGCACTGAGGCCGGCGACCACGAGCCGGTCCGGGTCGATGCCCAGCTCCCGCGCGTGCTCCGCGGTCCACAGCAGCCCGGCGTAACAGTCGTCGAACGGGGCGGGGTGCGGATGCTCCGGCGCCAGCCGGTACTCGACGGACACGACCGCCAGCTCTAGGTCCTTCGCGTAGACGAGCACCTCGTCGAGGCCATCCCGGTTGTCCGCCACGATCATGCCGCCGCTGTGCATCCAGTACAGGGCCGCAACCGGCCCAGTCGCCGACGTCGGCCGGCAGATGAGCAGTGAGACTTCCGGCGAGCCCTCCGCTCCCGGTACCGATCGCTCCTCCACGGTGAAGGCACTGGTCAGTTCCTCGGGGATGGGTGGCGTCACCGCGGCCAGGTTCGCGCGCAGTGCGGGGATCTCATCCAGGGTCACCGACGGCGCGAGGAGCTCCCCGAGCTCGGCCAGAACGGCCCCGCACTCGGGGTCGAACGGAGGCGGCGGCCCTGCCGACGACGGGATCGTCCGCATCACGAGACCGCCGGCGTCGAGGTCGCCTTGGAGAGCAGGTCCTTGAGCGGGACGGCGGGGTCGGCCAGTTTCCCGGGATCGACGATGGCTCTCTGGTGGACCAGCTTCTTCGCGATCGCGAAGTCTCGGGGACTGGACACGATCTCGGCTGCACAGACCTCGTCGTAGCGGAGGTAGAAGACGGCGAAACCGCGCTTCCGGTCGGGATCCCGGCGGACGATCACGACGTCACTCGGATTCGCCAGGCCGACGACCTGGAGTTTCATGTCGTACTGATCGGACCAGAACCACGGCACCGCGTCGAACGGTTCTGTCCCGCCGGTAAGCGTCCGCGCCAGGGCGCGTGCCTGCTCCGTGCAGTTGGGGATGGACTCCAGCCGTCGGGTCTCCCCGGAGTCGCGGGACGGGAAGCGCGCGACGTCGCCGATCGCGAAGATCGCGGGGTCGCTGGTGCGCAGGGTGGAGTCGACGAGCACGCCGTCGCTGACCTCGAGTCCTGCGGCCTGAGCCAGTTCGGTGTCCGGTCGGAGGCCGATGCCGATGAGGCAGACGTCGGTCTCGATCGTCGTGTCGTCGTCGAGCACGACCGCCGTCAGCCTCCGGTCCGGGCCGACGCGGAAGCTGCTGACCGACCGACCCGTGCGGAGGACGACGCCCTCCTCGTCGTGAACCTGAGCGAAGAAGGCCGAGGTGACCGGTGAGGTCACGCGCGCCAGCAGTCGCTCCTCGCGTTCGACGACCGTCACCTCGAGACCGAGGCCCCTCGCCACCGCGGCCACCTCGAGCCCGATGTACCCGCCCCCGATGACGGTCAGCCGCGCACCTGGCGTGAGGTGTCCGCGCAACCCGTCGGCATGCTCGGCGGCCCGCAGGTAGAACACGTTCGAGGCATCGGCCAGCGAATCGTCCGGATAGGTCCGCGGCGAGCCGCCGGTCGCCAGCACGAGGGCGTCGTAGTCCACGATCCGGCCGTCGTCGAGGAGCACCCGCTTGTTCTCGCGCTCGATGGACACGACCCGGACACCGCGCTGCACGTCGATGTCGAAACGTTCGTAGGTCTCCTCCGGTCGGAGGAGCAGCTCGGACCGCGGCTTCTTCTCCCGGAGGAAGGTCTTCGACAACGGATGGCGCGAGTACGGATAGGAGTCCTCGCCGCCGATCATCGTGATGCGGCCCGCGAAGGACATCTCACGCAGGCTCGCCGCCAGATCACCGCCCGCCTGGCCGGCACCCACGATCACGACGTGGTCGACGGCGTCCTCGGTCAGCGCGCCCTCGGGCCGGTCGACGACGACCATGTCGTCACTGGCTCTCGGGGATGTGCAGCACGATCCCGTCCGTCTCAGCGGTGCACGGGATCTGGCAGCTCAGCCGGCTGAACTCGGTGGGCTCCTCGGAGGTGGCCTCGAGCATGTCCCGCTCGTCGACACCGGGTGCGTCCAGCCGGTCGAACCACTCCGGATCGACGAACACGTGGCACGTGGCACAGGACAGGTCGCCGCCGCACTCCCCGATGATGCCGCCCACCAGGTTGTCGGTGGCCGCATGCATCGCGGACGTACCGACCAGCACCTCCACCTCGGTCCGGTTCGCGCCGTTGACGAAGACGACCTTCGACTTATCGCTCACTATTTCTTCCCAGGGTGATCGTGCGGACTGGACGGATGTCCGGCCAGTTGGTGGTCGGTGGTCGGCGGTCGCCGACCACCGAGGGGTCAACCGACCGTCGCGGACACCGGGAGCTTGACCAGCGTGTTGACCACGTGATGGGCCCCGCGCTCCGCTTCGCCGTCCATGCTGAGGACGACCTTGCGCGCGTGCAGCTCCTCGAGCAGGATGCGGATCTCGAGCTTGGCGAGCATGTGTCCGACGCACCGGTGCGGACCGGCACCGAACACCATCCCCGCGCCCCCGGTACCGACAGCCGGCTTGGGGCTCTCCCGGAACGGATCGAACTCGTCCGGACGCGGGAACACCTCGGGATCACGGTTCGCGGCCGAGAGCACGACCGTGACCACGTCGTCCTTCTTGATGGCCTGGCCGGCGATCTCGGTGTCGCGGGTGGCGACGCGCGCGAACCTGATGGCCGGCGTGATGTATCGCAGGAACTCGTCGACCAGTTCAGCCGACCTGCCCTCGTCCAGCGCGCGGGCCGTGGCAGCTCGGATCGCCGGATCCGTCGCTAGGAGGTGTCCGATGTGTGCGATGGTCGTATGCGACGTCTCGAAACCGGCGATGAGCAGCGTCACCGCGTACAGCTGGAACTCGACGGGGTCGAGCTCCCCGTTCTGGAGCGACTGCGCGAGGACCGTCGTCATGTCGTCTGCCGGATTCAGCAGCTTCTCCTCGCCCAGCTGGGTCAGGTACTCGCCGACCTGACCGGCGAGCCTCCCGAAGGTCTCGCCGCCGTCCTCCACGGACAGGCTCTTGAAGATCTCGATGGTCGCGTCGGCGATGTACTCGCGGCGATCGAGGGGAACACCGAGGACCTGGGCGATGACCCGGGAGGGGATGTACCGCGCGACCTGGAGGATCCAGTCGAAGCGCTCCTGTCGCAGCGCGTCGTCGAGCGTCTCGTCGACCACCTCGCGGATCCACGATTCGAAGTTGGCCACCACGCGGGGACCGAAGGACTTGGCTGCTGCTCGACGCACCCGGCCGTGCGCCGGGGGGTCCTGGTGGTTGATCTGCTTCATCATCGGACCGTCACCCGTCGGGTTCAGCAACGGGTACACGTTGCCGAACCGCGACGTGAACCGATCCGAGTCCTGCAGCACCTCGGCGACGTCGTCGTACCGGGTGGCCAGCCAGAAGCCGCCGGTCAGGGTTCCGTAGTCGGCGGGCTGCCACACGAGTCCGGGAAGCGCACGCATCCTCGCGAACGCCTCGTACGGGACGCCCGCCTTGAACGTCTCCGGGTCGGCGAGATCCGGTACGTCGTTCAGCTCGGTCGTGACGGTCATGGGACTTCCCTTCTGTTCATGCGAGCGGTGCGGGTCTGTTGGCCCCTCGTCACGAGAGCCGTTCGCCGTCCTGAGCCTCCTGGTCGGCGGTCCAGGTACGGGAGAGCGTCCGTGGCCGCCGCAACCGGGACGATCGCAGTGGCCACCTTCATGCCGCAGCCTGCGGCCGGATCACGTCGTCACGTCGTCACCGAGCGGGTCGCTGTCGATCGACGGCTGCCGGCCGGCGCTCACGGGACCGTCGCCTGGCGGTCCGCCACCACGTCGACACGCATGGGCGCCTCCTCGAAGAGACTGATGAAGGAGAGGTCCGAGTTCCGGACGAGTTTCCCGGGATCGATCGAGTACGCCTCGACGCGCTCCAGCACGCCGCGGATGTCCGCCGCCACGATGGCCTGCGCCAGCGACGCACCCAAGCAGGAGTGGATGCCGCCCCCGAACCCCAGGTGCTGCTGCGCGGGTCGCGCCATGTCGAAGGCCTCGGGCTCCTCGTACAGGGCGGGATCGAGGTTGCCCGAGGGCTGCAGCGCGAAGACGCGGTCCCCCCTGCGGATCTGCATCCCGCCGAGCTCGACGTCTCGCGTCGCGGTTCGTGCCACCCCCATCGCCACGTTGAAGTAGCGCAGCCCCTCGCGGATGAAGGCCGGGATCTTCTTCGGGTCGGCGCGGAGCTCGGCCTGCAGGTCGGGCCGCTCGGCGAGGAACGTGAGCGAGTGCGCCGTGAAGGCTGCTGTGGTGTCTGCGGCGCCGAAGATCACGTTCATGCACATGCCCTGGATGTCCTCGTCGGTGAAAGCCCCGTCGTCGGCCTGCACCAGGGCCGAGATGACGTCGTCCCGCGGCTCCTCCCGGCGCGCCCGCGCGACCTCACCGAGGTAGGCCCAGCCCTCCTTGTAGGTCGTGACCACAGGGTCCTTGCTCGCGGGGTCCGCCACCTCCTCGGCCCGCTTCAGGGAGAACACGGCTCGGAAGAACGGCGCCGGGTCCTCGAGGCCGAAGCCCATGTGCTCGTTGACGATCCCCGCGGTGATGGGGGCCGCCAGGTCATAGACGATGTCGAACTCACGCTGCTCCACGACCCGATCGAGGACACGGCTCACCGTCGCCTCGATCAGGGGGGCCAACTGGGCGACCCGCCGCCGGCTGAAGTGCGGGTTCAGGGCGGCGCGCACCCTGTCATGGCGCTCTCCGTCGAAGAAGTTGAAGAGAGTCGTGTCGGGCTTCAGGAACGCGGCGCCCCGAGGCGCCGGGAGCAGGGTGCCACCCTCGCGAGCGCCATCGATCGTCTCGACCGTGAACGTCTCGGAGTCGTTCAGCACCTCGCGGATGTGCACGTAGTCGGTCGCGACCCAGAACCCGCCGTAGGCCTCGCTCCACACGACCGGTCCCGCGTCACGCAGGTCCTTGAACATCTCACGGTTCTGCTGCGCGTACTCCGGCGAGTGGTGATCGAAGGGGCAGACCAGCCGACCATCCGCGTCCGGGGCGATCTCCAAGCTCACGTCTCTGCTTCCTCTCGTCATCGAACGCGGGCACCCGACCGAGAACCGGCCTGGTCCGCACTCACCACCCAGCGGCGGGCCCGGGGATGTCACGCGGGGCGTGACCCCCGTCCTGCGTTCCCGAGGTGGCACGGACGCGAGCGCGAGCGGGTGTCACTGTGCTCAGTCTCTGAGTGACCGCCGCCACTGTCAAGCTCTAACGCTCGATAGGTAGGCGTAAGCGCGAGCGGTCGCGTCAACCGACACGGGAGAGCGGGATGACGCCTCATCGGCGACGCCGGACCGTCGCGCGAGGGCGTCCAGGACCAAATCGCGGCAACACGGGGCTTGCGGCGTGGGTCACACCGAGGCAGTATATCGAGCGTTAGCCTTGGAGCTGGACGGCTTATCTCCGGGCAGATGTCTACGGAAAAGGTGGGGCCCCTGTGGTCGAGACGGTGCGCTTCAACTGCGAGCTCTGTATGGCCATGTGCGGCATGATCGCGACCGTCGAGGACGGTCGACTCGTGGACGTCAAGGGCGATCGTGACCACCCGACGTCAGCCGGCTACACGTGCGCCAAGGGTCGTGCGCTGCCCGAGCGACACCACGGGGACGGGCGACTGGACTTCCCACGACTGCGTGGCGAGCGGGTCAGCTGGGACACCCTCCTCGACGACGCCACCGGGGAGATCCAGAGGCTCATCGCCGAGGGTGGACCGAACAGTGTCGCGGGCTACTACGCGACCGGTCAGGCCTTCAGCGGCGGCGCCTACCCCATGCTCGACCTCTTGGCCCAGCTGGGATCGAACCAGGTGTACTCCCCCATGACCCTGGACGTCGCCCCGAGGCTCCGCGCCGCCGAACTGGTCACCGGCATCCCCTTCCTGCACCCGAGCTGGTTCCCGGAGGAGGGACCCACGCTGTGCGTGATGCTCGGCACCAACCCGACCACCTCGGGCGGTTGGATCGGGTCCGCCCGCGCCAACATGCCGCAGCGACTCCGTGGCTTCCGGGCACGCGGCGGCGAGCTGTGGGTGGTGGATCCGCGACGGTCGTCCTCCGCGAAGCGGGCCGATCGCCACCTCGCCCCGCGCCCCGGCACCGACCACTTCCTGCTGGCCTGGCTCGCGCGCGAACTCCTCGACAAGGGACACGACGCGCACGAGGTCGCCTCGGCGTGCGACCCGGCCGATGTCGAGCGTCTGCGCGCCGCCGTGGCGCCCTTCACCCTCGAGGTGGTCGCGGAACGGACCGACCTCGCGGCCGACGACCTCATCGAGCTCCTGGCGGCGATCAGGCGGCACGGCAAGGTCGTCCTCCTGGGCGGCACCTGCCTCGGGTTCCAGCCCGAGGGTGTCGTGGCCGAGTGGCTCGCGCTGGCAGTCATGATCATCACGGGGTCGCTCGACGTCGAGGGCGGGCTGAAGTACCTCTCCGCCGGCCACGGGATGATCGACGGGCCGGCCTTCGCCTACCACGCGCCCGAGGACGGCAGCGCCTCCCCGGGGCCGGCCAGCCGTCCCGACCTCGACGGCCTGCTGGGACAGTTCCCCGCTGTGACGCTGCCGGACGAGATCGAATCCGGACAGGTTCGGGCGCTCCTCGTCTTCGGGGGCAACCCGTTGACCTCGGTTCCCGATCCGGACAGGATGCGCGCCGCCCTGGCGAAGCTGGACGTGCTGGTGGTCATCGACCCCTTCGACGTCGAGATCACGAAGATGGCCACCCATGCCATGCCGTGCGCGTGGGTGACCGAACGGACCAGTTTCATCCACGAGCCCCTGCAGGGCCTCGACCGCTCGTACCTAAGCCCCCCCGTCGTTCCGCCCGGCGGGGAGCGGCAGCAGTCCTGGTGGATCATCGCGCAGCTGGCACGCCGACTCGGGAAGGACGTTCTCGACGGACTGGACCCGGACACCTCCGACGACGACACGGTGGTCCGGCATCTCGCCCGGGCGCGCGCGGACTTCGCCGAGGAGGTGTTCGCGGGAGGTTCCCACGGCGCTGCCGTCCCGACGGGGATCGGCTGGGTGCACGAGAAGATGCTGCCCGGTGGGCGTTGGCGCCTGGCGCCGCGCGTGCTCCTCGACCGCCTGACGGCCGCGCTCGACCAGGAGAGCGGCGGCCTGCGGCTCGTCGCGGGCCGGCGGATGAACAGCCTCAACAGCAGGGTCTACGCCCTTGAGGACGGGACGCCGCCCATCGTGATCAGCGCCGCGGCCGCGCGTGACCACGCGATCAGCAACGGGGACCGGGTGCGGGTCAGCACGGCCTCCGGTGCTGTCGAGGGCCTCGTCGAGGTCGATGCCGCCCTCGGTGATGCAGCCGTCTACATCAACCACGGCTGGCTGGAGCAGAACGTGAACCGGATCATCGACCGGATGCCCGACCGGTTGACGCTGCAGCCGGTCTTCACGGGCATCTCCGTGCAGCTCGAACGCGTCGACGCCCAGTAGGGGCCCCTCCCCCGGACCAACCGATGCTTGCCCGGGCACGACGGCCGGTGTTCGTCGATGCGGCAACCTCCTCCGCCGCATCGACGAACACCCGCGGTGCGCGTCGAGCCGGGATCGGGGTGGTCGGCAACGCCTGCACGCACCACGCAGGTCGACCCTCGAGCGCGCGCAGTGCACCCATCGGGCACCGGCCAGAGGCCTCCCAGACCGAGCGAGGAACGTGGGGAACTCGATGTCGCGCGACTCTCGGGAGCACGGGCCGTCCGACGAGCCCAGCCCCCCGCCGCTCAGTGACCAGCCCCGGTCGACTCCGGCGGACGTCAGCCGGCGACTCACCGCTGCGGACGTGATGGTGACGATCCCCAAGACGCTCGGCTATGAGTCGGACGTGGGCGCCGTTCGTCGCGAACTGTACGACGACCACGTCCACATGGTCCTCGTCGTGGACGACCAGCAGCGGCTGTTGACCACGATCACCTCCTCGGACCTCCCGTCAGCGGTCCCGAACTCCATGCGGGCGATCGAGGTCGGGCGGCTGGACGGGCGCACGACGCGGCCATCCACCCCGATCACCGACATCACCGCGAGGCTGGGCCGAAGCGGGGAACGTCGCCTGGCCGTCACCGACGACCACGGGAGACTGCTCGGTCTGCTCTGCCTCAAGCGGAGCCGGACCGGCTACTGCTCGGACGACGGCGTTGCTGCACGGGCTCGTGAGTCCCGGGCCACCACATCCGCATCCTGAGGCGACGGCTGACCGAGCAGCGCCCGCGCGCTCTTTCACGGACGACCCGATGGACCGGCCTCCGGACGGTTGCTGAAGGCGGATGGCGCACACGGCTGTACGAGCCACGGCATAGCGGGGCGCGGTCCGACGCCGAGAGTGGCGACGTGGTGTCCGACCTCGTGACCCGTGCCGTCAGGTTTCGTCAGTGACGGTCAGCGGCGGACCCTGCCGCGCCACCTGGCCTGTCCGTCCGTCGATCACGGACGAAGAGATCCGGCCGGCCTCCAGCACGTGCGCTGAATGCCGGCCGGACCGTGGGGACCGTCGTGGTCGATCGGCTGCCGGAGCGCTCCCCGTGACCCGGCGCCGATCAGCTACTCAGGTGACGTTGGCACCCGCGGCGACGGGGAAAGTGACGCCGGTGATGTACCGCGCCTCATCGGAGGCGAGGTAGAGCAACGCATTGCTGACGTCGATGGCCTCCACCCACGGCAGGTCGAGAGCATGTGCGAGCTTGGACGGCTCGGCCATGTCCTCCTGGGTCGGGTTCTCCAGGTCGGGGCGGAAGTTCCGATACATGGCCTCGTTGTGGATCATCGGAGTGGCGACCTGCGTCGGCAGCAGGGAGTTCACCCGGATGTTGTACTTCCCCAGCTCCACGGCCATGGTCGCCATGAGGCCGACCACGCCGTGCTTGGCCGCGCTGTAGTGGCCGATGAACTGGTAGGTGCGCAGGGCGGCCATGGAACTCGTCAGCGCGATGGATCCGCCCCGGCCACCTTCGATCATGTGCGGGATGGCCGCCTTGCAGGTGCGCCACTGGCCGGTCAGGTTGATGTCGACCATGTCCTGCCACTCCTCGTCCGGGATCTCCCAGGACGGGAACTGGTTGACGCCGATGGCCGCGTTGGCGGAGACGATGTCCAGCCGTCCCAGCTGCGCCACGCCGTCGTCCACAGCGGCCTTGAGCCCGGCGGAGTCCCGGATGTCGACCTTGTGCGTGACGATCCGCCGATCCAGCTGCTCCACCAGGCGCGCCGTCTCCGCCAGGTCGGCCTCGGTGGGGAAGTCGTAGTTCACGTTGCGCACGGGTTCGCAGATGTCGATGGCGATGATGTCCGCGCCCTCCTCTGCCAGTCGCACCGCGTGCGAGCGACCCTGGCCGCGAGCCGCGCCGGTGATGAATGCGACCTTGCCTTCAACACGTCCGGGCATGGATGTCTCCAGTCGTTGAGGGATGGCCGGAGTCAGCTTGCGAACACCCGGTGGGGACGCTCGGGAACTGACTGCCTGCCTCGTTGATGTGTGACTGCACGTACGGCTACTCGTTGATCAGGAGGGGCCGACACCTGGCGACGGAGGTCTCCCCGCCGCGGTCGAAGATCACCGTTCCGACGCGACAGAGCCGGTCCACTCACGTTGTCGAACGATCGCTAGGGGGATGTTAGCCCGCTCACAGCCACCGTCGTCAAGGGGATGAGCTGCGCCCTCGTACGCGGCCCCGACCTGCGACGAGTCCGCCGAGCCGATGCCGAACAAGGCGGCGCAACATGCGGATGCAGGGCCGTCGACAGCGCGAGGACGTCGGGGCCGCAGACTCCCCCGCCGTCCCCGTCCACCCGTTCCGCGCCTGCGGCCGACAGAGTGAGCCCGGGCGCAGGTCGGTCGACTGGCTGCGCCCGCGGGCCTGGGCGTCACCGCAGTCAAGGGGTGGCGCAGGCCCCAGGTCCCGGAGCTGGCTCCCGAGGATGGAGATGCCCCGGAGCCGGGTGCCGGTCCGACCCAGGAAGGGATCACGCGCCGTGGCGGATACGGGCATGGCCCCGCCGACCGTCCGGGACAACCGACTACGGCGCCACGTACCCCGCCTCGGCGATCATCTCGGCGACGATCTCCGGAGACTTGTAGAAGTTGTCCTGCTCGACACACAGTCCGTCGTCGAATCGGTAGATCTCGACCACGTTCATCGTGGCCCGCCGACCGGACTTCCTGTTGACGAAGGTGGCCCCCAGGAAGCGCTGCACGACCAGGTCGTCGCCGAACAGTTGCGTCTCGACCTTCTCCACGTGGAGCTCGAAGTTCGCCGCCAGGCCGTCGATGATGCTCTTCATCCCGGCTGGGCCGTTCTTGGTCCCGCCGTATTGCAGAACGGGCGGATGGCTGATGACGCAGTCCGGATGGATGTAGTCGTACTGCTCCTCCGACCACTGCATCTGGGGGTCGACGAAACGCTGCCGAGCGTCTCCGGTCATCCTGTCTTCCCACTCGCTCTGCCGGTGTTCGAGTTGGTGGAACATGAATGTGGTGACGAGGTTGTGCCGGAGAACCGGAGCCCGCGCCGGCGCCCAGCGGCCGTCGAGGAGGGGACGCCGACTCTCCAGGGCTCAAGGCGTGCCGTTGCCGCCCTCATGGACGGAGACGGTGGGCTCGAGTCCGTCGGCGCCGACGACCTCGCGCCACGCCTCGACGCCGCCCTGGAAGGCGACGACCCCGGCCTCCGGCAGGGAGATCTCGATGGCCTCGAGGATCTCCTGGGAGGAGACGCCGAGGTCGAGCGCGACGCGGATGTGGCTCTGGATGTGACTCTTCGGGGCCCGCATCACCGTGAGACTGACGATGAAGATCAGCTCCTTGGTCGTGCGGTCCAGCGTGCGCTGCTCGAGGTACGCGGCGGAGACCATGCCGTTGGCCGCCTGCAGGACGGCGAAGTCGTGCTTGGCCATCACCTTGTGGTAGTCGAGGACGTAGCCCCGACTGTGCGCCATGTCGTCGATGTACTGCTGCGGGTCGGTGCTCACACGTCTCTCCCGATCGTCGATCTGTCGTGGCGGTCTGGGGTCAGGCGCCTGTCGCGCGGAACGACACCTGGTTGATGTACTCGTAGTAGCGGGCGAGCTCGGTGTGGTCGAGGTCGTCCCGGGCGAGGGTCGCGCGGGCGTTCCCGGCCGCCTCGGCTGCGGCGTCCGTCACCGGGGTCTGCAGACCCTCTCCTCGGGCCAGCGACTGTGCGATGGCGACGTCCTTGAGCATCAGGTCCATCGCGAAGCCCGAGTCGTAGCAGCCGGTCACGACGTACTTCGGGTACTTGACCTCGGTGGCCTGCGAACGCCCCGTCGAGGCGTTGAGCACGGCGACCATCACGCCGGGATCGATGCCGAAGGAGCTGGCTACCGCCAGCACCTCCGCCGCGGCCGCGATGTTCGTCGCCGAAAGCAGGTTGTTCAGAGCCTTGGCGGCATGGCCGGCGCCGGAGGGGCCGACGTCCAGGATCGTGGCCCCCATGGGCGCGAGGTGCGGACGGGCGCGGCTGGCGTCGGCCACCTCCCCGCCGACCATGATCGACAGCTGGCCGGTGACTGCCTTGGCGACCCCGCCGGAGACCGGCGCGTCGACGTAGCCGATGCCGCGCTCCCGCGCCGCCTCGGCCAGACGCCGGGTGCTGGTCGGCTCCGAGGACCCCATGTCGATCACGAGTGCTCCGCCGGGCAGGCGATCGAGGAGGCCATCGGCTTCGAGGACCGATTCGACGATCCGACTGTTGGGCAGCATGAGGATCACGGTGTCGACGTCGTCCGGGAGCTCGGCCAGCGAGTCGAGTGGCCGAGCAGCAATGTCATCGGCGAGCGCCCGGGCAATGGCGGTGTCGACGTCGAAGAGCACCGTGGCGGTCGTGCCCGCATAGCGGCGCACCATGGGCGCACCCATGCGCCCCAGTCCCACGAACAGGGTGGCCATGACGAGTTCACCTTCCGACGGATCCTGAGTAGCTGTCCGGCGGCAGGCCCGGAGACATCCGTGCCAGCGGCACGTGCGGCCTCGTGTGCTCGACTCTTGCGATCAGCGGTCGTCCGAGCGTGCCGTTCCGGGGCTTTAGCGATCGCTAGCTGCGGGCAGCGTGCAGCTCGCGGCGCGGCTCCGTCAAGCTGAGGCCCAGGCCACTCTCGGCCCGGTCGATGCCTTGCACACGATATCTAGCGAGCGCTAGCATGAACACGCTCCTCACGATCCCGGCCTCGACGCAGTGTCGTGGGTGCGAGATCCAGGGAGCTTGCTGACGCATTGAGTACACCAGCCCCAGCCGGGAGTCCCGCTGGGGATCGACTCGGCAGCCCGGAGGTTCTGAGGATGTCCACTCCATCCGTTCGTGTCGTCGACCTGGCCCGTCGATCGACGGTCGGCGCCGGACTCCGGTTCCGTGGAACCGTCGTCCACGGCGATGCCCGAGGTCGACTGATCGGCTTCCCGACGGCGAACTTGGAACTCGACGACGACAGTGCGTTCCCTGCAGACGGCGTCTGGGTCGCTCGCGTCGAGGTGGCGGACTGGGTCGCTGGCACCACGCTCACCCGACGGGCCGCACTGTCCGTCGGCACCAACCCCACCTTCGACGGCACCGAACTCCGTGTCGAGGCACACCTGCTGGACTTCGACGGCGACCTGTACGGACGGCAGATGAGCGTCCAGGTACTCGAACACCTTCGGGGCACCCGACGATTCGACTCCGTCGCCGAGCTCGTCCGTGAGATCACCGCCGACGTCGACGCCACCCGCCGCTGGCGCCCATGACCACCGACGGGCGGGGAGAGCCGCCGTTCGCCGACGCCGTGTTCCGGGCCGTCTCCGCCCTCTGTGCCGGAGAGATGGTGATCGTGGTCGACGACGCCGACCGGGAGGACGAGGGCGATCTGGTCCTCGCCGCGGCGACGGCCACCGACGAGCAGGTGGCCTTCGTGGTCCGCCACAGCACGGGCATCCTCTGCGCCCCGATGACGGGCGCGCGGGTCGACGCGCTCCGGCTGCCGCAGATGGTCTCCGACAGCACTGATCCGCACGGCACGGCCTTCACCGTCTCGGTCGACGACGCCCGCTGCGGCACCGGCGTGTCGGCGGCCGACCGTGCGCGGACCTTCCGCGCCCTGGCCGATCCCCAGACGCGCGCCCAGGACCTCCGTCGCCCCGGCCACGTGTTCCCCCTACGCGCCCGGTCCGGTGGGGTCCTCGTTCGGCCCGGCCACACCGAGGCCGCCATCGACCTGCTGCAGCTAGCCGGCCACGAGCCGGTTGCGCTGATCGGGGAGCTCGTCGGCGACGACGGCGTCATGCTCCGCGGCGAGGCGCTGCACCGGTTCTCGTTCGAGCACGACCTGCCGGTGTTGGCCATCGCCGACCTCGTCCGCTTCCGGCAGACCACCGAGCAGCTGGTCGAGCACGTCGCCAGCGCGGCCATGCCCACGGACTTCGGTGCGTTCCGGGCCGTCGCCTTCCGCTCGACGCTCGACGGTACCGAGCACCTCGCCCTCGTCATGGGCGACGTCGCGGCCGCGGGCGCCAGCGATGCCGGAGCCCTCGTCCGGGTGCACAGCGAATGCCTCACCGGCGACATCCTGGGATCTGCACGGTGCGACTGCGGCACCCAGCTCCGGCAGTCACTGTCGGCTATCGCTGCCGAGGGATGCGGCGCCGTCGTGTACCTCCGCGGGCACGAGGGACGGGGCATCGGGCTCGGCCACAAGATCCGGGCCTACTCCCTGCAGGAGACCGGCCTCGACACCGTCGACGCCAACATCGCCCAAGGGCTGCCTGTCGACTCCCGGAACTATGCCGTGGGTGCTCAGATACTGGCCGAGCTGGGCATCCGCCGGCTGCGGCTCATCACCAACAACCCGTCCAAGTACGACGAGCTGGAGGGGTACGGACTGCACATCGTGGAGCGGGTGGCGCTGCCCGTGACCACGAACCCCCACAACGTGGAGTACCTCCTGACCAAACAGGAACGGATGGGCCACGCCCTGGCGGTGGCGGCCGGACCCCGGATCCTCAGCCGTGACTGACACACCTGCCCGACGACGACCAACGGCGGGGCATCGGCGGCGGGAGCGGACCGGACCAGAGCCCGCTCACCGGACGTTGCCGTCGGTCGCGTCCATCGGTCGGCGAACCTCGGTCACCCCGGAGGTCCTGCGCGCACTCGCCGACCCCATCCGTCGGCACATGCTGGAGCGACTGAGTGGGCACCCAGAGCTGACGTCCAGCGACCTCGAGGCGACACTGCCGATCTCGGGACCCACGATCTCCTACCACACCAAGATCCTCGTCCAGGCCGGCCTGATCACGTCGCGCACGCCGGGCCGCACCGTCGTGTATTCCCTCCGACGAGCGGTGCTGCGCGACCTCGTCGGCGAATTGGGGACACTCCTGCCCGCGCTCCACGGCTTGGACTCACCACCCACCTGCTGATGCATCGGTGGTCGAACTCTGCGCGTCTCACGTGACGCGCGGGTCCGGTCCGTACTGGCGGGGGACGCCGAGGTTGGCGCGCAAGGTCGTGCCCGGGTACTCGGTCGGGTAGATGCCGCGTTCCTGCAGGATCGGCACGACCTCGTCGACGAACGCGTCGATGCCGTCCTCGTAGATGTCGGGTGTCACCCAGAACCCGTCGGCAGCCCCGGCCTCGAACCACTCCTGCAGGTGGTCGGCGTGCAGCTTTCCCGGGCCGACGACCGTGGGGTGGAAGTCGATGACGCCGTGGGCGAGGACGTCGCGCGCGGACCACCCCTGGCGCGCCACCTCGAGGGCGATCGAGGAGCGCGGATCCGTCGGTGCGGCACGGGCCGAGGCCAGCTGCTCCGGGGTCAACGGCTCGTCGATGCGAGCCGGGTCGATCCGGATGCCGAGCATCGCCCCGAGGTGCGGAAGCCGGGCCTCGAGGACCTCGCCGGCGTATCGCAGACGCCGGTCGAGCCCCTCGCGCACGGTCGGCGCGACGGTGGTCATGAGGCCGGCGATGTACTTGATCTCGTCGGGGTCGCGGCCGGCCTCCCGTGCCGCCTCCCGCACGAGCTCGCGCTGGGCGCGCGCCTCCTCGATCGTCCACACCTCGGCGATGAAGCCGCTCGCGTATCGGCCCGCGATCGACAGGAGGTGCGGGCTGGGGCCGCCGGACGTGAAGACGACGGGCTGGCCCTGTTCCGACGGTGGGATCGCCAGGGGCCCGCGGGACGCGACGTACTGCCCCTGCAGGTTGACCGGCTGCAGCTTCGTCGGGTCGATGAAGCGGTTCGCCGCCTGGTCCTTGATCCAGGCGTCCTGCTGCCAGCTGCCCCACAGCGCCTGGACGATCTGGATCGCCTCGTGCGCGCGCTGGTACCGCTCGGCGCGGTCGGCGACGGGCCGTCCGTAGTTGGCGGCGACCGCGGGATCGCTGGTCGTGACCGCGTTCCAGCCGGCACGGCCATGGCTCAGGACGTCCAGGGCCTTGAACTGGCGTGCCGTGTTGAACGGCTCCTGGAAGGTCGTCGACCCGGTCGCGACGAACCCGATGTTCGTCGTCTCGCGGGCGACGGCGGTCAACTGGATCAGCGGGTCCATGAGGTTGCTTATCGTCGAGTGTTCGACGTCGCCACGCACGGCGGGGAAGTCGGGCGTGAAGAGGAACGCGAACTTGCCGCGCTCGGCGGCTCGCGCGTGGCGCACCGTGGCGTCGACGTCGGCGTAGGTGCCGGGGTTCACGTGCGGGGCACGCCAGGCGCCGTGCAGGCCGCCATAGCCATCGATCATCCCCATCCCGAGGACGAGCTTCTTGTCGGTCATGCGTTTCTCCTCGTCAGACAGGGAGGGTGTGGGTGGCGCTGCCGAAGAACACCAGCGGGCGCTGGTCCTGTCGCGGGCGAGAGGCTCGACATCGAGCAGCACCAGGGTGTGATCGCCCGCTTCGATGGCCCGTCGCGGCGTGACCCTGGTCGTCGCGAGGGCCCCTCACACGGAAGCGGCCCCCTCGTCGTTCCATCTCGACACCGTCGAAGCGCTCAGGAGTTGGACGGCGAAACGCCCGGAGGACCGCGGCGCCGGCCCGACCGAGCACGCTGATGCCCCAGCGTCCTGGCGGTGCGCAGAACGGGCCATGTCGTCGACGTGCGCGCGAATGAGAGCGAGACGAGCGGCGGATCCAGAGACATGGAGACCAGCGAGTTCGCCGGCATCCCGGCGATCCGCCCGTCGATCTCAGCCGCCACGACCGACAGGCGGATAGCGAACGGCAGTGCGTGTCGCATCTCCTGCGGCGGGATGGAGCAGGTCATGCACCGATGCTCTAACCTTCACATGGGTGAGAAGGTCAAGCAGCTCGGCTGAGACCTTCCACACCGTTGAGGAGCGAATGGTGCGCATCGGTGAGCTGGCCCGGAGGACCGGAGTGCCCCATCGCATGCTGCGCTACTACGAGGAGCAGGGACTGATCGCGCCCCGACGCCTCGACAATGGATATCGCGAGTACGACGACCACCTGGTCAAGCGGGTGCAGAAGATCCGCGGCCTGCTGGACTCGGGTATCCCGACCCGGATCATCGGCAACATCCTCCCCTGTCTCGGGCAGGAGATCGTGGTCACGGACCCCGATCCAGAACTCCGGGCGATGCTCCTCGAGCAGCGCACCAAGATGGCCGAGCGCATCGCGTTCCTCGAGGCGAACCACGACGCGCTTACCCGGTACATCGCGGCCATGGATGGAGCGGGAGACGCCGTGAACGGGCCGAGGTGATGCACTCACTCACGGTCGTCTCCGTGGTCGGCGGTGTCGTCACCTCGGATCCTGCACTGGTGGCCTGCCCTCGGCACAACGCCGGGCTTGGGAGACCCTGAAGAGTCAGCGGCGGTTTCGGTGACGACCACCTGCGCCCCCTCTCGGCCCACCCCTGGGATCCCGCAGCCGATTCCGGTTGGGCCTCTATGGCCGGCAGGCGATCGCCGAGGACCGCGTCGAGCTCACCGAGAGCGTCGTCGATCAGCTCCAGCCGGCGCAGCATGGTCCACGCCAGCTGAGCGTGCTGGTCAGTGAAGTCGCCGGGGAACGCCTCGAGGAGGTGCACCCAGAATTGCCACCTACTCGGCTAGCTCGACCAGCATTCGAGGCTCTCGCTCCCTTGATCAGCGCAGCCAGCATCGCCCGGGCCGAGACGCTCACGGGATCCTCGTCGGCAGAGGGATCGATCAAGATCAAGACCTTCACACCTCTTGCACCGCCGGACCTGGGCTTTCGCCCTGAACTAATCGGCGTGGACGCACCGTCGGAACCTCGAGACCTCCTGCGCTAAGCCATCCTTCACGTGCTCCATCTGCATGTTTGATCACGCTCCAGCCTGAGGGCTCCGCAGTGCTTGAACTCTGCATGGACGTCGGGGTCAACCGCCCGTCTGCTTCCGGGTCAGGGAGGAAGTCGCCGGAGAAACTGGAGGTCTGGTTCCTAGCTTCCGCAGGCGTGATGTCGCTTCATAAATTGAGCGTTGGGGAATCGGCACTCACTCGAACCGATGCCCCGCGGCTGGCGCGGAGGGAGCCGTGCCCTCAGACAGAAGGACTGGAGAAGGACTGGAGGATCTGCTGGCTTTCCGAAGTCCAGTCGGCGATGCCTGGCGGTTCGCCGGAGGGTCTGACGAGACGCTCAAGGCATGAGCTACGCGACCACTCTGGTGCGCCCCCGTCGCTGCCAGCCGGCGTCGAGCACCAGCCGTCACGGCGCCTTCCTCCCCGTCTCTGACCGAGATCAGCGCATCCCTGTCGCGGTCGGCCCACCCTGCTACCGACCGGACCGGGAGGTGCCTGCCACGTGACGAAGTCCGGCGAGAGACTGGGCGCTGTCGAATCCAGCCCACACGATGAGCTGCTGACGATCGAGCAAGCTGGGAAGTACTTGGCAACGGGGGAGCGCTTCGTCCGACGACTGATCGCCGAACGGCGGATTGCCTACGTCAAGCTGGGCAAGTACGTCCGCCTCCAGAGGTCCGCGCTCGATGCATTCATCAACGCGGGTCGTGTGCCCAGCGCCTGAGCGATCTCGGGGAATGGTCCCAGCGCTACCGCTCGGTGAGGGGGCGTTCTCGGGTCTACAGGAGCGGGCGACTCGAGGAGTACCCATGTGGCAGACCGAGGCGACCGCCAGACCCGCGCCGCAGGTCCGCGCGGTAGGGCAAAGGTGTGGGTAAAGCGTGGCCCCGGGTCAGGCGGAAGGGATGCTCACGACGCTGACCTGGCGTTTTGCTCCCCCGACTGGACTCGAACCAGTAACCCTGCGATTAACAGTCGCATGCTCTGCCAATTGAGCTACGGGGGATCGGCGGGGCGACCCGCGCGCTCGACGAGACTACCTCACCGCCCCGCCGCCCCCGTGCAGGCACCCCCGTCGCGGTGCGGCCGCCGCGGCCTTACGGTGATCACCAACCCCTGACCATCCGGAGGTCCACCGTGGCGAAGCTGTCCCTCCTCGTCGGCTTCGGTGCCGGCTACGTCCTCGGCGCCCGCGCCGGGCGCGAGCGCTACGACCAGATCCGGCGCGCCTGGTCCCAGGCCAAGGAGGACCCGCGTCTGCAGGAGGTCGCGGGCATGGCCCAGGCGCACGCCGACTCGGTCGTCAACTCCGTGAAGGCGCGCATGGGGAGCGAAGCCCCGAACTGAGTCCGGCGGCCGCGCCGCTGCTCAGTCGGGGAGCTCCGCGGCGACCACGTCGGCCAGCTTCTGCCGCGCGATCTCCCGCGAGGTCGGGTCGTCGCGGTCGGCGTCGTCGTCGAAGACGACGGTCCACTCGCGCCCGGCCTGACCCGGCACCCGGCGTGCCACCAGAAGCACCGCTCCCCCGCTGGGCAGCGGGGATCGACGGCTGTCCAGCACGGTCTGGTCGACCCGCCGGCGCACCACGGCGGGCAGCTCACCGGCATCGGCCAGCACGTGCCGCTCGGCGGGCCGGCGGGCCTGCACCCCCGGCTCCACCTCGGTCAGCGGGACGACGGCGAAGCTGCCCCCACCGTCGGCCGTGGCCGTCCATCGCGCCGAGCCCACCTCGTGCCACGGCAGCACCGCGACCTCCGCGGCCGCGTCCAGCGCGAGCTCCGCCGGCACCCGGCGCAGCCCGCGGGAGGTCGCGACCAGCCAGCCCTCGGCGCGGACCAGCTCGCCCCAGGCCAGCACCCGCTCGTCGGGGTCGGGCGAGGCCAGGACGACGGCGCGCACGATCTCGGGCGGCCGGGCGAGCCGCCGGCGCAGCCACTCCGACAGGGTCACGGGGTGAGCCCGCCCATCGCGCGCTCGCGCAGCGACCGGGCCTGCTGCTCCAGCGCGAGGAGCCGGCCGAACACCTTGGTGTACTCCTCTGCCTGCTCGACGGGGTTCATCCGCTGCAGCCGGCCCTTGAGCGTGGCCACCTGGCGCACGATCGCCATCTCCTGCAGCCGCGCGAGGACGGCGAGCACGTAGTGGGCGTCGGCCTCGCCGACCGACCGCAGCGGCTCGACCGCCAGCGCGGTGAGCATGGCGCGGGCGGTCTCGCGGGGGCAGTGCTCGGCCACCTCGTCGAGCCACGCGGGCCCCGACACCTGCGCGGCGGCCGCTCCCCCGGCCGCGGCCACGGCGGCGGCCACCGCCGCGTAGTCGGCGTCGGTGTAGGCCTCGGGCGCGACGGCGTCGAACGACGGGCCGGCCAGCTCCGGCACCTGCAGCGCCGCCTTGACCGCCTCCCGCTCGACCTGGAGCGCGGCGTCGTCCGCGGTGCGCTGCGGCGTCCGCGGCCGGCCGCGGGACTGCTCGTCGCCACCGCCCATGAGGCGGCGCACCCGGGACATGACCTCGGCCTCGTCGGTGTCGCCGATCATCGCGGCCAGCCGCCGGGCGTAGGCGGGACGCAGCGCGTGGTCCTTGACCTGGGCCAGCAGCGGCGCCGTCCGGTCCAGGGCGGCGAGCCGCCCCTCGACGGTCTCCAGGTCGTACTCGGCCAGCAGCGTGCGCAGCACGAACTCGATCAGCGGGGTGCGCCGGGCGACGAGGTCGCGGACGGCGGCGTCGCCGTGGGCCTGGCGCAGCTCGCAGGGGTCGCGGCCGTCGGGCTCGACGGCGACGAACGTCTGCGCGACGAACCGCTGGTCCTCCTTGAAGGTCTTCATGGCCGCCGCCTGGCCCGCGGCGTCGCCGTCGAAGGTGTAGACGACCTCGCCGCGGAACTCGTCCTGGTCCATGAGCAGCCGGCGCAGCACGCTGATGTGCTCCGCGCCGAACGCGGTGCCGCAGGAGGCGACCGCCGTCGTCACGCCGGCGAGGTGGCAGGCCATCACGTCGGTGTACCCCTCGACGACGACCGCCTGGTGCCGCCGGGCGATGTCCCGCTTGGCCCGGTCCAGGCCGTAGAGGACGGTGCTCTTCTTGTACAGCGGCGACTCGGGGGTGTTCAGGTACTTGGGCCCCGGGTCGTCGTCCATCAGCTTGCGGGCGCCGAAGCCGATCACGTCGCCGGTGATGTCGCGGATCGGCCACACCAGCCGGCGGTGGAAGCGGTCGATCAGCGTGCCGCGGCTGGACTCCTTGGCCAGGCCGGCGGTGACGAGCTCGTCCTGGCTGTAGCCCTTCGCGCGCAGGTGCCGGGTAAGGGTGTCCCAGCCGCCGGGGGCGTAGCCACAGCCGTAGTCCAGCGCCACCTGCCGGTCGAAGCCGCGGTCGGCGAGGAACTGCCGGGCGGGAGCGGCCTCCGGCGTGCGCAGCTGCTCGGCGTAGAAATCGGCGGCCGCGGTGTTGGCGCCGACGAGGCGGGCGCGCTGCCCGGCGTCGCGCCGGTCGGGGGCCCCGGTGGGCCGGCCGCCGTCGTCCTCGTAGTGCAGCTGGATCCCGGTCTGCCCGGCCAGCCGCTCGACGGCCTCGCTGAAGGTGAGGTGGTCGACCTTCTGGATGAAGGAGATGACGTCGCCGCCTTCCCCACACCCGAAGCAGTTCCCGGTGAGGATGTTGTCCTCGAGGGTGAAGGCGTGGGTGCCGGGCACCTCGGCGCAGTAGACCTCCTCGACTCGCTCGCTCCACTCGACCGACTGCACGACCCAGTTCTTGCGCTCGTACTTCTTCGGGTCCCCCGCGATCCGCTCTCGATGCCGGCGCAGCAGGAAGAAGGACTCGGGCAGGCCCTTGGTCATGAACCGGACGTTGTAGATGTCGCTGGCCACGCCGTCGATTCCGACGCGGTTCTGCCTCGCGACTCCGAACGTGCCGATGCTCAGACGGGTGCAGAGGCGGCGGACGAACTCGAGGTCCTCGGGCCGCGCCGAGTTGAGGACCGCGTCACCGTCCTCCGCGACGCAGCCGTCGGCAGCGAAGTAGCCGGCCAGCCACCCCAGGAGGTAGGCCGGGTCGTCATCGAGGTCGGGGAGCTTGTCCGTGAAGTAGGCCGGCAGCCCGTAGAAGCGGGTGCCTCTCTCGTCCGTACTGCTCCGGCAACCTGCGAACCAGCCCGCCAGTTCGGCGTCCTTCTCTCCGTACAGGACCGCGATCGAGCCGGCGCCCGCCCTCGTGCCGTCCCCGTAGACCACTCCCCGCGGGATGCCGAACGGCGACGGCCGGGTCGCGGGATGCAGCACTCGGGTCGCCGGAAAGCTGTGCGACAACCGGTCCCCCGGCACGAGGTCCTTGGTCAGCTTCTCGCGACGGTTCTGCCGGAGGGCACCGGACGGGACGAACCAGCGGTGCTCGTCGGTCGCGTACAGCTCCTTGACGCGGCCGTTGCGGGTCAGCGTCACCCGCATCAGCGGCTGCACGCCGTAGGAGCGGAACGGCGCCTCGACCCAACCGGCGTCTCCGTTCAGGACCCGCACGGTACGGCCGGCGAGCTCGCGGATGGGCACGACGCCGTCCTCGGTGAGGACGCCGGTCTCGCCGGCGAGGCAGTGGTAGAGCCCGCGCGAGGGGGTGACGTGGAACGACGGCGACTTCTCGTCGTGGAACGGGCACAGCCCCTTCAGGCTGCCGCCGCCGGCCCGCTTCAGCTGCAGGTGCTCGCCGACGACCTCGTCGATGCGGCTGCGCTCGCGGACTGCGGCGATGTCGGCGGCCCGGATCCGCCCGCGGCCGGCCATCAGCTGCCCCCCGCCGTGGCACCGCCGGTGGCGGCCACCGTCGCCCCGGTGATCGCGGCCTGGTTGCGCCGGCCGATGACCACCTCCAGCCACAGCAGGAAGACCTGGTGCTCCAGCGGCACGGTCCCGGCACAGGTCAACGTCGGGCGCGGCGACCAGCCGCCGGTCGAGCCGCTCTCCCCGACCGTCTTCCCACCGCTGGTGAAGCGGTGCGTCCCCTTCCAGACCGACAGGCTCGCCACCGCGACGGGCGTGCCCTCCAGGTCCGCCTCCCAGGTGCCCTTCCACAGCGACACCTGGCGGGCGCGCAGCCGCGCGCTGCCCTCGGGATCGGCCGACCAGCGGCCGGTCAGCTCCCGCTTCTGCTTCGCGAACACCCACTCGCGCTCGCCGACGACCGCCGTGGCGGCCTCCTTCCAGTTCGAGGCCCGCAATTGCGCGACGACGACGCCGTCCCGCAGCACCGGGAGCACGCCCTTCGCGACCCCGGACGAACCCGCCTTGCCCAGCTCCAGCATGCCCGGCTCCACCATGCCCGGCCTCAGCCGATCCCCGGCGCGCCCGAGACGCTCTCGCCCGTCGCGCGGTACACCAGGTACGCCGGCGTCTCGCGCAGGATGTACCAGAACTGGGTGGTCCGGGTCTGCACCGCCGGGCCCTGCCGGGTGGGCGAGCTCTCCGCGTCGATGCCCGCGTCCTCGGCCATCCGCTCCGAGCGCATGGCGTGCCAGGGGTCGGTCACGAGCACCGCACTCCCCCATCCGCGCTCGTCGAAGACCCGGGCCACCGCCCGCACGCTCTCCAGGGTGTCCGAACCCTCCGGGACCGCCAGCAGATCGCCGCGCGGCACGCCCCCCTCGCCGGCCAGGTACTCGACCCCGGCCTCGGCCTCGGTGGTCACGTCGCCGTCCGCTCCGCCCCCGACGGTGACGATGACCGGGGCGACGCCCTCCTCGTAGAGCTTGCGCGCGTGGTCGAGCCGGGCCTCGAAGATCGACGACGGCTCACCGTTGTACTGCGCCGAGCCCAGCACCACGATCGCGTCCGACACCGGCCGGGAGTCCTGCCGGGCCGTCCACCAGATCGCCGCGGCCGTGGAGACGAACAGCAGCAGCGACGCCACCACCGCGGCCCCGACCAGCCGCGCGACCAGGCTCCCGATCCGCACCCGCACGGGTCATGGGTACCACGCGGCACCGACTCGGCGACGCACCCTGCACCGGCCCGCGTCAGCCGCCGGCCGGCTGCCCGCCCAGCGCCGCGCGGCCGGCCTCCAGCCGCGCCACCGGGACGCGGAACGGCGAGCACGAGACGTAGTCCAGGCCCACCTCGTGGAAGAAGTGCACCGAGTCCGGATCACCGCCGTGCTCGCCGCACACCCCCAGCTTCAGCTCCGGCCGCGTGGCCCGCCCCCGCTCGACACCGAGCTCCACCAGCCGGCCGACGCCCGGCCGGTCCAGCGTCTCGAACGGTGAGACGCCGAAGATGCCCTTGTCCAGGTAGGCGTGGAAGAAGGCCGCCTCGACGTCGTCGCGGGAGAAGCCCCAGGTCATCTGCGTGAGGTCGTTGGTGCCGAAGGAGAAGAACTCCGCCGACGAGGCGATCTCGTCGGCGGTCAGCGCCGCCCGAGGCACCTCGATCATCGTGCCGATGAGCGGCCGCACCTCGATCCCGCGCGCCCGGCACACGTCGTCGATGACCCGCTCGGACTCCTCGCGGATCGCCTCCAGCTCCTGCACCGCGCCCACGAGCGGGATCATGATCTCCGGCCGGGGGTCGCCGCCGGAGGCCACCCGCTCGCAGGCCGCCTCGACGATCGCCCGCACCTGCATGGCGAACAGCCCCGGCACGACCAGCCCGAGCCGCACCCCGCGCAGGCCCAGCATGGGGTTCTCCTCGTGCATGCGGCGCACCGCGGCCAGCAGCCGCAGCTGCCCCTCGTCGTGGTGCCCCTCGGCCTCGGCGACGGCGACCCGGACGGACAGCTCGGTGAGGTCGGGCAGGAACTCGTGCAGCGGCGGGTCCAGCAGCCGGACGGTCACCGGCTGCCCGTCCATGGCCTCGAGGATCTCCACGAAGTCCTGCTTCTGCAGCGGCTCCAGCGCGTCCAGCGCCGCCTGCCGGTCCTCGTCGCCCTCGGCCAGGATGAGCTTCTCCACCAGCCGCCGCCGGTCGCCGAGGAACATGTGCTCGGTCCGGCACAGCCCGATGCCGCGGGCGCCGAAGCGGCGGGCCCGCGCCGAGTCCTCCGGGGTGTCGGCGTTGGTGCGCACCTCCAGCCGCCGGACGGCGTCGGCGTGGGTCAGGATCCGGTGCACGCTGCGGACCAGCTCGTCGGCGTCGTCGGCGTCGGGGTCCAGCTCGCCCTCGAAGTAGCGGACGACGGACGACGGCTCGACCGGCACCTCCCCGAGCCACACCCGGCCGGTGGACCCGTCGATGCTGAGGACGTCGCCCTCCCCGACCACGGTTCCGTCGGGAGCGGTGATCGTCCGTGCCTTCGTGTCGACCTGGAGCTCCTCGGCGCCGCACACGCAGGTCTTGCCCATGCCGCGGGCGACGACGGCCGCGTGCGAGGTCTTGCCGCCGCGGCTGGTGAGCACCCCCTGCGCGGCGATCATCCCGGCGAGGTCGTCGGGGTTGGTCTCCCGCCGGACCAGGACGACGGCCTCCCCCCGCTGCGCCCACTCGACGGCGACCTCGGAGGAGAACACCGCGCGGCCCACCGCGGCTCCGGGCGAGGCGTTCATGCCCTGGGTGAGCTGGGTGGCGTCCCCGCCGGAGACGAACCGCGGGAACATCAGCTGGGCCAGCTGGTCGCCGGTCACCCGCCGGACGGCCTCGTCCATGTCGACGAGGCCCTCGTCGACCAGCTGCGTGGCGATCACGAAGGCCGCGGCCGCGGTGCGCTTGCCGACCCGGGTCTGCAGCATCCAGAGCTTGTTGCGCTCGACGGTGAACTCGATGTCGCACAGGTCCCGGTAGTGCGACTCGAGCCGGGACATGATGCCCATCAGCTCGTCGTAGGCCCCGCGGTCGATCTCCCCCAGGTCCACCAGCGGCACGGTGTTGCGGATGCCGGCGACGACGTCCTCCCCCTGCGCGTTCTGCAGGTAGTCGCCGTAGACACCCTGCGCGCCGCTGCCCGGGTCGCGGGTGAAGGCGACGCCGGTCCCGGAGTCCATGCCGAGGTTGCCGAACACCATCGCGCAGACGTTGACCGCGGTGCCGGCGTCCGGGGGGATCCGCTCCCGGCGGCGGTAGATGACCGCCCGGTCGGAGTTCCACGAGCCGAAGACCGCGTTGATCGCCAGGTCCATCTGCTCGCGCGGGTCCTGCGGGAAGTCGCGGTCGGTGTGCGCGCGGACGATCTCCTTGAACCGGTCGACGACCTCGCGCAGGTGCCCGGCGTCCAGGTCCAGGTCGGACTCGGTGCCCTGCGCCGCCTTGACCTCGTCGAGCGCCTCGTCGAACAGCTCGCCGTCGATGTCCAGCACCGTCTTGCCGAACATCTGGATCAACCGCCGGTAGGAGTCCCAGGCGAACCGCTCGTTGCCCGACTGCGCGGCCAGCCCCTTCACCGACTCGTCGTTGAGCCCGACGTTCAGGACGGTCTCCATCATCCCGGGCATCGACGCCGACGCCCCGGAGCGCACGGAGACCAGCAGCGGGTCGCCCGGGTCGCCGAGCCTCTTGACCATCGCCTGCTCGAGCGCCGCCAGGTGCGCGTCGACCTCGGCGGTGAGGTCGGGCGGCGGGCTGCCGTGCTCCAGGTAGAAGCGGCAGGCGTCGGTGGTGATCGTGAAGCCCGGCGGGACCGGCAGCCCCAGGTTGGTCATCTCGGCGAGATTGGCCCCCTTGCCGCCGAGCAGGTCCTTCTGTTCCCTGCTGCCCTCGCGGAAGTCGTAGACCCACTTCGCGGGCGTCCCGGTCGTCGACACGGCTGGCCACCTCCGAGTTCTGGCTGGCGGGAGCCGGGAACCCCCGCGCACGGGCTGGCCGCCGATCGTGCCGCATGGTCGATCACCCCGCAGCGCCGCACTCCACGACACGTGGGGTGCGGCGCTGAGCGGGTGGGGGTCAGCGGCTCAGCTGACGTTGATCTCGCACACCCGCCACCCCTTGTCCTCCACGACGGTGACGGTGCCGGTGGCCTGGTTGCCCAGGTTGCTGGTCAGGGTGACCGGCACTGTCGCGGCCTCCTGACCCTCGAAGGTCGTGTCCGAGGCCTCGCCGACCTCGACCGACGCCCCGCGCTCCCCGCTGTCACCGGAGAGGCTGGCCTCGAGGTCGCCCTCGGTGATCTGCGAGGCCAACTGGTCACAGAGCAGGTCGTGCGCCCGCTCGGTGTCGCCGTCGACGATCGACGAGTAGAAGCCCTCGACGGCGCCCTCGGGACTGTTGGCGCCGCGGCCGCCGACGATGAGGAAACCGATCACCGCGAAGGCGATGGTGAGGACGACGACGACGGCCCCGACGATCTTGCCGGTCAGCCACGGCGGCGACGGCCGCGGCGAGCGGTAGTTGGGGAACCCGGAGGCGAGCGGCCCACCCTGCAGGCCCTGCGCCTGCTGCGGCGTCGGGGCGTACTGCGGCTGGGGCGCGAGCTGGACCTGACCCGGGAACACGACCTGGGTCGGTGCTGCGGGCGGCTGGCTTCCGCCGCCGGGTGCTGCGGGGGGCTGGCTCCCCCCGCCGGGTGCGGCAGGCGGCGGTGGCGGGAACGGCGGCTGGGACAACGGTCTTCCTCTCGCGCGGGCACCCGGGGACTCGAACCGTCCCGCGGGCGGCGCCATGCTCCCAGCCACCGAGCCCGGTGAGAAGGCAATCGGTCGCCGTCCGGCGCGGTGTTCGTCTAGCCGTTGATCCCGCAGACGCGCGGGCCGTCCTCGGCCACCACCGTGACGGTCGCGGTGCTGCCGTCGGCCCAGCGCACGGTCACGTGCCGGACGGTGTCGCCGTCCTGCTCGGCCTCGGGAGCGTCGTCGCCCACCTCCGGATCGGTGCCGAGCAGGTAGTCCTCGCCCGGCTCCGTCTCGCCCAGCCGGCTCCGCTCGGCGCTGCACAGCATCTGGGTCGCCGTGCCGAGGTCGCCGTCGCCCAGCGAGTCGTAGAAGACCTGGACGGCCGCGACGGACCGCTCCTCCGGCGAGCCCTTCACCAGCGGCATGAGCAGCACCATCGCGACGCCGACCACGATCGTGCCCAGCATGATCCCCAGCAGCAGCCCGTTGCGGTTGCGCGGCGTCCCGGTGTGCGGGCTGGTCGGCCCGTCGTCGTACAGGAACGGGCCCTCGGTCGCTGCGCTCACGGCTCGACTCCGATCTCGGTCCGCGCTTCGCCCGTCGTCCTCGCGGTCATCCGCCCCCCACCAGCAGTTCCGCCCCGGCCGGCGGCCGAGGATCGTCACGGTCGGCCAGCCAGCCCTCGGGCAGCGCGACCGGCCGCGGCTGGCTGGTCCGCCCGCGCGGCCCGCCCAGGACGACGGTCGGATAGGGCTGGTCGGCGATCTGCGCGAGCAGGCCGGCGAGCTCGTCCAGCGAGGACACCATCGCCAGCGCCCGGCGGACGTCGGAGCCGACGGCGAACCCCTTGAGGTACCAGGCGACGTGCTTGCGGAAGTCGGTGCAGCCGTGCAGCTCGCCCTCCTCGGCGGACAGCAGCTCGGCGTGCCGGAGCATGACCGCGGCCACCTCGCGCAGCGTGGGCAGCTCGCGCCGCGGCGAGCCGGCGAAGGCCGCGGCGAGGTCCCCGAACAGCCAGGGCCGGCCCAGGCAGCCGCGCCCGATGACGACGCCCGCGCAGCCGGTCTCGGCGACCAGCCGGAGCGCGTCGTCGGCCTCCCAGACGTCGCCGTTGCCGAGCACGGGGATGTCGACGGCCTCGACCAGGCGGGCGATGGGCGCCCAGTCGGCGGTGCCGCTGTAGAGCTGGTCGGCGGTCCGGCCGTGCAGCGTGATGCCGGCCGCGCCCTCGTCCTGGGCGATGCGGCCGGCGTCGAGGTAGGTGACGTGCTCGGCGTCGATGCCGATGCGCGTCTTGATGGTCACCGGCACGTCCCGTGCCGCAGCCACCGCGGAGCGCACGATGTCGGCGAGCAGCCGCCGGCGCCACGGCAGGGCCGAGCCGCCGCCCTTTCGGGTCACCTTGGGCACCGGGCAGCCGAAGTTGAGGTCGATGTGCGCCGGGCGCGTGCCGGCGACCTCCTCGTCGACCAACATCTCGACGGCGCGGCCCACGGTCGCGGGGTCGACGCCGTACAGCTGCACCGAGAAGCCGGCGGCGGCCTCCTCGGGGGTCGCGCGGACCATCTGCAGCGTCTTGGCGTTGCGCTCCACCAGGGCGCGCGTGGTGATCATCTCGCAGACGTACAGGCCCGCCCCGAACTCCCGGCACAGGGTGCGGAACGCGGGGTTGGTGATGCCGGCCATCGGCGCCAGCACGACCGCGGGGTCGACCGCCAGCGGGCCGAGCCACAACGGCGGTAGCGCCGTCGTCGGCTCGAGCGTGGCGGTCACGGTCCCCAGCGTAGGCGGCGACGCAGGTCACCCCGGTCGACGGACCGTTGAGCCGGGTCACGGCACGGCTCGACGGTCGGCGGGGCGGCACGGGCCGATCCCCGTCCCCAGCCGGGCCCCCGTCCACAGATCGAGGTCGGCCCGCCGGTTCTCGGACTCGTCCCGGGACGGTCGCACGGTGACCAGCCTCGCGGTGCCGCTCCTCCTCGCCGAACCCGCCCGGGGGCGGCTCGGCGTCTTCACCACGACCGACCTGGCCGCGCGAAGTTGATCATCGGCGACTGGCTGCCGCTCGCGGCGCGTCGACCAGCCATCTACCGATGATCAACTTCGGGAGGGCGCGGCGTCCTCACCACGACCGACCTGACCGCGCGGGGGGTGACCGAGAAGGAGGTGCCGCGACCGGCTTTACGGTCGACGGACCGGGTCGACCCGGCATGCTGCAGCGCGCCGGTGCCGCAGCCGGCACCGCCGACCGCCGAGGAGACCTCCATGAGCGACCTGCCCGACCTGCTGCAGCTGACCGAGGTGGGCGAGCGCCGCTACCACGTGTTCCAGCCGGCCGAGGCCGCCGAGGGCCGCGACGTCGTCTTCAGCGGCCAGCTGCTCGGCCAGATGATGATGGCCTCGGACCTGCACGCCGGCGGCAAGGACATCCGCTCGGTGCACGCCGTCTTCGCCCGCGCCGGGTCCTACCTGGCGCCCATCGAGGTCGAGGTCGAGTCGCTGCAGGCCGGGCGCACGTGGGCCAGCGACACGGTCACGGCCCGGCAGAACGGCAAGCTGCTCGCCCGCGCGACCGTGCTCCTCACCGTCGTCGACGAGGACCTGATGCGGCACGGGCCGGCGATGCCCGTCGTCCCCGGGTTCGACGAGCTCGCCCCCGCGACCGGTCAGGCCTTCCCCGGCGCCGAGATCCGCCCCGTGCCCGGCGCACCGATGACCGGGGACGTGCCGGTCGAGTCGGCCTGGCACCGCTTCGACCGGTCCCTGGGGTCGCCCGCCGCGAACCGGGCCGTGCTCTCCTGGGCCACCTGCGGGCAGCTCATCGGGCTGGCCATGCGCCCGCACGCCGTCGACGTCCGTCAGGCGCACCGGACGCTGAACACCGGCGTCATCGGCCACACGCTGCACTTCCTGGACCGGTTCGACGTCGACCGGCCGCTGCTGATCACCCAGGAGGCCACCAAGGCGGCGACCGGCCGCGTGTACGGGCAGGGCTCGGTGTTCACCGCCGACGGCGAGCTCGTGGCGGCGTTCCACCAGGACGCCATGGCGAAGGCCTCCCCCGCCGCGCTGGACCCGCGCACCGCGATGTAGCAGGACGGGCAATATGGCGGTTCTGCACGGTGCAGAACCGCCATATTGCCCGGGGCTCAGCAGCCGGGGAGGCGGGCTGCGAGGTAGGACTCGACCTGGTCGAGGCCCACGCGCTCCTGGCTCATCGAGTCCCGCTCGCGCACGGTGACCGCCTGGTCCTCCAGGGTGTCGAAGTCCACGGTGAGGCAGAACGGCGTCCCGACCTCGTCCTGGCGCCGGTACCGGCGGCCGATCGCGCCGGCGTCGTCGAAGTCGACGTTCCAGTTCCGCCGCAGCGCCGCGGCCAGGTCGCGGGCCTTGGGCGAGAGGTCGGCGTTGCGCGACAGCGGGAGGACGGCGGCCTTGACCGGCGCCAGCCGCGGGTCCAGCCGCAGCACCGTGCGGGTGTCGACGCCGCCCTTGGCGTTGGGGGCCTCGTCCTCGGTGTAGGCCTCGACCAGGAAGGCCATGAGCGACCGGGTCAGGCCGGCGGCCGGCTCGATGACGTACGGCGTCCAGCGGGTGTTGGTGGCCTGGTCGAAGTACGACAGGTCGGTGCCCGAGTGCTCGGTGTGGGTCTTCAGGTCGAAGTCGGTGCGGTTGGCGATGCCCTCGAGCTCCCCCCACTCCGAGCCCTGGAAGCCGAAGCGGTACTCGATGTCGACGGTGCGCTTGGAGTAGTGCGACAGCTTCTCCTGCGGGTGCTCGAACAGGCGCAGGTTGTCCCGGTCGATGCCGAGATCCACGTACCACTCGGTGCGCTGGTCGATCCAGTACTGGTGCCAGGTCTCGTCGGTACCGGGCTCGACGAAGAACTCCATCTCCATCTGCTCGAACTCGCGGGTCCGGAAGATGAAGTTGCCGGGGGTGATCTCGTTGCGGAACGACTTGCCGATCTGGCCGATGCCGAACGGCGGCTTCTTGCGCGCGGCGCCCATGACGTTGGCGAAGTTCACGAAGATGCCCTGCGCGGTCTCCGGGCGCAGGTAGTGCAGCCCCGACTCGTCCTCGACCGGGCCCAGGTGGGTCTTGAGCATCATGTTGAAGTCGCGGGGCTCGGTCCACGCGCCCTTCGTGCCGCAGTTCGGGCAGGCGATGTCGGCCAGGCCGTTCTCCGGCGCGCGGCCCTTGCGGGCCTCGAAGTCCTCTTCGAGGTGGTCGGCCCGGAACCGCTTGTGGCAGCTCTGGCACTCCGTCAGCGGGTCGGTGAAGACGCCGACGTGGCCGGAGGCGACCCAGGTCTGGCGCGGCAGGATCACCGAGGAGTCGAGGCCGACGATGTCGTCACGGCTCTGGACGACGGTCCGCCACCACTGCTTCTTGATGTTCTCCTTGAGCTCGACGCCCAGCGGCCCGTAGTCCCACGCGGAGCGGGTGCCGCCGTAGATCTCCCCCGAGGGGAAGACGAATCCCCGGCGCTTGCAGAGGTTGACCACCTTGTCGAGGCGGGCGGGGTCGTTCTTGGGGCTCTCGGCCACGGGCTCTCAGGCTCCATCCGGCTGGCGGTCGGCGGTTGACCTGCCCACGGTAGTCGGCGGCCGGGGAGCCCCCGTCAGTCGGTGATCGACCCGGGCGCAGCGGCGGTCAGGGCGATCCGGATCTCCGCCTGCCGCACCAGGAACGCCCGCTCGTCCAGCCGCTTGCGCCGCAGCCAGCCGGTCACCTCGTCGTTGCACTTGCTGGCGTTGCAGCGACCGCACGCCGGGACGACGTTGTCCAGCGTGTACCGCCCGCCGCGGGAGATCGGCAGCACGCAGTCGCGCTGGAGCGCGCTCCCGGTGGCGCCGCAGTACGCGCAGCCACCCCATTCGTGCTGCAGGGCGGCCCACTCGTACGGGGAGAGGTCGTGCTCGACGGCGTCCATCCGGCGCTTGCGGCGGCGGGCGTACCGGGCGGTGCGGGTGCGGCTGACCACCGGCCGACCGTAGGCGCCGGCGGCCTCAGTCGAGGAGGTAGACACCCGGTTCGTCGACGGCGTGCACCCAGACCGGGGCCCCGGCGATCTTCACCTCGGCCGCCGACAGGGCCCGCCGGTAGGCCCCGACGCCGTCCCACAGGGTGACCAGCGCCCACAGCCCCGGCTCCTCGGCCGCCTCACCGGCGTGCCCGTCGCGGAACCCGGGCCGGGCGGCGAGGGCGGCCAGGAGCGCGGCCACGTGCGCCGCGAAGTCCTCGCTGCCCGCGGGCACCCGCAGCCGGGTCACGGCGAACACCGACGGCCTCCCTCCCGGCCCGCGGACGCGCGCCCGCGGCATCGTCGCAGACCCGCGCGCAGCAGCCCGGAACGGCCGACGGCCGGCCCCCGCGGGTGCGGGGACCGGCCGTCGGGAGGAGCGGACGTCAGAGCGTGCCGAAGTCCGAGACGAGCAGGTCCTCGTTCACGAACACCGCCGCCTGGACGCTGCCGCCGCCCTCGAGGATCACCTCGATGACGATGACGTCGCACTGCGTCTCCTCGTCGAACTCCACCGTCACGAGCGAGGCGTCCGTCGGCGCCTCACCCTCGAAGACGTTCGCGTAGACGTAGGAGACCAGGTACTCCTGGGGGTCCGCACCGGCCTCGGTGGCCGCCTCGCTCGCCGCGGCCTGGAGGCTGGGGTCGGTCAGCGCCCACGCCGTGGAGGTGTCGGCCCCGGCGACGGCGCCCAGCCACTCCGCGGCCAGTTCGATCGACCCGGTGTAGGTCTCCTCGCCGCTCTCCCCGCCGCTGGGCGGGTCGTCGACGTCCATCGGCACCTCGGCGCCGGTGGGCAGGTCCGACGGCGGCGGGTCGTCGTCCTCCCCCATCTCCGAGCCCATGTCCTGGGCGGCGACGGAGGTGGAGGCGGACGTGGAGGAGGAGGCGGTCGAGCTGCCGCCGTCGTCGTCGTCCTTGAGAAGGAAGAACAGCAGGACGCCCACGCCGGCGAGGACGACGACGGCCGCCGTGATCACCCACGGCAGCACGCTCTTCTTCTGCGGGGGCTGGCCGTAGCCACCGGGCCCGAAGCCGGGGCCGCCGGGGGGGCCGTAGCCACCCGGCTGCCCGTAGCCACCCGGCTGCCCGTACTGGCCGGGAGCGGGCTGGCCGTACTGACCGGGCGGGCCGTACTGACCCGGCTGGCCGTACTGGCCGCCGTACTGACCTGGAGGTTGGCTCATGGTGCTTCTCTCGTCTCGGTGGCCGGGGAGGCGACCCCGGAGCGGAGAGCAAGGTAGCCACGCACCGGGCCGGCGCATACCGGTTCGCGCGCGCAGGTTGTCACAGGTGCGTCACGAACCGTTCTGCTTCCCTCACCTGGGGGACGGGACGTCGCAGGCTGGGAGGAAGCTGTCCGCGGCCAGGTCGCTGGTCGGCACCCGGCTCCGTCCCTACACTCCGCCGACGACCGCCTCCCGGCGCCGGCGCGGACGCGCGGCCGGGGAGCGGCACACGGAGGGACGTCAGCACGTGGATCTGGAACAGTTCGGCCCGTACCGCATCGAGGCCATGCTCGGCCGCGGCGGGATGGGTGAGGTCTACCGGGCCTTCGACACCGAGCACGACCGGGTGGTCGCGCTCAAGGTGCTCTCCCAGGCCCTGGCCAGCGACACCGGATACCGCGAGCGGTTCCGCCGCGAGGCCCACCTCGCCGCCCGGCTGAACGAGCCGCACATCGTGCCGATCCACCGCTACGGCGAGATCGAGGGCCGCCTCTTCCTCGACATGCGCCTGGTCCCCGGCCGCGACGTCGCCGCGGTGCTCGCCGAGGAGGGTCCGATGGACCCGGCCCGGGCGGTGTCCATCGTCAGCCAGACCGCCCGCGCGCTGGACTCCGCGCACGCCGACGGGCTCGTCCACCGCGACGTCAAGCCGTCCAACGTGCTGGTCACCGGCTCCGGCGACGACGAGTTCGTCTACCTCGTCGACTTCGGCATCGCGCGGTCCACCACCGACGCCGCCGGGCCCGCGCTGACCCAGACCGGCGCCGCGCTCGGCTCGTTCGACTACATGGCACCCGAGCGGTTCCTGGAGAAGCCGATCGACAAGCGCGTCGACGTCTACGCGCTCGCCTGCGTGCTGTTCGAGTGCCTCACCGGCCGCCGTCCCTTCACCGGTGACGGGCTGGCCACCCTCATGTACGCCCACCTGAACACCGAGGCCCAGGCCCCCTCCGCCGTCCGCCCCGGGCTGCCGAGGAAGCTCGACGAGGTCGTCCGCAAGGGCCTGGCCAAGGACCCCGACGAGCGCTACGCCAGCTGCGGTGAGCTCGCTGCCGCCGCCCGCGCCGCGCTCCGCGACTCCGGCGTCGCCGAGGCGATCATCCCCGCCGCCCCGCCCACCTCGGTCACGCCGCTGCCCCCGCCGCCGCAGACGGTCGGCTTCTCCGAGCCCGGCCCGCCCGGTGGCTACGGTCCGCCGTCCTCCCCCGGTGGCTACGGTCCGCCGTCCTCCCCCGGTGGCTACGGCCCGCCGTCGCACCCCGGGACCGGTGGCTACGCCCCCGCCGCCGGCACGGGACACCCCTCGCCGCCCACCGGCGGCTACGGCCCGCCGTCGCAGCCCGGTACCGGCGGCTACGCGCCGGCCGGCGGCACGGGGCGCCCGTCCCCCACGGGCGGGTACGGCCCGCAGTCCCACCCCGGCCCGCCCGGGCTGCCCCCGCAGGGGCCCGGCGGCGGTACCGGCTACGGCCTCGTCGGTCCCGGCACGTCCGGCTTCGGCCCGGGCGGCCCGGGCGGCCCCGGCGGCCCGGGCGGCCCCGGCGGTCCGGGTGGCCCCGGCGGCTTCGGCTCCTCGGCGTCCGGTGCCGGGCGGAAGTCCACCAAGCTGCCGCTGATCCTCGGGGGCATCGCCCTGCTGGTCGTGCTGGCCGTGGTCCTCGTGATCGCGCTGGCCGGCGGCGACGGTGACAACACCGCCGACGATCCCCCCACGACGCCCGTCAGCACCACGCCGACCACGACGACGCCGACCACCACCACCTCGACCCCGCCGGAGGACCCGGAGGACACCCTCCGGGCGATCCTGCCCGCGGACTACGACGCCGACGTCTGCGTCACCAAGCCGCCGGCCGGCGACGGCGACCTGGCGGCGCTGGAGTGCGGCCCGGCCAACACGCAACCCGGCCCGCAGATCTCGAACTTCTTCCTCTACGAGGACGGCGACGCGGTCGACGAGGTGTTCCTCACCGACATGGGTCGCCAGAGCGTCCGCGAACTCGACGTCAGCGGCGGCGAGTCCTGCCCGGCCCAGCAGGGCTACGGCTACTGGCGCAACGCCGACGGCGAGACGGCCGGCCGCGTGGCGTGCTGGGTCGACGCCGACAACGACGCGAACATGTACTGGACCCAGGACGAGTACGGCGTCGAGGGCATCATCGTGATCGAGGGCGGCGGCCCGGAGGCTCTCCAGACCCTCTGGACCTGGTGGCAGGACCCGGACAACAGCGACTTCGTCGAGAACTGACCGTCGACGGCGCGGGTCCCCTGCCCTCGGGCGGGAGGCCCGCGCCTCGTGCCGCGCCGGACAGTCGCCGTCCGCGACGTCGCAGGAGCACCAGAGGGGGACGTCAGCACGTGCAGTCGGATCGGTTCGGCCCGTATCGCATCGAGGCTCCGCTCGGCCGCGGTGGCGCGGGCGAGGTCTACCGCGCGCTCGACACCGAGCACGACCGGGTCGTCGCGCTCCGACTCCTCCCCCAGGCCCTGACCGCCGACGCCGGCTACCGCGAGCGGCTGCACTCCGCGGCCGCGCTCGCGGCCGCGCTCGACGAGCCGCACGTCGTCCCCGTCCACCGCTCCGGGGAGATCGAGGGCCGGCTGTTCCTCGACACCCGGCTGGTCGCCGGCCGCGACCTGGCCGCCGTCCTCGCCGAGGAGGGCCCGATGGACCCCGCCCGCGCGGTCGCCCTGGTCGGCCAGACCGCCCGCGCGCTGGACGCCGCGTCCGCCGGCGGCGTCGTCCATCCCGGCCCGCTGCCCTCCGACGTCGTGCTCTCCGGCTCCGGCGACGACGAGTTTGTCCACCTCACCGGCCTCGGTCTCCCCGCCGAGCCGGGGCGCCCGGCCGACGGGCGCGGGCACGTCCGCGCGCTCGCCGGCCTGCTGGTCGCGTGCCTGACCGGCCGTTCGGCCGACGCCGCCGCGGCCGGGCCGGCCGCCGCCCCCGCCGACCTGCCCCCGGGGCTCGAGGAGGTCGTGCGCCGCGGGCTGTCCGACGATCCCGGCGAGGGCTTCGCCACCTGCGGCGAGCTCGCCGCCGCGGCGGAGGACGCCCTGCGCGACGCCGCCCCCGGGCCGGGCAGGGCGGGGTGGTTGCCGCTGGTGCTCGGCGCCCTCGCCGTCGTCGCGGTGCTCGCCGTGGTCCTGGTACTCCTCCTTGGCGGCGGGGACGACGACGAGGCCGGCACCGAGGGGCCGACGACGACGGCGCCGGTGACCCGCACCCCGTCGACGCCGCCGGAGGACCTCGCCGAGGAGGCGCTGCGCCGGGTCATCCCGCTGAACTTCACCAACGTGGAGTGCGACACCGGTGAGCCCACGCCCGACGGCGCGGTCGCCGTCCTGGGCTGCGGATCGGCGCAGAACCAGCCCGGCCCCGAGGACTCGATGTTCTTCCTCTACACCGACCAGGCGACCGCCGACGCGGCCTTCCTCGCCGACATGGAGCGCAACGGCCTGGCTCCGCTGCCGGAGGGCGCGCAGTGCCCCGGGACGCAGGGCCACGGCGTCTACACGCTCGACGACGGCGAGCGGGGCGGCCGGTTCGCGTGCTGGATCGACGAGGACAACAACGCGATCTGGGCCTGGACCCAGGACGACCTCCCCGTGGAGGGCCTCGTCGTCATCGTGGACGGCGGCACGTTCGGTCTCGACGTCCTCAACACCTGGTGGAACGCCCAGGAGCTCAGCGAGTTCGTGCCCCACTGAGCCCGCGCACGCGACGGGCCCCTCCTCCCGGTCGGGAGGAGGGGCCCGTCGCGCACGGAGCGCCTCAGGCGGGAGCCGCCCCCAGCGCGGCGGCGGCCAGCGCGTCGAGCCGCTGCGCGACCTGCTCGGCGGTGGCCGGGCGCTGCCCGATGGGCGCCAGGCAGTCGCTGACGAGCGCCGCCTCCTCGTTGGTGAGCCCGGGGGCCAGCGCCGGCTCGGCGCTCATGACCCGCCGGATCGCCAGCAGCGGCTCGCTGTCGGGCAGCTCGCCGTAGAGGCCGTTCCCGGTCAGCGCCCGGTGCAGCGTGGCGCCGAGCGCGAAGACCTCGGTCGCGCGGGAGGGCCGGTCGCCGCGCAGCAGCGCCGGGTCCAGGAACTCCACCGAGGCCGCGCTGGCCATGCCGGTCAGGGTGACGCCCGGGGTGAGGAAGCGCGCCAGGCCCAGGTCGGAGAGCTTGCCCCCCTCGTCGGTGAGGAGGATGTTCGCCGGCTTCAGGTCCCCGTGGGTCAGGCCGGCCTCGTGCAGGGCGTGCAGCGCGTGGGCCGCGTGGCCGACCGCCCGCAGCACCTCTCCCCGGCTCAGCGGCCGCGCGGGCGCGGCGAGAGAACCGAGCGGGCAGTACTCCATGGCGTACAGGAAGCTGTCCTGCAGCACCGCGTCGTAGACCCGGACCAGGTACGGGGAGTTGACCTGGGCGAAGGCGCGCAGCTCGCGCACACCGCGCTGGTAGGCCTGCTCGCTGTGGCTGCCGGTGAAGACCTTGACCGCCACGTACTCGTCGGGCAGGCCGAGGCGCGCCGGCGGGCGGGCCAGGTAGAAGCGTCCGTTGTTGCCCTCACCGAGGACCCGGATCACCTGGTAGTCCGCGATCGTGGCAGGCGCCGCGCCTGCCAGGCCGACGGCATCCATCGTTTACCTCCTGGAACTGTGGTGCACCCGGTCCGGCCGGGCCGCCGCAGGCGCGGCAGCGCGTCAGTGTGCCCCCGCCCGGCCTGCGCGGGAAGGCGATCGCTCCCGGTGGGATTGGTCGGAGCGCCCGTGCGGCGGAATCGGCCACGGGGCCGACAGCCCGACTAGCATCCGCGCCCGCACGGCGCCTGCTGCGGCGACCGTCGGCGGCTGCGCCCGTCGTTCCTCTGCACTTCGCGGATCCGGCAGCACGGATCCACCCGTCCCTCCGGAGCGACCGTGGAACACCGTGAGATCGCCGAAGTCATCGCGTACGTCTTCGTCGACCTGGCCGTGATCATCGTGCTGGCCCGCCTCATGGGCCGACTCGCCGTGAAGCTCGGCCAGCCGGCCGTGGTCGGCGAGATCATCGCCGGCATCATGCTCGGCCCCACCCTGCTGGGCGCCCTACCGGGAGACCTCGACGCCAAGCTGTTCCCGCCCGACATCAAGCCGTTCCTGAACGTGCTCGCCCAGCTCGGCCTGGTGCTGTTCATGTTCCTCGTCGGCCTCGAGGTCGACCTGTCGTTCATCAAGGGCCGCGAGCGGGTGGCCGCCTCGGTGTCGATCGCGTCGATCCTGCTGCCGTTCTCCCTCGGCATCGTGCTGGCCCTCTACCTCTGGAACGACCACAACGTGGTCGGCGGCGAGGAGGTGGACCGCCTGGGCTTCGCCCTGTTCATCGGCGTGGCCATGTCCATCACCGCGTTCCCGGTGCTGGCGCGCATCCTCACCGAGCGGAACATGCACCGGATCCCGATCGGGGCGCTCGCGCTGGCCTGCGCGGCCGTGGACGACGTCCTGGCCTGGTCCCTGCTGGCCGTCGTCGTCGCGATCGTGGCGGCCAGCTCGTTCGGCGGCGTCATCGCGATCCTGGGGTGGTCGATCGTCTTCGCGCTGGTCATGTTCCTGGTCGTCAAGCCGATGCTGCGGATGCTCGTGACGTGGCACGAGCGGTTCGGTCGGTTGACGCCGGACATGCTGGCGGGGGTGCTGGTCGGGATCCTGCTCAGCGCGTGGATCGCCGAGGAGATCGGCATCCACTTCATCTTCGGGGCGTTCCTCTTCGGCGTGATCATGCCGCGGCACAACGCGGCGAAGCTGACCCACGAGGTCACCGAGCGACTGGAACAGGTCAGCGTCCTGCTGCTGCTCCCGGTGTTCTTCGTGATCACCGGGTCCAACGTCGACGTCGGCGCCATCACCCTGACCGGCCTCGGCGAGCTGGCGCTGATCCTGCTCGTCGCGATCTCGGGGAAGTTCGTCGGCGCCTACTTCGCCGCCCGCGCCCAGCGCGTGCCGAAGCGGCAGGCGACCGCGCTCGGGGCGCTGATGAACACCCGCGGCCTCACCGAGCTGGTCATCCTCAACGCCGGCCTGATGCTCGGTGTCCTGGACGGCAGCATGTTCACGCTCATGGTGATCATGGCCGTCGTCACCACGATCATGGCGGCGCCGCTGCTCAACGTCATCTACCCGCAGCGGATCCTGGACCGCGACATCGCCGCGGCCGAGCGCGCGGAGATGGGCCTGGTGGACGCCTACACCGTCCAGGTGGTCGTGGACGACCCGGAGCGGGACGCCGGCCTGGTCTCGCTCGCCTGCGACCTCGTCGGCCGCGAGACGCCGGCGCAGGTCGTGCTGACCCGGGTGATGCGGCGCACCCAGCCCAAGCCCGAGGTCGCCAGCGGCCTCGGTGCCGACCTGCTCCTCATGGCCACCGCCAGCGAGGAGCTGCGGCAGCTGGCCCGCCAGATCGAGGCCCGCGGGCTCAAGGCGTCGATCACGTCCCGCTTCAGCGACGACCCGTGGGCGGAGGTGGCCGACCTCGCCGCCAGTTCCGCCTCCGACGTCGTCGTCGTCCGCAGCGGCTGGGGCGTCCGGGAGGGGTCGAAGGAGGCCACGCCGTGGCCGGCCGCGCTCAACGGCACCGTCGTCGTGGTCAGCGGCGAGCTCGGCGAACCCGGGCTCGCACCCCACGGCCCGGTGGCCGTGGTGCAGGACGAGGAGGCCAACGGCCGCGCCGCCCTGCGACTGGCGGCCCAGGCCTCGATCGGCCGGGCCGTGCCGCTGCAGCTGCAGGCCGGGGACGGACGTCGCGCGGAGCGGCGCGCGGCGGGCGTCGGCGAGTCGCTGCGCCGGGCAGGGGTGCTGGTCGCCGACGACGAGCAGACGGCCATCCCCTCGCTGGTCGTCACGCCGGCCGGGGTGCCCGTCCCGCCCTCCGACGAGCTGACCCCCGTCCTCGTGGTGCACGCCAGCAACGCCGACCGTGACCGCGACATGGACGAGACGCTGGCCAGCATCGGCGGGTCCGCGCAGGCCTGACGCCCGGCGCACGCGACGGCGCCTGTCCCCCCACCGGGGACGGGCGCCGTCGTCGTCGGGGGGCGGCGACGCTCAGGTCACCTGATCGTCGAGCGTCCTCCCCGGCCGTGGACCGTGTGGGAGGACGCGCTGCGGTGAGGGAGGACCGACACGACGACGGCGCCCGCGCCCCCCGGGACCGGGAGGTGCGGGCGCCGTTGCCGTCGGCTCAGTAGCCGCCGTGCGGGGACTCGAAGGCGAACTGCCGCCCGCCCATGCGCACCGTCATCCCCGGGGTCAGCTGCACCGGCTGGCCGGGGATCAGCGAGGTCCAGGCCAGCTCGCCGCGGCGGGCGAACAGGGTGCCGTTGGCCGACCCGATGTCGGTCAGGACGACGTCCCACCCCTCCAGCCGGATCTCGGCGTGGTGCCGGCTGACGCCGCCCGTCTGGTCGACGACCAGCAGGGGCCGGTGGTTGCCGGTGCGGACGCGGTCGTCGGTCTCGGGCTCGCGGCCGAGCAGGTAGTCCGCGTCCAGGCTCACCGTGGCGCCGTTGTCGAAGACCAGCAGGCCCAGCGGGGGTCGCACGCCCTCGACGAACACCGCGGTCTGCTGCGTGGTGCGGATGCCGCACTGCGCGCAGAACAGCACCCGCGGGTCGTTGAGGTGGCCGTTCTTGCAGAGGATGCCCTTGACCTTCGGGCGGGTGTCGCCCTCCTCCTGGGCGGCCAGCGCAGCCGGCGGCTGCTCCTCGGAGACCACCGGCAGCGGCTCCCGCGGGGGCTCCACCTCGTCGGCGGGCGGCGGCTGCAGGAACGACACCGACTTGGCCGGGGCGGGCAGTTCCACGGGCGGCGGCGGGACGACCGGGGCCGGCGGCTCCGGCACCGCGTGCGCGGCGTGGTCGTGGCCGTCGTGGTCGTGGTCGTGCCCCGCGTGGTCGTGGGCGTGGCCGTCGGGCGCGCCCCCCGCCGGAGCCGGCGCATGCGCGGGCGGCGCGGGCGGAGGCGGCGGCGCGGGAACCGGCGGCGGGACCGGCGGGGTGGTGACCCGCCCACCCACAGGGATGGGCGGCAGCTGCGCGATGACCGTGCCGCCCGGCGCCGGCGGGGCCGGCACGACAGGGGTGGCCGGCACCGGGGCCGGCGAGAGCACCGCCGCGGCGCCCGGCACGACACCGGCCTCCAGGTCGGCGAGCGGGTGGGAAGCCATGTCGTCGGGCGCGCCGACGGACAGCCGCAGGGCCGCCGGGGGCCAGTCGACCAGCCGGTCCAGGTACGTGCGCCCGTCGGGCAGCGGGTCCTCCCCCTGCGCGCTGGTGAGCCGCAGGCCGAGCTCGGGCACCTCGGCCACGCCGTCGCCGAGCAGCGCGAGCGCCAGCCCCTCCTCGGTGGCGCTCGCCACCGCGAACGACGGCACGCCGGTCGCGGTCGGCAGCCACGCCCGCAGTTCCTCGTGCAGCCGGCGCCCCGGTGCCCGGCGACCGGCGGCGGAGACCCGGCGGCACAGGCCGACCAGCTCCCCGAGGAAGCGGTCACCGGCGGGGCTGGCGGCGGCGGGGGTCGCCGGGGCAACACCCCAGCCGCCGAGGCCGCTGCTGGCCGCCGGAGCCGGCGGTGTCGTCGTCGCCTCGACGGCGACCACGAGCACGATCCCGGGCAGCCGGACGACGAGGTCCTCGCCCGGCGTGACGGCGACGCCGACCTGGTCGAACGGCGGGACGCCGACCGCCGCAGCGGGCGACGCGGCGGGGGCGGGCGGAACGACGGGAGTCGACATCAGACGAGCCTCCCGCCGTTGATGCGCCAGTGCACGAAGGGCACGCGCATCGGGCCGTTGGCGACCAGCCAGACGAGGATCCACGTCGTCGCGAACGCGATGACGAACGCTGGGCCCGTGATGCCGTCGCTCCACGGGATGACCCCGCCGGCGAACAGGAACCACACCAGCAGGCCCTCGTTGATGCCGGTCAGGAAGCCGAAGAGCGTGGGCCAGTCCTTCTCCCACCGGAACTGCTGGATGGCGTGGTAGAGCAACTCCCACAGCACCCCGAGCACGGTGGTGACGAGCAGGACGGAGAAGGTGGCGCCGTAGGAGGCACCGATGCCGACACCGGTCGGCAGGATCGGCGTGATGATCAGCAGCCACAGGCCGCCGACCACGACCAGCAGGAAGATCCTGGTCTGGATGCGGCCGTTCAGGGTGGGGAGCACGGTGGTCTCTCTCGGGTCGTGAGGTCGGGCGGTCGGGTCGCGGGCGGCGTCAGATCTGCCTGTTGCGGACCCACTTCCACCACTGGCCGGTCGAGCGGCCCGGGCCCAGCTTCTTCGCGAAACCCTGCTTGATCAGGTCGTCGGCGATCTCCTGCGCGGCGATCTGCAGGCCGAAGAAGGTGTCCACGCCGGGGAACGGACCGCCGAGCGTGGCGCTGCCGGAGGCGTAGATCTTCCCGCCGTTCTGGGTGCCCAGGAGCTCGAAGTTCGTGCCGATGTCGAGGCGGCCGACGGGGTTGCGGCCGGCTCCGGAGTGGTCGAGCAGGTCGGCGAGCACGCGGTGCTCGCGGATGTCGGCCTCGAGGCCGGTGCAGTCGAGCACGAAGTCGAACGTGCCCAGCTGCGGACCCTGGTCGCTGCTCACCGCGACCTCCACCAGGTTGCCGACCGGCCGCATGTTGTCGATCTGGCCGATCATCACGCGGTACCAGCCCTCGCGGCGGCCCCGGTCGAGCTGCTCCAGCCAGTCGTTGCGCAGCGGGGTGTTGGTGCCGCCCATCTCCTTGTAGAGCTTCGCGCGCTCCTCGCCGTGGCTCTTGCGGACCTGCTGCTTGAGCTGGCCGCCCCACACGGACTTGGGGTAGTTGAACCCCTGGTAGGCCCAGCCGTCGGCGCCGCGGCGGCGCTTGAAGATGCTCGGGCCGTGGGCCTTGTCCACGTAGCCGCGGAACAGGTGCACGATCTGCGTCTGCAGCCCCCGCTGGTCGCGGTCGTCGATGATCCGCTGCAGCACCCGCGAGGCGACGATGCCGCCGCCGCGGATGAGGATGGTCACGGGGCGCTTGTACGCGGTCTCGTACAGGTGCTCGTGCGGCTCGTAGGCGTTCACGACCTTGGCGAAGTCGTTGTACTCCTGCCGGTACTTCTGCAGGTCGGGCAGGAACTTCAGGCCGGGGTAGCCCACGGCGACGTGCACCCACTGGCTGCGGTAGGCGATGCGTCGCGTGGCTGCGGCGCCCTCGGGCGGGGTGAGGATCGTGAAGTAGCCCCCGCCCACGCGGCGCCGGACCATGCGGACCTGGCCGTGCACGACCATCTCCGGGTACCGGATCCGGTGCATCTCCTTCTCCATGGAGATGAACGCGTGCCCGGCCTTCGGCGTGTAGTAGCGGGTGAAGATGGGCTCGAGGAAGACGTTCCACCACTGCTTGGGGCCCTCGCGGAACGCGTAGCTCGGGAAGCCCCAGATGTTGTCCGGGGTGGACGCCGAGTCCGACCGCAGGCGCTCGGTGCGCGGCACCTGGGAGACCGTGGTCAGGTACTCGTAGCTCTCCCACGGCGTCTTCAGGGGCGTGAGGACGCGGATCGCGCTGGTCGGGACGCCGCAGATGCGCAGGTAGTCCACCGTCACGAAGGACCCGATGCCACCCCCGAAGGTGACGAACGGGACGTCGATGATCGGGATGCCCGCCTCGGCGAGCATCTGGTCGGTCCAGAAGTCGTTGGCGATCAGGTGGTCGTTGAGGTCACCGGGCTGAGGTGGCCCCGACGGCGGCTGGGCGTGCTGGGGCGCGATCGTGCTCTCGCTCACGGGGGTGGTCCGTCCTTGCTCGGGGAGCCGCCACTGTCGGGCGCTGCCGCCGTCCGTGTCAACGGGATCCGCCGCGATGATCGCAACCGTGCCCCGGTCGTGCCGTCGCCGCCGTGGCCGGGTCCCGACGGGCGCCCGTCCCGGCCCGTGAGCAGGGCCGCTGGCCCTAGACTCGCGACGTCGGTGATGCCGCGGGACGGCGGGGGATACGCAGGTCTGCGGGAGGTCGTCGGTGGAGTTCGGTGAGTTCGGTCCCTACCGGCTCGAGAGCCTGCTCGGCCGGGGCGGCATGGGCGTCGTCTACGAGGCCTTCGACACCGAGCACCGGCGCCGGGTGGCACTCAAGGTGCTGGCCGAGGACCTCGCCTCCGACGCCGCCTACCGGGAGCGGTTCCGGCGCGAGGCCTACGCCGCGGCGCGACTGAGCGACCCGCACATCGTCCCGATCCACCGCTACGGCGACATCGACGGCCGGCTGTTCCTCGACATGCGACTGGTCCGCGGCAAGGACCTGTCGGCGGTGCTCGCCGAGCGGGGCCCGCTGCCTCCGCGGCAGGCGGTCGGGATCGTGTCGCAGGTGGCGCACGCGCTGGACTCGGCGCACGCCGACGGCCTGGTGCACCGGGACGTCAAGCCGTCCAACGTGCTGGTGAGCTCGCCGGCGCCCGATGCCGACGACGACGAGGAGGAGTTCGTCTACCTCGTCGACTTCGGCATCGCGCGCATGCTCATGCCCGAGCCCGGCCAGCCCAACCTGACCAAGGTCGGCTCCGCGGTCGGCAGCTTCGACTACATGGCCCCGGAGCGCTTCCTCGAGCAGCCCGCCGACGCGCGCGCCGACGTCTACTCCCTGGCGTGCGTGCTCTTCGAGTGCCTCACCGGGCGCCGGCCCTTCCCGGTCGCGGGGCTGGCGCCGCTCATGTGGGCGCACGTCAACGAGGCGGCCCCGCTCGTCTCCGCGCTGCAGCCGGACCTGCCCCGCGGGCTCGACGAGGTCGTCGCCCGCGGCCTGGCCAAGGACCCTGGGGGGCGGTGGCCCAGTGCCGGCGCGCTGGCCGCGGCCGCCCGCCGGGTGCTGACGTCGACCGCCCGACTCCCGTCCGTGGCGCCGCCGACCCCGCCGGTCACCGACCTGTCCCCGGGGTCTACCGGGGCCCGGCCGGACGGCGGAACCGGCGGCGCGGCGGTCGGCGGCGGAGGGGTTGGCGCGACGACCGGCGGCGGAAGGGTTGGCGCGACGACCGGCGGCGGAGACGCGGCCGGGGCGGCCGCCCCGGCCGGCGGGGTTCCGGGCGCCGGCGCACCCGGCCGGCCGCAGCCGCTGGTCCTGTCGTTCGACCCCGTGCCCACGCCCGCGGCGAGCGAGCCCGCACCGGCGACCGGCGGTCGCGGCGGGCGAGGTGGGCGACGCCGGACGGCGACGGTGCTCGTCTGGGCGGCGGCGCTGCTGGTGGCCGCGCTGGTCGGCGTCCTGGTGCTGCTGGACGGCGGGGAGCAGCCGCTGGACCGGCCGGAGCCACCCGTCGCGGGACCGCAGCACGAGGACCTGCTGGCGATCCTGCCGCCGGACTACGACGCGGCGGACTGCCGCCCGGCCCCGGCGGCCGACGACGGCGAGGTGGCGGCCGTCGACTGCGGCGCGAGCGCGAGCCGGCCCGGGCCGGTCCTCTCCCGCTTCTTCCTCTACCCCGACGCCGACACCGCCGAGGCTGCCTTCCTCGACGACGTCGCGCGCGTGGAGCTGGAGGAGCAGCCATCCGGCACCTCCTGCCCGGCGACGCAGGGCCACGGCACGTGGGAGGACGAGGGCGTGGGCTCGGGCCGGGTCGCCTGCTACGTGAACCGGGACAACGACGCCGTCCTGATCTGGACCGAGGCCGAGGACGCCGTCGAGGCCGTGGTGCACATCCGCGGCGGCGGCACCGAGGGGCTGACCGCGCTCACCGAGTGGTGGCGCGACACCGAGGTCGCCGTCTTCGGGGAGTGACCGACCCCGTCCCCTCCCCCGCGCCTCCTACGCGGAGCCGAAGCGGCGCTGGCGCGAGGCGTACTCCTCGCAGGCGGCCCACAGGTGCCGGCGGTCGAAGTCCGGCCACAGGGTGTCGAGGAAGACGAACTCGGCGTACGCCGACTGCCAGAGCAGGAAGTTGCTGGTCCGGTTCTCGCCGGAGCTGCGGACGAACAGGTCGACGTCGGGCATGTCCGGCTCGTCGAGGTAGCGGGCGACGGTGTCCTCGGTGACCTTGCCGGGGTCCAGCCGGCCGGCAGCCACCTCCCGGGCGATGGCGGCCGCGGCGTCGGCGATCTCGGCGCGGCCCCCGTAGTTGACGCACATGGTCAGCGTGAGGACGTCGTTGTCCTTCGTGAGCTCCTCGGCGATCTCGAGCTCCCGGATGACGCTGCGCCACAGCCGCGGGCGGCGTCCGGCCCACCGGACCCGGACCCCGAGATCGTGCATCTCGTCGCGGCGGCGGCGGATGACGTCGCGGTTGAAGCCCATGAGGAAGCGGACCTCGTCGGGGCTGCGCCGCCAGTTCTCGGTCGAGAAGGCGTACGCGGACAGAGCGCCGATCCCCAGCTCGATGGCGCCCTCGACGCAGTCGAACAGGGAGGACTCCCCCGCCTCGTGCCCCGCCGTCCGGGGCAGGCCGCGCTGCTTGGCCCAGCGGCCGTTGCCGTCCATGACGACGGCGACGTGACCGGGCACCTTGTCCGCCGGGATCTCCGGGGGCCGGGCACCGGTGGGGTGCGGGGTCGGCGCCTTCACCTCGCGCCGCCGGGCGGACCTCCTCACCATTCGCTCCCGCGGGGCGTTCCGCTCCTCGCTCGCCGGCGCTCGCTGCGATGCTCGCGCCCCTGTCCGCTCACGAGCGGTCGACGAGGGCCAGCGAGCGCAGCCCGCGCTCGAGGTGCCACTGCAGCAGCGCGGCGACCAGGCCGCTGCCCTCCCGCCGCTGTGCCGCCTCGCTGGCCTCGGCGCGGGCCCAGTCCCCGGCCAGCAGCGCCTCGAGCAGCTCGAGGGTGACCTGGCTGGGCATGCCGGAGCCGGCCGGCCGGCACTCGCGGCAGACCGAGCCCCCGGCGGGCACGGAGAAGTGCCGGTGCGGACCGTCCTCCCCGCAGCGCGCGCAGGCGGTGAGCGCCGGCTCCCAGCCGGCGACGGACATGGCCCGGAGCAGGAAGGCGTCGAGCACCAGCGGCGCGGGGTGGCTGCGCTCGGCCAGCGCCCGCAGCGCGCCGATGACCAGCAGGAACATCCGCAGCGACGGCTCCTTCTCCTCGGCGGTGAGCCGGTCGGCGGTCTCGAGGACGGCGGTGCCCGCGGTGTAGCAGGGGTAGTCCGACACCACCGCCTGGCCGTAGGAGCGGATGGACTCGGCCTGGCTGACCACGTCGAGGTTGCGGCCGGTGTACAGCTGCAGGTCCACGTGGCTGAACGGCTCCAGGCGGGCGCCGAACTTGCTCTTGGTCCGGCGCACGCCCTTGGCGACGGCCCGCACCTTGCCGTGCCGGCGGGTGAGGACCGTGATGATGCGGTCGGCCTCCCCCAGCTTCTGGGTGCGCAGGACGACGCCCTCGTCGCGGTAGAGCGACTGCGGTGTGGTGCTCAATACCCCAGCCTGTTCAGCTTCTTCGGATCGTCCTGCCACTCGCCGAGGACGGTGACGTGCAGGTCCAGGTGCACCCGGCCACCGAGCAGGACCTCCATGCCGGCCCGCGCCTCGCTGCCGATGGCCTTGATCGTCTGCCCGCCCTTGCCCAGCAGCATCGGCTTCTGGCTCGCCCGCTCGACGTGCAGCAGCGCGTGCACCTCGGTGAAGACGGCCTCGGCGTCGCGCGGGTCGGGCTTGCGGACGATCTCCTCGATGCTGACGGCCAGGGAGTGCGGCACCTCCTGGCGGACCTTCTCCAGGGCCGCCTCGCGCACCAGTTCCGCGAGCTGCCGCTCCACGTCCTCGTCGGTGGTCTGCTCCTGCGGGTACAGCGGCGGGCCCTCGGGCAGCATGCCGACCAGCAGCTCGGCCAGCAGCTCCACCTGGTCGCCGGCCACGGCGCTCACCGGCACGACCTCGCGGGCCTCCACCAGCTGGCTGGCGGCGACCAGCTGGGCGGTGATCGCCTTCTTGCTCGCGACGTCGGTCTTGGTGACGACGAGGACGACCGGCGTGGTCACGTTCTTCAGCTGGCGCGCGATGTAGGCGTCACCGGCGCCGACGGGCTGATCGGCGGGGATGCAGAACACGATCACGTCGACGTCGGAGAGCGTGTCCCGGACGACGTCGTTCAGGCGCTGACCCAGCAGGCTCTTGGGCTTGTGCAGGCCGGGGGTGTCGACGAGCACGAGTTGCCCCGCCGGCCGGTGGACGACGCCGCGGATGGCGTGCCTCGTGGTCTGCGGGCGGTTGCTGACGATGCCGACCTTCTCGCCGACGAGGGCGTTGGTCAGCGTGGTCTTCCCCGCGTTCGGGCGACCGACGAGCGCGACGAAGCCGCTGCGGTACGGCTGGTCCGGCGTGCTCACCCGCTCAGTCTCCCACTACGGGCGGACGGTTCTCCCGCAGCCGATCCGCGCCCGGCCGGCAATCCGGCGTCCGCCGCTCCGGGCCGGAGCACTGCGGGTGCTCTTCGTGGGTTGCGGGTCCTGCAGCACGCTTGAAGCGCGAGGAACACCCGCAATGGGGGCCGCCGGGCCGGAGCGGGTGACGGCCCCGCGCGGATCAGGCCTGGGCGCGCACGGTCCCGTCGGGGCCGGCGAGGAACACCGGCGCGGCCGGCGTGAGGTCGCGCACCGCGGCCAGCCCGTCGGCCTCGACCGCGTCACCGGCGGCGGAGACGATCGCCGCGGCCTCCAGCCCGGTGACCCCGCTGGAGACGGCCGCGGCGACGGCGGCCTGCAGGGCCGACAGCTTCAGCGACGGCAGGTCCACGGTGGCCGCCAGGTAGGTGCGCCCGTCGGTGTCGCGGACGGCCGCCCCCTCGGGGGCACCCGTGCGGCCCAGGGCGGAGCGGGCGAGGGTGACGAGCTTGGCGTCCTCGGGCTGCAGATCGGGCACCAGGGCATCCTCGCTCATCGTCTCGGTCCGGCCCTCCCGCAGGGGCCCGCCGCGAGCCTGCGGGTGGCGGGGGGCAGGAGGGTCCTTCCTCAGCTTTCCAGCACGCCGGCCGGCTGCTCGGCGCGGGCCTGCTCTGGCGTCGCGGCGTCGTCCCCGGTGTCCTCGTCGGCGCCGGGCTCGGGGACCCGGGAGACCAGCAGCGTGTCGATCCGGTTCCGCCGTCCGCCGGTGCTCTCCGCGACCAGCCGGAGGCCGCCGACGTCCGTCGCCGACCCCTCGATCGGGACCATGCCCAGCTCGCGGGCGAGCAGCCCGCCCACGGTCTCCACGCCCTCGTCGGCCGGCAGCTCGACCGAGAACAGCTCGGCCAGGTCCTCCACCGGCAGCCGGGCGGTGACCCGCATCGACCCGTTGCCCAGGTCCTCCACCGGCGGCCGCTGGAAGCCGTCGTGCTCGTCGGCGATCTCGCCGACGATCTCCTCGAGGATGTCCTCGATGGTCAGCAGCCCGGCGAAGCCGCCGTACTCGTCGACCACGATCGCGATGTGGATGCGCTGGGCCTGCATGTCGCGCAGCAGTTCGTCGACCGGCTTGGACTCCGGCACGAAGGTCGGCGTCCGCATCAGCTCCTCGATCCGCGGGCCGCGCCCGTCGCCGAGGTTCTGCGAGCGGCGCACCAGGTCCTTGAGATAGACGACCCCGACGACGTCGTCGACGTTCTCGCCGATGACGGGGATGCGGCTGAACCCGCTGCGCAGCGCCAGCGCCAGCGCCTGGCGCACCGTCTTGGTCCGCTCGATGTGCACGACCTCGGTGCGCGGGACCATGACCTCGCGGGCGATGGTGTCGCCCAGCTCGAAGACCGAGTGGATCATGTTGCGCTCGCCCGACTCCACGACGCCGCGCTCCTCGGCCATGTCGACGAGCTCGCGGAGCTCGACCTCGGAGGAGAACGGGCCGTCGCGGAAGCCGCGGCCCGGGGTGATCGCGTTGCCGACGAGGATGAGCAGCGTGGCGACCGGGCCGAGCACCCGCCCGAGCAGCCGGACCACGCCCGCGGTGGCCAGCGCGAGGCCGTAGGCGTGCTGCTGGCCCAGCGTCCGCGGGCCGACGCCGATCAGCACGTAGCTGACCACCGTCATCACGCCCGCGGCCGTCAGCACCGCGGCCCAGCCGCCGCCCCACAACTCGTAGAGGACGACGGTCACCAGCACCGCGGCGACCATCTCGCAGACGATCCGCAGCAGCAGGAGCAGCGACACGTGCCGGGCGCGCTCGGCGAGGACCTCGGCGAGCGCGCCGGCCCGCGCGGCGCCCTCCCGGCGCATCTCCTGCACCCGCGCGGCCGAGACCCGCTGCAGGGCGGCGTCCATCGCGCCGAACAGGCCGGCGAGCGGGACGAGCAGCACGGCGATCACCAGGAGGGTGGTCTGCGCCGACGTCATGGGGGTCCCGTCACCGAGCCGGGGGCTGCCGGTCGACGGGCTCGCCCGTGACCGGTTGGCGGGGGGCGGACCGCCACGCGTCGAGGAGCTTGCCCTGCAGGGCGAACATCTCCTTCTCGTCCTCGGGCTCCATGTGGTCGTAGCCGAGGATGTGCAGCACGCCGTGGGTGGCCAGCAGGACCAGTTCGTCGTCCATCGTGTGCCCGGCGGCCCGGGCCTGGCGGACGGCGACCGACGGGCAGAGGACGACGTCGCCGAGCAGCGCCGGGCCGGGATCGGGGTCGTCGGGGCGGGACGTGTCCAGCTCGTCCATGGGGAAGGCGAGCACGTCGGTGGGGCCCTTCTCGCCCATCCACCGCTCGTGCAGCGTGGCCATGTACTCGGTGTCCACGCACAGCACCGACAGCTCGGCCATCGCGTTCACGCCCATCTCGGCGAGGACGAACCGGCAGATCCCGGCCAGCTCCGCCTCGTCGACGGCGATCTCGGACTCGTTGGCGACCTCGACGGGCACGGCGGTCAGCTCCCCTGTCGGCGCGGGCGGGGACCGCGCGCCGGCGCCGGACCGGTCGAGCGGGCGGAGGGCTGCTGCTGGGACGCGTCCCACCGCTCGTAGGCGTCCACGATGTCACCGACCAGCCGGTGCCGGACGACGTCGGAGCTGGTCAGGTTCGCGAAGTGGACGTCGTCGATGCCGTCGAGGATGTCGCGCACCACCCGCAGCCCGCTCTGCGCGCCCCCGGGGAGGTCGACCTGGGTGACGTCGCCGGTGACGACGATCTTCGAGCCGAAACCGAGGCGGGTGAGGAACATCTTCATCTGTTCCGCGGTGGTGTTCTGCGCTTCGTCCAGGATCACGAACGCGTCGTTGAGGGTGTTGTGGGTGACGAGGAAGTCGTCGGTCACGTACAGGGAGTCCTGGGCAGCCACCTGGATGCACAGCGTCTCCTGCTCGCCCACGGGCTCGATGCTGTCGATGAACCGCATCGGCCGACCGCCGCCGGACTTCTCGTACACCCGGCGCTTGCGCTCCAGGCGGAACGGCTGCACGCCGGACGGGAGGCGGATGTCGAGGACGTAGGCGTCCTCGCGGTACTCCACGGGGCGGCCCGCGGCGAGGCCCGGGGGTCGCCCGGCCGCCTCCCTCAGGCGCGTGTACACGACGCCGCCGAGCGACCGCACGAGGAACGTCACGTCGTCCTTCAGGGACGGCGACGTCGTCGCGTACTGGATCCGGCACGTGCGGCCCCGCTGCGTCACGGGCCCGCCGTCGGAGTCCAACAGCCCCTGCAGGAGCGCCAGGCGGACCGCGCTCGAGTTGCGCAGGTAGTCCTCGGGCACGAACTTCGTGGCCGACGTCGTGCCTGCGAGGTCGAGCCGGCGCAGGACGGCGGTCACCGGGTTGGCGACCCTCAGGCCTCCGCGTCCGCCGCCCACGTGGCGGAGCACGTAGTCGTAGCCGCCCTTGTGTCGCACCTCGATGCCCTCGAGCGCCGCCTCGAGCGCGACGGCCAACTCCGGATCGGCCGTCGCGAAGGCCGGCGTCGTGGTGGTCGTCAGGCAGCCGTCACCGAGCAGCAGTCCGAGCGCGTAGGGGTCGAGCGGCACCTCGCGGGGCTCGAACTCCACCGGGGCGACGACGGGGAGCTCGTACCGGCGGGCCCGCGCCGCCCGCAGCTTTCCGATCATCTGCCGGGTCTCCAGCGTGCGCGTCTTCCCGCGACGACGATCGGACGCCGTGGTCACCGTCCACAGGTGCTCGCCGCACGCCAGCGTCCGTGCGCCGTCCTGCGTCGCCACGCGGTAGACCTCCCTGCGCCCCTGGGGATAGACCCCGAGCACCGGGGTCGGCAGGCCGTCCGAACCGATGACCAGGTCGCCGACCCGGAGGGTGCCGATGGGGAGGAAGCCCTGCGGGGTGAGGACCTGCGCGTCGTAGGGCTGCGCACGGCCACGCATGTATGCCAATGGCGCGACTTCAATTGTTCCGGACGCCATCAACCGGGGAATCGATTCCGGGTCGACCATGTCGTGCAGCGCGTCGTACAGCGGCCGCAGGTAGGGGTCGATCTTCTCCGACAGCGACCCTGGCAGGTAGCCCAGCCGCTCGCCGGCCTCGACCGCGGGGCGGGTCAGGATGATCCGGTTGACCTGCTTCATCTGCAGCGCCTGTACGGCCTTGGCCATCGCCAGGTAGGTCTTGCCGGTACCGGCCGGCCCGATGCCGAAGACGACGGTGTGCGCGTCGATCGCGTCGACGTACCGCTTCTGGTTCAGCGTCTTGGGCCGGATCGTGCGGCCCCGGCGGCTGATGATGTCGAGGCTGAGCACGTCGGCGGGCCGCTCGGAGCCGCCGCTGCGCAGCATGCCGATGACCCGGCGCACCGAGTCCGGGCGCAGTGCCTGGCCGGTGCCCAGCAGGGCGATGAGCTCGTCGAAGACCGCGACGGCGAAGGCGTTGTCGGCCGGCTGACCGGTCACGGAGATCTCGTTGCCGCGCACGTGCACGTCGGCGGCCACGTCGGCCTCGACGAGGCGGAGCAGTTCGTCGCCCGAGCCGAGCAGCCCCACCATGGAGACGCTCTCGGGGACGGTGATCGTGGTGCGGACGGGTGCGGGCGTGGTGCCCGCCAGTGCCGACGTGCCCTCCGGGCCGCCGTCGATCGCGGCGGCCTGGGCGGAGGCCTCACGGGACGTGGGGGCTCCGGGTACGGGGACGTTCGGGGAGGAGTCGGGCAAGAACCCTCGACCCTGCCTTCCTGCTGAGGCGGTGCGGACCGGGCCAGGATACCCGCGGAACGACCCCCGGAACCCGGCTCGCCCGAACGGGTCAGCGGCCCTCGTACGTGGCCTGCCCCGGCCCGTCGGTGAGGAACGAGGCCACCGCCCCGCGCAGGTCGGCGGTGCCGAACAGCGGGCCCGACACCTGGGGCGTGATCGCGTCGGCCGCGCGGACGCCGTCGCGCGCCGCCGTCCCCACCAGGCGCTTGGTCGCCGCGTGCGCCACCGTCGGTCCGGCGGCGAGCCGCGCGGTGAACGCGCGGGCCGCGTCGGCGAACCCCTCGTCGGGCAGCACCCGGTTGACCACGCCCCACCGCTCGAGCTCCGCGGCCGGGTAGCGCTCGCCGGTGTAGACGAGCTCCCGGGCCCGCGCCGGGCCCGCCCGCTCGGCGAGGCGCTGCGGCCCGCCCATCGACGGCGTCAGCCCGACGACGATCTCGACCAGCCCGAAGGAGGCCCGCTCGGCGGCCAGCAGGAGGTCGCAGGCCAGCGCCAGCTCGAACGCGGCGGTCAGGGTCAGGCCGTGCGCGGCGAACACCGTCGGCACCGGCAGCTCCTCGAGCGTCTGCGCGACCCGCAGCAGCCGGGCCCACAACGCCGTCCCCTGGCCGACGGGGTCGGGGCCCTCGGCGATCGCCCGGAAGGCGTGGACGTCGACCCCGCCCGAGACCACCCGGCCACGGGCCTCCAGCAGCACGGCGCGGGCGCGGTCGGGTCGCCCGGGCGCGGTGAGCTCCTCGAGCTCGGCGACGGCCCGCTCGAAGCCGGCGAAGACGCTCTCGTCGAACAGGTTCAGCGGCGGTGCGTCCAGGACGACGACGGCGACGTCGCCGTCCCGCTCGACGCGCACGGGGCTCTCGCTCATCCGGCCACCCTGACACCCCCGGTGCCGTGCCGCAGCGGCCGGTGCCGCGGTGCACCGCGGCGCCGGCCGCGACAGCGCGGCACTCGCCCGGCTCAGCCGGGCGGCCAGCGGAGGTCGCGGCCGCCGAGGACGTGCAGGTGCAGGTGGTCGACCGACTGGCCGGACTGCGGGCCGGTGTTCGTGACCACGCGGTAGCCGGGCTCGATGCCCCCGTCGGTGACCAGGTCCTCCTGCCGCGCCACGTCCGCGGCGGCGCGCACCACCGCGCCCAGCAGGTCGGGGTCGGCCGCGGCCAGCGCGCCGAGGTTGCGGTGGTGGGCCTTGGGGATCACGAGCACGTGCGTGGGCGCCTGCGGGTTGATGTCCCGGAAGGCGAGCGTGCGGTCGGTCTCGTGGACGACGTCGGCCGGGATGTCGCCCGCGACCATGCGGCAGAACAGGCAGTCGGTCACGACGACCACCCTAGGTCGGGTTGATCATCGGCGAGTGGCTGCCCGACACGCAGGGGGCGGTAGCCGTCTGCCGATGATCACGGGGCGCTCCGGACGTCAGGCCCAGCGGGTGCGCAGGCTGACCGCGGCGAGCGCGGCGGCGCCGGCCGTCGAGGTGCGCAGCACCTCCGGGCCCAGGCGCGCGGGCTCGGCACCGGCCGCGCGGAACGCCAGCACCTCACCGTCGGTGAGGCCTCCCTCGGGGCCGACGACGATGACGACGGTGCCCCGCCCCGGCACCTCGACGGTGGAGATCCGCGCGCGGGCCTGCTCGTGCAGCACGATCCCCAGGTCGGCCTCGGCCAGCTCGCCGCAGACGTCGCGGGTGCTGGCCAGGTCGGCGACCTCGGGCACCCGCGCCCGGCGGGACTGCTTGCTGGCCGCGTGCGCGGCCGACCGCCACTTGGCGACGCCCTTGGCGATCCGGTCCTCGCGCCAGCGCGTGACGCAGCGCGACGCCGCCCACGGCACGATCCGGTCGACGCCGAGCTCGGTGGCCAGCTCCACCGCCAGCGGGCCCCGGTCGCCCTTGGGCAGCGCCTGCACCAGCACCAGCCGGGGCTCGGGCCGCGGCACCTCGAGCCGGGTCTCCACCCGGACCCGCAGCCCGTCCGGGCCGGCGGCGGCGACCTCGCCCTCGGCGATCGTGCCGCGCCCGTCGCCCACCCGCACGCGCTCGCCCGGGGTCAGCCGCAGGACGTCGACGGCGTGCCGACCCTCCGGGCCGCCGACCAGCAGCTCAGCGCCCTCGGGCAGCTCGTCGAGCAGGAACAGGGGGGCGCCGTCGAGCTCCGGCAGGCGCGCTTCGGTGCTCATGCCTTCGGTGCCTCGGTGCTCATGACCTACTTCAGCACGTCCCGCAGCCGGGAGAACAGACCGCCCTGCCCCTCCGAGGTGGACCCGGGGCGGTCCTCCCCGCGCAGCACGGCGAGCTCGCGCAGCAGCTTCTCCTGCTCGGCGTCCAGGCGCGTCGGGGTCTCCACCTCGACGTGCACCATCAGGTTGCCCCGGCCGGTGGCCCGCAGCCGCGGCGCGCCGCGACCGCGGAGGGTCAGCACGGTGCCCGACTGCGTGCCGGGGCGGATGTCGACGTCCTCCTCGCCGTCCAGCGTGGTCAGCGAGAGCGTCGTGCCCAGCGCGGCCGCGGTCATCGGCAGGGTGACCCGGCAGTGCAGGTCCTCCCCGTCGCGGGTGAACACCGGGTGCGGGCGCTCGTCGATCTCGACGTACAGGTCACCGGCCGGACCGCCACCGGGGCCGACCTCGCCCTGGCCGGTCAGCCGGATCCGCATGCCGTCCTCGACGCCGGCCGGCACCTTCACGGTGATGGTCCGGCGGGCCCGGACGCGCCCGTCGCCGCCACACGTGAAGCAGGGCTCGGGGATGACCTGGCCGGTGCCCTCGCAGGTCGGGCACACCCGGCTGGAGACCACCTGGCCGAGGAAGGAGCGCTGCACGCTCTGCACCTCGCCCCGGCCCGCGCAGGTGGTGCAGGTCGTGGGGTGGGTGCCCGGCGCGGTGCCGGCGCCGGCGCAGCCCTCGCACAGGACGGCGGTGTCGACGGTGATGTCCTTGGTGGTGCCGAACACCGACTCGTCGAGGTCCAGCCCCAGCCGGATGAGGGCGTCGCCGCCGGCCCGGGTGCGGCTGCGCGGGCCGCGCGCACCCATGCCGCCGCCGAAGAAGGCGTCCATGATGTCGCCCAGCCCGCCGAAGCCGGCGTTGCCGAACGGGCTGCCGCCGCCGCCCCCGCCGCCGTTGTCGAACGGGTCTCCGCCCAGGTCGACGATGCGGCGCTTCTCCGGGTCGGTCAGCGCCTGGTAGGCCTTGCTGACCTCCTGGAAGCGCTCCTTGGCCCCGGGGTCGGGGTTGACGTCGGGGTGCAGGTCGCGCGCGAGCCGGCGGTAGGCCTTCTTGATGTCGCTGTCGGACGCGCCGCGGGTCAGGCCGAGGACGCCGTAGTAGTCGGTTGCCATGGGAGGGGTCTCAGCCTCAGCTCTCGGCCAGCAACTGGCCGACGTAGCGGGCCACGGCTCGGACCGCGGCCATGTTCGTTGGATAGTCCATGCGGGTGGGGCCGACGATGCCCAGGCCACCGAGCGCCCGGTCGGGCGACCCGTACCCCACGGAGACGACGGAGGCGCCGGTGAGCGCCTCGTGCGCGTTCTCCTCGCCGATGCGGACGACGACGGTGCCGCCGGTGTCCACCTCGCTGATCAGCTTCAGCACGACGACCTGCTCCTCGAGGGCCTCGAGGATGGGGCGCACGGTGCCGGGGAGGTCCAGGGCGGTCCGGGTCAGGTTCGCCGTCCCGCCGACGACCAGGCGGTCCTCCCCCGGCTCGACCAGCGTCTCGACCAGGGCGGCGCTGACGGCGGCCACGAGCGGGCGCAGGTGCAGTGGAGCGGTGTCGACCAGGTCGGGCACCTTGCCCCCGGCGTCGGCCAGCTTGGCGCCGGTGAAGGCGGAGTTCAGCAGCGCCCGCAGTTCGGCGACGCACTCGGCGTCGACGTCCACGGGGCACTCGACGACCCGCTGCTCGACGCGGCCGGTGTCGGTGATCAGCACCAGCAGCAGCCGCGAACCGGCGACCTGGACGACCTCCAGGTGGCGCACGGCGCTGCGCGACAGCGTCGGGTACTGGACGACGGCGACCTGCCGGGTCAGCTGCGCCAGCAGCCGGACCGTGCGGCCCAGCACGTCGTGCAGGTCGACCGCGCCGTCGAGGAACTTCTCGATGGCCTTGCGCTCGGCGCCCGACAGCGGCTTGACCGCGGAGAGCCGGTCGACGAACAACCGGTACCCCTTGTCGGTGGGCACCCGCCCGGCGCTGGTGTGCGGCTGCGCGATGTAGCCCTGCTCCTCGAGCACCGCCATGTCGTTGCGGATGGTGGCGGGCGAGACGCCGAGATCGTGCCGCTCGGCGAGGGCTTTGCTGCCCACGGGGTCGTTGGTGGAGACGAAGTCCTGGACGATCGCCCGCAGCACCTGCAGGCGCCGTTCGTCGTGCGCCATGGAACACCTCCCCGGACCGGTCGACGCCCGTGCGAGGAGGCCGCAGCACCCGCTCGGCGAGCTTCGTCGCACCATCGGCTGGGCTGGCACTCGCACGGGCGGAGTGCCAAACCAGCATACGACCGCGGGCCCCGTCCGTCGCGCGGCTCGCGCGGAGCCCCGCAGCACGGTCCGGCGGAGCGGAGGGAAGGGCGGCGCGGACGGACGAGCCGACCGACGAGCCGACCGTGGACCGGCGGCGGCGGGCCCGGACGGCGGTCGATAGGCTGGCCTGCGGTCGCGACAGTCGCGGGACGGTCCGGACGGAGGTCGGTTCCCTGATCTTCAAAGCGGTGCGCGAGGGCCGCCCGTATCCCGAGCACGGCATGTCGACCAAGGACTGGGCGATGATCCCGCCGCGGCAGATCCGGCTGGACACCCTGGTCACGACCAAGCGCGAGCTCGCCCTCGACGCCCTCCTCGCCGACGACTCCACCTTCTACGGCGACCTGTTCCCGCACGCCGTCCTGTGGCACGGCGAGATGTACCTCGAGGACGGCCTGCACCGGGCGCTGCGGGCCGCGCTGCAGCAGCGCACCGTCATCCACGTGCGGGTGCTCGACCTCGACGCGCTGATGCCGGCCGAACCCGCCCGCTGAGGCCGCCCGCCGCTCAGCCCTCCGGAGGCCGGCCGTGCCGCGCCGCGTACCAGTCGCGGTAGCCCGCGACCGCGGTGGGCAGGGTGGGGAAGACCCGGTCGGCGCCGATCCGGTCGACCAGCCCGGCGGCCTCCAGCCACACCCGCAGGTCCTCCTTGACCCGGGCCATCGCGAGGACGACGCCCCGGCGCGCCAGCTCCTGGCGGAGCTCCTCCAGCGCGTCGAGCGCGGTCAGGTCCACCTCGACGTTGGACTCGGCGTTGAGCACGAACCACTCCGTGGGCGTCGCTGCGTCGTCGACGGCCGCCAGCGCCCGGGCCCGGAAGTCCTCGGCATTGGCGAAGAACAGCGGCGAGTCGTAGCGGTAGACCACCAGGCCGGGCAGGAGCCGGGCGTCGGGATGGTCGTCGACGTCGTGCATCCCGGCGAGCCCGTCGACGAAGCCGAGCACCCCGTCGTGCGGGCGGGCCACCCGGCGCAGCAGCTCCGCGACCGACAGCCCGACCGCGACGAGGACGCCGGGCAGGACGCCGAGCACGACCACGCCGACCGTCGTGGCCAGGGCCAGCAGCAGCTCGCTGCGGCGGAAGGAGGCGAAGCGGCGGAACTCGCCGAGGTCGACGAGCGACAGCGCGGCGAAGACCACGATGGCCCCCAGCGCGGCGGTCGGGAACGTGCCCAGCGCCGGGCCGAGGAACGTCACCGCCAGGACGACCGTGGCCAGCGCGACGAGGGAGTGCAGCTGGCTCCGGCTCCCCAGGGCGTCGCCGATCACGGTCCGGCTGCCGCTGCTGCTCACCGGGAACCCCTGGGCGAGTCCGGTGCCGAGGTTGACCACCCCGAGGGCGAGCAGCTCCTGGTTGGCGTCGACGCGGTAGTGGTTGCGGTCGGCGAAGGCGCGCGAGGTGAGCACGTTGTCGGAGAACCCGACCATCGCCACCCCCAGCGCGGGCAGCACCAGGGCGGTGAGGTCGTCGATCGCGACGGGGGGCCAGCCCGGCGTCGGGAGGCCGGCCGAGATCTCCCCCACCCGCCGGACGCCGTGCTCGGTCAGCGAGAAGGCGGCCACCGCCGCCGAGGCGGCGACGATGCCCACCAGCGGCGCGGGCACCCGGGGCAGCCACCGGTGCAGGACCAGCAGCAGGACCAGGACGCTCGCGCCGAGCAGCGCCGTCGGCCCGTGCAACCGGTCCAGGCCGCCGAGGAAGGACCGCAGCTCCTCCACCACGCCGTCCCCGGAGACCGGCACGCCGGTCACCCGCTCGAGCTGGCTGACGATCATGAGCACGGCGATCCCGGCCATGTAGCCGACCAGCACCGGCTTGGACAGCAGGTCGGACAGGAAGCCGATGCGGGCGGCCCGGGCCAGCAGGCACACCACGCCCACCACGATCGCGAGGGCCGCCGCCAGCGCCGCGTAGCGGGCCGGGTCCCCTCCGGCGAGCGGGGCGACGACGACGGCGGTCATCAGCGCCGTCGTCGACTCCGGGCCGACGGACATCTGCCGGGAGGACCCGAACACGGCGTAGAGCAGCAGCGCCACGCCGATCGCCCACAGACCGGACAGCGGCGGCAAACCGGCGACGGCGGCGTAGGCCATCACCTGCGGGACCAGGTAGGCGGCCACGCCCACGCCGGCCACCACGTCCGGCCGCAGCCAGCCGCGCTCGTAGTGGCGCAGCCGGTGCAGCCCGGGGACGAACCGCCAGGCCCCCGGCGCCACCGCGGGGCGGGCGTGGGTCACGGGCGGTCATCCTGCCGTGGCCGGCGCCCGGCGGGTCGGTCCCTGGGCTCGCGGCGCGCTCCGTTCAGTCGAGGGTCTTGAGGTGGCCGCCGGCGTCGCAGTTGATGAACTGGCCGGTCAGGTACTTCGAGGCGTCGGAGGCCAGGAACAGCACGAGCTCGCTGACGTCCTCGGGCTCGATCCAGGGCACCGGCATCTGCTGCAGGGTCGCCATCGCCGGGGCGGCGTCCTCCCTGGTCGGGTTCTCCAGGTCGGGCCGGAAGATCCGGTAGAGCCCGTCGTTCTGCAGCAGGTCGGTGTTGCAGTTGGTCGGGTGGACGCCGTTGACGCGGATGAACTCCTTGGCCACGGCGGCCGCCGTCGCCTGGACGAACGGCACCAGCGACCGCTTGGCGAGGGTGTAGGCGCTGCCGCTCTCGCCGATCCCGCCCTTGAGCAGGGCCGCCAGCGAGCCGGTGACGATCACCGATCCGCCGCGCGGCAGGTGCGGCAGCCCGGCCAGCACGGTGTTGATCACGCCCACCAGGTTCACGTTGAGCACGTCGATGTAGTGCTGGCGGGTCTGCTCGGCCGCGTACGAGGCGATGCCGGCGTTGGCGCAGATGACGTCGACCTTGCCCAGTTCGGCGATCCCGGTCTCGAACGCCGCGGCCATGGCGTTGGGGTCGCGGACGTCGGCCACGATCTTCACGGCGCGGCGGTCGAGGGCCTCGACCGCCTTGACGGTCTGGTCGAGCTCCTCCTGGGTGCCCATGGGATAGCCGACCGTGTCGTAGTCCTGGCAGAGGTCGACGGCGACGATGTCGGCGCCCTCCTGCGCGAGGCGGATCGCGTGGCTGCGCCCCTGCCCGTGCGCGGCTCCGGTGATGAACGCGACCTTGCCCTCGACCCGTCCTGCCATGTCGGAGTCCTCTCCTGGTGCACCCGCGGGACCCTCGGCCCCGCCGGACGGTCGGCCCGTCCTGTGCCGCACCTAACACGGCTCCGGTCGGTTCGGTCCAGAACGACGTTCCCGCTATTAGTCGGTGAGCTCCCGGACGACGGCGTCGGCGAGCAGCCGGCCCCGGTCGGTGAGGACGGCGCGGCCGGCGGCGTGCGCCGCGCCGTCCAGCAGCCCCCGGACGACGGCGTCGGCGGCCCGCAGCCGACCCGCGGGGGACAGCCGCGTCAGCCGCAGCCCGTCGCGCAGCCGCAGGCCGAGCATCACGGCCTCGAGCGCGCGGTCGTCGTCGTCCAGCAGCTCGGAACCGGCGGCCGGGCTCTCCCCCGCCGCCACCCGCGCCGCGTGCGCGGCCGGGTGCTTGACGTTCCACCAGCGCAGGCCGCCGACGTGGCTGTGGGCGCCGGGACCGACGCCCCACCAGTTGGCGTTGGCCCAGTACAGCTCGTTGTGCCGGCAGCGGGCCGCCGGGCCGGTCGCCCAGTTGGAGACCTCGTACCAGTCGAGACCGCCCCGGCGCAGGGTGGCGTCGGCCTGCTCGTAGCGGTCGGCCAGCACGTCGTCGTCGGGCATCGGCAGCTCGCCTCGGGCGATCCGCCGGGCCAGCCGGGTGCCCTGCTCGACGATGAGCGCGTAGGCGCTGACATGGTCGACGGGCGAGGAGAGGACGACGTCGAGGGAGGCGGCCCAGTCGGCGTCGGTCTCCCCCGGCGTGCCGTAGATCAGGTCGAGGTTGACGTGTTCGAAGCCCGCGGCCCGCGCCTCGGCGGCGGCCTCGGCGGCCCGGCCCGGGGTGTGCCGGCGGTCCAGGACCGCGAGCACGTGCTCGGCGGCCGACTGCATCCCGAGACTGATCCGGGTGAAGCCGCCCGCGCGGAGCCGGGCCAGCGACGCCGGCGTGACCGACTCGGGGTTGGCCTCGGTGGTCACCTCGACGTCGGCGGCCACCGGGAACAGCTCGCGGACGGCGGCCAGGACGGCGACCAGGTCCTCGGCCGGCAGCAGGGTCGGGGTGCCGCCGCCCACGAAGACCGTCGACACCTCCGGCCGGTCGGGGCCGAGCTCTTCGGCGGCGCGGCGCAGCTCCGCGACCACGGTGCCGGCGTACTCGGACCGGTTCGCGCCCGGGCCCAGCTCGTCGGAGGTGTAGGTGTTGAAGTCGCAGTAGCCGCACCGGGTCGCGCAGAACGGCACGTGCACGTACAGCCCGAACGGGGTGCTCGACAGCCCCTCGCGCGCCGACCCGGGCAGCGAGAAGGGTGCCGCCGGCGGGGCGGGCAGCAGGGGCAGGGCGGTGTCCATCTGCGACCAGTGTGCCGCGCCGCGCGGCGGCGCCCGGCAGGATCGGCCTGTGACTCCCGACCGCGTGCTCCAGGTCTCCGTCGAGGGGGGCGTGGCGCGGCTGACCCTCGACTCCCCCGCCAACCGCAACGCGCTGTCGCGCGCGCTGCTCGCCGGGCTGCGGAGCGCGATCGACGACGCCGTGGCCGACGACGCGGTGCGGGTGCTCGTCCTCGACCACACCGGGCGGGTCTTCTGCTCCGGGATGGACCTCGCCGAGGCCGCCGGCACCGGCAGCGGCGACCAGGGGGTGCACGCCTTCCCCGACCTGCTCACCGCCCTGTGGCACTCCCCCAAGCCGGTGCTGGCCGCGGTCCGGGGCCCGGCCCGGGCGGGGGGCATCGGGCTGATGGCCGCCTGCGACGTCGTCGTCGCCGGGGCCTCGGCGACGTTCGGGATCAGCGAGGTGCGCGTCGGGCTGGTGCCCGCCGTCATCTCCGCGGTGCTCGCGCCGCGGATGACCCCGCACCTGCTGCACCGGCTGGCGCTCACCGGCGAGGTGTTCGGCCCCGACCTCGCGGAGCGGGCGGGCCTGGTCGACCTGGTGGCCCCCGACGGCGAGGTCGACGCCGTGGTGGCGGCGCAGGTCGCCGCGCTCGCGGCCGGGGCGCCCGCCGCGCTCGCCGAGACCAAGCGGCTGCTGCGTGCCGGCGGCCTGCGCGGGTCGTTCGACGACCTGTCGGAGATCTCCGCCCGGTTCTTCGCGAGCGAGGAGGGTCAGGAGGGCATCGCGGCCTTCCGGCAGAAGCGCCCGGCCCGCTGGGTGCCCTGACGCCGGGTCAGTCGTCCACCACGGCGGCGTCCAGTCCCTCCTCGGGTTCGGGGTACCGCGGATCCATCGCCTCGAGGGTGTCGGCGATGGTCCGGGCGATCACGAGGTTGCGATACCACTTGTTGTTCGCCGGGACGACGTACCACGGCGCGTACTCGGTCGACGTGGTGGCGATCGCCTCCTCGAACGCCGTCATGTACGCGTCCCAGTGCCGGCGCTCCCGCAGGTCGTTGGCGGAGAACTTCCACCGCTTGTCGGGGTCGGCGAGCCGGCTCTCCAGCCGCCGCTTCTGCTCGTCCTTGGAGATGTGCAGGTAGAACTTCAGCACCGTGACGCCGCTGAGGGTGAGCGACTGCTCGAACTGGTTGATCACCGCGTACCGCGGCCGCCAGACGTCCTCGGGGACCAGCCCCTTCACCCGCACCACGAGCACGTCCTCGTAGTGCGAGCGGTTGAAGATGCCGATGAGGCCGCGGGACGGGACGCGCTGGTGGTAGCGCCAGAGGAAGTCGTGCGCGATCTCCTCGGCGCTGGGCGCCTTGAACGACCAGACCTGGCAGCCCTGCGGGTTCACCCCCTGGAAGACGTGCTTGATCGTGCCGTCCTTCCCGCCGGTGTCCAGGGCCTGGAGCACGAGCAGCAGGCTGCGCCGGTTCTCGGCGTACAGGCGCGACTGGAGTTCCGCGATCCGGTCGCGCGTGCTCTCCAGTTCCGGGAGGACGTCCTTCTGCTTCGCGTAGTGCTCGGACTCGTCCGGGTCGACGTCGGCCAGTCGCACGCCCTCCCCGGGCTCGACCCGGTACCGCGGGTAGTCCGGCTCGGGGGGCGATCCGGTCACACCGAGCCGCTCCGGCCGGGTCACCCGCGCCTCCTTCGCGGTGGCGTCCGCGGCCGCCTTCCGCGTCCGCTGCGACGCGGCTGCGGCCGCCCGCTTGCTCCTGCTCCCGTCGGCCATGCCGCCCTCCCTGACGCCCCGGCCCCGCCTCGTCCCGGCCGCTGCCGGGTGGAGTGCTCCCGTACCCGCTCGGCGCGCGCCCGATGCCCGAGGGCTCAGGCGAGCAGCAGCCGCACCCACGCATCGGCCAGCCAGGCGGCGTAGCGGTCCGCGGGCCACCCGCGGTCGTCGACGAGCAGCGCCCGGTACTCGGCGGAGTTCATGCTCCAGACGACGTCGGCGACCTCGTCGTCGGTCAGGTCGGCGCGCAGCTCGCCGGTGGCCCGCAGGTCGGCGGCGAACAGCCGCATGTTGGCCGCCCGTCGGGCGTTGATCTCCGCCCGCAGGGCGGCGCACCCGGCGTCGGTGCGCGCCGCCTCGGCGAGCGCCCGGTGCACGGGGGCCATCCGGACGCCGATCTCGGCGACCGCGGCGGCGTAGATCCCGATCTTCTCCCGGCCCGTACCGGCCGCCCGGACCCGGCGGACGTAGTCCCGCTCCGCCGCCGGCACCACCTCGTCGGTGCCCGACAGCGCCGTCTCCAGCACCTCGCGAAGCAGCTGCGGCTTGCGCCCCACCGCCGCGTAGACGGTGTCGACGGCGACCCCCGCCGCCTCGGCGACGGCCGCCACCGTGGTCGCCGCGAACCCCCGCTCGCCGAACAGCTCGCGGGCCGCCCGCAGGACGGCCCGCCGGGTCGCCGCCGCCTGCTCGGTCCGGGCCGGGGACGTGTACCGGCGACGGGCCGGGGGTCCCTTGACGGCGTCGCTCACGAGGGGCACGGTACCGGTATTCGTCCGAAGGTGGTTCGGACCGAATCTGGAGGGCCGCCATGACCTACGCCTACATCCAGGACGTCCCCATCGACGCCGAGCTGTACGGCCGGATCCTCGAGCACCTCGGCGAGGAGCCGATGGAGGGGCAGCTGCTGCACCTGTGCGTGCGGCGACCCGAGGGCGGGCTGCGCTACATCGACGTGTGGGAGTCCGAGGGGCACTGCGCCCGCGCGTTCGACGAGCGCATCCACCCGGCCGTCGACGCGGCCTTCGGTGGGCACCGGCCGCCGGGCGAGCCCACCGTCACCCGCCTCGACGTCGTCGACGTCCGGGGCGCGGCCATCGGGGTGCGGACCTGACCGCCGCCACCCTTGCCCGTCCGCGTGCGGGCGCGGACCCTGCGGGGATGACCGCACCGGAGGACGCCCGCACCCGCTTCCGCTCGCTGCCCGAGCCGGTGCGCCCCGAGGACACGGTGGAGTCGCTGGACACGTCGACCCTGCCGGTGCCCGACGAGGGGGACGACCGCGACCAGCTGCTCCGGCACGTCGGCGGATAGAGCTCAGCGCAGCCGGCGGGTCGCGTCCGGCAGCCGCTCGGTGACCCCGCGCCCGTCCAGCCACTCCATCAGCGGGACGGCGACCCGGCGGCTGGTGCCCCAGGCCGTGCGGGCCTGGCCGAGGGAGAACGGGGCGGGCAGCCGCGCGAGCCGGTCGCGGGCCACCCGCTCGATGCCCGGCGCGAGGTGCACGCCGTCGGCGATGCGCACCAGCTGACCGTCCCGGACGGCGGCGGCGAGCTCGCGCGGCCCCAGGCCGGCGGAGGCCAGCTGCTCGGCGTCCGGCGCCGCGAACGGATCGTCGGCCAGCCGGGCCCGGATCGCGTCGACCGCGCGCTGCACCGCCGGCGGCAGGCCCGCCGCCGGCGCGGCGACGCGGCCCTCGCGCAGCACCAGCGGCGGGCGGACGACGGCGCGGACCAGCTCGTCGTCGGGCAGGTCGAGCTCGCGGCGGACGACGGCGACCGGCGGCCCGGCCTCGAGCGGACGCGCGGACCGGTGGGCGGCCACCACCGACGGCAGCGCCGCGGCCAGCTCGTCGAGCAGGCCCGGGGCCGCCAGCCACGGCCCGACCCGGTCGGCGCCCGGCGGCACCGGCCACCCCATCGCGGCGAAGTCGGCCGCCCGCACGACCCGGCGGCGGGCCAGGTCGGCCGCGGCCCCCGCGGATCCGGCCGGGGCGGTGGCCAGCTCGGCGCCCCGCTGCCGGGCGGCGCCGCGGCGGCGCAGCTCCGGCGGGGCGACGTCGCGGACGTCGGCACCGAGCACGCGGCGGGCGCCGGGATCGCGCAGCAGCAGGCGGTCGCCGATCCGCAGCGGCAGCGGCGCGGACAGCTGCAGCCGCACCGCCGTCCCCCCCAGGGGACGAACACGGGCCGCGACGGCCGCCGACCCGACGTGCACCACCAGCTCGGCCGGCAGCCGCCCCTCCGGCGCGCCGGTCAGGGTGACGTCGACGAGGCCGGTGGAGCGGAAGGCCCCCGGGGTCAGCAGCGCGTCCCCCCGGGAGAGCTCCTCGACCGCGACCCCGCGCAGGTTGAGCGCCACGCGGGCGGTGGCGGCGGCCCGCGGCACGGGCTCGCCCAGCGCGTGCACGCCGCGCACCCCGACCTCGCGCGCACCGAGGGCCAGCCGGTCCCCGGCGGCGACGGTGCCCGCGCCGAGGGTGCCGGTCACGACCGTGCCCGCCCCGGAGATCGGGAACGCCCGGTCGATCCAGAGCCGGACCGGCGCGGCGGCATCCGGTGCGGGGAGGCCGGCCAGCAGGGCCTCCAGGGCGGCGGCCAGCTCGGGGACCCCGGCGCCGGTGACGCCGCTGACCACGACGCCCGGCACCGCGCCCATCGACGTCCCGGCGAGCCGCTCGGTCGCATCGGCGAGCACCGGAGCGGGATCGGCCAGGTCGGCCTTGGTCACCGCCAGCAGGGCGTGGCGGACGCCGAGCGCGTCGAGGACCGCGACGTGCTCGGCCGTCTGTGCCGACCAGCCGTCGTCGGCGGCGACGACCACGAGCGCCGCGGGCACCGGGCCGACACCCGCGAGCATGTTCCCGACGAACCGCTCGTGCCCGGGGACGTCGACCACCGCCACCCGCCGCCCCGACGGCAGCGTCGTCCAGGCGAAGCCGAGGTCGATGGTCAGCCCGCGGCGGCGCTCCTCCTCCCACCGGTCGGGCTCCATCCCGGTGAGCGCGCGGACGAGCGTGGACTTGCCGTGGTCGACGTGCCCGGCGGTGGCGATCACGTCCATGCGCGCCTCGTCACCGCCCGGCCGCCGCCAGCACGGCGGTCGCGAGCGCCTCGTCGTCCTCCGGCGGCACGCTGCGCAGGTCCAGCAGCGTGCGGCCGCCCTCGACGTAGCCGACGACGGGCGGCGCGCCCGCCCGCAGCGGCCCCGCCAGATCCGCCGGGAGGGAGACCGCGGCGGAGGGCAGCGGATGCTCCGGCGCCCCTCCCCCGCCGACCCGGGCCTCGCTGTCGACCGCCGCGGCGTCGACCCCGGCGGCCGCCAGCCGCGCGGCCAGTGCCGCGGCCCGGGCGCGGAGCCCGGCGAGGTCGGCGGCGAGCATCCGGCGCACCGGCGGCAGCGGTCCCCGCAGCGTCGCCTCCAGCGCCGCGAGGGTGGTCTTGTCCACGCGCAGCGCGCGGTAGAGGGGGTGCCGGCGCAGCCGCTGGATCAGGTCCGCCCGGCCGAGCACGAGCCCGGCCTGCGGGCCGCCGAGCAGCTTGTCGCCGCTGGCCAGGACGAGGTCGGCGCCGTCGGCCAGGGTGGTCTGCAGGTCCGGCTCGTCGGGCAGCGCGGGCTCCGGCGCCGGCAGGCCCGACCCGACGTCGGCGACCAGCGGCACGCCGGACCCGGCCAGCGCCGCGGCCAGTTCGGCGACGGGCACGGCCCGGGTGAAGCCGCGGACGACGAAGTTCGACGGGTGCACCTTGAGCACCGCGCCGGTGTCGGGCCCGAGCGCACGGGTGTAGTCCTCCGCGGTCACCCGGTTCGTCGTCCCCACCTCGCGGAGCCTGGCGCCGGTGGACTCGAGGAGCTCGGGGATCCGGAAGCCGTCCCCGATCTCGACCAGCTCGCCCCGCGCGATCACCAGCTCGCGGCCCTGGCCGAGGGCCGTGGCGGCCAGGGCGAGCGCGGCGGCGCAGTTGTTGACCACGAGCGCGGCGCCGGCGGCGGGGACGGCGGCGCGCAGCGCGGCGAGCGCGGCCTCGCCCCGGGGACCCCGGCGGCCGGTGCGCAGGTCCAGCTCGACGTCGGTGGTGCCGGCCGCCGCGGTGAGCGCCGCGACCGCCGACAGGGACAGCGGGGCCCGGCCCAGGTTGGTGTGCACGAGGACGCCGGTGGCGTTGAGGACGGGCCGCAGGCTCGCGGCGGTGTCGGGCAGGGCGGCGAGGACCTCGGCGACGGCGTCGGCGGGGGCCAGCCCACCGGCCCGGATCCGGGCCTGCACGGTGCGTACCGCCTCTCTCACCAGATCGCGACCGAGGCGCTCGACGGCGGGCACGATCTGCCCGTCCGCGAGCAGCGTGTCGGTGCGCGGCACCTGCCGGCGCGGGTCGGCACTCATCGACTGCGGAGCGTAGGCGCCGGGCCGGGGGGCGGCCCGGCGCCGGCCGGCTGGCGGAGGCGGACGGGAATCGAACCCGCCTGACCGAGGTGCTCGGCCACGTCGGCTTTAGAGGCCGCGGGGGCCACCAGGCGCCCTGACGCCTCCGGCCACGACAGTACTTGCCAACGCGTTCTCGGCGTGTCGCCCGGCGTGTCGCAGGAACACGGTTCGCCACTCGGCGTCGCACCACCAGAACTGTCGGTGGCCGGTGCCAGCATCCCCGATGTGAGCCGCCGCACCGAGCCCCGCCACTCCGCGACGCTGCCTCCGGTCGCCCTGACCCCCGAGGAGGCCGCCGCCGTCGCCGTCGCCCTCGCAGCCGGGCCCGACGGCCCCTATGCCGACGCCGGTCGCGGCGCACTCGAGAAGGTGCTCGCCGTGCTGGAGCCCGATCCGCAGCGCCGCGCGCAGCTGCTGGCCACCAGCCTGTGGGTGAGCGCCGAGGCGGGCCGCTCCGCCGAGCTGCGGGCGACCGTCGAGCGGGCCGTGACCCAGCGCCGGGTGGTCGTCCTGCACTACCGCGACGGCAAGGGCCGGGCCGGCCGGCGGGAGGTCGAGCCGCAGCTGCTCACCCGCAGCAGCGACCACTGGTACCTCGTGGCCTGGTGCCGCGAGCGGCAGGCGCCGCGCTGGTTCCGGGAGGACCGGATCGAGTCGGTCGAGCTGACCGGCGAGGCGGCGCCGCGCCGCGACCCGGGCATCTTCGGCGCCCCGTCCACCACCCACCCCGCCGGCCGGGCGCTCGGCCGCGGCGCCACCGCACGCGTGCCCGCCGCGCGGGAGCCGGTGGCCGAGACGCTGCCCCCGCGGCTGCGCGTGCTGCAGGGCGGCCGGGAGGGCTGATGACGGGCCCCGTCCTCCTCATCCCTCGCACTCTCGGGACGAGCCTCTGGACGGGGCCTGCGGCAGGCCGTCGGACACCACGGCCACATAGATTCAGCTGGTGACCAGCGCGCCCGCCCGCATCCGGCTCACCCAGTACGCGCACGGCGGCGGCTGCGCCTGCAAGATCCCGCCCGGCGAGCTGGAGCAGGTGGTCGCCGGGCTCGGCCTGGGCGGCCCCGCCTCACCGGCCGCGGAGCTGGTGGTCGGCCTCGACGACGGTGACGACGCCGCGGTGGTGCGCCTCGCCGGCGGCCAGGGCATCGTGCTGACGACCGACTTCTTCACCCCGGTCGTCGACGACGCGTTCACCTTCGGCCGCATCGCCGCCGCCAACGCGCTCTCCGACGTGTACGCGATGGGCGGCACCCCGGTGGTGGCCGTGAACCTGCTCGGCTGGCCCCGCGACGTGCTCCCGGCCGAGCTCGCCGCCGAGGTGCTCCGCGGCGGCCTCGAGGTGGCCCACGAGGCCGGCTGCCACGTGGGCGGCGGCCACTCGATCGACGACCCGGAACCCAAGTACGGGATGGCGGTCACCGGGGTGGTCGACGTCGACCGGATCATCACCAACTCCGCGGCCGTGGCCGGCACCCCGCTGTCGCTCACCAAGCCGCTGGGCGTCGGCGTGCTGAACAGCCGGATGAAGGCCACCGGCGAGGTGTCGGAGGAGGCCGTCGCGTCGATGACCGCGCTCAACCGCGACGCCGGCCGGGCCGCGGTGGCCGCCGGCATCCGGGCCGGCACCGACGTCACGGGCTTCGGCCTGCTCGGCCACCTCTACAAGATGGCCCGGGCCAGCGGGGTGACCGCGGTGGTCGACGCGGCCGCCGTCCCCTACCTGGCCGGTGCGCGGGAGGCGCTCGCCGCGGGCCACGTGTCCGGCGGCACCCGGCGCAACCTGGACTGGGTGCGCCCGCACACCGACCTGTCGGCGGTGGGCGAGGGCGAGGCGCTGCTGCTCGCGGACGCGCAGACCTCGGGCGGCCTGCTGCTGGGCGGCGAAGTGGCGGGGGCGCCGGTGATCGGCGAGTTCGTGCCCCGCGGGGAGCACGTCGTCGTCGTCCGCTGACAGCCGCGAGATTCCCGGGCAATTTCGCGCTACTGCCCCGGGGCAACTTCGCACCTCGCCCCGGGGCAATTTTGCGCTTCCGCCCCGGGGCAATTTCGCGCTTCTGCCCCGTGCAACTTCGCGCTTCCGCCCCGGGGCAATTTCGCGCTTCTGCTCGGTCGGGGGGCGAGGACCCGCGTCGCTGCTGGTCGGGGCCTCGGCTAGCGTCGCGAGCATGCTGGCTGCCTTCGTCTCGACCCCGTCCCCGGAGGACCCGCTCTCGGTCCTGGAGATCGGCGACCGCCCCGATCCCGAGCCCCGCGAGGGCTGGACGACGGTGCAGGTCAAGGCCGTCTCGCTCAACCACCACGACCTGTTCAGCCTGCGCGGCGTGGGGCTGCCGCAGGAGCGGATGCCGATGATCCTGGGCACCGACGCGGCGGGCGTGGACGAGGACGGCAACGAGGTGGTCGTGTCCGGCGTCGTCGTCGGCACCCCGGGCTGGACCGGCGACGAGACCCTCGACCCCAAGCGCACGCTCTTCTCCGAGCTGCACCAGGGCACCATGGCCGAGCGGGTGGTCGTGCCTCGCCGCAACCTGCTGCCCAAGCCGGCGGAGCTGACGTTCGGCGAGGCCGCCTGCCTGCCGACCGCGTGGCTGACCGCCTACCGGATGCTGTTCGTGAAGTCCGGTCTCCGCCCGGGGCAGACCGTGCTGGTGCAGGGCGCCAGCGGCGGCGTCGCGACCGCGCTGGTGGTGCTCGGGCGGGCCGCCGGGCTGCGGGTGTGGGTCACCGGCCGCAGCGAGGACAAGCGCAGCGCCGCGCTGGCGCTCGGCGCCGACCAGGCCTTCGAGTCCGGTGCGCGGCTGCCCGAGCGGGTGGACGGCGTCATGGAGACCGTCGGCGAGGCGACCTGGTCGCACAGCGTCAAGTCGCTCAAGCCCGGCGGCGTCATCGTCACCTCGGGCGCGACGACCGGCTTCAACCCGGGCGCCGAGCTCAACCGCGTCTTCTTCACCCAGCTGTCGGTGATCGGCTCCACGATGGGCACCCGCGACGAGCTGGCCGACCTCATCGCGATGTGCCGGACGACCGGTGTCCGGCCGCAGATCGACGTCGAGCTCCCGCTCGGCGAGGCCCGCGAGGGGTTCGCGCGCATGCTCGAGGGCCGCACGAACGGGAAGATCGTCTTCACCCTCTGACCGACGGAGGCGTCGTGATCGCACGGACGTGGCGCGGCTGGGTCCGCACCGACGATCGCGACGCCTACGTGGCCTACGTCGAGGAGACCGGGATGGCGCACTACCGCCGGACCCCGGGCAACCGCGGCGCGCACCTGCTCACCCGTGACCTCGGCGACGGCCGGACCGAGGTCCTGACGTTCAGCCTCTGGGACTCGCTGGACGTGATCGCGGGCTTCGCCGGCGCCGACATCTCCCGCGCCGTCTTCTATCCCGAGGACGAGCGCTACCTGGTCGACCGCGAGGTCACCGTCAACCACTACGAGGTCCACGAGCCCGCCTGACCGGGCACCCTCCCCCGCGCCCGCTGTCGGACGGCACCCCCCTTCGTGTCAACGTGCATTGACACGGCCGACCGACGCAACCTAGGTTGACAGCCATGGCGGACACGGTGGCGGTGGCGGCAGCAGCCGCCGACGACGACCCGGCCGTGGGCCTGCGTGCCGTCCGGTCGCTCCGGGTGCTGGTGGAGCGGCTGGAGGCCCTGCAGGTCGCACAGGCCCGGAGTCGGGGCTGGACCTGGGAGCAGATCGCCCACCTGTTGGGCGTGAGCCGCCAGGCCGTGCACAAGAAGCACGCGAGCGGTCGCGGGCCGCTCCGGCGGAAGGACTGAGCATGTTCGAGCGATTCAGCCAGGAAGCACGCGCGGCGGTGGTCGGGGCCCGGACGGAGGCCCACCGCCTGCACAGCGAGCGCATCGGCACCGAGCACCTGCTCCTCGCCCTCCTCGACCGGCCCACCCCCACCTCCGCCGTGCTCGCCCGGCACGGGCTCACCCGGGAGGCCGTCACCGCGGCGGTGACCCGGCTGGGCGGCGACCTGGACGCGCAGGCGCTGGGCACCTTCGGCATCGACCTCGACGCCGTGCGGGACCGGGTGGAGGCCACCTTCGGCCGCGGCGCGCTCGACCGGCGCCCGGGCGACAGCTCCGCCGGCGGGCACCTGCCCTTCGACCGGCAGGCCAAGAAGGTCCTGGAGCTCTCGCTGCGGGAGACCCTCGCGATGCGGCAGAAGACGATCACCGACGGGCACATCGCCCTCGGCCTGATCCGGGAGGGCCAGGGGCTCGCGACGGCGGTGATCGCCGACGGCGACGTCGACCGCGCGCAACTGGCCCGGGAGATCAGGACCGCGCTGCTGACCTGACCACGGCGGGCGTCCTTCCCCGGATCACTCCGGTGCGGAAGGCTGCGGGTGTGCCACTCGCGCCGGGGGACGTCTTCGCCGGTTACACCATCATCCGACCCCTGGGCACCGGCGGGATGGGCGCGGTGTACCTGGCCCGCCACCCACGGTTGCCCCGCACCGACGCGCTCAAGGTGCTGCGGCCCGAGCACTCCGCCGATCCGGACTTCGCTCGCCGCTTCGAGCGGGAGGCGGACCTGGTGGCACGCCTGGCGCACCGCAACGTCGTCCCCGTGCTCGACCGCGGCGAGCATGCCGGGCAGCTGTGGCTGTCCATGCGCTACGTCGAGGGGATGGACGCCGAGCAGGCACTCGCCGAGGCCGGCGGGCTGCTGCCGCCGGAGCGGGCCGTGCGCATCGTCACCGGCGTGGCGGCGGCGCTCGACGCCGCCCACCGCCACTCGCTCGTGCACCGCGACGTGAAGCCGGCGAACGTGCTGCTGGCCCCGGGCGACGACGACGAGCCCGAGCAGGTGTTCCTCACCGACTTCGGGATCGCCAAAGCGCTCGACGGCGGAACCTCGCTGACCCGCACCGGCATCGTCGTCGCGACCTTCGAGTACGCCTCCCCCGAGCAGTTCGAGGCCAAGCCGCTGGACCCCCGCTCCGACGTCTACTCGCTGGGCTGCCTGCTGTACCGGCTGATCGCCGGGAGCGTCCCCTTCCCCGGGCACTCGGTGGCCGCGGCGCTGCACGGCCACCTCGCCCTGCCCCCGCCGCGGCCGACCGCGATGGCCCCGTGGCTGCCCCCCGGCCTGGACGACGTCGTCGTCCGCGCCATGGCGAAGGACCCGGCCGACCGGTTCCCCACCTGCCGGGCCCTGGCAGTCGCCGCCGTCGCCGCGCTGGACGACCTCCCCCCCGCGCCCGCGCCGCCCTACCGGGTGGCCGTGTCCACGGGCGGAGTCACCACCGGTCCGGTCCGGACCGACGGGCTGTCGGCCGCCGAGACCGACCGCCTGGTCGCGCTCGTCCGCCGGACCCGCTTCTTCGGGCTGCCGGCCAGCCTGCCGGTCGACCCCTCCGGCGAGACGACCCGGTCGACGATTCCCGCCCGGCCGGTGACGCTGGAGATCGCCACGGGCGCGGGGGTGCACCGGGTGAGCGCCGACCTGGCCGACCCGCGCCGCCCCCCGGACCTCGACGAACTCGTCGCCCTCGTCGAGTCGGCCGCCCGGCGCACGGCCGGGGGGCCGCCGCCTGCGACCACGGTCCATCCACCGGCCGCGGTGACCGTGGTCGGCGCGCCGACCGGCCGGGAGTCCGCCGTGCACCGCACCGGCCCCCTGCCGCCCCCGCCGCCGGTGTCGGGGGCCGCCTACCTCCCCCGGCCGGCGCCCACTCCTCCGCCGGCGGCCACTCCCCCTCCGGCGGCCCCTCCGACGTACGTCCCAGCAGCTCCACCGGCTGCCCGACCCCCGGCCGCCCTCCCGTCCGCGCGTCCGTCCCGCCGGAACCGGTGGATCGTCGCGGCGGTGGCCGTCGTCGCCCTCGCCGGCGCCGGCGGGGCGGTGCTCCTGCTGGACGGCGACGACCCGGGCGACCCGGCGGCCACCGGGAACGGTGCCGGCGCGAGCACCTCCGCCTCCGGGACGGCGGAGCCCGTCCTCCCCACCGGCGCCCCCCTGGCCGACGACCTCCTCGTGCAGCCCCGGGACGTCGGCGGGGAGGTGGACCTGCACTCGGTGGACTCGGCCACCGGGGAGACGGCGAACTTCCTGACGACGGCGGCCGGGCCCGACGTCGATCCGGTGGTCTCGCCGGACCGGCGCACCGTGGTCTACCGGCACGAGACCAACGGCGGCTCGGAACTGCGCGCCGTCGCGAGCGACGGGACCGGGGACCGGCCGCTGTTCGACCCGCCGCTGGAGAACTGCCCGGAGCCGGGCCGCCCGGCCTGGAACCCGGCGGACCCGCACCTGCTGGCCCTCACCTGCACCGCCGGGAACACGACGACCCTGCTGCTCGCGGGCCTGGACGGCACGGTGCAGGAGCTCGACCCCGGCCGGGCGTACATCGGCGACCTCGCGTTCGGCGCGGACGGCACGCGGGTCGTGTACTGGGGCACCGACACCCCCGGCCGGGACGGCGGCGAGCTTTTCGCACTGCCGATCGACGGCTCGGGTCCCGCCGAGCAGCTGACCGAGTCCGGCCCGGGCATCGACGCCGACCCCTCGGTCTCGCCCGACGGGACCCGGATCGCGTTCCGCCGCGAGGCCGAGGACGGGAGCCGGGAGATCTATGTCCTGGCCGTGGACGACGGCAGCCTGACGCGCCTGACCGAGGGCTGGTTCGAGCAGGACCCGATCTGGTCGCCCGACGGCACGCAGATCGCCTTCAAGAGCAACCGCACCGGCCCGCAGGGAGAGGGAACCGACCACCTGTGGGTGATGACCGCCGACGGCGAGGACCTCACCCAGCTCGCCACCGACGACGCCGAGGCCGACGGCTACGCGCCGGCGTGGGGGCGGCGCTGAGGCTCGGCCGGCGGGTACCTCAGCCGGCGTGGGCGACCCGGGCAGCGATGCGGCCGGCGATCCTCTCGCGGGTCCGCTCGGGGAGCACGGGGACGGCGGGCGCCAGCTCGGGCAGCCGCTGCTTCTGCGTCGTGTAGGCGCGGAACGCCGTCCCGACGGTGACGCCGTGCGCGGGCCGGTCGATCACCTCGACGTCGTCCCCCGCGCCGATCTCGCCGGTCTCGAGCACCCGCAGGTAGGCGCCGGGGGCCCCGTGCACGGTGAATCGCCTGACCAGCTGCGGCACGCCCCAGAAGCGCTCGAAGTTGGCGCACGGGATGCGGCAGTCGGTGACCTGCAGCAGCGCGGTGCCGACCCGCCAGCGCTCGCCGAGGACGGCGCCGGTGAGGTGGAGCCCGGCGGTGCGGAGGTTCTCGCCGAAGCGCCCCGGCGGCAGCTCCCGGTCGAGCTCCGCGGCCCACCAGTCGGCGTCCTCCTGGGCGTAGGCGTAGAGCGCCTGGCCCTCGCCGCCGTGGTAGCGGCGGTTGACCTGGACGTCGCCGTCCAGACCGAGCGGGTGGACGGCGACCCGGCCGGGCACCGGCCGCTTGTCGATGCCGGTGCGCTGCGGCTTGCGCTCGGGGACGGACGGGAGGTCCGTACCCGAGACGCAGACGGCCTCGAGCCGGCCGCTCACTTCTTGGAGGCGGTGGACTCGTTGGTGGAGAGCGCGGCCACGAAGGCCTCCTGGGGGACCTCGACGCGGCCGACCATCTTCATCCGCTTCTTGCCCTCCTTCTGCTTCTCCAGCAGCTTCCGCTTGCGGGTGATGTCACCGCCGTAGCACTTGGCGAGGACGTCCTTGCGGATGGCGCGGACGGTCTCGCGGGCGATCACCCGGGAGCCGACGGCGGCCTGGATGGGCACCTCGAACTGCTGCCGCGGGATGAGCTCGCGCAGCTTGCCGGCCATCATCACGCCGTAGCTATAGGCCTTGTCCTTGTGCACGATCGCGCTGAAGGCGTCGACGGCCTCGCCCTGCAGCAGGATGTCGACCTTGACCAGCGAGGACTCCTGCTCGCCGGCCTCGGAGTAGTCGAGGGAGGCGTAGCCGCGGGTCTTGGACTTCAGCGCGTCGAAGAAGTCGAAGATGATCTCGCCGAGCGGCAGCGTGTAGCGCAGCTCGACGCGGGACTCGCTCAGATAGTCCATGCCCCCCAGCTGGCCGCGGCGGCCCTGGCAGAGCTCCATGATCGCGCCGGTGTAGTCACTGGGGGCGATGACCGTGGCGTTGACGATCGGCTCGTAGACCTTGTCGATCTTGCCCTCGGGCCAGTCGCTCGGGTTGGTCACGGTGATCTCGCTGCCGTCCTCCATGACCACGCGGTAGACGACGTTGGGCGCGGTGGAGATGAGGCTGATGCCGGCCTCGCGCTCCAGCCGCTCGCGGACGATCTCCAGGTGCAGCAGGCCGAGGAAGCCGACGCGGAAGCCGAACCCGAGCGCCGCGGAGGTCTCCGGCTCGTAGGTCAGGGCGGCGTCGTTGAGCAGCAGCTTGTCCAGCGCCTCGCGCAGCAGCGGGTAGTCGCTGCCGTCGATGGGATAGAGGCCGGAGTAGACCATCGGCTTGGGGTCGCGGTAGCCGCCGATCGACTCGGTGGCCGGCTTGTGCTGCAGCGTCACGGTGTCGCCGACGCGGGACTGCCGGACGTCCTTCACTCCGGTGATGAAGTAGCCGACCTCGCCCACGCCGAGGGAGGTCACGGGCTTGGGCTCGGGCGAGATGACACCGATCTCGAGCAGCTCGTGGGTGGCGCCGGTCGACATCATCTTGATCTTGTCGCGGGCGGAGATCCGGCCGTCGACCACCCGCACGTAGGTGATGACACCGCGGTAGATGTCGTAGACGGAGTCGAAGATCATCGCGCGCGCGGGCCCGTCGTCGGCACCCGTGGGCGCCGGGATCTCGGCGACGATGCGGTCGAGGAGCTCCGGCACGCCGACGCCGGTCTTGCCGCTGACCCGCATCACGTCGTCGGGCTCGCAGCCGATGATGTGCGCGATCTCCTCGGCGTACCGCTCGGGCTGGGCGGCCGGCAGGTCGATCTTGTTGAGCACCGGGATGATCGCGAGGTCGTTCTCCAACGCCAGGTACAGGTTGGCCAGTGTCTGCGCCTCGATGCCCTGGGCGGCGTCGACGAGGAGCACGGCGCCCTCGCAGGCGGCCAGCGACCGGGACACCTCGTAGGTGAAGTCGACGTGGCCGGGGGTGTCGATCATGTCGAGCACGTACTCGGTGCCGCCGGCGCTCCACGGCAGGCGCACGTTCTGCGCCTTGATCGTGATGCCGCGCTCACGCTCGATGTCCATGCGGTCGAGGTACTGGGCGCGCATGTTGCGCCCCTCGACCAGGCCGGTCACTTCCAGCATCCGGTCGGCCAGCGTCGACTTGCCGTGGTCGATGTGGGCGATGATGCAGAAGTTCCGGATCAGGTCCGGGTCGGTGGCAGCGGGAGTCGTCACAGTGGGCCCATCGTCCCATGCCGCCTCCGGAGCGGGAGCGCCTTCCCGGCAGCGCGGCGTGGCCGGGTGCTTTCCGGTGCCCGTGGGCGATGTGGGGCGATCGCCGCGGCGCTGGTATCTTGGGTGGCCGGTCCGTGATCGCAGGCCTCGAGCCCGCGCGTCCGGACGCATTGTCAGACTCCCTCCAGCGAGACACCGAGGCTCACGCGTGGCGAACATCAAGTCCCAGATCAAGCGGATCAAGACCAACGAGAAGGCGCGTCAGCGCAACGTCGCGGTCAAGTCCGCGCTGAAGACGGCCGTCCGGCGCGTCCGCTCCGCCGCCGAGGCCGGGGACGCCGCCGCCGCGGCCACCGCCTTCCAGGTCGCCGCGAAGCAGCTCGACAAGGCCGCCAGCAAGGGCGTCATCCACAAGAACCAGGCCGCCAACCGCAAGTCGGGGCTGGCCAAGCAGGTCGCAGGCCTCCAGGGCTGACCTCAGCTCTTCGACGAGCCCCCCTCCCGCCGCGCGGGAGGGGGGCTCGACGCATGTCGGGCCCCGGCCGGACTCCGGTGCGGGCGGACTGCCCGGGCGGACCCCGGTCGGGCGGCCGGCCCGGCGGTAGGACGGATCTCGACGGCGGCCGGCCCGGCGGTGCGCCGGATCTCAACGGCGGCCGGCCCGGCCGGGCGCGGGATCTCAGCGGCGGCCGCCGGTGGTGGCGCGGATCGCGAGAAGCCGTCGGACCGCGCGCTCCAGTGCGTAGTCGGCGCTCGCGGCGGCACCCTTGACGTCGGCGTTGAGCTCGGCGGTCACCGCGACGGCCTGCGAGAGACCGTCGATGCTCCAGCCCCGGGCGTGCTTGAGGCCGTTCTCGGCCTTCCGCTTGGGCCACTTGAAGGTCCGCATCAGCTCGCCGTAGGAGCGGACGTCGACCCCCTTCGCGCGGGCCGCGGTGCGCACCCCCTCGGCCAGTGCGTCGGCGATGAGCACGTGCGGCACCCCGCCGTTGAGCGCCCAGCGGAGCACCTCGAGGGAGCCGGCGCCGTCGCCCATCATGACCTTGTCGGCCACCGCGAAGCCGTTGGCCTCGGCCTGGCCGCGGTGGAAGTGCGCGACAGCGTCCACGTCGATCGTGCCGCCGAAGTCGGAGACCAGCTGGCTCGCGGCCGACGACAGTTCCCGCAGGTCGTGCCCCACGGCCTCCACGAGGGCGAGGACGGCGTCGGCGGTGATCCGGCCGCCGGCCAGCCGCACCTCGTTGCGAACGAAGCCGCCGAGCTCGTTCGGCCAGATCTTGGGGCACTCGTCGACGGCCGCCCCGGCGGCCTTGAATGCCTTGAGCAGGGCCTCGTTGCGCTTTCCGCCGTGGTGCACCACGACGAGCGTCAGGTCGGGGTCCGGAACCTTGGCGTAGCCGGTGAGCGCGTCGCACAACGCACCGGCGGCCTCGTGCACGCCGAGGACGACGACGAGCCGGTGCCCGCCGAACAGCGAGGGCGCCAGCACGTCGGCCAGGTCGCCGAGGGGCAGGCCTGCTGCGGTCAGGTCGTGCTGCTCGAGGTCGGGGTGGCGGGCGAGCGCGGCGGCGCGGACGGCGGACACTGCGCGGCTGCGCAGCAGCTCCTCCTCCCCCACGACGACCCGCAGGTGCGACGTCGGGGCGGGGGGTGCAGCGGCCACCCCGGCATGGTGTCACGAGCCGCCGACGGTCCCGGGCCGCCGCCACGGGCCCGCGCCGGGGCGGGCGGGCATCGGCGCCGGCAGCGGCTGGGACGAGGGCTCCGATGCCTCAGCGCTGGGGGCGGCGGTGCTGCCGTCCGCGCCGCGCGGGACGACGGCCCACTCCCCCGCCGTCCCGGCCACGGCGACGTCCCCGGAGCGGTCTGTGCGGTACACCCGCATGCCGGCGCGGGACAGCCAGCCCAGCAGGCGCCGGGTCGGGTGGCCGTAGGTGTTGTCCGCCCCGACGCTGACGAGCGCGACACGGGCACCGCTGGCGGCGAGGAAGTCCGGGTCGTTGTCCGCGCTGCCGTGGTGAGGCACCTTCAGCACGTCGGCCCGCAGGTCGACGCCGCGGCGCATCAGTCGCTGCTCCGCCTGCGCGCTCAGGTCCCCGGTGAGCAGGACGCGCAGGCCGCGCACGGTCACCCGGAGGACGAGGGAGAGATCGTTGGGATCGGCGCTCGCGGTCGCGATCTCCGGCGCCGGCGCGAGCACCTCGACCGTGGCCGGCCCGATCCGGCGACGCTCCCCGGGGACGAGCACCTCCTGCCGCGCCCCCGCCTCGCGCGCGGCCCGGGAGAGCGCGGCGCCGCGGTCGTCGGCGGGCGAGAGCATCCCGGTCGCCACCACGCCCACCTCCCGCCCCGCGAGCGCCCCGGCCAGGCCACCCACGTGGTCGGCGTCCAGGTGCGAGAGCAGCACGACCGGCAACCGGTCGATGCCCAGCCGGTCCAGGCAGCGGTCGATCGGGGCCACCTCCGGACCGGCGTCGACCAGCACCGCCTCGCCCGGACCCGTCGGGACGACCAGGGCGTCGCCCTGGCCGACGTCACAGGCCACCAGCACCGCCCCTGCCGGCGGCCAGCCTCGGGTCACCTGGCGCAGCGGCCAGCCCAGGAGCACCGCACCCACGACCAGCGCCAGGGCGAGCGCCCGCAGCCGCGGCCACCGCCAGAGGGCCAGCGCCCCGATCGCCAGCAGGCCGGTCAGCACGAGGGCGCCGGTGCTGCCGGCCGGCCATCCGGTCGCCGCGTCGGGCAGGCCGGCGGCGGTCCGGGCGACGAGGACCAGCCAGCGGACCGGCCAACCCGCCAGCCAGGTGAGGCAGTCTGCGAGCGGAGCCGCCAGCGGACCGGCTCCGGCCGCCAGCAGGCCGAGCACGGTGGCGGGCGGCACCGCCGGGGCGGCGAGCAGGTTGGCGGGCAGGGAGACGAGGCTGACCTCGCCGGACAGCCCGGCGATCAGGGGCGCGGTGGCCAGGCCGGCCGCGGAGCTCACCGCGACCGCGTCCGCGAGCAGGCGGGGCCAGCCATGGGTCCGCAGCCTCCGGGACCAGCCCGGGGCCAGGAGCACGATGGCGGCGGTCGCCGCCACGGACAGGGCGAAGCCCGCGTCACGCGCCAGCCGAGGGTCGACCAGCAGCAGGACGACCACGGTCGCGCTCAGGGCCGGCACCGCGACGCGGGACCGCCCCGAGGCCAGGGCCAGCAGCGAGACGGCGCCCATCGCCGCTGCCCGGAGCACGCTGGCCGTCGGCCGGGCCAGCAGCACGAACCCGGCCAGGGCCAGGCCGGCCACCACCGCCTGCGCACGGCGGTCGACGGCCCGGCGGCGCAGCGGGGCCAGCACGCCGGCGAGCACGATCGCGACATTGGCCCCCGAGACGGCCGTCAGGTGCGAGAGCCCGGCGCGCCGGAACTCCTCCGCCAGGACCGGGTCCAGCTCCGTGGTGTCCCCCACGACGAGCCCGGGCAGCAGGCCGGCCGCGGGCTGGTCCAAGGTCCGGGCCGCCGAGGAGGCGAGCGCCGCCCGGAGGTCCCCTGCCGCGCGCTGCACCCACGGCGGCCGGCCGAGCAGTTCGGGAAGGCCCCGCGCCGACACCCGGGCCGCCACGCCGTCGGCCGGATCGGCCGGCCCGACCGCGGCGCGCGTGCGCAGGGCCTGCCCGGGGAGGAGCCCGGCCCAACCCTCCGCCGGGGCGAAGACGACCACCCGGTCGTCGAGGACGACGGCGTCCGCGCCGTCCGAGAGCCGCGTCACCGTCGCCTCGACGACGACCCTCGGCGGCCCGACCCCAGCCACCCGGCGCGGGTCCGAGTCGGTCTCCAGCTCGAGCATCACCGTGCCGCCGGCCCCCGGCAGGGGCGACCCTGCGCGATCCCACGAGCGCGCGGCCGCGCCCGCCGCGGTCAGGGACAGCACCGCCAGGACGGCCGACACCACCAGCGCCGCGCCCGCCGGCCGTCCACGGGTCAGGGCGCCTGCTGCCGCGGCCGCCGCGCCGGCGAGCACCGCCAGGACCTGCCAGGACACCGACGGCGCGGCCAGGGTGAGTGCCCAGGCGCCGGCCGCGGCAGGGACCAGCCGCAGGTCGGTCCACATCCACCGGCGATCCGCCGCCACCGGTACGCCGCTCACACCGCCACCAGGCCGGCCAGGTCGTCGAAGGTGGCCGGCCCGATGCCCGGAACGTCCTCGAGCTGCTCGACGGCGGTGAACGGCCCGTGCTCGTCGCGGTGGTCCACGATGCGCTGCGCCAGCACGGGCCCGATCCCCGGCAGCGCGTCCAGCTGGGCGGCGGTGGCGCTGTTGAGCGGAACCCGGCCGGCCGCCGCCGGTGGGGCCGCCCCGGGGGCAGCGGCGGCGCCGGGGACCCCGACCGCGATCTGCTGCCCGTCGGCGAGGACCGCAGCGAGGTTGACGACGGCCGGATCGGCCCCCGGCAACAGGCCGCCGGCCGCGGCCACGGCGTCGGCCACCCGCGACCCCTGGGGCAGCTCGACCAGGCCGGGGCGCACGACCTGACCCACGACGGCCACCGTGACGGTGGGCGCGGTCTCGGCGGCCGTACCGACCGAGGGCGCCGCCGCGGCCGGTGCCGCGGCCGGCTCCGCCGTCGCCGCCGCGCCGAACCGGTCGCCCACCGGCTCCGCCCGTGGCCGGTCCAGCCACGTCCACGCGACCAGCAGGACCGCGCCGAGCAGCGCGGCCAGCAGCAGCCCCCGGACGCTCCGCCGACCGGGCGCGATGCGCACCGCCGGACCCGGGGCCCGGTGGCGGCCGAGACCCGCGGGCAGGGCCTCCCGCGCCGACTCCTCGTCGACCGGCTCCTCGTCGACGCGCGCCTCGGGCCGCCCCGCCGCGGCCGGTGGCGGACGCGTAGCGGGCAGCGCGCAGTCGTCGACCCCCGGCAACTCGTCGGGCAGCCAGCCCCCGGTGCGACGCCCCTCGTCGAGCAGGACGCGCAACCGGGCCCGGATCAGGTCGGCGTCGTCGACACGGCGGGAGGAGAGGCGCACCCGGCGGACGCTAGGCAGCCGTGCCGCTGCGAATGCCGGTGCGCTCCGGGCTGTGGACGGGCGAGCTGCCTGTGGACGGCCGACCGGGTCCCGTCGGCCCGTGCGGGCAGGGTGCCGCCCGTGCCGATCACCCGCTCAGTGCGCCGCGCCCTCCGTGCCGGCCGCACCATGGTCGCCCGGGGAGCCGTCGTCCCCGCTGCCGTCCGCACCGTCGTCCGCGCCGTCGTCCGCGTCGGCGTCCGCGTCGTCCGGGGCCGCCCTGGGCGAGACGACGACCCCCAGCGCCCCGGGCCCGACGTGCGCGCCGATCGCGGCACCCAGCTCGCTCACCAGTGGCTCCCCGGCCTCCGGGAGTGCCTGGCGCAGCTCGCCCGCCAGCCGCTGTGCCCGCTCCGGCGCGGCGAGGTAGTGCACGGCCAGGTCCACCGGCCTTCCGGCCGCCGCCTCGACGGCCCGCTGCACCAGGCGGGCGAGCGCCCGCGCGGAGGTGCGGACCTTCTCCAGCGGCACGACCCGCCCGTCGGCCACGTGGAGGAGGGGCTTCACCGCGAGCGCGGTGCCGAACAGCGAGGCCGCCGAGCCGATCCGGCCGCCCCGGCGCAGGTGCTCGAGGGTGTCGACCACGAACAGCGTCCGTGTGCTGCCCGCCGTGGTGCGCGCAGCGTCGGCGACGGCCGCGGCGTCCCCGCCCGCCTGTGCGACGCGGGCCGCGGCGAGCACGGCGAAGCCGCAGCCCATGGCGGCCGAGCGGGAGTCGATCACGGTGACGAGGTGCTCGCCGACCTGGGCCGCGGCCAGTCGGGCGGCGTCCCACGTCCCCGAGAGCTCGGCGGACAGATGGATCGACACGACCCGCTCGGCGCCGGCGTCCAGGCACCGGCGGTAGGCGGTGACGAAGTCGCCGGTGGTCGGTCGCGAGGTCGAGACCTGCTGACCCCGTACCCCCATCGCGCGGGCCACGTCCTGCGGGGAGATCTCGGTGCCTTCCCGACCCGAGCGCCCGGCCAGGACGACGTAGAGCGGGACGACCTCGATCCCGTGACGCTCGACGAGGTCGGCGGGCAGATAGGCCGTGGAGTCGGTGACCACGGCGACGGACATTCCGCGAGGTTAGCCGGGCCGATCGGCGTGGCTTCGCGACCGTGGCGACCCCGCCGGGGACCGTCTCGACCCCGTCCCTGTCAGGCGACCGCGTCCGCGTCCTGCGCCGGGGGCGCCGCGTCCTCGGGCGGAGCCCCGCCGGGCCGTGCCCGGCGGGGCACGCCGTCCCGCTGCGCGGAGGAGTCGACCGAGGGCGCCGACCAGTTGTGCCGCAGCACGCGCCAGCGCGGGCCCTGCGGCACCAGCTCGCTCCAGGCGCAGTTGCCCAGCGGCCCGAACACGCGCCGGTGCTCCGGGCCCAGCTCCAGCAGGGCCTCCAGCAGGCGGCCGCTGGTGCCGCCGTGGGTGACCAGGACGGCGACGCGGGCCGGCGGCAGGTCGTCGACGAGTGACAGCGCGCGTGCGGCGACCGCCGCGGGGTCCTCGCCGCCCCGGCCCGGAACGGGTCGGCCGGCCTGCCAGTCGGCGAACTGCTCGGGGTGCCGGGCGGCCACCTCGTCGCGCGTGAGGCCCTCCCAGACCCCCAGGCCGTGCTCGCGCAGCCGGGCGTCGACCGCCAGGGGCAGCCCGAGCAGGTCGGTCAGCGCGGCGGCGGTCTGCACCGCGCGGTCCAGGTCGCTGGAGACGACGACGGTGTCCTCGGTCGCCAGGCCCAGCAGGGACACCAGGTGCGCGGCCGCGACGGTCGCCTGTCGGCGGCCCTCACCATCCAGCGGCGGGTCCTGCTGCCCCTGGAAGCGTCCCGTGGCGTTCCACTCGGTGCGCCCGTGCCGCCACAGGACGAGGCGGGACACCCCGGCGGGCGACTCGGGCGCGGCGCTCACCGCTCGGGAGCCGCGTCCGCGGCCGGCCCCGCGTCGTCCGCCCCGTCCGGCGCCGGCTCCCCGTCGTCGGCCCCGTCGGTGGCCGGCTCCACTGCCGACGACTCGGCAGGCTCCCCTGCTGGCGACGCGTCGGGTGCCGCCGGGGCGGCGCGGTCGACGAAGGGGATGGTCGGGCAGTCCTTCCACAGCCGCTCGAGGGCGTAGTACGCCCGCTCCTCGGCGTGCTGGACGTGGACGACGACGTCGATGAAGTCCAGCAGCACCCAGCGGCCCTCGGTCAGGCCCTCCCGGCGCACGGGCTTGATCCCGTGCTCGCGCAGCCGCTCCTCCACCTCGTCGACGATGGCCTGCACCTGCCGCTCGCTGGGCGCGGACGCGAGGACGAAGGCGTCGGTGATCGCCAGCCGGTCGCTCACGTCGACGATGGACACATCGGTGGCGAGCTTGTCCGCCGCGGCCTGTGCAGCCCACTGTGCGGTCTCCCGCGCCTCGACCGATGCGGTCATCGGGGTACCTCCTGGTGATCGGTGGCCGGCGTTCCGCCGGCAGGGTCGGCGGCAGGGGTGCCGCCGGGTGGGGGTCGGTCGTGGGTCGACCGGGCCCCGGATGCATGTGGACCTCGGGTGGGCCCGGCGGGGCGCGCCCGCGGGGTCGTCCGGTACAGCCCGCGCTTCTCGATGTACTGCACGACGCCGTCGGGCACGAGGTACCAGACGGGCATGCCCCGCTCCACGCGGTCACGGCAGTCGGTGGAGCTGATCGCCAGCGCCGGGACCTCGACCAGGCTCACGGTGCCCTGCGGGAGATGCCCGTCGGCGAGCTGGTACCCGGGCCGGGTGACGCCGATGAAGTGGGCCAGCGCCAGGAAGCGCTCGCTGTCGCGCCAGCTGAGGATCTGCGACAGCGCGTCGGCGCCGGTGATGAAGAACAGCTCGGCGTCGGGTCGCTGGGCCCGCAGGTCGGTGAGCGTGTCGATCGTGTACGTGGGGCCGCCTCGGTCGAGGTCGACCCGGCTGACCGAGAACCGCGGGTTGGAGGCCGTCGCGATGACCGTCATGAGGTAGCGGTCCTCCGCCGGGCTGACGTCGCGCTCGCTCTTCTGCCACGGCTGGCCCGTCGGCACGAACACGACCTCGTCGAGGCCGAACAGGCCCGCGACCTCGCTCGCGGCCACGAGGTGACCGTGGTGGATGGGATCGAACGTCCCACCCATGACACCGACCCGACCACCCGCCACCGATCGAGCCTATCCGGGCGCCGCCACCCGTCGTCCCTCCCGGGATGAGACGGCGCCCGCCGCGGCCCCGCGTCCGGGGCCTGCCCGCCGCAGGACCGGCCAGGACCGTGGCTCCGGACGTCCCCGGCCGGGGACGGGTGCTCCGCACGACCGGCTCCCCCGTGCCGCCGGTCGTTCCCCGTCCACCGGCCAGGGCCCGCCGGACCGGCACCGGGTCGACCCCGGCACCCGTCCTGCTCCAACGCCGGCGACGGCGTCCGGATACGGGTCCCCGGCGTGTCGGCGGACGACGCGGCCCACTCCCGGCACCCCGCCGCTCCCGGCGCCCACCGGCGATGGCGGCGATGGCGGCGATGGCCCCCAGCCGGCAGGCACCCCAGCGGGCATGGCGCGCCGACGACGACGGCCCCGCGGGATCGACAGGTCGACGGGTCGCGATATCGACATCCCGACGAGTCGCGGTGCCGACATCTCGACCGGCCGCGGGGACGGCACCCCCGACCGGCCGGCGCGGCGGCCCTCAGAGGGTCGTGACGAAGTCCGCCAGCTGGGCGGCGTTGCGGCACTCGACCATGTCGACCACCTCGGCGTACTTGAGCGCCGCGGAGTCGCCGCTGCCCCACAACCGGCGCGGCTCCGGGTTGAGCCAGTGCGCCGACCGGGACCTGTTCACGAGGTCGGCCAGCACCGGCAGACCCGGCGGCCGGTAGTTGGTCCGCCCGTCGCCGAGGACGAGCAGCGAGCTCTTCGGGCCCACGACCGTGGGCCAGCGGTCGGCGAACACCTCCAGGGCGTTGCCGTAGTCGCTGTGCCCCTCGAACGCGACCACGTCGGCCTCCCGGCCGATGCGGCGGATCGCGTCGGCGACGTCGGCCCCGGGAGTGAAGAACCGCGTCACCTCGTCGGTGGAGTCGACGAACGCGAACGCCCGAACACCGGAGAAGTGCTCGCGCAGCGCCTGGGTGAGCATGAGCGTGAAGTGGCTGAAGCCGGCCACCGAGCCGCTGATGTCGCACAGCACGACGAGCTCGGGCTTGTGGATCTTCCGCGGCCGGTGATGGGTCACCACGGGCACGCCGCCGGTGCCGAGCGAGGCGCGCACCGTCTTGCGGAAGTCCAGCCGACCCTGGCGGCCCATCCGGCGCCGCGCGGACAGCCGCACCGCCAGCCGCCGCGCCAGGGGCGCCACCATCCGCCGCAGCTCCGCGAGGTCCCCCTGCTGGGCCCGGAGGAAGTCGATCTGGTCGGCCAGCGGCTTCACCGCGCTCTTGGCGATCCGGTCCCGGCCGCGCTCCTCGGCCTGTCGGCGGCGGACCTCGGTGTCGACGGCGGCCTTGAACGTCGCCAGCCGCTCCCGGATCTCGCCCCGGGCGACCTGCTCGGCCATCCCGCCGCGCCCGCCGCCGCCCAGCAGCCCCTCGAGCAGCTGGGTGACCAGCGAGTCCGGCGACAGCGCCCGCATCACCCGGTAGCTGAACCACGACTGGCCCGACGGCGAGGGCGAGGTCTGCCCCAGCAACGCCACCGCGCGGCGGGCGAACCGCGCCAGCTCCGCCTCGTCGCCCTCGGCCAGCAACCGCGCCAGCTCCTCGCGCAGCCGGGCCGAGGGGTCCAGCTCGCCACCGGCATCCGGCGCGTCGAGGGTCACCGCCTCGCCGTCGCCGTCCGGCTCCCCGTCGTCCGCGACCGCGACCGGCCTGTCGCCCAGGGGCCACCACAGGTCGAACAGGGTGTCGTAGATGGCGCGCTGGTTCCCCCGCTGCAACAGCACCGCCGCCAGCCCGTGCCGCAGCTGCTCGCGGTCGAGCAGGTCGACCACCGTCAGGATCTCCGCGGCGTCCACGGCCTGGCTGATCCCGACCGGGATGCCGGCCTCGCGGACCGCGCGCACGAACCCGTCGAGGTGACCGCCCAGCCCGCCGGGCGCCCCCGCCGACGACACCACGGCCCCGCTCATCAGTTCAGCCGCAGCTCGGCGGCCGCACGCTCCTGGTCGCTGGCGTGCTTGAGCACCACGCCGAGCGTGTCACCGATCGCGCCCTCGTCGAGGGTGTCCAGCCCGAGCTCCAGCAGGGTCTGCGCCCAGTCCAGGGTCTCCGAGATCGACGGCGACTTCTTGAGCTCCAGCGCGCGCAGCGCCCGGATGGTGCGCACCAGCTGGTCGGCCAGCCCCGGGGCCAGGTCGGGCACCCGCGACAGCACGATCTCCCGCTCCCGCTCGGCGCTGGGGTAGTCCAGCGCCAGGTACAGGCAGCGCCGCTTGAGCGCCTCGGACAGCTCACGGGTGGCGTTCGAGGTGAGGACGACGGTCGGGCGGCGGGTGGCCACGACCGTGCCGAGCTCGGGGATGGTGACCTGGAAGTCGCTGAGGACCTCCAGCAGCAGGCCCTCCACCTCGACGTCGGCCTTGTCGGTCTCGTCGATGAGCAGCACGGTCGGCTCGGTCCGCCGGATCGCGGTGAGCAGCGGCCGGGAGAGCAGGAACTCCTCGCCGAAGATGTCGTCGTGGACGCTGTCCCAGTTCGCGCCGCCCTCGGCCTGCGAGGCCTGGATGCGCAGCAGCTGCTTCTTGTAGTTCCACTCGTAGAGCGCGCGGGCCTCGTCCAGGCCCTCGTAGCACTGCAGGCGGATCAGCTCGGCGTCCGTCGCGGCCGCCAGCGCCTTCGCCAGCTCGGTCTTGCCGGTGCCGGCCGGACCCTCCACCAGCAGCGGCTTGCCCAGCCGGTCGGCGAGGAAGACGGTCGTGGCGATCTGCTTGTCCGTCAGGTACCCCGCCGCCGACAGCCGCTTGGCGACGTCGGAGACCGAGGAGAACTGCGGGAGCTGCGTCGGGGGGCGGGGCATGGAACTCCAGACGGGAGGGCGGAGCGTCAGCGGGTGTGACCGGCTCCGGTGACGACGTAGGTGGTCGAGGTGAGCTCCGGCAGGCCCAGCGGCCCCCGGGCGTGCAGCTTCTGGGTGGAGATGCCGATCTCGGCGCCGAAGCCGAACTCGCCACCGTCGGTGAACCGCGTCGAGGCGTTGACCATGACCGCGGCCGAGTCGACCCCGGCGGTGAAGTCGGCGATGGCGCGGGCGGAGTCGGCCACGATCGCCTCGGTGTGCCCGCTCCCCCACCGCGCGATGTGCTCCAGCGCCGCGGGCAGGTCGTCGACGACGCGCACGGCCATGTCCATCGAGAGGTACTCGGTGGCCCAGTCCTCGTCGGTGGCGGCCACGACGGCGGGGTGGGCGGCGCGGGCCGCGTCGTCCCCGTGCAGCGTCACGCCGGCGTCGGCGAGCGCCCCCAGCAGCCGCGGAAGGAACGGCACGTCCCGGTGCACCAGCAGCGTCTCGGCCGAGTTGCAGACGCTGACCCGGTGGGTCTTGGAGTTGAGCACGATCGCCTCGGCCATCGCCGCATCGGCGGAGGCGTCGACGTAGACGTGCACGTTGCCGACGCCGGTCTCGATCACCGGCACCTTCGCCTCGGTCACCACCCGCTCGATCAGCGAGGCCCCGCCCCGCGGGATGACCACGTCGACGAACCCGCGCGCGCCCAGCAGCTCCCCGACCGATGCGCGGTCGGCCGGCAGCAGCTCGATCGACCCGGCCGGCAGCCCGGCCTTCTCCGCCGCCTCGGTGAGAACGGCGACCAGGGCCGTGTTGGTGCGGAAGGCCGACGCCGAACCGCGCAGCAGCGCCGCGTTGCCGCTCTTGAGGCACAGCCCTGCCGCGTCCACGGTCACGTTGGGCCGCGCCTCGTAGACGATGCCCACCACCCCGAAGGGCACCCGCACCTGGCGCAGCTGCAGCCCGTTGGGCAGCCGCGATCCGCGGACGACGTCGCCGACCGGGTCGGGCAGCGCGACGAGTTCGCGCAGGGCCGCGGCCACGCCGGCGACCCGGGCCGGGTCCAGCCGCAGCCGGTCGAGCACCGACTCCGGCGTGCCCTCGGCGGCCGCCGCGTCGACGTCGGCGGTGTTGGCGGCCAGGATCTCGTCGGTCCGCTCGACCAGGGCGTCGGCCATCGCGGCGAGCGCGGCGTCCTTGACGTCGGTCGGCAGCGTGCGCAGCACCCGGGAGGCGGCGCGGGCACGCAGCGCGGCGGCCCCGATCAGCGGCAGGGAGGCGACGTCGGACACCCCGCGAGGGTAGCGCGCAGATCGCGGGCTCCCGGCCGCTCAGCGCCAGGGGTCGGTGACCTCGCGCAGCCGGGTGAGCGACTCCCGCAGGGCCCGCGCCGACTCCTCGCCCAGGTGGGCCGTCCACTCCGCCTCGACGGCGGCCTCCACCCGACGCGCCACGGCGACGGCGGCCCGGCCGCGCTCGGCGAAGCAGACCAGCCGGGCGCGACCGTCGGTGGGGTCGGGCAGCCGGCGCACGTACCCGGCGCGCTCCAGCTGGTCCACGAGGAACCCGGCGGTCTGCTTGGTCACCTGCGCCTGCTCGGCCAGCTCGGTCAGGCGGGTGCCGCGCTCGCCGATCCGGGCCGCGATGCGGCCCTGCGCCAGCGTCATGTCGTCGAAGCCGGCCTCGGCGAGCGCGGCCAGCACCCGCCCCTCCAGCGCCCGGTACGGGAAGAAGCAGAGCAGGCCCAGGTTCGGCTGGACGGACACGCACACCCCTTGACGATGGTCAGCTTATCTGACGAGACTGTCAGGCAAGCTTACTAGTGGACGCGGGAGTCGCCGTGGACGTGGACGCCGTCTGGCGCACGATCGACACCGAGCGCGCGAGCCTGGCCGACCTGGTGGAGGACCTCTCCCCCGCCGAGTGGCAGGCGGCGTCCCTGTGCGACGCGTGGCGGGTGGGCGACGTCGCGGCCCACCTGACCCAGGCCCACATGGGCTACCGGGACGCCGCGCTGGCCGCCGTCCGTGCCCGCGGCAGCTTCGACCGGATGTTGCGCGACTCCGCAGTGCGCGCCACCGGCCGGCCGCCGGCGGAGCACGCCCGACGCCTCCGCGCGATGGTCGGCTCCCGGCGGACGGCGCCGTTCCTCACCCCGCTGGAGCCGCTGATCGACGTCCTGGTCCACGGACAGGACATGACCCTGCCGCTGGGGCGGATCCGGCCGGTGCCCGAGGCCGCCGCGGCAGCCGCGGCCCAGCGGGTCTGGGAGATGGGCTTCCCCTTCCGTGCCCGGCGGCGGCTCGCCGGCCTGCGGCTGACGGCGACCGACGTCGACTGGACCGCCGGCTCGGGCGCACCCGTCGAGGGGCCCGTGGCGGCGCTCCTGCTGCTCCTCACGGGGCGCACCGCGGCGCTGGACCGGCTCACCGGCGAGGGCACCGAGCACTTCGCGGCGGCACGAGGCCTCCGCGGCGGCAGGACGAGGGAGACGCCATGACCTACGCTATGACCATGGACGTGCCCGCACCCGTCGAGGTGTACGACGCGGTGCACCGGGAGGTGCTGGCCCGCAGCGGCGGGACCGCCGACGGCCTGCTGGTCCACCTCGCCCGGGCGACCGAGGGCGGCTTCCAGGTGATCGAGGTGTGGGAGTCGCGGGACCAGTGCGAGCGTTACAGCCGCGAGATCGTCGGGCCGGTGCTGGCCGAGGTCACGCGGGGGGCGCCGCAGCCGCCGGAGGCACCGGCCGAGTTCGAGGTCCGCGGCCTGGTGCTGCCCCGGGCGGGCGTCGTCGTCTGACGACCCTCAGTTCAGGGGCCGCGTTCCCGGGGGCAGCGTGCCGCCCGCCACCATCCCGGCGGTGGCGTCCTGCAGGGCGGTCAGGGCCGCCCGCTGGGTGAACGGCCCCGTGGACACGCGGGCCACCCCCAGCTCCTGCAGCTCGCGGGCCGGGAGCGAGACGCCGGGCACGCTGATGAGCGTCAGCCGGCCTCGGCCGAGGCCCTCGACGACCGCGGCGATCTCCTCCCGGTCCACCAGCCGCGGGACGAACACCACGGGCGCCCCCGCCTCGAGGAAGGCCCGCCCGCGGCGGATGGTCTCGGCGACCAGCTCGCCGCGGTCGGCACCCTCGGCGGCGCGCACGTAGGCGTCGGTGCGGGCGTTGAGCACGAAGTCGATGCCGGCGTCCCGGCCGGCCCGCAGCACCGCCTCGACGGCGGCGACCGCCTCGTCGAGCGGCCTCATCCCGTCCTCGAGGTTCCCGCCGACGACGCCGGCGGCGATCGCCCGGCGGGCGGTCTCGCCGGCGTCGGAGTAGCCGGCCTCCATGTCCATGCTGACCGGCAGGTCGACCGCGGCGGCGATCCGGGCGACCATGTCCAGGTGCAGGTCGAGCGGGATGTTCTCGCCGTCCTCGTAGCCGAAGGTGGCGGCGATGCTGTGGCTCGCGGTGGCCAGGGCGCGCACGCCGTCGGTCGCGGCCACCACCCCGGCGGACACCACGTCCCAGACGTTGGCCAGGACGAGGATCTCCGGCGCGGTGTGCAGGTCCAGGAGCGTGCGGGCGCGCGTGGCGAGGTCGGTCACCCCTGGGACCGTAGCGCCGCTACCGGGAGTTGAGCGCGCGGAGGGCCGCCTTGCGGGCGTCCCCGGTGAGCCGGTCGAGGAAGACCTTGCCGTCGAGGTGGTCGACCTCGTGCTGCAGGCACCGGGCCATGAGGCCGCTGCCGGCCAGCCGCACCGGCTCCCCGTGCACGTCGAACCCCTCGACGACGGCGTGCAGTCCGCGCACGGTCGGCGCCCAGATGCCGGGGACCGACAGGCAGCCCTCGTCGCCGTCCTGCGTCTCCTCCGACACCTCCACCAGCCGCGGGTTCACCACGGAGCCGATGACGCCGTCGATGTTGTAGCTGAAGGCGCGGGCGCTCACCCCGATCTGCGGCGCCGCCAGCCCGGCGCGGCCGGGGTGGTCGACGGTCTCCTCGAGGTCGCGGACCAGGGCGGCGAGCTCGCGGTCGAAGGCGCGGACGGGGTCGGCCGGGGTGCGCAGCACCGGGTCGCCGAGCTCGCGGATCGGGCGGATCGTCACGCGGCGCAGTCTCTCAGGCGGGCGTGACCGGCCTCGGGGCCCGGTGCCCGACGAGCACCATCTCGTCGCGGTGCACGACCTCGCGGCGGTACTCGGGGTCGAGCTCGCCGGTCTTGCGGCCGAACAGCGCCGGCAGCTCGCGGGCGTCGTAGGCGACCAGTCCGCGTGCTACGACCGCGCCGTCCGGGCCGACCAGCTCGACCGGGTCGTCGGCCAGGAAGTCCCCCGTGGCGCCGGTGATCCCGGCGGCCAGCAGGGAGGCACCGCGCTCGCGGACGGCCCGCACCGCGCCGTCGTCCAGGATCAGCCGGCCGCGGGGCCGGCTGGCGTAGCGCAGCCAGAACTGGCGGGCCGAGGGACGCCGTCCGAACGGCTCGAACAGCGTGCCCACCCGCTCGCCCGCCAGCGCGGCCGCCGCCTGCAGGGTCGAGGTGACGACGACGGGGACGCCGGCCCGGGCGGCGATCAGGGCCGCCTCGACCTTGGTGGCCATCCCGCCGGTGCCGACGCCGTTGCGCGAGGCCGAGCCGAGGGTGACCGCGGCGAGATCGGCCGGGCCGGTGACCGTGTCGATCAGCTGGGCCGGGCCGGTGCGGGGGTCACCGTCGTAGACGCCGTCGACGTCGGAGAGCAGCAGCAGGGCGTCGGCCTGCGCGACGTGCGCGACCAGCGCGGCGAGCCGGTCGTTGTCCCCGAAGCGGATCTCCTCCGTGGCGACCGTGTCGTTCTCGTTGACGACCGGCAGCACGCCCAGGGTCAGCAGCCGGTCCACGGTGCGGTGGGCGTTGCGGTAGTGGCTGCGCCGGGTCAGGTCGTCGGCAGTCAGCAGCACCTGGCCGACGGTGACGCCGTGCCGGGCGAAGGCGTCGGCGTAGGTCTGCACCAGCCGCAGCTGCCCGACGCTCGCGGCGGCCTGCGCGGTCGCGAGGTCCCGCGGCCGGCCCTCCACGCCCAGCGGCGCCAGCCCGGCGGCGATGGCCCCCGACGACACCAGCACGACCTCCCGGCCGGAGGCGCGGGCGGCACCGAGCACGTCGACCAGGGCCGTCAGCCGGGTGACGTCGAGGCCGCCGGGCAGCGTGGTCAGCGACGAGGAGCCGACCTTGACCACGACCCGGCGGGCACCGGCGATCCCGGCACGGGCCGTCACGGCTGCTCCTCGGGAAGCTCCTCGTCGGTCCAGGTCTCGGTGAGCTCGTAGGGCACCCGGCGGGCCTTCTTGGCGGCCAGCCGCTCGGCGGCCCGCACGCGGTGCGGGGCGTCGATGCGCGAGTCCGTGCCGCGGCCGCCGAGCCCGGCGGTCTCCTCGATCGTGAGGGTGCCGGCGGGCAGGGTCGGCACGAAGTCGAAGGTGACGTCGCCGATGGTGACCGCGTCGCCCTCCCGCGCCCCGGCCTTCTCCAGCGCGTCCTCCACGCCGAGCCTGTTGAGGCGGTCGGCGAGGAAGCCGACGGCCTCGTCGTTGGTGAAGTCGGTCTGGCGCACCCACCGCTGCGGCTTGACGCCGTGGACGACGAAGCCGGCCTCGTCCTCCGGGCCTCCGGTGACGGTGAAGCCGGTGTCGTCGACCGCGCGGGGGGTGAGCGTGATGCGCACCGGCTCGGGCGCGGGCAGCGCGGCGCGGTGCTGCTCCACCGCGGCGGCCAGGGCGTAGCCGAGCTCGGCCAGCCCCTCCCCCGTGACGGCGCTGATCGCGAACACCTGCAGGCCGCGCTCCTCGAGGGTCGCGCGGACCAGGTCGACCAGCTCCCGGGCCTCCGGGACGTCGATCTTGTTGAGGACGGCGATCCGCAGCCGGCCCACGAGGTCGAGCTCCTCGCCGCTGTACTCGGCCAGCTCGTGCTCGAGCGCCTCGATGTCGGTCTCCGGGTCGCGGCCGGGCTCCATGGTGGCCATGTCGACGACGTGCACCAGGACGGCGCAGCGCTCGATGTGGCGCAGGAACTCCAGGCCGAGGCCCTTGCCGATCGAGGCGCCCGGGATCAGCCCGGGGACGTCGGCCATCGTGTAGACGGTGTCGCCCGACCGGACCACGCCGAGGTTGGGCACCAGCGTGGTGAACGGGTAGTCGGCGATCTTCGGGCGCGCCGCCGACATGGCCGCGACCAGCGAGGACTTCCCGGCCGACGGGAACCCGACCAGCCCGACGTCGGCGATGCTCTTGAGCTCGATGACGACGTCGAGGGTCTCCCCCGGCTCGCCGAGCAGCGCGAACCCGGGCGCCTTGCGCCGGGTGTTGGCGAGGGCCGCGTTGCCGAGGCCGCCCTTGCCGCCGTGGGCGAGGACGACGCGGGTGCCCGCGCCGACGAGGTCGGCCAGCACCTCGCCGTCGGTGGTGCTGACCACGCTGCCCGGGGGCACGCGCAGCACGCGCTCCTCCCCGCGGGCGCCGTGCCGGTTGCTGCCCTCGCCGGGGCGGCCGTTGCCGGCCTTGTGGTGCGGGCGGTGGTGGAAGTCCAGCAGCGTGTGCACGCTGGGATCGACCTCGAGGACGACGTCGCCCCCGTTGCCTCCGTTGCCGCCGTCGGGCCCGCCGAGCGGCTTGAACTTCTCGCGGTGGATCGAGGCCACGCCGTGCCCGCCGTTGCCGGCGGTGACGTGGACGATCACGCGGTCGACGAAAGCGGCCATGACCGTGCCGCCTCCTACTCCTGCATCAAGCGAAACCAGCGCACGGGCCGGCGGCCCGTGCGCTGGTCCGCACGTACTCGATGGCCCCCTCGCAGGGTCCCGCCGCCGGCTTGCCGGCGGCGGGGGCGAGGGGGTCCGTGATCAGGCCTCGACGGCCGTGATCGAGATGGTCTTGCGACCGCGGCGCATGCCGAAGGTCACCGAGCCGGGCTCGAGCGCGAACAGCGTGTCGTCGCCGCCGCGGCCGACGCCCAGGCCCGGGTGGAAGTGCGTGCCACGCTGGCGGACGATGATCTCGCCGGCCTTGACGACCTGGCCACCGAACCGCTTCACGCCGAGGCGCTGGGCGTTCGAGTCGCGGCCGTTGCGGGAGGACGAGGCGCCCTTCTTGTGTGCCATGTCGTCGTCAGCCCTTCGTGATGTCGCGGACGACCACGTCGGTGAGGGGCTGACGGTGCCCCTGCCGCTTGTGGTAGCCGGTCTTGTTCTTGAACTTGTGGATGCGGATCTTCGGGCCCTTGCCGTGCTCGACGATCTCGCCGGTCACCGTGACCCCGGCCAGCGTGGCCGCGTCGGTGGTGACGGTGTCACCGTCGACGAGCAGGATCGCGGGGAGCGCGACGGTGTCGCCCGCCTCGCCGGCCAGGCGGTTGACCGTGAACCGGTCACCCACGGCCACCTTGTGCTGCCGGCCTCCGGCCTTGACGACTGCGTACACCACTGACTCCTCGATCGCCTGCTCGTGTCTGTCCTGGGCGCACACCCGCGGGGGACGCGGGGTGCGGGACGGGCTGCGCGCCCTCTGGGCGGCACCGGCTTCGGTGCGCTGCCCGTGGCGATGCAACCCGACCAGCGTACCCGAGGCGCCGGATCCCGGTCGAACGGGGGAAGGACCCCCCGTCCTCCACCGGTCGCCCGCTCGCGGCGGGCCCCTGCGGGGGCCGGGACGGGCCTCAGGAGGCCGGCGGTCCGGCCGGCCGGCTGGCCGCCCGACGACGGCGCGGCCGCCCGCCCGCGAGCACCGCGCGAGCGGCCGGCTCGTCGGGGCCGGCACCGGCGGGGACGTCGTCCTCGTCGGCTGCCTCCTCCTCCGGCGGCGCGGGCGGCGCCTCCGGGGCCACGGGGGCCTCCACGGGCGGGACCACGGCGGCCTCGGCCGCCTCGTGCGGCAGCTCCGGTGTGGCGTCCGGCGACGGGGCGCCCACGGGGACGTCCAGGACCTCCGCGAGCACCTCGGGCGCGAAGCCCGGGGCACCGGCCGGGCTCCCGTCCGCCGGGCTTCCGTCCGTCGGGACGCCGGGCGCGGAAGTCTCCTCGGCCGCCGGGGCGGTCTCGCGGGCAGCCGCGTCGGCGGGCGCGTCAGCGGCGTCCCCGTCGGCAGCGTCCCCCTCGGCAGCAGCCTCGGCGGTGTCGCTCCCGACGGCGGCGAGCACGGCGGCGTCCTCGGCCGCGCGCTCCTCCCCGGACTGGCCGCGGTTGCGCCGGCCTCGGTTGCGCCGCCCACCGGAGCGCGGCTCGCCGCCCTCGGCGGGCGGCTCGTCGGCGGTCGCCTCGGCAGCCTCGGCGGGGGCCTCGGCACGCTCGGACCGGTTCTGGTCGCGGGTCTCGGCCCTGCCCGACTCGCGGGTCTCGGACCGGTTCTGGTCCCGCCGCCCGCCGCCCGGGCCGTTGCCGCCGGAGCCGGCCGAGCCGCCGGCACCCCCCGAGCCGCCGGAGGCGCCACCCCCGCGGCGCTTCTCGTCGACCGGGTCGGTGTGCACGACGATCCCGCGCCCGCGGCAGTGCTCGCAGGGCTCGCTGAACACCTCGAGCAGGCCCTGACCCACCCGCTTGCGGGTCATCTGCACCAGCCCCAGCGAGGTCACCTCGGCGACCTGGTGCTTGGTCCGGTCCCGGCCCAGGCACTCGGTCAGCCGGCGCAGCACGAGGTCGCGGTTGCTCTCCAGGACCATGTCGATGAAGTCGATGACGATGATCCCGCCGATGTCGCGCAGCCGGAGCTGGCGGACGATCTCCTCCGCCGCCTCCATGTTGTTGCGCGTCACCGTCTGCTCGAGGTTGCCGCCCGAGCCGACGAACTTGCCGGTGTTGACGTCGACGACCGTCATCGCCTCGGTGCGGTCGATGACCAGCGAACCGCCCGAGGGCAGCCAGACCTTGCGGTCCAGGGCCTTCGCCAGCTGCTCGTCGATGCGCAGGTCGTGGAAGACGTCGCCCTCGCCGGTGTAGCGGGACAGCCGGCCGACCAGCTCCGGGGAGACGTGCGCGACGTAGGCCTCGACGGTGTCCCAGGCGTCGTCGCCCTGGACCACGAGCGAGGTGAAGTCCTCGTTGAACACGTCGCGGATGACGCGGATGGCGAGGTCGGGCTCGCCGTAGAGCAGCGACGGCGCGTTGGAGGAGGACTCGGACTTCTTCTGGATGACGTCCCACTGGGCCTGCAGCCGGGCCACGTCGCGGGTGAGCTCCTCCTCCGAGGCGCCCTCCGCCGCGGTGCGGATGATCACGCCGGCGTCGGCGGGGACGATCTTCTTGAGGATGTCCTTGAGCCGCTGCCGCTCGGTGTCGGGCAGCTTGCGGCTGATCCCCGTCATCGACCCGCCCGGCACGTAGACCAGGAAGCGCCCGGGCAGGTTGATCTGCTGGGTCAGCCGCGCGCCCTTGTGCCCGATCGGGTCCTTGGTGACCTGCACCAGCACCTTGTCGCCGGACTTCATCGCCGTCTCGATGGACCGCTGCTTGCCCGACAGGCCCGCGGCGTCCCAGTTCACCTCACCGGCGTAGAGGACGGCGTTGCGCCCCTTGCCGATGTCGACGAACGCCGCCTCCATGCTGGGCAGCACGTTCTGCACGCGGCCCAGGTAGACGTTCCCGGCGAACGAGGTGGCCGACGCCTGGGTGACGTAGTGCTCGACGAGGACGTCGTCCTCGAGGACGGCGATCTGGGTCCGCTCGCCGCGCTGGCGGATGACCATCGCGCGGTCCACGGCCTCGCGCCGGGCGAGGAACTCGGCCTCGGTGAGGATCGGCGCCCGCCGGCGGCCGGTGTCCCGCCCGTCCCGGCGCCGCTGCCGCTTGGCCTCGAGGCGGGTGGAGCCGGCGACGCCCTTGACGTCGTCGTCGCTGGTGGTGCGGCCGTTGCGGCCGGCCCGCTCGGGGCGGTCGGCGTCGTCGGACGCGGCGGTGTCCCCGCCGGTGTCCGAGCTGCCACGCCGGCGGCGGCGGCGCCGGCGGCGGGTGCTGGAGCCGGCCTCGCCCTCGTCGCCGTCGGAGTCGCCGTCGTCGTCGCCGGTCTCGTCGACGTCCTCGGCCTCGTCGGAGTCCTCGTCGGCGTCGTCGCGGCGCTGCTCGTCGGCCTCGGCGTCGTCTCCGGTCTCGTCGGCGGCGTCGTCGCCGTCCTCGCCGGTGCGACCGCGGCCGCGGCCCCGGCGCCCTCGCCGGCGGCGGCGGCTGCCGGCGCCGCCCTCGTCGCGGTCCTCGGCGCCCTCGTCGTCGGAGTCGTCGGTGTCGGCGTCGATGTCGGAGTCGGTGTCGGCCGGGCTGTCGACGGCGGCGTCGGCACCGGCATCACCGGTGGCGCCCCGGCGCCGCGAGCGGCCGCGCCGGGAGCGAGGCGCGGGGGGCTCGTCCTCGTCGTCCATGGGCGCGACGTCGACGTCCTCCGGCTCCTCGGGGGACTCGGCCAGCGGCCGGCGGCTGCGCCGGCGGGACACCGGGGCCTCGGCCTCGGCCGGCGCCACGAAGCTGATGAAGGCCGGGACCGCCGGCGGGGCCGCCGGCGCCGGCTCGACGGAGTCCGGATCGGCCGGTGCGGCCGGGCGGGTGGCGCGGCGGCGGGGGCGGGCGATCACCGCGGTGGGCTCCGGAGAGCTGAACTGGGCCCCGAACCGGGAGACCGGCTCGGCGTCGAGGTCGGGCTCGGGATCCTCGGCGGGCAGGTCGGCGGCGCCGGGAGCGACCGCCGCGAGGGCGTCGTCCTCGTCGCCTGCCACGGCCTCCGGCTCGGCGGCCTGGCCGGCCAGGCCGGTCGCGGGGGCCGGGGCGCTCTCCCCGTGCTCGCCGGCGGGGGCCGCCGCGGTGTCCTCGGTCGTCGAGGTGGTGTCGTCGTCCTGGTCGGCCACGAAGGGCTCGCCTCCTGTGTGGTGCCCCCGGGCGCCGATCGCTACGGCGGCCGCGCAGGGGCACGGGTTGGGCGGGTCGGGCGCCCCACGGATCTGACGCGGATCGCCCGTCCTGCGAAGTCTGTGTACGGCTCGGCCGCGACGGTTGCCGCGGCCGGGGGCCGGTGATGCGGGTCGTGCGGGGTACCCGGTCCTGCTGGTACCCCGGTGGCGCTGAGTGGTGCTGGCTCTCGGTGCGTCACGCCTGGCAGCCGTGCCGCGCGACGTCGCGGGCGCTCTGCGGCTCAGACCGTTGCGCGCTCCCCCTGGCAGTGGGTGCGCGCGAGCCGGTCGGGCCCGAGCGGATCGGCCACCCTCCCGGTGTCGTCGAGCCGGCCCTGCGCCTCACGCACGGCCCGGGTGGGCGACGGCGGGCGCAGGTCGGCGACGGCAGCCAGGGCGGCCACCACGTCGTCTGGTCGAACGGCGGGCGTCACCTGCCGGACGACCACGGTCAGTATGGCACAGCCGGGGTCCCCGGCCACGGTCGCCGCGGCCACGGCGGCGCGGGCGTCGACGTCGACCGGGCCGTTCTTGCCGCGCTTCGCGACGGTCACCTCCTCGCGGGCGAGGAACGCGGCCACCGCCGAACCGAGCTCCGCCGGCTCGACCCCGGCGAGCTCCAGGCGCCACACCGAGGCGTCGATCCGGTCGGCCAGCGAGCCCGTCCCCTGCCCCGCCTCCACGCACTCGACGACGTCGATGCCCGCCGGCAGCGCGGCGTCCAGGGCGACCCGCACGGCCTCGGGATCGCAGGGCCGGGTCACCCCGATCTCCAGGTACTCGGCCTCGCTGGCCGCGCCCGTCGGCGCCGCCCCGACGTAGCTGATCTTCGGGTGCGGGCTGAAGCCGGCGGAGAAGGCCATGGGCACCTGCGCCCGCCGCAGGGCGCGCTCCAGGGCGCGGGCGAGGTCGCGGTGGGAGGCGAAGCGGAGCGGCCCGCGCTTGGTGTAGCGCAGCCGCAGTTTCTGGACGGTCGGCGGCGGGGGCGGCCCGTCGGGCTGGCGGGCCACGTCAGGCGCCCGGACCGACGGGGGTCAGGGGCAGCAGGCTGCGCCCGGTGGGCCCGATCTGGATCTCGGTGCCGTTGGTCGGGCAGACCCCGCAGTCGTAGCAGGGGGTCCAGCGGCAGTCGCTGACCTCCTCCCCCGCCAGCGCCTCCTGCCAGTCCTCCCAGAGCCACTCCTTGTCCAGCCCCGAGTCCAGGTGGTCCCAGGGCAGGACCTCGTGCTCCTCGCGCTCGCGGGTGGTGAACCAGTCGAGGTCGACGCCCAGCGGCGCGAGCTCCGCGGCGGCGGCCGCCGTCCACCGCTCGAACGAGAAGTGCTCGCTCCAACCGTCGAACCGGCCGCCCTCGCGCCACACGCGCTCGATCACCCGGCCGACGCGGCGGTCGCCGCGGGAGAGCAGTCCCTCGATCACGCCGGGCTTGCCGTCGTGGTAGCGCATGCCGATGGACCGGCCGATCTTCCGGTCGGCGTTGATCGCCGCGCGCAGCGCCCTCAACCGGTGGTCGATGGTCTCGGCGCTGGCCTGGGCGGCCCACTGGAACGGCGTGTGGGGCTTGGGCACGAACCCGCCGATCGAGACGGTGCAGCGGATGTCCTTGCGGCCGCTGGCCTCCCGGCCGGCGCGGATGACCTCCGTGGCGAGCTCGGCGATCTCCAGCACGTCCTCGTCGGTCTCCGTCGGGAGCCCGCACATGAAGTAGAGCTTCACCTGCGTCCAGCCGTTGGCGTACGCGGTGCTGACCGTCCGGATCAGGTCCTCCTTGGACACCGTCTTGTTGATCACCCGGCGGATCCGCTCGCTGCCGCCCTCGGGGGCAAAGGTCAGCCCGGAGCGGCGGCCGTTGCGGGACAGCTCGTTGGCGAGGGTCACGTTGAAGGCGTCGACGCGGGTGCTCGGCAGCGACAGGCCGGTGTTGGTGCCCTCGTAGCGGTCGGCCAGCTCGGTGGCCAGCTGGCCGATCTCGGAGTGGTCGGCGCTCGACAGCGACAGCAGCCCGACCTCCTGGTAGCCGGTGGCCCGCAGCCCCTGGTCGATCATCGAGCCGATACCGGTGATCGTCCGCTCGCGCACCGGGCGGGTGATCATGCCGGCCTGGCAGAAGCGGCAGCCGCGGGTGCAGCCGCGGAAGATCTCCACGCTCATCCGCTCGTGCACGCTCTCGGCCAGCGGAACCAGCGGGGTCTTCGGGTAGGGCCACTCGTCGAGGTCCATGACGGTGCGCTTGCCGACCGTCGCCGGGACGTCGTCCCGCGTGCGGGTCACGCCCGTGATCGCGCCGTCGGGGCCGTAGGAGACGGCGTAGAAGCGGGGCACGTACACGCCGTCGACGCGGGCCAGGCGGGCCAGCAGCTCGACGCGGCCGCCGGGCCGCCCCTGCTGCTTCCACGCCTTGACGACGTCGGTGATGTCGCCGACGGCCTGCTCGCCGTCGCCCAGGACGGCGCAGTCGACGAAGTCGGCGACCGGCTCGGGGTTGAACGCGGCGTGCCCGCCGGCGACCACGACCGGGGAGTCCTCGTCCCGGTCGACCGCGTGCAGCGGGATGCCGGCGAGGTCGAGGGCCTCGAGCAGGTTGGTGTAGCCGAGCTCGGTGGCGAAGCTGACGCCGAGGACGTCGAAGTCGGCGACGGCGCGGTGGCTGTCGACGGTGAACTGCCCGACGCCGGCCTCGCGCATGAGGCCGGCCAGGTCGGGCCAGACGGCGTAGGTCCGCTCGGCGAGGGCGTCGGGGCGCTCGTTGAGCACCTCGTACAGGATCATCAGACCCTGGTTGGGCAGCCCCACCTCGTAGGCGTCGGGGTACATCAGCGCCCAGTGGACGGCGACGTCGTCCCAGGGCTTCACCTGGGAGTTCAGCTCGCCGCCGACGTACTGGATCGGCTTCTGGACCTGCGCGAAGAGGGGCTCGAGGCGGGGGTACAACGTCTGTCCGTTCATGACCCGTCCAGGGTAGACGGGTGCCCCGCCCGCGCCCGGGCGGTCGCCTACTCGACCTCGACCCACCCGTTGCGCAGCACCGTCTGTCCCCCGGAGGTGGCCTCGAAGGCGAACGCCCGGCGCCCACCGGTCGTCGTCCCGGCGTCGTACACCGAGACGGCGACCTCGTCGCCGGGGTAGGCGTAGCGGCTGAACCGGACGGCGACGCGCCGGATCCGGTTCGGGTCGCCGCCGGCGGCCAGGGCCACGAGTGCCCGGGTGCCGATGCCGAGCGTGCACAGGCCCTGCAGGAACTTGCCGCGGTCGCTGCCGGTGGCCCGCTTCGCCGCGCGGTCGTCGACGTGGATGATCGCGCGGTCGCCGGAGGCACCGGCGTAGCGGAAGGTCTGGTCCGCCGTGGTGCCGAGCACCATCGTGCCGACCGGCCGGGAGCGGGCCTCGTCCGGGAACGAGTGGTCGGCGAGCTCGCGGCCCTGGTCGCCGCCCGTCGTCGGGCCGACGTACATCACCGACCAGAACTGCTCGTAGACCAGCTCCCCGGCCTCGTCGACGCTGGCCACCCGGTTGAACACGTTCATCCCGGCCTTGTTGACCGAGACGGAGCAGACCTCCGACGTCGTGGTCAACACCGTGCCCGGGCGGGGCACCTTGTGGATGTGCAGGTCGTGCTCGCCGTGCCCGGCGCCGAACCCGCTCTCGGTCGCCTCGGCCGGGAGGGCCACCGACGCCAGGAACGGCTGCAGCCCGGGGACGGCGGCGTAGGTCGGGGGCACAGCGCGGCCGTCGGCGTACAGCGGGCTGTCGTCGTTGACCGCGAGGGCGAACGCGGCGATCTCGCCGGGGTCGCAGGTGGTCTCGAACGGTGCGCTCGTCCGCCCCAGCGGGACCTTCGTCGTGTCCATCAGCGGACCAGCTGCTTGTCCCCGGGCAGCCGCAGGCGCGGCAGGCCGAGGACGTGCTGGGCGATGATGTTCTTGAAGACGTCGGTCGTGCCGCCGTAGGTCGCCGTCCCCTGCGCGAACCGGTGCGCGTAGTCGATCGCACCCCCGTCGACGGCGCCCTCGCCGCCGTGCGCGATCAGTGCCTCCGGGCCGACCAGGTCGACCAGCTCGGCGATGCCGGCGATGAACGACAGCGAGGCCTTGTTGCGCCCCATCGGGCCGGGGGTCGCGTCCGCCGCCTCGGTCTCCACGACGAGCCGGCCGAGCCGGTCGAGGAAGACCGGGTCGTCGGCGACGAGCGTGCCGTCGGGCCGGCTGGTCCGCTTGGCCCAGCGGGCGGCGGCGTCGATGGCCCGCTGGAACTCCCGCGTGTAGCCGACGCCGATGGAGAGGTCGTCCAGGCCGTTGCCGCGGCCGTCCCCGTGCTCCTCGTCCAGCGGGCCGCGCAGCACCGCCCAGCCGCCGTTCACCTCGCCGAGGCGGTAGCGGTCGGCGACGTGCACGTCGGAGTAGTAGACGGCGTTGGTGCGCTCACCGCCGTAGGTGTGGATCGCCTGGATCTCCACGCCCGGTGAGTCCAGCGGCACGAGGATCATCGTCAGGCCCTTGTGCTTCGGGGCCTCGGGGTCGGTGCGCGTGATCAGGAACGTGTACTGGCAGTTGTGCGCACCGGTGGTCCACATCTTCGACCCGTTGATCACCCACTCGTCACCGTCCCGGACGGCGCGGGTGTGCGAGGCGGCGATGTCCGAGCCGCTCTCCGGGTCGCTGTAGCCCAGGCAGAAGCGCACCCGGCCGGTGGCCACCTGGGGCCGCAGTTCGGCGACGAGGTCGGGGGCGCCGTACCGCTCGACGGCGGGCCAGACGCCGCCGGTCGTGCCGGAGGTGACGTACGGGACGCGCCGGCGGGCGAGCTCGAGCGCGAGGATGCGTGCGCAGACGTCGTCCAGACCCGCGCCGCCGTGCTCGACCGGCCAGGTGGGGAACAGCCAGCCCCGGCTGCCCAGCGCCAGGTGCACGCGCTCGTCGAAACCGTCGCCGGTGCGCCGCTCGTGCTCGTGCACCTCCTCGGTGACGATCTCGTCGAGGAAGGCGCGGACCTCCCGCTGGAAGGCCTGCTGCTCGGGGGTCAGCTCGACAGGGGCGAAGTCCATGTCAGCGCACCCACTGCTTGCTGCCGGGCAGGTTGAGCCGCGGGAGGCCCAGGACGTGCTGGGCGATCATGCCCTTGAAGACCTCGGTGGTGCCGCCGTAGGTGGCGGTCCCCTGGGCGAAGCGGTGGGCGAAGTCGATCTCGCCGCCCTCGATGGCGCCCTCGGCGCCGTGGGCGAGCACCGCCTCGGGTCCGACCATGTCCATCAGCTCCGCGATGCCGGCGATGAAGGACAGCGAGCTCTTGGTCCGCCCCATCGCGGCGGGGGTGACCCAGCTGGCCTCGGTGGAGACGGCGAGCCGGCCCAGCCGGTCGAGGAAGGCCGGGTCGTCGGCGACCAGCGTGCCGTCCGGCCGGGACGTCCGCTTGGCCCAGCGGGCCGCCGCGTCGATGGCCCGCTCGAACTCCCGGGTGCCCATGAACATGGCGATGTCGGACAGGCCGTCGTCCGGCCGGCCCGCGCCGTGCTCGGCCGACAGCGGGCCCTGCAGGGTCGCCCAGCCGCCGTTGACCTCGCCCATCCGGTACCGGTCGGCCACGTGCACGTCGGTGTAGTAGACGGCGTTGGTGCGCTCGCCGCCGTAGGTGCGGATCGCCTGGATCTCCACGCCCGGGGCGTCCAGCGGCACCAGGAACATGGTCAGGCCCTTGTGCTTCGGGGCCTCGGGGTCGGTCCGGGTGAGCAGGAACGTGTACTGGCAGTTGTGCGCACCGGTGGTCCACAGCTTCGAGCCGTTGAGCACCCACTCGTCGCCGTCCCGGACGGCGCGCAGGGTGGCCCCGGCGATGTCCGAGCCGCCCTCCGGGTCGCTGTAGCCCAGGCAGAAGCGCACCCGGCCCGCGGCGACCTCCGGCTTGAGCTCGGCGGTCAGCTCCGGGTCGCAGGACAGCTCGACCGCGGCCCAGACCAGGTTGGTGGTGCCCATGGTGATCGTGGGGACCTGGTGGCGGGCGATCTCCAGGGCGAGGATGCGCTGGCAGACGCGGTCCAGGCCGGCGCCGCCGTCCTCGACCGGCCAGGCGGGGAACAGCCACCCGCGGCTGCCCAGGGCCAGGTGCACGCCCTCGTTGAAGCCGTCGCCGGTGCGGCGCTCGTGCTCGTGCACCTCCTCGGTCATGATCTCGCCGAGGACGGCCCGGACCTCCCGCTGGAAGGCCTCCTGCTCGGGGGTCAGGTCGACGGTGCCGAAGTCCATGTCGTCGTCCCCCCTCAGACCGAGGCCAGCAGCGCGGCGGCGACCTGGCGGCGGTCGGCGCCGGGGTCGCCCCCGAGGACGCTCCAGCCCTTGGCGCGCAGGAAGAACAGGCTGATGTCGGCCTCGACGGTGAAGCCGAGCCCGCCCTGGGTGTGCGCGGACACCCACGCGGACTCCGTGGCGGCGTGCGCGGCCTGGACGAAGGCCGCCAGGGGCAGGTCGGGCCGCGCCCCGGGCTCGTGCGAGGCGTACCAGGCGGCCTTGTAGGTCAGGTTGCGCGCGCCGGCGATCTCGGTGACGACGTCGGCCAGCGGGAACGCGACTCCCTGGAGGGAGCCGATGGAGACGCCCAGGGTGCGGCGGCTCTTCGCGAACTCGACGCCCAGGTTCAGGGCGGAGTCGGCGAGGCCCACCAGCGCGGCGGCCGTCAGCAGCTTCCACTCGGCGACGGCGGCGCGGAACAACGCCTCCGCCTCGGGACCGCTCGCGAGGACCGTCCGCTCCCCCGCGGCCGGGTCGAACCAGGCCAGCGGGGTCGAGCCCTGGTTGGGCACGTGCGCGGCCGGCTCGGCGAGCGTGTGCAGCGCGAGGCCGTCGGCCGACCAGGCGAGCACGTCTCGGGAGACCGCGGCGTCGGGCACGAGCTGCCGGTTGCTCCCGACGACGGGCTGCAGGGCGAGCGTGACGATCCGCTCGCCGCCCGCCGCAGCGGTCAGCAGCTCGGCGGCACCTCCGGCGCGGGCCAGAAGCCGCGAGGCCACGACGTGCGAGACCAGCGGCACCGGGGCGACGACCTTGCCGAGCTCCTCGGCCACGAGCACGAGGTCTACCAGGGTCGCGTCGTCACCGCCGGCCGCCTCGGGCAGCGCCATCGACGTCGCGCCCATGGCCACCAGGCGCTGCCAGAGGTCGGCGTCGAAGCCGAGCGGCTCCGCGTCGCGCACCCGCGAGGAGGGGACCTCCTTGGTGAAGAAGTCGCCGAACCCCTCGCGCACCGCCTGCTGGTCGTCGTCCAGGCTGAAGTCCTGGAGTCGCAGCTCGAATCGTTCCATGCCTGTAAATGCATCACACCGCCGCCGCAGCCGACAAGTGGCCCCTCGGCGGGTCGCGCACAGGACGGTCCCCGCCGCCCCGCCGGACGGCGGGACGCGGGTCGGGCGCGGCCGCCGAGGGCTATGTCAGGGCGGGGAAGAACAGGCCGATCTCGCGCGCGGCCGACTCCGGGGAGTCCGAGCCGTGCACGATGTTGCGCTGCACCTCGAGGGCGAGGTCGCCGCGGATCGTGCCGGGGCCGGCCTTCACCGGATCGGTGGCGCCGGCCAGCGCCCGGAACGCCTCGATGGCCCGGGGGCCCTCGACGACGAGGGCGACCAGCGGGCCGCCGGTGATGAACTCGACCAGCGAGGGGAAGAAGGGCTTGTCGCGGTGCTCGCCGTAGTGCTGCTCCGCGACCTCCCGGGGCAGGGTGCGCAGCTCGGCGGCGACCAGGCGCAGGCCCTTGGCCTCCAACCGGGAGATCACCTCGCCGACCAGGCCGCGGGCCACTCCGTCGGGCTTGACCAGGACAAGCGTGCGTTCCGTCACGGTGCGGGAGCCTAACGACCCCGCCACCCCGAGCCCCGGTCGGTCGCGGGCGGGGGCTCGACGGCGGGCACCGCACTGCGGTACTGCTCCGGCATGGACACCCACCACTCGGTCCACGACCTGCCCGCCGCGGACGGTGGCTCGGTCCCCACCCTGGTGGTCCGGCCGCCGACACCCGGGCCGCACCCCGCCGTGATCCTCGGCGTGGAGGCCTACGGGCCCAACCGCTTCGCCACCGAGGTCGCCACCCGGCTCGCCGAGGCCGGCCACGTGGTCGTCGTGCCGGACTACTACCGCGGGGCCGGACCGGGCGACCCCGAGGCCTACACCGACTTCACCGAGGTGATGCGGTTCATCGACGCGCTGGACTTCCGCCGCGGGACGCGCGACCTGCTGACCGCGGTGGCCTACGCCGCCGGCTGCGACGACGTCGACCCCGACCGGATCGCCGTCTGGGGCTACTGCACCGGCGGCACCCTCGCCCTGCTGGCCGCGGAGCTCAGCGACCGGATCGCCGCCGCGGTCCTCTTCTTCCCGAGCCAGCCGTGGTTCGCCGAGTTGACCCCGCGCACACCGGTCCACCCCGTCGACCTGCTCTGGGCGCTGCGGTGCCCGGCGCTGTTCCTGTACGGCGACCGCGATCCCGTGCTGCCGCCCGAGCGGCTCGAGGACCTCCGCGACCGGCTGGCGGGGACCACCGGCGGGCACCGGCTGCTCGTGTCCCCGGACGCCGGGCACGCGTTCTGCGCTCCGGTGGCGCCGCTGCGCGACGACGCCGCCGACCGCGCCTCCTGGGCCGACGCCACCGCCTTCCTGCGCGCGCACCTGAGCGGTTCCTCCGGCGTCGGCGGGACCGGACCGGGCGCGGACGCGTGACGGCTACCGTGGTGCCCCACGCCGCAGGACGGACGGAGGGGCGTCGATGACAGCGGACGCCGCCGAGGGCGCCCCCGCCGCGTCCCCGCGGGAGGAGCGGCGGCAGCAGCGCGTCGACCTGTTCCGGTCGCAGGTGCTCGACGCCGCCGAGGAGATGTTCGCCGAGCTCGGCTACCACGGCACCAACCTGAAGGCGATCGCCGCGCGGTGCGAGGTCTCGGTCGGCTCGCTGTACTCGGTGTTCGACGGCAAGGACGCGCTGTTCGCCGCCGTCCTGGCGCGCTCCGGCGAGGGGCTGACCCCGCGGATGACGGAACTCGCCCGGGACGACGCCCCGGCCGACGTCCGCCTGCTGCGCCTGGCCGAGCTGCAGGTCCGCTGGTTCCGGGAGCACCCGAACTGGGCCCGGATCACCACGGCGTTCGTCTCCCCCGGCGCCCGCGCCGACCTGCCCGGGGGTGAGATCGCCCGCAACTACGAGGGGGGCTACCGCTGGGCGATGGAGCTCCAGGCGGGGGTCATCGCCGCCGGGCAGCGCGACGGGCTGCTGCGCACCGGCGACCCCGGCGCCCTGGCCCGGATGTTCTCCGCGATGGTCAGCGCGCACCACGTCATCGACGAGCAGGCCGGCGCCGCCCTGACGCTGGAGGAGTTCCTCGACCTGCTGCGCGCGACGTTCGTCGTCCGACCCGCCTGATCAGCGCGGGTCGAACTCCAGCTGCAGGTCCGGGATGCCGCGCAGCACCGGCGAGTACACCGGCTCGTAGCCCTCGGCCAGCCGGTACGCGGGGATGCGCTGGTGCCACACCTCCAGCGCGATCCGCAGCTCCAGCCGGGCGAGGTTGGAGCCCAGGCAGCGGTGCCGGCCGAGGCCGAACGTCGCGTGCCGGTTGGCGGGGCGGGCCAGGTCGACGGTGAGCGGGTCGGGGAACTTGTCCGGGTCGAAGTTCCAGGTGCCCTGGACGACGCTGACGTGCGTCCCGGCGGGGATGTGGACGCCGCCGACGTCCGCGTCCTGCACCGCGCGCCGCGTCTGGGACGGGCTGGTGGCGGCCCAGCGCAGCAGCTCCTCGACCGCGAACGGGACGGCGGCGGGGTCGGCGAGGGCGGGCTGCAGGTCCGGACGCCGGGCGAGGAGCCCGAACGCGCACTCCAGGGTTCCGGTGACGGTGTCCAGGCCGGCGATGAGCAGCTGGTGGCAGATGTTGATCGAGTTCTCCCGGCTGAGGTCGCCGGCGCGTTCCCGCTCGACGAGGGCCGTCAGCAGGTCGTCGCGGGGGGCGCCCTCGCGCTCGGTGAGCGCCTCCTGGAACAGCGCCGAGATCTCCGCTCCCGCGTGGCGGCGGACCGCCATCGACTGCTCGAGGGTGCCGCCGACGCCCCCGCGGATGATGTCGTCCTTGAGCCGGACGAACTCCGGCAGCCCCGACTGGGGCAGGCCGAGCAGGTCGAGGAAGGTCCCCACCGGGTACGGGACGGCGACCTCCCGGCCGAAGTCGCAGCGGCCCCGGCCGGCGAACGCGTCGATGCACTCGTGCATCAGCGCCCGCAGCCCCGGCTCCAGCGGCGCGACGCGCTTCGGCGAGAACATGGGGTCGAGGATCCGGCGGTAGCGGGCGTGCTCGGGCGGGTCGATCTGCAGCGGGATGAGCCCCGACTCCGACCCGAGGAAGCTGCCCTCGGGGCCGGAGGAGAACACCCCCGGCTCGTGCAGGACCCGGTCGACGTCCGCCGAGGCGGTCACCACCACCTCCGCGCCGACCCGCCGCGGCGGCTGCGACGACAGGTCGTGCCAGACCTGCGGGGCGTCGTCGTCCCAGACGATCCCGTACTGGTTGGTGAGCAGCGTCTGGACGACGTCGTCGGCCGACATGGTCTGGGTCATGGGTCGCTTCCCCTTCGGTCGCGGTGGGCGCAGACAAGACCCGCGCGGGCATCGCCGTCAAGGCCTTGTCGTGACGTGCGCCACTCCGATACGTTCAGCACTGAACCATGGATCCAGATTCCGAACCACCGTTCAGATTTTTCCGCCCCGACACCAGGAGGACCGCCGTGAGCCGACCGATGGAGGGCGTGCGGATCGTCGAACTCGCCCAGTTCACGTTCGTGCCGGCGTCCGGCGCCGTGCTGGCGGACTGGGGCGCGGACGTCATCAAGATCGAACACGCCGAGACCGGCGACGCGCAGCGCGGCCTGGTCAGCATCCTGGGCCTGGACCAGGGCGTGGCGTCGTCGACCTTCTTCCCGATCATGGAGGGCCCCAACCGGGGCAAGCGCAGCATCGGCCTGGACCTGGAGACCGCCGGTGGCCGGCGCGTGTTCGAGGAGCTGATCCGCGGCGCCGACGTCTTCGTCACGAACTTCCGCGAGCCGACACGGAAGAAGCTGGGCGTCGACGTCGACGACGTCCGGGCGATCAACCCGGACGTGATCTACATGCGCGGCACCGGGATGGGTCCCAAGGGCGACGAGGGCCCGAACGGCGGCTACGACCAGACGGCGTTCTGGGCGCGCTCCGGCCACGCCGACGCGATCACCCCGGTCGAGCTCGACGCGCTGCTGCCGATGCCGACCGGCGCCTACGGGGACAACATCGGGGGCATGACCATCGCCGGCGGCATCGCCGCCGCCCTGTACCGGCGCGCCGCGACCGGCGAGCCGTCGGTCATCGACGTCTCCCTGCTCGGCGTCGGCCTGTGGACGTCGTCGTTCGGGGTGAACGCCTCGCTGCTGGCCGGCGGCCCGCTGCCGAGGATGGCGCCGATGAAGCACGGCTCGCCGCGGAACCCGCTGTCCGGCGGCGCCTACCGCAGCGCCGACGGCCGCTGGATCCAGCTGGGCATGCTGCAGCCGGGCCGCTACTGGCCGGAGATCTGCGCGCGGCTGGGCCGCCCGGAGCTGGTCACCGACGAGCGGTTCGACACCGGCGACAAGGTCATCGCCAACGCCGCGGAGGCCGCCGTCCACGTGGCCGAGATGATCGGCGCGCACACCCTCGAGGAGTTCCGCGCCGCGATGAAAGGCGCCCAGGGACAGTGGGCCCTCGTGCAGAACTACCACGAGGCGGGGCTGGACCCGCAGGCCCGCGCCAACGGCTACATCGGCACCGTCACCGACGTCGACGGGATCGAGCGCGAACTGGTGCTGGCGCCGGTGCAGTTCGACGAGACGCCGCCCGACGTCCGGCGCGCGCCGCAGCACGCCGAGCACACCGACGAGATCCTCCGCGAGCTCGGCATCGACGACGACGAGCTCATCGCGCTGAAGATCGAGGGCGCCGTCACGTGATCGACTTCGCGCTGACCTCCGACGGCCGGTGGACCGCCGGCACCGACGAGCTCGCGACCGCCGCGGGCGCCGCGGGCTTCGCCGGGATCGGCCTCGGCGTCGACCGCGCGTCGGCCCCCGGCGCCGCGGCCACCCTGGCCGGCGCCGGCGTGCGCTGCTCGGAGCTGATGGCGCTCATGGTGTCGCGCAACGAGGAGCGCACCCTGGCCGCCGCCCGGCAGCTGGCCGCGGCGGCCGCGGCGGTGGGAGCGCCCTGGGTGCTGACCGTCCCCGCCGCGCCGCCGTCGGCGGAGACCGCCGCCCTGCTGGGCCGCTGCGCGGACGTCGTCGCCGAGGCCGGCGCCCGGCTGGCGATCGAGTTCAGCCCGCTCGGGGTCGTCACCTCGATCGCCGCGGCCCGGGAGCTCGTCGCCGCGGCCGACCCCGGCCGGGCCGCGGTCATGATCGACACCTGGCACTTCTCCCGCGGCGACAGCACGTGGGAGCAGCTGGCCGGGATCCCCCTCGAGGAGATCGCCTACCTGCAGTTCTCCGACGCGCCCGAGCCCCTGGGCGACGACGGCTTCACCGAGACGATGGACCGCCGGCTCTGGCCCGGGGAGGGCACGTTCGAGCTGGCGCGCTTCGCCGGCACGCTGCTGGACCGCGGCTGGGCGGGCACGGTGAGCGTCGAGGTGCTCAACGCCGAGCTGGTCCGGCTCCCCGTGGCCGAGTTCGCGCGCGCCGCCCACGACACCACCGCCCGCTTCTGGAGCTGACCGCCCGCGGTCCCGTCAGCCGGCGGTGGGTGCCCCGTCGTCGTCGCCGGGGGCCGGCACCGCCGGCTCGCCGAACGGCGAGCCCAGCAGCTCCTTGCGCACCTGCAGCAGGTAGAGCCAGATCAGCACGAAGATCCCGCCGACGAACCACATCGAGCTGGTGATCAGCCCGGTCAGCAGCAGCGGCACCTGCAGGACCGTGCCGGCCATCAGGCCCCACGGCCGCCGCTGCACCCCGCTGGCGAGCACGAGCACGACGGCGAGCACCAGCAGGGTGGTGAGCCGGCCGCCGGTCAGCCCGTCGCCGCTCCACGCGATGGCGCGCGGCACGAACAGGACGGCGATCCCCTCCAGCAGCAGGACGGCGGCGGCCGATCCGCGCATCGCCTTCGCCGCCCGGACCGGGTCGGCCGCCGTCACCGCGTCTTCCCGCCGAGCAGGGCCCGCGCCTGGCCTGCGGTGATCACGCTGCCGGTGACGAGGACGCCGGACCCGCCGAGGGCGTCGTCGGGCCCGGCCTCGGCGAGCTCCATCGCCTCGGTCAGCGCGTCGCGCAGCCGCGGCGAGACGCTCACCCGGTCGGCGCCGAAGACGTCGACGGCCAGCGCCCCCAGCTCGTCGGCCGGCATGGCCCGCGGCGAGTCGTGCTGGGTCACCACCAGCTCGGCGCACAGGGGCTCGAGCTCGGCCAGCATCCCGGAGACGTCCTTGCCGCGGACGCAGCCGACGACGCCGACCACCCGGGTGAAGTCGAAGGACTCGCGGACCGCGGCCACCGTGGCCGCCATGCCGGCCGGGTTGTGCGCGGCGTCCACCAGCACGGACGGCGAGGTGCGCACCCGCTCCAGCCGGCCCGGGGAGCGGACGGCGGCGAACGCGGCGCGCACCGTCTCGACGTCGATCGGGCCGGTCGCGGCGCCCGCGCCCAGGAACGCCTCGACGGCGGCCAGCGCGGTGGCGGCGTTCTGCGCCTGGTGCGCGCCGAACAGCGGCAGGTAGAGGTCGGGGTACTCGCCGCCGAGCCCCTGCAGCCGCAGCTGCTGCCCGCCGACGGCGACGGTCCGGTCCAGCACCCCGAACTCGGTGCCCTCCCGGGCCACCACGGCGTCGACCTCGACCGCGCGGCGGACCAGCGCGTCCAGGGCCCCGGGCTGCTGCGTGGCGAGCACGGCGACGGCGTCGGCCTTGATGATCCCGGCCTTCTCCCCCGCGATGGTCGCGACGTCGGGCCCGAGGTACTCGGCGTGGTCCAGGGCGACGGGGGTGACGACGGCGACCCGCGCGTCGGCCACGTTCGTCGCGTCCCAGCGCCCGCCCATGCCGACCTCGACGACGGCGACGTCGATCGGGGTCTCGGCGAACAGCGCGAACGCCAGGCCCACCATGACCTCGAAGAACGACATCGGGTGCTCGCCGCCGTCGTCGACCATCTGCACGTACGGCGCGATGTCCTCGTAGGTCTCCACGAAGCGCTCCGGGGTCACCGGCTTGCCGTCCAGGACGATCCGCTCGCGCATCGACTGCAGGTGCGGGCTGGTGAAACGGCCCACGCGCAGGCCGAAGCCGCGGAGCAGCTCGTCGACCATCCGCGCCGTCGTCGTCTTGCCGTTGGTGCCGGCCACCTGGATCACCGGGAACGCGCGGTGCGGCGCGCCCAGCAGGTCGACCAGCGCGGAGATGCGGGTGAGGGAGGGCTCGAGGCGGGTCTCGGGCCACCGCGCGAGCAGTGCCTCCTCGACGCGGGCGAGCCCGGCTGCTGCTGCGGGACGCCCGCCGGGGCCGGTGCTGGTCATCCGTCCCAGGATGCCAGCCGGGTGGTTCCTAGACTGGGCCCCATGGCTCCCGACACTGCGACCCCGGACACGACTGCCCCGGGAGCCGACGTCGGCGTACCGGAGAAGCCCACCCTCGACGGCCTCGAGGAGAAGTGGACCGCCCGCTGGGCGACCGAGGACACCTACGCCTTCGACCGGGCGGCCGCGCTGAGCGCCCCCCGCGAGCGAATCTTCTCCATCGACACACCGCCGCCGACCGCGAGCGGGTCGCTGCACGTCGGGCACGTGTTCAGCTACACCCACACCGACATCGTGGCCCGCTACCAGCGGATGCGCGGCAGGCACGTCTTCTACCCGATGGGCTGGGACGACAACGGCCTGCCGACCGAGCGCCGGGTGCAGAACTACTACGGCGTGCGCTGCGACCCGTCGCTGCACTACGACGAGTCGTTCGAGCCCCCGGAGAAGCCGGGCAAGGACCAGATCCCGGTCTCGCGGCGCAACTTCGTGGAGCTGTGCGAGCGGCTGACGGAGGAGGACGAGAAGGCCTTCGAGCAGCTGTGGCGGCGGGTGGGCCTGTCGGTCGACTGGAACGTCGTCTACCGCACGATCTCGGCGTCCTCGCGGGCCACGGCGCAGCGGATGTTCCTGCACAACCTGGCCCGCGGCGAGGCGTACGCGCAGGAGGCGCCGACCCTCTGGGACGTCACCTTCCGCACCGCCGTCGCCCAGGCCGAGCTGGAGGACCGGGAGCGGCCCGGCGCCTACCACCGGGTGGCGTTCGCCGGCCCGTCCGGCCCCGTGCACATCGAGACGACCCGGCCCGAGCTGCTGCCGGCGTGCGTGGCGCTGGTCGCCCACCCCGACGACGAGCGCTACCGGCCGCTGTTCGGGCAGACGGTGCGCACGCCGCTGTTCGACGTCGAGGTGCCCGTGGTCGCCCACCGGCTGGCCGAGCCGGACAAGGGCTCGGGCATCGCGATGATCTGCACCTTCGGCGACCTCAACGACGTCACCTGGTGGCGCGAGCTCCAGCTGCCGACCCGGGCGGTGATCGGCTGGGACGGCCGGTTCGTGGCCGAGGCTCCGGCGGGCGTCCCGGCGGAGGTCTACGCCGAGCTGGCGGGGAAGACCTCGTTCAGCGCGCAGCAGCGGATCGTGGAGCTGCTCACCGAGTCCGGCGACCTGGAGGGCGAGCCGCGGCCGATCACCCACCCGGTGAAGTTCTTCGAGAAGGGCGACCGCCCGCTGGAGATCGTCACCACGCGCCAGTGGTACATCCGCAACGGCGGCCGGGACGCCGACCTGCGCGAGGCGCTGGTGGCCCGCGGCCGGGAGATCCAGTGGGTGCCCGAGCACATGCGGCACCGCTACGAGAACTGGGTCGAGGGCCTCAACGGCGACTGGCTGATCAGCCGGCAGCGCTTCTTCGGGGTGCCGTTCCCGGTCTGGTACCGGCTGGACGCCGAGGGTCTCCCGATCCACGACGAGCCGCTGGTCGCCCCCGAGGAGTCGCTGCCGGTCGATCCGTCGTCCGACGTGCCCCCGGGCTTCGACGAGTCCCAGCGCGGGGTGCCGGGCGGGTTCGCGGCCGACCCCGACGTCATGGACACCTGGGCGACGTCGTCGCTGTCGCCGCAGGTGGCCTCGGGCTGGGACACCGACCCCGAGCTGTTCGCCGCGGTCTTCCCGATGGACCTGCGGCCGCAGGCGCACGACATCATCCGCACCTGGCTGTTCTCCACCGTGGTCCGCTCGCACTACGAGTTCGGCGCGGTGCCGTGGTCGCACGCGACGATCTCCGGGTTCGTCGTCGACCCCGACCGCAAGAAGATGTCCAAGTCCAAGGGCAACGTCGTGACGCCGATCGACGTGCTGGAGCGCTACGGCACCGACGCCGTCCGCTGGCGGGCCGCCGGCGCACGGCCGGGGGCGGACTCGCCGTTCGACGAGGCGCAGATGAAGGTCGGCCGCCGGCTGGCCATGAAGATCCTCAACGTCGGCCGCTTCGTGCTCGGGCTGGGCGCCTCGGCGGGGCTGGCCGTCGAGCAGGTGACCGAGCCGATCGACCGCGGGCTGCTGGCCGGCCTGGCGGCGGTCGTCGACGAGGCCACCGCCGCGCTGGAGGCCTACAACTACACCCGCGCGCTCGAGGTCGCCGAGACGTTCTTCTGGTCATTCTGCGACGACTACGTCGAGCTGGTGAAGTCCCGGGCCTACGGCGACGACGCGGCCGCCGAGTCCGCGCAGGCGGCGCTGGCGGTGGCGCTGTCGGTGCAGCTGCGGCTGTTCGCGCCGGTGCTGCCGTTCGTCACCGAGGAGGTCTGGTCCTGGTGGCAGGCCGGGTCGGTGCACCGCGCGCCGTGGCCGGTCGCCGCGGAGCTCCCCGCCGACGGGGACCCGGCCGTCGGGACGGTGGTCGCCGAGGCCCTGGCGGCGGTGCGCAAGGCGAAGTCGGAGGCCAAGCAGTCGATGCGGGCCGACGTCGAGTCCGCGGTCGTGACCGCGCCGGCCGACCAGGTGGCGCTGGTGGAGGCCGGCCGGGCCGATCTCGCCTCGGCCGGGCGGATCGCGTCGCTGTCGGTGGTCCCCGGCGCGGGCCCGCTGCGCGTGGACGTCGTCCTGGCGCCGGTGCCGGAGGCCTGACGGCTGCGGCTCCACCGCTCTGGCGCCTCGACCGTCGTACCCGGGTGGCCCACTCCGGCGGCGATTCCGGGCTCTCCGGGTACGACGGTCGGTTCAGCGGGCGTCAGGCGGCGTCGTCGCGCGCCCACGCCGGCGCCGGGCCCATGCCGAGCCGCCAGCGGGCCGCCTCCTCCGAGGGGCTGTGCCGGCCGAGCGTGCGGCGCAGCAGCCGCAGCTGCGCCCGGGTGACGGCGAGCTGCGCGGCGCCGCCCGCACCGCGACCGGGCACCCCGGCGGAGTCCGCGATCGACGGCGAGACGAGGTAGGCCGCCGCGCCGGAGAGGCCGCGGTAGACGAGCCGCTCGGGCGGGCTGAGGCCGGGCGGCGCCGCGAGGAACGACCGCAACGACGTCGGGACGGGCTCCAGCTCGGGCCGGAACGCCGCCAGGGCGTCGGCCAGCTCGGCCGCCGTCGTCGGCAGGTCGGTCGCGCCGAGCTCGCGGGCCGCCCGGGACCACTCCCCCACGTAGGCGTCGGGCCAGCCGCGGCCGAAGCGCGGCGCCAGATCGCTGCCCACCCCCTGCTGGGCGGCGAGGAACGCGTCGGTGAAGGCCAGGTGCACCCAGCGCAGGAGGGTCGGGTCGGAGGCGGAGTAGGGCCGGCCGCGCACGCTGCCGCGGACGCTCGCGTGCATGCCGCGCACGCGCGCCGCCTCGCGCTCGGCCAGCTCCGCCGAACCGAACGTGCTCACCACCAGCCAGCGGGCGGTGCCGGCCAGCCGCTTCCAGGGGTCCTCGCGGTAGGCCGAGTGCCGCTGGACGCCGGCCAGCGCCAGCGGGTGCGCGCCCTGGCCGAGCAGCGCCGCCACCCCGCCGACGAGCGTGGAGAGGTCGCCGTGCACCCGCCAGACGACGCCGTCCGGCTCGAACCAGCCGGGGCCGGTGCCGACGCGGGCGATGTCGCGCACCCACTCCGGCGCTCCGGTCGGGTCACCGGAGACGCGGGCCCGGAAGGCCTCCCGCGCCTGCTCGGACAGGGAGGCGAGGGGGCGCACCTCTCCGAATGTGCCACGCGCGCGCCACCCCGCTACCGGTGCGGGCTTCCCCGGCTGCCGGTGCGGGCTTCCCCGGCTGCCGGTGCGGGCTTCCCCGGCGACCGATGGACCTCGGCGGCCCGTTTCCGCGGTGGGAACGGGTCGCTCGGGTCCAACGGTCGAGCTGTCCACAGGGCTGACCGCACCGGCGCCCGGTCCGGGCCACGATCCCCCGGTGCACGAACTCGCCTCCCTGCTGCCCCACGGCGCCGGTCGCCGCGACCGGGTCACCCGGGCCACCAGCTCGAGCAGTGTCAGCCGATGGCTGGACGGCGGCGCGCTGGTCCTGGTCCATCCCGGCGTCGTGGCGCTCGCCGACCGGGCCCACGACTGGACGGTCCGGGCGCGCGCCGCCGTCCTCTGGTCCCGCGGGGCGCTCAGCCACCTCTCGGCCCTGGCGCTGCACGAGCTCGTTCCCGCCACGCCCGCTGGGCCGCTGCACGTGACCGTGCCCGCCGATCGGTGGCCGCGCGGATCCGAGGGCGTCGTGGTCCACCGCACCACGCAGCGCCTGCCCATGAGTCGGGTCCGCGGCCTCCCGGTGCTCGACCCGGCCCGGAGCCTCGTCGACGCCTGGGTCCGGGCGTCCAGTCCTCGACGCAACGAGCTCGCCCTCCGCGAGATGCCGGTGGTGCGGCAGGCGGTCATCGAGGCCGCGCGGACCCGCGCCGTCGACGTCGAGGGCGTGATCGCCGAGTCCGCCCGCCAGCCGCGCCACGCCGGGTGCACCTCGCTGGAGCACCTGCTGGCCCTCGTCGCGGACGGTTGCCAGAGCGAGCTGGAGATCTGGGGCGTCACCCACGTGCTGGGCCTGCCGGGGCTGCCGGCAGCGGTCCAGCAGCACCGCGTCGTCCTCCCGGACGGACGGCGGATCGACCTCGACGCCGCCTGGCCCGGCGCGCGGGTGGCGGTGGAACTGGACGGCGCCGCGTTCCACGGCAGCCGGGAGCAGCGGGAGCGGGACCTGCGCCGGGACACGGCGCTGGCGGCGCTCGGGTGGGTGGTGCTGCGCTTCAGCTACCGCAGGCTGACGACCGACCCGGAGGGCTGCCGGCGGGAGATCGCCGCGGTCGTCCGCCGCCGGCTGGCCGACCGTTGAACGCCGGTGGCCCAGAACCGCAGGGGTTCTGGGCCACCGATGTACAGCGGAGCGGGAGCGGCGGGTGCTACGCCGACTTCTCGCGGGGGGTGCGGGTCGGCTTGCGGGGCACGATCGTCGGGTTGACGTGCTCCAGCACGACCTCCTTGGTGATCACGACGGAGGCGACGTCGTCCCGGCTGGGGACCTCGTACATCACCGACTGCAGCACCTCCTCCATGATCGCGCGGAGCCCGCGGGCGCCGGTGCCACGGAGGATGGCCTGGTCGGCGATCGCCTCGAGGGCGTCGTCGCTGAACTCCAGCTCCACCCCGTCGAGCTCGAACAGCCGCCGGTACTGGCGCACCAGGGCGTTCTTCGGCTCGGTGAGGATGTTGATCAGCGCCTCGCGGTCCAGCTTCTGGACGGCGGTGATGACCGGGAGCCGGCCGATGAACTCGGGGATCATCCCGAACTTCAGCAGGTCCTCGGGCATGACCTCGTTGAACATGTTCGACTCGTCGAGCTCGCGCTTGCTCGTGATCTCGGAGCCGAAGCCGATGCCCTGCTTGCCGACCCGCTGCTCGATCACCTTCTCCAGGCCGGCGAAGGCCCCACCCACGATGAACAGCACGTTCGTCGTGTCGATCTGGATGAACTCCTGGTGGGGGTGCTTGCGCCCGCCCTGCGGCGGCACCGAGGCGGTCGTGCCCTCGAGGATCTTCAGCAGCGCCTGCTGCACGCCCTCACCGGAGACGTCGCGGGTGATCGACGGGTTCTCGCTCTTGCGGGCGATCTTGTCGACCTCGTCGATGTAGATGATGCCGGTCTCGGCGCGCTTCACGTCGTAGTCGGCGGCCTGGATGAGCTTGAGCAGGATGTTCTCGACGTCCTCGCCGACGTAGCCGGCCTCGGTCAGCGCCGTGGCGTCGGCGATGGCGAAGGGGACGTTCAGCATCCGCGCGAGGGTCTGGGCCAGGTGCGTCTTGCCGCACCCGGTCGGACCCATCAGAAGGATGTTGGACTTGGCCAGCTCGACGGCCTCGTCACGGGTGCCGCCACCGGCCTGCACCCGCTTGTAGTGGTTGTAGACGGCGACGGCGAGCGCGCGCTTGGCGGTCTCCTGGCCGATGACGTACTGGCCCAGGAAGTCGTGGATCTCCTTGGGCTTGGGCAGCTCGTCGAACTTCAGGTCCGAGGACTCGGAGAGCTCTTCCTCGATGATCTCGTTGCAGAGGTCGATGCACTCGTCGCAGATGTAGACCCCGGGGCCAGCGATGAGCTTCTTGACCTGCTTCTGGCTCTTCCCGCAGAACGAGCACTTGAGCAGGTCACCGCTCTCACCGATTCGTGCCACCTGCTGACCTCCAGATCGGGGGAAAGGTCCGTCGGTCCGCGGACCCGATGTGGTGCTGGACTGCCCGTGCTCGACCCCGCTGACGACGTTCCGCGAGGTGCTCCTCCCGGCGCTGCCGGCCGGGGATCGGGCGCTCGTCGACGGTACCTGCCGACCCCGACGCCCGGGGGGACGTGACGCACCCCCTCGGCCGGAGCCCGGCGGGTCGTGTCGTCGCACTCGACACTGGCGACCCCCTGTGCACTCCGCCCCCCAGACGGTACGGGCCGAGGGCGCCTGACGCGACGCCTCGGCCCGTACCGGCCGGGAACACGATCAGCTGCTCGCGGGCATCGCGTTGAGCTTCCGGCTCTGGATCACCTGGTCGACGATGCCGTAGTCCTTGGCCTCCTGGGCCGTGAGGATCTTGTCGCGGTCGATGTCGGAGCGGACCTGCTCGGCCGTCCGGCCGGTGTGCCGCGCGAGGATCTCCTCCATCTGCTTGCGCACCCGCTCGATCTCCGCGGCGTGGATCTCCAGGTCCGACACCTGACCGCCGGCCTCGCCGGAGGGCTGGTGGATCAGGACCCGGGAGTACGGCAGCGCCAGCCGCTTGCCGGGCGTGCCGGCGGCGAGCAGCACCGCGGCGGCCGAGGCGGCCTGGCCCATGCACACGGTCTGGATGTCCGGGCGGACGAACATCATCGTGTCGTAGATGGCCATCAGCGACGTGAACGAGCCACCGGGCGAGTTGATGTAGATCGTGATGTCGCGGTCGGGGTCCGTGGACTCGAGCGTGATGAGCTGGGCCATCACGTCGTTGGCCGACGCATCGTCGATCTGCACCCCGAGGAAGATGATCCGCTCCTCGAAGAGCTTGTTGTACGGGTTGCTCTCCTTCATGCCGTAGCTCGTCCGCTCCACGAAGGAGGGGAGGATGTAGCGGCTGGAGGGCAGCTGGAAACCGCTCATGTCGTCAGTCCTCGCTGCTCAGTTGTCGGTGACCGGGTTGGCGCTGTCGGTCATGGCGGCCTTGCTGACGACGTGGTCGACGAAGCCGTACTCGAGGGCCTCGGCCGCGGTGAACCACCGGTCGCGGTCGGAGTCCTTCTCGATCTGCTCGACGGTCTGCCCGGTGTGCTGCGACTGCAGCTCGTTGAGCTCGCGCTTGGTGCGGCGGAAGAGGTCGGCCTGGATCGCGATGTCGGCCGCGGTACCGCCGACGCCCGCCGAGGGCTGGTGCATCATGATCCGCGCGTGGGGCAGGGCGTAGCGCTTGCCCTTGGTGCCGGCGGTGAGCAGGAACTGGCCCATCGACGCGGCCAGGCCCATCCCGTAGGTCGCGACGTCGCAGTCGATGAACTGCATCGTGTCGTAGATGGCCATGCCGGCGCTGACCGAGCCGCCGGGCGAGTTGATGTACAGGTGGATGTCGCTCTTGGGGTCCTCGGCCGACAGCAGCAGCATCTGCGCCGCCAGCTGGTTGGCGATGACGTCGTCGACCTGGGTGCCCAGGAAGATGATGCGCTCGCGCAGGAGCCGCTCGTAGACCGAGTCGTTGAGGTTCATCCCCCCGGCGGAGCCGCGCAGCTGCGGGGCGCTCGCCGAGTTCGGGTGGGTGCTCACGGGTGTGGTGACCTCCGTAGGACGGTCGGGCAGTCGGTCTGGAGTGGATGGTTCTTCGGTGGTGCGGGGCCCGGGGGCGCGCCGCCCGGGGGGTTCTCCCCCGGTGCTCGCCTGAGTCCTGTCGACCCTAACGCGCGACCTGCGGGGAGGAGTCCCGCCCGGCGGGGTGTTCGCCGTGGGCGCAGCGGGCGGGGCGGCCCGCGCGACGCCCCGCGAACGGACGACGCCGCCCCGCCCCGGCTCGCGGGGTGGGACGGCGTCGGCACGCAACCCTGTCCGGAGGCTCGCGCCGCGCGGTGCGTGGCGGGAGCAGGACAGGGTCCTCGCTCAGGCCTTGGCCTCCTCGTCGGCGGCCTCGGGGCTGGCCGCGCTCTCGGAGCTGTCGGCGCTCTCCGAGCTGTCGGCGCTGTCCGCGGACTCGAGGTCGGCGGGCGAGGCGTCGGCGTCCTCGGCGTCGGCCGCGGGGGCCTGGACCGTCTTCGGCCGGATGGCCTCCAGGTCGACGACGTTGCCGGAGGCGTCGGTGATCGTCGTCTGCTCGAGCAGCTGCGCCAGGGTCTTGGTGCGGCGGACGTCGGCGACGAACTCGGCGATGTTGCCGCCCTGCTGCAGCTGCTGCGCGTACTGCTCCGGGCTGACCCGGTTGCGCTGCGCCTGGGCCATGATCTGCGCCGACAGGTCGTCGTTGTCGACGGTGACCTCGCGGGCGTCGGCGACGGCGTCGAGGACGAACTGCGTCTTGACGGCCTCCTCGACGTTCTTGCGCAGGTCGGCGTCGTAGGCGTCCTTGTCGTCGACGCCGGCCATCTGCAGGTAGCCGTCCCAGTCCATGCCCGCGTTCTGCAGCTCCTGGGTCATGGCGTTGTTGCGCCACTCGACCTCGCGCTCGACGAGGTTCTCCGGGAGCGGGACCTCGACGGTCTCGAGCAGCTGCTCGACCAGCTTGTCGCGGGCCTGCGCGCCCTGCTGCAGCACCTTGGTGCGCGACAGGCGGGTGCGGACGTCACCCCGCAGCTCCTCGAGGGTGTCGAACTCGCTCGCGGTGGAGGCGAACTCGTCGTCGAGCTCGGGGAGCTCCTTCTCCTTGACCGAGCGGACCGTGACGGTCACCTCGGCCGACTTCCCGGCGTCGGGGCCGTTGAGCAGCGCCGTCTCGAAGGTCTTCGACTCGTCGACGGACAGCCCGCGGACGGCGTCGTCCAGGCCCTCCATGAGCGAGCCGGAGCCGACCTCGTAGGACATGCCGCTGGTCGAGCCGTCCTCGAGCTTCTCGCCGTCGAGGGTGGCCTCGAGGTCGATGGAGACGAAGTCGCCGTCCTGCGCCGCGCGCTCGACGGCGTTGAGCATGGCGAACCGCTCGCGCATGACGGAGACCTGCTGGTCGATCTCCTCGTCGGTGACCTCGACGTCGTCGACGGTCACGGCGAGCGCGTCGAGGTCGGGCAGCTCCAGCTTGGGGGCGACGTCGACCTCGGCGGTGAACTCCAGGGTCTGGTTGTCCTCGAGCTTGGTGACCTCGATCTCGGGCTGGCCGATCACCCGCACCTGGTTCTCGCGGACGACCTCGGAGTACACCTCCGGCAGCGCGTGGTTGACCACCTGCTCGAGGACGGCCGGGCGGCCGACGCGCTGGTCGATGATGCGGTTGGGCACCTTGCCGGGGCGGAACCCGGGGATGCGCACCTGGTTGCGGAGCTCCTTGTAGACCTCGCCGAAGGCGTGGTCCAGGTCCCCCCACGACACCTCGATCGCCATCCGGACCCGCGTGGGGCCGAGTTCCTCGATGGTGCTCTTCACAGCGCAGTGCTCCTCGGGTGTCGCAGTCAGGGGTGGGCGTCGGGCGGAACGGACGACGCCGGTCGACCCACGAGTCTAGAGACGTGGGGGACGGAGCCGGTCTGGCGGTCGGGGTGACAGGATTTGAACCTGCGGCCCCCTGCTCCCAAAGCAGGTGCGCTACCAAGCTGCGCCACACCCCGTGGCGGACCGAGCATAGGAGAAGGACCCTCCTGCCCCCCAACCGCTCGCACGCTCGCGGTGGGCCCCTGCAGGAGGGCCGCGCCACCGCGCCTGCTCATCCGACGGGGTTCCTGCTGGCCGCCACCTCCAGCACGGCCTCCGCGGCCCGGCGCTCCCCGCGGTAGCGGGCGTAGGCGGCCTGCAGTTCCCGGGCCCGGGCGCGGTGGTCGGGCCGGGTGAGGACCGTGGCGACGGCGTCCGCGACCTGGTCGGGGGTGGGGGTGTCGGTGCCCAGCGCGAGGCCTGCGCCGGACCAGGTCACCCGCGCCGAGACCTCCGCCTTGTCCTCGGTGGTGCCGGCGACCACGACCGGGACGCCCGCGGCCAGCGCCTGCTGCAGGCCGCCGTAGCCGCCGTTGGTCACGTAGACGTCGGTCATCGGGAGGATCCGGTCGAACGGCACGTACGGGGTGAGCCGGACGTCGGCCGGTCGCAGCGCCGGCGGCAGGAGGACGTCGGGGTCGTGGCCGACGGTCGTGGCGATCACGAGCGGCCCGGTGCCGGCCAGCCCGGCGACGGCGGGGAGCACGAGGTTCGCGGGGTCGGTCGCGAGCGTGCCCTGGGTGACGAGGACGACGGGGCGGCCGCCGGCGTGCGCGGTCAGGACGTCGTCCCACCACGGCGGCGGGGTGAACTCGTCGATGCCCGCGGGCAGGAACGGGCCGACGAACTCCACGGTCGCGGGCAGGTCGCGCCGCGGGTACTCGAACTCGGGGACGCTGGGCACGAGGTAGCGGTCGGCGATCGCCGCGCCCCAGTCCATGAAGTAGGCGTCGATCGGCGGCAGCCCGAGGCGGGCGAGCACCTGCTCGGCGGCGCGCTGCGGAGCGGCGAACACGACGTTGCGCATGGCCCAGTTGAGGGTGCGGTCGCGCCACCGCGGGCCGGGGAGCAGGCCGGTGCCGAAGGGCGGGGCGTCGGCGCTGGTGAGGCCGAGCGGCGAGACGGAGAAGACGACGGCGGGGATGCCGCGCCGGCGTCCGGCCAGGGGGCCGGCCATGAAGCCCTGCTCGGCGACGACGACGTCGGGCGCGAAGTCGTCGAGGACCGCGTCGATCTCCTGGACCCAGGCCGGGATGGGGTGGATGAAGACGTCGAGGATCGACTGCCTCAGGCCGCGCAGGCTGCCGGTCCCGTTGCCCTCCAGTTCGGCGTCGTCGATGTCGAGCCCGGCGCTCATCGGATAGGCGCGGGCGCCGGCGCGCTCGACCTGGTGCCGGTACTTCGCGCCGCTGTACCAGACGACCTCGTGGCCGGCGGCGACGAGCTCGCGGACGATGGGCAGGCCGGGCCGCAGGTGGCCGGCGAACGGCATGGTGGTGAACAGGATGCGGGCCATCGGGGGCTCCTCGGGTCGGGGTGGGTCTCAGGGGTGGAACCGATGCCGGGAACCGTGGCCCGACCCGCTTGACGCGCGGTCGACGCCGGACCACGCTGGCCGCGCGCTCGCTCGACGACTGCTGAACGCGCAGGTCAGGCCGCGATCGGGAGGTCGGACGTGATGGTCTACGGCGTGCTGGGCGCCGTGGAGGCACGCCTGTCCGCGGACGCGCCCCCGCTGGACCTCGGCAGCCCGCTGCAGCGGGTGCTGCTCGGGCTGCTGCTCACCGAGCCGGGTCGGTCGGTGTCGCTGGACCGGATCGTCGACGCGCTGTGGGCCGACGCCCCGCCCGCGGATCCGGACGCCTCGGTGCAGACCTACGTGTCGCGGCTGCGGCGGGTGCTCGGCCGGGTGGTCGAGCGGACGCCGGCGGGCTACCGGCTGGTGGCCGAGGCCGGCGACGTCGATGCGGGGCGCTTCTCCGCGTCGGCCGCCTCGGCGGGGCGGCGGCTGGCGGGCGGGGATGCTGCCGGCGCGCTCGCCGACGCCGACGAGGCACTGTCGTTGTGGCGGGGACCGGTCGCCCTGGAGGACGCCGGGGACCGGCCGTTCGCCGCCGCCGCGCGGGACCGGCTGGAGGAGCTGCAACGCACCTGCCGGGAGGACCGGACGGCGGCGCTGCTGGCCCTGGGCCGCGCGGCCGAGGCGGTGCCCGAGGCGGAGGCGCTGGTGGCCTCCTCCCCGCTGGCGGAGCGGCCGTGGGTGCTGCTCGTGGACGCGCTGGCCGCGGCCGGCCGCACCGCCGACGCGCTGGCCCGCTACGCGCAGGCCCGCCGGCTGCTCGACGAGGAGCTGGGGCTGGCGCCGGGGCCGGCGCTGGAGGCGGCCCAGGCGCGGGCGTTGCGGGGGCCGGTGGCGGTCGCCGCGGCGCCGTCTCCCCCGCCGGCCCTCGTCGGCCGGGACCGCGAGTTCGGTCTGCTGCGCGACCTGGTCGCCGGGCTGCCGCGCACCGGTCCGCGGTTCGCGCTGGTCGACGGCGAGCCGGGCATCGGCAAGACCCGGCTGCTGGCGGAGGTGGCGGCGGCCGCGCGGGCGTCCGGTGCGCGGGTGGCGGTCGGGCGCTGCCACGAGGACGACGACGCCCCGGCACTGTGGCCGTTCCTGCAGGTCACCGGCGCGCTCGGCGGCGGGGCGGGAGCCGAGGGCGGCGCCGCGGGTGGCGCCTTCGCGGCCTTCGAGGCGGTGCTGTCGACGCTGGTCGCGGCGTCGTCGAGGGCGCCGGTGGTGGTCGTGGTCGACGACCTGCACTGGGCCGATCCGGCGTCCCTGCGGCTGCTGGGGTTCCTCGCGGTGGAGCTCCAGCACGGGCCGGTCGCCGTCCTGGGGACCTGCCGCACCGGCGTCCGGGATCCGGGGCTGGCGCGGGTGCGCGCCGCGCTGGCCCGGACGCCGGGGTTCACCCAGCTCACCCTCGGTCCGCTGGAGCCGGCCGCGACCGCCGCGCTGGTGGCCGGCGTCGTCGGCTCGGACGCCGCCGGGGAGGTGCACGAGCGCTCGGGCGGCAACCCGTTCTTCGCGACGGAGCTGGCGCGGGTGCTCAGCGGGGACGGCTCCGGGCCCGTGCCGCCCGGCGTCCGGGACGTGGTCGAGCGGCGGCTGGCGGGGCTGCCGGAGCCGGCGCGGGAGGTGCTGACGCTGGCCGCCGTCGCCGGGCAGCGGTTCGCGGTGTCGCTGCTGCAGCGGGCGGACGGCGCCGCGGCGCCCGACGACCTGGCCGACGCGCTGGACGCCGCGGAGTCGGCCGACCTCGTGCGGCCCGCCGGCCCGGGCGAGCTGGCGTTCGCGCACGCGCTGGTGCGGGAGACGCTCCTGGAGGGCACTCCCCCGCTGCGGCGCGCCCGGCTGCACGCGCGGCTGGCCGCGGCGCTGCCGGCGGGGGCGGCGCCGTTCGAGCGGGCGCACCACCTGGTAGCGGGGCGGCCGTTCACCGACGCCGAGGCGACGGTGGCGGCGTGCTCCGCGGCGGCCGAGCGGGCGGCGCACGACCACGCGCACGAGAGCGCGGCGCGCTGGTGGGAGCGGGCGCTGGAGGTGCTGGACGCCGAAGGCGACCGGCCGGAGCTGCGGTCGGAGCTGCTGCTGCGGGCCGGGACGACGATGGCGCGGGCGGGGTCGTGGGCGGAGGCGCAGCGGCTGCTGTCCGGGGTGATCGACGCGGCGCTGGCCCGCGGGGACACCGGGACCGCGGCGACGGCCGCGGACCAGCTGCAGGGCATCGGCGGGCTGTGGTTCCCGGTCACCTACGGCGTCTACCCGGCGGAGCTGGTGGGGCGGCTGGAGGCGCTGCTGGCCGCGGTGGGCGAGGTGGACGGGCCGGCGCGGGTTCGGACGCTCGCGGCGCTCGCCGTCGTCGTCCACTACGGGCCGGACCGGTCGCGCGGGCTGCGCGCGGCCGAGGAGGCGGTCGCGGCGGCGCGGCGCACAGGCCGGGTGGACCTGCTGCGGACGGCGCTGGTCGCGCGGCTGGGGGCGTGCTGGCTGCCGGGGCACGAGGACCGGCTGATCGCCAATGCCACCGAGCTGCTGGAGGTGACGCCGGCCGAGGAGCTGCCGGAGGTGGCGATGCTGGCGCTGGTGCGGCGGGCGGTGGCGCGGATGGGGCTGGGCGACGTGGACGGCGACGCCGCGGACCTGGCCGCCGCGTGGGAGCTGGCCCGCCGGCACGACCTGCCGCTGGTGCACGCGCAGCTGGTGAGCATGCAGGCGGCGCGGGCGATGCTGTTCGGCGACCTGGAGACGGCGGAGGAGCTGGTCGACCGGACGTTCGCGCTGGTGCAGCGGACGCAGCTGTACACGCAGTCGTGGCAGGACCTGGTGATGCGGTCGTTCATCTGGATCGACCGCGGGTGCCTGGCGCAGCGGCTGCCCGAGGCGGCGGCGGGCGTGGACACGTCCGGCGGGGCGGGGAGCGGCACGCTGCTGACGGCGATCGCGCTGCTGGAGGCCGGGATGGCGGCGGAGGCCGCGGCGGAGATGGCGCGCGTCGACGGGTGGGCGCCGTTCCCGATGCAGTGGGACTGGCTGGCGCTGACGTGCTGGCAGGCGTACGCGGCGGCGGAGCTCGCGGCGACCCCCGTGGGCATCGACCCGGCGGTGCCGGCCGCGATCGCCGACCGGCTGCTCCCCTTCGCCGACCACCTGGCGGTGCAGGGCGGGATCGGGGCGCAGGGCCCGGTGGCGCTGCTGCTGGGGCGGGCGGAGGCGGCGGCCGGGCGGCTGGACGACGCCGAGCGGCACCTCCGTCAGGCGGTGGCGGTCAGCGCCCGGTCCGGGCTGCGGCCGTCAGAGGCACGGGCGCGGCTGGCTCTGGCGTCGCTGCTGGCCCGTCGCGGGGACGTCGCGGGCGTGTCCGCGGAAGCGCGCGCGGCCCTGGCCCTGGCCGAGGAGGTCGGGATGGTGCGGGTGGCCGACGAGGTACGGCGGCTGGACCCACGATGAGGGGGACGACGGTGTCGCATCCGGTGTTCGCGCGGCTGTGGCCGCACCTGGCGGCGGCGGGCGAGCGGCAGGGGACGGCTGAGCTTCGCGACCGGTTGCTGGCCGGCGCCGCGGGGCGGGTGCTCGAGCTCGGGGCGGGCAGCGGCACGAACTTCGGCCACTATCCGTCCGCGGTGACCGAGGTCGTGGCGGTCGAGCCGGAGCCGCGGCTGCGGGCGCTCGCGGCGTCGGCCGCTCTCTCGGCGCCGGTGCCCGTGACCATCGTGGACGGGGACGCCGACGCGCTCCCGGCGGAGGACGGCGCCTTCGATGTGGCGGTCGCGTCGCTGGTGTTGTGCAGCGTGCCGGACCAGGGCCGGGCGCTGGCCGAGTTGCGGCGGGTGCTGCGCCCCGGGGGCCGGCTGCTGTTCTGGGAGCACGTCCGCGGTGAGAAGGCCGGGCTGGTGCGGGCGCAGCGGGTGCTCGACGCGACGGTGTGGCCGTTCTTCGCCGGCGGGTGCCACACCGGCCGGGACACCGCGGCGGCGATCGAGGCGGCCGGTTTCACCATCGAGCGGCTCGACCGCTTCGACCTGCCGGACCTCCGGGTGAACCTCAACCCGGCAAGCCCGCAGGTGCTCGGGATGGCGGTCCGGGCGTGACCGCGGGGACCGGTTACGCTGGCCGGGCACCTCTGCGGGTGTAGCTCAATGGTAGAGCCCCAGCCTTCCAAGCTGGCCATGCCGGTTCGATCCCGGTCACCCGCTCCACGCATAACCGCAGGGAAGGGCGCGTGTCAGCGGAACTGGAGGAGGTCCGGAGGACCCTCCGGAAGGCCCGATATAGCCCCTTTTGACCCTTGTTTTCCGGTCCGTTGGTCATGTTCTGGTCACGCGGTGAGCTTGAGGCGAGCCGAGCGGCAATTCGCCGACACCGCCAGACACTGCTGCGGGCCAGCTGCCAACCCGGGAGCTCCAGCGGATGGCTCAAGTCCAGCCATAAGGCGACTCAAATTGCTCGGTGCACTGTGGTCCGAGTGTCCGCGCCGGTGCTGGCCGCAGTCTCGCGAGCTTCCGTCCCAGCAGGAAACCGTCATCGATGTGGACTTGAGGCACGCGAGCCGTTCGTTCTCGGGCCATGTCGCTGCGGAGCGCGGTCTGACAATGCTTCCACTAGTCGGCTCTCCGGTCCCAGACCAGCCATGCAAGCCGGTGTCTAGATCGACCCGAGTCAGCGGGAGCTTGCCGGCGCGCTGCAGGCGGCGCTGAGCGCGCCACTCGTCGCCGAGATGGACCGACCATTGCCACCGCACTCGGGCAGAGCTGCCGGGGCACGCTCTCCGGTGTAGGGCCATTGCGGCTCGAATGCCACTAAGCAGCCCAATCAGCCCGGGAGACTGCGACGTTGTCGTCCTTGGCCAGGACGGGTCCGAAGCAGGCTGGGCAGCCGGCACCCCCATTGGCCCGGAGCCGATTCGCGCGGCCCAACGGTCTCAGCCGACGGGTGCGCCCTCCGACGGCGGAATGATTACCCAGCGGCGACACGCCATACCACCCCCCGGCTCGGTCTGGGGCTGTCTCCAAGGTCCCCTACCGTCTCGCCGATTCCGATATCAGCGCACCCTGCAGGGGCGAACCCTGGTTGACGTCCATGACCGCCGAACCACCGCCACAGCTGCACAACTCCGATGGCCCACCCGCCTGCGCGCGACGTGGGCTGTAGCCCAATTCAGCTACATGCGCCTCCAGCGCGGCCACTGTCAGATACGGGGCGCATGAGCCGCCGTAACGCTCGGCCAGGACCCCGAAGCTTGACATCAGACTTGAAACGAGCACGTCGACAGGTGTCGCCAATGGACGCATTGCCAGCATGCAATCGCTCAACACGACCGAAGCACTCTCGCTCCAGACGGCAATCTTGCCTGGCGTGAATCTACCCACACGCGGCAGAAGCACCAAAGGGCCGGGCGTGGCCCACCTCCATCCGCACATCTCTTCGCGCAGTTCCACCTCGCCTTCCTGCAGCGAAGTTGTGTGAACGAACGCGGCGAGCGGACCACTCTCGCGCTGCGAGCGCCGGTGCACGGGCACGCGACCTCTGATGATGTCAATGCATGTGCAGCCAGCGATGATCCTATTAACTCCGGGACGCGACGGAGCTGCGACTCCTGGACCTTTTTCCACGGTGAACCGCAGCATTTCCGTGCGGGCGTAAGCCCCAGGGAAGGCGCCTCGAGAGTACGCGCGCAAGACCTCTAGAGCGTGTCTCCGCTCCCACGACTGCCACAACTTGCGGTCTTTCTCGGACTTTCGGGAGCCACGAGGCATCAGAGCGACGACACTCGAACCCGGACTCATCCCCGACAGGATCGTTTCTAGACACGCGGCAGCAGGCGAAACAACGGCGGACCCGTTCGGCGACCGCATGCCGGCTCCCCCTCTGTAGGAGAAGGGTGGATTGACCAGGACGCCCGAGACCGCTGACCTACGAGCCCACACCGGACTTTGACGAAGCGAGCGCTCATTCAGAAGGTCAGCCCGGCCAACGAGCCAGCGCGGGTGCTCAGACCTGAGGCGCGCGACCGCTCGCCGGTCGCAGTCTGCTGCCAAGTACGAAAAGGCCGATCCGAACCGCTGTTCCGCGGCATCAAGAAGGGCCCCTCCGCCCGCAGTGAAGTCCGCTACGAGACTTCCAGTCCGCAGGTCGAGCTCCGCCGCCATCTCCGCCGCCAGCCAGCTTGGCGTATAAAACGGGTCCACTCTCATGATGCTGGGGCCCGTCTGGCAGGTGAGTATGCACCTACTTCGCGATACAAGTCAGAGGACACGAAACGATGAACGTCATAGACGCATAATCGCGCCTCACCGCGCGTATTCTTTTCGCTTCGTATTGGGTGGTCATAGACGAGTTCCACCCGTCCGCTCCGAGCCATCGCGAATAGTACAGCCCCCAATCCATGAGGCTTAGTTCCGATAGGCGCTACGCGTAGAAAGTCACCCTGGTAATCGTTGGCTATTTCATGCAACATATGAAAAGCGTCGAAAGGGCAGTTCGCCTTAGCGAACCGAACTCGCGATGCCAGAAAGTCACTTTCCAGTTGCACCCGATTCCCGCTGTAGGCGAAGAACGGGTAGTCCGCCCTGAAGCCTGGCACGCCGACAATGGGCACCGTCTTTGTAGGGACAGCTTCTAGCTCATCAAGAATGTATCCGAAACGAGCACCTTCGAAGCCGAGCAGCGCAATGAAGCAACTGTCCTCCGGGTGGCGAGGTCGCCTCAGCGTTACGAAACCTGGCAGAGGAGCCACACCTTGAATCCGAGCCGAGAGATCGAATATCAAGCCTTGAGCCGGGTCAGGGTTTCGGCGATACTCATTCGGCTCTACGTAGACCACATATGTTTCGATCTCCAGTCGAACGGCAGCCCGGAGGATGGGGGCCCACGACCGGTACATGAGGCCTGTAATGTCCAGGTACAGGGGGGAGCCGAGACGCAGCAGCATTTCCTCGAGAGCACCAGCATCCCATGCGTTGATGACTTCATCCTCAAAGCCATAAGCATGGGATGACAAGACCATATCGTCGGGTAGTTGTGCCGCGATAGAGACAAGGCCAACGCCGGAAGCGACCGCACGGCTGCACCATTCTTCATCGAGGCTCGCTCGTTCCTCCGTCTCCGCGCCGTACACATAGGCGGCGCCCGACGGCGGGCAGAATTCGCCTCGCGTCAGCTCAAGGGTCAACAGAGGCTCATTCAGGAGAGTCATGGTAATACCCTCTAAACAGAGCGAGCTGCTCTGGCAGCTCTAAGTCGGAATCGCGATTGCTGCGCTGGAGAATCTTTCGGATAGTCCGAGAGGAATCGGATGTAGCGAGCTGTAAGATATCCGCCACATCAACAGAGATTCTGCGCTTGCGGCGGTAGCTGAAGCCAAAGAAGGGGGCGAAGATGGGATGCAGCTGGTAGTCGAAGCTTCGCGTTTCCCCAGAAACCGCGGCCATCTTATCGCCAGGGAAACGCAACATTGCCAGGTGCATGACGCAGGCGGCTAGGAGATCCTCAACCTCCTCGACAGTTCGGGCGTCGGCGCCGAGCCACCCCACCCGAAGTTGAGTGACCTCAGGCGTATGGCCCTCCGGCTGCACAGCCATGACCTGAAAGATGCGACCGAAGCCAAGAATGAGTTTGGTGACCTGGGCCCCTCGGGCCCCAACGCCCGGCAATTGCTGAACGATACGTCGGCCAACCTCCTGTGCCGCGTTGGTCTGCACGTCGACAGAGACTGGCTCGTCAAGGAGTCTTTCCTCGAGTACGTGGCGCTCGAGCGCCTCATTGACCAGTTGGAGAAGGTAGCGAATGTTTCCATCCGCAAGCTGTACGTACGTGTCCCACCCCGCGTAGTACTTGCGATGCCCACGCATCCCACGCCGGATTGTGAACAACATGGCATGCTGGTAGTTCGTTAGTCGCGTGGACCATTCTCGGGGATTTGCTAGCGCATCGGCGACCGTTTCGGCAAGGGTCTCGGTACGCCCCTCATTCCAGAAGACCGTCAGGTAGGCCGCCAGTGGGTCTAGTGCAGAGAAGGCAGAGACTACTTCTTGCGGTGCGCCTTCTCGCCCGAGTCGCCGCTTAGCTTCAACAAGTCGCGCCGAGATTCCTAAGCGCTGAGCCTCGTCGGCCTCGGAGAGGGCTGGAAGAAGAGACTTGATGTCGGCGACCGACCTCCGTTGAGAACGGACCCTGCCAAGGCGGTCGTTGCACACCTGCTCGGCAAAGTCGGCGAAGTCGGACTCTTTAAGTCGGCGGGAGATGTCAATGTACGCATAGTCCGCAGGCTCAGACAGGGATTCGTTTACATTGAGAGTTCGCCGCTCCCGGTGACCCGTCTCGCGCATACCGACTTTGAATGTGTACCTCGCCTCTCCAGAGTGCTTGATGAGGGTGTTGATAACCCTCTGTTGGTAGTCCTCGAGGTTTTCGTATTCGTCGACAAGGAAGGCGAACTGCTTGTCGCCAATGCCAAGAGTGGCACGCAGAGCGGTGACCAGCAGCTCTACGGGCCGACCCAACATCGACAGCTCTACGGTGTTTGCACCGCGGACATTGTTAATGTACGCCTCGAAGCTAGCGAGCTCATCGTCTAGCAACTCGAGTGCATGCGAGAACGAATGAGCTGGCGGAAGATGGAGAGAGCGGCAGGCTCTGGCCATCTCGACTGAAGCGTCGAGATATACTTCCCGCGCCTCGCTCTGCCATGATGCGAACTCGCATAGCAGTCGAGTCAGTGTGAGGTTGACATAATGCGAGAAGATGGGGACCCACGCCTCTTCGGAGAGCCCCGCGCCTCGAAAAGCAGTAACCACCGTGGTGTCGATGCGCCAATACAGGCCAATCAGCGGCCACTCTTCGACGCTTGTCCCCGCTAATCGAGCTTGGCCCTCGTACGACAGACCTCGGAGCACAGTCGTCTTGCCAGTGCCTCTACCGCCGACCAGCAGACACGGACGACTTGTTAGCAGTGCTGGCCAGTAGGTGGGAGTGGTGAACAAATCATACAGTTCCCCACTGAACTGCTCCGCGCGGAAGCCGCCCATTGTGGCAGCCAATTCGAGGAGCAGGCCCTCCCGGGGCAGAGTCGTCACGTCAACGCCTCCTGAGCAAGGGGGTCCAGTTTGCGGTAGACATCCAGAAGATTGGCAACGCCGCATCTGGCACAGAATGCTCAAACGCGAGGGCGAGGCCAAGGTCGTGATAGCCAAGTATCTGATGAGCCATAATTCCGGCCCTGCGACTTGCATCGCTGATGACCTGGAGGGCGTCGGCGCGAAGGTGCGGCGGGAAAAGCAGAGTGTGCTCGTCGCTTGCCCCATACCGGGGCGAGAGAATGTGTGCCGCCTGAAGAATCAAGCGCGGCGCGCATTCACGTATGCGTTCTGCGGCGTAGCTCGTGCAAATTGAGGGCGCATAGTAGGTCGAGCCCAATTGCCCCGCCGCCGAAAGCTGAGAGAAGCTCACCACATCACCGGTCGAGAGCGAGTACGACCGATTCCAGGTTTTCGTGAATTGGTCGCCCGAGCCTGCGAAGTCGTCGACGAAGACCACTGGTCGGGGACCCCGCAGGAGCAGCGTCGTGAGGACCTCTTCGGGCAGCATAATATGGTCTTCGTTTATATCGAGAAGTTGCCGAGCTTTTCGATCGAACAGGAAGCCCGAGTCCGTCGCGTTGGGCGTCTCGCCAGTTGGATGCGTGATAAGGACGCCGCGTCGGAACTCGTTCCATTCAAGCTTTTTGTCAGCATAGGTTCCAGCGTCCTTGGACACCATCTGCGCGAGCCCAGAAAATGCCGAGACGAAGAGCTTGTCAGTAACTTCAGAATTCAGGTATACGAAAGAGTTAAGGAGGGCGACGGCGTGCTGACGTTCCTTTGGTTTGAAGTTTTCAAGCCACGCCCTTGTCTTGATACTCGCGGGCACTGGCCCCCAGAGGCGAATGCTGCTGAAGTAGTCCCGTTCGTCAAGGACCTCGGCCTCGTGCATGGTCTCCCCCGTAGCGACGTCAGGACCGGAGGATCTTGCCATGGCCATGGGGCAAACCTGGGGCCGTATGGAGTTTCCGAGGGCTCGTGTCAGTTGCTGCGTTTGGCCGAGGCTGCTCAGTGGGCGGTCTGCGACCGGGCGGGCTCCGAGCGGCCCAGGTGTGCACATCGCTGTCGAGCGTTCTAGCTGGGTCGGAGTTGGGCGGCAGGTTCCCAGGGCACGCACCCTGCGCCGACGACTGATACCGGTGCCAACGCCTTGATCATGGGCAGCGCGTTTGTCTCCAGTCTGGCGATGCCGTCGCCAGTGATGTAGAGCCGGCTGGTCGAGGGGGAGGGTGCCCTGAGCCGCTCGTGTTGAGCAACCCCGTCGTGCGTGTCAGCCCTATCGCTGGCGGGCCAGCGCGTCCACGCCAAGGTCTCTCGATCATGCTCGTCGCCGGAGAGCATCCAGTAGACCGGAGCCGGGCTCGATCCGGCCAGGGCGACCTAGGACTGGCCGAGGCCACGGCCTGCGGAAGGCGGGGCGGGCGGGGTAGATGGCGCCCATGCGGGCCGGAGCAATCCGCCAGCGTCGAAGTCAGCCGCGGGTGCCGTGCCTTGAAGCGGCCGGATGCACCCTGCCGGCCGAGTCTTGGCTCCCGTCGCCAATATTGGCGGCTCGGACCTTGAGGGGCCTCGGACCCTCGATGGACGGCAGGCTCGGGGCTCGGCCGGGCTCGCCGAAGTCGTCACAACGAGTTGGCCGACCTGAGATGAGCTCCTATGTGTCAAGGCGGCTCGGGCGTAGCGTCCGGGTCGGCGGTGGGTGCGGTGGACTGACCGCAGCGAAGAGCAGGTCTGGGACTGCGAGCCTGTCGCGCAGCTGGCTTCGGCCGTAGAGACGCGTCCGTTTTGTCGCTGCCGCACTCACCGTCCTCAGCCGGTCATCACCGGCTGGGCGGTGGTCGCCAGGTCTTCGTGCAGGGTTCGGTAGACGACGTCGGAGAGGCGTCGTTTCAGGCAGCGCAGGGCTTCGCGCCCGGTCTTGCCCTCGGCGCGTTTGCGCAGGTAGTAGGCGCGTCCTTCGGTATCGGCGCGGATCTGGGTGATCGCCATGGTGTAGAGCACCCGGTTGAGCTGTCGGTTACCCGAGCGGTTGAGCCGGTGCCGGCTGGTGCGGCCGGAGGAGGCCGGGATCGGGGCGGTGCCGTTGGCGGCGGCGAAGGCGTGCCGGGAGCGGTAGCGGCGGATGTCGGCGACCTCGCCGAGGATCGTCGCGGCGCTGACCGGGCCCAGGCCGTAGAGGTCGGTCAGCCCGGTTTTCACCTGCTGGACCGCGTCGCTGATGAGGCCGTGGACCTCCTGGATTTCTGCAGTCAGCTCCGCCAGCCGGACCAAGCGGCGGCGGGTCAGGGTCGCGCGGACGCTGGTGTCGTCGGCGAGCAGATCGGTGGCGGCGGTGATGAACGTCGGAGCGGTCAGTCGCGGCACCCGGTCCTGGTAGCCGGGCAACAGGCCGTGCAGCTCGGCGTGGGTGCGGCTGGCCAGCGCGGTGCGTTCGGCGACCAATTGAGCGCGGTAGTCGGCCAGAGCCCGCAGGTCAGCGGCTTGCCCGACGGCCAGGCGGACCGGTGGCAGGCCGCTCTCGCGGGCGGTGAGCCGGGCGATGGCGACCGCGTCCCCCGGGTCGGTCTTGCCGGCACCGGGCCGGCCCGAGCGTTCCCGCGCGGTCAGGTTTGGCGGAACCTCGACGACCTCCAGTCCGCCCATGAGCACCAGACGGATCGCGGCGCCGCGGCCGTAGTTGCCCGAACCCTCGATGCCGACCCGGGTCACCGAGTGCTCCTTGACCAGTTCCTCGAGGGCGTCGAAGCCGGCCTCGGTGTTGGCCAGCTCGGTGACGAGCACCGGGCGGCCGGCGAGGTCGATGACGGCCACCGCGAGGGTGTCCTTGTGGGTGTCGATTCCGGCGAGCACGCGACTCCTTCCAGCGTTCGAAGAGCTCGCGAAAGCCGGTGTCCGGGCGGAGCGCATGCATCTGCGGGCTGCCGCAGCCCGAGGCTCCTATTAGGCGTCAACCACCCGAACCCCGACAGACGTCACCAGCGGGCACTCATTGCGAAAGCCACTCAGGATCGCGACGGGCAGCAAGACGTCGAGCCTCGCCGGTGACGCCCGCGAGCACTCCGCCGTCGGTGACGGAGCGCGCCTATTACCGCAGATGCAAGAGGTGTAAAGGTCTGCGATCTTGATCCGCAGCCCCTGCCGATGAGAATGGAGGGGTCGTCCGGCGACGTCGTGTGTCACTGGTGCGGCTGAGCCCGTAGAGGTGTATGGCGCGGGGCCTTCGGGAGCTCCTGATTGCTGCCGTAGAGCGCGTGGGTCTGTGTCCTTGCAGAGGGCCCTCCGGACGACGCCCGATCGGTCGTCGACCGGAGGAGGGATCGGAGATGGAACTCCAGTACGAGCGGGTCGCCGGGCTCGACATCGGCAAGGCGACGCTGACCGCCTGCGTCCGCACGCCCGGCTCGCGGGGCCGCCGGCGAGCGGAGACGCGGACGTTCTCCACGATGACCCGTTCGCTACAGGTGATGCGCGATTGGCTGCTGGCCGAGGGCGTGACGGTGGCGGCGATGGAGTCGACCTCGACCTATTGGAAGGGCGCCTTCTACTGCCTCGAGGAAGCGATGGAGGTCTGGCTGATCAACGCCGCGCACATCAAGGCCTTCGACCGGCGCAAGAGCGACGTCCGCGACGCGGAATGGATCGCCCAGCTGCTGGAGGTCGGGCTGCTGCGGCCGTCATTCGTGCCACCGCCGGACATTCGCCGGCTGCGGATGCTCACCCGGTATCGGGTGCAGCTGATGGGCGACCGGACGCGGGAGATCACCCGGCTGGAGCTGATGCTCGAGGACGCCTCGGTCAAGCTCTCCTCGGTCGCGGCGAGCCTGACCAGCGTCTCGGCGCGGGCGATGGTGGGTGCGCTGATCGGCGGAGAGAGTGATCCGCGGGTGCTGGCCGATCTGGCCAAAGGCAAGATGCGCCGCAAGATCCCGGCCCTGACCGAAGCTCTCACCGGGCACTTCGACGCCGGCCACGCGCAGCTGGCCCGCTCCATGCTGGCCCGGATCGCGGCGGTGGAGGCCGCCCTGACCGAGCTCAACGCGGTCATCGCCGCCGCGTTCGAACCGTGGTCGCACCAGCTGGAGCTGTTGCAGACCATTCCCGGAGTGGGGGAGAAGGTCGCGCAAGTGATCATCGCCGAGACCGGCGCAGACATGGCCCGGTTCCCCAGCCCGGAGCACCTGGCCTCCTGGGCCGGAGTGGCGCCGGGGATGCACGAGTCTGCGGGCAGGTTCCACGCGATCCCGCCGCCGCACGGCAACAAGTGGTTGACCGCGATGCTGGTCGAGGCCGCCGGCTCGGTCGGGCGGATGAAGGGCGCCAACTACCTCTCGGCTCAGCACGCGCGGCTCAGCGGCCGGCGAGGCGCGGGACGGGCTCAGGTGGCGGTCGCGCACTCGATCCTGGTCTCGGCCTACTGGATGCTCACCCGCGACGAGCCCTACCGAGACCTCGGGCCGGATTGGTTGGCCAAGCACAACGACGAGGCCCACGCGCGCCGGCTGGTGGCTCAACTCGAGCGGCTCGGCCACACCGTGACCCTCGATCAGCCGGCCGCCTGACCAACTGGACAAGTACTGGAGGACGGGCTTCGCCCGCCCCGCGCTGACGCGCGCCTGCAACTCACCTATTCACGGGTCTGTGTCCCTCGTGATCTTGGACGTCTCCAGTCCTCTCCGAGGCGCCGGCAGCTGCTCTGCTGCTCAGCTGCAGTAGGCGTCGTGGGCGCAGGTGCGGGGTGACCCTGTGACCGTGCCGTCGGCTTCTGTGGAGACCGTCCTCAGGGTCACCACCATCCCCGGGACTCGCCCGGCAACCAGCTCGACGTCTCACCGGCGCCCGTTCCGGAGGGCGCCTACGTACGTCCTCTTGGCACCGGAGAGAACAAGATCGAGTAGGACACACCTCTTGCACCGCCGGACCGGCGCGGTCACCACGCGCGGGCCAGCGGATGGGGTCGGCACTGGGCATGCCGAGTCTCGGACTCGTTGTGACGTGTTTCCGGTACTGGCAGCCGCGCGGGGCAGTATGAGGTCTGGCGCCCCCGTCGCTGAGGCGAGACGGTTCGCTTCGATGTGTCCTGCAGCCGCCGGAGTCCGCTCCTCCTGTCGGCCCGTCTGAGCCACACCGTCAACTCCTTGGACCCACCTCGGCGTCGCCCCTCGAGCTCGAGCTGTGCCGCTGCCTCGGCGCGCTGACGACTGTGAGCCGAGGTCTGACCCGCAGACTCCAGACGTGTCGATCTCAGCCGCACTCGCACTCGTTTGTGCCGTACTCGGACTTGTCACTGGTGGAGCGGGCGTCCGCCGCCTAATCGATGACCAACGGAAGGCGATGGAAGCCCTGGACCGATTGGCCGAGCCCGTCGATGAGAATCCAGTCATGGCGGCCTTTCGTCGGCGCGACGTAGGCCTAGCGCATCACCGAATCGAACTCGATGGGCGAGAGCTGCGCCTGCTCATGGCTGCTCGTGCGGATCAGCGTCGGGCGATCCTGCTAGTCACCGCTGGCCTGTTGCTCAGCTTCACGGGGACGCTCCTGACGTTGCCGTAGTGAGTCGTGGACTGTTGACGCTCGTGGCAACCGCTAGATCAACCTTCTTAAGCCGCATCCCCGGCCCAGGCGCGCCCGTCGTGCCCCAAAGTGAGCCGCTTAGGGATGCCATCGAGAACTGTGATGGGTTGCTGAACTGAAGCCTGGCCGCTGAGGCAGATGGTCCTGGAGGACAACTGGAGGCTGCTGACGAAGCTCCGAACCATGACGGCGCATCGGACGACGGAACTACGACACTTCTCCGGCGATCCGCTGCTGACTGTCGCGCAGGCTGGTGAGTACCTCGCGACTGGCGAAAGGTTCGTCCGCCGGCTGATCGCCGAGCGTCGGATCGGCTACGTCAAAGTCGGGAAGTATGTGCGCCTCGAGCGATCGACGCTAGACGCGTTTGTGGACGCCGGCCGCGTCCACAGCCAGCGGTGATTTCAGCACCATCTCGCTGAATCGCGTCAGGGTCGCATCGTGGCTAAGCGGACATTCAGATCGGTCGACCGACTCCCCAGCGGCCGCTTCCGCGCTCGCTATCTCGGCCCCGATGGTCGTCGCCACACCCAGATCTTCCGCGTCAAGGCCGACGCCTGGGCCTGGCTGGCGAGCGAGCAGACCGACCTCCTGCGTAAGCGTTGGCGAGCTCCGAACGCCAGCGCTCGGACAGTCGGCGAGTATGCCCAGGACTACCTCGCCCGCAACGACCTCCGTGAGAGCACCCGTGTGCTCTACGCCGGCCTGTGGCGCCATCATCTGGCCGAAGAATGGGCCCACGTCCCGGTCGACGAGATCACCCCAGCCGCTGTCCGCTCCTGGCACGCGAAGGCCGGCGGGACGACGCGTCCGACGGCGCTGGCGCAGTCGTACAGGCTGTTGCGGGCCATTCTCAACGTGGCCGTCGCCGACGAGGCCATCCCGTCCAATCCGTGCCGTCTCCGAGGCGCCGGCACTCCGAAGGCGTCCCGTCCCTCCCGCGCGCTCACCGCGGCCGAGGCTCTGCAACTGGCCGAGCAACTGGGGCGGGACCGGAGAACCGAGCGCTACCGCGCACTCCTGCTCGTCCTGGCCTTCGGCGGGCTCAGGTTCGGGGAGGCCACCGCCCTCCGCCGGTCTGACGTCCTGCCCGGCGGCCGACTCCGTGTTGAGCGATCGGTCCGCCGCGTCAGTGGCCGCTGGGTAATCGGCGAGCCCAAGACCGACGCCGGACACCGCACCGTGACGCTCCCCGCTGCCATCGCAGCGGTACTGGAGGAACACCTGGAGAAGCACGTCACCTCGGCTCCCGACGCCCTCCTGTTCTCCACCAGTACCGGCGGCTACCTCGCTCGCAGCAACTGGAACTTCACCTTCCGCCGCGCCGCGACTGCCATCGGCCTACCGGCGGTCCGACCCCACGAACTCCGCCACACCGGCGCCACCCTCGCCGCTGGCACCGGCGCCACGACGAAGGAGTTGATGCGTCGGCTGGGGCACTCCTCCCCCGCGGCCGCCCTGCTGTACCAGCACGCGGCGGACGACCGCGACGCCGACATCGCCCGCGCGCTCGACGCCATGCTCGGTGCCATCACCGAGGCGCGGGACGACGCTGAGTAGCAACCGAAGTGCTGCCGCGTAGACGCAATCGTCACCTGGTGATCGGGACCGTGGGGCCGTCGGGCAGCAGTACCGGGAGCGGTAGCTGGTCGGCGGCCCTGAGGTAGGGCGCGGTGACCGTCATGGGCGCTGCACCGGCTGAGCGGCGGCGGTGTGGAGAGCGTCGAGGGCTGGGGCCGCGGTGTCCCACAGCTCGCGGAAGGCGATCAAGACGTCCCGGATGAGGGCGTCGGGGTTGAGCGCGCCGGACGGGGGCTGCACGTAGCGCCAGAACGGGAACGTGCGCCCTGAGGACCCCTTGAGCTGTGCCCGTACCGGTCGCATCGCCTCGCTGATCTGCCGTCGGCGTTCCTCGTCAACAGCGTCAGCGGGCAGACGCACAGCGACGTACGGCCACTCGTTGGAGCCAGGGGTAAGTAGGCGCGCACGCTCCCACTGGATGACGACGCTGACGTCCGCAGTTCCGTTGTGCTGCCAGACAGGGCGGCGAAGGCCCGCCCTCGGCCACGAGCCGGAGTCAAGATCGTTGCTCTCCAGCTCGACGTCGAGTTCCTCGGCCAGTTCTTCCAGCTGCGTCGCGACGCCGACCAGGTGCTTGTCCAGAAGCTGTCGGCCTTCCACGCGCAGAGCAGCCCAAGTCTCGATGTCGTGCCGGTGATCGAGGTAGAACCACGCCTTCGCGTCGGCATCGTCGCGCGTGGGGACGGTCGGGTCAGACACGGTGGTAGGCCTCCAGAGTGGCGATGTAGTCGTGGACGCCGGGTGCCGCCCCGGTCCGCGTGGATACGGCCGTGCGCGCGATGTCGGCGACCTGCTCCCAGGTGAGTGCTCGCCACTGGCCGTGGCTGTCCACGGCGGTGGTCGGCAGCCGCTGGCCGCGAGTGAGGAAGACGAAGCAGGGGGCCGGCTCGTTCCCCCAGTGCCGGTATAGGCGGTCCAGTTGGCGGTCTTGTTCCATGGCGAAGGTCTTGGCCTCGACCACGATCGTCCAGTCGATGCCGTACACGATGAGGTCAGCGCGGGTCTCGTCCCGCTGTTCCTCTAGCACCACCCGCACGCCGGCCTCTGTACCGGAACCGTCGATCGCGAGGTAGTCAAGTAGCCCGTCGAGCACAGCGGGGCCGAGGCCGTGGTGGCCATCTGAGCGCAGCAGCCAGGCCAGTCCGGCCGTCAAGGCTAGTTCCCGGTACTGCTGGTCGAGGGCCGCGAGCAGCGTGCGGGGGCCGCCCCGCCAGCGGCCGGTCTGCACGAGGTCACGCTGGGTGGCCTGCAGGTGTGCGACGCGGCCTCTCCACTGCTTCACCGCGTTGGCGCCCTGGGCCTGCTCCGCGGCGCTGACTGCCCGCCACTCGACAGCGACCGCCGTGAGGCGTTCGAGCCATTCGTGCACAGCATCAAGGGGCGCTGTCGATGCCGGATTTCCCGCTGTCACTGGGCATCGGGGAAGGTCGCGTCCACAGTGAACGCGAGATCCTCGTATCGCTTGTACTCGCCGCCGAGGCTGAGACCGAGATCCTTCAGCTTCACAGCCGCGCCGGCGTTCACCGACGTCGATTGCTCCGTCTTGATGCCGAAGTGGAACTGCTCGGCTCCGGCGTCGGCTGACGTGCGCATGAGCTTGAACATCGGATCCCGGTCGGGCCAGATCAGGTCAGCCAGTACTGGCCTCGCCTTGCCTGCGCCGGTGATGCGGATGGCGAGCTTGCCGGTGTCGTCGCGGCCAAACCCCATCGTCAGCGAAACATCCTCGGCGTCAGGCAGGCCGATACCCCCCTCAGCCTTTGCCGCCTTGCCGATCGACTCGCGCCAGGTGATCTCGATGTCCCGCGCGCCCAGCGAGAGCAAGTACCTGGCCGCCTCGACTGACTTCTCGTTCAGCACGAGGCGGTGAAAGCTGGCGAAGGGAACGTAATCCCGGCGCCGTAGCGGATGCCTGGCATAGACGTGACCGACACTCGGCCCACCCTCCGGAAAGAAGAGGAGGTCGCGCTGGACGAGGCGCCGTGCGTCTTCGCTTCCCATAAGCGCCACGTGCGGCGGCGGCGCCGTCCCGGTACGACGTCCCGTCAGCATCATCAGGGCAAGGGGCACCGCCGCAAGTCCGCCTGTCGCCACGCCGACCGTCGCGGTGACAACGTCCGTAGTCGTCCAAGACCGGTCCTTGTTCACGAAGGCGTCGGCCGTATCGACGATGGCCATCACGTCGCCCAGGTCCCAGCTGTCCAGGTCAACCCTGTGCTCTGGCGTAGAAGTCGAGCTCATGCGGCGACTACCTGCCTGCCCAGTTGCTCTGTCTGCTGCATGCCCATGAAAACGGCGCCTTCCTGCTTGTGTGGCGGTAGCGGTAGTTCATCAGCCGCCTCGTCAGGCGACCGTGACGTCCGGAAGGGCACGGTCCCTGACCTTGTGAAGGACGGTCACGATGCCGTCGACCTCGTCCTCGGTGAAGATCGAGTCCGGCCCGTGGGGTGCGCTGTCGGTGAACGGGGACTCGTAGAGGCGGCCGACGTCCATAACCCCATTGGCGGTCAGGTGCTCGACGATGAGCTGGACGAACCGGATCTGGTTGGCCGAGTACGCGCCGTCGGACAGGTAGCGGTCGAATGCGGCGATCGCAGCCTCCCGGTCCAGACCTACCAGGGTGCGGATGAACAGCCCGAGCCCCCGGGACTCCTCGCGGGCGCGCGCGATGTCGGCCTCGCTACCGGCGCCCGACGCCATCAGCATCGCCTCCAGCGCCGCTAGGTCCTCCGGTGTGAGTTGGAGGTTGCGGCGCAGCCGCTGCAGGGCCAGGTGATCTTCGTGGTCGCGGAGGTAAGCGCGGGCCTTCGCGCGAAACCGTTCCCAGTTGGTGCCCGGGGTGACGCCGGGCAGCTCGACCACGCTGCTCTCGCCGAGCTCGTCGGCGAAGTTGGAGTAGACGACGGCGCGCCGAGACTTCTCCACGAACCGCACGAGCCCGCGGATTCGGCGCCGGGCGAGCTCGAGCATCGGGAGGGTGACGTCGACCCACCATTCGTCGCCGGACAGCTCCTCGAGTAGCCGCTCCTGTGCCTTAACCGAGGGGATTCCGGTCTGGCTGAGGAGCGCTGCCGCGATGTCCTGCACCTGCGTGCGCAGCCGCTCGAACAGGATGGCATCGCCGTCGAGCCGGGCGAGCTGCAGTCGCAGCAGGATCAGGTCGAAGCGTTTGGCGTGCTCGTCGTCGTCCCGCTTGGTGGAGGGCAGGCCGGCGAGGTGGCGGGCGATGTTGCCGGCCTTCTCCGGCGTCAGCTGGTGCCAGGCGTTGAAGTCGGAGTACGTCTCGACCCATTGTCTGGCCGGGCGGACCAGGAAGTTGTCGACGTTCATGCCTACCACTACTTCGCGCAGCGTCCAGGCGACGTCGACGCGCAGGCCGCGCTCGCTGGCCTCACCCTGCCCGACCTCGGGTTGGCTACCGGAGTCTGCGCCCGCGCCTATTTGATCCAGTGCGGTGAGCAGTCCCAGTCGGGCTTCGAACAGCCGCTCGGCGAGCGACTTCTGCAGCGACCCGCCGGAGTCGGGCAGGTTCTGGCTGAAGAACTCGAGGTTGCCGCAGAAGTCGAAGACGTAGAAGTTCTTTTTGTCCTCTCCCGGTCCGTAGAGGTCGGGGCACAGGCGGGTCCCGCGGCCGATCATCTGCCAAAACTTGCTCTTGGCGCGGATGAGCTTGAAGAAGACGAGGTTGACGACCTCGGGGACGTCGATGCCGGTGTCCAGCATGTCGACGGAGATTGCGATATGGGGCGCCTTGTCCTTGACCGAGAAATCGTCGATCAAGCTCTGGGCGTAGGTCACCGAGTGGGTGATGGTCCGGGCAAATTGGCCGGCGTACTCGGGGTAGTTCGCGTCGAAGCGCTTCTGAATGAATTCGGCGTGGGCCTGATTCTTGGCGAAGACGATGGTCTTCCCGAGCCGGTCACCGCCGGCGACCTTGTGACCGTCCTTCATCAGGGTGGCGAGGACCTTGTCGACGGTGTCGGCGTTGAACAGAAACTTGTTGAGCTCCTCTGCCGAGACGGCGTCGGGGATGTCGCCGTCCTCGCTCCACTCAATGGAGTCCCAGTCGTCCTTTTCCTCCTCGCTGAGCTCGTCATAGCGGATGCCTTCGCGGAGGAACTTGGTGGGCACCGACACAGCCACCGGCGGCACCAGGTAGCCGGCGGCTACGGCTTCGTCGAGGCTGTAGGCGTCGGTGGGAACCCCGTCTTCGAGGTTGAACAATGAGTAGGTGTTGCGGTCGACCTCGTCCTTCGGCGTGGCGGTGAGGCCTACCAGCAGCGAGTCGAACCAGGAAAAGATGGAGCGGTACTTCTGGTAGACCGATCGGTGGGCCTCGTCGATGACAATGAGGTCGAAGTAGCCCGGTCCGAACAGCCGGCGACCGGCGGCGGTCTCGTTGATCAGGTTCATCATTGTCGGGTATGTCGAGACGTACACCCGGCCGTCGGCGACCTTCTCGGTCACTAGATTCACCGTGGTCGCGTTCGGCAGGTGGGTTTTGAAGGCCCCGACGGCCTGGTTGACCAGGGCGGTGCGGTCGGCGAGGAACAGGACCCGCTTGACCCACCCGGCGCGCATCAGCTGATCGACCAGCGCGATGACGGTTCGGGTCTTGCCGGAGCCGGTGGCCATCACCAGCAGGGCGGCCCTCTGCTTGGCGGAGAAGGTCTCCCCCACTGCCCGGATGGCGCGTTGCTGGTAGTGGCGCTCGACGATGCTCTTGTCGATGGGCGCGTCAGCCAGCGGCAGGCGGCCGGTTCGGCGCTGCACCATCAGTTCGAGCTCGTCGGCGGTGAAGAAGCCCTCGACCCGGCGCGGTGGGTAGCCGGCGGCGTCGTCCCATAGCCAAGTCTGGTAGCCGTTGGTGTAGCAGATGACCGGCCGGCGGCCGGTCATCTGCTGCAGGCAGTCGGCGTACAACTTGGCCTGCTGTTGGCCTACCGCCGGCTCGACGGTGGTCTTCTTCGCCTCCACGACCGCGAGCGGCAGCCCGTCGCTGCCCCACAGCACGTAGTCGACGTAGCCCTTGCCCTCAGCGTTGGGCATGCCGGTGACCTCAAACTCGCGGTCCCGGACGTCGGTGAGCTGCCAGCCCGCCTCGCGGAGAAGTTCGTCGATGATGAGGTCGCGGGTCTGGGCCTCGGAGTAGTCGTGCGTGTCGGTCAGCGTGTTCGCGGCCTGCGCCGCATTGATCTGCTGGCGCAACTCCTCGATCTCGGCGTCCTTCGCCGCTGCGAGCTCGTCCCGCTCCCTTAGAGCGCGGCCGTGAGCCTCGTCCTGCTGGCGAAAATCCTCCGCGAGCTTCACGACGTCCGCCCGGCTCAGCGGCGCCTGACTGCCCGCGAGCTTCGGGTCGAACACCGCCCCGGTCGGCACCGCGGCCGGTTTGGCGGAGTATCGAAAAGCCGTCCACACCACCACGTGATGCAGCTCTCGCAGCACGTCAACCGCAGCCCGAGCCGGAATGGGTTGCGCGTCATGAACCGCCCGGTTGCCCAACTTGCGGAGGAGATTCAACTTCTGTGTGATTCCAACGCCGACGCGGCGCTGGAACGCCGCCTGGTTGATTCGGGCAGACAGGTCGTCCTTGTACGGGATAGCCAACCCGTCGACGTCGTAGACCAGCCCCACCAGTTGCTCCGCAGCCCGACGGGCGTAGAAGCACGCCGACCGGGGGTCCGAAGCCAGGTAGGCCTCGGCCTGCGTGCAGTCCGCATGAACATCGGGCCACTCACCTGCGATGAAGTCGAAGTTGCCGGCCGCTGCACGCTGCCGCCCCACCTCCGCGCCGGTCATCACAACTGCCCTGCGAACGCGTGACTTTGTATGGCCGAGAACAGCTCCTCGATCTCACGCTCGGAGCGAGTGGCGACCTCGAAGGCCCGCGCGGAGACATGTGCCCGCCTGACGAACTCCGCCTGAAGGCCCAGTGGGGGAACCGGCATGGGCATCTCCTTAATGATCCCCATGTTGAGGCCGTCCATGATCGAGCCCTTGGCCCGTTGCAGGAGGAAGCGGCGGGAGACGGGGTGCCAGAGGAAGCAGCCCCGGAGAAACTCCGGCAGCACCTGTGCACGGTCGACCGTGATAGCGCAGATGTGCTTGGTGTTGATGGCGGTCGGGATGTCCTCGGGGACAACCACGCATCTGCCGCACGTACCCATGATTGTGATTAGGACGTCTCCCGGAACCACCGTGTACCGCTTGAGCTTCTGATACTTCTCGGGGGTGACGTAGCGCCGCCCGTGCCACCGAAAACGATTGGTGACGACGTTGTCGATGCCGAGTACGGCGACCCCCTCGTCGACGAACTCAGAATGCAGCAACTGACTGCCGAAGGGCCCGGTACGAATGGACCCCTTTTCCTGACTGCCGACCTCAGCGACGAACCGCAGCCTCTCGGTCATCCCTCCGAACATCTCCAAGAAGATGGCGCGCGGCAAATCGTCAAGCTGTCCAATGGACTGGCGTCGCCGGGCGCGGACGACGTCCGCCTGGTCGAGGACCGTTGCGATACGGCGCTGCTCTTCAATCGATGGCACCGGTATCTCGACACGTGCGACGGTCGTTTTGGAGATCTCCTTGAACGTCGCGCCATTGCCGAGGGACTGTAGGTATGCCTTCTTAGAGCACAGCCAGTGGTAGAGGTACTTGGCGTCCAGAACTTCAGCCTCCGGGATCAAACTCTTGAAGCCCTGGTTCGTCGCCATTGGTGCTCGGTTGATGGCAACGTGACCGATGGGAGCACGAGAACTGAGGAGCACTGAGCCCACCGGCAGCACCTTCGCAGAACAGCTTGCGAGCCCTGCCGCAGTGAGCTTGCGCGGCGTCGTCTCGATGTAAGCGCCGCTGAGCTCACTCAGGTCGGCTGGAGTCGCCCAAGCGACGTCACCGCCCCAGAAGTCAGGAACGGAACTCTTCGGCGTTGCCCCCGACACGATCTCGCAACACTCACCAAGCGCGACCATCCTCACGACAGCATCGCCTTTAGTTCTGCGAGCCCCTGGCGAATCTCAGCATCGAGCTTCTCGATACCTGCGATGATGTCTAGGGGAGGCTCGTACTCGACCTCGCCGTAAACAAGTTCTTTGTACCGACTCAGCGAGAGGTCACACTCCTGGGCGACGATGTCGGACTTGGGCACGCAGAAGCTCCGCTCGGTGCGCTCGCGCTTCAGTTCATCGCCATCACGCTCCGCCCAGCGCGCGAGCACGTCCGGAAGGTCATCGGCCCCGCCGGGAATGCGCTTGTCGTCAAGGCTGAAGCCATCGGCCTGAACGTCGTAGAACCAGACGTGCTCAGTACCGCCGCTGTTGGTCTTGGTGAAGAGCAGAATCGCAGTCGACACGCCCGCGTACGGCCTGAAGACACCGGACGGGAGCTTCACCACGGCGTCGAGCTTCTGGTCCTCGACCAGGATCTGGCGAAGGGTCTTGTGTGCCGTCGATGATCCGAAGAGCACTCCGTCGGGGACGATGACCGCTGCCCGTCCGCCGGGCTTAAGCAGCCGCAGGAACAAAGCAAGGAAGAGCAGTTCGGTCTTCTTCGTCTTGACGACGCGCTGCAAGTCCTTCGACGTTGACTCGTAATCGAGGCTGCCAGCGAATGGCGGGTTCGCGAGAATCAGGGAGTAGAGGCCCTCCTCCCCTGCCGCGCCCTCCGAGAGGGAGTCGCGGTAGCGGATGTCGGGTTGCTCGACCCCGTGCAACAGCATGTTCATGCTGCCGATGCGGAGCATGGTCGAGTCGAAGTCGTACCCGTGGAACATGCTGCGGTGGTAGTGCCGCCGCTGCTGCTCGTCCGTCATCACCGAAGGGTGTTCACGGCGCACGTACTCGGATGCGGCCACGAGGAAGCCGGCGGTGCCGCAAGCCGGGTCGCAAACCTCATCCATCGGCTGGGGGGCGGTCATGTCGACCATCAGCTGGATGATGTGCCGTGGCGTCCGGAACTGACCATTCTGACCGGCGCTGGCGATCTTGCTGAGCATGTACTCGTAGAGGTCCCCGTTGGTGTCGCGGTCCTGCATGGGGACGTCGTCGAGCATGTCCACGACGCGCGAAAGCAGCGCCGGGGTCGGGATGGTGAACCGGGCGTCCTTCATGTGATCGGAGTAAGTGGACCCGTCTCCGCCGAGTCGACGCAGGAACGGGAAGACGCCTTCGCCGATCACCTGGTGCATGACCCCGGGCTCGAAGTCCTTGAACCGGGACCAGCGCAGGTCCGCCTCGCCGGGCTGGAAGATCGGGTCTTCGATCGGCTCGCCGGTGCGGTTGGCCTTCCGCTCCTTCACCGTCTGCAGGTCATCCAGCCGGCGGATGAAGAGCAGGTAGGTGATCTGCTCGATGACCTCGAGGGGGTTGGAGATGCCTCCGGACCAGAAGGCGTCCCAGACTCGGTCGATCTTGCTCTTGAGCTCGCCATTGATCATGCCGGTGCACCAGCTCCCAGCGTTGCCGACATTCTCGCGCGCGGTGGCACGTGCAACCCCCTCGATTGTCTGAGCACAGGCACGGTAGCCCGGCACCCGCTGCGCAGTGGGCAACCGAACACGGTCGGTGACGCCAGCGCGCGGATGACCTCGTGCTGGCGCGGGAGTCGCCCCTTCTGTGGGCTGTGGCCTCACTGTGTTCGAGCGCGGACACCAACGATTTTCGTCGAGGAGCAGTCGGGCAGAGCCACGTCGGCACCGACCGGCGGCGGGGTCGACCACCCGCCACTACAGCCGGATCCGCTTACGGGGGGCTGCAACTTGGGGAAGGAGCTGACGGTTTCGCTCGACCTCACGGTCCAAGTCCGTTTCGTCGTCCCGCGACGAGTTCGCTCAACCTCCGACGACCTTGGCACTCCAACCTAGGCGGCCGGAGCGAACTCCCAGGTGGCGATTGGTCACGTCGTGGTCACACGGGCCCGTTCGAAGCCCTTGATGAGCCCCTGAACAGGTCATATGGCGCTACGCGTCCCGCCTTCCAAGCTGGCCATGCCGGTTCGATCCCGGTCACCCGCTCCAGTCAGAGACGCAGCCCCGAATTCGGCGCTAGGCTTCGTACGCCCGCTTCATCAGGAGCAACACGGCCGCCCGCTGTCAGGCGTGGCGCCACGGTGCCGGGCCGGATGTGAGCCGGGCGAGCACCCTTCATCGAGGGATCCACCGCGATGCAGGGCTGTCTCAAGAAGCGCTATTCGTCCCGACCCGCCGCACTGGTCGCGCTCAGGGCCATTCGGAAGTGGAGCCAGGCGCGTCAACGGAAAGTGCCGACGGGCGCCTACCTCTGCCCGCTGTGCCGTGGGCAGTGGCACCTGACCTCCAAGACGCCGACGCAGGCCCCGCCGTGGCGAAAGAAGCGTCCGTCCGAGTTGTTCGACTTCAGGTGCCAGGACTGCCTCCCGGGCTCTCAGGCGGACCGAACCCCGTCATCAAGGACCCGGACGACCATCGAGCGTCCTGCCGTGCACGCGGTGCATGCCGTCAGATCCCCGCCGACCGCCCCGATCGCGGGCGCCGAAGAGGTCGGGGAACGGCGACGGCCCCAGCAGCGTCGTCCGAGCTGCTGGGGCCGCCTCCGGGGGTGCGCCGGGCTAGAAGATCGGCGTCAGACGCGGTGGCCGCTGCGACGCCCGGTCACCGTCGCCGCGATGACGACGAGGATCGCCGCGAGGATGATGCTGATGATCCAGCGGATCCAGTCGATGCCCTTGGTCTCGTCGACACCGAGGGCAGCGGCGGCGTAGTAGCCGATCAGGACCCCGCCGATACCGCAGAGCACGGTCAGCCAGAGCGGGATGTTGTCCCGGTCGCCCGGAGCGACGAACTTGCCGAGCAACCCGATGATCAGACCGGCGACGAGGACTCCGATGATCTCCATGATGCTGCCTTCCGCTCGGGGGCCGGGGGTCTCACGAGCCTCCTGTACCCAGGACGAACACTGCCGCACCTGATGTCCGCTGCCCACGGGTTCCTGCATGGGCCGGGCGCACGTCGCCGCTAGACGACCACCGACAGCGCCAGCACGCAGAGCAGCCCGACGACGGAGATGACGGTCTCCATCACCGACCAGCTCTTGATCGTCTGCCCCACGGTCATCCCGAAGTACTCCTTGACCAGCCAGAAGCCGGCGTCGTTGACGTGGGAGAAGAACAGCGACCCGGCGCCGATGGCCAGACACAGCAGGGCGAGGGTCGGGTCGTCCAGCCCCTCCGCGAGCGGCACGACGATGCCGGCCGCGGTGATGGTCGCGACCGTCGCCGAGCCGGTGGCCAGCCGGATGCCGACGGCGACCAGCCAGCCCAGCACCAGCGGGGAGAGCGACGCGCCCTCGGCCCAGTCGGCGATGAGGCCACCGATGCCGGAGTCGACCAGCAGCTGCTTGAACCCGCCACCGGCGGCGACGATGAGCAGGATCCCCGCGATCGCCGGCAGCGCTCCCCCGGTCACGCTGCTGAGCTCGTCGCGCCCGAACCCGACCGCGATGCCCAGCGTGAACATGGCGACGATCAGCCCGATGAGCAGCGCCACCGACGGGTTCCCGAGGACGTCGGTGAACTTCTGCAGCCCGTTCTCCGGGTCGTCGACGACGAGCTCCACGACCGCCCGGATCAGCATGAGCACGATCGGCAGCAGGATCGTCGCCACGGTGGCGCCGAAGCTCGGCTGCCGCCGCGGCCTGCCCGTTCCGCCGTTGTCGTCCCCGGGCTGGCCGAGGTCGCGCTCGACGTCGTCCGGGCCCGCCCCGGACGAGCCGGACGAGCCCGCGCTGCCCGTCTCCCGGGCGCCGACCGCGACCAGCGGCTCCGGGTGCGCGATCTCGACCCGCGCGGAGATGAACGCGCCGAACATCGGTCCGGCGACGATCACCGTCGGGATCGCCACGATCAGGCCGAACAGCAGCACCAGGCCGAGGTCGGCGCCCAGGCTCGAGATGGCGACGAGCGGGCCCGGGTGCGGCGGGACGAAGCCGTGCAGCACCGAGAGGCCGGCCAGCGCCGGGATGCCCACGAGCAGCACCCGCTGGTTGCTGCGGCGGGCGACCAGCAGCACGATCGGAATCAGCAGGACGACGCCCACCTCGAAGAACAGCGGGATACCGATCAGCGCGGCGACCCCGCCCATCGCCCAGGGCAGGGCAGCCGGACTCACCCGATCGACGATCCGGTTCACGATGCGGTCCGCGCCGCCGGACTGCGTGAGCAGCCCGCCGATCATCGCGCCCAGCGCGATCAGCAGCCCGACGCTGCCAGTCGTCGCGCCGAGCCCGGTGGTGAAGCTCGTGATGATGTCGCTGGCCGGTACGCCGGCGAACACCCCGAGGACCGCGGAGCCGAGGATCAGCGACACGAAGGGGTGCACCTTCAGCACGGTGATCAGCACGACGACGGCCGCGATCCCCAGCAGCGCGGCGACGATCAGCTGGGTGTCGCTGTCGGTGTGCTGCACGGTCTCGGCGAGCACGGTCACGACGACGCCTCGCCGGTCGGCACGGAGACCCGCTCCTCGCCGAGCGCCCGCAGCAGGGAGCCGGCGACCTCGCCCGGCGCGCCGGCGCCGGAGATCGTGGCGCCCGGTTCGTCGGGCTGCAGCTGTTCGAGCGTCGCGAGCTGGCTCTCCAGCAGGGACGGCGGCATGTAGTGGCCCTGCCGCTCCTCGACCCGCCGGCGGAGCAGCGCCGCATCGACGGTGACGTGCGCGAACCAGACCGACGGGTGGCCCTCGCGGAGCAGGTCCCGGTAGCTGCGCTTGAGCGCCGAGCAGGTGACGACGACGGAGGTCCCGGCCGCCTCGTGCTCGCCGATCCATCCCGCGAGCCGGCGCAGCCAGGGCCAGCGGTCGTCGTCGTCCAGCGGGGTGCCGGCCCGCATCTTCTCGACGTTCTCCGGGGGGTGGAACTCGTCGCCCTCGGCGAACTCCCATCCCAGGCGTGACACGAGCTCGGCGGCGACGGTGGACTTGCCGGAGCCGGACACCCCCATCACGACGATCGTGGTCGTGCCGGGTCCTGCGGTCTGGTCCGCCATGATCCCGACGCTATTCCCGCCGGACACCGGCGGCGACACGAGCGGCTGAACCGGCGGAGCCGCGGCCCCACCGGAGCACGGTCCGGGCGACCAGCCCGGCCACCAGCGCCCAGAACGCGGCGCTCACGCCCGCGATCGCGATCCCCGAGGCGGCGGTCGCGAACGCGACCACGGCGGGCAGCTGCTCGTCGGGCTCGGCGAGCGAGGCCCGCAGCGACGTCGCGAACGTCCCGAGCAGCGCGAGCCCGGCGACGGCGGGGAGGACGCCGGCGGGCGCCAGCAGGACCAGCGCCCCGAACGCGGCGGAGCAGACGCCGAGCAGCACCAGGAGGCACCCCGAGGTCACGCTCGCGATCCACCGCCGCGAGCGGTCCTCCCCCGCCTCCGGCCCGGCGGCGAGCGCCGCGCTGATCGCGGCCAGGTTGATCGCGTGCCCGCCCGCCGGCGCCCCGAGCACCGTGCCGACGCCGGTGACGAGCATCGACCGCCGCCACGGCACCTCGTAGCCCAGGCCCGTCATCACCGCGACCCCCGGCACGTTCTGCGACGCCATCGTGACGAGGTACAGCGGCAGCGCGATGCCGACCACGCCGGCCAGGGTGAAGGCCGGTCCGGTGAGCTCCACCTGCGGCACGAGGGTGGCGGGGTCGATCGACGTCCCCGAGGCCGCCAGGTCGACGGCGATGACGACCGCCGCGGTGATGAACGCCAGCGGCGCCGCCCACCGCGGCAGGAACCGCATCGCGAGCAGCCACACGGCCACCACCGGTGCGACCGCGAGCGGGTTGTCCGCCAGCCCCGTCACCGGGCCGAGGCAGAGCTGGAACAGCACCCCGGCCAGCATCGCCTGGGCCACCGACGCCGGGATGCCGGCGATCAGCGCCCCCAGCCGCGGCACCAGCCCGGTGAGCACGATCAGCGCGCCGGTCACCAGGAAGGCGCCGACCGCAGCGGGCCACCCGCCGTCGACGACCCCCGTCGAGGCCAGCAGCGCCGCCCCCGGCGTCGACCAGGCGACGGTCACCGGCATCCGGGTCCAGACCGCGAGCAGGATCGACGACAGCCCCATCAGGACGCTCACCGCCAGCAGCCCGCTGGACGCCTGGTCCGGGTCCGCCCCGACGCCGGCCAGCCCGCTCAGCACGACGACGAACGCGCTCGTGAAGCCCACCAGCCCCGACACCACGCCGGCGGAGATCGGCCGCAGCACCCCCTCCGGCGCCGACGCCACGGTCACGCCGGCATCCCGGCGAGACGCCCGAGATCCGCTCGGACCAGCCCGTCCCGTCCGACCCGCACGCGCTCTCCTCGTCCGCCGGGGCGTCGTCGGGTCCGGTTCGGGCTCCGACGGGTCGTCAGCGTTCCAGCAGGGCGCCGAGCTTCTGCACGGTGTTCCAGTTCCGCACCGTCGTCACCGGTCCCCCGTCGGCCTTGCCCAGGGCGGTCATCAGCGGGCTCTTCATCTGCCCCTGCGGGCACCACACGAACAGCTCCCGGCCGGAGACGACGTACCGGTCCTCGCCGGCGTCGACCGAGTCGAGCAGCTCGGGCAGCTCCTTGCCGGGCGCCGAGGCCATGAACGCGACCACGTACCGGGACCCGTCACCGGCGACGTCCCCCAGCGGGTCGCGCTCGATCACCTCGCGGATCTCCTCGCGGGTGCGGACGACGACGGCGACGTCCAGCTCGAGCCGCCGGGTGATCGCCCGCTCGACGGTCCGGGCGATCGCTGTGGCGGAGTCCTCCGAGGTCAGGGCCACGTTGCCGCTCTGCAGCAGGGTGGCGACGTCGGAGAAGCCGGCCTCCTCCAGCAGCCCCCGCAGGTCGGCCATCCCCACCCGCTTGCCGCGGCCGACGTTGATCCCCCGCAGCAGCACCGCGTACCGGGTCACGATGACTCCCTCCCGAGCTCCGCGCCCAGGATGCCGTGTTCGGGGAGTCGCCCGCGCCCTAGTCTCGGGGGTGGGACGGACCGACGACGCGAGGGAGCCGGACGGATGGGCAGCGCGGAGCACGGACTGCAGGTCGGGGACACCGGCATGGCCTCGATCGGGGCACTGGCCTTCGGACCGGACGACGTCCTGTTCGCCGCCGACAGCCGGCGGGCCCGGGTGGTCGCCCTCGACGTGGCCGATACCGCGACCACCGCGGCCGCCGGCCCCGTCGACCTGACCGACCTCGACGGCGCGCTCGCGGCCTACCTCGGCTGCGACGTCGCGGACGTGGCCCTGCGCGACCTCGCCGTCCACCCCCGCACCGGCAGCGTCTACCTGTCGGTGATGCGCGGCAGCGGCACGGCCGGCCGGCCGGTGCTCGTCCGCGTCGACCGGGCCGACGGCAGCCTGAGCGACGTCCCGCTCGACTCCGTGGCGCACGCCGCCGCCGACCTGACCGACGCGCCCGCCGAGGACGACCCCCGCCAGGACACCTGGCTCGGCGAGGGCGAGGCGCGCGAGTACAACGGCCGCGTCCTGCGCATCACCCGCGTCCCCGCCCGGCTGTCCGCGATCACCGACCTGGCCTACGTGGACGGCGCGGTGCTGGTGGCCGGCATGTCCGACGAGGAGTTCGCGTCGACGCTGCGCCGGATCCCCTTCCCGTTCGACGGCCGGCAGGCCGCCAGCGGGCTGGAGATCTTCCACGTCTCGCACGGCATGTGGGAGACGGCCTCGCCGATCCGCACCTTCGTTCCCTACGAGGGCGGCGCGAGCATCCTGGCCAGCTACACGTGCACGCCGCTCGTGCACTTCCCGATGGCCGACCTCGCCGCGGGCGGTCGCGCCACCGGCCGCACGGTCGCGGAGCTCGGCTGGGGCAACCAGCCCCTCGACATGGTCGCCGTCTCCCAGGACGGCGCCGAGCACCTGCTCGTCTCCCACACCGCGTACCCGCTGATGAAGATCGCCTGCGCCGACATCGACCGGCAGGAGCCGCTCACCGAGCCGAAGGAGCCCACGGGCGTGCCCCGCACCCTCGAGGACGTCGTCGGCGTCTCGCTCATGGCCCTCCTCGATGACGAGCACGTCCTCGTCGTGCAGGCCGACGACGCCGGGGTCCGGTCCCTCCGCTCGCTGAAGACCGCCTCCCTCTAGCTCCCGTGGAGGTCGGCTGGGAGGAACGGCGGGGGGACGTCGTCCTCGTGGTCCGCGGCCTGCCCGCGGGGGCGGCCGCGCGGGTCTATCCCGCGGACGTGCTCGGGGACGACCGGACGGCGCCCCGGCAGCCCATGGCCGGCCGCTGGGAGGCCGCGGGGACCGGGGCGGTCTTCGCGCCGCGTTTCCCCTTCCTCCCCGGCACCGAGTACGCCGTGCTGGCCGGGGACGGCGAGCCCGCGGTGCTGCGCCGGCCCCCCGCCCCCGGGCCGCGGCAGGCCACCGTGGTCGCCGTCGAGCCCGCGCTGGACGTCGTCCCCCGCAACCTCCTGCGGTTCTCCGTGCGGTTCTCGCATCCGATGAGCGAGGGGTGGGCCCTGCGCGCCGTCCGCCTGGAGCGGGTCGCCGACGGCGCCGTCGTCCCCGGGGCGTTCCTGGACGCGGACCCCGAGCTGTGGGACGCCGACCGGCGGCGACTGACCCTGCTGCTCGACCCGGCCCGGCTCAAGCGCGGCCTGGCCCCGCACCGCGAGGCCGGCTATCCGCTGGTCGAGGGCGACGAGGTCCGCCTGGTGGTAGACGAGGACTTCCGCGACGCCGGGGGCCGTGGCCTGCTGGGCCCGGCAGCCGCCACCTTCCGGGTCGGGCCCGACCTCCGCGGGCGGGTGCGGCCGGACGCGTGGACGGTGTCCGCGCCGCCGGCCGGCACCCGGGCGCCCCTGCGGATCCGCTTCGACCGCCCGCTCGACCGCTCGCTGGCCGACCGCTGCCTCCGGGTCGCGGACCGTCCCGGCGCCGGGACCACCGCCCCGGACGGCCGCGGCTGGAGCTTCGTGCCCGACCGCCCGTGGACGCCCGGGCCCGTCCCCATCGCGGTCGACCCGGCCCTGGAGGACGTCGCCGGCAACTCCGTGGCGCGGGTGTTCGACCGGGACCTGACGGTCGCCTCCGACGACCCCCTCGACCCGGCGGACGCCGTCGTGCTCACGGCCCCGGTGGCCGCCGGTGACTCCTACGCTGCCCGGCATGAGCGCTGACCGGCCGGCGCAGGTCGAGGACGTGCACGAGCTCGCCCGGGCGATGCCGCACGTGACCGTCGTTCCCGGGACGGCGGGCAACATCGTCTACCAGGTGGGCGGCCGGTCGTTCGTCTTCTTCCGCACCCCGCGGCCCGACGCCGTGGACGAGACCGGCGCGAGGCTGCCCGACGTCATCGTGTTCTGGGTCGAGTCCGAGGCCGACAAGCTGGCCCTCGTCCAGGACGCGACGACGCCGTTCTTCACCACACCCCACTTCGACGGGCACCCCTCGGTGCTGGTGCGGGCGAGCCGGCTCGGGGAGGTTCCCCGGCAGGAGCTGGCCGAACTGGTGCAGGACGCCTGGCTCGCCCAGGCCTCCCCCCGCCGGCGGGCCGCCTGGCTGGCCGAGCACGGCACCGGTTCCCGTCCCTGACGCGTGCCATGCTCGCGGTCCGACCGACGACCGGAGGCTGACATGGCAGTAGAGATCAACCTGGACGCCCTGCTCGACAAGGAGTTCCAGAGCAAGTCGTACGCCGAGATCCTCGACGCACCGGTGAGCGCCCTCAAGGGGGTCAGCGACGGCGACGGCGAGCTGCTCAAGCAGGCGTTCAACATCACGACCGTCGGCGACCTGGGCAAGAACAAGTTCTTCCACTGGGCGCAGCTGCTCCAGCAGCTGTCGGCCGCCGGCGCCAAGTAGCCCCACCCGCGCACGGGTCCCGGATCCCGCCTGGCCACCCTCGAGGCGGCCGGGCGGGTGACCCGCGTCCGGATGGCCGACGTCGCTACGCCGAGCGCGACCTCGCGGTGCTGGAGGAGGCCGCCGCCGCCGGCTGACACGATGGGGGCGTGTGCACCGTCGTCGTCCGCCGGTCTCCGGGGCAGCCGGTGCAGATCCTGGCCCTGCGCGACGAGTCGACCGCCCGGGAGTTCGACGACCCGGGCGCGTGGTGGCCGCAGTTCCCCGACGTCGTCGGCGGCCGGGACCGGACGGCGGGCGGCACCTGGTGCGCCACCGCCGTCGGCACCGGGGCGACGGGGCTCGTCGTCAACCGGCCGGCCAAGCGGGACGCCGACCCGGGCGCACCCAGCCGCGGCGTCCTCCCGCTGCTCGCCGCCCGGTACGGCGTCGACTGGCGCGACCACGTCGACCTCCGCGGGATGGCGAGCTTCGCGCTCCTCCTCGCGACGCCCGACCGCGCGCTCACCTGGGACTTCGACGGCTCCGAGGTCCGGACCACCGAGCACCCGCCCGGCACCCACATGCTGACCTCCGGCGGCCCCGAGGACCGCAAGGCCGACCGGCACCTGCCGACCTTCACCGCCACCGGCGACCCGGACACCTGGCGCGCGCTGCTCCGCCAGGCACCTCCGCAGGACGACCCGGGCGCCCTCGTCGTCCGCCACGAGGAGGACGGGAAGGTGTGGGCGACGGTCTTCGCCGAGCTCATCGAGGCCGGGCCGGGCCGGCTGCACCTGGAGCACAGCCGGCGGCCGTGGACCGACGAGCCCTGGCGGACCCTCGACCTGGGGTGAGTCAGCCGGTCAGGACGACGAGCTGCCGCGTCGCCCGCGTCATCGCCACGTAGCGGTCGACCGCCCCCTCGATGCCCGCTCCGAAGCGATCGGGATCCACGAGCACGACCAGGTCGAACTCCAGGCCCTTCGCCAGGACCGGCGTCAGCGACCGCACGCGCGCCGTCCCCCGGAACGACGGAGCGCCGATCACGCAGCCGATCCCCTCGGCGTGCCCGGCCAGCCACTGCTCGACCACGGCGTCCAGCTCCGATGCCGACCCGTACCGCACGGGGATGCCGCTGCTGCGCACCGACGTCGGCACGTTGGCGTCCGGCAGGACCGCCCGGATCACCGGCTCCGCCTCGGCCATGACCTCGGCCGGCGTCCGGTAGTTGACGCCGAGCGAGGCCGACCGCACCTCGCGGACCCCGATCCGCCGCAGCCGCTCCTCCCACGTCCCGAAGAAGCCGTGCCGGGCCTGCGCGCGGTCCCCCACCACCGTGATGCTCTGCGAGGGGCAGCGGCGCAGCAGCATCGCCCACTCGGCGTCGGTCAGCTCCTGCGCCTCGTCCACGACCACGTGCGCGAACGTCCCGGCCAGGCGGTCGGGGTCCGCGGCCGGCAGCGCGGCCCGGTCCACCAGCGCGTCCTGCAGGTCCCCGTGCCGCAGGGTGGTCATCAGCAGCAGCTCGGAGTCGTCGGCCGCGATCAGCTCGTCGATGACCTGCCGCATCCGCTCCCGCTCGGCGGCGGCGACCGCCGTCTCCCGGCGCCGGCGCACCGCCAGCTCGCGGTCCCCGAGCCGCTGCCGGGCGGCGTCCAGCAGCGGCAGGTCCTCGACGGTCCACGCCCGCGGCTGCGCGCGCTGCAGCCGCCGGACGTCGTCCGCCTCGAGCCCCGGGGCGCACGCGCGCAGGTAGGCCGGCACCGACCACAGGTCCCCGACGAGGTCGGCCGGGTCCAGCAGCGGCCACGCCCGGTCGAGGGTCCGGCGCAGGTCGGCGTCCTGCTCCAGCGCCGCGCGCACCAGTTCCGGCTCGACGTCGTCGGCGTCGTCACCGGCGTGGGCGTCCACCAGGATCTCCAGCAGCGCGTCCCATACCTCCTCGCGCGCCTCGTTGTGCGGCGTCCCCGGCCCGGGGGTCCCGAACGCCTCCGCCCAGTCGGCCGCGGTCAGCCGGACGTCGGCCCAGGGTGTCGTCACCGTCGTCCCCCGCGCCGGCGGCTCCTCGTAGAACCGCACGGCCGCCTCGATCGCCGCCACCATCTCCCCCGACGACTTCAGCCGCGCCACCTCGGCGTCGGCCTCCGGCTGCGCGGTCGCGCCCTCGGGCACGAGGTCGCGCAGGGTGCACGTCTGCACCCCCTCCTCGCCGAGGCTCGGGAGGACGTCGGCGACGTAGGCCAGGTAGGGCTGGTGCGGGCCGACGAACAGCACGCCGCCGCCGGAGTGCCCCAGCCGCGGATCGGAGTACAGCAGGTACGCGGTGCGGTGCAGGGCGACGACGGTCTTGCCCGTGCCCGGTCCCCCGTCGACGACGAGGGCCCCCCGCGAGCCCGCGCGGATGATGGCGTCCTGGTCGGCGGCGATCGTGCCCAGGACGTCGCGCATCCGGGGCGACCGCTCGGCGCCGAGACTCGCGATGAAGGCGGACTGGTCGTCGAGCGCGGCGTGCCCCTCCAGCCCGTCGGGGGTGAACACCTCGTCCCAGTAGTCGGTGACCCGCCCGCGGGTCCAGCGGTACCGGCGGCGGCTGGCCAGGCCCATCGGGTCGGCGTGGGTCGCCCCGAAGAACGGCTCGGCTGCCGGCGACCGCCAGTCGACCAGCAGCCGCTGCCCGGCGCCGTCGGTGAGCCCGAGGCGGCCGACGTAGACCGTCCCGCCGTCGGCCGCCACCATGCGCCCGAGGCACAGGTCCAGCCCGAACCGGCGCAGGGTGCGCAGCCGGGCGGAGAGCCGGTGCACCTCCAGGTCCCGGTCCAGCGCCGCCTGCCCGATGCCGCCGGGGGCCCGGCGCTCGGCGTCGAGGCGCTCGGTCAGGTCGGCGACGGTCCGCCGGAGGTCGTCGGCCATGGCCGCGAAGTGCTGCTCGTCCGCGCCGATCAGGGCCGGATCGGACTTGGCGGACAGGTGCTCGGGGAGGGCGAACGCGCTGGTGAGGGGCTGCACGACGAGCGAGTCTGAGCCCGGACCCGGGTCTTGCCGCAAGCCCCCGGGTCGGCTATACGTTGAAGTGGGAGGACGGCAGGGCCCCTCCCACTCCCCTCACCGGCCGCATGCCGCGACCCCGTCCGGGCGTCCGGCCGGGGTCGCGGCGCGGCGGTCAGGCCAGCGCCGGCTCGGCGGCCACCAGGCCGCCGCGGATCGTCTCGCGCAGCTCCGGGGTGTCCTCGTGACCGTGCTTGGCGACCGCGTGCATCACGGCGGCGTCGAGGACCTCCTCCTCCTCGCCGGCGATCGTCAGGGTGCAGTTGATGTCGCTGGGCATGGTGCGGCAGTCGATCATCTTGCGTGCCATCTGCGTACCTCTCGTGCGGGCCGGGGCTCGGTGGCCCCGGCCGGGGGACGTCACCGGATCGGCGACGGGCGGTGTGGAGCGCGCCCGGTGCGGGCGTCTCCCCGGAGCCCGCTCAGCGGGCGTAGTCGGTCGCGCCGTACCAGTCGACGACGACGGCCGGTTCGTCCCCGACCACCCAGGCGTCGTGCCCCTGGGGCAGGGAGGTGACATCGCCGGGGCCGGCCTCGAACTCGCTGCCGTCGGCCATGACGACGTGGAGCCGGCCGCTGACGTGGTACTGCATGTGCGGCGCCTCGCACAGGTCGGTGCCGGCGACGGGCCGGACGTCAACCGACCAGCGCCAGCCGGGCTCCAGCACCAGGCGCCCGATCTCTGCCCCAGCCAGCTCGACGATCTCGACCCGGCCGTGCGGGAACTCGCGGACCTCGTCGGGCTCGGCATAGCTGCGGTGTTCGGTGCTCTGGGTGGCCATCCCTGCCTCCTCGCGACGATGGAAGTCCCCCGTGGAGTGCGCCCGCCGCGCTATCCTGACTTGCACGTAAGTCAGATACCAGGGGCGGAGGTCCCCGTGCCCGACACCGATCCCGCTGCCACCCGGAGCCGGGTGCTCGACGTCTCGGAGCGCCTGGTGCAGACCCGCGGCTACAACGGCTTCAGCTACGGCGACGTCGCCCGCGAGCTCGGCCTCACGCGGGCCGCGCTGCACTACCACTTCGCGGGCAAGGCCGAGCTGGGCCAGGCGCTCATCGAGCGCTACGCCACCCGCTTCGCCGCCGCCCTCGCCCGGCTCGACGCCACCGCGCCCGACGCCGCGGCCAAGCTGCGCGGCTACGTGGGCCTCTACGCCGACGTGCTCGCCGCCGACCGCATGTGCCTGTGCGGAATGCTCGCCGCCGAGCACCGCACCCTGCCCGAGCCGCTGCGCCGGGCGGTCTGCGACTTCTTCACCGCGAACACCGTGTGGCTGCGCCGGGTCCTGGAGGAGGGCTGCGCCGACGGCAGCCTGCGCTGCCCCGGCACCGCCGAGGCGACGGCGTCCGTGGTGCTGGGCACCCTCGAGGGCGCCATGCTGATCACCCGCCTGGACGGCGACCTGGCCCGGTTCACGGCGACGGCGGACCAGCTGCTGGACGGCCTCGCCGCCGTCCCGGACCGCGCGGCCCCGGCGCACGCCTGAGCCCTCGCCGTCTCCGGGCCGCGGGGTGGACCCGGCCGGGATCAGCCCGCGACGACCACCCGCTCCAGCCGTTCCAGCGTCGCCGCGATCGTCGTCTCCGGGATCAGCGGCAGCCGTCCGGCCGAGCGCGCCTTCCGCTCCGCGCTCAGCCCGCTCCAGTCGAAGTAGCTGGTCACGTCCGACGCGCCCTCCCCCGCCGGCTCGACCAGGTACCCCCACACGTAGCCGATCGGTGGCCGGCCGGGCACGGTCACGCTCCACTCGAACCGCCGGCCGGGCTCGTAGGCGGTCACCGTGTTGAGGGTCCGGTAGGCGGTGACGCCGGGGAGGTCGCCCAGCGGCGTGCGGTCCATGTCCATCTCGAACGTGTCGCCGACCGCGGTCGGCGGGGCCGCGTCGGGCGCCGCGACGAGCATCCCCGAGCCGTCGATCCGCACGTGCCCCGCGGGGTCGGACACCACCGCGAACACCGCGGCCGCGGACGCCGGGATCCGGCGCGTCACCGACACCCGCTCAGCCACGGCCGGCCACCGCGCTGCCCCGGAACAGCTCCCGGGCCTCGGCCGCGCCGTCCAGCGGACGGTTGACCCGGCTCGCCACCCGCCACCCGTCCGGCCCGCGCCGGAAGTGCCACTCGTTGGCCGACAGCCGGAAGACGACGAAGTGCCCCTCGGCCTCCCGCCACTGCACGTTCATCGCGTGGTTCCAGCCCCAGGCCTCGTCGCCGCCCAGCTCGACGTGCAGCGGGGTGAGCACGTGACCGGCGCCGGCCCGGATGAGGTCCTGGTGGCCGCCGTCCACCATGCCGGCGATCTGCTCGCGACCGGTCCACACCGCGTAGGGCGGCGCCGCGTAGACGCCGTCCGGGGCCCACAGCGCCGCGGCGGCCTCCGCGTCGCCGACGTCCACCGCCGGCCCGTACCGGGTGGCGATCTGGGCGATCTGCTGCCGGTCCTCCAGCTCGCGGAGGCGCGCGGCGAGCGCCGCCACCTGCTGCTGCAGCTCGGCGACGTCGTCCTGGCTCACCGGGCGGCCACGAACTCGTGCCGGGCGCCGGCGAAGTCCGCGGGGTCGACGGCGAAGCCGCCGGAGACGCAGCCCTCCCGGGTCACCCGCACCCCCCGCTCGGCGAAGTGGGCCTCGGCACGGTCGAGGTCCTCGACCGCCCACACCAGCGCGTACACCCCCGACGTCGGCGGGCGGGTGAACTCCCCGAGCACCCCGCCGGTCAGGTCGTCGGGCTGGATGAGGGCCACGTCGGCGTCGCCGAGGCGCAGCAGCACCCGCCGCGCCGGCTGGGGTGTCTCGATGCGGCCGTCGTCCAGCACCTCGCCGTCCACGTAGGTGGTGAACAGGTGGCGGGCGGCGTCGAGGTCGTGCACGACGCAGGCGATGTGGTCCAGCCGCAGCAGGGTGGACGCCATGCCCTCGGCCCAGTCCGGCCGCCAGTTGCGCCGTTCGTAGGGGTCGTTGGGGATCGAGACGTCGCAGGCCTCGAGCAGGATGCCCCCGGTCGACTCGGGGCGGACGTAGAAGAACATCCCGTAGTTCGACGCCAGCGTGTAGCCGTCGGCGTCCAGCCGCGCGGCGACCTGCGGGCAGTCGGCGATCCGCAGCTCGAAGGAGTGCCAGCCCTCGCCGTAGCGCGCCAGGTAGCGGGAGTACGGCTTCGACAGGTCCTCGGGGTTGCGCGGCGCCATGGGCTCGACCATGTGGTCGGCGACGTAGAGCAGCGCCATGTCCCGGTCCTCGGGCTCGAAGTAGCCCTCGGCGAACACCAGGCCGCCCAGCAGGTCCTGGTAGCGCATCCGGCACGCGTCGATGTCGCGGACCGCGTGGATCGTGTGCACCACCCGCTTGACCCGGGCGGGGGCCTGCGCCGGGGCCGTCACGTGGCCAGGCCGGGCAGCGCGGCGGTGGCCTCCCGCGCCACCTCCAGCGGCGAGATCGTCGTCTGGATGCCCGACGCCAGCCCGGCGGTGACGTCGGTGCGCAGCCGGGAGAGGAACTGGGTCGAGATCTGCCACGCGTCGCCGGTCAGCCGGTAGGTCTCGTGGTAGTAGCCGTAGCCCTGGATGGGCGTGTCGGGGAAGCCCACGTAGTCGAACATCGGCCACAGGCCGGTCGCGGTGGTCGGCGACAGGATCTCCAGCACCGGCGCGTGGAACTGGTGCACGGTCGCGATCGTCCCGATCGAGGACTGCACCATCTCCACGAACGGCGCCCGCCCCTCGACGGCCAGGCCCCCCTCGGTGGCCCACCGGAAGTCCTCGGTGAACAGCTGCCCCCAGGCCTCCCACTGCTTGGTGTCCAGCAGGTAGGAGTAGCGCGCCTTCACCTGCCGGATCGACTCGAGGGTGGACAGCTGCTCAGCCGTGTAGGTGGTCACGATCGGCGATCCTCGCCGCCCGCCGACCCATGTGGCAAGCCTCACGGTAAGCCCATACTGGCGGCCCCCGTCCCCAGGAGGTCCGTGTGCCCGAGCCCTACCGCGTCGGCGTGCTGAACGACCTGGCGACCGGCCCCGGCGGCCCGGCCGACGACCCCGTCGACCTGCTGCGGCTGCCCGTGGACGAGCTGCTGGACGCCGGCCGGCTGGACCGCGACGTCGAGTTCGTCCCCGCGTACGGCCTGGGCCTGCCGGAGGGGACGGCGGCCGCGGTGGAGCGGGCCTACGCGCGCCTGGTCGACGACGACGTGCTGCTGGTCGTGGGCCCGGCGATCGGCGACAACGCGCTGGTCGTGACCCCGCTGGCCGAGCGCCACCGGCTGCCCACGATCAACTGGGCGGGCACCGAGCGCGGCCGCGGCGAGTACATGTTCCACCTGCAGGTCGGCTCGCACGAGGACGAGTCGCTCGTGATCGCCCGCCACCTCGCCGAGGTGGGCGCGCGCCGGGTGGGCGTCGTCCACGACCGCTCCCCCATCGGCCGGCGACACCTGCAGTTCCTCCAGGACGAGGCCGACGTCCTCGGCCTGCGGCTCTCCGGCACCGCCGGGATCGCCGTCACGGCCGACGACGCCACCGCGGAGGTCGGGGCGGTGCTCGGCGGCGCGGACGCCGTCGTCTACCTCGGGCTCGGGCTGGCCGCGCCGCCGGTCGCGCGGGCGGTGACGGCCTCGGGCTTCGCCGGGCCGCGGGTCATGAACACCTGCGGGCTGCGCGGCTACGCGCCGGAGTTCGCCCGGATCATCGACGGCTGGGTGTACGTCGACATGCACTCCGACGGCAATGCCACGCTCGCGGCGCTGCGCCGGCGCCTCGGGCCGCGGGACCGCCCCGGCTTCTCCGTCGCCTACCAGTACGACATGGGCCGGCTGGTCGCCGAGGGCCTCGCCCGCGCGCCCGAGCGCACCCGGGACGGCGTCCGCGACGGGCTCGAGGCGGTCAAGTGGCTGCCGGCCGCGCAGGGGCACGACGGCACCCTGCTCGGCTTCGGCCACCGCGACCGGGGCGCCCTGCACGGCCGGTACCTCGTGCTCCGCCAGTGGCGGGACGGCGTCTCGGTCGAGCTGTAGCGCGCCGGCCGCCGGCGCGGGTCGGCGGCGCGGTCATCGGCGCCGGTCGGCGGCGACCGTTGGACGCCGGCGGCCCACATCGGGCGCCGAAACGGGCCACCGGGGTTCGACGGTCGCCCGCCCCGCCGCCCGGGCGGCGACGCTCAGGCGGCGGGCTCGGACTCCGGCGCCACCGGCAGCCCCAGCCGCTCGAACAGCCCCGAGTCGAGGTCGAGGAAGCTGGAGATGTGGGTGATCCGCCCGTCGTCCACCTCGAGGACGTGCAGCGCCCACGGCACGTGGCCCCCGCCGTCGGTGGGCCGGTACTGCGCGAACGCCGGCGACCCGTTGGCGCTGACCTCGATCAGGCGCGAGTTCCGGCACGCCGAGCCCGGGCCGAGCATCCACGTGCCGATGTCCTCGCGGCCGCGCAGCCACATCTCGAACGGCGGCATGTGCTGCGTCGCGTCCTCGTGCAGCAGGGCCACGAACGCCTCGATGTCGTAGCGGAGGAAGGCGTCGAGGTAGCGGTCGAGCAGCTCGCGGTGGTCGGCGTCCAGCGGGCGCTCGTCGAGCTCCCCGCCGACGGCGGCCAGGGTCGCCCGCGCCCGCTGCAGCGCGCTGTTGACCGACGCGACCGTTGACTCCAGCAGCGTGGCGACCTCGTCGGCCTTCCACCGCAGCACGTCGCGCAGCAGCAGCACCGCGCGCTGCCGGGGCGGCAGGTGCTGCAGCGCCGCGACGAAGGCCAGCCGGATCGACTCGCGGGCAACCGCTTGCTCGGCCGGGTCGGCGTCCTCCGGCACGACCTGGCGGTCCAGCACCGGCTCGACCCACGCGTCGGCCGGCTTCTTCGCGGCCAGCGAGGCCTCCACCGGCTGCCACGACGTGCCCGACAGGTCCATCGGCAGCGCGCGCCGCTTGCGGCCGTTGAGCTGGTCCAGGCACACGTTCGTCGCGATCCGGTACAGCCACGAGCGCAGCGCCGAGCGGCCCTCGAAGTCGGCCAGCCCCCGCCAGGCCCGCACCATCGTCTCCTGCACCGCGTCGTCCGCGTCGAAGGAGGACCCGAGCATGCGGTAGCAGTAGCCGGTGAGCTCCCGGCGGTGCTCGAGCAGGCGCGGGTCGAGCTCGCCGGTCTGGCCGGGCAGGACGGTCGTCACGGCTCCTCCTGGTGGTCGGTCTCTGGCGGGCAGCCAGCTCACCACAGGAGGACGACAGAACGGGAGCCCCTCCGCCTACTGGTAGCTGACCAGGTCGGGCACGGGGTCCACCTGCGCCACCGTCTGCTCGGGCGTGAGCATCGGCAGGTCCTCGTCGACGAAGTTCTTCCACCCCCACCAGACCGGCGGCGCGTCCCGGTGCAGCGCCTGCCAGGTGGCCTGCTTGTCGCCCTGCGAGCCCTGCCCGTCGGCGTGGATGAGGACGGCCAGCTCGTCGCGCGAGGTGTCCAGCCGCTCCCGGCCCGGGATCATGTCGAGCCGGAACTGGTGGAGCACCAGCAGCTTCTGCGGCAGCGCGTTCTCCCGGGTCAGGTCCGCCAGCCAGGTCACGACGCGGTTGACCTCCTCGACGTCCACCGAGCCGATCTGGGTCAGGTGCACCTCGTTCGGGCCCAGCCGCCACTCCGGGTCCAGCGCGAGCCCCACGTGCGGCAGCTCCAGCAGCTCGCGGTAGCGCTCGGCCTGGGTGACGTAGTCGGTGCGGCCCGGCTGCAGGTCGAGGAAGACGTAGACGCCGGCCTCGCCCGCCGCCTCCACCCAGGGCCGCAGCACCGCGACGTCGGCCTCGGCGGAGTAGTCGCCGTCCGCCCCGGGGGCCGACGAGGCCACCGTCGCGATGATCTCGAACGCCGGGACGACGGGCACGTCGACCAGCGGCTCGTAGGCGGCGGCGTGCTGCCGCGCCCGGTCGATCGCGCCGGCCGCGTCCTGCTCGCCCAGCAGGCCGAGCGCCGCGGTGCCGGGATGGCCGTAGAGCGCGACCAGCATCCGGCCGGGGAACAGCAGCTGACCCCCGCCGGGCAGCTGGGCGCCGGTGGCGGCGGCGGCGAGCTTCCAGTCCAGCCCGTCCTCGGCGGCCAGGTCGGCGCCGAGCGCCAGCACGGTGGCGGCCTCGGTCCCCGCGAGCAGCTCCACCAGGTCGGCGGAGGCCCGCGGATCGGTGGCCCCACCGGTGACGTGCACCCGCGCCCCGGCCGCGCGCGCGGTGGCGACACCGGCCAGCGCCTCGGGGGCGCCCGTGGTGAGCACCAGGGTGTCGGACAGCGGCTCGCCCCGGTCGACGTCGGGCAGCCGGCCGTCGCCCCCGCCGCCGGGCGCCCCGCCCTCGGGCACCAGCGCGACCGGCTCACCGGGGTCGAGCGCGGCCACCGCGGCGACCCCGTCGTCCTCGGCCACTTCCTGGGCGTCGCCGAGGTCGAGCCCGGTCGCACCCTCGACGGCGCCGGGGTCGGCCGCCACCGCCACGACGTCCACCCCGGCGTCCTCCGCGGTGGCCTCGCCGACGGCCAGCACCGTCGTCGTCCCCAGCCGGGCGAGTTCCTCGGCGACGGCGGGGGCGGCGCCCTCGGCGGGCTCGAGCAGCAGCGGCACTCCGAGCCCGGCAGCCGCGGAGGCGCCCAGCAGCTCCCCGGCCCGGTCGCCGTCCCGGGCGAGGACGGCGACGTCGGCCCGCTCGAACAGCGCCCGGCTGGCCGCGGCCGCCGCGGCCACCGGATCGGCGTCGCCGACCACGGTGAGCCGCTGGTCGGGGGCCCGCGTGCCGACCGAGGCCGCGGCCGGGCCCGGGCCCGCCGGCTGCTCCGGCTCGTCGTCGGCGCCGCTGGAGCAGGCGGCCACGAGCAGCAGCGACAGTCCGGCCGCCCAGGTCCTCATGCGCACGACAGCTCGCCTCCCCCGGCCCGGGGGCGGACGCGGGCTCCGTTGCCGGCATCCACCCCGAGGGCCGGGACCGACCCTAACGAGCGGGACGGGACCGGGCCTGGACACGGGGAACACCGGCCGGGGAGCATCCCGGGTGAGATGGACGCCGAATCCCGACCGTCGGGCCAGCCCGACACCCGACCGGCCGGGTCGCCGGATCGGCCCGGAGCCGCCACCGCACCAGGCTCGACGGCATGAGCACCGAGATCCTCATGACCCCCGAGACGCTCCGGCCGCCACCGGCGACGACCGCGCTCCCGGCCCCCCGGCGGCGGGGCTTCCTCCGCCAGGTCGCGATCGACACCGGCTACGCGCTCGCCTCCTTCCCGCTGGCGATCGTCGCGTTCGTCGTCGTCGTCACCGGCCTCTCCGTCGGGGCCGGGCTGCTGGTGATCTGGGTGGGTGTCGCCGTGCTGGCCCTGACCCTCGTCGCGGCCCGCGGCCTGGCCACCGCCGAGCGCGCGTGGCTGCCGTCCGTGCTGCGCCGCGAGCTGCCCCGCCCGGCCTACCGGCGGGCCGAGGGCTCCCCGCTGCGCCGGCTGCTCACCCCGCTGCGCGACGCCCAGTCCTGGCTGGACGCGCTGCACGCCCTGATCCGCTTCCCGTTCGCGATCCTGGCGTTCGTCGTGACGGTGACGTTCTGGTCGGTCGCGCTGGGCGGGCTGACCTACGGCGCCTGGGACTGGACGCTGCCGGACGCGAGCACGACCCCCGACAACGAGGACCTGCTCGAGCTGCTGGGCCAGGAGAGCACCGCGGGCCGGCGCATCCTGTTCTACGCGCTGATCGGGCTGGCGTTCGCGCTGGTACTGCCCTTCGCCGTCCGCGGGGTGGCGGTGCTGCAGGCCCAGCTGGGCCGGGCGCTGCTGACCTCCCGGGCGGCCGCGCAGGAGCAGATCGACCGGGCCACGCAGGGCCGGGACGCGGCCGTCGCCGCCGAGGCCGTGGCGCTGCGCCGGCTGGAGCGCGACATCCACGACGGCCCGCAGCAGCACCTCGTCCGCCTGGGCATGGACCTCGCCCGCGCGCAGCGCCAGCTCGACCGCGATCCCGCCGCCGCCCGGAGCACGCTCGGCGAGGCGGCCGGCCTGGCCCGCGAGGCGCTGGAGGAGCTGCGCGCCCTCTCCCGCGGCATCGCCCCGCCGGTGCTGGCCGACCGCGGCCTGGCCGCCGCGCTGGCCGCGCTCGCCGCCCGGTCCCCCGTGCCCGTCGAGCTCGCCGTCGACCTGCCCGCGGAGCGGCTCGCGCCGGTGACGGAGAACACCGCCTACTTCGTGGTCAGCGAGGCGCTGGCCAACGTGGCCAAGCACAGCGGCGCGCAGCTGTGCCGCGTCGGCGTCTCCCGGGACGACGGGACGCTGCGGGTCGTCGTGGAGGACGACGGCACCGGAGGTGCGGTCGCCGCCCCCGGGCACGGGCTGGCCGGGCTGACCGACCGGCTGCGCGCGGCCGACGGCGCCCTGACCGTGGACAGCCCGCGCGGCGGCCCCACCCGGCTCACGGCGGAGGTGCCGCTCGCGTGATGCGGGTCGTGCTCGCCGAGGACTCGGTGCTCCTCCGGGAGGGGCTGGTGCGCCTCCTGGAGGAGGCCGGCACGGAGGTCGTCGCCGCCGTCGGAGACGGCCCGTCGCTGGTGCGGGCCGTGCGGGAGCTGCGCCCGGACGTCGCCGTCGTCGACGTCCGGATGCCCCCGACGCACACCGACGAGGGCCTGCGGGCCGCCGTCGAGGCCCGCGCCTCGGTCCCGGGGACCGCGGTGCTCGTGCTCTCCCAGTACGTCGAGGTCGCCTACGCCGACGAGCTGCTCGCCGACGGCCGCGGCGGGGTCGGCTACCTGCTCAAGGACCGGGTGGCGGACCTGGACCAGCTGCTGGCCGCGCTGTCGGACGTCGTCGCCGGGGGCACCGTGCTCGATCCGCAGGTGGTGGCGCAGCTGTTCGCCCGGCGGCGGTCCGACGACCCGGTGCGCCGGCTGACGCCGCGGGAGCGCGAGGTGCTGGGCCTGATCGCCGAGGGCCACTCCAACACCGCGGTCGCCCGGCTCCTGGTGGTCACCCCCGGGGCAGTGGAGAAGCACACCCAGCGGATCTTCGCCAAGCTCGGCCTGGCCCCCGACGAGGACCGCAACAGCCGGGTCATGGCGACCCTGGCCTACCTGCGGTCCTGAGGAAGGACCCTCCTGCCCCCCACCACTCGCACGCTCGCGGCGGGACCCTGCAGGAGGGCCGGTCAGGCCTGATCGGACGGCTCCGCCGCTGCATCGAAGGCCGCGCGCAGCCGCGCCGGCGCCCGCAGCCGCCAGGCCTCGGTGAGCAGCTCGGCGAGCTCGTCCCGGTCGACCGCCGCGAGGTCGACGACGACCATCGTCGAGTTCCGGTAGTGGTGCGGCACCGAGAAGACCTCGGGCCGCTCGGCGGCCAGCGTCCGGTTCTCCCCCTCGGCCAGCCGGATCGCCACCCACTCCTCCCCGGGCGGCATCGAGGCGAAGATCTTGTCCTTCACCCGCAGGCAGGCCAGGTCCCACGCCGGGCGCTCGGTCGCCTCGGGCAGCGCCAGCGCGACGGCGCGGACGTCGGCGGGGGTCGCGGGCACGCCGCTCAGCTCTCCCGGCCCAGCGCGCGCTCGATGTTCTCCGCCATCCGGCGCAGCACCAGCACCGTGCGCTCGTACTCCTGCCGGGACAGCCCGTCGGCCACGTGCCGGCGCACCCGGCCGATCGCCCGTTCCAGCCGCTCGTGGGCGGTCCGCCCCTCTGCGGTGAGCGTCAGCGCTCCGGTCGTGCGGTCCACCCAGCCGCGGCCGTACAGGTCGGCCGCGATCGCCGGGACGCGCCCGTCGAAGTCGGCCAGGGAACTCGCCAGCGCCGCCTCGTCGGCCGGCGCCTCGGCCAGCGAGTGCAGCACCTGCCAGTGCCGGCGGGTGAGGCCCTCCCCGGCGACGGCGGTGTCGACGACGTCCTCCAGGAGGGCGTCGAGGTGCTTGACCCACCAGCCGATGGGCCGCTGCGCCGGATCCATGCGCGGCATCCTGGCACCGCGGCGGCCCGGATGCGGGCCGAAGTCGTTGGCGACCTGTCCGCCGCGGCGGGTAGACACCTCGCTGTGGACGACGCACCCGCAGACCTCGCCGCCCGCCTGCGCCCCGCCACACCCGCGGAGTGGCCCGCCTTCTCCCGCACGATGTCGGCGGTCTTCGGCAGCGAGCCCTCCTCCGCGTGGACCGACGAGGTACCGCCCGTCGCCGAGCTCGACCGGTCGCTGGGCCTGTGGGAGGGCGAGCGGGTCGTGGCCACGGCCGGCATCTACGGCCGCGAGCTGACCGTGCCGGGCGCCGTCGTCCCGTGCGCCGGCGTCACCTGGGTGACCGTCTCCCCCACCCACCGCCGCCGGGGCGTGCTCACCGCGATGATGCGCCGGCAGCTGACCGAGCTGCACGAGCAGCAGCGCGAGCCCGTCGCGGCGCTGTGGGCGTCCGAGGGCGCGATCTACGGCCGCTTCGGCTACGCGCCGGCCGCCGAGCTCGGAGGCCTGAGCGGGCGGATCGCGGAACTCGGCCTGCGCCCCGACGTCGACCTCGGCGCCGGCGCCGTGACGCCCGTGGAGGTCGAGGAGTTCCGCGACGCCGCGGCCCGCGTGCACGAGCAGGTGCGCCGGTTCGTCCCGGGAAACCTGGCGCGGACGACGCCCTGGTGGGACCGCCTGCTGGAGGACCGGCCCGAGCGGCGCGGCGGCGCCACCGCCCGCCGGTACCTGCTGCACACCGGACCCGACGGCGCGGTCACCGGCTACGCGGCCTACCGGGTGACCGCCGCGTGGGACGACCACGGCGCGCCCGACGGCACGGTGTCGGTCGAGGAGGTCCGGGCGCTGGACACCCCGGCGTACGCGGCGCTGTGGCGGTACCTGCTGTCGATCGACCTGGTGCGCACCGTGCGGGCGCGGACGGCGTCGGCGGACGAGCCGCTGCGGCACCTGGTGGCCGATCCGCGCGCCCTGCACCGCCGGCCGCTGGACTCGCTGTGGGTGCGGCTGGTCGACGTCGACCGCGCGCTGGCCGCCCGCCGCTACCCCGCCCCGATCGACCTGGTGCTCGAGGTACGCGACGAGTTCTGCCCGTGGAACGCCGGGCGGTGGCGGCTGTCCGGCCACCCGGCCGGCGGCTACTGCGGGCGCACCGACCGCGACCCCGACCTGGTGCTCGGCAGCGAGGAACTGGCCGCTGCCTACCTCGGCGGGGTCTCGCCGGCCTCGCTGCAGGCCGCCGGCCGGGTCACCGAGGTGAGCCCGGGCGCGGTCACCCTCGCCGCCACCGCCTTCTCCTGGCCGGTGACGCCCTGGTGCCCGGACGACTTCTAGCCGCCCGGCTACTCCGAGATCTGCTGCGCGAGCACGAACCCCGACCGGGTGCGGTCCATGGTCGGGGTGAAGGGCCGCGGCTTGGTGCCGAGGTCGTTCATGAAGGCCTCGACGTCGTCGGTCTCGATCTCGTAGGCGGCGACGTAGGGCCACTCGACCCGGTTGCCGAGCACCACCTTGTACCGGCGGGCGGACGTCACGCCGTCGATCGACAGCAGGTCGGGGAGGTGCACCTCGTCGTACCAGGTGTTGAACGCCTGCTCGTCGCCCTCCCCGTCGGTGGGCCCGTTCAGCGCTAGAAGCACGTATTTCGCCATGGGAGAACCCTAGTTCTCGTCCCGGCTCCGGACGACCCCCCTCAGAGCGCGCGGCTGCCGTCCCACTCCTCCAGCGGCGAGCAGTGCCAGCGCCACGAGTGCACCGACTCCAGCCCGGGCAGCTCGCCGCGGCCGGTGGCCCAGCGCAGCGCCGCGACCGGGTCGGCGTCGGACGGCGCCCACGGGAACAGCCGGACCAGGACGGCGTCGGCGAGATCGGCCGGCGGCGCCCACGGCAGGCCCAGCGCTGCCGCGACGTCGCCGGCGTGCAGCAGCAGCTCGGCGGCGCCCATCGCGGCGAACCCGGCGGCGTCCGGGCGCCCCCAGTCGTGCCAGCCGCGGTCGCCGGGCGCGGCGCCCTCGACGGTCCGCGCCAGCACCTCGGCGGCGGCCGCCTGCTGGCGGACCAGCTCGGGCAGCCCGGCCTCGCCCCGGCGGGCCAGCGTGAAGCCGTCGGCCCGCTCGGGTCCGGCGGCGAGGTCCTGGGCGTACCAGACCAGGCACCCCGTGACGTGCGCGGTGACCCCGGCGACGTCGTCGTCCATGGCGGGGACGCGCGCGGTGCCGTCGGGCACCGTCGCGAGCAGCTCGCGAGCCGCGGCAGCGGCCCGCCGCAGCTCCGACCCGGTCATCCCGCGTCGGCCTCCGAACGGGTCGGCAGCCCGCCGGCCGGCCGGTGCCGGTCCCGCTCGTAGTCGGCGATCAGCCCGATGCGGCGCACGTGCCGCTCGTCCCCGCTGAAGGGGGTGTCGAGGAAGCGGAGCACCAGATCGGTGGCCTCCTCCACGCTGTGCTGGCGGGCGCCGACGGCGACGACGTTGGCGTCGTTGTGCTGGCGGGCCAGCTCCGCGGTGGCGGTGTTCCACACCAGCGCGGCGCGGACGCCGGGCACCTTGTTCGCCGCGATCTGCTCGCCGTTGCCGGAGCCGCCGATGACCACGCCGAGGCTGCCCGGCTCGGTCACCACGCGCTCGCCGACCTCGAAGCAGAAGGGCGGGTAGTCGTCCTGGGCGTCGTAGGTGAACGCCCCGCAGTCGACCGGCTCGTGCCCGGCCGCCGCGAGGGCGGCCTTGAGGTGCTCCTTGAACTCCAGGCCCGCATGGTCGGTGCCGACGAAGACGCGCATGGCCCCGAGTCTGTCAGGCTGCCCGGGTGGCGGTGCTGGGGGTGGACGGGTGCCGCGGGCGGTGGGCCGGGGCGCTGCTGGAGGGCCGCTCGGTGCGCCTGCTGCTGCTCGACGACGTCCCCGCCGTCCTCGCCGTCCCCGGGGTTCGGGTCGAGCGCATCCGCGCCCTGGAGCCGGCGATGGACGTGCTCGACGCCTGCGCCGCGGCGTGGTCGGCCCGCCGGATCGCCGACGGGACGGCGGAGTGCGTCGGCGAGGACTCGCCGGACTCCCGGGGGCGGCCGATGCGGGTGCACTGGTGACCTTCGTCGAGGTGGCCGACGGCGTGCTCGTCCGGCGGCACGCCGAGCTGGACCTCAACTGCGGTCTGGTGCTCGGCGACGGCGCCTGCCTGGTGGTCGACACCCGGTCCGACCTCGGCGAGGCCGCCGACCTGATCGCCGCGATCCGCCGGATCACCCCGCACCCGTGGACGGTCGTGAACACCCACGCCCACTACGACCACTGCTTCGGCAACGCGGCCTTCCGGCCGGCGACGGTGTGGGGCGCCCGCGCCTGCGCCACCGGGCTGCGGACCGGCGGGGAGGGCCGGCGGACGGCGCGGGTGGCGGAGCTGCGGGCCGCCGGCGACGAGGAGGGCGCCGCGCGCGTGGCCGCCGCGCCGATCGACCCGCCGGACGCGCTGGTGGACGACGTCGCGCACCTGGACGTCGGCGGGCGGGAGGTCGTGCTGCGCTTCCTCGGCCGGGGGCACACCGACTCCGACCTGGTCGTCGAGGTGGAGGCCGGCGGCGACGCGACGGTGCTCTTCGCCGGCGACCTCGTCGAGTCCGGCGCTCCGCCGGCGTTCGAGGACGCGTTCCCCGCCGAGTGGCCGGCGACGGTGGGCCGGCTGCACGCGCTGGCCCGCGGTCCGGTGGTGCCGGGGCACGGCGCGGTCGTGGACGCCGCGTTCGTCGCCGCCCAGCGCGAGGAGCTGCTGGCGGTGCTGGCCGCCGTGCGCTCCGGGCGCCCGGACGCCGGTCCCTACGACCCGGCGACGATGGCGCTGGCCGCCGCCCGGCACGGAGTCGCTCGGTAACGGTTTCCGTGCCCGAGCGACTGTGCTGCTACGTGAGGCGGCGGACCACCGGCAGCGGCAGGACGCGCAGCAGGCCGGCGACCGGACGCCACGGCCACTCCGGCACGTAGGCCCGCACCGGCTCGCGCTCGATGGCGGCGACCAGCGCGTCGACGCCGGTGTCCAGGTCGACCGTGAACGGGCCGCGGCGGCCGACGTTGATGTCGGTCTCGATGTAGCCGGGCAGCACCGTCGTCACCCGGATGTCGGTGCCGAGCAGGTCGGAGCGGATGCCCTCGGCCAGCGCGTTGATCGCGGCCTTGCTCGCGCCGTACGCCGTCCGGGTCCCGCGCATGCCGCGGATCGACGCCACCGACGAGATGACCACCAGGTGCCCGTGGCCCTGCTCGCGGAAGAGGGTGACCGCGGCCTCGCACTGCGCGTGGGTGCCGAGCACGTTGGTGAACAGCGTCGCCCGGTTCGCCCAGCCCTTGCCGGTGCCGACCGAGGCGCCCTTGCCGATGCCCGCGTTGGCGACGAACCGGTCGATCCCGCCGAGCTCGGCGGCCAGCGCCGGCACGACCTCGTCGACCGCGGCAGCGTCGTCGACGTCCAGGGCCGCGGTGACCACCCGGATGCCGGGGTGCGCGGCGAGCAACTCGTCGCGCAGGGCGTCGAGCAGGTCCAGCCGGCGGGCCACGAGGGCGAGGTCGCGGCCTCGGGCGGCGAACCGGCGGGCCATGCCCGCGCCGAGGCCGGCGCTGGCGCCGGTGACGAGAATGCGCTGACGGCGGCGATGCGGCACCCGGTCAGGATGCCGCAGCGCCGTCCCCGGCCCGGCCGCAGGGCGCCGCCGGCACGGTCCGCCATCAGTCGCGGCGGGTGAACTCCAGGGCGTGCGCCGGGACCGACGCCATGTCGGGGCCGGAGAGCCGGGTGCGCTTGAGCTCCCAGAAGTCGGGCAGGTTGGCGAGCAGGACGGCACCGTCGAAGGCGCGGCCGGCGTCCTCGCCGGTGGGCACCTTGCTGATGACCGGGCCGAAGAAGGCGACGCCGTCGATGTGCATGACGGGGGTCCCGACGTCGTCGCCGACCGGGTCCATGCCGGCGTGGTGGCTCTTCTCCAGCGCCTCGTCGTACTCGGTGGACGTCGCGGCCTCGGCCAGGGAGGTCGGCAGCCCGACCCGCTCCAGCGCCGGGACGATCAGGTCCTCGAGCTCCACGCCCTCGTGGTGGCGCAGCGTGCCCATGGCCGTGTAGAGGTCGCCGAGCACCCCGTCGCCGTGCTGCTGCGCCGCGGCGATCGCCACCCGGACCGGGCCGATCGCCTGCGTCATCATCTCCCGGTACTCCTCCGGCAGGTCGCGGCCGCGGTTGAGCACCGCCAGCGACATGACGTGCCAGTGCAGGTCGATGTCGCGCACCGTGGCGGCCTCGATCACCCAGCGGCTGGTCAGCCACGCCCAGGGGCACAGGGGGTCGAACCAGAAGTCGACGCGGGCCGTGGTCGGTGCGCTCTGCACTGCTTCGGTCATGCGGGGGTGCTCCCTGTTCATCTCGGGGTGGTTCGCGGGCCGGCTGCGCACCGGCCCTCTGCGGGCTGCCAAGTCGGTGTCCGCGCGGGTTGTTCCCGGGAGGTGGGACGACGCCCGGCGGCCCGTCGTCCCCCCGTGGGAAGCTGCCGGGTGTGGCCGTACCCAACCTGACCCGCGACGATGCCGCCGCCCGCGCCCGCCTCCTGGCCGTGCAGGGCTACGACCTCCACCTCGACCTGACCGACGGCGCGGGGCACCCCGGCACCTCGACGTTCCGGTCGACGACGACGGTGGAGTTCGCCTGCCGCGAGCCCGGCGCGAGCACCTTCATCGACCTCGTCGCCGAGCGCGTGCACTCCGCCACGCTCAACGGCGCGGCCCTCGACGTGAGCACCTACACCGAGGACGGCGGCCTGCCGCTGCCCGGCCTGGCCGCGCAGAACACCCTCGAGATCATCGCCGACTGCCGGTACTCCAACTCCGGCGAGGGGCTGCACCGCTTCGAGGACCCGGAGGACGGGCAGGTCTACCTCTACACCCAGTTCGAGCCGGCCGACGCCAAGCGGATGTTCGCCTGCTTCGACCAGCCCGACCTCAAGGGCACGTTCACGGTGCACGCCCTCGCGCCGTTCGACTGGCAGGTCGTGTCCAACACGGGCGGCCGGACCATCGAGAGCGGTGCCGGCGGCTCGCAGCTGGTGCACTTCGAGCCCACCAAGCGCCTGTCGACCTACCTGGTGGCGCTGATCGCCGGGCCGTACGCGCGGGTGACCGACGAGCACGACGGCATCCCGCTGGGCCTGTACTGCCGGGCGTCGCTGGCCAAGTTCCTGGACCCCGACGAGCTGTTCGCCGTCACCAAGCAGGGCTTCGACTTCTACCACCGGGTGTTCGACTACCCGTACCCGTTCGACAAGTACGACCAGCTGTTCGTGCCCGAGTTCAACGCCGGGGCGATGGAGAACGCCGGGGCCGTCACGTTCCTGGAGGACTACGTCTTCCGGTCGCGGACCAGCCGGGCGCGGTACGAGCGCCGGGCCGAGACGATCCTGCACGAGCTGGCGCACATGTGGTTCGGCGACCTGGTGACCATGCGCTGGTGGGACGACCTGTGGCTCAACGAGTCCTTCGCCACCTACATCAGCACCCTGTGCCAGGCGGAGGCCACCGAGTACACGACGGCGTGGACGACGTTCGCCAACTCCGAGAAGGCCTGGGCCTACGCGCAGGACCAGCTGCCCTCGACCCACCCGATCGCCGCCGACATGGTCGACGTCGCCGCGGTCGAGGTGAACTTCGACGGCATCACGTACGCCAAGGGCGCCTCGGTGCTCAAGCAGCTGGTGGCCTACGTCGGCCGCGACGAGTTCCTCGCCGGCATCCGCCAGTACTTCCGCGACCACGAGTACGGCAACACCACGCTCGCCGACCTCCTCGATCCGCTGTCGGCGGCCACCGGCCGCGACCTGTCGGAGTGGTCGCAGCAGTGGCTGGAGACCAGCCAGGTCAACACCCTGCGCCCGGTCTTCGAGCTGACCGGGGACGGCCGGTACGCCTCCTTCGCGATCGAGCAGAGCGCGGTGCCCGAGCACCCGCACCTGCGCCGGCACCGGCTCGCGGTCGGCCTCTACGACACCGGCCCCGACGGGCTGACCCGCACCACCCGGGTCGAGCTCGACGTGGCCGGCGAGCGCACCGAGGTGCCCGACCTGGTCGGGCATCCGGCCGCCGCACTGGTGCTGGTCAACGACGACGACCTCACCTACGCCAAGCTCCGCCTGGACGAGCGGTCCCTGGCCACCCTGCGGACGGCGATCGGCGCGCTTCCCGACCCGCTGGCCCGGGCGCTGTGCTGGTCGGCGGCGTGGGACATGACCCGCGACGCCGAGCTGCCCGCCCGCGAGTGGGTGCAGCTGGTTCTGGCCGGCATCGACGCCGAGAGCGAGATCAGCGTCGTCCAGTCGCTGCTGGCCCGCGTGCAGACGGCGCTGACCTCCTACGTCGACCCGCGCTGGGCCGAGGTGGGCTGGAGCGCGCTGGCCGACAAGGCGCTCACCGCGCTGGAGGCCGCCGCACCCGACAGCGACGAGCAGCTGCAGTGGTCCCGCACGCTGGCCGCGGCCGCCCGCAGCGAGGAGCACGCCGCCGTCCTGCGCGGCCTGCTCGACGGCTCACGCGAGATCGAGGGGCTCGCCGTGGACGCCGACGCGCGGTGGGCCTTCCTCAACGGGCTGGTGGCCATCGGCGCGGCCGGCGAGGCGGAGATCGACGCCGAGGCCACCCGCGACGCCACCGCCACGGGGGTCCGCCGCGCCGCCACCGCCCGGGCGCTGCTGCCGACCGCCGCCTCGAAGGAGGAGACCTGGCGCAAGGCCTTCACCGACCCGAGCATCCCCAACGCCGTCCACGAGGCGATGCTGGCCGGCTTCTGGCATCCCGCTCAGCGGGAGCTCACCGCCGGGTACGTGGAGCGCTACTTCGCCGACATCCGCCCGCTGTGGGAGAACCGGCCCGGCGAGATCGCCAAGAACGCCGTGCAGTACCTGTTCCCGCCGGTGGTCGAGCTGCGGACCGTGCAGGCCGCCGACGCGTGGCTGGCCGAGGACGAGCACCCCGCGTCGCTGCGCCGGCTGGTGGCCGAGGGCCGTGACGGCATCGCGCGGTCGCTGCGGGCCCGGGAGCGGGACGCGGCTGCCTCCGAGTAGTCGAAGGTCCCCTCAGGGAGCGCTGTACGCGAGAGGCCCAGAACCCGGCGGGTTCTGGGCCTCTCGCGTTCAGCGGTGGGGCGGCGCCTCAGCGCAGGTGCAGGCCCCGCGGGTGGCCGGCCTGGTCGGACAGCTGGCGCAGCCCGTTGACGACGCCGCCCACGAGGTCGCCGGCGGCGAAGGAGTTCGTCATCGACAGGACGGCGAGGGCGCAGGCGCGGTCCGGCAGCCGGCGGGCGGCGGCGTGGCCGGTCACGACCTCGACCACGCGCTGGCCCGGCGAGACCGCCAGCAGCACCGCGTCGGCGGGGTCGTGGCCGGAGAGGGCGTGCAGCTCCTCGGCGCGGGACCGGGTGCGCGCGCCCAGGTCACCGATGTAGAGGGTGAACCGCAGGCCGGTCTCGCGCGAGGACATCGTCAGCGCCTCGTCGATCCGCGCGAGGTCCTGGAGGCTGAACGGGCCGGGCGACGAGTCCTCGTCGGTGCGGGAGGCTGCGGTGTGGGCGGTGGCCGTGTCGTGGGACTCGGCCTCGAGCGCGCGGGTCATCGCCGGCCTCCGGGAACGGTCGGGGTGCAGGGGGTCATGGGGTCACCGGCTCCGGTCACCAGGTCCCGCGGGCGCCGCCGAGCGGGCCTGCGGAGGACGCGGCCGACCCGATCGCGGTGTGCCCGCTGTCGTGGTGCCCGCCCGCCTGCAGCGGGTGCGGCTCCCACCAGACCGGCCCGTGCTCCCACGGCTGGCCCGGCTTGTAGCGGGCCTTCTTCTGGCGCCCGGGCAGCAGGGTCAGCACGGCGAACAGCAGGACGATCGCCAGCGGGATCACCGCGAAGACGAGGATGGTCTCGACGACGCTCACGCCGGACAACCTACCGGCAGCCGACTCCCGTCCCGCGCTGGTGTCCCGGCCCGGCGGAAGTCCGTGCGCGCCGCTCCCGACCACGCCCCGACGCTCCGCCGTCCCCGGGGCCGTTCCGCACCCCCGCGACGCCCCCGCGACGCCCCCACCGCGCCCCCGCGATGCCCCACCCCGGGCAATTCCGCGCTTCTGCACCGTGCAGAAGCGCGGAATTGCCCGCCCCCCCGGAGCGCCGTCGCGCGCCGCAGCCCCCTTCGGTAGACACGCGGTCGTGGACCTCACCCGGGCGGCCGCGGCGGACCTCGACGCCGCCGACCCGCTCGCCGCCTTCCGCGACCGGTTCGTGATCGCCGACGACGCGCTCCTCTACCTCGACGGCAACTCCCTCGGGCGCCTGCCCCGGGACACCCCCGCGGCGCTGGCCCGGGTGGTCGAGGAGGAGTGGGGCCGCGGGCTCGTCGGCTCGTGGTCGTCGTGGATCGGCCGGGCCACCGAGGTCGGCGACGTGCTGGCCGCCGGTGTCCTCGGCGCCCGGCCCGGCGAGGTGCTGATCGGGGACTCGACCTCGGTCGACCTCTACAAGCTGCTGGTCGCGGGCGCTGATGCCCGGCCGGGCCGCGACGTGCTGGTCTGCTGCGCCGACGACTTCCCCACCGACCGCTACCTGGTCGCCGGGGTCGCCGCGGCCCGCGGGATGTCGGTGCGCCAGGTCGCGGCCGACATCGACGAGGGGCTCGACCTCGACGTGCTCGCGGCGGCGCTGGACGAGCGGGTCGCCGTCGTCGTCCTCTCCGCGGTGGCCTACCGCTCCGGTGCCCTGCCCGACCTGGCCGCCGTCACGCGGCTGGTGCACGACGCCGGCGCGCTGGTGCTGTGGGACCTCTCCCACGCCGCGGGCGCGGTGCCGCTCGAGCTCACCGCGATCGGCGCCGACCTGGCGGTGGGCTGCACGTACAAGTATCTGAACGGTGGCCCGGGCGCCCCGGCGTTCCTCTACGTGCGGCGCGAGCTCCAGGAGCAGCTGCGCCAGCCGATCTGGGGCTGGTTCGGCCAGCGGGACCAGTTCGCGATGGGCCAGGCCTACGACCCGGCGCCCGGAATCGAGCGCTTCGCCGTGGGGACGCCGCCCGTGCCGGGGATGGCTGCGGTCGAGGTGGGCGCGCGGCTGGTGGCCGAGGCGGGCGTCGACCGGCTGGCCGCGAAGGGCCGGGCGCTCACCGACCTGGTGGTCGCCCTGGCCGACGGGTGGCTGGCCCCGCACGGCGTCGCCCTGGCCTCGCCCCGGGACGCCGCCCGCCGCGGCTCGCACGTCAGCCTCGCCCACCCGCAGGCCTGGCAGGTCACCCAGGCGCTGCTCGACCGCGGCGTCGTCCCCGACTTCCGGACGCCGGACCGCGTGCGGCTGGGCCCGGCGCCCCTCTACAGCCGGTTCGTCGACGTCTGGGAGGCGATGGACCGGTTCCGCGACGTCCTCGCCGAGGGCGCCCACGAGCGGTACCCGGCCGAGCGGGCCCGGGTCACCTGACGGCCGGGCAACTTCGCACTTCTGCCCGGTGCAGAAGTGCGAAGTTGCCCGGTCAGGTGGGGTCGGGGGCGCCGATCGGGTTGCCGGCCGGCCAGTTCCCCGCGGCGACGACGGCGCGGCGCACGGGCGCCAGCAGCGCGCCGAGCCGGTCGCAGCCGGGGTCGCCGAGCGCCCGCCAGGGACCGAGCGCGAGACGGTCGGTGTCGGCCTCGACCGCGGTCACCATCGCCAGCCCCTCGGCGGTCAGGTCGCCGCCGTCCAGCCAGCCGCGGCCGGCGAGCGCGACGGCGGCGTCGTCCCACTCCGGCTCCGTCCAGCCGCGCGCCCGGAGCAGCCACTCGCGGTCGGTGCGCCCGGCCGCCACCGCGAGCACGTTGGCCTGCAGGCCGGAGATCCCCCGCTGCAGCAGGGCGGCGGAGTGGCCGTCGCCGCGGTGCTCCCGCAGCGTGGTCAGGGCCTGCCACAGGGCCAGGTGCGGCGGCTCCGGAAGCGGCAGCCCGGCGTTCGCGGCGGCCAGCGGCCGGCCGGGCGCGTCGACGGCGGCCGCGGCGCGCCGGGCCAGGTCCGCGGCCTCCGCCGCCTCGGCCGAGGCCGACCACTCCCGCCCCAGCACCCGCCGGACCGCGGCGTCCACCCCGGCGAGCCGGGCCGCGAGGGCGTCGGCCGGGGTGGCGGCGTCCCACACGGCCGGCACGCGCTTCGCGACGAAGGACGGTGCGAAGCCGTAGAACGTCGCCGTCACCACCTCGGGCCCGACCGGGCCCAGTGGCGCCGCGCGCATCGCGAAGTAGCTCGACCAGAAGCCGCGGAGACCGACCTGCTCGGCGGCCGCCCGGCACTCGTCGGCGAAGTAGGTGAGCGCGTGGAGCGGCTCGCCGAGCGCCCACAGCCGCCGCGCGGTCCCCGGTGACGTCATGTCCGGCCCCCTCGCAGGGGCCCGACGCGAGCGTCCGAGCGGTGGGGGGCGAACGGGGCCTGCATCACGCCGAGACGCTGTCGGTGATGCCCAGCCACTCGCCCCAGCGGGGATCCACGGTGCGGTGGCCGAGCAGCCGCCAGGCCGCGCCGGTGGGGGCGCGCGGCGGATGCGGCAGCTTCCAGCCGAGCTCGGCCAGCGACCGGTCGGCCTTGGTGTGGTTGCAGCGCCGGCAGGCGGCCACGACGTTGTCCCAGGTGTGCGTGCCACCCCGGCTGCGCGGCACCACGTGGTCGATGCTCGTGGCCGAACTCCCGCAGTAGACGCAGGTCTGCCCGTCGCGGGTGAAGACCGCGCGCCGGGACAGCGGCACCTGCGCCGGGTAGGGCACCCGCACGTAGCGGGTCAGCCGGACGACGACGGGCACCGGCAGCGACACGGTCTCGGCGTGCACGACCTCGGCGGCGCAGTCGACCGACACCGCCTTGTCGGCGAGCACGAGCACGATGGCCCGGCGGCTGGAGACCACGCACAACGGCTCGTACGTGGCGTTGAGCAACAGCGTGGCCGCGGTCGTGCCGCGGCCGGGGACAGGTGGGAGCGGTAAGGGCACGGGGTCGCGACGCGGGCCCGGCTGGCCCGCGGACGACGACCCGGATCCGGCACGCGACACGGGGCACCTCCAGTGCCGCGGGACGTACCGCTGGGTGCTGTGCGACCCACGGGCGCCCCCCATCATGGCCCGCAACCGCACGCGGGCGCTCGCGGGATGCGCGTCCGCGTGCGAGACGGGTCACTACCGTGGTCGGGGTGCGCTATCCCGAGGCCCCGCGGCTCGACCTCGTCGAGGACCTGCACGGCACCCCCGTCGCCGACCCGTACCGCTGGCTGGAGGACGTCGAGGACCCGCGCACCCGCGCCTGGACCGACGCCCAGGACGCCCTGACCACCGAGGCCCTGGCGGCCCTGCCGCTGCGCGCGGACTTCGCCGCGCGGCTGGAGCGGCTGGTGCACGCCGGGGCGGTCGGCGTCCCCGTCCACCGGCGCGGCCGGGCCTTCTCCACCCGCCGCGACCCCGGCCAGGAGCACGCCGTCCTCCGGGTCCGCGAGCCCGACGGCACGGTGCGCGTGCTGGTCGATCCGATGGCGATCGACCCGGCGGGGACGACGACGCTCGACGCCTGGTCGCCGTCCTGGGAGGGCGACCGGCTGGCCTACCAGCTGTCCACCGGCGGCGACGAGGAGTCGCGGCTGTACGTGCTCGACGTCGGCACCGGCGAGGTGCTCGACGGCCCGGTCGACCGCTGCCGCTACTCCCCCGTCGCCTGGCTGCCCGGCGGCGAGGAGCTGTTCTACGTGCGCCGCCTCGCCCCGGACGCGGTGCCCGCCGGCGAGGAGCAGTACCACCGGCGCGTGTGGCGCCACCGGGTCGGCGCCGACCCCGCCGACGACGTCCTGGTCCACGGCGAGGGCAGCCGCATGTACGAGGACCCCACCAACTACTACGGCGTGCGCACCAGCGCCGACGGTCGCTGGCTCGTCGTCTCCGCCTCGGCCGGCACCGCCCCGCGCGACGACGTGTGGCTGGCCGACCTCGCCGGGGACCGCGCGCTGCGCGAGCTCCAGGTCGGCGTCGACGCCCAGACCAGCGCGTGGGTCGCCCGGGACGGCCGGCTGTGGCTGGTCAGCGACCGCGGCGCCCCCCGCCGGCGCCTCGCCGTCGCCGACCCCGAGGTCCCCGCCACGTGGGACGTCTCCGCCTGGCGCGACGTCGTCCCGGAGCAGGCCGACGGCGTCCTCGCCGACGTCGCCCTCGTCGACGGGCCGGACGGCGGGCTGCAGGTGCTCGCCGTCCACTCGGTCGACGCCACCGACCGGCTGAGCGTCTGGGCCGGGGACGGCGCCGGGCGCCTCGCCGAGGTGACCGCCCTGCCCCCGGGCAGTGTGTCCGGCGTCAGCGCGCCGCCCGACGGCGGAACGGCGGCGTGGGTCGGCTACACCGACTACGCGACCCCGCCGTCGGTGCTGCGCTGGAACTCCGCGGCGCCGCGGGACCTCGCCGAGGACGAGCGCGCGCCGGTCGCCGGGGACGTGCCCGCGGTGACCGTCGTGGAGACGCACGCGACGTCGGCCGACGGGACGCCGGTGCACCTGTTCGTGCTGTCGCAGGCCGGCCGCCCGGACACGCCGCGGCCGACCGTCCTCTACGGCTACGGCGGCTTCAACGTCTCGCTGACCCCGGGCTACTCGGCGCAGGCGCTGTCCTGGGTCGCGGCCGGCGGGGTCTGGGCGGTGGCCAACCTGCGCGGCGGCTCCGAGCACGGCGAACAGTGGCACCGCGCCGGCATGCGCGAGCGCAAGCAGAACGTGTTCGACGACTTCGCCGCCGCCGGTGAGCACCTGGTCGCCGAGGGGTGGACGACGTCCGGGCAGCTGGCCGTGATGGGCGGCTCCAACGGCGGGCTGCTGGTCGGCGCGACGCTGACCCAGCGGCCCGACCTGGCAGCAGCGGTCGTCTGCAGCGCGCCGCTGCTGGACATGGTCCGGTACGAGCGCTTCGGGCTGGGCCGCACCTGGAACGACGAGTACGGCACCGCCGAGGACCCGGTCGAGCTGGGCTGGCTGCTGGGCTACTCCCCGTACCACCGCGTGCGCGCCGGCACGGCCTACCCCGCGGTACTGTTCACGACCTTCGAGAGCGACACGCGCGTCGATCCGCTGCACGCCCGCAAGCTCGCCGCGGCCCTCCAGCACGCCACCACGGGGCCGGCGCCGGTGCTGCTGCGCCGGGAGATCTCGGTCGGCCACGGCGCCCGCGCGGTGAGCCGCACCGTCGGGCTGGCCGCCGATCAGCTCGCGTTCCTCGCCGCGCACACCGGACTCGCCGGATCCCGAACTCCTGGCTGACGCGCGCGCCGTCGCCTGGGAGGATCCGGCGTGATGGACAGTTCACTGTCCGTGGTCGCGGCCGCCGACGGCAGCACCACGGAGATCCCCGAGTGCGTCTCCGACGCCGGTTCGCTGTGCGCCCGCGTCTACGACGTGTTCGGCATCGACTGGCTCGCCGCCAACGCCGACGCCCTCATCGCGAAGCCGGCACGCATCCTGCTGGTCGTCGTGCTCGCGGTGGTGGTGCGGCTGCTGCTGCACCGTGGCATCCGCCGGCTGACCACCCGGACCGCCACCGGGGCGATGCCGACGATCATGCGCCCGTGGCGCGCCCGCACCCGGGGCGCCGACCCCGACGGCCTGGAGACCATCGCCGAGCGGCGCACCCAGCGGGCGGCGGCGATCAGCTCGGTGCTGCGCAGCTTCTCGTCGTTCGTGGTGCTGGGCATCGCCGTCGTCCTGGTCCTCGGCGAGCTCGGGGTGAACCTCGCGCCGATCATCGCCAGCGCCGGCGTCCTGGGCGTGGCCCTGGGCTTCGGCGCGCAGAACCTGGTCAAGGACTTCATCGCCGGGATCGGGATCATCCTCGAGGACCAGTACGGGGTCGGCGACGTCGTCGACCTCGGCGAGGCCACCGGCACGGTGGAGGCGGTCGGGCTGCGGATCACGCGGCTGCGGGACGCCCACGGCGTGGTCTGGTACGTCCGCAACGGCGAGGTGCTGCGGGTGGGCAACAAGAGCCAGGGCTTCGCCCAGGTGGTCATCGACATGCCGGTCGCGCACGACACGGACCTGGACGCCTGCCGCGCGGTGATGCAGGAGGTCGCCGACGCCCTGTACGCCGAGGAGGAGTGGGCGGCGGTGCTGCTCGCCGAACCCGAGTCCCTGGGCGTCGAGCAGATCACCGCGCAGGGGGTGGTCATGCGCGTCCAGGTGCGCAGCACCAACGCCGACCAGTGGCGGGTCGCCCGCGAGCTGCGGCTGCGGCTCAGCGAGCGGTTCGCCGCCGAGGGCATCCGGTCGCCGAGCCCGATGCTGGGGGCGACGGCGGCGTCGCCGAGGTCGCCGTGACCGAGGACCCGCCGGCCACGCGGGACCCGACGTCCAACGTCCAGGCCACCTTCGGCGAGGTCTTCGCGGTGCCGGAGTTCCGGCCGCTGTTCGGCAGCTACCTGCTCTCCACCATCGGCGACCAGCTCGCCCGCGTCGCGCTGACGGTGTTGGTGTACCAGCGCACCGACTCGCCGCTGCTGTCGGCGATCACCTTCGCCGTCAGCTATCTCCCCTGGCTGGTCGGCGGCCCGGTCCTCGCCACCCTGGCCGACCGGCTCCCCCGGCACCGGGTGCTCATCGCCAGCGACGTGGCGCGGGCGGTGCTGGTCGCGGGCATGGCCGTGCCCGGCACCCCGCTGGCGCTCCTGCTGGTCCTGCTGCTGCTCGTGTCCCTGTTCGCGCCGCCGTTCGAGTCCGCCCGTTCCGCCCTGATGGCCGACGTGCTGACCGGCGACCGGTACGCGGTGGCCACCTCGCTCACCAACGTCAGCAGCCAGATGTCGCAGGTGGTCGGCTTCGCGCTGGCCGGCACGCTGATGGCCACGCTGAGCCCCTCGTGGGTGCTGCTGCTGAACGCCGTCACGTTCGCGGTGTCCGCGCTCTGGCTCGGTGCCGGGCTCGAGCGGCGGCCGGCCCCCGCGGTCGAGGCGGGCGGCGGGCACCGCTCGCTGTGGCGCGACGCCGGCGACGGCCTGCGGCTGATCACCCGGACGCCGCGGCTGCTGTCGCTGGTGCTGCTGGTGTGGGTGGGTGTGATGTTCGCCAACGCCGCGGAGGGCATCTCCGCGCCCCTGGTCGACGAGCTCGGGGGCGGCGCGACCGCGGTGGGACTGCTGCTGGCGGCCAATCCGCTCGGCGTCACGATCGGCGGGCTGCTGCTGACGCGGCTCGTGACCCCCTCCCGGCGCAACCGGCTGGTGCCTCCGCTCGTGCTGCTGTCGCTGCTCCCGGTGCTCGCCGCCGGGCTGGTCACCATGTGGGCCCCGCCGGGGGAAGTTGCCTTCGGCGCGGTGCTGGCCTGCATGTTCGTCGCCGGTCTCGGCGCCTCGTGGACGATCCCGCTGAACGTGACCTTCGTGCGGGAGGTGCCGAGCGCCTACCGCGGCCGCGCGATCGGGGTGGCGGTCAGCGGGCTCTACGGCGTCCAGGGGCTGGGGGCGCTGGGGGCGGGCCTGGCCGCGGAGGGCGTGTCCGCCGGTGCGGTGGTGGCGCTCATCGGGGGTCTGGGCGTGCTCGCCGTCGTCCCGCCGCTGCTGGCCTGGGCGCGCCTGCAGGCCGACGCCGTGGCGGGCACCGCCGTTCCTGCGGGACCATGAGTCCGTGAGCGAGCCCCGGACCCTGCCCTCGGCGCGCGCCTTCTACGACGAGGTCGGCGGGGCGCCGACGTTCGCCCGGCTGGTGTCGCGCTTCTACGCCGGCGTCCGGACCGACCCCGTGCTGGCCCCGCTGTACCCCCAGGACGACTGGGACGGCGCCGAGACCCGGCTGCGGATGTTCCTCGAGCAGTACTGGGGCGGGCCCACCACCTACTCCGATCAGCGCGGCCATCCGCGGCTGCGCATGCGGCACGCCCCCTTCGCCATCGGCGTGGCCGAGCGCGACGCGTGGCTGTTCCACATGCGCGAGGCCGTGGACTCCCTGGAGCTGCCGCCGGAGCACGACGCCACGCTCTGGGGCTACCTGGAGATGGCCGCCCGCAGCATGCAGAACCGCTGGCCCGACGACGCACCCGGAGACCTGTCCCCCGCATGACTTCTGCCCCGCCCGCGCGCCCCTTCCGCACCACCGGCCCGGACTGGTGGCGCGACGCCGTCGTCTACCAGATCTACATCCGCAGCTTCGCCGACGGCAACGGCGACGGCGTCGGCGACCTGGCCGGCATCCGGGCGCGGCTGCCGCACCTGGTCGACCTGGGCGTCGACGCGCTGTGGATCACGCCCTTCTACCCCTCGCCGATGGCCGACCACGGGTACGACGTCGCCGATCCGCGGGACGTCGAGCCCGTCTTCGGCGACCTCGCCGAGTTCGACGCGCTCCTGGCCGAGGCCCACGCCGCCGGCCTGCGGGTGACCGTCGACCTGGTGCCCAACCACAGCTCGCACGCCCACGAGTGGTTCGCCGAGGCCCTGGCCGCCCGCCCCGGCTCCCCCGAGCGGGCCCGGTACCTGTTCCGCGACGGACGCGGTCCCGGCGGCACCGAGCCGCCCAACAACTGGCCGTCGGTGTTCGGCGGCCCGGCGTGGTCACGGGTCGCCGACGGACAGTGGTACCTGCACCTGTTCGCGCCGGAGCAGCCGGACCTGGACTTCACCAACCCCGAGGTCGTCGCCGACCTCGAGGAGACGATGCGCTTCTGGCTGGACCGCGGGGTGGACGGCTTCCGGATCGACGTCGCGCACGGCATGGCCAAGCCCGACGGCCTGCCGGACATGGTCCCGATGGAGGACACCGGCCTGCTCGCCGACCACGGCCCCGGCGACCACCGCTTCGACTCCGACGGCGTGCACGAGGTGCACCGCCGCATCCGCCGGGTGCTCGACGGCTACACCGACCGGATGGCGGTCGGCGAGGTGTGGGTCTCCGACGACGCCCGGCTCGCGCAGTACCTGCGGCCCGACGAGCTGCAGCTCGCCTTCAACTTCAAGCTGCTGACGGCGGAGTGGGAGCCCGACGCGCTGCGCACGGCGATCGTCCACTCGCTGGCGACCGTCGAGGGCACCCCCGCCCCCGCCTGCTGGGTGCTGTCCAACCACGACCGGCCGCGGCACGTCACCCGGTACGGCGACGGCAGCGTCGGCACCCGGCGGGCCCGCGCCGCGGCGCTGCTGCAGCTGGCACTGCCGGGCGTGGCCTACCTCTACAACGGCGACGAGCTCGGCATGCCCGACGTCGACCTGCCCGACGCGGCGCTGCAGGACCCGATCTGGGAGCGCTCCGGGGGCACCGAGCGCGGGCGCGACGCCTGCCGGATCCCGGTGCCCTGGTCGGGCAGCGAGCCCTCGTACGGGTTCTCCGCCCGGCCCGACACGTGGCTGCCGATGCCGGAGGGCTGGGGACCGCTCACCGCGCAGGCCCAGGCGGGCGATCCCGGTTCGATGCTGTCGCTGTACCGACGCGCGCTCCACCTGCGGGCCACCTCGGAGGCGCTGCGGGGTGACGCCGTCGAGTGGCTGCCCGCGCCCGACGGCTGCCTGGCGTTCCGTCGTCCCGGCGGCCTGGTCTGCCTGGTCAACCTCTCCCCCGTCGCCGTGCCGCTGCCGGAGGGCGAGGTGCTGCTGGCCAGCGGAGACGCGACCGGCGGCACCGTCGAGGCCGACTCCGCGGTGTGGCTGCGGGCCGGATAGGGGACGGTCCGCGCGACTCGCCGGTCGACGGGCGCGGATCGCGCACGCGGATAGAATCCACGAGGTAACGACGCGTCACGGGGGACGCTGCGACGACGGTCGAACGCCCCCGGGCGGGACCTGCTCCGGGGAGGCCGGCCACCGATGACGCTGCTCCGAGTCGAGGGGCTGACCAGGTCCTTCGGGGCGCGCCGCGTCCTGCGCGACGTCTCCTTCCGCATCGCCGAGGGCGAGATCGTCGGGCTCGTCGGCGCCAACGGCGCGGGCAAGTCGACCCTGGGCGACATCATCGCCGGCACCACCGCCCCCGACTCGGGGTTGATGACCCTGCAGGGCCATCCCTACGCGCCGCTGTCGGCGGAGGACGCCCGGCACCTGGGTGTCGGGGTGGTCGAGCAGCTGATCCGGATCGATCCCGAGCTCACCGTCGCCCAGGCCGTCTTCCGCGGCACTGCCAAGGCGCGACGCCCGCAGGCGGAGCTGCGCCGGCAGGCCCAGGTGCTGCTCGCCGAGGTCACCCTGCACATCGACCCGGACACCCTCGTCGGCGAGCTGCCGCACTTCGTGTACGGGCTGGTCGAGATCGCCCGCATGCTCGCCGAGGACACCCGGCTCGTCGTGCTCGACGAGGTCTCGGCCGCGCTCCTGCCCGACGAGGTCACCGGGCTGCACGCCGTCGCCGACCGGCTGCGGCGCCAGGGCCGGGGCGTGCTCTACATCAGCCACCGGCTGCCCGAGATGCTCGAGGTCGTCGACCGGGTCCTCGTCCTGCGCGAGGGCCGGATCGCCCTCGACGCTCCGTCCGCGGCCCTGGACCCGGTCGGCCTGGCCGCCGCGACGATCGAGGGCACGACCCCCGTGCCCCTCCCCCGGCCGGCGGCCGACCCGGAACCCGCCCGCACCGCCCTCGTCCCGTCGCGGCCGGCGCCGGTCGACGGGGAGGTCGTCCTCCAGGTGCGCAACCTGCGCGTGCCGGGCCACGTCGAGGGGGTGGACCTCGATCTGCGCCGGGGAGAGATCATCGGGCTCACCGGCCACCGCTCCTCCGGTGTCCGGGAGATCGCCGACGCCCTGTCCGGGGAGCTGCCGGCCATCACCGACGAGGTGGTGCTGCGCGGGGAACCGCGGTCGACCGGTTCTCCCGAACCCGCGCCGGTCCTGCGGCTGCCCGCCTACAGCCCCGACGAGGACGCCTTCGGGGTCGACCCGGGAGAGACCATCGCCCGGACGCTGACCGACGAGCCGTGGGGCGCGCTCACCGACCTGCGCACCGAGATCGCCCAGCTCCGCGGGGTGATCCGCACCGTGCACAGCCTCGACGTGAAGACCCTCAGCATCCGCACCGTCTTCGGGGCGCTCTCCGGAGGCGACCAGCACAAGCTGGCGCTGGCGCGGTGGATGGCGTCGGCGGAGGACGTCGTCGTGGTGCACGAGCCCACCCGTGGCCTCGACGTGCGCGCCCGCCAGCAGGTCCGGCAGCTGCTGCTCGAGGCGACCGCGCACGGCACCTCGGTCGTCGTCGTGTCCGTGGACCCCGACGAGCTCGCGGAGTGCTGTGACCGCGTCGGTGTCGTCTCCGGCGGCCGGGTGGCCACCTGGATCGACACCCAGGACCTGACCGCCGACGCCGTCCTCGACGCCATCCTCGCGGCCGCGGCGGCGGCCGCCGCCTGAGGGCGGTCGCCCCACGGCGCCTCGGACCTGCAGGCTTCCTCTCCGCCGCCCGGTCGCCCCGGGGCGGCCCACCCGCGAGAGTGGGCCGCCGGGAACCTTCCGCGCGGCGCCGTCCGCCCCCGACCGGACGGCGCCCCGGATCAGACGCTGACCGCCCCCGCGATCCCGCGCAGCTTGTGCCGGGCCAGCGCCAGGTTGCCCGTCGTGCGGTCCAGCACCAGGTAGATGAACAGGCCGGAGTTGCCCTGGCCCTTGAGCACGTTGATGAGGTGGTACTGGTGCTCCAGCGTGATCAGGACGTCCTCGATCTCGTCCTTGAGCTCGAGGTCGCTGATCGTGCGCAGCTTGGCGCGCACCACGTTGGAGTTGCCGGCGGCGGCGACGTTGAGGTCGAAGCCGGGCGTGCCGCCGGCCGCCAGGGCCATGCCGCTGTCCACGTCGACAATGGCGGCGCCACTGGCGCCCTGGATGCCGAGCAGGTCGGCGATGACGTCGTCGAGCTGTGCCACGGGTGGAGCTCCGTTCCGTTCGGGTGGGGGACGCAGCGAGTCGCTGCGCTCCGGGTCGGGAAGTGATCCGGATCGGCCGGGCGAACCGGCCGTCGTGCGGTGCACGGGCTGCCCGGACGGCGACGCTGCCGCTCCGGCGTGCGACGCACCGGCCGGAGCGCGGTACGCGGCCACCTCGCGGACGTCGGCGGGGAGGAACTCCCGGGGGTGTGGCACCGGAGCGGCGGATTCCTGGTCGTCCGCCTGCCGCTCCCGTGCCGTGTCGTGCGCTGCGGTACGCCCCCGCCCCCACAGCGACGCCCACCACCCGGTTGCCATGCCCACCCGCCTTCGCCGAGAGGCTCGCCGTTCCCAGACAACACGGGCCCCGGAGACCCGGCAAACCGAGATCGGTCTCTGCCGGTGAGCTCGGCGTCACCGTCGGCGACCTCCCGCGCGGGTGCCAGGGACACCCCCACCGGCCCCTCCGGTACCTTGCCGCGGGGGATCGCCCGCGCCGGCGACCCGCACCGCACCACCCGAGGAGATGCACGTGAAGAGCCGGGATCTGGCCTACGTCGCCCTGTTCGCCGCGATCACTGCGGTCCTGGGGCTGCTCCCGGCGGTCCCCGTCCCCGGCATCCCCGTGCCGATCACCGCGCAGACGCTGGGCGTCATGCTCGCCGGGTCGGTCCTCGGGGCACGCCGCGGCGGGCTGGCGCTGCTGACGTTCCTCGTCGTCGTCGCGGCCGGGCTGCCGCTGCTGTCCGGTGGGCGCGGCGGGCTCGGCGTGTTCGTCGGGCCGTCGGCCGGCTACCTCTACAGCTGGCCGATCGCCGCGTTCGTCATCGGTTTCCTCACCCAGCTCACCTGGCGCCGGTTCAACCTGGCCTGGGCGATGGTCGCGAACCTGGTCGGTGGCGTCGCGGTCATCTACGCCCTCGGCATTCCGTTCACCTCGATCTACGGCGACGTGTCGCTGACGGCGGCCGCCACCGGCTCCCTGTCGTTCATCCCCGGCGACCTGGTCAAGGCGGGGATCGCCTCGGTCGTCGCCGTCGCGGTGCACAAGGCGTACCCGGTCATCGAGCTGCCCCGCCGGCGGCCCGCGGCGGGCTGAGCCGTGCGGTGGGGACGGCGGGCGGCCGCCCGAACGGCTGCCGCTGCAGATCTCCCCCGGACGGCGATCGAGGTGCGCGAGGTCGCCCACGACTACGGCGAGCGGGCGGTGCTGCGCGACGTCTCGCTGACGCTGGCCGAGCACCGGGTGGGGGTGGTCGGGGCGAACGGCTCGGGCAAGAGCACGTTCGCGCGGCTGCTCAACGGCCTGGTGGTGCCCACCTCGGGCACCGTGCTGGTCGACGGCCTGGACACCCGGACGCAGCTGCGGGAGGTCCGCCGGCGGGTGGGCTTCGTGTTCCAGGACCCCGACGCCCAGATCGTGCACCCCACCGTCGCCGAGGACGTCGAGTTCGGGCTCACCAACCTCGGGGTGCCGCCGCAGGAGCGCGCCCGCCGGGTCGAGGAGGTGCTCGTCCGGTACGGCCTGGCCGGGCATCGCGACCACCCGGCACACCTGCTCAGCGGCGGGCAGAAACAGCTGCTGGCCATCGCCGGGGTGCTGGTCATGGGGCCGCAGCGGGTCGTGTTCGACGAACCGACGACGCTGCTGGACCTCGCCAACACCCGCCGGGTCGCCCGCGTCATCGACGAGCTCGAGCACGACGTCGTCGTGGTCACCCACCAGCTGGACCTGCTGGCCGGCTTCGACCGGGTGCTGGTGTTCGACGACGGCCGGGTCGCCGCCGACGGCACGCCGGCCGAGACGGTCCGCTGGTACGTGGACCGGATGTCGTGACCGCCGCGCTGTACGTCCCCGGGGCCGGCCCCGTGCACCGCGCGCCGGCCGGCCTCAAGCTCGGGCTGCTGGCCGCGCTGGCCGTCGGGCTGTTCGTCGCCGACCGGCTCGAGGTGGTCGCCGGCGCGCTGGCCGGGGTGCTGCTGATCGGGCTCGGGGTCGCCCGGCTGCCGGGCCGTGCCCTGCTGGCCCAGGTCCGCCCGGTGTGGCCCTGGCTGCTGGCGCTGCTGGCCTTCCACCTGGTGTTCACCGGCTGGCACACCGGAACGGTCGTGGTGCTGCGGCTGCTGGCGCTGGTCACCGCGGCCGCGGTCGTGACGGCGACGACACGGGTCACCGCGCTGGTCGCCGTCGTCGAGTGGCTGGCCCGACCGCTCGCGGTGTTCGGCGTCCGGCCCGCCCGGATCGGGCTGGTCATCGCGATGACGCTGCGGTTCATCCCGCTCATCGCCGAGCGTGCCCAGCGGATCCGCGAGGCGCAGGCCGCCCGCGGTGCCGACGGCTTCCGCTTCCAGGCCCTGGTGCCGCTGCTGATCCAGGTGCTGCGGCTGGCGCACACCCTCGGCGAGGCCCTCGACGCCCGGGGCGCCGACGCCCCCGCGCCGTCGCCCCGCCGTGCCGGAGCATCCGCGCCGTGAGCGGGACGCTGCTGGAGATCTGGTCGACGCCGGCTGCGGCGCAGCCGATGCGCCGGCTGCCCGCCGGCGTGCTCGTGGCCGGCGCCGGGCTCGAGGGCGACCGCTACGCGCGGGGCGGCGGCACCTGGGCCCGGTACCCGGACCTGGAGAAGCAGCTCACCCTGATCGACGCCGACGAGGTCGCCGCCCTGGCCGCGGAGACCGGCGCGGCCCTCGGCCCCGGCGACACCCGCCGCAACCTGGTCACGCGGGGCATCGACCTCCCCGGGCTCGTGGGCCGGTGGTTCACGGTGGGCGGCGCGCTGCTGTTCGGCATGAAGCGCTGCCCGCCGTGCACCCACCTGGAGCGGCTGACCGGCGCGAAGCTGGTCAAGGCGATGGCCTACCGCGGCGGCGTCAACGCGGCGGTCTTCGCCGGCGCGCCGATCGCCCCGGGCGACCCCGTCCGGCTGCTGGACGACGACGAGGCCGTCCGCCGGGGCGCCCCCTCGGGCGCGGACCGGCCGGTGCCACGACGGGTCTGAGCGGGGGTCAGCAGGCCTCGACGACCAGCGCGACCCCTTGGCCGCCGCCGACGGCGATCGCGGCCAGGCCCGTGCGGCCGGCCCCGCCCCGGAGCAGCTGGGCGAACAGCCGGACCACCAGGACCGCGCCCGAGGCGCCCCAGGGGTGGCCCAGCGCGAGCGCTCCGCCCTCGCGGCACACCCGCTCCGGATCGAGCTCCAGCTCGGCGCAGCAGGCGAGGACCTGCCCGGCGAACGCCTCGTTGAACTCGACGACGTCCACCTCGTCGAGCGTCCGCCCCGCGCGGTCGAGGGCCTGGCGGGCCGCCGGGACGATCCCCAGCCCGGGCCGGTTGGGGTCGACGCCCGCGGTGGCGGTGGCGAGCACCCGCAGGCCGGGCACGCCGAGCCGCCGGTGGGTGCCGGCGTCGACCAGGGTGACCGCGGCCGCGCCGTCGTTGATGCCGCAGGAGTTGCCGGCGGTGACCGTGCCGCCGGCCACGAACGCGGGCCGCAGCCGGGCCAGCCGCTGCTCGGTCAGGCCGGGACGGGGCCTCTCGTCGCGGTCGAGGCCCGCGACGGGCACCAGCTCGGCGGCGAACCCGCCGGCCTGCTGGGTGGCCACCGCGCGGGCGTGCGAGCGGGCGGCGTAGGCGTCCTGGGCCTCGCGGCCGATGCCGTGCTCGCCGGCGATCCGGTCCGCGGCCGGCCCCATGTCGGGGTCGCCGATCTCGGCCGGGGCGAACGGCGCGCGCTCGTAGCGGGCCGCCGGCTCCTCCCCCCGTGGCGGCCACAGCCGCCAGGGCGCGGTGGAGGCCGACTCGACGCCGCCGGCGAGCACGGCACCCGTCTCGCCGCGCAGCTGCGCCACGGCGAGCACGATCGCGGCCAGCCCGCTGCCGCACTGCCGGTCGACGGTCAGCCCGGGAACGGTCACCGGGAGCCCGGCCTGGAGCGCGGCCACGCGGGCGACGTCGCCGCCGGGGCCGGTGCAGTTGCCCAGGACCACCTCGCGGACGGGCACGTCGCCCGGGACGGAGCCCGGCGCCGCGCCCGGGCCGCTCCCCGGCCCGCTCCCAAGCCCGCTCTCCGGCCCGGCGGTGAGGTCGGCGACGACGGCGGCGGCGAGGTCCGCGGCCGTGCAGCCGGCCAGGCCGTGACCCGCCGTGCCGATGGGGGTGCGGCGGGCGGCGACGACGACCGGGGCGTCGTCCCGGCTCACGGGGCGCCCACCGGCGCGAGGCGGCCCTCCGCCACCAGCTCGGCGACCGCCGCCCGGTCGACCTTCCCGGCGCCGGTCGTCGGCAGGTGGGGCAGCGCGAACCAGCGGCGGGGACGCTGCGCCGGGGCGAGCTCGGCCCGCGCGGCGGCGCGGGCGGCACCGACGGCGGCGGGGTCGGCCAGCACCGCGGCCACGACGGCGCCGAGCCGGGGGTGTGGGACCCCGACGACGAGCGCATCGGCGCCGGTGGCCCGGCGCAGGACCTCCTCGACCTCGCCGACGAGGACGGTCACCCCGCCGGTGAGGACGGCGTCGCCGCCCCGGCCGGTCACGGTCAGCACCCCGCCGGCCAGCCGGCCGCGGTCCCCCACGGTGGCGAAGCCGTCGCCGGCGAGGTCGAACGGCCCCTCGGCGCCGGCGGCGTACCCGCGGGAGAGGAAGGGCGAGCGGGCCCAGATGCGGCCGTCGCGGACCTCCACCTCGACGTCCGGGAAGGGCCGCAGGTCGTCGGCGTGCGTGCCCCAGGCGACGAAGGAGAGCTCGGCGGCCCCGTAGTAGTGCGCGACCCGCGCGCCGGCCGCCTCCGCCCGCGCCGCCAGGGCCGGGTGCAGCCGGTCCCCCGCGACGACCAGCGTGCGCCCGCGCAGGTCGGTGCCGGCCTGCAGCGCCCCGGTGAGGGCGGCGGGGGTGAGGTGCACGTGCGTGGCCTCGGCGGGCGCACCGACCAGCGGCGCCCCGCTCCACCGGGCGTGGACCGCGGCGAAGAGGTTCATGGTCGCCGACAGCGGGCCGGGGACGCAGACGCGCGATCCCGCGTCGATGCCGGCCAGGGCGGACACGTGCGGGAACGAGTCGGTCCAGGAGGCGACCGTGCGGACGACGGCGCGGGGACGGGAGGTGGTCCCCGAGGTGCGCAGCGCGACGAGCCGGCCATCGGTGGCGGCGGCCAGCACGGCGGCGACGGGGTCCGCGGTCGCGGCGACGTCCACCGGGGGTTCGGTCACGGTCCTCCCTCGCACCGGCCGGCCGCCGCCCGGCCGGACCCCGCCGCAGACTACGGACCGCTTCGGGGGCGCCGAGGGGGCTGTGCGGACCGGTGGCCGCGCGGGACACTCCTGTCCCGGCCCGTCGGCGCCCCGAGGAGGCTCCACGTGGAAACGACCGTCACCGAGATCGCGCCGGACCTCTACCGGCTGTCGACGTACGTCCCGGACGCCGACTTCCAGTTCAACCAGTACCTCGTCGTCGCCGACGAGCCGCTGCTGTTCCACACCGGCCTCCGTGCGCTGTTCCCCCTGGTGTCCGAGGCGATGGCGCGGGTGATGCCGGTGGCGGACCTGCGATGGATCACGTTCGGCCACGTGGAGGCCGACGAGTGCGGGGCGATGAACGACTGGCTCGAGGCCGCGCCCCGGGCGCAGGTCGCGCACGGCGCGATGGGCTGCATCGTGTCCGTCGCCGACCTCGCCGACCGGCCGCCGCGGCCGCTGGCGGACGGCGAGGTCATCGACGTCGGCGGGCGGCGCGTCCGGCACCTCGACACCCCGCACGTGCCGCACGGGTGGGACGCGGGGGTGGTGTTCGAGGAGACCACCGGCACCCTGCTGTGCGGCGACCTGTTCACCGCCCTGGGCGCCAGCCCGGACCTCACCGAGGCGGACGTCGTCGGCCCCGCCGCGCAGGCCGAGGACGTGTTCCGGGCAACGTGCCTCACGCCCGCGACCGCGCCGACAATCCGCGGGCTGGCGGACCTGCACCCGGCTCGGCTCGCGCTCATGCACGGCCCGGTCTTCGCCGGGGACTGCGAGCAGGCGCTCCGGGACCTCGCCGGCACCTACGAGCAGCGACTGGCCGACGAGGGGACCCGGGCCCGGGGGGCGGTGTCGCCGGCCGGCGGCTGACCGCGGGGCTCAGGTGCTGGGCTCGTCGGTCCAGCGGGCGAGGAACTCCTTCTCGTCGGGCGTGATCCGGCGCGGCCGGCCGAGGTCGAAGTCGTACGGCACGAGCAGGGTGCTGCCGGTGACCGCGAGCCGGGGCCCGTCGAACACCTCGTAGTGGCAGGTGAACGCCGCCGCCCGGACGCCGGAGACCCAGATGTGCACGTCGAGCGGGCGGGCGCTGTAGACCACCGGCAGCCGGTACCGGATCTCGTGGGACGCCACGACCGTGCCCCGCCGCAGCCCGGTGCGTTCCTCGAGCGAGGCGCGCTCGAAGAACAGGTCGACGCGGGCCATCTCGAAGTACTGCAGGAACACGACGTTGTTGACGTGCCCGTAGGCGTCCATGTCCGACCAGCGCATCGGGACCTGCACGGTGTGCCTCACGGCGACCACCCTGCCGCACGCACCCGGAACCGCGTCGGCCGGTCGGAGCGCGAGGCTCCGACCGGCCGCCGGCGGGTGCTGGGGTTCCTAGTCGCGGGAGAGCTTGCGGTACGTCGCCCGGTGCGGCCTGGTGGCGTCCTGCCCGAGCCGCTCGACCTTGTTCTTCTCGTAGTCGGCGAAGTTGCCCTCGAACCAGAACCACCTGCTCTCGCCCTCGTAGGCGAGGATGTGCGTCGCCACGCGGTCGAGGAACCACCGGTCGTGGCTCACGACGACGGCGCAGCCGGGGAACTCCAGCAGCGCGCTCTCCAGGCTGGTGAGCGTCTCGACGTCCAGGTCGTTGGTCGGCTCGTCGAGCAGCAGCAGGTTGCCGCCCTGCTTCAGGGTCAGCGCGAGGTTCAGCCGGTTGCGCTCACCACCGGACAGGACGCCGGCCGGCTTCTGCTGGTCCGGCCCCTTGAAGCCGAACGCGGCCACGTAGGCGCGCGAGGGCATCTCGACGTTGCCGACCTTGATGTGGTCGAGGCCGTCGGAGACGACGTCCCACAGCGTCTTCTTCGGGTCGATGCCGCTGCGGTTCTGCTCGACGTAGGACAGCTTGACCGTCTCGCCGACCTTGATCTCGCCGTCGTCGGGCTTCTCCTCGCCGACCAGCATCTTGAACAGGGTGGTCTTGCCGGCGCCGTTGGGGCCGACGACGCCCACGATGCCGTTGCGCGGCAGCGTGAAGGAGAGGTCGTCGATGAGGACGCGGTCGCCGAAGCCCTTGGTCAGGTGCTTGGTCTCCACGACGACGGAGCCCAGCCGCGGGCCCGGGGGGATCTGGATCTCCTCGAAGTCGAGCTTGCGGAACTTGTCGGCCTCCGCGGCCATCTCCTCGTAGCGGGCGAGGCGGGCCTTGCTCTTGGCCTGCCGGGCCTTGGCGCCCGAGCGGACCCACTCGAGCTCATCCTTGAGGCGCTTGGCGCGCTTGGCGTCCTTGGCGCCCTCCACCTGCAGGCGGGCGGCCTTGGTCTCCAGGTAGGTGGAGTAGTTGCCCTCGTAGGGGTAGGCCCGGCCGCGGTCGAGTTCGAGGATCCACTGGGCGACGTTGTCCAGGAAGTACCGGTCGTGGGTGACGGCGACGACGGTGCCGGCGTACTTCTCCAGGTGCTGCTCCAGCCAGGCCACGCTCTCCGCGTCGAGGTGGTTGGTGGGCTCGTCGAGCAGGAGCAGGTCCGGCGCCTCGAGCAGCAGCTTGCACAGCGCGACGCGGCGGCGCTCGCCACCGGACAGGACCGTGACGTCGGCGTCGCCGGGCGGGCAGCGGAGCGCGTCCATCGCCTGCTCGATGCGGGCGTCGAGCTCCCAGCCGTCGTGCTGCTCGATGACCTCCATGAGCTCGCCCTGCTCGGCCATCAGCGCGTCGAAGTCGGCGTCGGGCTCGCCCATCGCGGCGCTGACCTCCTCGAAGCGGGTCAGCGCGTCGCGCAGCGGCTTGACGGCCTCCTCCACGTTGCCGCGGACGTCGAGCTGCTCGTTCAGCGGCGGCTCCTGCAGCAGGATGCCGACCGTGGCGTCGGGCGCCAGGTTCGCGTCGCCGTTGGACGGGTGCTGCATGCCGGCCATGATCTGGAGCACGGTCGACTTGCCGGCGCCGTTCGGGCCGACGACACCGATCTTCGCGCCGGGCAGGAACGACAGGGTGACGTCGTCGAGGATCACCTTGTCGCCGTGCGCCTTGCGCGCGCGGACCATCGTGTAGATGTACTGAGCCACTGGGCCTTGGAGCCTTCCGTCGGGTTCGCGAGTGGGCGGCGGGACCGGCCGGGCCGGCCCCGCCCCCTGCGTTCTCGCCTCGATCCTCCCAGTTCCGGGGCGTTACCGGAGAGCCGGTTCCCGGACTTCCGGATCGAGGTCCACCGGGGACAACGTCTCGGGGTCCACGATGTAGTCCTCGTCGGTCGGCGGCGCGTCGAACGGCACCGGCTCGGCGAACTCCTCGGCCTCCTCGGCCGGGGCCGCCTCCGGCCGGGGGCTGCGCGGCGCGCGGGTGTAGTCGGCCCAGCCGTGGCGCAGGTCGGGGCCCACCGAGTCGGCCCGGATCTGCGACGTGCTGCCGCGCCCGTTCGCCGACTCGTAGTCCCTCGTCCAGAGCCGGCCGACGACCACGACGGCGTCGCCCTTGCTGAGGCTGCGGATGACGTTGCCGCCCAGCTCGTCCCAGCACTCGACGTCGGACCAGAAGGTCTCGGCGTCGACCCACTCCTGTGTCCCGCGGTCGAAGCGCCGGGCGGTCGAGGCGATGCGGAAGTTGGTCACGTGGCTGCCGCTCTCCAGCCGCGCGCGGCGGGGGGCGGTGGCGACGCGGCCCACCACGGTGATGTCGGTGTCGGGCATGGGGTTCTCCTCCGGTCGGGGCGCCCGTGCGGCGCGACCGGCGACGTGCCGGCCTGGTCCGACCCTCCGCCGGCGGGAGCACGCCGTCCCTGGTTCGCCCGCATCTGTGGACGGCGCCCCCGCCTGTGGAGGAACCCCCTCAGGGGCGCCACTCCTCGCGGTAGTCGGGGTGGTCGGCGTAGGGGACCGCCAGGCTGCGCAGCACGAGGTCGTAGGCCACCGGATCGACGCTCCCCACGCCGTCCAGCAGCGCCCGCTTGGCCCGGCACTCGGCGATGACCCGGGTGGGGTGCCAGGCGGCGATGTGCTCGGCGTCGCGCCCGCGCACCCGGAGCATCACGCCCTGGTTGGTGCCCAGCACGACGGTGGGCGCCTGGAACGACTGCCCCTCCACCCAGTGCGTCGCCTTGGCCCCGGTGGACTCCAGGAAGGCGGGCAGCCCCGCGCGACCGGGGAACCACCGCCACGGGCCGGGGGTCGAGCCGCGGGCGGTGTTCTCGTCGTCGGTGATGCGTGCGAGCAGGAACTCGGCCAGGTCCACGGCGGTCATGCTGCCCTGTGCGGCCCGGGCCGGGTGCGATGATCGGGCGCGAGCGCCCGTAGCTCAGCGGATAGAGCAGGTGCCTTCTAAGCACTTGGCCGCAGGTTCGAGTCCTGCCGGGCGCGCCGTCGAACGACGGGGTGGGAACGGCACCCGCGGCTACGGTCCGGACATGCGCTACTGGGTGTACGAGGACCGGCGGGGCGACCGCGCCACGATCCACCTCGCCCACTGCACGTTCTGCAACCACGGTCAGGGCACGCAGGGGACGCGGCCGGAGAACGGCCGGTGGCACGGCCCGTTCACCTCGCGCGAGAACGCCCACGTCGCGGCCACCGCCACGCGGCACGCCGTCCGCCGCTGCACCCGCTGCTGAGCGGTCCGGCCGGACGGCGGCGACCGGGTCAGCCCGCCCCGCCCCACAGCCGTGCGGCGTTGGCGTATCCGACCTGGTGCAGCTCCTCGTCGTCGAGCGGCAGGGAGCGCAGCGCCGCGGCGTGGTCGGCCTGGTCGATCATCGGGTAGTTCGTGCCGAACACGACGCGGTCGACCCCGATCCGGCGGATCGTCTCCGTGATCCCCGCGGTGTCGAGGGGCCGGCCCCTGCCGCCGAGCCGCATGGCGGTGTCGGTGACGACGGTGTCGGACAGGCGCACCACCTCGGCCATGTCCTCCTCGGCTCCCAGGCCCAGGTGCGCCAGTTGCAGGCGGAGCGCCGGATAGCTGCGGACCACCTCGGCGAAGTACCGCGGGTGGCCGAACACCTCGGTCCCGCCGTAGGCGGTGGCGCCGCACTCCGAGAGGACGGGGACGTCGAGCTCGACCGCCAGCCGCCAGACGGCCTCCATCCGCTCGTCGTCCGGGCGCAGGCGGAGGAACATCGGCGCCACCTTGATGCCGCCGGCGCCCGCGGCCAGGTGGGCCCGCACCTCGCGGTCGATCTCCGCGGTGCTCATGAGGACCGGGTCCACGCCCACCACCGCCCGCAGCCGGCCCCCGGACGCCGCGGCCGCTCCGGCGGCCCAGGCGTTCAGCTCGTGCCAGCTCCGCAGCACGTCCGCGGTCGCCGCATCGCGGTCCGCCCCGCCCGCGACCGCCGCGTCGACGGCGTCCTGCGCGAACACGAGGGAGACGATCAGGGACCACGCGACGCCGACCCGGTCCATGGTCGCCACCAGGTCGGCCGGTGTCCCCTCGCGCTCCACCGGCATGCCCAGGCCCTCGACGAACGCCCGGGCGGCCGCGGCGGAGGGCTGCGTGTGCGTGTGCGCGTCGACCAGCCGGACGTCGTCGCGGGCTCCGGTCGCCATCGAGTCCTCCCTCCCCCGGCGGCAAGACGCGGCGGCCGGGTGCGTACCGGCCACCGCATCACCGGCACAAGTGCTCCGCAAGTCCGGCCGAAGGTGCCCGCGGCACGGTTCCCCCACCAGCCCAGCAGGAGGAGCCATGACCCAGATCCAGGACCCGCGCGCCGCCGGTCCCCACGTCCAGCAGCCGTATGCCCCGCAGCAGTACGGAGCCCCGCAGCAGTACGGGGCGCCGCAGCAGTACGGCGCCTACCCGCCCGGCGGAGGCTTCGCTCCCCCGCAGCCCAGGCGCCGGCGCACCGGCCTGATCGTCGGCTCGGTCGCCGGCACGGTCGTGGCCCTCGGCGGCCTCGGCGTCGGCGCCCTGCTCCTGTTCGGCGGCGAGAGGCTGGACACCGCGGAGGTCGAGGAGCAGATCAGCGCCCTCACCCAGGAGGTCACCGGGGTGGCGGCGACCGACGTCGACTGCCCCTCCGGCATCGAGCCCGAGGCCGGCAGCACCTTCTCCTGCAGCGCGGTGCTCGACGGCCAGGGGACGTCGTTCACCGTCCGGCAGAGCGACGACGAGGGGAACGTCGAGATCACCAGCGACGACCAGTACGTGGTCATCGCCGACGTCGAGTCCTACCTCTACGACGAGGCGGTGTCGCAGAACGAGGAGGGCACCCCGATCGACATCAGCTGCGACACCCAGTTCACGGTCGTCGTCGGCGGGCTCACCGAGCCGCTGGTGTGCACCGCGAGCGACACCGACACCGGCGACTCCGTCGACCTGCTCGTCACCGTGGCCGACGATGGGACGGTCACCTACGAGGCCGCCTGACCCCCGTCCGGCGCCGATCCGCGGTCCCGGGGACGGCGGGATTCCCGCTGCCGCCGTCCCACCACTCACTCCGGACACCGCGGCCTCGCGATCTCACACAGTGTGATCGGTTGACCACGACATTCCGAGGACGGGTTCCGTCACTCCACGCCGTCGGTGCAGCACGCTGTACCGGTGACCCTGCACGCCCACGACGTCCCGAGGCCCCGACCGGGCCAGGTAGGCGACGGCGCCGCCGGCCGGCTGCGTGCGATCGACACGCTGCTGGCCGACCGCGGTCAGCTCTTCCGCGCCCTCTTCCTCACCGCACCGGTGCCCAAGGCCCTGGTGGGCCTCGACGGCCACTTCCTCGTCGTCAACGAGGCGCTGTGCGCGCTGACCGGCCGCACCCACGCCGACCTCGTGGGCCGGCACGTCGACCTGCTCGCCCACCCGGACGAGGCGCCCGTGCCCGAGCTGCCCTCGGACGGGTCCGCGGAGCTGGACCCGTGGCTGCGGCTGGACGGCGAGCGCCAGCTCCGCCGAGCCGACGGCAGCGAGCTGTTCGTCCAGCAGGCGCACGAGGTCGTGCACCGCAGCGACGGCCGGCCGCACTTCGTCGTCCTCTCCTTCGTCGACGTCACCGACCGGCGTCGCGCCGAGGAGGACCTGGTCCGGCGGGCGTTCACCGACCCGTTGACCGGCCTGCCCAACCGGCGCGCCCTGGGCGACCGGCTCAACCACGCGCTGGCGCTGTCCAAGCGCCGCGGGCTCCAGGTGGGCCTGGTCCACCTGGACCTGGACCGGTTCCAGGCGGTCAACGACGCGCTCGGCCACGAGGCCGGCGACCACGTGCTCACCCAGGTCGCCGACCGGCTGCGCTGGAGCACCCGGGTCGAGGACACCGCGGTCCGGCTGGGCGGGGACGAGTTCCTGATCCTGGCCGAGGACGTCGAGGACCTCGACGGACTGCGCGCGCTGGCCGACCGGCTGCTGTCGGTCCTCGACGACCCGTTCGTCGTCGGCGGCCGCGAGATCGTGCTGTCGGCGAGCGTCGGGCTCACCCTGGGCTCCGACGTCGCCCCCGACGACCTGCTCCGCCAGGCGCACGGCGCCCTCACACGCGCCAAGTCCGACGGCAGCCGCGCCCGCATCGAGGTCTACGACGGCGTGCTGTCCGACGACGAGATCGACCAGCTCCAGCTGTCGGCGGACCTGCGCCACGCCCTCGAGGGCGACGAGCTGCGGCTGTTCTACCAGCCGATCGTGTCGCTGGCCGACGAGACGCTGCTGGGCTACGAGGCGCTCATCCGCTGGCAGCACCCCACGCGCGGGCTGCTGCCGCCGGGCGCCTTCCTGGCGTGCGCCGAGGACAACCGCCTCACCTCCAAGCTCGGCGCCTGGGTGCTGCACCAGGCCTGCCACGACGCGGCCGGCTGGCCCGCCGGCCTGCGGGTGCACGTCAACATCTCCGCCCGCCACCTGGCCGAGCCCGGGTTCAGCGACCTCGTCATCGACGCGCTGGCCGTGTCGGGCCTGCCCCCGGAGCGGCTCGAGCTGGAGATCACCGAGTCGACGGCGCTGTTCGCCGCCGACGCGACCCTCCAGGCCGTCAGCGAGGTCACCGACCACGGCGTGACCCTCGCCCTGGACGACTTCGGCACCGGCTACTCCGCCATCACCGCGCTGCACCGGCTGCCGATCCACACGGTCAAGATCGACCGCTCGTTCGTCGCCGACGTGGTGACCCAGCCCTCCACCGCCGCGCTCGTGCAGGGGCTCGTGCAGCTCGGTCTCGGCATGGGGCTCCAGGTCATCGCCGAGGGCATCGAGGACCTCGACCAGGCCGACTGGCTGCGCGAGCACGGCTGCGCCATGGCCCAGGGCTTCGCGTTCGGCCGGCCGGCGCCGCTGCCCGGGCGGACCGGGACGGCGGGCGAGGACGCCGTCGTGGCCCAGCTCGTGCCGGCGGAGGTGCGCAACGACGAGCCGCTGACCGCCGAGGGCGTGATCGTCGGCGCCGACACCGAGGTCGCCGCGCTGGCCGAGACGACCGGCGAGGTGCTGCCCTTCCGGCCCCCCGTCCTCCCCGGCCCGGTGACGGTGCAGTTCGACGCCCGGGCCGAGGCCGAGGCCGACGACACCGGGGGCGCCGACGCCGAGGCCACCGACACCGCCGACCCGGAGCCCGTGCTCACGCCCCGCACCGGCGGCCTGCCCGACGTGCCGCACCTGTACGCCGTCCTCGACGACACCGGCGAGACCCCGCCCGTCCGCGAGTAGCCGGCCCGGGCCGGCTACTCAGCGCGTCCGTGCTCTGCCCGCCCGGGTGGGCAGAGCACGAGCCGACCGGCGGTGGCTCCGTGCTCTGCGTCCCCCCGGACGCAGAGCACGAGGCCGCCGGGACCGCATCCCGCCCCGGCCGTGTGACCGGCACGTGACGGCTGGGGGACGGCGGTGATTCCGACCGGCGACCGGGCCGGCGGCGGGTCAGGATGCCGCTCATGCCCATCGACGTCGCCGCCACCATGACCGTCTCCTCCACCGGCCCGGCGACGGCATTGCTGCAGGTCGCGGTCGCGGCGCCGGTCACCGAGCAGCTCACGGTGCTGTGCGACGGGGAGCCGCTCGCGGTCGAGGAGTTCGCCGTCGGGGACGCCCGGGTGCACCGGGTGGAGCTCCGCGAGGGGACGACGACGGTGGCCTACACCGCCTCGGTCGACCTCACCGGCCCGCCCCGCCCGGTCACCCCCGCCGACGGGGCCGAGGCGCTGCGCCCCAGCCGGTACTGCCCCTCGGACCAGCTGGAGGGCTACGCCGCCACCGAGTTCGACCGCACCCGGCCCCGGGCCGAGCTCGTCGCGACCGTGGCCGGGTGGGTGCACGACCGGCTCAGCTACGTCTCGGGTGCCAGCCGGCCGGTGGACACCGCCGTCGACACGCTGCTGCTCGGCCAGGGCGTCTGCCGCGACTACGCCCACCTGACCGTGACGCTGCTGCGCGCGCTGGAGGTGCCCGCCCGGCTGGTCGCCGTCTACGCCCCGGGCCTGGACCCGATGGACTTCCACGCCGTCGTCGAGGCCGACGTCGACGGCACCTGGTGCGTCGTGGACGCCACCCGGTTGGCGCCGACCCGCTCGCTGGTGCGCATCGGCGCCGGCCGCGACGCCGCCGACACCGCGTTCCTCACCCTCCTCGGCGGCGGGGTGGCGCGGTTCGAGTCGATGCTGGTCACCGCCACCGTGGACGGCGACCTGCCCGGGCTCACGACCGAACCGGTGCCACTGCCGTGAGCGGTCAGGGCTGTCGCGGGTCGGTCGCCTCGCCCAGCCGTTCCCGCTGCTCCCGCGGCAGCAGCTCGAGGAGCTCCCCGGGCAGGTAGGGCAGGTCGATGAGGGAGAGCTTGACCCGGCTGCGCGCCGCCGACCGCGACCCCTCGATCCGCACGAGCTGCCCGGCGCGCGCCCGGTAGGTCACCTCGACCGAGTCCCCGGGCTTGAGCCGGCCGCCCAGCACGCCGTCGAACTCCATCGCCGGGCTGCCGCCCTCGATCGCCAGCCGCAGCGGCTCGCTGGGCGCCAGCAGCACCGACCGGGAGATGCCCGACATGGGCGCCGCCGGGGTGACCAGCACGCCCTCGATGCCGGGGCTGACGACCGGTCCGCCGGCGGCGTAGTTGTAGGCGGTGGAGCCCATCGCCGTCGCCAGGATCACCGCGTCGCAGCGCAGGTGCCCGTAGGGCTGGCCGCCGACCGAGAGGGTGGCGCTGACCATCCCCTCCCCCGGGACGCGGGCCAGCACGGCGTCGTTGAAGGCCAGCCACTCCCAGTCGCGGTGCCGGACGACGAGGCAGCCGCGGGACTCCGTGGTCACCCGGCCCTCCGCCATCGCGGTGAGCGCCTCGCGCAGCTCGCGCCCCTCGACCTCGGCCAGGAAGCCCAGGTGGCCGAGGTTCACCCCGAGCACGGGCACCGGCCGGCCGCTGACCAGCCGCATCGCGCCGAGGATGGTGCCGTCCCCGCCCATCGCGATGATGCCGTCGCAGGTGCCCGCGAGCACCTCCGCCGGCACGGGGGTCACCCCCTCCACGCCGACCCGGCGGGCGTCGGCGGTCGCGGCCACGAGCTCGGCGTCCCCGTCACGCGCCCAGTCGGCGACCTGGCCGACCGCGGCGGTGCAGTCGCGGGTGGGATGTAGGACCAGCCCGATCCGCGCCACGCCTCAGCCGCGCCAGGTCTCGAGCAGGCGCAGCCAGACCTCGCTCATCGTCGGGTAGGCCGGGACCGCGTGCCACAGCCGGGCCAGTGGCACCTCGCCGGCGACGGCGACCACCGCCGAGTGCAGCAGCTCGGCGACGTCCGGGCCGACGAAGGTCACCCCGAGCAGCACCTCGCGCTCGGTGTCGACGACCGCGATCGCCGTCCCCTCGTAGCCGTCCCGGTGCAGGGACGAGCCGGCCACGTTGCCGAGCGGGTACTCCACGACCCGGTGCGGGCGGCCGGACTCGGCCGCCCTCGCGGCGGTCAGGCCGACGCTGGCCACCTGCGGGTCGGTGAAGACGACCGACGGCACCGCCTCGGTGTCGGCGGTGGCCACGAACGGCGACCAGGCCGAGAGGTCGACGTCGGCCCCCGTCGCGCGGGCGACGATCGCCGCGCCCGCCTGCCGGGCCTGGTACTTGCCCATGTGGGTGAGCAGCGCGCGGCCGTTGACGTCACCGACGCCGTACAGCCAGGGCACGCCGCGGACCTGCAGCGACTCGTCGACGTCGAGGTAGCCGCGGCCCTCGAGGCCGACGGTCTCCAGGCCGATGTCGTGCGTGCGCGCCCGGCGGCCGGCGGCGACGAGAACCTGGTCGCCGCGGATCTCCTCGGCGGGGCCGTCGCCGTCGGACACGGTCACCACGACCTCGGTGCCCTCCCGGCGGGCCGACTGCACCGCGGCACCCAGCCGGACGTCGACCCCGGCCCCGCGCAGGGCGGCGGCCACCGCGTCCCCGGCGACGGGCTCGGCGTTGGCCAGCAGCCGCTCGCCGCGCTCCAGCACGGTCACGGTGGAGCCCAGCGCACTCCAGGCGGTCGCCATCTCGCAGCCGACGTAGCCGCCGCCGATCACGACCAGCCGGCCGGGCACCTCCTTGGCGCTGGTCGCCTCGCGCGGCGTCCAGGGGTCCACGTCGCGCAGGCCCTCCACCGGCGGCACCGCGGCCTCCGACCCGGTGCACAGCGCGACGGCGTGCGTGGCGGCCAGCCGGGTCTCGGTGCCGTCGGCGCCGGTGACGACGACGACGCGCTCGCCGTCGAGCCGCGCGCTGCCGCGGACCAGGTCGATGCCGGCGCCGGCCACCCACTGCGCCTGCCCGTCGTCGGACCAGCTCGAGGTGAACGAGTCCCGGCGGGCCAGCGTGGCCTGCACGTCCTGCTCGCCGGTGACGGCCGCCGACGCCCCGGACACCCCCCGGGCGGCGGCGATCGCCTCGGTGCCGCGCAGCAGCGCCTTGCTGGGCATGCACGCCCAGTAGGAGCACTCACCGCCGACCAGTTCGGCCTCGACGAGCGCCGCGGACAACCCGCCGCGGACGACGATGTCGGCCACGTTCTCGCCGGTCGAGCCGGCCCCCACCACGACGACGTCGTACGTCCGCTCGTCTGTCACCGGCCCATCCTGGCGGTGTGGTCGACTGGCCGCCATGAATTCCGGCCCGGTCGACGCCGCCGACTTCGCCGCGGCGCTGCGCCAGTACGCCGCCGGGGTCGCGCTGATGACCGTGCGGGACGGCATCGACGACGTCGGCACCACCGTCACCTCGGTGACCAGCGTGTCCGCCGTCCCGCCGCTGGTCGCCGTCGGCCTGACCGCGCAGGGGTACCCGCGGGAGGTGCTGGAGGACGTCGGCCGCTGCGCGCTGACCGTCCTCGCCGCGGACCAGGCGATCCTGGCCAGCCGGTTCTCCTCCGCGGGGCGGCCCAGCGCGCGGCACCTGCTGGAGTCCGTGCCGTGGCACCGCGCGCCCGACAGCGCCGCGATCGTGCTCGACGGCGGGCTGGTCGGCCTGGACTGCCGACTGGACCGCGTGGTCGAGGCCGGCGACCACGTGCTCGCGCTGCTGGAGGTGGTCGGCGTCCCGGTGCCCCCCGGCGACGGCGATCCGCTGCTGCGTTTCCGCGGTCGCTACCTGGGCCCGCCGGCGTCCTGACGGGGCATTTCGCGTTCGGGGGTCCCCGGGGAGGGTGCCTTTCGGGCGCGAGACCCTCCTCGCGCAACGGCACCGACACCCCGCGGGGATAGCGTGCGGGGGCCATGACTTCGCAGCCCGCTCCCGCCCACGCCCTGCGCCGCGCGCTCGCCCGCGCCGAGCGGGGGGTCCCGCTCGACGCCGCCGAGGCCGAAGCACTGCTCTCCGCCCGCGGCCTGGCCGAGGGCGACCCCCTCGACCGGCTGCTCACCGCGGCCGCCCGCGTGCGCGACGCCGGGCTCGCCTCCGCTGGCCGGCCGGGCGTGGTGACCTACAGCCGCAAGGTGTTCATCCCGCTCACCCACCTGTGCCGCGACCGCTGCCACTACTGCACGTTCGTGACCACCCCGGGGCAGTTGCGCGCCGAGGGCAAGGCGCCGTTCCTCTCCCCCGACGAGGTGCTCGACATCGCCCGCCAGGGCGCGGCGCTGGGCTGCAAGGAGGCCCTGTTCACCCTCGGCGACCGCCCCGAGGCGCGCTGGCCGGTGGCCGCCGAGTGGCTGGAGGCGCACGGCTTCGACTCGACGCTGGGCTACCTGCGGGCGATGGCGATCCGGGTGCTGGAGGAGACGGGCCTGCTCCCTCACCTGAACCCCGGCGTGCTGTCGTGGGAGGAGATCCAGCGGCTGAAGCCGGTCTCGGCGTCGATGGGGATGATGCTGGAGACGACGGCGACCCGGCTGTGGTCGGAGCCCGGTGGCCCGCACTTCGGCAGCCCGGACAAGGAGCCCGCCGTCCGGCTGCGGGTGCTGGAGGACGCCGGCCGCTCCGCCGTCCCGTTCACCACCGGCGTGCTGCTCGGCATCGGCGAGGACACCGCCGAGCGGATCGAGGCCGTCCTGGCGATCCGCGCCGCGCAGCAGCGGCACGGGCACGTGCAGGAGGTGATCGTCCAGAACTTCCGCGCCAAGCCGCGGACGGCGATGGCCGCCGCCGAGGACCTGGAGCTGCAGGAGTACGTGGCCGCGGTCGCCGTCACCCGGCTGCTGCTCGGCCCGAAGGCGCACATCCAGGCGCCGCCGAACCTGTCGGACTCCACCGAGCTCGGGCTGCTGCTGCGGGCCGGCGTCGACGACTGGGGCGGCGTCAGCCCGCTCACGCCCGACCACGTGAACCCCGAGCGGCCCTGGCCGAACATCGAGAAGCTGGCCGCCCTGTCCGCCGACGCCGGGTTCACCCTGCGCGAGCGGCTCGCCGCCCAGCCGCCGTACGTCACGTCGCCCGAGCCGTGGCTGGACCCGCGGGTGCGCCCGCACGTGGCCGCGCTCGCCGGGCCGGACGGCCTCGCGGTCGAGGGGCGGAACCCCGTCGGCCTGCCGTGGCAGGAGCCGGACGAGGCCTGGGTGGTGACCGGCCCGGGAACCGGCCGCACCGACCTGCACGTCGAGGTCGACACCGTGGGCCGCACCGGCGACCGGCGCAGCGACTTCGACGCCGTCTACGGCGACTGGGCCGAGCTGCGGGACCGGACGACGTCCGCCCGTGACGGGCACTCCACCGCCATAGCCGCGGGCGATCCGGAGGTGCACGCAGCGCTCGCGCACGCCGAGCGCGACCCGGCGGGACTGTCGGACGCGGAGTACCTGGCACTGCTGGGCGCGGACGGGCGGGACCTGGAGGCGCTGGCGGCCCTCGCCGACGCCGTCCGCCGCGACGTCAACGGCGACGACGTCACCTACGTCGTGAACCGGAACATCAACTTCACCAACGTCTGCTACACCGGCTGCCGGTTCTGCGCGTTCGCCCAGCGGCGCACCGACGCCGACGCCTACACGCTGTCGCTGTCCGAGGTCGGCGAGCGCGTGGACCGTGCCTGGGCCGCGGGCGCCACCGAGATCTGCATGCAGGGCGGCATCCACCCCGACCTGCCCGGCACCGCGTACCTGGACCTGGCGCGCGAGGTGAAGCGCCGGCAGCCCGGCATCCACCTGCACGCGTTCTCACCGATGGAGATCGTCAACGGGTCGGCGCGCACCGGGCTGTCGTTCGCCGACTTCCTCACCGCGGCCAAGGAGGCCGGGCTCGACTCCGTGCCGGGCACGGCGGCGGAGATCCTGGACGACGACGTCCGCTGGGTGCTGACCAAGGGCAAGCTGCCGGCCGCGACCTGGGTGGAGATCATCTCCACCGCGCACCGCGTCGGCATCCCGACGACCTCGACGATGATGTACGGCCACGTCGACACCCCCGCGCACTGGGTGGCGCACCTGCGCACCCTGGCCGGCATCCAGGACGAGACAGGCGGCTTCACCGAGTTCGTGCTGCTCCCGTTCGTGCACCACAACGCGCCGATCTACCTGGCCGGCGTCGCCCGCCCGGGGCCGACGGTGCGGGAGAACCGGGCGATCCACGCGGTGGCCCGGCTGCTGCTGCACGGACGGATTCCCAACATCCAGACCTCGTGGGTGAAGCTCGCGGAGGCCGGCACGAAGGCGGTGCTGCAGGGCGGCGTCAACGACCTCGGCGGCACGCTGATGGAGGAGACGATCAGCCGGATGGCGGGCAGCGAGAACGGCTCGCTCAAGACCATCGCCGAACTCGAGGCGATCGCCGCCTCGATCGGCCGGCCGGCCCGCCAGCGCACCACCGAGTACGGGACGCCGTCCGCCGAACGGCTGGCCACGGCCCGCTCCGACGAGGGCCGCCGCAACCTCAGCCTCTCGATCACCCCGGCCTGAGGCCGCCGTCGGATCCGGCGGGCCGGACCGCGAGGTCGAGGTTGCCGTCGTCTGGCTGCACACGCTCACCCGCCAGTTGGCTACACTGGGAACATGAAGCGGATGGGGCCGACAAAGCAGCAGGACCTGCAGGCCCTCGCGGGAAACCTGCTGCGGACTGCGCGGGCGAAGGCCGGCGTGTCACAGGCGCGACTAGCCCAGTTGGCCGGAATGCCGCGGTCGACGGTGGAGCGGATCGAGGCCGGCACCCGGCAGCCGTCTCTGCCCACCCTCGGCAAGTTGCTGGCCGCGTTGGATCTGGACCTGCGACCGCGCCTCGAGCCTTATGACGATCATGACGATGTCCTGAACGCGAACTCTGCGTCGATGACACCGGACCAGCGCGCAGCCACCGATGCCCGGCACGAGGCGCTCGTGGCACTGGTGGACGCCGGCCGGATTGCGTCGGCGTGACGCAGGCCGGCGAGGCCTTCGACGCGTGGCCCATCCTGGCGGTCCTGGAGCGGCACGGGATGGAGTTCGTGGTGGTGGGGGGCTACGCGGCACGGATGCACGGTGCGCAGCGACCGACGCGCGATGTAGACGTGACCCCGAGGACGACACGAGAGAACCTCGGCCGGCTGGCACCCGCGCTCGAGGAACTGGACGCCCGGATCCGGTCCGAGGCCGATCCCGCCGGGTTTCCGTTCGCGGTGACCGGGGAGTCGCTGGCCGATGTCCGCATGCTGAACCTGCAGACCCGTCATGGGGAGCTCGATCTGACCGTTCGCCCGGCCGCATTCGAGGGTGGCTATGACGACCTGCTCGATCGGTCCCGGGTGCTCGCTCGGGGGGATCCAGGTGCGCGTCGCGGCGCTGGAGGACGTCATCCGGTCCAAGGAGACCGCCGCCAGGGAGCAGGACGTTCCGCGCCCTGCCGGAGCTGTATCGGTTGGCTGGGTCGACAGCGCAACGGGCGGTGGCCATTCCCGAGCCGCCATCGGCGGGGGTGACCAGGCGCCGCGACGCGGTACTGAGTCCGGCCGAACGGATCTCTGCGGCGCGACGACTGGCGACGCAGCGCAGGGATCGCGATGGGGAGCCGAGCGACGGGGAAGTGCCCGAGTAGGAGGACGACCCGGTCGCGTAGCGGCCAACGCCGGACAGTCGCGAGGCCGACGACGCTCGGCCGGCGCGGAAGTAGTGATCCCGTTTCAAGCCTTCGCCGAGCGGGTGGACCGCGCCTGAGCCGCCGGGGCTACCGAGATCTGCATGCAGGGCGGCATCCACCCCGACCTGCCCGGCACCGCGTACCTGGACCTGGCGCGCGAGATGAAGCGCCGACAGCCCGGCATCCACCTGCACGCGTTCTCGCCGATGGAGATCGTCAACGGGTCGGCGCGCACCGGCCTGTCGTTCGCCGACTTCCTCACCGCGGCCAAGGAGGCCGGGCTCGACTCCGTGCCGGGCACGGCGGCGGAGATCCTGGACGACGACGTCCGCTGGGCTGACCAAGGGCAAGCTGCCGGCCGCGACCTGGGTGGAGATCATCTCCACCGCGCACCGCGTTGGCATCCCGACGACCTCGACGATGACGTACGGCCACGTCGACACCCCGGCGCACTGGTTCAACCACCGACGCCTGCACGGCGAGATCAGCCTCATTCCCCCGGTCGAGCACGAGGAGCTCTTCTACCCGCACAGCACCGCGGCGACTCCGTCGCCGCGTTCGTTCCGAGCCTCCACTGAACCCGGGACGACACAAGGGGGACTGCTGCACGAGTAGGTGACAGGTCGGGTCAGGACGCTCACAACGTCGTCGCGGAACTCCTTGGGGTAGGGCTTGGGCACGATCAACATCCGTCCAGCGGCACCCTCGGCACCACAGATCAGATGTCACCTGCTCGTGCAGCAGTCCCGCACGATGGCGGCGTTGGCTTAAATGCAGGCACAGCTTGCGTCTCGGGCTGACGGATCAAATGGATTACACGACCGTTGAGGCCGTCACCGGAATCGATTCGTATGGCCCGGAAACCAACGAGTTAATCAGTTCAGCGCTTCCACCAATAAGTGTGGAGTCCATGTCGAAGCTGGTGGCCAGAAACCACTCTTTCCCCTCAGGCCAACTCATATCCGGCAGCACCCTGAAGTGTGTACCGGCCGCGGAATAGCCGGACTGTCCGTACTCATAAATCGAACTCCTCACGAGCAGGAACTCGCGATCGGGCCCGATTCGGAACAGCGGTTGACCAGAGGATTGGAGGTCGGATACCCAAGAGTAAATGCTCGAAAACGCCGAATAACACGCCTCTGGTGTGGTCGTATGGCTGGCGAGACGCTCGAAAACTGCGTCAGCCTCATCTTCAGTGAGGCAGCCGATTCGCGGTTCTGCCGCCAAGTCGAACGAGCCGTGCTGAATGGCATAGCTTTGCACAAGTCCCTTCCAAGACACATCACCCTCGAGCTCGCGGTGCGCCGCTTCCGCCACTTCTGCCCAGCGAAGGGTCCTCGCTGACCCATCAGTCGCCTCGATCGGATGAAGGATGCGGAGATACGACTCATAGACCGGAGGCACCCAGTGAGCCACCGTCATACTCTGCTGGTCCAGTGATTCTGCTATCCACTCAGCAGCCGAGAAGCGCGAAACCGCACCCATGGATGGGTGGAGGTTAGCCCTCCCCCGTCGCTTTGACTGCATCAGGTCACGCCTCCGTCTAAAGCGGGTTGCAGTTGGTGACATTACCGTAGGTCCTAGTAGTTGCATAGGCGGGAGCGGGGTGATGCCACGGATCGACGAAAAATCTTAGGGTCACGAGACTCATGTACAAACCGTTCACACAGGGCGCCGATGCAGTGAAGAGCTTAGTTCTGTCGCGACCGCCATAGGCTGAGACGGATCCACCAACTCTGACCCACCCGGTGCCTTGCAGTTTATAGAGATTAATGAACACGACCCTGTAGGCCCTGTCCGAGCAACGCGTTGTTGAGCGGGCGTTGATTCGGTTTAGCCCCTGCTCCCGGGCGTGCGTCGAAACCGAGATGCGATCAGCCGTGACCGTGCATGTAACTGTGTGTCGTCCGTCCAAGTCGTAGCTAAGATTTGGATCACTTGGGTAGACATAGGCGTTGGCGTTCCCTCCGTACACCGGGTCAAGGCTCGAGAAGCGGCCAGCCGCGGGCACATACAGACGTGCCCCCATAAGCACAAGACCGCCTACTCCACTTCCATCCCGCTGATATGCACCGAGCCAGCCGTAGCGGGACTGAGTGGTGCTGGCCGCGGGCGCGGTGCGGGTCTGGCCGTATTCGGTGGTCTCAGTGACGGCCATGTCAGTCGGTGCCACCGCGGTGGCGGGCGCTGTGGCGATGATGTCGCCGTGCAGGTTGGCCAGCTGGACCTGCACCGCGGCGCCAGCGGTGGTGCTGTCGGTGACGATCGCTGCGAGCCCGCCGAAGCCGGTGATGTTGCGGGTCACCGAGTTGTCGGTCTCCGTGACGAGGGCGGGGTTGTCGTCGTCGCCGGTGTAGCGGCTCACTGTCCGCAGAGCCACGCCGAGGGTGGTCGTGTCGGTATCCGTCCGCACTGTGCGCCGCGCGGCGGCGTCCAGCCCGAACACCGAGGTGCCGGTGCCCTGCGTCAGCGCCGCGACAAGGTCGTCGGCGTAGTAGTCGATGCCGACGTCGCCACCCTGGTCGACCGCGTCGATTGAGGGCAGCGTGCGCGTGCGACCGAAGGCGTCATAGCGCAGCGCGGCTCGCTGGCTGCCCGCTGGGCCCAGCAGCCGGTCAGCAGTGTCGTATCCGTAGGCGTCCGACGCCGGGATGCTCGCCGGACAGGTGCCAGCCGGCGCCCCCGCAGTAGCCGACTGAGCCAGGCCCGTCCGATTGCTATTGACGTCGAACGCGTAGCTGCGGGTACACGACGGCCCCGTAGGTAGCCTGTTGCCGTCCAGTGCGGTGGTGTCGGTGGCGCTGGTGAGCCGGCCCATGCCGTCGTAGCCGTAGCGGGTGGTTCGGTCGACTCCGGTCGCCGTCACCAACCGATAGCTCGCCACCTGACCGAAGGCGGTGAAGGCCGCCGTCGACCGCAGCCACTCGACACTGGCGCCGTCCGACCCGGCCCGGTGGTAGCTCAAACTCGTCGCCGCCCCGTCGGCGCCGCGAATTGTTGTGGCGGTGAACCCGCCCGGCGACGACTCCCGCACCAGCGCTCCGTCGGCCCCGTAGCGCGCGGCGAACGTGCCAACCTCGGTGACGTCGATGCTGGTGGGCAGGCTGCGCTCACCAGCACCGCCATAGCCGATCGTCCGGGTGCCCGCCTCGTTGCTGACCGTGCCAAGCCGGCCCACCGAGTCGTACGTAGATGTCGTGGTAAGACCGGTGCCGTCGGTATAGGAGGTGACTCGGCCGTAGGCGTCGTAGGTGCGGTCGATCGGTCCGGTGCCCTGGGCGACGTCGCCACCGACGGTGCCGTCGGGGTTGAGCACTCGGGTCAGCGCCACCAGGCCGGCCGCCGTGTAGGTGGTCTCGACCGTCGGACGCGACTGGCCAGCCTCGAGGCCGGTGGCGGTGATCGAGCTGCGACGAGCTCTGCCGACGGAGTCGTAGGCGGTGTCGGACGTGCGGGTGACACCCGGCCCCGTCTCTACGACCCGGGTGGGGTTGCCGTACACGTCGTAGGCGGCGACCCACTTGGTGAGCAGTGCGGCCCCGGATGACGGGGCGCCGCCGGGCAGGGTCTTGCAGACCATGCCCGCCCAGGCCACGTTGGCGCACTGCCCGTCGGCGTTGTTCGCGGCGTAGTACCGGGTCAACGTGGTCGCCGCCGTGGTGGTGCTCATGCCCCCCGACGGCAGGGTGCTCGTCACGGTTCGACCGAGCTCGTCGACGGTCTGCCGGGTGACGATCTCCGCGCCTCCGCCCATGGACACGCGAGTCGCCGTCGGCGTGCCGAACTTCCAAGCGTTGGCGTCGCCGTACTCCAGCACGGTGGTCCGCTGACCGTCCCAGGCCGGCAGGTTGGCCTCGGTACCGACCGAGTTCGCCGGCAGCGCAGAGCTGATGTGTACGGCGTCGACAATCGTGCGCACGGGGAGGTGCCGGCTGACCCCGGGGCTCGGATGGCCCGCGCCGGCACCGTTGTCGTACTCGGTCGCCGTCCTCGAGCGAACACTGACCGGCTGACCGCCGGAGGCAGGGACCACCCAGTGCGCCGGCCCGTAGGAGCGCAGGAGGTCCATACCGTCATCGGAGTAGACGTTCAGACTGTCCAGCAGCCGGGCTTGCGCGGCTTCAGCTGTCGCATTTGCGGCGGCCAGAGCTCGGTCCCGGTTCCCCGCGGTGAGTGACCGGACCACATGGCCGTGGCCCTTCGCGTCGTACTCGGTGGAGTTGATGCGCCAGGCCGGCGCCTGGTCCAGGCCGGTGTCCTGGTCGATGGTGCCGCCGAAGCTCGCGGTGTTGACCGTGCGGCCGTTGACGTCCAGCGCGAACAGCTGGGCGCCACGCCACTGTGTGTCGGTCGGGGTCGCGTCCGGCACGGTGTCGGGGCCGAAGACCGCCGTCATGTCCGTGGGCGTGACCGGCTGACCCCAGCGGCCGACCTCGGCCGCGGTCAGGTTGGGCAGCGCGCTGGTGCCGTTGCGGGGGACGTCGTAGCGCACGCTCGTCCGCTGGGCCGCCAGGCCGGTGTCGGGCTGGTCGTCCACCGTGGCGCTGACCAGCCGTGGCAGCGGCTGGCTGTCATAGCCCAAGGTCCACATCGCCGTTCCACCGGCCGGCGTGATGGTCTCCAGCCGTCCGTCGCTGCGGTAGGTGTAACCGACCGACAGCCCGGATCGTGGGTCGGTGACCGAGGCCAGTCGACCTCCGCCGTTGTAGGCGTAGGAGGCCAGCACGATCGTCTGCTGGCCCACCGGGGTGTCGCCGGTGACCAGGCCACCGGACGCAGCGGCGGCACCGTGCGCCCACAGCCGAACCGACTGCAGCCGCTCAGCAGCGCCGGTACCGGTGTAGACGAACTCGAGCGCCCGGCAGCCCACCGTCTGGGTCGGCGCCGGCGCAGTACAAGTGGCGCCCGCATCGGTCGGCGCCAGCAGCCACTGCGGGTTCCCTGCCGCGGTGTACAGGATGGTGGTGACCGCGGGCGCCAGGTCCGCGCCGTTGGCGCCCTTGCCGCGGATGGCCTCGACCTTCTCGACCTGGAACTGGGCTCCGTTGGAGTGCCCGGCCAGGCCGTCGGCGCGGCGGAAGTTGACCTTGTCGCCGTCGAGGTCGGTGAGGACGTAGCTCGCCGCGGTGCCGTTGCCGCCGGCGGCGAAGGTGAGGGTGAATCCGCTGGTGCTGTCCTCACCCTCGGCCACGTAGGTGTCGACGTCGGCGGGGGCGGCGGACTTGCGGACGAACGGCATCTGGGTGCCGTCGCCGCGGGTGACGAGCACGGTGTCGGTTCGGTCGGTGAGGCCGGGGTAGTCCGCACCGGCCTCGTCCACGGCCAGCGACAGGCCCCAGCCCGGGCCGAGGGGACCGGCGCGGTCAGGAGCGTTGGAGGCGAAGCTCCGGGTCGCGGCCAGACCACCGTGGGGGGCGCTGATGTCGGCGTCCCGGCCCACAACCGCGTAGGCACCGGTCAGCAGGCCGACCGTCCCCGGCCCGGCGGGCGCTGTCGAATTCGCCCCGGACAAGCCGGCGCGGTCGACGGTGATCTGGGTGACCGCGCTGCAGCGCACCGACTGGCCGCTGTCGGTCGCAAGGAAGCAGGCCCGAACCTGAGCCAGCCCGTCGGCCGGGATGCTCGCGGTGGCGTTCCAGGTATAGGTCGCCGACACCTTGGTGGCGCCGTCGGTGGTGACCGGCAACCAGCTGCCCGACACCGCGCTCTCATCGGGCATCCGCAGCGTCGCAGCGTCGACGCTGGTCCAGCCACCCGACACGGTCAGGGTGTACGGGCGCCACTCGAAACGCACGGCGTCGTACTCGGCGCCACCGCGGACCGGCACGGTGCCCTTCAGCTGGGTGCGGGCCTGTGTCACCCGCTGGTACTGGGTCGGGTGCGTCAGCGTCCCGGCGCCGGTGGCGGCTTGCGACGTCGCGGAGTCGTAGACGATGTTGCCGCCTTGGAAGTCACTACGGCCGCCACCGGCTACCGAGACGGGGTCACCCGTCGGGAAGCCCAACCAACCGGCCTCCCAGCCGGTGGCTGCCCACGCACTGCGGATCGCACCCTGGACGTCGTGTGCCCCGGTCGTCGGTGACCAGAATATCGATCCGTTTCCGGCGAAGTGGTTGTAGCAGCCGCCGTTCTGGCAGTGCTCGTCGGAAGTAGGGAACCCCAGATACGACTGCTGCCAGCCCAGCGCCGCCCATCGGTCCCGGATCGCGCCCTTCACCACAAACGTGCCCGCGGCCGAGGCGTAGATCGATCCGCCCTGGAAGTGGCTGTACCAGCCTCCCGAGACGGAGGTGATGTCACTGACCGGGAACCCCAAGTAGGAGTTCTCCCAGCCCAGCGACGCCCACTTGTCCGGATCGACCCCGTGACCGTGAAGACACCGGTGGCGGGGTGGGCGAAGACCGACCCGTTCTGGAAGTGCTGGTGAAAGCCCCCGGACTGGCTCACCATCTCCGCCGTCGGAAAACCCAGCCATGAGTTCTCCCACCCCAGGCTGGCCCACTTGTCCCGGATCGCGCCGGAAATCGCGTGCGCGCCGGTGGACGGCGATGCATAGATCGAGCCGCCCTCGAAGTGGTTGAACGACCCCCCGTTGACCCCGGTCTGACCGGTCACCGGCAGCCCCAGCCAGCTGTTCGGGCCGCCCATCGCGTAGTACCGGTCGCGAATGGCGCCGCAAACGAGACTGCCGTCGAACTGGTCGCAGTTGCCGTCGTAGGTGAACGACAGCGTCGGAGGAGCCGTCCCCTGATAGCCCGATGAGAACTTCTTCCAGCCGTACGAGTCGGTGTCGCTGCTCGCGGTCACCGCCAAGGGCATGTCTGGCCCGCGCCCATTGCGGAGATCGGCGTAGGACTGCAGCGTGCCGGTGACGTTGAAGTTGACCCAGTTCGCTGGGCAGGAGGAGTTGTGACCGTATGCGACGTTCGCATTGGCCACGATGTTTCCGATCCACGGCCGGGTGTTCCAGGTGACCCAAGGCTCCCAGTAGCCGGCATCGCGGATGTCCACCCACCGCGGCGAGAACGAATAGGAGTGCATCTCCCACAGCGACAGCGTCGCCGACTGGACGACCCGATCCTGCGCCGCCTCGACATCGAAGAGCAGGAGCGCAATGTTCTTCTGTCCCCCGCCGTTCCAGGTGCCCACTGGCAGCTCAGCGGATCCCACTTGTGGGGTGTTTGCGATGTTGCTCTGCACGTACGTGCTGTCCCAGGCACCGATGGAGTGCGTCGGGTCGATCGTCACCGGGTAGACGGTGTCGGCGGCTGTGAGGAACGACCGCGGTGGAGTCAGCACCAGCGTGGCGTCCGCTTGCGCGCTGCCCGCACCCTCGACGTCCAGGCCGATGTCCCGAACCACCGCCGGCCCCCCGCTGGCCGCATCGGTACGCGCGTCCCACATCACCGGAGGCAGGGCTGCGCCGACCGCGTCACCGCTAGCGTCGACCAGCTGCAGATCGCCGCCATCGCCCTCTTCGACGGTAACACCCTCGGAGGCGATGTCGAACGCAAGGGACTGCAGCTCGCTCAGCGTGGCCGCGCTAGGGCGGGAGTTGACGATCAGATGCTGCTGGAAGCCCACTCGGGTCGCGGTCAGGACGAGGTCGACGTCCGGGAAGACGTCCCGATAGGTCGCTGTGTCGCCGTTCAGCTCCGGCTCCGGGAGCTCCTCCGGCCACGTCAGGCTGAGGCGGGCGTCGTCGTCTCCGATGGTCGCCATCGGGACGTCGCCGCCCGGCGAGAAGACGATCTCTCCAGTCACAGCGACAGGCTCGACGCCGTCCTCGGTGACACGCAGGGTGGTGTCCACGTCCACCCAATCGCCATCGGCCTCGGTCCGTACCGGTGCTGCGGCGCTCTCCACCCGTACCGACCCGTCGGGCTGCGCCCAACGGATCGACGTCTCGGTCGTCTCCGAGGGAACCTCCACCGGCGACCCGGTGCGCGCCGCCTCCATCAGCGCCACGCTCTCCTCGTCCAGCGGAATCGGCGATTGATCGACACTCGTGTCCACCGCCGGAGGCGGCGGCCCCATCACCTCGGCGACCTCCGCCAGCACCTCAGGCGAATCTGCAACGAACGCGGGGTCGGCCCACAGCTCCGGAGGGAGCACGGCCGGCTCCTCGGGCGCCACGACGCCTGATGGCACTGGCACCGGGTCGTCGGAGACGCCGTCCACGGCGCTGGAGGGCAGCGCCGGTACCGGCGTGACAGGTACGGCCTGCGCCGGCACCGCATCCAAAATGGTGACCGCAAGGAGCGCGCTCAGGACGACACCGACTGCTCCCCTCGAACGCCAGGGACGAACAAGACTGAAGGCAGAGCGGGCACGCACGCGAACTCCTGACCGAAGCACGAGACGACGGACCGGCAGCGCGGCAGTCGCCCAACTGGGCGTCGGCAGCCTGACGTGCGTCTGGCCGGCAGCAACGATTCTGGTACGTGTCGTTACTGCAACGTGATAACTAAGAGTTAACGAAGAATTTCGTTCCGCTACCGGCCGCAACGGTGCCGTTGTCGCAGCAGCGGTGCCGTACCAGGGAAAACACACGAGCGGCATGGTCGAGTGCGAACCCCTGCTCGGCCGCGCCGCTCGAAGGCGGTCGCCGCGTCAGCAGAAGACGTCGTCGCCGTCCGGGTAGTCGGAATAGTCGGAGAAGTCGCCATAGATGCCGACGTCGCGGAGTTGCTCCTCCAGGCTGGGCCCACCCGAGCCGCTCGCGACGAGGCCGGCCGTCGTCGCGACCACGGCGATCACGGCGGTAAGGACGAGGGTCCACAGTTGCGCCGGGGCGAGGCGCCGGCGCTGCACGGGGCGTCCCCCTGCTGGGCGGCGGCCGGGGTCGGCGGCGGCGCCCGCCGGAGGCGGGGACGGTGCGCGGGGTTCCGTACCCAGAAAGTGGCGTGGGCCGGGTGGTAGTCATGGTCGTGCTCCTCCCTGCGGGGTCGTGCGGTCCCGGTGGGCGGCGGTCACACGGCGGCGGGCTCGGCGACGGGTGCGGCTTCGGCGGCCTGCCCGTGCTCGACCGCCGGCTGCGGGCGGCCGAACAGGTAGCCCTGCGCGTGCGAGCAGGCCAGCTCACCGAGGACGGCGCGCTGCTCCGGCGTCTCGACGCCCTCCGCGACGACCTCCAGGTGGAGGCTGCGGGCGAGCTCGATGATCGAGGCGACCAGCGTGGTCGAGCGGCCGCCGGAGTCGAGGTCCTGCACGAAGCTGCGGTCGATCTTGATGATGTCGGCCGGCAGCCGGCGCAGGTAGGACAGGCTCGAGTAGCCGGTGCCGAAGTCGTCGATGGCGATCCGGACGCCGAGGCGGCGCAGCGCCTGCAGCTGGTCGACGACGAGGTCGACGTCCCGGACGAGCACGCCCTCGGTGACCTCCAGCGTCAGCTGGCGGGCCGGCAGGCCGGTCCGGGCGAGCACGTCGGAGACGGTGCCGACGACGTCGTCGTCGGCGAGCTGCTTGGGCGACAGGTTGACGGCCATGCCGATCGGCCGATCGGCCTCGGCCGACCAGACCACGGCCTGGCGGGCGGCGTGCTCGAGCACCCAGCGGCCGATCTCCACGATCAGGCCGCCCTCCTCGGCCAGCGGGATGAACTCGACCGGAGGGATGAGCCCCCGCTCGGGGTGCTCCCAGCGCAGCAGCGCCTCGTAGCCGGTGGTGGAACCGTCGGACAGCACGATGGTGGGCTGGTAGTGCACCCGCAGCTGGCCACCGGAGACGGCGCCCCCGAGGTCCTCGAGCAGCCGCGCCTTCTCCCCGGCCGCCTGCGCCATGCCGTCGGCGTAGTGGACGAGCCGGTTCTTGCCCAGCGCCTTGGCCATGTACATCGCCAGGTCGGCGTTGCGCAGCAGGACACCGGCGTCCCGCTCGGGCGCGGTGCCGGTGCCCGCGGCACCGATGCTCACGTGCGGGACGAGCGGGCGGCCGTCGACGATCATCGGGTCGGCGAGGGCCACGAGCATCCGCTGCCCGACCGCGGTGGCGATCTCGGGCCCGCCGGCGACGACGACGGCGAACTCGTCGCCGCCGATGCGCGCGACCTGGTCGCCCGGGCGCAGGCAGCCCGACAGCCGACGCGCGATGCCGGTCAGCAGCACGTCACCGGCCGCGTGGCCGCGGGAGTCGTTGACGTCCTTGAAGTCGTCCAGGTCGAGGAACAGCATGCTGACCTCGCCCGAGGAGCGGGCCAGCAGCCGGTCGGTGGTCTCCATCAGCAGGGTGCGGTTGGCCAGCCCGGTGAGCGGGTCGCGCAGCCCCTGCTGCTCGTTGAGCCGCCACGCGGCCAGGTGCGCCATGCTCGCGGCGAGCACGAAGCCGGCGTGGATCCCGGCCCAGACCCAGGGCTGGTGATACGCCGACTCGTGCCCGAAGACCGAGTGCGGCCGCAACGTGCCGAGCACGCCGTGGTGCGCGGTGACGACCAGCAGGGCGATGCCGAAGGGCACCCAGTCCTGGTACAGCGAGACCAGGCCGATGACGACGAAGAAGTGGAAGTGCGCCTCGGTCTGGCCGTCCATGAGGTAGACCAGCAGCACCGACGCGGTGAGCAGGCTCAGCGTGGCGGCTCCGGCGCGCAGCTGGCGGCCGGCCCCGGGCAGCAGCGCGAAGGCCAGCGGGTAGGCGACGGCACCCGCCTCCAGGGTGGCGGCCAGGGCCCCCTCGCCGAGCGCCAGGGCCAGCACGCCGAGGGCCACCGCCTGCACGACGGCGACCATGAGCACGATGCGGTGCCGGCGGCGCCAGACGTCGTGGGGCAGCACGCGCCCCTCGGGAAGGACGGCCGCGAGGCGTCCGGGCAGTGTCAGGCTCACACCGCCCCATCGGCGCGGGCCCGGTGCTCCTGGCGCGCTCTGCCACGGAGCTCACCCGGCGGGGTGAGGAGCGCACGACGCCCGCGGTGGCGCCGGGACGCCGTCGCGCCCGGCCCCCGTGCCGTCGCCGGGCATCTCGGACACGATGGGGCCATGACCGCCGACCCGAGCACCCCACCCACCGATCTGCAGGCACTCGCCGAGGAACTGCTCGCCCAGGCGACCGGCAGCGGCCCCGGCCGGGCCGCGCGCACCCTGCCCCACCCGGTCGACGGGCTGCGGCAGACCGTGCTCGCGCTGCGCGGCGGCGCGGAGCTCTCCGAGCACGAGAGCCCCGGCTCGGCGAGCCTGCTCGTGCTGCGCGGCCGGGCCCGGCTCGTCGCCGGCGAGGCCTCGGTCGAGCTGTCGGCGCAGCAGGTCGCCCCGATCCCGGACCGCCGGCACAGCCTGCACGCCGACGAGGACACGGTGGTGCTGCTGAGCGTGGCGGTCCCGTTCCGGGCACCCGAGCCGGAATAGGAAGCCGGTCGTGCGCGCCGTCACCTACCGCGAGAACGGCGGACCCGAGGTCCTGCGCGTGTCCGACGTGCCGGTGCCCGACCCCGGGCCGGGCGAGGTGCGCGTCCGGCTCGCCGTCGCCGGCGTCAACCCCACCGACTGGAAGTCCCGCCGGGGCACCCCGCCGTCCGGTGGGCTGCAGGTGCCCGGCCAGGACGGCGCGGGCACGGTCGAGGCGGTCGGCCAGGGGGTGGACCCGGCGGTGCTGGGCCAGCGGGTGTGGGTCTGGGAGGCCGCCTGGCAGCGCCCGCACGGAACGGCCGCCGAGCACACCGTCGTCCCCGTCCGGCAGGCGGTGCTGCTGGGCGCGGAGGCGTCCTTCGAGCTCGGCGCGGCGCTGGGCATCCCGTTCCTCACCGCGCACCGCTGCCTGACGCTGGGCGAGGCCGTCCCCGACCGGCTGGGGCCCGGCGCGCTGACCGGTCGCACGGTGCTGGTGCAGGGCGGCGCCGGCGCGGTCGGCAACGCCGCCGTCCAGCTCGCCCGCTGGGCCGACGCCACGGTGATCGCCACCGTGAGCAGCCCGCGCAAGGCGCAGCTGGCCGCGGCGGCGGGCGCCTCGCACGTCGTGGACTACCGGCAGCAGGACGTCGTCGCCGAGGTCCGCAAGGTCGCCCCGAAGGGCGTCGACGCGATCGTCGAGGTCTCCGCCGCCCGCAACGCCGCCGTCGACGCGCAGGTGATCGGCATGCACGGCGCGGTGGCGATGTACGCCGACGACGGCGGCGCGGAGGTGACCATCCCGGTGCGGGCGCAGATGGGTCCCAACGCCCGGTGGAACTTCGTGCTGGTCTACACCGAACCGGCGCGGGCGAAGGTGATGGGCGTGGAGGACGTGAACGCCGCGGTGCTCGACCGCGCCATCGGGGTCGGGGAGGACGCCGGCCTGCCGCTGCACGTCTTCGGGCTCGCCGCGACCGCGGACGCCCACCGCGCGGTGGAGGCGGGTGCGGTCGGCAAGGTCCTGATCGACGTCACCGCCTGACCGTCGCTGGGACGCCGGACGATCAGTAGTGGTAGCGGGCCTGGAGGACGACGAGCTGATCGCCGTCCACCGTGTAGACGAGCCGGTGTTCCTGGTCGATGCGACGCGACCAGCATCCGGACAGGTCACCGCTGAGGCGCTCCGGCTTGCCCGTTCCGACCGCCGGGTCCCGAGCAGCCTCGGTGATCAGCCGGTTGATCCGCAGCAACGTCTTTCGGTCACCGCTCCAGCTGGTGTAGTCCTCCCAGCCGTTCTTGGTGAACGCAATCCTCACTCGGCCAGCTCGTGGACCACCGCACCGCCCGCCGCGACCTCGTCGAGGCTCTCCCGCAGTCGCTGGGCGTTCCGGGGGGACTGCACGAGGTAGACCGTCTCCTTGAGCGACCGGTACTCATCGGCCGACACCAGGAACGCCGTCCCCTTCTTCGAGACGATCTCCACGGCCAGTTGGTCGTCGTTGACCTCTTCGATCAAGGGGAACAGCCGCTGGCGAGCCTCGCTGGCGGTGATCGACATACGACTCCCATCGGCTGGCGGTACGAAAAACTGTACCGCTTGTGAGGGAGGAGCCGCTACCGCCCCTCCGGTCGTGCAGCTGTCCACGTCACCGGCGCCGGGAGAGGTGGACAGCCGCACAGTCGCCGGCGCACCCTCCGCACTCAGCCGACGCCGAGGTCGCGGGCGATGAGCATCCGCTGCACCTCGCTGGTGCCCTCGCCGATCTCCAGGACCTTCGCGTCGCGGTAGAAGCGGCCGACCGGGGTCTCGTTCATGAAGCCGTACCCGCCGTGCACCTGGGTCGCGTAGCGGGCGTTGTCCATCGCCACCTCGGAGCTGTACAGCTTCGCGATCGAGGCCTCGCGCTTGAACGGCTCGCCCCGCAGCATCCGCTCCGCGGCCCGGTAGTAGGCCAGCCGCGCGGTGGAGGCCCGCACCTCCATGTCGGCGATCATGAACTGGATCGCCTGGTTGGCGCCGATCGGCCGGCCGAACGCCTCCCGCTGCCGGGCGTAGGTCACCGACTCGTCGACGCAGCCCTGGGCCAGCCCCACCGACAGCGCGGAGATCGCGATCCGCCCCTCGTCGAGGATCGACAGGAACTGCGCGTACCCCCGGCCCCGCTCCCCCACCAGGTTCTCCGCCGGCACGTGCACGTCGGCGAACGCCAGCTCCCGGGTATCGGAGGCGTTCCAGCCGACCTTGGAGTAGCGCTTCCCCACCGTGAAGCCCGGCGTCCCCGAGGGGACGGCGATCGCGGAGATCTCCTTGCCGCCGTCGGCGGTGGTGCCCGTGACGGCGGTGACCGTGACCAGCTCGGTGAGGTCGGTGCCGGAGTTGGTGATGAAGGTCTTGCTGCCGTCGATCACCCACGAGTCCCCGTCCAGCCGGGCGGTGGTGCGGGTGGCGCCGGCGTCGGAGCCGCCGCCGGCCTCGGTCAGCCCGAATGCGGCCAGCGCCTCGCCCGAGCACAGCCGGGGCAGCCAGCGGCGCTTCTGCTCCTCGGTGCCGAACCGGAAGATCGGCATCGCCCCCAGCGAGACCCCCGCCTCGAGCGTGATGGCCACCGAGCTGTCGACCCGGGCGAGCTCCTCGATCGCCACACAGAGGTCGAAGTAGGTGCCGCCGGAACCGCCGTACTCCTCGGGGAACGGCAGCCCGAACAGCCCGAGCTCCCCCATCTGCCGCACGATGGCCGTCGGGAACTCGTCGCGCTCGTAGAACTCCCCGATCTGCGGGGCCACCACCTCCCGGGCGAACTGCCGGACCACGGTCCGCAGCGCTTCCGTCTCCTCGTCGAGCCGGTAGTCCAGCACCTGCCTCAACCCCCCTCGCCCTGGGCGGCCGCCGACTCCGGGGTCTCCGGCGTCACCACGGCCACCCGCTCGTCCAGCCGGACCGACCGGCCCGCCGGCACCGGGAGCTCGGTGACCGTCCCCGCGACGGGGGCGGTCAGCACGTGCTCCATCTTCATGGCCTCGACGACCAGCAGCGGGTCCCCCACCTCCACCCGGTCGCCCACCTCCGCGCGGACGACGGCGACCGTCCCCGGCATCGGCGAGGTCACCACCCCGCTCGCAGCGCCCCCCTCGGCCGCCGCGTGCAGCCGCTCGTGCTCGCGCAGCGCCACCGTCGGCCCGCCCCCGGCCAGCCACACGGTGCCGTCGTGGTGGGCGAGGAGGTAGCGCGTCGTCGTCCCGTCGAGGGTCACGGTCAGCTCGTCGCCGTCCCGGCTCGCCCGCGCGGGCAGCGCGGGGCCGTCGCCCACGCGGACCTCCGCGGCGCCCGCCCACCCGCGGACCCGCACGTCGACCGGCTCGTCGCCCGCGGCCTGCAGCCGGCGCAGCGTCCAGGCCGGCTCGCCGATGCGCCAGCCGTCGCGCATGTCCCAGGGGTCGACGGCGGCGCCGACCGGCTCGTCCTCGAGCAGCAGCGCCAGCGCCGCGGCGGCCAGCCCCTCGGCCGGCGCCTCGCCCGCCGCGGTCAGCGCCCCGCCCCGGCGCTCGATGAGCCCGGTGTCCAGGGCGCCGGCGACGACGTCGGGATCGGCCAGCAGCGCCCGCAGGAACGCGGTGTTGGTGGGCACCCCGAGGACGGCGGTGTCGCCCAGCGCGGCGACCAGGCGGCGGCGGGCGGTCTCCCGGTCGGGGCCCCAGGCGACGACCTTGGCCAGCATCGGGTCGTAGTCGGTGCCCACCACCGACCCGGCCGCCAGCGAGGAGTCCACCCGGACGCCCGGGCCGGTCGGCTCGCGCAGCGCCAGCACCGTGCCGCTCTGCGGGAGGAAGCCGCGCGCCGGGTCCTCGGCGTAGACGCGGGCCTCGATGGCGTGCCCGGAGAGGCGGACGTCGTCCTGGCCGAACGGCAGCGGCTCCCCGGCGGCCACCCGCAGCTGCAGCTCGACCAGGTCCAGGCCGGTGACGGCCTCGGTGACCGGGTGCTCGACCTGCAGCCGGGTGTTCATCTCCAGGAAGAAGAAGTGGTCCGGGCGCTCCGCGTCGACGATGAACTCGACCGTGCCGGCGCCGGTGTAGCCGACGGCGCGGGCGACCTCGACGGCCGCGGCCCCCATCCGCGCCCGCATGCCGGGATCCAGCAGCGGGGACGGCGCCTCCTCGATCACCTTCTGGTGCCGCCGCTGCAGGCTGCACTCGCGCTCGCCGAGGTGGACGACGGTGCCGTGCGTGTCACCGAGCACCTGCACCTCGACGTGCCGCGCGGCGCCGATGTAGCGCTCGACCAGCAGGGTGTCGTCGCCGAAGGAGCCGCGGGCCTCGCGCCGGGCCGCGGCGATCTGGTCGGGCAGCTCGGCGGGGTCGCGGACCACCCGCATGCCCTTGCCGCCGCCGCCGGCGCTGGGCTTGAGCAGCACGGGGAAGCCGATCTCGACCGCGGCCGCGGCGACGGCGTCGTCGTCCATCCCGGGTTCGGTCCGGCCCGGCACGACGGGCACCCCGGCGGCGCCCACGGTCCGCTTCGCGCGGATCTTGTCGGCCATCGCCTCGATCGCGGCGACCGGCGGGCCGACGAAGACGATGCCCGCCGCCTCGCACGCCGTCGCGAGCTCGACGTTCTCCGACAGGAAGCCGTAGCCGGGGTGCACGGCCTGCGCGCCGGTCCGCAGCGCCGCCTCCACGACCCGGTCGATCGACAGGTAGCTCTCCGCGGCCGGTGCGGGCCCGAGCCGGACGGCGACGTCGGCCACCCGGGTGTGCAGCGCCCCGGCGTCCGCGTCGGAGTACACCGCGACCGAGCGGACGCCCATCGCGCGCAGCGACCGGATCACCCGGACGGCGATCTCGCCCCGGTTGGCGACGAGTACGGTCCCGAACATCGTCACCCCTCCCCCCCGGGCAATTCCGCCCCATAGCCCCGCGCAGAAGCGCGGAAGTGCACCGGGCAGAAGCGCGGAACTGCCCGGGGACGGCGGCGGTCACATCCGGAAGACGCCATAACCCACCTCCTCCAGGGGCGCGTTGGCGCAGGCGGACAGGGCCAGACCGAGCACCGTCCGGGTGTCGGCGGGGTCGATCACGCCGTCGTCCCAGAGCCGGGCGGTGGCGTAGTACGGGTGGCCCTGGGTCTCGTACTGCTCCCGGATCGGCGCGGTGAAGGCCGCCTCCTCGGCGGCGGACCACTCCTCGCCGCGCGCCTCCAGCCCCTCGCGGCGCACGGTGGCCAGCACCGATGCGGCCTGCTCGCCGCCCATCACGGAGATGCGGGCGTTGGGCCAGGTGAACAGGAACCGGGGCGAGTAGGCCCGGCCGCACATCGAGTAGTTGCCGGCGCCGAACGAGCCACCGATCACGACGGTCAGCTTCGGCACCCGCGCGCAGGCGACGGCGGTGACCATCTTGGCGCCGTGCTTGGCGATGCCGGCGGCCTCGTAGTCGCGGCCGACCATGAAGCCGGTGATGTTCTGCAGGAACAGCAGCGGGATCGAGCGCCGGTCGCACAGCTCGATGAAGTGCGCGCCCTTGAGCGCCGACTCCCCGAACAGCACGCCGTTGTTGGCGACGATCCCGACCGGGTGGCCGTGCAGCCGGGCGAAGCCGGTGACCAGCGTCGGCCCGTACAGCGGCTTGAACTCGGCGAACCGGGAGCCGTCGACCAGCCGCGCGATCACCTCCCGGACGTCGTAGGGCGTGCGGGAGTCCACCGGCACCACCTCGTAGATCGAGGCGGAATCGTGCAGCGGTTCCTCGACGGGGTCGACGTCCCACGGGCGCGGGCTGCGCGGGCCCAGCGTGCCGACGATCTGGCGCAGCAGTTGCAGGGCGTGCGCGTCGTCGGAGGCCAGGTGGTCGGTGACCCCGCTGACCCGGGAGTGCAGGTCTCCCCCGCCCAGCTCCTCGGCGGTGACCACCTCGCCGGTGGCCGCCTTCACCAGCGGCGGGCCGCCCAGGAAGATCGTCCCCTGCTCGCGGACGATCACCGCCTCGTCGCTCATCGCCGGCACGTACGCGCCGCCGGCGGTGCACGACCCGAGGACGGCGGCCAGCTGCGGGATCCCGGCCTTCGACATGGTCGCCTGGTTGAAGAAGATCCGGCCGAAGTGCTCGCGGTCGGGGAAGACCTCGTCCTGCAGCGGGAGGAAGGCGCCGCCGGAGTCGACGAGGTACAGGCACGGCAGCCGGTTGTGCAGGGCCACCTCCTGCGCGCGCAGGTGCTTCTTCACCGTCATCGGGTAGTAGGTGCCGCCCTTGACCGTGGCGTCGTTGGCGACGACGACGCACTCGCGGCCACTCACCCGCCCGATGCCGGTGACGATCCCCGCGCCGGGGGCGTCGCCGCCGTACATGCCGTGCGCGGCCAGCGGCGACAGCTCGAGGAACCGGCTGCCGGGATCGAGCAGCGCGTCGACCCGCTCCCGGGGCAGCAGCTTGCCGCGGTCGGTGTGCCGGGTGCGGGCCCGCTCCCCACCCCCCTCGGCCACCCGCGCGAGGGAGCTGCGCAGGTCGGCGACCAGCGCCGCGTGGCCGGCGGCGTTGCGTGCGGCGGCCTCGGGATCGGCGGGGGTGGTACGGCTCAGCACGGGGGCGTCCACGACCGCAGATGTTAACGACGGTTCACGGCGGGGTCAACGCCGGTTAACATTCCGCCGTGACCTCGACGGGGACCGACACCGCGCTGCACGCCGACGCCGCCCGGCCCTCGCGCCGGGAGCAGATCCTGCGGGCGGCCGCGCAGCTGTTCGCCGAGCGCGGGTCGCGGTCCGTGGGGGTGGACGACGTCGGCGCGGCGGTCGGCGTCACCGGCCCGGCGATCTACCGGCACTTCGCCAGCAAGGACGCGATGCTGGCCGAGATGCTGCTGCGGATCAGCGAGCGGCTGCTGGCCGGGGGCACCGAGCGGGTGGCCGCGGCCGGTGCCGACCCGCTGGCGCAGCTCCGGGCGCTGATCGCCTTCCAGGTGGACTTCGCGCTGGACAACCCCGCGCTGATCACCGTGCACGACCGCGACCTGCCGACGCTCAGCGACGCCGACGCGCACGAGGTCCGGCGGCTGCAGCGCCGCTACGTCGAGGTGTGGGTGGGGGTGCTGACCGCGCTGCACCCGACGGCCGGTGTCGAGGCGTGCCGGGCGCGGGCCCACGCGGTGTTCGGGCTGGTCAACTCGACGCCGCACCTGGACAGCCGGCTGCCGCGCGCCCGGACGGCGGGGCTGCTGGCGGCGATGGCGGAGGCGGCCGCGACGTCGTCGTCCCAGGCATAGGAAGCGATGCGCACGTTCCCGGTGCCGAAACGCGGGGAGAGCTTCCTATGCCTGCGTCCTCAGGGGGCCGGGTCGGGCATCGGCAGCGAGAGCCCGGTGCCGGCGAGGACGTCGAGATCCGACGCCGACCCGGCCGGCCCGACCCACGCGGCCTCCACGATCGTGACGACGGCGCCCTCGACCGCGCTCGCGTACTCGGCGCGGGACAGCGCCTCGGGCCCGCCCGGGTAGCGCACCCCCTCGCGGAGCAGGTCGCTGACGTTGCCGCTGCCGTTGGCGTCGGTCAGCGCGCGCAGGGCGTCGGCGCCGCGGGCGTCCGCCATGTCCACGGCCGCGACGGAGACGACGACCGCGCGGCCCTCCACCTCGGTGGACCACAGCGCCCGGGCCAGCCCCGCGCAGTCGGTCCCGGAGAAGAACTCGGCCACCAGGCCGTAGGAGTGCTCGGCGCAGCTGTCGTCCACCCGCACCCGCTGGAGGGTGAGGGTCGCGCCGTCCAGTTCCCGGGTGTCGCCGGGCTGCGGGCCGTCGGCCTCGGTCGCGGCGGCGGACGTCGGGGCGGGATCGTCGGTGTCCGCGCGGGCGTCGTCCCCGTCGCCCCCACCGCTCAGGGCGAGCACCAGCCCGACCACGAGGAGGACGACGAGCAGCGCGGCGCCACCGGCGACGAGGGCCAGCCGACGGGTGCGGTCCGGCCGCTTGCGCGCCACCACCAGCGGCACGCCGGCCGGCCGCTCGGCGGGCAGGGCGACGACCGGCGCGACCAGCGTGCGGGGGGCGCCCGCCGCGCCCGGATCGGTCCCCTCGGACCGGGCGAACAGCCCGCCGATGCCGTCGGTCTCCTCGGCGGCGGGGGACGCCGGAGCGGGCGCCGGTGAGTACGCCGGCGAGGTGGCGGGAGCCTGCTGCGCCTGGGCCGCCACGGCGGCCCGGTGCGCGGCGGCCGCCTCGTCCGCGCGGATCGCGGCGGCGGCCACCGCCGCCGCGGCGGCCGGATCGACCCGGGGGCCGTGCGGTCCGGCCGCGACGAAGCCGCCGGTGACCGGCCCGCCGGACCGCGGAGCGGGCGCGGCCGGCGCGGCGGGGGCCGACGGCGCGGCGGCGGCCGGCGGTGCGGCCGAGGCCGCCGCTGCCTCCGCCGCCTGGGCCGCTGCCGTCGCGGCGGCGGAGGCGGCGTTCATCGTGGCCGGGGTCAGCAGGTCGCGCCGGCGCAGCACGTAGGGCGAGTAGGGGAACCCCTCCCCGTTGAGCTCCTCCACCGAGGGACCGCGGCCGGGCAGGCCCAGCACCTCCAGGGCGGTGCGCACGTCGGCGGTGGTCCAGAGCCGGGGGTTGTCGACGCCGGCGTAGCGCGCCGCGCGGGCGATCCCGAGCAGCAGCGACCGGGACTCCAGCAGCGCCACCTGGTCGCCCTCGCCGAGGTCGCCGTCCGCCGGCTGCAGGCCGCTGAGGTCGCCGACGAGCACGGTGAGGCGGGCGATGCGGCCCGGCTCGAGGCCGGCCTGGCGGAGCCGGAACGCGGCCTCCATGCCCGACCGCATGAGCCCGTCCAGCGGCGAGGACCCCCCGCCGGCGATCTGCAGCACCTCGCCGGGACCGGCGTCGGGCGCGATGCTCCAGGACCCCTCGGGGACCGCGGTGACCATGCCGCGCTGGCGGGGCACCTCGGCGATGCGCACGACGGCGAGCCCCTCGGGGACGAAGAGGACGGCGTCGGAGATCCGGCGTCCCATCGGCCCGTCGACCAGCGGCAGGGAGGCGACGACGGCCGGGCGGACCGCCGCTCCGGTGTCCCAGCGGGCCAGCTCGGCGAAGACGGCACGCTCCCCCGCCGTCTGCAGCGGCTCGGGGGTGAGGGCCAGCACGTCGTCGTCCTCCGGGCGGGGTCTGGGGGTGGGGGGAGTGGGCGCCCGGGGCGCGGCGATGCGAGGCGCATCGCCGTCCGCCCGGCAGGGCGCGGGTCGACGCTACGTCATGTGACGGGCCGGTCCCGTGCTCAGCGGAGCGACGCGCCGCCCACTGCGACGGGGGTCTCGAGGGCCGGCGCGCCGGGTTCCGCGGGGCACCGCCAGCCCGCGAGCCACGCGCTGCGCGCCGTCGCGTCGACCGCGCTCCACAGCGCGGTGAAGCCGGCCACCACGAGCGCGATCGACCACCAGGTCCAGTTCCACGGCGGCAGCAGGTCCGCCGCATCCTGCACCAGGCCCGCGCCGTAGACGGCCAGCGCGGTGACCGGGGCCGCGAGCCAGCCCGGCAGCCCGTACGTGATCGCCACGTCGATGCACAGCGCCCCGACGAGCATGACCAGCGGCAGCACCGAGGGTGGGAAGCCCATCGCGTCCAGCGCCACCCACATCACCGCGCGGTAGGCCAGGTAGACGCCCACGATCGCCGTGGCCGTGAACCGCAGGCCGACCATCATCCGGGCGACGACCAGGGAGAGCAGTCCGGCGCAGATCAGCCACGCCGGGTGCACCCAGGAGGGCACGGGCAGCATGAACTGCTCGACGGCGGCGCCGTAGTCGCCGGTCGAGGACTGGGCGACGGCGAAGTCCAGCAGCTCGGCCTCGGCGTAGTACTCGCCGCGCTCGGTGACCGCCTGCAGCGAGAGGACGCCGTACTCCTGGTGCTGGTTGGGAAAGACGACGTTCTCGACGAAGAACAGCCACAGGCCCAGCGACACCAGGTCCCGGACCCGCCCGGGCGCCGCGTACAGCCACCAGCCGCGGATCGCGCCGGCCAGCATGATCGCCGTCCCGATGTACAGCAGCGCGTGACTGGGGCTCCAGCTGGTGATGTCCAGCCCGTTGATGCGGTGGTTGAGGATGTCGACCGGGACCGCGACCAGGAACGTCGCGATGCCGACCTGCATGAGCCGCAGGGCCCGGCGGTCGACGCCGTAGCCGGTGTAGCTGTGGAACACCACGAGCGCGACGACGACGGCGGTGCCGGCCGAGTTGAGCAGGTGCGGCGGGGCGAGGTCGTCGCGCAGCCACCGGAAGTGCCAGGAGACGTCCCACGACGACCCGAGCATCTTGAGCAGGAAGGCACCCAGCCACGCGGTGTAGATCCACCGCAGCTCCTGCTCGGTCGTCGACCGGCCGGGTCGGCCCGGGGTCATGTACGCCGACCACAGCCAGCGCAGGGTCACGATCGGCGAGCGGACGGCGGCACCGAGCGAGCCGGGGGCCGGGGGCACCGGGCGGACGGCGGTCGGGGTGCTGGGCACGGGGGTGCTCCCTGCAGATCGGGGTGGGGGCACGGCGAGCGTAGCCGCGGGAGGGCCCGAAACCGACGCTCCGAATGGTCCCGACGCGGCGCGTGCGGTAGGGGCGGGCAGGCGAGACGGGCGGGACGGGCGGTGCGTAGGGTCCTCCCCCGTGGCGGAGAGCGCGGGGCACCTGGTCTGGATCGACTGCGAGATGACGGGGCTGGACCTGGTCACCGACCAGCTGATCGAGATCGCCGTCCTGGTCACCGACTCCGACCTCAACGTGCTCGACCCCGGCCTGGATCTCGTCATCCACGCCGACGACGACGCGCTGGCCGGCATGGTCGACGTCGTCACCGAGATGCACGCGAAGTCCGGGCTGACGGACGCCGTGCGGGCGTCGACGCTCACCGTCGCCGAGGCCGAGCAGCAGGTGCTGGCCTACATCAAGCGCTGGGTCCCCGAACGGCGCACGGCCCCGCTGTGCGGCAACTCGATCGGCACCGACCGCGGCTTCCTCGCCCGCGACATGCCGGAGCTCGACGACCACCTGCACTACCGGATGGTCGACGTCTCCTCGGTCAAGGAGCTCGCCCGGCGCTGGTACCCGCGGGTCTACTTCGCCCAGCCGGCCAAGGGCCTGGCCCACCGGGCGCTGGCCGACATCATCGAGAGCGTCCGCGAGCTCGCCTACTACCGCCGGACGCTGTTCGTCCAGGGCTCCGGCCCCTCCTCGACCGAGGCGCAGGCAGCGGCGGGCGAGGTCGCGGGGACCTTCGCCGGGGTGCTGGCGGCCGGCGACGCCACGCCGCCCGCGGCCGCGTCGGAGGCCTGAGCCGAGCGGCCCGACCGCTCGGGTATCGTTGCCCCGGTTCCCGGGTCGTCGCCGCTGAGGCGGCGTGCGCCGGGGGCACGCGGTGGGTGTAGCTCAGCTGGTAGAGCACCAGGTTGTGATCCTGGGTGTCGCGGGTTCGAGCCCCGTCACTCACCCCATCCGGTAGAGGCCCTGGTCAGGCAACTGACCAGGGCCTCCATCCGTTCCGGCGCCGTTCCGGACGGCGATCGGATCGCGGCCGCCGTGAGGTGCCCCCTTCGTCGGAGGCAGATCGAGGCGGCCAGGTCGGCGCGGATCTTCTCGCTGTTGTGCGAGACCTCCTGGCACGGGGATGGGGACGCCTGGGAAGTCCCGCGCGCCGCGGGTGATGTCAGGCGTCGAGGGCGAGGCTGCTGGAGAGGTCGCGGTGGGCGTCGACCTGTGCGAGCAGGTCCCTGGCCTTCTGCTCCACACCGGCGACGGCGTCGGCCCCGGCGACCCAGCGCACCGGCGGCTGCTCGGAGGTCGCGAGGCCGATGAGGGCGTGGGCGAGCTTGGCCGGGTCGCCGCCCTGCTGGCCGTTCATGCCGCTCCACGCCACGACGGTCCGGCGGGTGCGCTCGGCGTAGTCCGCGATCGAGGGCTGGGCGTAGCTGGTGGACTCCGGGGTGAGCAGATCGGTGCGGAAGAAGCCGGGCTCGACGACCATGGTTCGGACGCCGAAGGGCGCCACCTCCGGCGCGAGGGACTCCATCCACCCTTCGAGGGCGAACTTCGACGCGGCGTAGGCGGAGGTGAACTCCGCCCCGATCAGGCCGGCCGACGAGCTCATGGTCACCACAACGCCGGCGCGCTGGGCGCGCATGAGCGGCAGCACGGCGCGGGTGACGTTCAGCGGGCCGAACAGGTTGGTCTCGACCTGGGCGCGGAAGTCCTCGGGCGTGATCTCCTCGAAGAAGCCGGCGTAGAAGTTCCCGGCGTTGTTGATCAGCACGTCGACGCGACCGAACCGCTCGACCGCGGCGTCCACGGCGGCCTGCACGCCGGCCGGGTCGGTGACGTCCAGGGCGACGGCCAGCAGGTCGTCGTGGTCGCCGAGGGCCTCGGTGACCTTGCCGGCGTTGCGGGCGGTGGCGACGACCCGGTGGCCGGCGTCGAGGGCGGCGCGGGCGATGTCGACGCCCATGCCGCGGCCGGCTCCGGTGACCAGCACGACCTTCGTGGCTGTCATGTCGAGCTCCTCTTCTGCGGCGGCGAGGCGGTCCGCGGTCTGCGGGCTCTGCCTGCCTCGATCGCCGAGACCCAGAGAACGCCGACGCGCGAAGCCGCGACAGGACCTGTCGAGAGGGGTACTCGCAGAGACCCTCTTGACGCGCGCACCGCTCCTACGCTCGGTGGCATGGATGACAGGGAGGCGGCGCGGACGGCCGTGCGCGAGTTCCTCAGCTCGCGCCGCGACCGGGTCTCTCCCGCCGACGCCGGCCTCCCCGTCGGCGGGACCCGCCGCCGGGTGAAGGGTCTCCGCCGGGAGGAGGTCGCTCTGCTGGCCGGCGTGAGCCCGGAGTACTACATCCGCCTCGAGCGCGGTCAGGCGACCGGCCCGTCCGCGAGCGTCGTGGGGTCCGTCGCCGCAGTGCTCCGACTCGACGACGACGAGCGCAGCCACCTCGACCGCCTGCTCGCCGCGCTCACGCCGGAGGCGCGCAGGCGCCGCAAGCCCGCGGTCGAGGAGACCATCAGCGCCGGCGTCCAAATCCTGCTGAACTCGATGAGCGACCTGCCGGCCGTGGTCTTCAACAGCCGGCTCGACATCCTGGCGACCAACGACCTGGGGCGCGCGCTCTACGCGCCGTCCTTCGACAGTGATCAGCCGCCCAACGCGGCGCTCTTCCTCTTCCTGGACGAGCACCGGGCCCGCCAACTGTTCCCGCAGTGGGAGCGCATCGCCGGCGACACGGTGTCCCTGCTGCGGGTCGAGGCCGGTCGCCGCCCCGATGACCCGGCCCTGATCGCGCTGATCGGTCAGCTGTCCACCCGCAGCGGCGCCTTCCGGACCCGCTGGGCCGCCAACGACGTCCGGGCTCACAAGTCGGGCGTCAAGGCCTTCCGGCACCCGGCGATCGGGAAGGTCGTCCTGCCCTTCGAGAACCTCACCGTCGACGCGACCGGTGACCACACCCTCACCGTCTTCACCCCCCGGCCCGGCTCGCCCGAACACGACGCGATCCAGCTCCTGGCCAGCTGGTCCGCCACCCGCGGATCCGCCGACGCCTCGACACCCTCGAAGCAGGCATGAGCCGGTAGCAGCTACCGCCCCGACCCCGACGCGACTCGCTCCGTCGCGTGGTCGGCCGCTGGGGGGCAGGTTGCGGGGCGAACGGGACGCTCAGGACGGCTCGGGGACGCTCGGGGACGTCCGACAAGGCCGGTATCCCGGGCATTCGTCGGGCCCCAGGCCCGGGACGGCCTCACCCGCGGGTTCGAGCCCCGCCACTTGCCCCGATCGCGGGAAACGTCCAGCGGCCGTCGAGGATCTCGGGGCGCGGGCGGTAGAGGCGGACGAGGTAGTTCCACCCCTCGGGGATCGGCAGCGAGTTGCGCGCCGGGTCGCCGTCCCCACCGAATCGGACGGTGACTCCCCCGTCGGGGTCGCGGGCGGCAGTGATGCTGTTGACGCTGTACGCGCCGCTCGCGTTGGGCTGGAAGAACCCGGCGGCGTCGTAGACCGAGATGGACCAGAACCCGTCGACCGGAACGTCGCCGACGGTCAGCTCGTACTCGCCGACGGGGAGGTCGGGGAAGACACCGACGTAGGTGGCCTCGGCGTCGGGGAGACCACCCCAGCCGGCCGCCGCACCGATGAGGTGGTGCACCGGGTCGACGTCGTCCGCGCGGCCGAAGCTCCGCTCGAACGAGGTCAGGTCCGCGGCCAGCGCCAGCAGCGCGTTCCGGGTCCGGTCGAAGCTCTCGGGGTCGTAGTCGGGCAGGACGAACGGCCGCGCTGCCACGGCGTCGACCTCGAGGCGGTCCTGGAGCGCCGCCACGGCTGCGAGGTCGGCGGGGTCCCGGGGGTCGACCAGGATGCGGGCGGCGACGACGACGTGCGGACCGCCGCACTCCTCGACGGTGAGCTCGTGTCGCCCCGGGTCGTGCAGGACCCGGTTGATGTAGTGGTCCTCGTCGACGACCATCACCGACAGATAGCGCTCGCCCGCCGCGGGCAGGGTGACGGCGGCGCCGGCCGACAGGTCGACGACCGCGAAGCTGTAGAGCGTGTCCCTCTTCATGCGGATCACGACCTGGTCGTCGACCGAGGCAGGCGTGCGGTTGTGCGCGAACCGGTTCACCCCGCCCGCGCTGCGCTGCAGGTCGGCGAACATCCGGTGGCTCTCGGCGCGGGCGAAGTTGTCGGCATCGACCCTCGTCCGACTCATGGCCCGACACTGACGGCTCGCCGGTCCCGGCCGGATCAACCGGAGCGGGTGAACCCCGCCGGGCGTCGGAGGTCCGTCAGCCCGCGTCGTGCTCCGCGTCGGGGAGGTCCGCTGTCCCCGCGGGGCCGGCCCCGGTGCGGTCCTGCCGGAACCGCTGCTGGGCACCCTGCTTGGTCAATCCGTAGAGCGCGCCGATCTTCGACCACGACGTCCCGGCGGCGCGGACCCCCTCCACGGCCTTCTGCTCCAGCCGCTCGGCCTCCTCGCGCAGCATGCGGGCGGCGTCCAGCGCCGCGAACGGATCCCGGGCCGATCGATGGGCACGCAGGGCACGCTGGATGCGGTCGACATGCCTGCTCACGTCCCGATCCTACGGCACGGAGGTCAACACATCGTTGACCTATCCCGTCAACGGGTGATTGACTGGTGTCAACAAAACGTTGACGAGCCGGCGACGAGGAGGTGAGCGGCATGGCCAAGGACAAGAAGAAGAAGGACAAGAAGGGCAAGAAGGGCAAGAAGAAGTGACCTGACCGGGGCGGCAGTGGCAGCACTGCCGCCCCGGGGGCGCTCCACGCCGACCTCCTACGCTGCAGGACCGCCGTCGTCGTCCGACCGTCGGCCGTGCCGCGAGAGGAAATTCGTGTCCGAGCAGCCCGGTGGGCCGTCGCCGGCCCTGGCCGGGAGGGCCCCCTCCCCCGGGGATGCCCCCGCAACGGTGCCGGGATGGTCGCCGTGGCGGGCGGTGGTCGGCTTCGGCGTGGTGAGCCTGGCCGCGGATATGGTCTACGAGGGCGCCCGCGCGATCACCGGCCCGCTGCTGGCCTCCCTCGGCGCGTCCGCGCTGCTGGTCGGGCTGGTGACCGGTGCCGGCGAGGCGCTGGCCCTGGTGCTGCGGCTGCCGTTCGGCGCCCGCGCGGACCGCTCCGGCAGCTACTGGCCGATGACCATCGCCGGCTATGCGCTGACCGCCGTGTGCGTGCCACTGCTGGCCGTCACCCCGTTCCTCGGCGCGGCCGGGCTGACCGTCGGCTGCCTGCTGGTGCTGGCCGAGCGGACCGGCAAGGCCGTCCGCAGCCCGGCGAAGTCGACGCTGCTCGCGCACGCCGCCGGTCCCGTCGGCCTGGGCCGCGGCTTCGGCGTCCACAAGGCGCTGGACCAGATCGGCGCGTTCGCCGGCCCCCTGCTGGTCGCGGGCGTCGTGGCGGCCACCGGCGCGCTGGAGCCGGCGCTGGCCGTGCTCGCCGTCCCCGGGCTGGCCTCCCTCGTTCTCCTGGTCCGCCTGCGCCGGCGCACCGGGGACCCGCTGCGCGACCGGGTCCGGGCCGCGGGGGCGCAGCCGGCGGTGTCGCTGCTGCGGGCCGGCCGCGACCTGCCCCGCGCGTTCTGGTCGTTCGCCGCGTCGTCCGCGCTGACCACCGCCGGCCTGGTCACCTTCGGCGTCATCTCCTACCACCTGGTCACCGACGGCCTCGTGCCCACGGCCGCCGTCCCGGTGGTGTACGCCGCGGGCATGGCGGCCGCCGGGCTCGCCGCGCTGGTGGTGGGCTGGGTGCACGACCGCCGGGGCGCCCGGGTGCTCCTCGTGCTGCCGGTCATGGTGGCGGTGGTGCCGGCGCTGGCGTTCACCGACTCCTGGGCCGTCGTCGTGGCCGGCGTGCTCGTCTGGGGAGCGGCGACCGGACTGCAGGACTCGACCGTCAAGGCGCTGGTCGCGCAGTTGGTCCCGGCCGGACGCCGGGGCACCGGCTACGGCATGTTCGCCGCCGTGCAGGGCGCGGCCGCGGTCGGCGGCGGCGCGCTCGCGGGCTGGCTGTCCACGGAGTCGGTGCCGGCGCTGATCGCGATCGTCGCCGTGCTGCAGGTGGCGGCGCTGCTGCTCCTGGTCCGGACGCTGCGGGCCTGACCCGGCGTCAGGGGTCCGCGCCGACCCGCTCGCCCATCGGCAGCCAGCGGACCGTCCGTGCCACGTCCGGCGCCCGCGCGAACTCCCGCTCCGCCGCCGCCCGCCCCTCGGTGAAGTGGGACCAGCCCTCGTAGTGCACCGGGACGACGACCCGGGGGCGCAGCTGGCGGCACAGCCGCACGGCGTCGCGGGCGGTCATCGTGTAGTTCACCGGCCCGGTGACGCCGAACCGGACCCGGCCCAGGTGCAGGACCGCGGTGTCCACGCGCAGCCGCCGCGCCACGTCGGAGAGGCCGTCGAACAGCACCGTGTCGCCACTGATCCACAGCACGCCGCCGTCCTGGCCGGGCCAGCGCAGGGCGAAGCCGGTGGCCTCCCCCACGATCGGCCTGCTGAGCGGCGGTCCGTGCCGGGCCGGCGTCGCGGTCACCTCGATCGTCGGCCGCCCCGGCGACGACAGCTCCGGCGTCCCCCATCGGGGCAGGCCGACGGCCGGGACGCCGAGCCGGGACGCCGCCGCCGGCGTGGTGACCACGGTGCCCACCGACGCGAGCAGCTCCCGGCCGGACTCGTCGAGGTTGTCGCCGTGCTGGTCGTGGGTGAGGAGCACGGCATCGACCGGCCCGAGCTCGGCCGCGGCGATCGCCGGGCCGGTGAGCTTCCGGGACGAGCTGCCCCAGCCGAACGACCAGCGCCGCCCGGGCGGATCGAAGGTCGGATCGGTGAGCAGCCGCCGGCCCGCCGCCTCGATCAGGACGGTCGGGCCGCCGACGTGGGTGAGCCGGACGCCGTCCACGTCACTGCGCGCCGGCGGCCCCGACCCGGGGCCGGGCGTGCCGCACCGCCCAGTCGAGCACGTGGTCGGCGATCTGCTGCCAGCCCTCCTGCGCCGGCAGCAGGTGCGCGTACCCCTCGTACAGCTCGACCTCGGTGATCGTGTCGCCCTTGTAGTGCTTGGCGTTCGAGCGCTGCACGCTCGGCGGCATGATGTGGTCCTCGCTGCCGGAGACGAACAGCAGCGGCGGGCGGGCCGGGTTGGCGTAGTCCACCGCGGCGTCCTGCGGTCCGGGCATGAAGTTGGCCAGCACCGAGCTCCAGAGGATCCGGCCCGACGCCGGCACGTGGTAGCGCCGGTAGAGGCGCAGCGACTCCTCCTCGCCGAACGTGTTGGTGAACGCGTAGTGCCACTGCTCGGGGCTCAGCCCGACGGCGCGGTGCCGGTTCGCCGGGTTCTTGAACGCGACGAACGTCGACCGCAGCTGCGACAGGGGCAGCACCCGCACGCCCTCGGTCGGGGCGGAGTTGAGCGTGACGCCCACCGCGCCGTGGCCGCGGTCGAGCAGGATCTGCACCAGCGTCCCGCCCGCCGAGTGGCCGATGAGGATCGGCGGCTTCTCCAGCGCGCCGACCACCGAGGCCAGGTGGTCGACGATCCGCGGCAGGGTGAGCTCGGCGATCGGCGTCGGGTCCGCGTTGAGCTGCTCGACCTCGACCTCGAAGCCCGGGTAGGCCGGGGCCAGCACGCGGTAGCCCTTGGCCTCGTAGTGGGCCTTCCACTCCTCCCAGCTGCGCGGGGTCACCCAGAACCCGTGGACGAGCACGATCGTGTCGGGGCCGCCGGGCGCGGGACCGCCGGAGGGCCGGGGGGTGGGGACGGCGTCGCTCATGGTCGGTCTCCTGTCGGTCGGGCCGGCACGCGTGGGCTGTCGGCGCCGACCCTGGCAGCGCCGGGCGGCACGGAACGGCCCCTGCGCGCACACCTCTGGCCCGTCGGTGCACCGGCACGGCCGCCTTCCGCCGTCCCTGCTGCTCTGCCAGGCTGGCCCGACGCTGCGGCGGGAGGTGCCGCGCGTGCCTCGTTCCGCCCGGCGGGAGGTCCCCGTGCTGCTGCTCGACACCGCGACCGTGGCCCCGGAGGACCGGGTGAGCGCCTTCCGGGCGGCCTTCGACCAGGCCTCCGCGCCCTGCCGCATCGAGCACCTCGACCCGGCCGACCAGGTGCGCTCCCGGATGCACCTGTGGCCCTTCGGCGCCGCGAACGTCTTCACGACCGACGCCTCCGGCTTCCGACTGGTGCGCACCCCGCGGCACGTGCGCAGGGAGAGCCCCGCGATCGTGGCGCTGGCGATCCAGACCCGCGGGGAGGGCCGCTTCCGCCAGTTCGGCGACGACGCCGTCGTCCCCGCCGGGGAGCTCATGCTCAGCGACCTCACCGCGCCGTACGAGTTCTCCTGGACGGGGAGCGGCGGGTCGCGGGCCTTCCAGGTCCCCTACGAGCTCCTCGGCCTGCCACCAGACGTCGTCCGCGCGGGCGCCGCCCACCTGCGCTCGAGCCCGCTGTACGGCCTGGTGCGCGATCACCTGCAGCGGCTGACCGACGGCGCGGACGAGCTGTCCGCCGACTCGGGGGCGGCCGCGCTCGGCGCGGCCACGGTGGACCTGGTCCGCGCCCTGCTGGTCTCCGCCGCCGGCCGCGACGACCTCGCCGGCGCGGTGCGGGAGGAGACCCTGGCGACCCGGGTGCGGGCGTACGCCGGCCGGCACCTGGGCGACACGGCGCTGGGCCCCGGGACGCTCGCCGCCGCGCACAACGTGTCCGTCCGCCGGCTGTACCAGGCCTTCGCCGACGACGGAACCAGCCTCGAGCAGTGGTTGATCGGCCAGCGACTGGAGGCGGCCCGGGCGGCGCTGGTGTCGCCGGCGGGGCTGCGCCGCTCCGTGCAGGCGACCGCGCGGGCCCACGGCTTCGACAGCCCCAGCCACTTCTCCCGCCGATTCCGCCAGGCCTACGGCATGACCCCGCGCGAGTGGCGCCGGCTGCACGTCACCGGATGAGCTCCCGCAGCCGGTCGGCCCGGTCCGCACTCCAGTCGGCGGGGCGCAGCAGCAGCGCCCAGGCGTCCACCGACTCACGCGTGTACCGGTGCCCGTGCCCCTCCGGCACGTCGAGGGAGAAGGGCATGTCGAGGGTGACCTGCCAGAACGTCACGAGGGGCAGCCACGTCATCTCCGGGAGGACGTCGCGCCCCGGCTCCTCGGCCAGCCAGTCGGGGCGGCCCAGCAGCAGCGACGGGCTCCACCAGACCACCGGGTCGGACGGGTGCTGCAGGAAGAGCACGCGCGTGCCCTCCCACGGCTCGCCCGCGGGCGGGGCACCCGCGCCGATCTCGGCGGTGAACCGCACGGTGCGCCCCTCCCGGTAGACCGGCTCCACCTCCGGGCTGCCGGCGTCGCGGTCCTCGCGGAACTCGGTGTGCAGCGCGTTGAAGTTCGGCGGGCCCACGAACAAGGCTCCGGTGACCCGGTTGCGCAGGTCGTACTCCCCGCTGAACGCGGCCTCCGCACCGAAGGAGCCCAGGCTCTCCCCGAAGACGAACAGCTCCGGCCGCGCGTCGGGCGGGAGCGCGGTCCACCGCTCGTAGACGGCGTCGAACAGCTCACGGCCGGCCGACCGCGCGCGGTCCTGGTCGACGAGGTAGGACAGCCCCGACGGCACGTAGGAGTACTGCATCGCCACCACCGCGGAGTCCCCGCCGGCGATGTACTCGAACGCCGACAGCGACCCGGCGTCGAGCCAGCCACGGCCGGTGGTCGTGGCGACCAGCAGCCGGGTCCGGTCGAAGCCGCCCGCCCGGGCGAGGTCGTCGACGGCCACCTGCGCCCGGTCCTCCACGTCGTCCGCGGTCGCCACGCCGGAGTAGATCCGGATCGGCTCGGGGGCCTCCCCGCCGGTGAACGCCGCGATCTCGCCGGCCGACGGGCCGCCCGCGACGAACGTGCGGCCCTCCCGGCCCAGGGAGTCCCACTCGATCAACGACCCCGGCCCGCCCGAGCGCAGCCGGCTGTCCGGCTGCTCGACACCCTCGGCCGTCCCCTGGTCCGCGAGCGCGAAGGCCCGGTCCGCCGCCGCGAGCAGCCCGTCCACCGCCACCCCGCTGATCAGCAGGACGGCGAGGAGGGCGACGGTCAGCCCGCCGAGGGTGCGGGCGGCCGCCGGGCCGACCCAGCGCGACAGCAGCCGGGCGACCGCCCGGCACGCCGCCCGCACCCCGCGGCTCACCGCGATCAGCACCGCGAGGACGACGACCGCGACGAGCGGCGCGAGCAATGCGCTCCCCAGCGACTCGGCCGGCATCCCCATCAGGTCGCGGAGCATGCGCTGCCACCGCCGGCCCAGGAGGAAGAACACGACGACGAGGACCACGGCGAGGACCTGGAACACCCGCCACGACCGCCGCCGGGGCGGGCGGGGGCCGCGGTCGGCCATGGCCCGCCACACGGCGGCGGCCAGCACGCCCAGGCCGTAGCCCATCGCCGCGCTGATCCCGCTGACCACGCCCTGCGCGACGCCCTCCCGCGGCAGCAGGGACGGGGTGAGCGACGCGCAGGCCAGCAGCACCGCGCCCCAGCAGCCCGGCAGGGACAGCGCCGGCACGGACGGAACCCGCCGGGGCCGGTCGGCCCGTTCCTGCGCAGCGGGAGCGGGTGGCTCGCCGCCGGGCGGCGCGGCTCCGGCGGCGTCGGCCTGCACCGCGGGGGCCGGCGGCGCGCCCACGCTGGTCGGCGAACGCCTCACGCAGGGTGTCCTCCTGGTCCTTCCGGGGCGCCCGGTGCGCCGCCGGCGATGGTGCGGCCGGCGACGCCGCGACCGCCTCCCCCGCGGGGGGCGAGAGCTGCGCAGCCGGGCCGCACGCACCCGCTCCCCGCGGCCCGTGCCCCGCCACGGACGCCCCTCGCCGTCCGGCCGCGGCGGGCAGGTCTCATCCGCGCCGGACGACGCCGGCCCGAGCGGCACGCCCGACCCTGCACCTGCGCTGCGGCGGCGGAGCCCGGGAGGGCCCGGCCGCAGCGGCGCTCGTGCCTGCCGGCGTCGGGCTCGGATCACGATCGAGGAGCGTGCGGACCATGACCGGAACTGCAACGTCGACACCGGCCTCGCTGTCGCCGGCCGCGGCCTACGGAGTCCACTCCGAGGTCGGCGTCCTCCGGAAGGTGCTGGTCTGCGCGCCGGGGCTGGCCCACCAGCGGCTGACCCCCACCAACTGCGACGACCTGCTCTTCGACGACGTCCTGTGGGTGCAGAACGCCCGCCGGGACCACTTCGACTTCATGGCCAAGATGCGCGAGCGCGGCGTCGACGTCCTCGAACTGCACAACGTGCTCGCCGAGACGCTCGCCATCCCCGAGGCGAGGACCTGGCTGCTCGACCGCAAGATCGTGGCGAACGAGGTCGGGCTGGGTCTGGTCGAGGACACCCGCGCATACCTCGAGAGCCTGGAGCCGCGCACGCTGGCGGAGTTCATGATCGGCGGCCTGGCGACGACGGACCTGCCCGCGGAGTTCCGCCCCGGATACCTGGCCCTGGCCCGGGAGTCGACCGGCGTGCGCGAGTACCTGATGCCGCCCCTGCCCAACACCCTCTACACGCGCGACACCACATGCTGGATCTACGGCGGGGTGACGCTGAACCCGCTGTACTGGCCGGCCCGCCACGACGAGACGCTGCTCATGAAGGCGGTCTACTCCTTCCACCCGGACTTCTCCGGGGCGCGCGTGTGGTGGGGCGACCCGGAGCTGGAATGGGGGCTGTCCACCCTCGAGGGCGGCGACGTGATGCCGATCGGCCGGGGCGCGGTCGTGGTCGGCATGAGCGAGCGGACCTCCCGCCAGGCGATCACCCAGTTCGCCGCCGCGCTGTTCGCCGAGGGGGCCGCCGAGCGGGTGATCGTCGCCGGAATGCCGAAGCTGCGGGCGGCCATGCACCTGGACACCGTCTTCACCCTCGCCGACCGCGACGTGGCCACCGCCTTCGCCGACATCGTCGACGGCATCCACACGTTCTCGCTGCGGCCGGGGGACGCCGACCCCGTCGAGGTCACCGAGGAGAAGGTCCCCTTCACCGCGGTCGTCGCCGACGCGCTCGGCCTGCCCGCGCTGCGGGTGCTCCCCACCGGCGGGGACGTGTACGCCAACGAGCGGCAGCAGTGGGACAGCGGGAACAACCTCGTCGCCGTCGCCCCGGGCGTCGTGTTCGCCTACGACCGCAACACCACCACCAACGCCCTGCTGCGCAAGGCCGGCGTCGAGGTCATCACCATCGTGGGCGCCGAGCTCGGCCGCGGCCGCGGCGGCGGCCACTGCATGACCTGCCCGATCGTCCGCGATCCCGTCGACCTCTGACGTCGGCGATGGACCTGCTCGAGCAGCCCCTGCTGCTCTTCCTCGCGCTGTTCGCGCTCTACAGCCCGATCGCCGCGCTGCCCTCCTACTTCCCGGTCGTCGGCCGGCTCGGCCCGGCCGACCAGCGGCGGCTGGCGCTGGGGCTGTTCGTCAACGTGGTGGTCTTCGCGATGGTCGCCCTGTGGGTCGGCGAGCCCCTGCTGGAGGTGCTGGGGCTCAGTACCGCCGCGCTGACGACGGTCGGTGGCATCGCGCTGCTCTACGAAGGGGTGGCGCTCATGCGCGGCACCGCGGAGCACCCCGCGCCGGCCGACGTCGAGGCCGATGTCGAGGCGGAGGTCGCCGCGCACGCGGGCGCCGGGGCGCCGCGACCGGCCGACGCGCCCGGAGCCGCCGTCGACTCCCGCGCGCCGACCGGGGCGTGGCGGGAGTACATGTTCGTGCCGGTCACCTTCCCGCTGACCGTCGGCGGCACCACGTTCGCCTTCTTCGTCGCCTTCCGCGCCCAGGCCGACGACGCGGGCGACGTCCTCGCGCTGTCCGTGGCCGGGGTCGCCTATGCCGCCGTCACCGCGATCACCGTGTACGCCGCGGCGCACGTGCACCGGCGGGCGTCGGCGTCGACGGCGTCCTTCCTCGACCGACTGTCGGGCATCCTGCTCACCGCCATCGCCGTCACGATCCTCGCCAGCGGGGGCACCCAGCTGGTGGTCAGCGTGCTCGAGGGCCTCGGCCGCTGACCCGGCCGCCGGACCGAGATCTCCTGCTTCAGGTCTGGACCTCGTGCAGGGACACCACGTGCAGCCCCAGGTCCTGGAGCAGGGCGAGGACACCGTGCAGGTGGGCCTCGTCGATGACCTCGCCGGAGATGATCGTCTCCGGGGGCGCCTCGAGCAGGACCATGTCGGGGAACGCGCCGCGGGTCCGGTCCGACAGGTGCCCGGCGACCCGGAACTCGTAGTGCGACGTCACGATGCCCCCTTCCGGCTTCCTCCGGTCAGGGTCGCCGACGGCGCGGGCGCGTGCCTCCCCCGGCCGGGATGGGGTCCGGGCCCGGTTCGCCGGGTTCCGCGCCCCGGACCGGCACCGGGCGGACGCGGTGGCCGACCGATGCCCGCGCCGGGACCGGGCCCGCCGGAAGGCTCATCCGCCGCGGACGAGGCCGCCGGCCCGTGCGGGGGCGACCGTGCGGGGCGCTCCGTGCCGAACCCGGCCCGCGGAACCGCACCCGGAGGTGATGAGCGCAGCGATGGACGAGGCCCGTTCCCCCGCCGCCGGTCCCGTGTCGACGTCGCACGGCCCCGCCGCCCCGGCGGAGCGGACGATGGCCGTGCCGGCTCTGACCGCGATGGTCGTCGGGTCGATGGTCGGCGCCGGGGTGTTCTCGCTGCCCCGCAACTTCGCGCAGTCCACGGGCGTGCTCGGGACGCTCATCGCGTGGACGATCGCCGGCGCCGGGATGCTGATGCTGGCCTTCGTCTTCCAGTCCCTGGCCGTGCGCCGGCCGCACCTGGACGCGGGTGTGTACGCCTACGCCAAGGCGGGCTTCGGCGAGTACCCCGGCTTCCTCTCCGCCCTCGGGTACTGGGCCAGCGCCTGCGTCGGCAACGTCACCTACTGGGTGCTGATCATGTCGACGCTGGGCAAGATCTGGCCGGCCATGGGCGAGGGCAGCACCCTGCTCGCCGTCGCCGTCTCCTCCGTCGGGCTGTGGGCGTTCCACCTCGTGATCCGGCGCGGGGTGCGGGAGGCGGCGGCGATCAACCAGATCGTGACGGTGGCAAAACTGGTCCCGATCGTGCTGTTCGTCGTCATCCTGGCCGTCTCGTTCCAGGCCGGCGTCTTCGGCGACAACTTCTGGGGCGACGCGGCCGGCGGCGGCGTCCTCTCGCAGGTGAACGACACCATGCTGATCACGGTCTTCGTCTTCCTCGGCGTCGAGGGCGCCAGCGTGTACTCCCGCTACGCCCGCCGCCGGGAGGACGTCGGCCGCGCCACCGTGCTCGGCTTCCTCAGCGTGCTGGCCCTGTTCGCGTCGGTCACGCTCCTCTCCTACGCCGCCCTGCCGCAGACCGAGCTCGGCGAGCTGCAGCAGCCCTCCGTTGCCGGCGTGCTGGAGTCCGTCGTCGGCACGTGGGGCACGGTGCTGATCAGCGTCGGCGTCATCGTGTCGGTGCTGGGCGCCTACCTCGCCTGGACGCTGATGGCCGCCGAGGTCCTCTTCGTCGCGGCCAGGGACCGGGACATGCCGCGGTTCCTCAGCCGGGTCAACGCCGCCGACGTGCCCGTCTCGGCGCTGCTGATGACCACCGCGCTGGTCCAGGTCGTGCTGCTCACGACGCTGTTCTCCGAGGACGCGTTCACCTTCACGCTCAAGCTGTGCACGGCCCTGTCGCTGGTGCCCTACCTGCTGGCGGCGGGCTACGCGCTCAGGATCGGCGTGCGGCCGGACGCCGGCGAGCGCCGGGAGCGCGGGCACGGCAGGGAACTCGCCTTCGCGGCGCTCGCCGTGCTCTACACGCTGTTCCTGATCGTCGCGGCCGGGCTGGAGTTCCTGCTCATGGCCCTGCTCATCTACGCGCCGGGCACCGTCCTGTTCGTCCGCACCCGGCGGGAGGCGGGCCGGCAGGTGTTCACCCCGGTCGAGCTCGCCCTGTTCGTGGTCGCCACCGTCGGCGCCCTCGCGGGCGTCGTCGGCCTTGCGACCGGCGTGATCTCGATCTGAGGGGGCCCCGTGACCACGTTCATCCCGATTCCCGGACCGGTCGAGCGGATCCCGCCGGCCGGCCTGCGCACCGACGAGGAGCCGGCGGCGCAGCGGTCCCCGCTCCCGCCGTCGTAGGACGGGCGGCGGCAACCGGACATGACCGACGCCCCGCCGGCCGGCGTCTGCGGCCCGCGCACGCACCGCGTCTGCGAGTGGGTCTACGAGCAGACCGGCGGCAACGCCACGCTGGCCGCCGTCGCCGACTGGCTGGTCGGCCGGCCATTGGCGATCGCCGGGGTCCTGCTCGTCGGCTGGGTGCTGCGGCTGGCGGTGCGACGGCTGGTGCACCGGGGCGTCCACCGGATGCTGGCCGCGCGGCCGATCTCGGCCCCGTCCCCCGCCGCGACCGCCGGCGGCGGTGCGGCGGGTGGCGTCCCGACCCGGGAATCGGCCCGCCGCGGCACCCGGGCCGAAGCGGTCGCGGCCGCGGTCACCAGCCTGCTGTCCGCGCTGGTCTGGGTCCTGGTGCTGATCGCGGTGCTCGGCATCCTCGGCGTGGACCTGGGCCCGGTCATCGCCGGCGCCGGTCTGCTCGGCATCGCCGTCGCGTTCGGCGCGCAGAGCCTGATCCGCGACCTGCTGGCCGGGGTGTTCATCCTGCTGGAGGACCACTTCGCCATCGGTGACGAGGTCGACCTCGGCGAGGCCGTGGGCACCGTGGAGAAGATGACCTTCCGGGAGACCGTCCTCCGGGATCTCGACGGCACGGTCTGGCACGTGCGCAACGGGCTGATCGACCGGGTCGGCAACCAGTCCCAGGTCTGGTCGGGCGCGATGGTCGACGTCGCCGTCGCCCACGGCACCGACCTGGTCCGCGCGCGCGAACTGCTGCACGAGGCCGCGGCGACGGTGAGCCGCGAGCCCTCCTTCGCCGACGACGTCCTGGAACCACCCGAGGTCCTGGGGGTCCACCAGGTCGATGCCTGCGGGATCACGGTGCGGCTGCGCGTCAAGACGCGCGCCGGCCGCCATTTCGACCTGCAGCGGGCGCTCCTGGAGGCGATCACCACGGTCTTCCCGGCCGGCGGCGTGCAGCTCGCGACGCCCCAGCTCACCGTCCGTGCGGCCGGTCAGGTCGGCTCGGCCGGCAGGGTCGGCGGCCCGCCCACCTCGTAGACGGCCACCGGGACGGAGAGGGTCACCGACCCGGCGAGCTCGAACTCGAAGGTGATCGCCAGGCTCGTTCCGCTGCGCAGCGGCTCGACCAGGTCCGCCAGTTCCAGGTGCGGCCCGGTCGGCAGGCGCAGCGATGCCACGCCCTCGGCCGGCACCTCGATCCGGAACCGCGGGAGGGGGTCGGCATCGCCGTCGCGGAACAGCACCTGACCGGCCTCGCTGGACGCGCCGACCAGGGCGTCGGCCGCCTCGCCGTCCCCTGCCACCGTGAGGAACAGCTCGGCCCCCTCGCCCACGACGTGGGTCGTCCCCCGCTCCCCCGGCGAGGCGACGTACACGTGCAGCAACCGGAGGCCGGCGACCCGCCCGTCGACGCTGTCCAGACCGCGACCGGCGGCGGCCACCGGCGCGTCCGGGTCCGCCTGTTCCCGGGTGCAGGCGGTCGCGGGCAGCAGGACGACGGCCGCCAGCATCCCCGCGAGCAGGAGTGCCCGGCGCGCCGGCGCGGGCCGTCGGCTCATGCCGTCTCCCCTGACTCCCGATCGCCCCGTGCGGCGGCCAGCCTGGCGCTGCGGGCGCGGCCGCGCGTCCCCCGCTCCGGATGAGGTCTCATCCGCCCGGGAGGACGCCACCCGGCCCGCGACGTCGGCAGCGTCGTGGCCCGGAGGTGCCGATGAGCCGAGCCGTGACCCTCCGTCCGGTCGGGAGTACCCGGTCCCGGGTGTTCGCCGCGGCGGTCGTCGGGGTGCTGCTCGTCTGGAACAACCTGGTCGTGCCGCGGGTCCCGGACCCGGCGTACGTCGCGGTCAACGTCACTGCGGCCGCCGTCCTGGTGGCGCTGGCGCGGTGGAGCGGCCTGTCGTGGGCCGACCTGGGTCTGTCCGGGCGGCGGGTGCCGGCCGGTCTGCGCTGGGGCGGTGCCGCGTTCGCGCTCGTGGCGGTCGTCCTGGCCGTCGCCGTCGTCGTCCCGCTCCTGCGGCCGCTGCTCACCGACGCCCGGGCCGCCGATCGGGACGCCGCGGAGGTCGCCGGCGAGGTGCTGGTGCGCATTCCGCTGGGAACCGTGCTGTGGGAGGAGGTCGCCTTCCGGGGCGTGCTGCTCGCCGCTCTCCTCCGGGTGCTGCCCCAACGCCGCGCGGTGGGGGTGGGCGCCGTCGTCTTCGGCGTCTGGCACGTCCGGCCCACGATCAGCGGCGTCGCGGCCAACGACCTCGCCGACGCGGCCTGGCTGCGGGCGCTGGCCGTGCTCGGCGTCTGCCTCTTCACCGCCGCCGCCGGGGTGGTGTTCTCCTGGCTCCGCCTGCGCAGCGGCAGCCTGCTGGCCCCGGTCCTGCTGCACCTGGCCACGAACACCCTGGGCACGGTCGCGGCCGCGACGGCGCACCGCCTGGGCTGAGCAACCGGTCCCCCCGCCGATCATCGGCGGGTGGCCGGCCGGCGCGCCGCGGGTGCGGGCCATCCGCCGATGATCATCGGGCTGGGCCCGGACGTGTCCGCCGCACTACGCTGCGCCCGCGGGGTCCTAGCTTGCGAGAAGGCCATGACGGTGACCGGTCCAGCGGACGCACTGGTCCATCGACGCACGTCGCGCCCCGGCGTGCCCCGGGTCAAGACCGCGGTCCCCCGGCTGCCCGGCCGGCACGTGTACCGGCCGCGGCTGACGGCCGCGCTGGAGGCGGCCGCCTCCGGCCAGGTGACGCTGGTGAGCGCGCCCGCCGGATACGGCAAGACGCTGTTGCTGGCCGAGTGGGCGGCGCGCCGACCGGAGCTCACCGGATGGATGTCGCTGGACGCCGACGACAACGACGACTCCCGCTTCTGGTCCGCGGTGCTGACGGCGGTCGCGTCGTGCCCGGCGGTGCCCGAGGACAACCCCGTCCACCGCCTGGTCGTCCCCGCCCGCCCGAGCCAGGACCCGACGTTCCTGGCCGCGGTGGTCGAGGCGGTCGACCTGGTTCCCGAACCGATCCGGCTCGTGCTCGACGACGTCCACGAGCTGACGGCGGCCGATCCGGTGCACGGGCTCGCGTCGCTGGTCCGGGACCGGCCACCCGGGCTGCACCTGGTCCTCGGCGGCCGCAGCGATCCGCCGCTGCCACTGGGCCGGATGCGGCTGGCCGGGCAGCTCTGCGAGATCCGGGCCGAGGCGCTGCGGTTCTCGATGCCCGAGGCCGACGCGCTGGTGACCGCGACCGACGTCCGGCTCGACCCCGATCAGCTGCGCCGGCTGGTCGACCAGACCGCCGGGTGGGCGGCGGGCCTGCGGCTGGCGGCGCTGTCCCTGCGGGAGACCGACGACGTCGACCGGTTCCTGGCCGACTTCGCCGGCAACAGCCGGGCGGTCGCCGACTACCTCGTGGGCGAGATCCTGGAGCGGCTGCCCGCGCCGGCGCTGGACCTGCTGCGGGCGGTCAGCGTGTGCGATCCGCTGTCGGCACCGCTCGCGGCGGCGCTGTCGGACCGTCCCGACGCCGGCGAGATCCTCGACGGCCTGGAGCACGACACCTCGCTGATCCTCAGCTCGGGCCGGGGCCGGCTCTGGTACCGGGTCCACCCGCTGCTGCGGTCCCACCTGCTCGCCGACCTGCGCCGGCGGCGGCCGGACCTGGTGCTCGACCTGCATCGTCGGGCCGCGGACTGGTTCGCCGCGCGGGAGGACGCCGTCCCCGCTCTGGCGCACGCGCGCCGGGCCGGCGACAGCGACCTGCTCTCGGCCCTCCTGCGCCGGAACACCGTCAAGCTGATCGCCGACGGAGCGCACCGGGCCCTCCGGGAGGCCCTCGACGGACTCGGCGGCCGGGCCGTCGCCGACGACCCCTGGTACTCCCTCGTCGCCGCCCTCGTGGACATCGAGACCGGCGCGCTGACGGCGGCCGACGCGCACCTCGACCGCGCGCGGGCGACGTGGCCGGCCCGGGCCGGGCCGGAGCTCACCGGGCTGGACGCCCTCGTGCGTACCCGCCGGGTCAGCCTGGACGGCGACCCGCACCGGATCCTCCGGGTCACCGAGAGCCTGGACCCCGAGCCCGCCGGCACGCTCGGGCTGGCCGTCATGGGGAAGCTGGACCGGGCCCTGGCGCTGCTGATCGCCGACCGGGTCGACGAGGCGCGGGACGTCGCCGCCGGCGCGGTCGCGCAGGCCCGTCAGCTGGACCAGGCCTACCTCGCGGCCCGCGGGCTGACCGTGCTCGCGGCCGTCGAGGCGGCGCACGGGCAGTTCCAGGGGATGGTCGAGCTCGCCCGGCAGGCGGACGAGGTCGTGCCGGGAACCGACTGGCAGGCCACGGCCGGGGCGGTGCTGTCGACGCTCCTGCGGGCGTACGGCGCGCTGCTGCGGGCCGAGCCGGCGGCATGCCTGGAGATCCTCGGCCCGGCCCTCGCCTTCGGGGATCCGCACCGCGGCGGTCCGCTGGGCTCGGTGTCGACGACGGCGAGGGCCCTGCGCGGGGCCGCGTGCGTCGACCTCGGCTCCACCGGAGAGGGGCTGCAGTCCCTGCGGCACGCACGCGGCGAGACCGTCGGGCGCCCCCGCGTCACGACGACGACCGCGCTCCTGGCGGCGCTGGAGTACCCGGCGGCGGCGCTGTCCGGCCGCGGGGACGTGGCCCGCACCGTGCTCGAGTGGGCCGAGCACGAACTGGGCTCCGCGGGCGAGGTCGCCCTCATGCGCGCGCAGCGGCTGACCGCGATGGGACGGTTGCCCGCCGCCGCCGATGCCCTGCACCCCGTCCTGACCGGATCGCTGCCCCCCGTGCTGCCGTGGACGGTCATCGACGCCCACGTGCTCGACTGCTCCCACGCGGTGCTCGGTGGTCGCCGGCACCGTGCCCGCGCCGCGCTGGAACGTGCTCTGGCCCTGACCGAGCAGATGGACGTGCTGCGACCGCTGGCGTTCTGCCCGGACGAGGTGGCGGAGCTGCTCACCGGCCTGCTGGGCAGCTTCGACGGCCGGGAGCAGATCGCCCGCCGGGTGCTCCGTGCCCGGTTCGCCCTCCGCGGCGGCGACCGCCGGGTGGGCCTGACGGAGCGGGAGCGCGCCGTCCTCACCCTGCTGCCCACGCAGCGCTCCTTCGGCGAGATCGCCGCGGAGCTGACGGTCTCGCACAGCACCGTGAAGACGCACGTCCGCGCCATCTACACGAAACTGGGCGCCGGTTCCCGGCGCGAGGCCGTCGACCGGGCTCGCACCCGCGGCCTGATCTCCCCCGAGACGTCCTGACCGCCGCCCCCGGGCCGGGGCCGGCTCGCCCGCCGGGACTCCCGCCGTGGGCCGGTTAACCTGGACCGTCGAGGCGTCGCGCACCGACACCCACGACGCGTCGTCAGGGAGATCCACTCGTGAGCACCAGCGCACCGGCTGTCGCCGGCAGCCGCCAGCCGTCCGCCGACGTCCGGGGCGAGGCCGCCCGCCGGCGGACGTTCGCCGTCATCAGCCACCCCGACGCCGGCAAGTCGACGCTCACCGAGGCACTGGCCCTGCACGCCCGGGTGATCGGCTCGGCCGGTGCGGTCCACGGCAAGGCCGGTCGCCGCGGCACGGTGAGCGACTGGATGGACATGGAGCGCGACCGCGGCATCTCCATCACCTCGGCAGCCCTGCAGTTCGCCTACCGCGACGCCGTGGTCAACCTGCTCGACACCCCCGGCCACGCCGACTTCTCCGAGGACACCTACCGGGTGCTGACCGCCGTCGACGCCGCCGTGATGCTGGTGGACGCCGCGAAGGGCCTCGAGACCCAGACGATGAAGCTCTTCGCCGTCTGCAAGCACCGGGGGATCCCGATCATCACGGTGGTCAACAAGTGGGACCGGCCGGGCATGGACGCGCTCGCGCTGATGGACGAGATCGCCGAGCGGACCGGCCTCACGCCCACGCCCCTGACCTGGCCGGTGGGGATCGCCGGCGACTTCCGCGGAGTGCTGGACCGCCGCGACGGCAGCTACCGGCACTTCACCCGCACCGCCGGGGGCGCCACGATCGCCCCCGAGGAGGTGTTCCCGGCCGACCAGGCGCTGGCGCGGGAGGGGGACGCCTGGACCCAGGCCGTCGAGGAGGCCGAACTGCTCGCCGAGACCGGCGCCGAGCACGACCAGGAGCTGTTCCTGGCCGGCGCCACGACCCCGGTGCTGTTCGCCTCCGCCGTCTCCAACTTCGGGGTCGGGCAGTTGCTGGACGTCCTGGTCGACCTGGCCCCCGCGCCCGCCGACCGGCCGGACGCCGACGGGCAGCCGTACCCGCTGGACGCGCCGTTCAGCGCCTTCGTGTTCAAGGTGCAGGCCGGCATGGACACCGGACACCGCGACCGGCTGGCCTACATCCGGGTCTGCTCGGGGGTCTTCGAGCGGGGCATGGTCGTCACCAACGCCTCCACCGGCCGGCCGTTCGCCACCAAGTACGCCCAGCAGGTCTTCGGCCGCGACCGGGAGACCATCGAGACGGCCTGGCCCGGCGACGTCGTGGGGCTGGTCAACGCCGCCGCGCTCGGCGTGGGCGACACCCTCTTCGTCGACCGGCCGGTGCGCTACCCCCCGGTCACCACCTTCGCGCCCGAGCACTTCGCGGTCGCCCGGGTCGCCGACACCAGCAAGTACAAGCAGTTCCGCAAGGGCATCGACACGCTCGCCGGGGAGGGCGTGGTGCAGGTGCTGATCTCCGAGCGCCGGGGCGACGGCTCCCCCGTGTTCGCCGTCGTCGGGCCCATGCAGTTCGAGGTGGCCAGCCACCGGATGGAGCACGAGTTCGGCGCCCGGATCTCGCTCGATTCGCTCCCCTACTCCCTCGCCATGCGCACCGACGAGGCCTCGGTGCCGGCCATCACGGCCTCCAGCGGCACGGAGGTCATGCAGCGGGCCGACGGCGAACTGCTCGCCCTGTTCACCACCAAGTGGGTCATGGGGATGGTGCGGGAGAAGCCCGGCGTGACCCTCGAACCGCTGATCGCCGCGCAGCTCGGCTGATCCGGGCTCAGCCCGCGGGCAGGACCGGTTCCACGACCGTCGTGGACCCGTCGGCCCAGACGACCAGGCCCGAGCGGCCCGGCAGCGTCTCCAGCCAGCGGGCCGCGTCGGGGCCCTGCGCGTAGGCCGCCGTCGCGTCGATGTCGGCCCAGGTGAGCGAGGCGGCGAGCACGGTCACGGAGGCGACACCGGCGGGTGGCCGGCCCGTCCGCGCGTCCACCACGTGCGCGCCGCGGTGGGCGGCACCGGACGTGGCCACGGCGCCGGTACGCACCGGGACGACCGCCGTGAGGCGTCGCGGGTCGGCGGGGTCCTCGATGCCGATCCGCCAGGGCGCGGCGTCGTCGTGCAGGGTCCGGCAGGTCAGGTCCCCGCCCGCGGAGAGGCAGAAGTCCGTCTCCGGCAGCGCCTCGAGCGCTGCGGCCGCCCGCTCGACGGCCCAGCCCTTCACCACGCCGCTCGGATCGAGGACGGCGGCGCCGTCGGGGCCGGGCCGGTGGACCGCGAAGGCCCCACCCGAGCGTCGCTCGGCCGCGGCGCCCAGCGCGAGCACCTCCGCCACCTCCGGCGGGCAGTCCTCCGGACCGATCTCGCCGCGGCCCAGCCGCGAGATGCAGGAGTCCGGCCGGTAGGTGCTGAACACCCGGTCGGCCTCGCGCAGCACGGCGAGCGCGGCCTCCCACGCCGCCCGGGCCGCGGTGTCGTCGGTGTGCCGGCCGCGCAGCGCGAGGCTGATCGGCATGCCCATGACGTGCTCGACGCGGCGGGCGGGCGGCCGGACCACGGCGCTCACAGCCCGGCCTCGTCGAGGGCGCTCTGCAGCGACTCCACGTAGCCCTCGCTGGTCACGGTCGCGCCGCTCACCATGTCGATCCCGGCGTCCTGCGCGTCGAGGGTCTCGCTCACCAGGATGGGGAGCGCCCGCGCGTTGATCTGCCGGTCCCGGCCGTTGTCGTCCGGGTACTGCGGCACCGAGACGTCGGTGATCTCCCCGGCCTGCACGGTCACCTGGACCTGGACCGGACCCCACCGCGTCTGCACCCTGTCACCGGTGACCGTGACGGCGGCCGCGGAGGTGCCGTCGCCCGTTCCCGACGAGGACGGCGTCCCCGACGAGGATCCCGACCCCGACGACGTGGAGCCGGAGACCGGGGCGAGGACGGAGGACTCCACCGACGCCATCTGCGACGACGTCGACGTGTGGTAGCCGAGCACGAGCACCAGGGCGGTCAGCGTGCTCATGGCCCAGAGAACGATGCGGCGCACTGCGGTCACCATCCGAAGGTCTCGACGTGGAAGCGGTCGGGGGGCAGGCCGGCGGCCCGGCAGGTCCGGCGCACGTCCTCCGCCCACGGCTCGGGGCCGCAGACGTAGACGTCGCGCTCGGCCAGGTCGGGCAGCCAGGAGGTGAGGGCCGCCAGGTCGGAGGCCGCGCCCGCCGAGTGGCCGAGCCAGGAGCCGGGGGCCCGCCGGTGCCCGGGGAGCAGGAACACCTCCAGCCCGCGGCGGGCGGCGAGGACCTCGAGCTCCGGCAGGAACAGCGGCGGCCCCGAGTAGCGATAGAGCAGCGCGGCGTCGCCGGGGGCGTGGTCCAGCGCCTCGGCCAGCGCACGCAGCGGGGTGACGCCGACGCCGGCCGCGATCAGGGCGACCTTCGGCCGGGTGCGCGCGCGGGCGGAGAGCCGGCCGTAGGGACCCTCGAGGAGCACCCGGGTGCCCGGCCGCAGCCACCGCAGGGAGGCGCTGCCGTCCCCGACCACCTTCACGGTGATCCGCAGGCTGCGACCGTCCGGGGCGGCCGACAGCGAGTACGGGTGGGCGCGGGTCCAGCCGCGTCCGGCGAGGAAGCGGAAGCCGTAGAACTGGCCGGCCTCGGCGGTGACCCCGCCGGGGCGACCGGTCATGTACACGCTGACGACGTCGTCGGACTCGGGCACGACGGCGGTGACCCGCAGCCCGGCCCGCGCGGTGCGCCACAGAGGCAGCGCGACGCGCCACACGAGCACCGCGCCGGCAGCGGCGGCGTAGAGCCCCCACCAGAACACGGTCCGGCCGAGGGAGCCGACGAAGTCCTGACCGGTCCACAGCTGGTGCGGCAGCGCGAGTCCGACGCCGAGGTAGGCGTAGAGGTGCAGCAGGTGCCACGACTCGTAGCGCAGCCGGCGGCGGGCGGCCCGGATGCTGGTGACGACGACGAGCACCAGGCAGGCCGTGGCCGCCACGGCGAGCAGCATCCCCGGGTAGTGCAGCGTGAGATCCCACAGCGTCGCCGGCGTCCGGGCGAGCTCGCCGGCGGCGTAGCCCCAGGTGATCGTGACGACGTGGGCCACCATCAGGTCGAACGAGCCGAGGCCCACCCACCGGTGCAGCCGCGCCAGCCGCTCCCGTCCGACGGCGTTCTCGAGCAGCGGCACCCGCGCCATCAGCAGCACCTGCACCAGCAGCAGGAACGAGGCGAGCAGACCGGTGAGCCGGCCGACCGAGTCCAGGCCCGTCTCCCAGCCGCCGAGGTCCTGCACGCCGCCGCCGGTGACCCACCAGAAGGTGACGAGCAGCAGGCCCGCCCACAGGGCCGCGAGCCCGGCGAGCCGCACTCCGGCGTCGGACCGCGCGCGGGACCGCGCGGGGCGCGGCGGACGGGCCACGGGCGGCGGGGCCAGTGCGGTCATGGGCCCACGGTGGGCCGCGGACCTGTCGCTCCGGCCGGGAGCCCGCTGTGAGTTCCCTGGACGGGGTCGGTCAGCCGATCCGCAGCGTCGTCCGGCCCCGGACCACCCAGCGGCCCGCGCGGCGCTCCAGCGCCGGCGGCGGGACGTCCGAGGGCCGGGCGGCCGGTGCGACCCGCGCGAACGGCCGGGTCACCTCGCTGCCCAGCAGCTCCACCCCGCGGGCGCTGAGGACGAACACCTCGGTCACCTGGCCCGGCTCCCGCGGCAGCGACTCCAGGTAGCCCGCCTCGTGCGCCCGGGTGAAGCAGGACAGCAGCTCCACCTGCCGCCGGCGCCACTCCGCCGCCCCGCCCTCGGGCCGCGGGTTGAGGCGCTCCAGCAGCCCGAACATCGTCACGGGTGCGGCGCCGGCCTCCAGGGCCTCGAGGACGGGACGGAGGTCGGCGCCGGTGGTCATGGCGACGACGCTAGGACCCCGCCGGGCGCGGCTCACGGCCCTGACCTGCTGAAACTCGCCCGGGACGCTGGGGAGAGCTGCCAATCGCTCAGCCGCCGGCGACGACCCGGTGCAGGTCGGCGGCCATCCGGTCCGCCTCCCGCGACGCCCCGGCGATGGCCACCTGCGCCTGCTCGGAGGCCGCGCTCTGCTCCTCGACCGCGGCCGCGATCGTGCCCTGGGCGTCGACGACGCCGCGGATGATCTCCTGGACGCCGCCCAGCGCCGCGCCGGCGGTCTCGACCTCGCCGCGCACCGCCTCCACGACCCGGCGGATCCGCTCGGTGGCCCGTGCGGTCTCGGCGGCGAGGTCCTTCACCTCGCCCGCGACGACCGCGAAGCCCTTGCCGGCCTCACCGGCGCGGGCGGACTCGATCGTCGCGTTGAGGGCGAGCAGGTTGGTCTGGTCGGCGATCCCGGAGATGCTGCCGGCGATCTGGTCGATCTCCGCCATGGTGCCGGCCAGGCGCTCCACGGTCTCCGCGCCCGTGCGCGACTGCACGCTCGCCTCCTGGGCCGTGCTGCTCGCCCGGCTGGCCGCGGCCGCGATCTCGGCGATGGCCGACCGCAGCCCGTCCATCACCTCGGTCGCGGTGGCGACGTTCGTGTGCAGCCGGCGGCCGGCGTCCACCAGCTCCGCCAGGTGCTGCTCGCGGCTGGCGGCGCGCGACGCGGCGTCGCGGGCCCGGCCCGCCTCCTCGTCGGCCGCCCGCGCCCGCTCGGTGGCGAGCTCCAGCTCCGCCTGCACCTGCGCCGCCTGCTGCTCCTCGGCCAGGCGCCGCTGCTGCAGTCGCTCGCGGTCGGCCTGCTCGGTGAACTTCCAGCCGTAGGCCAGGAACGTCGCCTCGACCAGCAGGAAGGCGGCGTGCAGCGCGACGAACGCCAGCGGGTTCTCGTGCGCCTCGTGGGTGGAGAAGACCGACTCCGGATGCCACACGCCCATCACTGCGTGGTGGACGGCGACGAAGCCGACCGCGGCGAGGAACGGCGTCCAGAGCTGGTACAGCGCCACCAGCGGCAGCAGCGCGTAGAACCAGATGTGCAGGTCGGTCAGGCCGCCGCCCACGTGGACCAGCACGTCGGCGCCGATCATCAGCCCCAGGCACACCGCAGTGGCGCGGGCGACCGCCGCCCGGAGGACGACGCCGAGGACCACCAGCGCGACGATCGCGGCGAGCTGTCCCCACAGCAGCCAGCCACCGACGTCGCGCGCGAGACCGATGGCGGTGAGCACCGGCACGTGCGCCGCGAGCACGCCCAGCGTCACGCGGTGGCGGGCCCGGAAGCTGCGCTCGTCCAGGCGGGCACCCCGCGGCACCCACGACAGCGCGGTCCCGGCTGCTGCGGGCCGGAGGGGCGGGCGGGGCGCCGGGACGCTCGTCGTCATGCTCTCCCATCGGTCGCTGCCGGCCGGGATCAAGCGCAGTCGCTGTAGCGACTCCAGCGATCCGGAACCGGACGGTGCCCCTCGACGGCGCCGCCGTGCCGGCTGGGACGCATGGGGCGGGTGCAGCCGACACGCGTCGCCGGGTGCTGGCCCCCTCCCCGCCGGCTGACGACCCTGGCGCCATGACGACGGCCTACGCGTACGGCACCGCGCACGCGGTGGTCATGGTCGGCTCGGTCGGCAGCGCCGACGGCCTGCAGCCCCGCCGGATCGGTCCCCTGCACGCCACGATCGGCCGGGTCCACGGGCGCAGCCGCAAGTCGCTGTGCGGCGCCTACGTGGCCGTCGACGAGCAGACGCCGTGGCCGCCGCAGGGCTACGGCGACGAGCAGCTCTGCGCGGAGTGCGCCGAGCTCGCCACCCTCTGACCGCTCATCCGCCCGCGACCGAGGGCAGCACCTGCACCACCGCGCCGTCGGGCACCGGCGTGGCCAGGCCGCGGCCGAACCGGATGTCGTCGCCGTCCACGTAGACGTTGACGAACCGGCGCACCGCGCCGGTCTCGTCGCGGATCCGGCGGTCCAGCAGAGGGTGCCGGGCGGCGAGGTCGTCGAGCAGGTCGCCGAGGGTCCCGCCCCCGGCCTCGACCGTCAGGTGCTTGGCGCCGCCGGCGAGGTCGGCCAGCACGCCGGGGAGCACCACCTCCGCGGTCACGGGAGCCGGGCCGCGCGGACGACGAGCACGTCGGGCAGGTGCGCGGCGACCAGCGTGAACGTGTCGCCCTCGTCGGCGGAGGCGTAGACGCAGCCGTCGCGGGTGCCCACGTAGACGCCCGTCGGATCGCCCTCGTCGGCGCAGGCCGCGTCGCGCATGACCGCCGCCCAGCTCCCGTCCGGCAGTCCTGCGGCCGACTCGGTCCAGGAAGCACCGCCGTCCCGGGTGCGCTGGACCCGCAGCCGCCCGCCCGGCGGGACCCGCTCCATGTCGGCGACCAGCGGAACCACCCACGCCGTCCCCGGCGTGCGCGGAGAGGCGACGACGGGGAAGCCGAAGTCGGCGGGCAGCCCCGCGGCGATCGAGCGCCAGGACACCCCGGCGTCGTCGGTGGCGAAGACCCCGAAGTGGTTCTGCGCGTACAGCCGGTCGGGGTCGCCGGCGTCGACGGCGACCTTGTGCACGCACTGGCCGTACTCGGGCAGCTCGTCGGGGAGGAAGACCGCCGTGATGCCGCGGTTGCGCGGCGTCCAGGCCCCGCCGCCGTCCTCGCTGACGTAGACCCCGCCGGTGCTCATCGCGACCAGCACCCGCTCCGAGGCCGGGTCGGGCAGCACCGTGTGCACCGCTCCTCCGCCGCCCCCGGGTTCCCACGTGGGCCGGTGCGGGTGCTCCCACAGCCCGCGGACGAGGTCGAACGTGCAGCCGCCGTCCTCGCTGCGCCACAGCGAGTGGGGTTCGCAGCCGGCCCACACGACGCCGGGCCGGTCCGCCGAGTCCGGCCGCAGCTGCCAGACCCGGGCGAGCGCGGCGCCGGTCTCCTCGGGGAAGCGGATGGCGCCGGACTCGGTCTCGGTCCAGGTGCGCCCCAGGTCGTCGGAGCGCATGACGGTCGGCCCCCAGTGGCCGTACTGGATGCCGGCGAGCACCCGGGGCGCCGGCCCGCGGGTGTCGACGGAGACGGCGGCGACCTCCTGCGCCAGCAGGTGCGGCCCGTCCAGCGTCCAGGTGCGGCGGTCGTCCTCGCTGCGCGCGAGCCAGAGCCCCTTGCGCGTGCCGATGGCGAGCAGGTCGGTCATGGCGCCTCCCGGTCCGGGGGCGCCCGCCGCGCCCCTGCCCAGGACAGACCGGGCGGGGGCGCGGAACTGAGCGCCGGCCGCGGCACGCGGTCCACCGATGCCCGCCTGCCGGCCACTCTCCGGATCGGAGTGGCCGGCAGGGGGTCACCGCATCGGCGGGCGGGCGCCGGGTGCCGTCACAGGCGGGACGCGCCCCCGTCGGGCGAGCGGCGGCCCTGCTCGTCGGCGAGCCCGGGGGCCAGCTTCTCGGCCTTCGCGCGCAGTTCCTCGGCGGCGCTGGCGTGCTCCTGGGCGGTGGCGGCGCGCTCGGCCGCCTCCTGCTCGGCCAGGCGCGAGCGCTCCTCCACCTCGGCGCGCTCGCGACGCGCCCGGGCGGCCTGCTCCTCGGCCAGCGCCTGCTCGCGCTCGGCCTGCACGCCCCGCAACTGCGCCTGCTGCAGGTGCTCGCGGGCCTCCTCCCTCTTGCGGGCGGCCCCCGCTCCGTTGCGCCGTCTGGCCAGTGCGAGCGCGAGCGCGGCGAGCAACAGGACGGCTACCACGACGATCAGCACGATCACCCAGGTGTCCACGGGATCCTCCTCGAGGGGACGTCAGCTCCCCGGAGGTGCCCGGACCGCACCCTCGGTAACCCCGGCGATCATCGGAGGGCGCTGCCGCCCACCCACTGGTCCCACGGGATCGTCCAGTCGTGGATGTCGCCGTCGGTCGGGCCGAGCGTGGGGCCGACGGAGTTGCGGATCTCCACGACGTCGCCCGGCCGGGAGAAGTCGAAGAACCACGCCGCGCGCTCGGTCGACATGTTGATGCAGCCGTGCGAGACGTTGGTGTTGCCCTGCTGGGCCACGGACCACGGCGCCGCGTGCACGAACTCCCCGTTGTTGGAGATGCGGACCGCGTACTCGACCGGCGTGCGGTACCCGCCGGGGCCGTCGGCGGGGACGCCGAAGGTGCTCGAGTCCATGATCCGGTTCCGGTTGAGCTCGGTCACGACGTGGACGCCGTTGCGGCTGGGGTTCTCCGGGCTGCCGGCGCTGATCGGATAGCTCTGCACCAGCCGGTCGCCGTCGTACACCTCCATGACGTGCGTGCCCGCGTCGGCGATCGACACGTGCCGGTCCCCGACGCGGAAGGAGATCGTGCGGTCCCGCTCGCCCCAGATCCCGTCGCCGAAGGACACCCCGTACAGGTCGGCGTGCAGCGTGACGTCGGTGTTCGCCGGCCAGAAGGTCGACGGCCGGAAGTGCACCTCGGCATCGCCGAACCAGCTCCACACGCCGTCGGTCGGCGCGGAACTCCGGACCAGCAGGTGGCTCTCCACCGCGGCCCGGTCGCTGACCGGCTCGTCGAAGTAGACGCGGATCGGCATGCCCACCCCGACGGTCTGGCCGTCGAGCGGGCCGATGTCGGGCGTGGACAGCCCGGCAGGCGTCACCGTGGTGAAGGTGGACACCGCCTCGACCGCCTCCCCGTCGGCACCCGAGGCGCCGGCGGTGAGCGTGTACGTGGTGCCGTAGGCGAGGTCGCCCTCCGGCGTCCACACGTCGACGGCGGCGTCCTCGGGCGAGTCCGCGACCGAGCCGGGGACCGGCGCGCCCGCCGGGTCGGTGACCGTGACCTCGCCGAGCTCGCCGTCGGTGACCGAGATCTCCAGCGGGGTGGCGGGCGGGACGTCGACCGCGCCGTCGGACGGGGTCAGCGCGACCGAGGCGGGCCGGCTCTCCGCGGTCGACGGGGCGGCGGAGTCCCCACCGTCCCCGTCGTCCTGGCACCCCGCGAGCAGGAGCAATGCCCCCGCGATGGCCACCGCCGCTGTCCGTCGCACTCGGCCCGACTCCTCGTCCGTCCCCCGCCGGCCCCGGGGCCCGGAACCGCTCCCCAGGGTCCCACGAAGAACCGGAACGGAGACGTCTGCCGGGCGCGGCCCCGGGGCACCCGCGGCCACTCCCCGGGGCGCTGGTATCGTTCTCCCTCGTTGCCCGGGCGACCGGACGGCACGCGCCATTAGCTCAATTGGCAGAGCAGCTGACTCTTAATCAGCGGGTTCGGGGTTCGAGTCCCTGATGGCGCACCCGGATCGGCCCAGCGGCTTCCTCCTTCGGGAGGGAGCCGCTTCGTCGTTCCCCGGGCACCCGTCCCCGACCCGGTTCAGCCGGACTGTCCGGACGGGATCGACGCCCCGGCGGCTCCGTTGCCGAACAGGACGTCGTTGGTGTGGATGGTGTCGAAGTACTCCCGCAGCGCGAAGATGCGCCCGCCGCGCAGTTCGGCGACGAAACAGATGCGGTTGTCGTAGACCCTGCCGGCCGGCGAGGTGCCGTACACGGTGGCCTCGGCGACGACGCGCTCGTCCTCGGCGATCGTGCCGGTGATCGTCATCTCGATCCCCCCGGGCATCGCCGCTCCGACGAGGGTCCCGATGGTGGACAGCTCCCGCTTGCCGTAGGTGCCCGACAGCGGCAGCACACCCGGCTTCCCGGAGACCCACCACGTGCCTTCGTCGTCGAACAGGGCCATCGCCTCGCGCCCCCTGCCCGCCGAGAGGTGCCCGAAGAACTCGAGGACCACCCGCCTGCTCTCGTCCGTGCCCATCCCCGGTCCTCCTGCGGTTCGACGCTGCACCCGGACCCTGCCAGACCCGCCCGCCGGCACCGGAGCTCGTCTCGAGCCCGGCCCGGTCGAGATCAGCGCGGTCGCCGCGGTCGAGCGATGAGTCCGGCGCCCGACCGCGCGCTCGGCCGATCCGATCGACGGGGCCGATGCGACGAACGGGCCCCTCCGCTGCTGCGAAGGGGCCCGTTCGTCGGCGCTACCGGTCGGTCACCAGAGGCGGTAGAGCTCCGCGGCGTTGCCGCCCATGACCTTGACCTGCGTCTCGGGGCGCAGGGTGCTGATCTTCTCGCTCACCAGCTCGAGCGGGCTGGGGTGCAGCGACGTGGGATGCGGGAAGTCGGTCTCGAACATCACGTTGCCCTCGCCGACCTGGTCGATGAGGTGCTGCAGGTCGCCCCGCCCGTTCTCGAACCAGAACGTGGCGTACCAGTGGTCGCGGAAGTACTCCGACGGCCGCTTCTGCAGCTTGTCGAACCACTCCGGGGCGTTCTCCTCCAGCTCGTAGTCCATCGCCTCGAGCATGAACGGCACCCAGCCGATGCCGCTCTCCACCGACACCATCTTCAGCTCCGGATGCCGGTCGAACATCCCCGAGTAGGCGCTGTTGAGCAGCACCTGGGAGTTGTTCAGGAACAGCGAGGCGCCGCCGATGGCGGGCTTCACGTACTCGTCCTGGCTGGGCCAGTAGGTGGTGCCGAAGAACGACAGCGACGTCTGGCTGGCCCCGATGTGGAAGTGCACCGGCAGCTTCAGCCCGGCGCACACCTCCCAGAACGGGTCCCAGGCGCGGTCGCCGAGGTCGGGCGACCCGGAGTCCTGCGGGTGCGCGGTCATGTTCACGCCGCGCATGCCCATCTCCGCGCAGCGCCGGGCCTCGCGGACGCAGCCGTCGATGTCCCACGCCGGCATGATCGGCATGGGCAGCAGCCGGTTGTCCGACTCGGCCTGGACCTCGGCCATCGCGTCGTTGTAGAGCTCGATGCACAGGCGCAGCAGCGTCGGGTCGGAGACGGAGTTGACGAGGTTCTGCCCGCCGAGGCCGATCGAGTTGGGGAAGACGACCTGGGCGTGGACCCCGATCTCGTCCATGAACCGCAGCCGGGTCTCGGGGTCCCACGCGGCGTCGTGCCCGTCGTGGATGGTCCAGGAGCCGCCCTGCGAGTCCCGCCACGGGTGCTTCTTGCCGTCGCGGTCGATCGTGCCGCCGGAGCCGGCCCGGCCGAAGGTGTTGCCCTCGATGACCCACATGTCCACGCCGTCGACCTTCTCGACGTGCGGCACCCGGTCCTCATAGCCCTTCGGCGCCCGCTCGGTGAACAGGTCGTGCCGTTCGGTCATGTGGGTGTCGGCGTCGACCACCCGAATGCCCTCGGCCAGTGCGGCCATCCGTGCCTCCTCGTCGTGAACTGCGGTGCTGTGACCCAGGTTACGGACGGCGGAGCCGGTTTACAACAGTTGATTTAATCCCCGCCGGTCGGCGTCCTACGCGGAGACCGGCGCCTGCCACAGCCCGACCAGCGCGTCGACGATCCCGGTCGCCGCGTCGTGCCAGGTGGCCCGCGGCGTCGGGCGCCCGTCGGCCAGGGCGCGCTCGCGATCGGCGCAGCCGTGCACGAGCAGCTGGACCTCCATGGCGCGGCGCTCCTCGTAGACCGCCTCCGGCAGGTCGGGCACGCACCCGCGAAGGCCCTCGACGACGCGGCGCAGGCTCGCCGAGCGCGCGCTGTCCTCCATCGCCAGCTCCCGGAGCGCCGGGTCGGTGATCACCTGGGCGCGGAACCGGGCGAACCAGGTCGGGTCGCCGAGCTCGGCGAGGTGGTCGGTCGAGGGGCGCACCAGGCAGGCGACCCAGTCCCGCAGCCCCGGGTCTGGCCCGAGCCGGTCGACCATCTCCTCGCGCAGCCGCTCGATCGGCTCGGAGCGGGTCCGCAGGAGGGCGCGCACCAGGTCGGCCCGGCTGCCGAAGTGGTACCCGACGGCGGCGCTGTTGCGCTGCCCCGCGGCCTCGCTGATGTGACGGCTGGACACCGCCGCGACCCCGCGCTCGGCGAACAGCCGCTCGGCAGTGGCGAGGATCAGCTGCCGGGAGGCGTCACCGCGCTCCATCCGGCCCCGCCGGCGGGCGCCGGCCTGCTGCACCTCCGCCACCGGGCGAGGGTAGCCACGGCCGCTCCTTGCGGCGGCCCCGCCGGCCGGAGGTCTCATCCGGACGGGTACCGGTCAGCCGCTCGCGACCGCCGCCCGGTCGGCGGCCAGCCGCGAGCGGTTGAGCTTTCCGGCGCTGGTCCGCGGCAGCTCGTCGACGAACTCGAACCCCTTGGGCACCTTGGGCCCGGACAGCCGCTCCTTGCACCACGCCCGCAGGCTCTCGACGGACGGCGGCGAGGCCGGGTCCCGCGGCTGGACGACGGCGTGCACCGCGCGCTGCCACTCCGGGTCGGGGACGCCGATCACCGCCACGTCGGCCACCTCGGGGTGCTCGGACAGCGCGGTCTCGATCTCGGCCGGGAACACGTTGACGCCCCCGGTGACGATCATGTCCTGGCGCCGGTCGGCGATGTAGAGGAAGCCCTCGTCGTCCAGCCGGCCCATGTCGCCGAAGCTGCGCCAGCCGCCGTCGAGCGGCGCCGGCGTCTCGGCACCGACGTAGCGGAACGGCTCCACCTCCCCCGAGCGCAGCCGCAGCCAGATCTCGCCGACCTCGCCCGGCGGGAGGTCACGCCCGGCCTCGTCCCGGATCGCGATGTCGCAGTCCGCGCCCCGCCCCGTCGTCCCGGGGTGGGTGAGCCACTCGACGCCGGTGCAGGCGACGATCCCGAGCCCCTCGCTGCCGCCGTAGGTGAACATGAACCGCTCGGGCGGGACCAGCTCCAGCCATGTGCGCGTGACCCACTCGGGGAGGACGGCCGCGCCGTAGACCACCCGCTGGAGGCTGGAGAAGTCGCGCTCCCGGACGCCGTCCAGGCGGGCGATGCGCTGCAGCATCGTCGGCACCATGATCGCCGCGGACACCCGGTGGCGCTCGATCAGGTCGACCACGCGGGCGGCGTCGAACTTCTCGACGAGCACGACCGGGTCGCCGGCGAGCAGCGTCGGGAAGCACGAGGCGAAGCCGTTGGTGTGGTAGAGCGGGCAGACCGCCAGCACCGACTGGCCCGGGTCGATGACGGTCGACGTCGGCACGTACCGGCCGGGCGAGGGCGCCACGATGATCTTCGGCGTACCGGTCGAGCCCGACGTCGCGATCAGCCGCGCGTAGGGCGGCACCGGGTCCCCGGGGGGCGGGGTGTCGTCCTCGCCCGTGGTCCCCAGGACGTCCGCGAGCGTCAGCGCACCGGCGGGCTCGTCGGGCCAGTCACCGACGAGCAGCCGGGGCGTGGCGAGGGCCAGCAGCCGGTCGCGCTCCCAGCCGGGCAGCTCCGGCCGCAGCGGCAGGACGACGGCGCCGAGCTTCCACGCCGCGAACACCGTGACGACGTGCTCCGGGGTGCTGGGCAGCCCCAGCGCGACCAGGTCGCCCTCCCCCACGCCGGCGCGGGCCAACCGGTGCGCAACCTGGTTGGCCCGGCGCTCCAGCGTGGCCCAGCCGTACTCCCGCTCGGCGCCGTCGGCGGTGGCGGCGACCAGCGCCGTCCCCTCACCCAGCTCGCGGGCCAGCTCGGTCAGCCGCCGCCCGTACGGGATCCCCTCGTCGGCTCCCACGACACCCCCTCGTCCCAGCGCTGTCTCGATCGTGTCGACCCTCACACGGGAAGCCTTTCCGGTCCAGCGTGCGGGCCCGTTCTGCGTGCGACCATCGAGCGAGTTCCGCGATCCCAGCCGTACCGGCTGCACGACGAGCTGGAGGCCCGGTTGCTGGCTCAGCAGGCCCCCGTCTCGGAGCGGCGGCGGCGGTGGATGACCCCGGTGCTCCTGGCGGGCCTGTTCACGACCGCGTTCCCGTCGACGATCCTCACCATCGCGGTCCAGCCGATCGCCGAGGACCTCGACACGCTCCCGTCGACCGTGGTCTGGGTGACGACGGCCCCCTTGCTGGCCGCCGCCGTGGCCACGCCGCTGCTCGGCCGGTTCGGCGACCTCTTCGGCCACCGCCGGGTGTACCTGGCCGGCGTCGTCACCACGCTGCTGTTCGCGATCGGCGCCGCCGTCGCCTGGAGCGCGACCGGCCTGATCGCCGCCCGCACGCTCTCCCAGGTCGGCGCCGCGGCCACGCTCCCGACGGCGGTCGCCCTGATCTTCCGCATGGCCCCACCCGGCGAGCGGGTCCGCGCCTCGGCGTCGGTGGGCGCGGTCAGCTCCGCCGCCGCGGTGATCGGCGTCGTCACCGGCGGGCCGCTGGTCGACAGCGTGGGCTGGCGGGCCATCTTCGCGGCGCAGGCCGTCCTCTGCGTCGCCACGATCGCGCTCGCGGTCCTCGTGGTGCCCCGCGACGCGCGGTCGGGAGAGCGCTCGTCGCTCGACGTCCCCGGGGCCCTGCTGCTGGCGGTGGCCACGTTCACGCTCACCTTCGGCATCAACCGGGCGGCCGTCTGGGGCTGGGAGCCGGTGCCGATCGCCTGCCTCACGGTGGCGCCCTTCGCGGTGTGGGCGCTCGTCCTCGTCGAGCGCCGGGCCGCCTCCCCGCTGCTGCCGCTCCGGGTGCTGGGCTCCCGCACCGTCCGCGTCGCCTCCGGTGCCAGCGTCCTGATCGGCGCCGGCTACATGGGCAACTTCGTCGTCACCCCGCTGTACATGCAGGGGGTGCTCGGCCTGACCGCGGCGGTGACCTCGCTGCTCACCGTGCCGCGGGCCCTGTCGATCCTGCTCGCCGCGCCGACGGCGGGCCGGGCCGGCCGGCGGTTCGGCGAGCGGTCGGTCGCGCTCGTGTCGGGGCTGCTGCTGACCCTCGCGCTGGTGGCGATGGCGGCCGGCGCGTGGCTCGGCTCGCTCGTGCTCGTGGCGATCACGATCGCCCTCAGCGGCTACCTGCACGGGCACATGAACCCCGCGATCCTCGCGGCCCAGGCGTCCGCGGTCGACGAGCGCGACATCGGCCTGGCCGCCTCCCTGCAGCAGACCGCCTTCCAGATCGGCGCGGTGGTCGGCATCGGCCTGTTCACGGCGCTCGCCGGGGACGCGACGACCGAGGGGCCGTTCGCCCTGGTCTTCCTCCTGACCGCGGCCTGCTCCCTCGTCGCGACGCTCGTGCTGATCCCGATGCGCGACCCGCACCACCCCGACCGTGCCGCTGCCCCGACCGCGGTCCGGGACGAGGTCGACGCCTGACAGTGAGGATGGAGAGGACGGGGTCACCCCTGGTGGTCTGACTCTCCGCCTGACCGACGCCTTGCTGTCCTGCTGTGGGATGTGTCGGCCGTGTGGGGGTGGCCCCGTCCCTGCACGTCACCGGGCGGGACGTCCGTGACCTCATAGGAGCCTGTGCAAGAGGCGCCCATCACTGTCCTGTCCGCCTCGTCCGGCTCGGTGCGTGCCGTCTCATCGGTACGAGCGACAAGGACGGCGATGACCATCATGGCGAGTACGGGGCTGGATGTCTTCGGCGGCGTGGACACCCACGGCCGGACCCACCACGCGGCTGCGATCGACGGCACCGGCAGGCTGCTGGGCGATGCGGAGTTC
>NZ_FOEE01000011.1 GCF_900110555.1 Trujillonella endophytica
GTCGCCGTCTGCTCCTCCACCGCGCTGGCGATGGTGGTCTGCCGGTCGGAGATCTGGGCGACGATCTGGGAGATCTCCCCGATCGCCGCGACCGCCGCGGTGGTGTCGCCCTGGATGGCCTGCACCCGGCGCGCGATGTCCTCCGTGGCCTTCGCCGTCTCCTGCGCCAGCTCCTTGACCTCGTTGGCCACCACGGCGAAGCCCTTGCCGGCCTCCCCGGCCCGCGCCGCCTCGATCGTGGCGTTCAGCGCCAGCAGGTTCGTCTGCTCCGCGATGCTCGTGATCACCTTCACGACGTTGCCGATCTCCGCCGAGGACTCGCCCAGCTTGTTCACCGTCGCCGTCGTCGCCTCGGCCGCGCTCACCGCGCGCATGGCCACCTCGGAGGCCTCGGCCGCGTTCTGCGAGATCTCCCGGATCGACGCGCCCATCTGCTCCGCACCGGCGGCGACCGTCGCGACGCTGCGCGACACCTCCTCGGCCGCGTCGGAGACGACCCCGGACTGCGCGGAGGTCTCCTCCGCCGACGCCGAGATCTGCGCCGACGTCGCCGACAGCTCCTCCGACGACGCCGCGACCGCGGTCGCCGAAGCCGCGACGCCGGCCATGACCTGCCGGAGGCCCGCCTGCGCGCTGTCGAGGGCGGCGGCCATCTGGCCCACCTCGTCGCGGGACGTCACCCCGGTGGCGACGGTGAGGTCGCCGACGGCCAGGGCGTCGAGCGCGCGCTTCACCTGCGTCACCGGGCGGGTGATCGACCGCATCGTCAGCAGGCTCACCCCGCCGATGACGAGCAGACCCACCAGCGCGATCACCAGGCTCACCAGCTGCGACTGCGCGATGGCGTCGTCGAGCCTCGTCCGGGCCTGCTCGCTCTCCGCCGCCAGCGCGTCCTTCGCCTCGCCCACCGCGCCGTCGGTGAGGTCGTTGGCGATCTGGATCTCCTCCCAACGGACGCGGGCGGCAGCCTGGTCGGCCACCGCGAGGTTCACGAACGCGGTGATCGCGTCGGTGTAGGCGCCGTAGCTCTGCCCCAGGCCGGCGACGGCCTCGGCGCTCTGCCCGGTGAGCTCGATGTCCTGCAGCTCTGCCAGGAGGGCCTGCGGGGTGGCGATGTCCTCGGCCAGCTCCTCGAGCTGGCCGGCCGGGTCGGGCCGGACCGTGGCCTTGTACCCGTCGACCTTCAGCTCGCTGGCGCGGGTGTCCAGCTGCAGCACCAGCGCCTGGGCCTCCTCGAGGACCACGAGGTCATCGGCGGCCTGACGCACGCTGGAGTTGCCGACCAGCATGGACCCGAGCATGCCGCCGCTGGCGAGGACGACGGTCCCGGTGAGGATCGCGAACTTCACGGCGAGGGGGCGGTCGGCGAACCACCCGGCGGACCGGCCGGGGGGAGGTGCGGGGGCGGTGGTGGACACGGGGGCTCCAGGGAGAGCGGGGACGGCGGGTGCGAGCGACGCCATCGTTGGGCCCGCTCCACGCCCGCCGACGCTCCCACGCCCGTCAGTGACGCAATTGTCGCCGGACCCCGAGGTCACAGGCGACAGCGGTGTCGACCTGTCGATGCGCGCCGCGCGCGGCGCGCACACCCCGCTCCGGGGGGCCGTCCGGGCGGCGGGTCAGCCCCGGGTGCTGGTCAGCGCCTCGTCGAGGGCGACCAGGAGCGAGATCGCCGCGGTCGGGTCGGCCACCCGGGCGGTGGCCCGCGTGTCGCCGGGACCGACCTTGACCCCCAGGTCGTGCGGGCGGAGGACGGCGAAGGCGTCCTCGTCGGTGAGGTCGTCGCCGAGGTAGAGCACGCACGCGGCGCCCAGGTCGTCGCGCAGCCGGCACAGGGCGCTGCCCTTGTCGGCGTCGGTGACGGCGAGTTCGAGCACGTCCTTGCCCGGCTTGAGGGTGAGCTCCGGATCGGCCTGCTCACGGGCCCGGGCCAGCAGCGCGGCCGCCGCGGTCCGGTCGGTGACCTGCCGGACGTGCACCGCGACGCTGGCCGGCTTGACCTCCAGCCGCGCGGCCGGCGTGCCGTCGACCAGCGGGGCCAGCCGGGCGGCGAGGGCGTCGCGGCGCCGGGCGGCCTCCGGGCCGATCGGCCCGTCGAACTCCGCGCCGTGGCTGCCCACCCACCGGTACGGGCCGGTGAGCCCGCTGGTGCGGCGCAGGTCGTCGACGCCGCGTCCGCTCACCAGGGCCACCGTGACGCCGTCGCGGGTCGCCAGCCGGGCGAGCACCTCGGCGACGCCGGGCTCGGGCACCGCGGCCGACGGGTCGTCGCGGAGCCGGGCGAGGACGCCGTCGTAGTCGCAGGCGATCAGGAGCGGGCGGCGCGCGGCCAGGCGGGGGAGCGCGGCGACGAGGTCAGCGGGGAGCACGGTCACGCCTGGGCCTTCAGAGCCGCGAAGAAGGAGCTCGCCCAGTGGTCGAGGTCGTTCTTGAACAGGTGCCGTCGCATGGCGCGCATCCGCTTGGCGCTCTCCTCCGGCTCGACCCGCAGGGCCCGGAGCAGCTGCGCCTTCAGCCCGGCGATGTCGTGCGGGTTGACCAGGAACGCCTGCTTGAGCTCCGCCGCGGCCCCGGCGAACTCCGAGAGCACCAGGGCGCCGCCCAGGTCGCCCCGCGCGGCCACGTACTCCTTGGCCACGAGGTTCATGCCGTCGCGGTACGGCGTCACCAGCATGACGTCGGCGGCGCGGTAGAGCGCCACGAGCTCCTCGCGGGGCACGGACTGGTTGATGTAGTGCACCGCCGGGCCGCCGAGCGTGCCGAAGATGCCGTTGATGTGGCCGACCTGCTGCTCGATCGTCTCCCGCATGTGCACGTAGTGCTCGACGCGCTCGCGGCTGGGGGTGGCGACCTGCACGAAGACCGTGGACGGCGCCTCGACGACGCCGTCCTCCAGCAGCTCCTGGAGAGCGTTGAGCCGGACGGCGATGCCCTTGGTGTAGTCCAGCCGGTCGACGCCGAGGATGATTCGGTCCGGGTCGCCGAGCTCCTTGCGGATCTCCGCCGCGCGGGACACCACCTCGGGAGAGCTCGCGAGCCCGTCGAAGGCCTCGGCGTCGATCGAGATCGGGAACGCCCGCGCCGTCACCGTCCGCCCGTCGTACTGGATGAACTCCTTGCGGGTGGGCAGGTCGTGCAGCCGGCGGGCCAGCTGCACGAAGTTGCTCGCGGCGCTCGGCATCTGGAAGCCGACCAGGTCGGCCCCGAGCAGGCCCTCCACGATCGCCGACCGCCAGGGCAGCTGGGTGAACAGCTCGTAGGGCGGGAACGGGATGTGCAAGAAGAAGCCGATCGTCAGGTCCGGACGACGCTGGCGCAGCATCGCCGGCACCAGCTGAAGCTGGTAGTCGTGCACCCACACGATCGCGCCCTCGCCGGCGACCTCGGCGGCGCGGTCGGCGAACCGCTTGTTGACCTGCACGTACGTGTCCCACCACGTGCGGTGGTACTCGGGCTTCTCGACGACGTCGTGGTACAGCGGCCACAGCGAGGCGTTCGACATGCCCTCGTAGTAGCGGTCGACCTCCTCCTCGCTGAGCTCGACCGGGATCAGCGACATGCCGCCGGACTCGAAGGGCTCCGGCGCCTGCCCGGCGTCGCCCGACCAGCCGACCCATGCGCCGCCGCGGCCGGCCACGAAGGGCTCGAGCGCGGTGACGAGGCCACCGGGGCTGCGCTGCCAGCGGGTGGTCCCGTCGGGGTCGGTGACCCGGTCCACGGGGAGCCGGTTGGCCACGACGACCACCGGGCTCTCCGCCCGCATCTGGTGCTCCGCAGTGTCGGCCATACCGCCTGCGACCCTACCGACCCGACGGCGGTCAGAAACCGGCGGCCACCGCGTAGCCGGCAGCGGCCGCTCCGAGACCGAGGACCAGCGTGGCGCCCAGGTAGGCGCAGAGCCGGCCGACGGCGCGCTGCTCGCCCAGCCCGACGAGCTCGGCGCCCAGGGTGGAGAACGTCGTCAGCGTGCCGCAGAAGCCCGTACCGACCAGCGCCACCAGCCCGGCGGGGACGTCCTGCGCGCCGAGCAGCAGCCCGAGCAGCAGCGACCCGGCGACGTTGACCGCGAGGGTGCCCAACACGCTGCCCGGGCCGCGCCGGGCGGTGGCCACCCGCTCGGCGAGCAGCCGCAGCGGCGCCCCGGCCAGCGCGCCGAGCACGACCAGCACCCCCGTCATGCGGTCGCCCGCGAGATGCTCGTGGCGCGCCGCCCCAGCCACAGCCCGGTCGCCGCCGCCAGCACCCCGCCGGCCACCGAGGCGAGGACGTACCCCGCGGCCAGGCCCGCCGCGCCGTCGTCCGCCAGCCGGACGACGTCCACGGCGAAGGCCGAGTACGTCGTGTAGCCGCCGAGCACGCCGGTGGCGAGCAGCGGGCGCAGCCAGGTGCGCTCCGGGAACCGGGGGAGGAGCGCGCCCAGGAGGACGCCGATCAGCAGGCAGCCGGAGAGGTTGACCAGCAGCGTCGCCCACGGCCAGTCGCCGGCGGGGGAGGGGAGCGCGGAGCTCACGCCCCAGCGGGCGAGCGCGCCGAGAGCGCCGCCGACCGCGGCCCACACGTACGCCACTCGACCTCCCCCGTGTCAGGCATCGGAAGCTCTCCGCACGTCTCCGGGCCGGAGACGCGGGCACAGCTTCCTATGCCTCGCGCCGGCGGCCGGAGTTCACCGGCGGCGGGTCTCGGGGAACAGGAGGTCGACGAAGCGCTCGGCGGTCGGCTGCGGCTCGTGGTTGGCCAGCCCCGGGCGCTCGTTGGCCTCGATGAACACGTAGTCGGGGCCGTCGACGGCGGGCACGAGGAAGTCGATGCCGGTCACCGGGATGCCCAGCGCCTCGGCCGCGCGCACCGCCGCCTCGGCGATGTCCGGGTGGAGACGGTCGGTGACGTCCTCGATGGTGCCGCCGGTGTGCAGGTTCGCCGTCCGCCGGACCGGGACGCGCTCCCCGTTGGGCGGGACGTCGTCCATCCCGTAGCCGGCCTCGGCGACCACCTCCGCGGTGGTGTCGTCCAGCGGGATGCGCGACTCGCCGCCGGTCGCCCGCTCGCGCCGCCGGGAGGTGGAGCGGACGAGGTCGGCCACCGCGTGCCGGCCGTCGCCGATGACCTCGGCCGGGCGCCGCACGGCCGCGGCGACGACCTGCCGGTCGATGACGACGACGCGCAGGTCCTCCCCGGGCACGAGCTCCTCGACGAGCACGTCGGGGCAGAACTGCAGGGCGAGGGCGACCGCGCGCTCGAGCCCCGCGTCGTCGGTCACCCCGACGGTGATCCCCCGCCCCTGCTCGCCGCGGGCCGGCTTGACGACGACCGCCCCGACGTCGGCCAGCAGGGCACGCGCCTCCTCGAGGTCGCCGCCGGCCGCCAGGGCACCCCGGGCCACCCGCACGCCGGCGCGGCGCATGATCCGGCGGGTCACCCGCTTGTCGTCGCAGCGGCTCAGGGCCACCGCGGTGGTGAACTCCGACAGCGACTCGCGGGTCAGCACCGACCGGCCGCCGAGCGTCAGGCGCATCTCGCCCCACTCGGCGTCGGTCACCTCCACCCGGATGCCGCGGCGCAGGGCCTCCTCGGCGATGATCGCGGCGTAGGGGTTGAGCCGTTCCAGGCCGGGCGGCCGCGAGGCGAACAGCGGTGTGTTGATCGGGTTCTTGCTCTTCACGCAGACGGCGGCCACCCGGGTGAAGCCGAGCTTGCGGTACAGCGTGATCGCCGGCTTGTTGTCGTGCATCACCGAGAGGTCCAGGTAGGACCGGCCGCGGGCGACGTACCGCTCGGCGAGCACCCGCACCAGGGCCTCGCCCGTGCCGGGCGGGGCGTCCTGCTTGTCCGCCACGAGGCACCACAGGCTGGTGCCGCCCTCCGGATCCCCGAACGCGAGCGCGTGGTCCACCCCGGTCACGGTGCCGACGATCTTGCGGGTGCGGGTGTCCTCGGCGACGAGGTAGGTGAAGGTGCGGGTGCGGTGGTTGGCCCACATCAGCGCGGGGTCCGAGGCCACCATCCCGTTGCGGGCGTAGAGGTCGTCGATGAGCTCCATCTCCGCGTGCGAGGTCACCGTGCGCACGAAGACCCCGCGGATGACGTCGGGGCGCGGCCGGTAGCGGTGCAGGTCGAGACGGTAGATGAGCGACGGGTCGATGAAGAGCTCGTCGGGCGCCATCCCGACCAGCACCTGCGGGTCCCGCGGGTAGACGCAGATGTCGCGCCGTCCGGTCGCCTCCGCGCGCAGCGCGCTGACGATGCCCTCCAGCTCGCGGAACGTCTGGCCGAACACGAGCCGGCCCCAGCCCAGGTCCAGGACGACGTCGCTGGCCATGCCCTCCCGCTCACGGGCCGACGGCTCGTGCCAGGAGCGGCTGGTCAGGTCCGGCGTGGAGGCGACGGGGGGACGGCGGCGGTGGCCCGCGAGCCGGGGAGACACGGCCGGTCCCCTCTCAGACCCCGTGGTTCTGCAGCCACAGCTCCAGCAGCCCCAGCTGCCAGAGCTTGTTGCCGCGCAACGGCGTGAGCTCGCCGTTGGGGTCGGCGAGCAGGCCCGCCACGTACTCGGGCCGGAACAGCCCCCGCTCGCGGGCCGCGTCGCTGCTGAGCGCGTCGCGGACCAGCCCGAGGACCTTGCCCTCGAGGTGGGTGATGGCCGGCACCGGGAAGTAGCCCTTGGGCCGGTCGATGACCTCCGGCGGGATGATCCGCCGTCCGATCGCCTTGAGCACGCCCTTGCCGCCGTCGGCGAGCTTGAGCTCCGGCGGGCACGCGGCGGCCAGCTCGACGAGGTCGTGGTCCAGGAACGGCACCCGGGCCTCCAGGCCCCAGGCCATGCTCATGTTGTCCACCCGCTTGACCGGGTCGTCGACGAGCATGATCTCGCTGTCCAGGCGCAGCCCGGCGTCCACGGCGGTCCGGGCGCCCGGAGCGGACATGTGCCGGCGGACGAACTCCAGGCTGGGGTCGGAGTCCAGGGCGTACCGGTCGGAGACCACCGCCCGCATCTGCCGGTGGTCGCGGTCGAAGAACGCCCGCGCGTACCGCTCCACGGCCTCCTCGCGCTCGACCCCGGCCAGGGGTGGGTACCAGTGGTAGCCGGCGAACACCTCGTCGGCGCCCTGGCCGGACTGCACCACGCGGATGGACTCGCTGACCCGCTCCGACAGCAGGTCGAAGGCCACGACGTCGTGGCTGACCATCGGCTCGGCCATGGCGCCGATCGCGTGGCCGAGCGCGCCGGCCAGCTCGTCCGAGCCGACCCGGATGCGGTGGTGATCGGTGGCGAACCGCTCGGCGATGACGTCGGAGTACTGGAACTCGTCGCCCTCGCGGCCGCCGACGGACTCGAAGCCGATGCTGAACGTGGACAGGCCGGTCTGGCCCTCGTCGGCGAGCAGGCCGACGATGAGGCTGGAGTCCAGCCCACCGGAGAGCAGGACCCCGACCGGGATGTCGGCCACGAGCCGGCGGCGGACGGCGACCCGCAGCGCCTCCTCGATCGCGTCCTCCCAGTCGCGGGAGGACCAGTTCGCGTGCTCCGCGCGCCGCTCGTAGGTCGGCGCCCAGTACCGGTGCTCCCGGCTCGTGCCGTCGGCCTCCACCACCCGCACGGTGGCCGGGGGGAGCTTGCGCACGCCGTTGAGGATGGTCCGGGGCGCCGGGACGACGGCGTGCCAGCTCAGGTAGTGGTGCAGGGCGACGGGGTCGATCGAGGTGTCGACGTCGCCCGCGCGGAGCAGGGCCGGCAGGGTCGAGGCGAAGCGCAGCCGGCCCGGGGTCTCGGCCAGGTAGAGCGGCTTGATGCCGAGGCGGTCGCGGGCCAGCACGACCCGGCCGGTGTCGCGCTCGTGGATGGCGAACACGAACATGCCGTGCAGGTGGTCCACGACGTCGGTGCCCCAGTGGTGGTAGCCCTTGAGGATCACCTCGGTGTCGCTGGTGGAGAAGAACCGGTAGCCGTGGCCCTCCAGCTCGGCCCGCAGCTCCCGGTAGTCGTAGATGCAGCCGTTGAAGACCGCCGTCAGGCCGAGTTCGTTGTCGACCATCGGCTGGCCGCCGGCCGCGGACAGGTCGATGACCGAGAGCCGGCGGTGCCCGAAGGCCACCCGCCCCGCGCTCCACATGCCCTGCCCGTCGGGCCCGCGGGGGACCAGCTGGTCGACCATCCGCCCGACGGCGGTGATGTCGGCGAGGGTGCCGTCGAACCGGATCTCGCCGGAGAGGCCGCACATACGAGTTGATCTAACTCCCGTGCACGATCTGCCGCGACCAGAGCCGGGCGCGTCGTGAGCGGTCTCACCCCCGTTCCACGTGGAACGGACACGGGCCGGGCGAGGCGCCCGGTGGCCGCGCCCGCGCCGCGCGGCAGGGCCGGTCCCCGGTTGCCCGGGCCTGCCCCTGGGCACGGACGCCGCCATGCGGATGCGCGAACTGGGAGCCCTGCAGGTGCCGGCCATGGGGCTGGGCTGCATGGGGATGAGCGAGTTCTACGGAACGGCGGACGAGGCCGAGGCCCTGCGGACGATCTCCCGCGCCCTCGACCTCGGCGTGACCTTCCTCGACACCGCCGACATGTACGGCCCGTTCACCAATGAGCGGCTGGTGGGCCGGGCGATCGCCGGCCGCCGCGAGGAGGTCGTACTGGCCACCAAGTTCGGCAACGAGCGCGGCGAGGACGGCGCCCGGCTGGGCGTCAACGGCCGCCCGGAGTACGTGCACCGCGCGTGCGACGCCTCGCTGCAGCGGCTGGGCGTCGACGTGATCGACCTCTACTACCAGCACCGGGTCGACACCACGGTCCCCGTCGAGGAGACGTGGGGCGCCCTGCGCGAGCTGGTGGAGGCGGGCAAGGTGCGGTTCACCGGCATCTCGGAGGCCGCCCCGGAGACGATCCGGCGCGCGCACGCCGTCCAGCCGGTCACGGCGGTGCAGACCGAGTACTCGCTGTGGACCCGCGATCCGGAGGAGGACGGCGTCCTGGCCACCTGCGCCGAGCTCGGGATCGGCTTCGTGGCCTACTCGCCGGTCGGCCGCGGCTTCCTCACCGGGCGGATCCGCAGCCTCGACGACCTGGCGCCCGACGACTTCCGCCGGCACGACCCGCGCTTCCAGGGCGAGAACCTCGTCCGCAACCTGGAGCTGGTCGACCGGGTGCGGGAGATCGCCGGCGAGAAGGGCGTCACCGCGTCCCAGCTGGCCCTGGCGTGGGTCCTGGCGCAGGACGGGCGGGCGGGCTCCCCGACCGTCGTGCCGATCCCGGGTACGAAGCGGGTGAGCTACCTGGAGGAGAACGCCGCGGCGGCGGAGGTCTCGCTGACCGACGCGGACCTGCGCCGGCTGGACGACGCCGCGCCGCGCGGGGCGACGGCGGGGGACCGGTACGCCGACATGTCCGGCGTGCACGTCTGACCGCCCGGCGGCGGCCGGCCGGGCCCGGAGCCGGTCGTCCGCCGCTCAGCGGCGGCGGCCGATGCCGACGAAGAAGGGCGCGAACGTGATCGGGCGGACCGGTGCGGCGTCCATCCGCTCGAAGGCGGCCTCCCAGCGGCGGAGGTCGTCCTCGGACGCGAGCCCCTGCGCGCGCAGGGCGTCGCGGGCCGCCCACGCGGGCGGGCGGATGCCGGGCGGCATCTCGCCGATGAGGTAGCGGCCCGCGTGCCGCTCGACCTCCAGACCCGCGGCGGCCAGCAGGCGGCCCAGCCGCAGTCCGATCCGGAGGTCGTTGCCGCGCCGCCGGTGCAGCTCGGCGTACCGCTCGTTGATGTCGGCGAGCCCGGGGTCGGCGTCCAGGACGCGCATCGCCGTGCCGTCGACGTCCACGAGGTAGACGGCCCCGCCCGGCCGGACCAGCGAGGCCAGGTGGTCGACGATCGCCTGCTCCCGGCCGCCGTTGTGCGCGAGCACGTGCCGCAGGAGCGCGACGTCCACCGATCCCGGCGGGATGCCCGTGTCGGTGCCGCTGCCCTCCCGCACCTCCACGTTGGCGGCGCCGGCCTCGGCGACGAGCCGCCGCGCGGCCGCCCGGGCCGACGGGTCCGGTTCCACGCCGACGACCGAGCCGCCCGCGCCGACCACCGCGGCGACGGCGACGGCGACCGCGGCCGGACCGCAGCCGACGTCCGCGACCCTCGCGCCGGGCACGATGCCGGCGGCGCGCCAGGCCTCGGCCTCCTCGGTGCGGGCCAGCTCGGCCATCAGCCGGTACCGGGCGATCTCCGCGTCGGTGACCTCGAGTGCGTAGTCCGTCATGGCGTCCTCCTCACCCCCCGGCATGGTCGCGCCGCCGTGCGGTCCGGTCGAGCCCGTGGTGCACCGGTCGCCACGCCGCCCTCGGTCGACCTCGTGCGTGGCGGCCCGCGACCGCGCGGGAGGATGGGGGCGTGCACAGCGGAGCGGCCCGGTGACGACGGCGCTGGTCGTCCCCACCACCGTCGTCGCCGCGCTGCTGGCCCTGGCCGGCCTGGCGTCGACCGTGGCGCGGCGCCGGATCGGCCTGCTGCACCTGGTGCTGGCCGCCGTCCTCGAGGCGCTGCTGGTCGTCCAGGCGGTCGTCGCCGGGGTCCGCCTGGCCGGGGACGCCGCGCTGCCCGAGACGGCGACCTTCCTCGGCTACCTGGCGGGGGCGCTGCTGCTGCCCGTGGCCGGCGTGCTGTTCGCCCGCACCGAGACCAGCCGCTGGGCGGGCACCGTGCTCGCGGTACCGGCCGCGGCGGTCGCGGTCATGGTCTGGCGGCTGCTCCAGCTGTGGGAGGCCGGAGGTGGCTGAGCCCGCCGGTCCGCGCGAGGCCCCGCCCGCGGAGGGGCTGGGGCGGGTGCTGGTCGCGCTGTACGGCGTCTTCGCCCTGGCGGCGGGGTCGCGGGCCGCGGTGCAGCTGGCCACCCGGTTCTCCGAGGCACCGCTGGCCTATCTGCTGTCGGCGCTCGCGGCCGCGGTGTACGTCGCCGCGGCCGCCGGGCTGCTGCGGGGTGGCCGCGCCGGGCGCCGCACCGCGCTGGTCGCCTGCCTCGTGGAGCTGACCGGCGTGCTGGTGGTCGGCGTCCTCTCGCTGGCCGACCGCGCGGCGTTCCCCGACGAGACGGTGTGGTCGGGGTTCGGCTCCGGCTACGGGTACGTCCCGCTGGTGCTGCCGGTGCTCGGCCTGCTGTACCTGCGCGGGCAGGGCCGGGCTCAGAAGTCGCCGCCGCCGAAGTCCCCGCCGAAGTCGCCTCCCCCGTCGAACCCGCCGCCGAAGTCGTCGCCCCCGCCGCCGTAGTCACCGGCGACGTCGCCACCGCCGTCGGAGCCAGTGCCGTCATAGCCACCGCCGTCGGAGCCAGTGCCGTCATAGCCACCGCCGTCGTCCGCGCCCGCGCCGTCCTGGTAGCCCTCCGCGTAGGCCTCCTCGTCGCCGCCGCCGAACAGCCCGCCGTCGCCCAGCCCCGTGTCGAAGAGGGCGTCGGCCACCGCGGACCCCACCACGAGGCCACCGATGGTGCCGAGCATGGTGGCGCCGATGCCGGCCCCCATCCCGCCCATCCCGAAGCCTCCGCCGTAGCCCCGCCCGGGGCCGCCGCCGTAGCCGGGCCCGTACCCGCTGCCGTAGCCACCGCCGTAGCCACCGGGCCCGGGGCCGAAGACGCGCTCCAGGGTGCCCGGCTGCCGGATCTCCGCCCGCGTGGCCGCCCGGGCCAGCGTGCGGGGGTCGTCCGTGCGCGGGCGCTCGCCCGACGGGACGGCGGCGGCCAGCTGCACCAGGACCTCCTGCCGCTGCTGGGGCGTCAGCTGGGCGAACGCCTCCGCGTGCGCCTCCTCGATCTGGTCCGGGGGAGCGGTGCGCAGCAGGTAGCGGTACCGCTCCACAGCCTGCGCGTCGGTGAGCGGGCCGCGCCCCCGCGGCGCCTGCCGCGGCTGCTGCCCGTACCCGGTGTCCGCCTCGCCCTGATGGCCGCCGGCGTATCGGTCGTCGTCGCGGGAGTCGTACCCGTCGTAGCCGGCGTCGTAGCGGGCGTCGCGCCGGTCGTCGTGCCGGCGCCGGCCGAGGAGTCGGTCGAGCAGTCCCATGGCGGTCCCCTCCCTGACGGGCCGGTGCGCGGTGCACCTGCGGACGTTCCGCCCGCAGTCGTTCCCGCTGCCGCACCGATCACACGTCGGCATCACGAGAGGCGCCCGCCCGGGGCTCTCGTGGAACAGGTCGTGCGCAACCGATAAAGTCGTCCGGTGCCGCGCGCCCACGACCAGACCCGACCGGGGGTCCAGCTCCCTTCGACCGTGGACGGGCAGGCGGGCCAGCAGGCCGGCCTCGTCGCCACGGCCAGCGCCGTCGTCTCGGGCCACCCCTCGCCCCGGACCGCGTCGGCCGCCCTGCCCGGCGTCCTCGCCGACAGCCCGGTCGCCGTCCTGCTCATCGACCGCATCGCCGGCGCGGTCACCTTCGCCAACACCGCGGCCGTGGAGATGGCCGGGCGGGTGACCCTGCCGGTGCCCATCGACGCCTGGGGTGCTGCGGCGGGGCTGACCGACCTCGCGGGCGAGCCGCTGGCCTCCACCGGCGGGCCGCTCTCCCTCGTCGCGCAGGGCCGGCCGGTGACCGGCGAGGCCGTGCGGCTGCGGCCGGGGGCCGACGACGGCGCCGCCGACCGGCTGCTGTGGGTCACCGGCTTCCCGCTCTCGCACCCCACGGCCGAGGACCAGCAGCTCTCCCTCGTCGTCCTCCTCGACGTCGAGACCCCGGCCCTGACCGACGATCCCGACGCCCAGCTCCAGGCGCTGCGGGAGCGCGCCGTGATCGCCACCGACATCACCTTCACCATCAGCGACCCGCGGCAGCCCGACGACCCGCTGATCTGGGTCAACCCGTCCTTCACCCGGATCACCGGTTACTCCTACGACGAGGCGGTGGGCCGCAACTGCCGCTTCCTGCAGGGTCCGGCCACCGACCCCGGGGCGCTCGAGGAGATCCGCGCCGCCCTGCGCGCGCAGCGCCCGCTGACGACCACGCTGCTCAACTACCGCAAGGACGGCACCGCGTTCTGGAACCAGCTGTCGATCAGCCCCGTGTTCGACGGCGAGGGTGAGCTGGTCAGCTTCGTCGGCGTGCAGACCGACGTGACCGAGCGCGTCCGCGTCGAGCACGAGCGCGAGTCCGCGTTCGCCGCCGAGCAGGCCGCCCGCCAGGAGGCCGAGCTCGCCCGCGCCACCGCCGAGCAGGCGCGGGCCGACGCGGAGAGCGCGCGCCTGCAGGTGGAGAAGGCCACCAACCGCCTGGCGCTCATGGCGGAGGCCACCAGCACGCTCATCGCGACGCTGGACATGTCCGACCTGCTGGAGCGGCTGGCCGGCCTGTGCGTCCCGCTCCTGGCCGACTGGGTGTTCCTCACCCTCGTCGACGAGCACGGGGAGGTGGCGGAGACCGCCTACCGCCACCGGGACGGCCACGAGGAGGAGCTGCGCGCCTTCAGCACCCTGCACGCCCAGCACCTCCCCCCGGGATCGCCGAGCCGGCAGAGCATGCGCAGCAACCGGCCGACGTTCATCGACCGCGACCGTGCGCGCATCGAGGCCGCCTTCGCCACCGAGGCGGCGCGGGACGCCTTCGACGCCGTGGGCGGCCACTCGGTGGTGACCGTTCCGATGGTCGCCCGCCGCCGGACGCGCGGTGCGATGGCCCTGATCGCCTCCGGCGACCGCACGTTCACGCGGGAGGACGTCGACCTGGCCGAGGACCTCGCCCGGCGCGCAGCGCTGGCGATGGACAACGTGCGGCTCTACCAGCAGGAGCACGCCGTGGCCGACACGCTCCAGCGGTCGCTGCTCCCCGACCTGCCCGACATCCCCGGGATCACCGCGGCGGCGCACTACGTGAGCGCGTCGACGGCGGCGGACGTCGGCGGCGACTTCTACGACCTCCTGCACCTGCCCGACGGGTCGGTCGGCATGGTCATCGGCGACGTCGTCGGCCACGACCTCGCCGCCGCCGCGGCCATGGGGCACCTCCGGGGGCTCATCCGCGCCTGCGTGTGGGACGCCCCCGACCCCGATCCCGGCGTCGTCCTGGGCCGGGTCGACCGGCTGGTGCAGGGCCTGCGCGTCGCCTCGATGGCGACGATCGCCTACGCCCGCGCCGTGCCGCCGGCCGCGGCGGGCGAGCCGTGGCGGGTGCACCTCGCCGACGCCGGGCACCCGCCCCTGCTGCTGCGCGAGCCCGGTGGCGCGGTCCGGGTGGTCGACGAGGTGACCGGCCTGCTGGTGGGGGTCGACGACGGCGCGCACCGCCCGACCGTGGTGCTGGACGTCCCGGCCGGGTCGACGCTGCTGGCCTACACCGACGGGCTGATCGAGCGCCCGGGACTGGACCTGGACCTCGGCATCGAGGAGCTCGTCGCGCGGATCGCCACCATCCCGCCCGGCGCCACCCCCCGGCAGCTGTGCGACGCCGCGGTGGCCGGCACCCTCGACGGCCGCGACGACGTCGCCCTGCTCGCCGTCCGGCTGGGCTGAGCGGCCGACCCGGACCTCAGACCTCGAGGTCGGTGCCGCCGCCGAGGAGGCCGTAGCCGCCGCGGTGGAACAGCAGCGGGCGGCGCGCGGGATCGGCCCCGAGGTCCAGCACCCGGCCGGCGACGAGGGTGTGGTCGCCGCCGTCGTACTCGGCCCACAGCGCGCAGTCGATCCACGCGACCACGCCGTCGAGCACCGGCTGTCCCTGCCGGCTGGCGCGCCACGCCACGCCGGCGAAGCGGTCGGGCGCGCTGCCGGCGAACGTGGTGGACAGCCCGTGCTGGTCCTCGGCCAGCACGTTCACGCAGAACCGGCCCAGCGCCCGCAGCCGCGGCCAGGTGCGGGAGGTCCGGGCGGGGGCGAGCGCGATCAGCGGTGGGTCCAGCGACAGCGAGCTGAACGACTGGCAGGTGAAGCCGATCGGCCCGCCCTCCGTCGCGGCGGTGACCACGATGACGCCGGAGGCGAAGTGCCCCAGCACGTCGCGCATGACCTGCGGGTCGACGGGAGCGCCGGCCGGGTCACCGGGGGAGGGGAGGGCCGAGCTCACGCCCCCGAGTCCATCACGAGGTCCGTCACGAGGCCCGTCACGAGGCGGCCACCGCCTGCTCGGTGCCCCGGGGCACCGAGCGCCCCCCGGCGCGGTACAGCGAGCTGGGCAGCTCGCGGCCGACGGCGCGCTCGGTGACCCGCGCCGCGGCCAGCACGGCGTCGAGGTCGATGCCGGTGTGCACGCCGGACTCCTCCAGCAGGTAGACCAGCTCCTCGGTGGCGATGTTGCCGCTGGCGCCGGGGGCGAACGGGCAGCCGCCCAGCCCGCCCACGGAGGAGTCGAGCTGGGTGACGCCCGCCTGGATCGCCGTCAGCGCGTTGGCCTGGCCGGTGCCCCGGGTGTCGTGGAAGTGCACGCCGACCGGCACGCCGGGGCAGACCCGGCGGACGGCGTCCAGCAGCCGGACGACCCGCATCGGGGTGGTCGTCCCGATGGTGTCGCCCAGGCAGAGGCGGTCGGCTCCCGCGGTGACGGCGGCGCGGGCGACGTCGACCGTGCGGGCGATGGGCGTGCGCCCGTCGAACGGGCAGTCCCAGGCGGTCGCGATGATGACCTCGAGCGTGCCTCCGGCCCCGGAAGCGAGCCCGGCGATCTCGCCGATCGCGGCGACCGCCTCGGCGGTGCCGCGGCCCGCGTTGGCGCGGCTGTGCCCGTCGGAGGCCGAGACGACGTACTCGAGGTCGGGGACACCGGCGTCGACGGCCCTTACGGCGCCCCGCGGGTTGGCCACCAGCGCGGAGAAGGCGACCCCGCTCCAGCGGCCCAGCTCGGCGGCGACCTGGTCGGCGTCGGCCAGGGCCGGCACCGCCCGCGGGGAGACGAACGAGGTGGCCTCGATCCGGCGCACCCCCGTGGCGACCAGCGCCTCGAGCATGGCCAGCTTGTCGGCGAGGGGGAGGGGCGCCTCCAGCTGCAGCCCGTCGCGCATGCCGACCTCGCGGATGTCCACCGCGGGAGGCAGCACCAGGTCGAAGGGGTCCCGGTCGTCGAGGTGCACGGCTCCTCCTCTCCAGCGCGCGGGCGTCGGCGGCCCGGCGCATTCGGTACCCATCCTGCCCCGGACCGCGGGGAGACCGGCCCGGAGGCCCGCCCGGGTGGCAAACCGCCCGCGAAGGACCGAGATCACGTTCCACGTGGAACCCGACCGGGCATTAGGCAGATGGAGTGCGGCCCGGAACCGTCACGGGGGGCGTCCAGGATGACCGCGGGAGGTGGGACGTGGCGAAGCGCAGCGTTACCGCGGTCGTGGCCGGGGAGCGGCCGCCGTGCGTCCGCGAGGCCTTCGGGCGCGCCCCGCTCGGCATGGCCATCTGCGATCCGGGCGGCACGCTGCTGGAGGTGAACGCCGAGCTGGAGCGCCTGCTGGGCCGTCCGGCGGCCGAGCTCATCGGTACCTGCCTGTACGACCTGACCGACCCCGAGGAGCTCGCGGCCGTCCGGGAGGCCACCGCCGGGCTGCACGCCGAGCCGGGGCAGGTGGCCCGGGTGGAGAGCCGGCTCGTCCGCGGTGACGGCAGCGGCGTGCCCGTGCAGCTCACCTCGACCCGGGTGGCCGAGCAGCCGGGAGACCCCACGCACCTGGTGATGGTGGTGGAGGACATCACCGCGCGGAAGCTGCTGGAGACCGAACTGGTGCACCGGTCGCTGCACGACGCGCTCACCGGGCTGCCCAACCGGACCCTCTTCGCCGACCGGCTGCGGCACGCCCTGGAGCGCGGCCACCGGGAGCAGACGCCCACGTGCGTGCTCACCGTCGACCTCGACGGCTTCAAGGACGTCAACGACCGGTACGGACACCCGATGGGCGACGCCGTGCTGGTGGCCTTCGCCGCGCGGCTCACCTCGGTGCTCCGCGCGAGCGACACCGCCGCGCGCCTGGGCGGCGACGAGTTCAGCATCGTCTGCGAGAACACCGAGCGTGCCGACGCCGAGGTGCTCGCCGAGCGGCTGCGCACGACCCTCGTCGACCCCCTGGACATCGGCGGCACCCTGATCGCCGTGGGCATGAGCGTGGGCATCGGCACCGTGGAGCCCGGCGCCGACCCCGACGTCGCCTGCGAGCAGGTGGTCCGGGCCGCCGACGACGCGATGTACGCCGACAAGCAGCGGCGGCGCTGACAGCGCCGCTGTGCGGAAGTGTTCACACCGACGTAACGCGCGCCGGATGGAGTGACTACAAGCACACGCCGAAACTCCAGGGACCGGCCGGGTGATCGCGGCCTTGCCGATGGGGGAGGCCCGCGTGCCCGAGAGAGTCGTGGCGCTCGCCGAGCAGGTGGAGGCCCAGTCCGCCGCGCGACTGCGCGACCTCGACGCCATCGCCCGCACCACCCGCATGCTCGCCCTGAACGCACTGGTCGAGGCGGCGCGGGCGGGCGAGGTGGGGCGCGGGTTCGCCGTCGTCGCGGAGGAGGTCAAGCAGATCGCCGAGCAGGCGGCGTCGATCAGCGCCGGCCTGTCCGAGGAGCTGGCCCCGACCGTCGGCGCGCTGCAGGAGCTGGGCAGCCGCCTCGTCGGGCAGGTGCGGGGGCAACGCCTGGCCGACCTGGCCCTCTCCGCGGTCGAGCTCGTCGACCGCAACCTCTACGAGCGCACCTGCGACGTCCGCTGGTGGGCCACCGACGCCGCCGTCGTCGCGGCCGCCGAGGAGGGCGACCCGGCCGGCCGGAGCGCGGCCGAGGCGGTCCGCCGGCTGGCCGTGATCCTGCGCAACTACACGGTCTACCTGGACCTCTGGGTCACCGACCGGCAGGGCCGGGTGGTGGCGACGGCGGCACCCCGGCGCTGGCCGCACGTCATCGGCAGCGACGTCAGCGGTGCCGCGTGGTTCCGCGACGCCCTGGCCACCGCGGACGGCGACGCCTACGCCGTCGAGGACGTCTCCCGGTCCGCCGCGCTGGACGCGACCGTCGCCACCTACGCGACCGCGGTCCGCCGCGGCGGCGAGACCGACGGCGAGGTGGTGGGCACCCTCGGCGTCTTCTTCGACTGGGGACCGCAGACCCGCGCGATCCTCGACGGGCTGCGCCTGGCCGACGACGAGCGGGCCCGCACCCGCAGCCTCCTGCTCGACTCCGAGGGCCGGGTGATCGCCGCCTCGGACGGGGTCGGCGTGCTCACCGAGCGCATCGCCCTGCGCACCGACGGCGCCGCCAGCGGCTCCTACGACGAGGGCGGGACGACGATCGGCTTCGCCCGCACCCCCGGCTACGAGACCTACGAGGGTCTCGGCTGGTACGGCGCGCTCGTTCGATCGTCATCCTCCGGATGACACCCCCGAGTTGATCATCGGCACGTGGCTGCTCCCGGCGGCGCGTCGGACAGCCACCCGCCGATGATCACGGGGGACGGCACTCCCTCGGCTCAGCCGGCCAGGGCCGCGGTGACGACGGCGCGCGCCTCCTCCTGCACCCGCGCCAGGTGGTCCGGGCCGGCGAACGACTCCGCGTAGATCTTGTAGACGTCCTCGGTCCCCGAGGGACGGGCGGCGAACCAGGCGTTCTCCGTGACCACCTTCAGGCCCCCGATCGGGGCGTCGTTGCCCGGCGCGCGGGTCAGCTTGGCCACGATCGGCTCGCCGGCCAGCTCGGTCGCGGTGACCGCCTCCGGCGAGAGCTTCGCGAGCGCGGCCTTCTGCTCGCGGGTCGCCGGGGCGTCCACCCGCGCGTACGCCGACTCCCCGTAGCGCTCGGTGAGCTCGCCGTGCAGCTGCGAGGGCGACCGGCCGGTGACCGCCTGGATCTCGGCGGCCAGCAGCGCGAGCAGCATGCCGTCCTTGTCCGTCGTCCACACCCCGCCGTCCCGGCGCAGGAAGGAGGCGCCGGCCGACTCCTCGCCGCCGAACCCGACCGACCCGTCGAGCAGGCCCGGCACGAACCACTTGAAGCCGACCGGCACCTCGACCAGGCGGCGGCCCAGCCCCGCGACCACCCGGTCGATCAGCGACGAGGAGACGAGCGTCTTGCCGACGGCGGTCTGCGCGCCCCACTCGGGGCGCGAGCTGAACAGGTGCGAGATCGCGACCGCGAGGAAGGCGTTGGGGTTCATCAACCCGCCGTCGGGGGTGACGATGCCGTGCCGGTCGGCGTCGGCGTCGTTGCCGGTCGCGATCGCGTAGTCGGCGCGCTTGCCGATCAGCGACGCCATGGCCGACGGCGACGAGCAGTCCATCCGGATCTTCCCGTCCCAGTCCAGCGTCATGAAGCGCCAGGTGGGGTCGACCAGCGGGTTGACGACGGTCAGGTCCAGCCGGTGCCGCTCGGCGATCGCCCCCCAGTAGTCGACGCTGGCGCCGCCGAGGGGATCGGCCCCGATGCGCACGCCGGCGGCGCGGACGGCGTCCAGGTCCAGCACGCTGGGCAGGTCCTCGACGTAGGTGCCCGTGAAGTCGTACGCCGACGCCGCGGCCCGCGCCCGCGCGAACGGGATCCGCCGCACGCCGTCGAGCCCGGCGCGCAGCAGCTCGTTGGCCCGGTCGGCGATCGCCTTCGTGGCGTCGGAGTCCGCCGGACCCCCGTGCGGCGGGTTGTACTTGAAGCCGCCGTCGCGCGGCGGGTTGTGCGACGGGGTGACGACGATGCCGTCCGCGCGGCCGCCGTTCTTCCCCCGGTTGGCGCGCAGGATCGCGTGGCTGACCGCCGGCGTCGGGGTGTAGCGGTCGGCGGCGTCGACGAGGACGGTCACGTCGTTGGCCGCGAGCACCTCCAGCGCGCTGGCCCAGGCCGGCTCGCTCAGGGCGTGGGTGTCCCGGCCGAGGAACAGCGGCCCGTCGACCCCCTGCGCGGCGCGGTACTCGCAGATCGCCTGTGTCGTGGCCAGGATGTGCGCCTCGTTGAAGGCGGCGTCGAGGGAGGAGCCGCGGTGCCCCGACGTCCCGAACGCCACCTGCTGCGCCGGCTCGGTCGGGTCGGGGTCGAGCGTGTAGTAGGCGGTGACCAGCGCGGCCACGTCGACCAGGTCGCTGGGCTCGGCGGGCTGACCTGCGCGGACGTCGCTCATGCACCGATCCTCGCGCCTCGTGCGGGGTCGCGCGACCCACCTCCGGGGGACGTTCCGGAACCGGCCTTCTCACTCGCTGGAGTGGGCCGCTCCCGCCCGCGGTTCAGCCCGGCTGCCGGGGCGGCCGATGAGGGGGTGTGACCAGCGACCGCTCAGCCGGCGACAGCGCACCCGAGGCCGTCCTCGGGTCGCTGCTCGCGCTGCCGCACGCGGCATTCGCGGCGATGGCCGCCGACGGTGTCCTGCTGCCCATGCCGGAGTCGGTGGGGCTGGCGCCCGAGCGTGCCCTGCCCGTGCCGCCGGACCGGGCCACGATGCTCGACGCCATCGCCCCCTCCGACGCCATGACCGTCGTCGTCGCCTGGGAACGCGCGCTCACCACCGGCCTGGGCACCGTCACCGTGCGCACCAGGCAGAACCCCGACCAGCCGATGTCGCTCACGTTCGTCGACGTCCGCCCCGTCCACGGCGTCCTCCTGGGTGTCCTGCACGTCGCCGGCGAGGAGCAGGAGGCGCCGTCGGCCCCCGAGGGCGAGTGGATCACCGTCTCCCGCGCCCCCCGCACCGCGACGGCCACCAAGAGCGGCCTGGCCGTGGTGACCGGCATCGACGAGCGCACCACCCGGATGCTCGGCTGGACGCCCGAGGAGATGGTCGGCCGGCGCTCCTCGGAGTTCATCCACCCCGAGGACCAGGAACGGGCGATCGCCAACTGGCTGGAGCTGCTGTCGACCCAGGCCAGCCAGCGGGTCCGCCTGCGGCACCTGCGCGCCGACGGCAGCTGGGCCTGGCTGGAGCTGGAGAACCACTACACGCCCGCCGAGGACCCCGCGGACGCCGTCGTCCTCACGCACATGAACGACATCTCCGACGAGATGGCCGCGCACGAGGCCCTGCGCCAGCAGGAGCGCCTGCTGCGCCGCGTCGCCGAGTCGCTGCCCCTGGCCATCCTGCAGCTGGGCGCCGACCGCTCGGTGGTCTTCGCCAACCCCCGCTTCGACGAGCTCGTCGGCCGGCCGGGCGCCGATCCGCTCGCGGCGCTGACGGCCGCGCTGCGTCCCGACGACCGGGCGGTGCTGGACACCGCGCTCGCCGCCGCCCTGGACGAGGGCCGCGACGGCGAGCTCGAGGTGGCGGTCCGGGTGCCCGGCGGTCAGGTCCACGTCTGCGCCGTCGGTGTCATCGCCCTGGGCGAGGACGAGGGTGCCCCCGGTGCACTGCTGTCCTTCGCCGACGTCTCGGCCCACGTGCGCACCCGCGAGGAGCTCACGGTGCGCGCGATGACCGACCCGCTCACCGGGCTCGCGAACCGGGAGGCGGTGTCCGCCGCGCTCGACGAGGCGCTGGCCGACCTCGGGGACGCGCTCATCGGGGTGCTGTTCGTCGACCTCGACGGGTTCAAGCCCATCAACGACACCCACGGGCACGACGTCGGCGACGAGGTGCTGAAGCTGACCGCGGCCCGGCTGCGCGCGGCGGTGCGGCCGGACGACGTGGTGGGCCGCATCGGCGGCGATGAGTTCTTCGTGATCAGCCGCGGCCACGCGGAGCCGGAGACGGCGCTGGAGCTGGGGCACCGCGTCCGCGCCGCGCTGGCCGAGCCGGCGCGCCTGCCGCAGGGGCACATCCCGGTGAGCGCCAGCGTCGGCGTCGCCTGGGGCCGGGCCGGCAGCGACCCCCTCGACCTCATGCGGCAGGCCGACAAGGACATGTACCGCGCCAAGCAGCGACGCCACAGCACGCCGGACCTCGCCGAGGCGACCCGCCGGGCATAGGAAGCTTTGCCCGCGTCCCGGCGCCCGAGACGTGGGGATGGGCTCCTATGCCTCGTCGACCGGCGTCTCGGCGGCCGGGCGCTCGGCGGCCGGGCGCTCGGCCAGCAGCCGGGCGTGGGCCCGCCGGGCCCACGCCTCCTCCAGCAGCTCCGCGACCAGCCCGGGCCCGGCGACGGCGAGGTCCACCCGGACGCCGGAGAGCTGCTTGCCCCACCACAGGAGGCTGCACGGGCCACCCTCGGCCGCCCGCGCCCCGGACTCGTCGAGCATCACGTTGAGCTGGGTCGGGGACCACTGGGTGGCCAGGATCCGGGTGCCGAGGCGGAACGCGCGCCTGCCGTGGTGGTCGCCGTCGGTCACCTCCGGGAGGGCGAGCGCGATCGCGCGGACGTCGTCCGGCGTCACGGGCCGCAGCCGCCGTCCCACCGGGTGCCCACGCGCCCAGGATGGCAGGCCGGGGACGAACCGTCGCCCGACGGTCGGACCGCCGTCATCCGTTCGTCATGTGCGGCGGCCACCCTGGGGCGATGACGGCGACCCTCTACGCGACCACCGCCCCCGCGTACGCCGTGGCCCGCGCCGCGGCGCCCGCCTCGTCCGACCCGGGCCCCCTCCACGCGGTCTCCCGGCCGGTGATCGACGGGCTCACCGCCTCCGAGTGCGGCCTGCTGGTCGACGCGACCGCCGACCGCGAGTGGCGCGACCTCCCCGCCGCCGACAAGTGCCCGGAGTGCGCCCGCCTCGCCGGCTGATCCTCAGTCCTCCGCGGCCCCCGGGCCGTCCCGGTGCTCGACCCCGTCGAGGAACCGGCGGAGGGTCTCGAGGAAGATCTCGGGCTGCTCGGAGTGCACCCAGTGCCCGGCGCCCTTGACCTTCACCAGCCGGGTGCGGGGGAACAGCTCGTCCATGCGCGCGCGGTCCTCCGGCAGCACGTAGTGGCTGTTCGCCCCGGCGAGCCACAGCACCGGACCGTCGAAGGTCGCGCCCGGCGGCGGGTCCGGGAAGCCGCGCAGCTCCTCGAGGTCGCGGCCCAGCAGGTCGAGGTTGAGCCGCCAGCGCCAGCCCGCGTCCGCCCCCACGCCGTCCCGGACCAGGCTCTGCAGCAGGAACGACCGCACCATCCGGCTGGGCACCGCCTCGCGCAGCGCCGCGTCGGCCTCGTCCCGCGTCGTCAGCCGGTCGAGGTCGACGGCCTGCATCGCGGCGATGTACGCGCCGAACGGCGAGGCCTCCTCGTCCGGGTCGTCGGTGCGGCCGCCGGACACCGGGTACTCGACTGGCGCGATGTCGACGACGACGAGCGCGCGCAGCAGCTCGGGCCGGCGCAGCGCCAGCTGCATCGCCACCTTGCCGCCCATCGAGTGGCCGACCAGCGTCGCCGGCTCGCCGAAGGACTCCAGCTCCGCCGCCACCAGCCCGGCCATGTCGAGGTAGTCGATGCGCTCGGTCCACGGCGAGTGCCCGTGGTCGGGCAGGTCCAGCAGGGTGACCCGGTGCCGGTCGGCGAGGCCCTTGGCGATCGTCGTCCAGTTCCTGCCCTGGCCGAACAGGCCGTGCACGAACACGACCCGCGGGCCGGCCTCGCCGAGGGTCCGGGCGTGCAGCCGTTCCTCGGGGTTCGCGGTCACCCGGCGATTCCACCAGAGCACCCGCGGAGCCGGCCGCCCGGCGCCGGGATGATCGCCGTCCTTCCCTCCGGTGTGCCGTCCGCGCGGCCGGACGGGAGGCCGGCGGCGACGACGCGCGGGTCGCGATCATCCCGGCGGCGCTCGGCGTGCTGCCGCCGGATCGTCGGTGGTGCGGCGCACCATCGCCGGGACGTCCCGCCCCGAGGAGGAACCCCCGCATGCCCGGACGGCGCCGCCGCACGACGACCCGCGCGAGCGGCACGACACGCACGGCGCCGAAGCGTCGCGCGCCCGCCCGCCGCGCGGCGAAGCCCGCTCCCGACCTGCCCGTGGCCGGTCCCGGCGAGCGGGTGTGGGTGCTCGCCGTCCCCTTCCGCGCGCCTGCCCCCGGCGCCGTCTGGCACCCGGGCCTGCAGGCCTCGGTGTGGGTGGGTGCACACCTCCCGCCGGCGCTGGCGCCCTACGACCCGCCGCCGCACACGCTGGAGCGCTTCCTCGAGGACGAGCTCAACGACGAGCCCCGGCCCCTGCCGCCGGCGAAGTCGCTGGAGCCGCGCGAGGAGCAGTGCACGGGGGCCGACGCCGTCATCGCCTCGGCCGCGGCCGGCCACCGGGTGTTCCTGCTCGGCGACGATCCCGGCGTCGGCAAGACCGGGACGGCGATCATGGCCGCGCGTGAGATCTGCGAGATGCGCGGCGGCGACCGGGTGCTCGTCGTCGCCGACCGCCCCGCGGCGATCACCATCCCGCACTGGACCCGGTCCATCGCCGGCTTCGGCGACGGCGGCCTGCGCTGGTGCGTCACGACCTGGGACCGGCTGGCGAAGGTCGCCGCCCTGCTGAAGACGGCGCCGCAGTTCGACGTCGTCATCGGCGACGAGGCGCACATGGTGCGGCACACGACCACCCAGCGCTGGAAGCACTGGAAGTCCGTCTCCGGGGCCGCCCGCGTGAAGGACGCCCCCTTCGTCATCGCCGCGACCGCCACCCCCGCGCACACGCCGCTCGAGCTGCCCTACCTGGCGCCGCAGTTCGCCGCCCGCGCCGGCGAGCCGCTGCGCGCCTGGGCCGACCTGCCCGCGAGGCTCGGCGAGCACGGGTTCCACGTGGAACGCGGCCGCTACGGCTGGGCCTGGACCGAGGACGCCGACGAGCGCCGCGCCGACCTCGACCGGCTGCAGGAGTGGCTGACCGGCGGTGAACCGCCCGCGGCGCTGCACCGATCGGCGCCCTGGGGGCCGGTGTCGGTGAGCGGCGCGGCGGTCGCGCTGAGCCCGTCCGAGCGCGCGAGCTACGAGGCCGAGTGGTCGGAGTTCCGCGCGGAGATGCAGCTGGCCCGCCGCGGCCGGCAGACCGCCCGCGGCCGGGCCGCCCTGCTGCGCTTCCGGCAGAAGGCCGGGCTGATCCGGGTGCCGGCGACGGTCGACTGGGTGAAGGCGCAGGTGGAGGCCGAGCGCCAGGTGGCGGTGTCGGTGGAGTTCGTCGAGACCGCGGCCGACCCGATCCGGGAGGCGCTGCTGGACGCCGGCATCGCCGTCGCGGGCATCTACGGCCGGGACCGCTTCGACGTCGAGGCGGAGCGGCTGCGCTTCCAGACCGGCGCGGCCCCGGTCTGCGTCTTCACCGTCACGGCCTCGATCAGCCTGCACGCCGGGGAGCTGCTGCCCACCGGGACGGCGGCCGGCGACACCCCGCGCGTCGGCCTGTTCCACCAGCCCCGCTTCTCCGGCATCCAGGCCCGTCAGGTCACCGGCCGCACGCACCGGGACGGCCAGACCTCGCCGTGGCGGGTCGCTTTCGCCGAGGACACGGTGGAGGAGCAGGTCGCCCGCGTGATGGTCGAGCGGCTGGCGGTCAGCGGCTCCACCGCGGGCGCGGACACCTCGTCGCTGCAGGAGATCGCCGAGCTGCTGGAGGCCGACTGGCTGCCGAGCACGGCGCTGACCGAGGCGTGACGGCACCGGCCACCACACGGCGGCACCGGGCCGCCGGGTGACGGCTCCCGGTCGGCTCGTCCCGGCGTGTCGGCGGTCCGCGGGACAATCGAGCCGTGCGTCGAGAGGCCAGCGTCCTGCACCTGGACCTCGACGCCTTCTTCGCCGCCGTCGAGCAGCGCGACAAGCCCTCCCTCCGGGGCCGGCCGGTCGTGGTCGGCGGGGTGGGCGGGCGCGGCGTCGTCGCCACGGCGTCCTACGAGGCGCGGGCCTTCGGCGCCCGCTCGGCGATGTCGACGGCGGAGGCGCGGCGCCGCTGCCCGGCCGGGACGGCGTTCCTCGGCGGGCGCTTCCCGGCGTACCGGGCCACCTCCGAGGTGGTGATGTCGCTGCTGCGCGAGCTGTCCCCGCTGGTCGAGCCGGTGTCGATCGACGAGGCGTACGTCGACCTCGCGGCGGCGCCGGGCAACGACCTGTCCGTCGCGGGGGTCACCGAGCTCGCCCGGGGCCTGAAGGAGCGCATCGCGGCGGCGACCGGCGGGGTGACCGGCTCGGTCGGCATCGGCAGCTCCAAGCTGATGGCCAAGCTGGGCTCCGAGATGGACAAACCGGACGGCCTGGTCGTCGTCCCGCCCGGCACCGAGCTCGACGTGCTGCACCCACTGCCGGTGACCTCGCTGGGCGGCGTGGGGCCGGCGACCGCCGAGCGGCTGCACGCGATCGGGGTGCGCACCGTCGGTGACCTGGCCGCCCGGTCGCTGCCGGACCTGGTCGCCCTGGCCGGCCGCGCGCACGGTGGGGGCCTGTACCAGCTGGCCCGCGCCGAGGACGACCGCGCCGTCGTCCCGGACCGGGAGACCAAGTCGGTGTCGGCGGAGGAGACGTTCGAGCGGGACCTGACCGACCGGGCCGTGCTCGGCCGGGAGATCGACGCGATGGCGGGCCGGGTCGCCGGGCGGCTGCGCGCGGCGGCGTACTCGGGCCGGACGGTCACGCTGAAGCTGCGCCGCTACGACTTCACGACGCTCACCCGGTCCCAGACGCTCCCGCAGCCCACGGACGACGCGCGGCTGATCTCCGGCATCGCCCACCGGCTGCTCGACGAGGCGGGCACGGCGGGCGGCCTGCGCCTGCTGGGGGTGGGCGTCTCCGGGCTCTCGCTGTACGCGCAGGGCGACCTCTTCGCGCTGGAGGCCGACGACGAGCCGACCCCCGCGCAGCCCGACGTCCCGGTCGCGGCGGCCGAGCCGGACGTCCTGCCCGCCGAGCGGCGCTGGTGGCCGGGGCAGGACGTGCGGCACGAGGAGCTGGGTCCCGGTTGGGTCTGGGGGCGGGGCATCGGCCGGGTGACCGTGCGGTTCGAGGGGCCGCGCACCCCGCCCGGGCCGGTGCGCACGTTCGCCGCCGACGACCCGGCCCTGCAGCCGGCCGACCCACCGGACTGGCGCGCGGACGACCGGCCGCGGTGAGCCGTGCCGGCGGGACACTGCGCCCATGGCGAGCTGGCAGCAGATCGAGGCCGAGGTGCCGGCCCTCGCGGCGCTCGTGCGGGAGGCGTTCGCCGCGTCGCGGCACGCGACCATGGCGACCCTCCGGGCGGACGGGGGGCCGCGGATCAGCGGCACCGAGGTGGACTTCGCCGCCGACGGCGAGCTGCGGATCGGGTCGATGACCGGCGCGGTGAAGGCGCGCGACCTGCTCCGCGATCCGCGGCTCGCGCTGCACAGCCCGACCGTGGACCCGGGCGAGGACGGCGCGGCCTGGCCCGGCGAGGCGAAGGTCGCGGGGCGGGCGGTCGGGGAGGGGGAGGCCGACGACGCGCACGTGTTCCGGCTCGACCTCACCGAGGTGGTCTGGACCGGCCACACCGCCGACCGGACGGCGCTCCGCATCCTGTCGTGGCATCCCGGCCGCGGTCTCGAGGAGCACGTCCGCACCTGACCGACGGGCCGGCGACCGCGCGGGAGACCATGGGCGCATGACGGAAGCGAGCGCTCCTCCCCCCAGTGCCTGGGCGCGGATGACGGAGGCCGACCCGGGTCACTCGGCCGCCTACGTGCAGCGCTTCCGCACGATGGCCGAGCGGGGCGTGGACATCGTGGGCGAGGCGCGGCTGATCGACGCGATGCTGCCGCGCGGCTCGCGGGTGCTCGACGCGGGCTGCGGCCCGGGCCGGATCGGCGGGCACCTGGCACGCGCCGGGCACGACGTCGTCGGGGTGGACGTCGACCCGGTCCTCATCGCGGCCGCCGAGGCCGACCACCCCGGGCCGCGCTGGCTGGTCGGCGACCTGGCGCTGCTGGACCTGCCCGACCGGTTCGACGCGATCGTGTGCGCGGGCAACGTCGTCACGTTCCTCGCCCCGAGCACGCGGGGTGAGGTGCTGCGCCGGTTACGCGCCCACCTGGCTCCCGACGGGCGGGCGGTGGTCGGCTTCGGCGCCGGCCGCGACTACCCCTTCGACGACTTCCTCGCCGACGCGCGCGGTGCCGGGCTGATCCCCTCGCTGCTGCTGTCGACGTGGCACCTGCACCCGTTCACCGAGGAGTCGGACTTCCTGGTGGCGGTGCTGACCGCCGCCTGATCCGGGCAATTCCGCGCTTCCGCCCCGGTGCAATTCCGCGCTTCTGCACCGCGCGGAAGCGCGGAATTGCCCAGGGGAGCCCGGGGGAGCCCGGCTCGGGTGTTCCTCAGGTGGCCGGGACCGCCAGAGCCACGGTCAGCTCCAGGACGGTGCGCGGATCGTCGAGCCGGTCACCGAACAGGTCGCGCAGCTGCCCCATGCGGTAGCGCACGGTCTGCGGGTGCACGAACAGCTCCGCGGCCACCCGGTCGCGCCGGCCGTGGTGCAGCAGCCACGAGCGCAGGGTCTCGACGAGCTTCTCGCGGGCCGTGGCGCCGACGCGGTCCAGCGGTGCCAGCACCCGGGTCCGCAGGTCGGCCAGTGCGGTGGCGTCGGCACGCAGCACCAGCTCCGCCAGCCGCTCCTCGGTGTCCAGCGGCGCCGTCCCCTCGGCCCGCAGCCCCAGCTGCACGGCCCGCTGGGCGCGCGCGTAGGAGGCCTGCGCCGCCGTCCACGAGCGTGGCGGGCCGACGACGGCGTCCTTGCCCTGCAGCGCGGCCAGCAGCGGCCCCCGCCCGCGGCCCTCCGCGTCCGGGACGAGCAGCGCCACGCGCTCGGGGCCGGGCAGGTCGCCGGCCGGGAGCTCCTCGGCGCTGACCAGGGTCCGCACGTCCAGGGTGGAGAGCACCGCCCGGGCGTGCGTCTCGGGCAGCAGGACGGCGGTGAGGGTGCGCGGCGGCAGCCACTCCGCCCGCTCGGCGGCCGCGGTGAGGTCGTGCAGGGGTCGGCCGGCCACGAGCACGGCCGCCAGCCGCTCCAGGTGCCGGCGGCGGGCGCGGCCGGTGGAGGCGAGCTCGTCGGCGTGCCCCGCGACGCTGGAGGCCGACAGCTGGTCGATGTAGGCGAAGACGAGCTCGGCGAACCGCGCCAGCCCCTCCGCCGACATGCCGGCGGCCACGGCCGCGCCGCTCATGTGCCGCCAGGACACCCGCGCCCCGACCCGGAAGGCGGCCAGCAGCGCGTCCATCGACCGTCCGCTGCGCGCCTCACCCCGCCCGAGGGCGTAGGCGCCGTCCAGCGCGGGGCCGATCGGCCGGCTGGGGTCGCCCCCGCCGGTGGCCAGGTTGAGGAAGCCGCCGAGGGCCACCTGGACGGCGCGCTCGATGGTGCGGCCCATGTCGCCGCTGAAGGCCCCGGCGTAGCTCGGCACCTCGACGACGATGGTCGCGATCGTGGACTCCGCGACCGCGGGCAGCTGCTCGGTGAGCGCCGTCACGACGTGCGGCGGGAACGGTGAGTCATCCTCGGCCACTGCCACCCCTTTTGTCTCCGACGAACAAAGTATGCCGCCCGATTCACGTCCGGAGCACAGGTACTTAGCCCGAAAATTGGGAAACCTCGAGACATGACCGTTATGCAGCCGAGTCCTTCCCCGACCCGGCCCCGGCTGACGGCGCTGCGCGACCGGCTGCTCCGGATCGCCGAGCTCGCGACGACGCCGCTGCTGCCGCAGGACTACCTCGACATGGTCGACCCGCTGCGCTCCGGTGCGGCACTGCGCGGCCGCGTCGAGGCGGTCCACCGGGAGACCCGGGACGCCGCGACGCTCGTGATCCGCCCGGGCCGCGACTGGCTCCCCCACGTGCCGGGCCAGTACGTGCGCATCGGCGTCGACGTCGACGGCGTCCGCCAGTGGCGCGCCTACTCGATCACCTCGGTGCTCGGCCGGGCGGACGGCTGCTTCACCATCACGGTCAAGGCGATCCCGGACGGCACCGTCAGCAACCACCTGGTGCACCGCACCCAGCCCGGCACGCTGCTGCACCTGGACCAGGCGACCGGCGAGTTCGTGCTGCCGCGGCCGTGCCCGGGCAAGACGCTGTTCGTGACCGCGGGCTCCGGCATCACCCCGGTGATGGGGATCCTGCGCAACCTGGCCGACGAGGACGCCGCCGACGTCGTCCTCGTGCACTCCGCGCCCACGGCCGACGACGTCATCTTCGCCAACGAGCTGCGCGGGATGGCGGCCACCGGCCGGATCCGGCTGGTCGAGCAGCACACCGACACCGCCGGCATGCTCGGCGCCGCCGACATCGCCGCCCTGGTCCCCGACCTGGCCGAGCGCTCCACCTGGGCCTGCGGGCCGGTCGGGATGCTGGAGGCGCTCGAGGCGCACTGGGCCGGCGCCGGCCTCGCCGACCGGCTGTACACCGAGCGCTTCCGGCCGACCGTGATCGCCGCGGACGGCGAGGGCGGCACGGTCACGTTCACCGCCGACGGGACGACGGTCGACGCCGACGGCGCCACCCCGATCCTCGACGCCGCCGAGGCCGCCGGAGTCCTCATGCCGAGCGGCTGCCGCATGGGCATCTGCTTCGGCTGCGTCCTCCCCCTGCGCGAGGGGGCCGTGCGCGACCTGCGCACCGGCGAGGTCACCACCGCCGCCCCGGGCGACGGCGTCGTCGTCCAGACCTGCATCAGCGCAGCCGCCGGCGCCTGCCAGCTCGACCACTGATCCCCGTCCGAGACCGACCCCCCGAGGAGCCGGACCGCATGACCGCCATCCAGAAGAAGTCCGACAACCCGATCGCCCACCTCACCGCCGAGGACATCGAGCTCCTGGGCAAGCAGCTCGACGCGATCCGGCAGAGCGTGCTCGACGAGCGCGGCGAGTCCGACGCGCGGTACATCCGCACCGTCATCGACGTGCACCGCAAGGTGGAGCTGGGTAGCCGGGCCGTCCTGCTGGCCTCGGGCTTCCCGCCCGCGTGGATCCTCGGGACGATCGGCCTCTCGGTGGCCAAGATCCTCGAGAACATGGAGATCGGGCACAACATCCTGCACGGCCAGTGGGACTGGATGCGGGACCCGAAGATCCACTCCACGACGTGGGAGTGGGACATGGCCAGCCCGGCCGTGCAGTGGAAGCACTCGCACAACCAGCTGCACCACACGTACACGAACGTGATCGGCAAGGACAACGACCTCGGGTACGGCATCATGCGGGTCGACGAGGACCAGAAGTGGGCCCCCGGCCACCTGCTGCAGCCGGTGTGGAGCTTCCTCAACGCCTGCTTCTTCGAGTACGGCATCGCCGCCTACGACCTCGAGCTCGGCGCCGTGATCGCGAAGGGTCAGACGAAGGATCCGGAGTTCCGCCGCCGCGGCAAGGAGGTGCTCCGCAAGATCGGGCGTCAGGTGCGCAAGGACTACGTCGTCCACCCGCTGCTGTCCGGGCCGAACTTCGTGCCGACCCTGGCGGCCAACTTCGTGGCCAACGTCGTCCGCAACCTGTGGTCGAACTCGGTCATCCTCTGCGGGCACTTCCCCGAGGGCGTCGAGACGTTCGAGAAGCGCTCGATCGAGGGCGAGACCAAGGGCGAGTGGTACGTCCGGCAGATGCTCGGCTCGGCCAACATCTCCGGCGGCAAGCTCATGCACCTCATGACCGGGAACCTGTCGCGCCAGATCGAGCACCACCTGTTCCCCGACCTGCCGAGCAACCGGTACGCGGAGATCTCGCCACAGGTGAAGGCCCTGTTCGAGGAGTACGGCCTGAACTACCACGAGGCGCCGCTGCCCCAGCAGGTCTACTCGGCCTGGCACAAGATCTTCCGGCTCTCGCTCCCCAACGGGTGGCTGGACAACACGACGCCGGCGAACCTCCCGAAGCAGCTGGTCAAGCTGTGGAAGATGTCGACCGGCTCCAGAACGGTCCGCCGCCGGCTGACGCTGGCCGAGATGGCCGGCTGACCCGACCTCCGCATCCCGTGGCCCGGAACGCATCGCGTTCCGGGCCACGGGCATTCGACCGTCCGGGCGGGGACGACACCCCTGGACCGCGGCGACGCCCGCCGGGAGCATCGGTCCCTCACCCCGCCGGCGGCCAGGAGGTCCTGCCGATGCGCCGCAACCTCGCCGCCTTCCTCGACGGCACCTGGAGCGACGACAACACGAACACCAACGTCGTGCAGATCCACGGCCGGGTGCCGGACGAGGCGCCCGGGGTGCGCCAGGAGCGGTGCTACGTCCGTGGCGTGGGCACGGGGGTGTCCGACCGCCTGATGGGGGGCGCCTTCGGCGTCGGGGTCGAGGAGAACATCCGCCGCGCGTACGACTTCCTCGCCGAGCGCTACGAGTCAGCCGACGACCACATCCACCTGATCGGCTACAGCCGGGGCGCGTTCACCGCCCGCAGTCTCGCCGGGATGATCGCCAAGTGCGGGCTCATCAGCGCGGCCGACCTCCCCGCGGAGGCCGTCTTCCGGCGGTACCGCGACACCGCCGCGCCCGGCCTGCGCGAGCTCCAGCAGGGCGAGGCGCGGCCGCGCACGGCCCAGGACGAACTGCTGCTGGCCCGATCGCGGCTGGTGCGGATCCGCTTCCTCGGGGTCTTCGACACCGTCGGCGCCCTCGGCATCCCCGGCGGCCTGGGCCGGTGGCTCACCCGCCGCCGCTACGAGTTCCACAACACGAACCTGAGCGGGCTCGTCGACGTCGCCTGCCACGCGGTGGCCCTGGACGAGCGCCGCGGGCTGTTCATGCCGACGATGTGGACGAGCGTGCCCGTGCCGATGCCCGATCATCCGACGTCGGTCGAGCAGCGCTGGTTCGTGGGTGGCCACACCAACGTCGGCGGAGGCGGCACCCGGGACCCGCAGCGCAGGAATCCGCTCTCCGTGGTGACCCGCGAGTGGATCGTCGAGCGGGCGGTGGAGGCCGGGCTGGTCGTCGACCCGCCCTCCCCGGCGCCCACGGGGGAGGAGTGGAACGGGCGGATCGACGACTGGTCCAGCACGCTCCTGGGCCGCCTCGCCGGCCTGCTGCCCGGCAACCGGCGCCGTTCCCGTCCGGTCCGCGAGACCGTCGCGGAGACCCTGGATCCCGGCGTCCTGCACCGGTGGGGGACCGGCGATCCGCCCTACCTGCCGCGCAATCCCCACCTGGAGCCCTGGGTGCGGTCGCTGCTGTGACGGCGGTCCGCCCTCAGACCAGCTGCAGCCGCCGCTCGGAGCGGCGCAGCACGATCCGCTGACCCCACGTGAGGGTCAGCCGGTCGGCCTCCAGCCCGTCACCGAAGGCCACCAGCCCGTCGGACTCCACCGCCAACTCCAGCGCAGCACCGGCGGCCAGCAGCCCCTCGGTGCACGTCGTCCCCGTGGCCGGCGACGGCCACGCCTCGCGCACGAACCAGGCCAGCCCCGGATCGGTCGGGACCGGCAGCGGCAGGCCGCTGCGCCGCTCCAGCCAGGCCGAGCGGCACCAGCCGGTCGCGCCGGTGCCCGTGGAGACCAGAACCCCCGACGACGCCTGCCGCTCCGGCTCGGCCCCGGGCGCGGTGAGCCGGTAGCGCGCGGTCTGGTGGGTCGGGGAGCCCACGTACACCTCGTTGAGCGCCCGCAGCACCTGCCCGTCGTCGGCCACGGCCTCCACCATCGTCAGGGGCGTGGGCGCCGGCCGGTCCCGCAGCAGGGCGGCGACGTCGTCCGGCCGGTGCCGCACCAGGACGCCGGCGTTGCGGCCGGGCTCGGGGTCGACGCCGATCACCGGCTGCCCGTCCAGGTACTTGGCGACGTTGGCGACCAGCCCGTCCTGCCCGACGACGAGGACGACGTCGTCCGGGCCGAACAGGTAGCGGGAGAGGTCGGCCCGCTCGACGCCGCCGCGCCGCCAGTCGACCGGGATGCCCGCCGTCGCCGCGGCCATCGCCCGGGTCACCGCGGCGTCGCGCTCGACTACCTCGGCGAGGTCACGGCCACGGCTGCGCAGGAAGAACCCCGCCTGCGCGGCCGTGCCGTGCCGGGCGACCAGCTCCCGCAGCTCGGTGCTGCGGGAGACCACGACCACCCGCGGAGCCAGGGTCACCGGGCACCGCCGAGCCGAGCCAGCACCGGGGTCAGCAGGTCGGGGGTGAGCACCAGGCTGTCGATCTTGGGCAGGCTCGTGGCCAGCTCGCGGGCGGCGACGGCCAGCAGCAGGTCGGCCGGGATCTCGGCGTGCGCGGTGAGGTACGCCGACGTCGCGTCGCCGCGGGCCGCGCCGGCCAGCCGCTCGGCCTCGGCCCGGACCTGCGCCGCCCGCTGGTCGCGGCGGGCCTGCGCCTCGCTGGCCACCTCCGCGGCCGCCGCCGCGTGCTCGGCCTCCCGCCGGGCGTTCACCCCGCGCTGGCCGACCAGTTCCTCCTCGCGCCGGGCCAGCTCGATCTGGTTGGCCAACTCGTTCTCGCTGATGGCGCGCTCGCGCTCGACCGCCAGCGCCCGCCGCTCGTAGGTGGCCCGGTCGGCCTCCTGCTGCACCCGTTCGCGGGTGGGGGTCTGCAGGGCCCGCTCGACGTCGGCCTCCGGCCGGACGGCGACCACGCGGACCCCGATGACGGCGACGCCGGTCTCCGCCAGCCGCGTGTCGGCGGCCAGCCCGCGCTCGACGGTGTCCCGGATCGGCGCGACGCCGCGGGTCAGCGCCGTGGCCAGGTCGATGCCGGTCAGCAGGTCCAGGGCGTGCTGCTGCGCCGACTCGGTCAGCAGGCCGGCGACCTGCTCCAGGGGGGTCCCCCGCCAGACGCCGGTGCCGGGATCGATCGAGAAGTCCACGCGCGCGGCGGCCAGGCCGGGGTCGATCACGCGGAAGGTCAGCGTCATCTGCACCGTGACGTCCTGGAAGTCCGCCGTCCGGGCGTGGAAGAGCAGGGGGAGCTCGCGGTCGTCGACCGGGACCTCCGACAGCACGGCCGACAGCGGGCGGAACCAGAAGCTCGCGCCGGTGGCGCCCTGGACCACGCGGCCGTTGCGCACGTGCAGGACGTGCGCGGTGGCGCTGCTGCGCAGGTGGCGCACGAGCGGATAGCGGGTGATGTCGGCCATCGGGGCCTCCTCGGTGGATGTTGTCGTCGGACTGACGATAAGCGTCGCGACGGCTTGTCGTCAACCTGACGATTGCTCGCGCTAGGCTGGGGGCGTGGCCGGCTACGACCCGAGCGCGTTCCCCGCGGTGGCGGTGACGGTGGACCTCGTCGTCCTGACCGTCCGGAACGGCGCGCTCTGCGTGCTGGTCGTCCGCCGGGGGGAGGACCCGTTCGCCGGGCGGGAGGCGCTGCCCGGCGGGTTCGTGCGGCCGGACGAGGACCTGCTGGCCGCGGCCGCCCGGGAGCTCGCCGAGGAGACGGGCCTGGCGCCGGGGACGGCGCACCTGGAGCAGCTGGCGTCCTACGGTGCGCCCGACCGGGACCCGCGGATGCGAGTGGTCACGGTGGCGCACCTGGCCCTGGTGGCCGATCCGCCGGATCCGCAGGCCGGCACCGACGCCGCGGCAGCGCGCTGGGCGCCGGTCGACGAGGTGCTGCCCGGGCTCGCGTTCGACCACGACCGGGTGCTGCGCGACGGGGTGGACCGCGCGCGGGCGAAGCTGGAGTACACGGCGCTGGCTGCGTCGTTCTGCCGGGCCGGGTTCACCGTCGCCGAGCTGCGCCGGGTGTACGAGGCGGTGTGGGGGCGGCCGCTGGACCCGCGCAACTTCCACCGGAAGGTCACCAGCGCGGCCGGCTTCCTGGAGGCGACGGGGGAGACGACGACCCGGGACGGCGGCCGCCCGGCCCAGCTGTACCGCCGGGGACCGGCGACCCTCCTGCACCCGCCGCTGCTGCGCGCCGACAGCTGACCGCGCGGGGCCGGCTCCACGTGGAACACGCGAAGCGTCAGCGCCGGGTCCTACGGTGGCGGCCGTGACCGGGACCGGGAGCCACCCTGCCGACCTGGACGCCGTCCGCGCGTCCTACGACCGGGTGGCCGACGCCTACGTGGCCATGGGCGCCGGTGAGCTCGGCCCGCTGCCGTGGCTGCGGGCCGCCCTGGCGGCGTTCGCGGAGGAGGTGCGGGAGCTGGGGCCGGTGCTGGACGTCGGCTGCGGCCCGGGGCTGGTGACGGCGCACCTGGCGGGCCTGGGGCTGGACGTGTCGGGGGTGGACCTGTCGCCGCGGATGATCGGGCACGCGCGCCGGCTGCACCCGGGCCTGCGGTTCGACGTGGCGTCCGTGACGGAGCTCGGACCGGCCGACGCCTCGCTGGGCGGCGTGCTGGGCTGGTGGTCGCTGTTCAACCTGCCCCGGGACGTGCTGCCGGGCGTGCTGGCCGCGCTCGCCCGCGCCCTCGTGCCCGGCGGGATGCTGCTGCTGGGCACGCACGTGGGGGACGGCGACGTCGTGCGCACGGAGGCGTACGGCGGGGTGCCGGTGTCGTGGACGACCCGTCTGTGGCGGCCGGAGCAACTCGCCGCGCTGCTGGTGGACGCCGGCCTCGAGCCGGTGGCCGAGCTACGCCTGCCCGCCGGGCACTTCGAGCGTCCGCAGGTGCTGCTCGCCGCCCGCCGTCCCCACTGAGGCCGGCTCCGAACGTGCGACGGGCCCGGAGCCGTGGTGGCTCCGGGCCCGTCGCGGGTCTGGTCCGGGTCAGTTGGCCATGTCCACGAAGCGGCTGTAGTGGCCCTGGAAGGCGACCGTGACGTTGGCCGTGGGGCCGTTGCGGTGCTTGACCAGCATGATGTCGGCCTCGCCGGCCCGCGGTGATTCCTTCTCGTACATGTCTTCTCTGTGAATCATCATCACCATGTCGGCGTCCTGCTCGATGCTGCCCGACTCGCGAAGGTCGGAGAGCATCGGCTTCTTGTCCTGGCGCTGCTCAGAACCTCGGTTCAGCTGCGACATGGCGATGACCGGGCATTCGATCTCCTTGGCCAGGAGCTTGAGGGCACGGGAGAACTCCGAGACCTCCTGCTGGCGACTCTCGACCCGCTTGCCCGACGTCATCAGCTGCAGGTAGTCGATGACCACGAGCTTGAGGTCGTTGCGCTGCTTGAGACGCCGCGCCTTGGCCCGGATCTCCATCATCGTCATGTTGGGCGAGTCGTCGATGTAGAGCGGGGCGTCGGCCACCTCGCCCATCCGGCGGGCCAGCTTCGACCAGTCCTCGTCCGAGAGCGTGCCGGCGCGCATGTGGTGCAGCGGCACCTTCGCCTCGGCCGACAGCAGACGCATGGTGATCTCGTGCTTGCTCATCTCGAGCGAGAAGATGACGGTCGCCTGGTGGTTCTTGATGGCCGCCGACCGTGCGATGTCGAGACCCAGCGTGGAGTTGTGCGTCGGGATGAAGCTGCGGCCGGCGAGGAACAGCGAGTCCGCGGCGTCCACCTGGATGCACCGGACCGGAACGCTGGGGATCGGCCGGACGTCGGTGATGAACCGGACGCCGCGCGCGGTGAAGGTCCGCGCCCCGCGCTCCTTGTGCAGCAGCTTCTTGCGCTCGAGCCGGAAGACCTCGTCGTCCGTGCTGAAGGTCAGCGTGTAGCAGGTCGAGGACTCCTCGGTACGGCCTCGCACCCGCTTCGTACTCATCCGCACCCGGTGGCCCAGGCCGGCGATCAGCTCGCGGGCGTCCTCGGCCAGTCGGCGGCTGGTCACCGCGAACTGCACCGCACCGCTGGGGGCCACCGTGCCGTCGGTGTCGAGCAGCCCCGCCAGCAGCGCGCGTCGCTGCCCGACCGACGCCCGCAGGTACGACGTCGGGATGTGCTTGTTCCCGAGCACGCCCAGGCCGCGCAGCAGCGCCGTGACCGTGCCGTGGTCGTCGCGGCACGGCTGGCACAGCGCCATCCCCGAGGAGGGACCCCCGCAGTCGGGGCAGGCAGCCTGCTGGCCCACGCCGCCCGCGGCCCGGAGTCGCCCGCCGCACGTCTTGCCACAGGTCTGCACCTGGGACGTCCGCGGGACGAAGACCTCGCCGCACACGGGGCACGACCGCGGGGCGATGGCGGGCGCAGGGAGGCGGAGCGAGTACCGGCGGTCGATACCCGCCAGCTCGGCCACCAGGCCCTCGCCCTCGATGTAGGCGGCGATCTCCGGGTCGGCGCTGGTGAACTGCGCCGCGGCAGAGGTGCCGTCTCCGAGCCAGACGCCCAGCGCGTAGGGGGGCAAGGGGAGGTCGGCGTCGGGCAGGTCCAGCGGCGCGGCATTCGTCACCGAGTGATTGAGCCGCGCGTCCTTGGTCGCGCACCGGACGGTGCGGGCGATCTCCTCCGTGGTGCGCACCTCGGCGAAGGTGCGCTGGTTCCGGTAGCGGTCGTAGCCGGTGCGCGCCCGGTGTGCCGAACGGCGGCTGGCGCGGGTCTCGGTCAGCCACTGGTGCTGGGCGTCGGCCACGATCACCGAGCCGTCGGAGAAGTGCACCTCGTAGCAGGGCCGGTCGGTCAGCACGTCCGTGGCGGCCACCACCGTGGTCGGCCGGCCGTCGGATCCCAGAACGCGGTCCCCCACCGCGATCCCGCCCATCGTCGTCCAGCCGGTCGGGGTGGCGACGGGGGTGTCGAGGGCGAGGGCCTTGCCCACGCCGGGCCTCGCCGCGATGACGATCATCTGCCCGGCCTGCAGACCGTTCGTCAATTCGTCCAGGTCGCGGATGCCGGTCGGCACCCCGCGGCTCACGCCGCCGCGGCTGGCGATCGCGTCGAGCTCGTCCATCGTCGGCTGGAGGACGTCCTCCAGCCGCGAGTAGTCCTCGCTCATCCGCTTCTCGGTGACGTCGTAGATCTCCTGCTGGGCGCGGTCGACGATGTCGTCGACGTCGCCCTTGCCGCCCGCGGCGCCGTAGCCCAGCTGCACGACGCGCGTGCCGGCCTCGACCAGCCGCCGCAGCACCGCCTGCTCGGCGACGATCGCGGCGTAGTAGCCGGCGTTGGCCGCCGTCGGCGTCGAGGCGATCAGCGTGTGCAGGTAGACCGCGCCGCCCATCTTCGACAGCTGGTCGGTGCGGTTGAGCTCGGCGGCGACGGTGATCGCGTCGGCCGGCTCGCCGCGGCCGTAGAGGTCGAGGATGCAGTCGAAGACGATCTGGTGCGCGGGCCGGTAGAAGTCGTTGCCGTGCAGCTGCTCCACGACGTCGGCGATCGCGTCCTTGCTCAGCAGCATCCCGCCGAGCACCGACTGCTCCGCCTGCACGTCCTGCGGCGGCTGCCGGTCGTACGCCGGCGCCGTCGCCTGCGGCCGGCTGAAGTCGTCGGCCACCGCCACGTCGGTCCTCCATCCACTCCGGGCGCACCCCGCCACCGACCCCGGCCACCGGCCGGGGTCTGGTGGGGGAGCACCAGGACGTTCGTCACCTGTCTCGAACGTGCGTTCGAGACGTTCCTACCGCGGGGCACCGACAGTTCGGCGCGGGCAGGTAGGCGAGGAGGACGTTAGGAACGGCGGACCGGTCCGTCCAACACCGGTGTGGGTCGACTTCTGCACAACTTGTGGACAAGTCGGTGGACACAGGCGTGTCGACATGTGGAGACAGCGGGGGACGGCGGGGCGGTCGCCGGCCTCTCCCGCCCCTGACCAGCGCGGGGACGACGCGCGGGGTGTGGACGGGAGAAATACGGGAGAACTCGACGTGTCGTCCCTCGGCGTGTCGCCCGCGTGCCGCACCCGTCCCAGCGGTCACAGCGCCGGTCGTCGTCCACAGCCGGCCGGGCGGCAGGGCGCGCGCGTCCGCACCCCACCGCGACCCCGCGAACGGGCCGCTGCCGCGCACGACTGCGGCCGGCGCGGCCCGGGGGAGCCCTGCCGGTCCCGACCCCCGCAGCGGGGCGCTCAGCGGGCGCGGCAGCCCACGGAACGCAGCGAGGGGCGCCGGACCGAAGTCCGACGCCCCTCGCGGGACGACTCGCGCCTCAGGCGGCGACGACGTCGATCGTCAGCGTGCTGGCCACCTCGGGGTGGATCCGGACGGTGACCTGGTGCTGGCCGGTCGTCTTGATGCTGCTGGGCAGCTCGATCCGGCGGCGGTCCAGCTCGGGGCCGCCGGCAGCAGTCACGGCCGCGGCCACGTCGGCGGTGGTGACGCGCCCGAACAGGCGGCCACCCTCGCCGGCGCGGGCCGGCACGCGCACGGTCAGCCCGGTGAGGCGACCGGCCACGGCCTGCGCCTCCTCGAGGCTGCGCACGTCGCGGGCGGCACGCGCTCGGCGCAGCGACGTGACCTGCTTCTCGGCACCCCGGGTGGCGCTGATGGCCAGCCCGCGGGGCAGGAGGTAGTTGCGGCCGTAGCCGCCCTTGACCTCGACGGTGTCGCCGGAGGACCCGAGACCGGTGACCTCCTGCGTGAGGATCAGCTTCATCGTGCTCATGTCAGCGCGCCGTGGAGGTGTAGGGCAGCAGTGCCATCTCGCGGCTGTTCTTCACGGCCACGGCGACGTCACGCTGGTGCTGGCTGCAGTTGCCGCTGACGCGGCGGGCACGGATCTTGCCGCGGTCGGAGATGAACTTCCGCAGCAGGGTCGTGTCCTTGTAGTCGACGTAGGTCGCCTTGTCCTTGCAGAACTGGCAGACCTTCTTCTTGACCTTGCGGATGGGGGGCTTGGGCACTGGGGTTCTCCAGGTACGACGTTGTTCAGGAACGTGGATGGCCCCCTCGCAGGGGCCCGCGCCGCGCGGAGCGGGGCGTGGGGGGCGAGGGGGTCCTTACTCAGAACGGAGGCTCGTCCGAGGGGCCGGCGGGCGTCGACCACGGGTCGCTGGCGCCGGCACCGCCGCCGCCACCACCCCCGCCGCCTCCGCCACCGAAGCCACCACCGCCGCCGCCACCGAAGCCGCCGCCACCCTCACCGCGGGAGGCCTTGGTGACCTTCGCGGTGGCGTAGCGCAGCGAGGGGCCGATCTCGTCGACCTCCAGCTCGATGACGGTGCGCTTCTCGCCCTCCTTGGTGTCGAACGAGCGCTGCTTGAGCCGCCCGCTGACGATGACCCGCGAACCGCGGGTGAGGGACTCGGCGACGTTCTCGGCCACCTGACGCCACACGTTGCACCGGAGGAACAGCGCCTCGCCGTCCTTCCACTCCTGCGACTGACGGTCGAAGGTGCGGGGCGTGGAGGCCACGGTGAAGTTGGCGACCGCGGCGCCGGAGGGCGTGAACCGCAGCTCCGGGTCCGAGGTCAGGTTGCCGATGACGGTGATGACGGTCTCGCCGGCCATGGTCAGTGGGCCTCGGGGCGCATCAGCTTCGTGCGGAGCACCGACTCGTTGAGGTTCAGCTGCCGGTCGAGCTCGGCCACGGCCGCGGGCTCGGCGTTGATGTCGATGACGGCGTAGATGCCCTCGAGCTGCTTCTTGATCTCGTAGGCGAGCCGGCGACGGCCCCAGATGTCGACCTTGCCGACGGTGCCACCGGAGTTGGTGACGACGGTCAGGAACCGGTCGAGGGAGGGCGCGATGGTGCGCTCCTCGAGCTCGGGGTCGAGGATGACCATCAGTTCGTAGTTGCGCATGGAGAAACCCCACCTCCTCTGGTCTCGGCGGCCGCAGCGGATCTGCGGCAGGAGGGTCGTACATGCGTCGCGCGCCCCGGCTCCCGTGGAACGGCATCCGGAACGCGCCACCGCACAGGCTACCAGCGCACCCGACGGGCCCCGCCACCTCGTCCACAGCCCGGTCCGGGCACGCGCCGGCCGCCGGCCCCGACCCGGGACGGCGGCCGCCGAGGACTCGTCAGCGCGAGCGGTGCGACCCCGCGCTGCGGGTGCCGGCCCCGGTGCGCACCAGCGCCGCCGTCGTGGCCGCCAGCGCGACCACCGCGACCAGCGCCGGCAGCGGCAACGTCGGCTCCCCGGCCCCCGCGGGGCCGGCGCTCGTGGCGCTCTCCTCGTCCAGCGCCGGGTCCTCCAGCCCCGACAGACGGCCGAAGACCGGGACCGAGGCGCCGTCGTAGCGGCCCGCCGCGCCACCGCTCCCGCCGCCGCCGGCAGCGCTCCCCGCCCCGGAGGCGGGCACGACGCGCGCCAGGTCGAGCACGACGGCGACCGAGCCGGCGGGTGACATCGCCGCGGCCCCGGTACCCGTGTCGTAGGCGTAGGGCGAGCCGTCGATGCCCGAGGGGCCGGCCGCGGGCGCCGGCAGCGCGGCGGGCGGCACCGCCGGTCCGGCCGGCGGCTGCGTCTGCGGCAGGAGTTGCGGCACGACCGCCCCGACACCGGGCAGCAGGGTCGGGACGTCGAGCACCGGCAGCCGCGGAAGGTTGATGCCGGGCAGGTTCGGCAGCGGGAGCGTCGTCACCACGAACGGCGTCGGCACCGGCAGCGGCGGCAGGAGCCGGAGGACGGCGTCGGTCAGCACCGAGGTCAGCGAGGCGTTGCTCTGCAGCCGGTATGTGTAGCCGATCAGGCAGACGTCGATCAGTCCGGGCAGCGAGCAGTCGCGGTCGAAGGTCTCGTCCCACGAGCCGCCCGGCGGGAGCACCCGCGTGCCCGACGGCATCGTCAGCGTGACCTCGGTGCGCACCGTGACGCTGATCAGGGTGGGCAGGAGGCCGCCGCCGCCGACCTGCACCGTCTTGTCCTGGATCTGGTTGACGAAGCGCACCGTGTCGCCGTCGTCGACCGACACGTACGGCGGTGTCAGGTCCCGGATCGGGATCTCGACCGCGGGGCCGACCCGGCCGTCGGGATCGGCGCTCGCGCCCGGTGCCGCGAGCACCGCGGCGGCCAGGAGGACCAGCCAGAGCAGCAGCGCCCCGGCCGGCCCCCTGCGGGCGCTGCGCCGGATCCGACCGCTCGCCATGTCCTCGGCACACCCTCCGTCGAGTTACCGGGGAGTAACCCCCGCCCGGTGCAGAACGAGGATGTGTGTCCGCGGTTACGCCCAAACCTCGTCGTACCCCCGAACTACTGTCGCGGCCGTGGCGACCCACCCGATCGGTGTACACGTCGGCCCCGGCCTGACCGAGGAGAACGAGCTCGTCGACGGCGGGCCGATGGCCCGTGCGGCGGAGATGGACGCCGACGGCGTGCAGGTCTTCCTCGGCGACCCGCAGGGCTGGAAGGCGCCGGTGCCGCGTCCGGACGCCGACGCGCTGCGCGAGGGCGACGTCGCCGTCGTCGTCCATGCCCCGTACGTGCTCAACGTGGCCACGACCAACAACCGGATCCGCATCCCCAGCCGCAAGCTGCTCGGCCAGCACGCGCAGGCAGCGGCGGCGGTGGGCGCCCTGGGCCTGGTCGTGCACGGCGGGCACGTGCTGGCCGGCGAGGACCCGGCGGTCGGTGTCGACAACTGGCGCAAGACCTTCTCGCGGCAGGCCGAGGCCGGCGGCTTCCCCGTTCCGCTGCTGGTGGAGAACACCGCCGGCGGCGGCAACGCCATGGCCCGCGACCTCGACGCCCTCGCCCGGCTGTGGGAGGGCATCGGCGAGTTCGGCGCCGGCTTCGTGCTCGACACCTGCCACGCCTGGGCGGCCGGCTGGGACCTGGAGACGGCGGTGGACGACGTCCGCGCGATCACCGGCCGCATCGACGTCGTCCACCTCAACAACAGCCGCGACCCGGCCGGCTCCAGCCGGGACCGGCACGCACCCCTGGTCGGCGGCGAGATCCCGACCGAGGTGCTGCTGGCCGTCGCGCGCGCCGCCGACGCCGCGATCGTGCTCGAGACCCCGGGCGACGCCGCCGCCCACGCCGAGGAGGTCGCGATGCTGCGGGAGGCGCTGGCCTAGGAGCCGTCCACGCCGGTCCCGGCCGGAAGGGGCTTCCGCCGCAGGCGGGCGGCGATCGTCGAGACGGTCAGCCGGTCCGGCGCGTGGTCGAGCACGCCCCCGGCCGGGTCGTCGACGCCGCGCCAGCTCGCGCGGACGACGTCGTGGTCGGGCCGCCAGACCTCGTGCACGACGAGCGCAACGAGCACGACCAGCGCGGCGTCGCGGCCCAGCACGCCGATCCAGAACCACTCCTCGTCGATGCCGCGGTTCGCCGACCCCAGGTACCAGAGCATCGTGACCACCCAGACCAGCGCCTCGGCGGCCTGCCACAGCAGCAGCGACCTCCAGCGCGGCCGGGCGAGCACGGCCAGCGGGAGCAGCCAGAGCGAGAACTGCGGGCTCCACACCTTGTTCAGCAGCAGGAAGCCGGCCACGAGCAGGAAGGCCACCTGCGCCACCCGGGGCCGCACCGGGGCCGCGAGGGTCAGCCAAGCGACCCCCGACCCGTAGGCCAGCAGGGCGACGGCGATCACGGTGTTGAGCACCGAGGGCGACTGCCCCTCGGCGAGCGGTCCGTCGAAGGCCCGCCCGTCGGTGAGGGTGATCACCAGGTTCCACAGCGTCTCCGGATTGGCCGGCCGGGTGCGGCTGAACGTGAAGAACGTGGCCCAGTTGTCGAAGGCGAGCACCGCCACCGGCACGTTGACCGCCAGCCACGCGACGGCGGCCGCGCCCGCGGTGCGCAGCCACGGGCGCCAGGTACCCGCCCGGAGGCAGAGCAGCAGCAGCGCGCCCAGCACCAGCAGCGGATAGAACTTCGCCGCCACCGCCAGCCCCAGCAGCACGCCGGCCAGCACCTGGCGCTGCCGCGCCCAGGCCCACATGCCGAGCCCGGTCAGCGCGACGGCCAGCAGGTCCCAGTTGGTGAAGGCGTGCACCAGCAGCAGGGGCGAGAGGGCCACCATCGCGGTGTCCCACGGGCGGCGGCCGGCGAGCGCCATGACGGTGCGGGTGACCACGAAGGCCAGGAGCGTCAGCAGCAGGCAGGTGACGACGTAGTAGACCTGCACGTCGGGGAAGCCCGGCAGGAAGCCCTGGGCGCCGGAGACCTCGCCGTAGGCCCGGGCCAGGCCCGCCGCCACGGCCATCAGCCCACCGGTCAGCACCGGGTACTCGACTGCGGAGTCCAGATAGGGCACGGCGCCCCCGTCGAGCCCGTGCACCCCGAACAGCGGAACCGCGTCGTTGTAGCAGAAGTGCGTGTACTGACGCTGGCCCGACCACATGCCCGCGGAGCAGGGCGCCTGCTTCGTCCAGGCCAGCGCGAGCACCGCCGAGGTGAACAGCAGGCAGACCCGCAGGGGCGTCCAGAACAGCGCCCGGCCGATGACGCCGTGCCGGCCCCAGGGACCTCCGACGGCCTCGCCGGCCTGCGCGGCGACCGGGTCGCTCCAGGTCGGCACCACCCGGTCCGGCCGGTCGGCGACGGCGGCCGCCGCCGGCTCGCGCCACCGCACGGACCCCCCGGCAGCAGAGCTGTCCGAGGGGTCCGTGGGGTGCGCGGCGCCGGTCACGCGCCCAGTCTGCCGGGCCGTCAGCCGCCGGTGTTCGGCTGCTGCTGACCGCCGCCGTTGTTGCCGAAACCACCACCGCCGCCGCCTGGCGGCAGCACGGTGCCGGGCGCGGGCGCGGTGCTGCCGCCTACCGGTGGGACCACGGGCGGGACGGGGGAGGAGGACGACGGCGACGAGGGGGTGGTGGGCGTCACCGAGGTCTCCGGGGCCTCCTCCACCTCGGTCTCCGGCGCCGGTGCCGAGCTCGTGGGCGGGGCCGACTCCGTCGCCGGGGCCTCCGAGGTCGGCGGCGCGGTCTCCGTCGCCGGCGGGCCCTCGCGGTCGGCGTCGATCACCGCCTCGGTGGGCAGCGGCTCCTCGGGCGTGCCGGCGAGCACCGTGTCCATGAACTGCTGCCAGATCGCGCCCGGGAGGCCGGCGCCGTAGATGATCGACCCCGAGGCGTTCACGATCGGGTCCCGCACGTCGGTGCCCATCCACACCGCCGTCGACAGCGACGGGGTGTAGCCCACCATCCAGGCGTCGCTGTTGTCGGTGGCGTTCAGGCCCTGGGTACCGGTCTTGCTGGCCACGGGGCGGTCGCCGTCCAGCGTGCGGCGGGAGTAGTCGGCGACGTCCAGCATCGCGACCGTCGTGTCGTTGGCGACGTCGCCCGGGACGGCCTGCTCGCCGGGGTCGCCGCCGTACTCCAGGAGCACCGCACCGGAGGTGTCGGTGACCCGCGCGACGAAGTACGGGCTGCGCTCCACGCCGCCGGCGGCGAGGGTGGCGAAGCCGTGCGCCTGGTCGATGGTGCGCATCTCGTACTCGCCGATGCCGATCGCCGCACCGGTGGAGCCGTCGGCGTTGGCCAGGGTCGTGGCGCCCTCCAGCAGGCCCCCCTGCCAGGACTCGGGCAGCCCGGTGGCCGCGAGCGCCGTCGCCCGCACGTTCTCGGCGCCGACCTCGTACGCCAGCCCGTAGAACGTGGTGTTGAGCGAGCGGGTCATCGCCTCGGCCAGCGTGCAGTTGCCGCACGAGGCCCCGCCCGAGTTGCGCACCGGGGCGTCGCGGTCGGGGAAGGTCTGCGGGGACGACCCGTCGCGCCGCGACTCGATCCCGATGCCCTGCTGCAGCGCGGTGGCCAGCACGTAGGGCTTCATCGACGAGCCCGGCTGGCGCTGCGCCTGCGCGTAGTCGGTGCCGGTGCCGTTGAGGCCCCCGTAGTACGCCCGGACGGCGCCGGTCCGCGGATCGATCGCGACCAGCGCCTGGCGCAGGTTCTCCGGCTCGCCCTCCATGACGTCGGTGACCGCGGCGAGCGCGGCGTCCTGCGCCGGCTTGTCGATCGTGGTGGTGATGCGCAGGCCACCGGCGAAGATCTGCTGCTCCGTGTAGCCCTTGGCCCGCAGCTCGTCCAGCGCCTGCCGGACGACGAGCCCCTCCGGGCCGCCGGGGATGCCCAGGCTGCTGTCGGTGCGCGGCAGGACCGTCGGGTACACCGCGGCGGAGCGCTGCTCGGCGGTGACCCAGCCCTCCTCCTCCATCGCGTCCATGACGCGCTCCCACCGGCCCAGCGAACCCTCCGGGTTCACCTCGGGGTCGTTGTTGGAGGGGTTGCGGATCAGCACCGAGAGCACGGCGCCCTGCTCGGCGGTCAGCGCGCTCGCCGGCACGCCGAAGAAGGTGTTGGCCGCGGCCTCGATGCCGTACGCACCGCGGCCGAAGTAGATGGTGTTGAGGTAGTTCTCGAGGATCTCGTCCTTCGAGTACTCGTTGTCCAGCTTGATGGCCAGGAAGAGCTCCTGGAACTTGCGGCTGAACGTCTGCTCCGACGTCAGGAAGGCGTTCTTGACGTACTGCTGGGTGATCGTCGAGCCGCCCTGCGTGGAGCCGCCGGTGACGTTGTTCCACGCCGCCCGGACGATGCCGGTGAACGAGATGCCCGGGTCGGAGTAGAAGTCGCGGTTCTCCGCGGCGAGGATCGCGTTGCGGGCCGGCTCCGACACCTGGTCGAGGGTGACGTTGGTGCGGTTCTCGTCACCCAGGCGCGCCATCTCGGTGGTGCCGTCGGAGTAGTAGACGACCGTCGTCTGCGCGTTCTGCACGCTGTTGGGGTCGGGCACCTCCGTCGTCGCGTAGACGACGCCGACGAAGACGGCGAGCAGCACGAACATGCCCGCCACCACGCCGGCGAGGATCTTGAGCCTGCGGCGACGGCGCTGCTTCTTCGTGCGGGTGGGCCCGCCCTTGCGGCCGCCCTTCCCGCCACCCCCGCCGGAGCCCCTGCCCCCGCCACCGTTGCCGCCCGGGCCGGGTGGCCGGCCGCCGCCGGACCCGGAGCCGGGCGGGCGGTTGCCACCGGAGCCCGAGGACCCGGTGCGCGACGCCGTCGTCCGGGCCCGGGTGGGCCCGCCGGGGCGGGCGGGGGGAGGCCGGCGGACGGAGCCGGCCGCTGGGCCGACCGGTGACGTCTCGTCGTGGGAGGGCACGAAGGAAGCCCCTTCCTGACTGTCGTGTGGGACGGGACGGTTACGTCCCACTACCCAGAGTGGCGTGTTCGACTGTGCGAGCGGGGGATGTCGACGGCGTTGCGACGGGCACGCCCCGGTCCGGCCCGGTACAACGACGCGACCGGGGTCGGGGTGTTCCCGGCGCCGCTACTGCTCCGTCGCCGCCCGGCGGCGGGGGCGCCGCGACTGGCGGCCGGGCTCGGGTTCGACACCGAGCACGTACGAGCAGTCCAGGTGGTTCCAGCCGCATGCCCGGCACACCTCGACCTCGTACACGGTGAACTCCTCCTGCATGGTGTCCATCCGGGCCAGTTCGGCGTGCGTCTTGGCCGAACCGGACACGTGCCCGAGCCCGTCGCCGTAGACGTAGCTCACGGTCGTGAGCCGGTGTCCCCGGCAGACCGGGCAGGTCTCCTCGGTCCGGTCGCCGTGGTGCCGCGCCGCCCGGGTCAGGTACGGACCGGCGTCGCAGACCTCGTAGAGGCTGGTGCGCCCGGTCTGCACCGCGGCGAGGACGGCACGCCGCCGCAGCGAGTAGTCCACGACAGATCGTCGTCCGGGCACCGCGCCAGGGTACGCACGCACCGGCACGCGGCGGAGGCTCCGGACGGCCCACCCCGTCGTCCGTGGCGGACGCCACGCCACTCGCGGGTGACCGGATGGTGGCCTCCCGCGCACTCCCCGATGTATCGTCTCGATACATCGACCGGCAGAGGGCCTGGGGGGCGGAGTGCTCGAGTTCGCCATCCTGGGCCTGCTGCAACAGTCACCGATGCACGGATACGAGCTGCGCAAGCAGCTCGCCTCGGTCCTCGGCGGCCTGCGCAGCATCTCCTACGGCTCGCTGTACCCCGCGTTGAAGCGGCTCCACAAGGCCGGGCTCGTCACCACCGTCGAACCCGGCCCGGGGGAGCTGCTGCCGGCGGACGCACCGCCGCTCACCGGCCGCCGGGGAAAGGTGGTCTACACGATCACCGCGGAGGGCAAGGAGCGCTTCCAGGAACTGGTCAGCCAGGCCGGCCCGGAGGCGTACGACGACGGAGGCCACTTCGGCGTCCACCTGGCCTTCTTCCGGCACACCGCCGCGGACGTGCGGCTGCGGATCCTCGAGGGCCGCAGGCGCACGGTGGAACGGCAGCGGGAGGGCCTGCGGTCCTCGCTGGGGCGGACCCGCGAGCGGGTCGACCGCTACACGCTGGAACTGCAGCGCCACGGGCTCGAGTCGGTGGACCGGGAGGTCCGCTGGCTCTCGGAGCTCATCGACAGGGAGCTCACCGAGAGCGCGCCCACAGACAGGGAGCACCGGGACGGCACGGCCGCGGATGACGGTCGCACGCACTGACCCGGTGCCCGGGGGCGGACACCCGCCCCGCACACACAGCCGGACCCCCGGGTCCAACGGAGAGAGGAAGCTCATGGGAGCCGTCAAGGTCGCCATCGTCGGCGTCGGCAACTGCGCCGCGTCGCTCGTGCAGGGCGTGCACTACTACCGGGACGCCGACGAGAGCGCCTCGGTCCCCGGCCTCATGCACGTCCGCTTCGGCGAGTACCACGTCTCCGACGTGCAGTTCGTCGCCGCGTTCGACGTGGACGCCAAGAAGGTCGGTCGCGACCTCTCCGAGGCGATCGTCGCCAGCGAGAACAACACCATCAAGATCTGCGACGTGCCGCCGCTCGGGATCCCCGTCCAGCGGGGCACCACGCTCGACGGCCTCGGCAAGTACTACCGCGAGACCATCGAGGAGTCCGACGACCAGCCGGTGGACGTCGTCGCCGCGCTGCGCGAGTCCGGCGCCGACGTGCTCGTCTGCTACCTGCCGGTGGGATCGCAGAAGGCGGCGGAGTTCTACGCGCAGGCCGCCCTCGACGCCGGGGTCGCGTTCGTGAACGCCCTCCCGGTCTTCATCGCGGGCACCAAGGAGTGGGCGGACAAGTTCACCGCCGCGGGCGTGCCGATCGTCGGCGACGACATCAAGAGCCAGGTCGGCGCCACCATCACCCACCGGGTGCTGGCGAAGCTGTTCGAGGACCGCGGTGTCCAGCTCGACCGCACGATGCAGCTCAACGTCGGCGGCAACATGGACTTCAAGAACATGCTCGAGCGCGAGCGCCTGGAGTCCAAGAAGATCTCCAAGACCCAGGCCGTCACCAGCCAGGTCGACCGGGACATGGGCAAGGACAACGTCCACATCGGCCCCTCGGACCACGTGCCGTGGCTGAGCGACCGCAAGTGGGCCTACGTCCGCCTCGAGGGCCGCGCGTTCGGTGACGTCCCGCTGAGCCTCGAGTACAAGCTCGAGGTCTGGGACTCCCCGAACTCGGCCGGCATCATCATCGACGCCGTCCGCGCGGCGAAGATCGCCAAGGACCGCGGCATCGGCGGCCCGATCCTGTCGGCGTCGTCCTACTTCATGAAGTCGCCGCCGGTCCAGTACGACGACAGCCAGGCCCGTGACGCCGTGGAGGCCTTCATCCGCGGCGACATCGAGCGCTAGCAGCCGCGCGCTCCACACGACGAGGACCTCTCTGCCCGCCCCCCGGTGGGGGCCCACCGCGAGCTTGCGCGCGGCGGGGGCAGGGAGGTCCTCTCGTCGTTCCCGGGGCCCGGCCCCGTCGCGTTCCGCGTGTGCGCCGGGCCGCCCGCACGTTGCTGCCTACGCTGACGCCCATGCCGCCGCGCCGCCGTCCCCTGCTGGCCGCGGGCGTGGTGCTGGCCGTGCTCCCCGGGCTCGCCGCCTGCTCGGACGACGGCGAGCGGCAGGAGGGCGACGCGGTCAGCGAGGCCGAGGCCGACGTGCTCGCCGGCCTGCTCGCCCGCAACACCGAGGAAGGCGGGGCGGACTTCGTCGTCACCGCCCCCTACGGCGAGGACGCACTGCTGACACTGACCGGCGAGGTGGACTACACCGACGACGTCGGCCGGGCGCAGGCCGTCACCAGCGCCGGGGGCGCCGAGCAGGTGCGGACGGTGTTCTTCACCGCCGACCGGGTGTGGTTCGGCGACGTGCCGGGCCTGGCCGAGGCGCTCGAGGCCGCGGGCCTGCCGCCGGCCGGCTACGTCCGCCGTCCCCTCGCCCCCGAGGGGGAGGAGGCCAGCGCACCGCTGACCGACGTCCTGGTCCGGCTGGTGCTGAACCTGTCCGCGCCCGAGGGCGACGACCCCGGGGTGTTCCGCGCCGGCGACTACAGCTGGGAGGGGCAGCGCTCCATCGACGGCCGGCTGAGCACGGTCTTCGCCTCCCCGACCGGCTGGACGGTCGCGGTCGACGGCTCCACGGACCTGCTCCTGCAGTACGTCACCGGCCTGCCGGGGCAGGAGTCGCGGGTCACCGTCTCGCTCAGCGACCACGGGCCGCGGGACATCGCGCCGCCGGCGGACGAGGAGACGGTGGACGGCGCGGCGCAACCGGCGCTGCTGGCCGCCGTCGGCCTCTGAGGCGAACCCCGAGCCGACCGGGCCCGGACGTGCGGGAAGGGGCGGCCTCTTCCCCAGACCGCCCCTTCCCGGGCTCATTCCTACCAGAAACCGCCCGGCGGCGCTGCCCTCAGTTGACGGAGGGATCGGCCGGCGCGGTCGACAGGACGGCGAGCCGGCCGGTCTGGCGGCCCATGACCTGCCGCCACAGCTCCGGCCCCGCCAGCTCGCTCATCACGTCGCCCGGGACCCCCGCGACGCAGGCCCAGGCGCCCTCGGCGACCTCTCCGGCCAGTTGCCCGGGAGACCAGCCGGCGTACCCGGCGAACACCCGCAGCCCGGTCACCAGGTCCTCGAGCTCGGCCGGATCGGCGTCCAGGTCGACCAGGCACACCTCGTCGGCCACGCGGCGCAGGCCCGAGTCCTCGTCGAGCGCCCCGGGCGGGCTGGTGGCCAGGCACAGCGCGGTGTCGGTCTCGCAGGGGCCGCCGACGTGGAAGACCCCCGGGTCCACCGCGAGCTCGCACCAGCCGGGGAGCACGTCGCGGATCTCGACCTGGCTCGGCCGGCCCAGGACGACGCCCAGCGTGCCCGTGTCGTTGTGGTCCAGCACGTAGACGACGGTGCCGGCGAAGGTCGGGTCGGTGAGCGAGGGCAGCGCCACGAGCAGCGACCCGGGCCGGACGTCCTCGACCGAACCGGTCGACAGCGACGGCACCGCATCAGGGCGGCGTCGCCCGGTGGTGGGCCGCGCCGGCGGGCCGAAATCGGGATCGGGCGGGGAGGTCATCGCGCTCCAGTGTGCCCCACCCCGGCCCGCGGCGACGCGCCGAGTGGCGCGGCGGGCCGGCACCGGCCCGGCGGTCACGCGGCGGTACCGGCCCCGACCTAGGGTGACCGGGTGCACGAGGCGCCGAGCGGGGTCCGGCGGTTGCTCGGCCGCCCCGACTTCCGGCGTCTGCTGGGCACGCGCCTGCTCTCCCAGTTCGGGGACGGCGTCTTCCAGGCCGCGCTCGCCGGCACGGTGCTGTTCAACCCGCAGCGGGCCGCCGACCCGGTCGACGTCGCCGCGGGATTCGCCGTCCTCCTGCTGCCGTACTCGCTGGTCGGGCCCTTCGCCGGGGTGTGGCTGGACCGGTGGAGCCGCCGCCAGGTCCTCGTCCTGGCGAACCTGGCGCGCGGTCTGCTGGTGCTGGTGGTGGCAGCGCTGATCGCCGGCGGCGTGGCCGGCGGCCCCTTCTACGTGGCCGGCCTGCTGGTGTTCGCGGTCAACCGGTTCCTGCTCGCCGCGCTGTCGGCCGGCCTGCCGCACACCGTCGAGCAGCGGTGGCTGGTGTCGGCCAACGCCTTCTCGACGACGGCCGGCACGGCGGTCTCCGTCGTCGGGGGCGGGGTGGCCGTGGCGATCGCCTCGCTGGCGGGCTCCGGGGACGTGGCCTACGCGGTGGTGGCGGCGGCCGCCGTCCTCCCGTACGCGACCGCGTCGGCGGTCGCGGCCGGCTTCTCCCGGGAGCACCTGGGACCCGACGAGTCCCTCGGCGCCGAGCGCCTCACCGCCGGGGACGTGCTCCGCGGCATGGTGGCCGGCGCCCGCCACGTGTTCGCCATCCCCCCGGCGGCGGCCGCCCTGGCCGCGATGGCCGTGCACCGGGTCTGCTTCGGGCTGCTCACGCTGATGACGCTGCTGCTCTACCGCAACACCTTCGAGGCGTGGGGGCCGTTGCTGCCGACCGGCCTGGCCGGCGTGGGGCAGGTGCTGTCGGCCGGTGCGGCGGGGGCGCTGCTGGCCGCGGCCGTGACGCCGCGGGTGGTCCGCCGGATCGGCAAGCCGCGCTGGTCGGTCGTGCTGCTGGCCGCCGGCGGGGTCGGCCAGGTCGCGCTCGGGGTGCCGTTCGTGCCGCCCACCGCCGTCGCCGCCGGCTTCGTCCTCGGCTTCGTGGGGCAGGGCGTGAAGATCTGCGTGGACACGACCCTGCAGGAGACCGTCGACGACGCCCACCGCGGCCGGGTCTTCTCCGTCTACGACACCCTGTTCAACGTCACCTTCGTCGTCGCCGTGGTCGCGGGGGCGTTCCTGCTGCCGGCGTCCGGGGTCTCGTACGGCGTCCTGGTCGGGATCGGCGCCGCCTACCTCCTGACCGCCCTCGCCTATGCGGAGTGCGACAGGCGAGGTTTCCTGCGCTCTCGCACTCCGGTCAGCTGAGCGCGGCGGCGATCTCCTGGCCGCAGTCCGCCGGGGCGCTGCGGAGTCGGCGGACGGGATAGCGAAGGAGCAGCAGCCCGACCGACTGCAGCGCGTTCTGCCGGATGAGGTCCCGTTGCCCAGTCCTCGGCCGAGAGGTGGAAGGCCGAGCCGTCCGCCTCGACCGCCACCCCGCGGTCCCTCCACAGCGCGTCGACGAAGAACGTGCCCGCCGGGGTCTCGACAGCCGCCCCCCACTCCGGCTCGGGGAGCCCCGCAGCGAGGACGACGCGTCGGAGGTCGGACTCGCCCACCGAGCGCATCCCCCGCCGCGCGTCACCGAGGGCCTGCCGGAGCCAGGCCGTCAGGCGCCTGCCCAGCCGAGCGGCCTCCTCCTCGAGCGCCGGTACCGAGCAGATCCCGCGCTGGAGGACGTCGGCGACCACATGGTCGACGTCGGCCCGACGCGCGGAGGTGATGCCGGCGTCGACGGCAGCGCGGGCCGCCGTGGTGACCCGCACCCCGGGGTGGAGGTCCACAGCGGTGACCGGACGACGACTCTGGTGCACGACGACGAACCCCCTCGACCACAGGTGGTGACCGTGGCGAGCGGTGACCTCGACGAGACCGCCCTCGGCGGGCAGTTCGTATGCGCCACGGACACCCGCGGCCCGTCGGGTCGTGGAGACCTCCTGCACTCGACATCCCAGAGCCAGGGGAGCGCTGCGGTGGGAGAGCGCCGAGCCGGCGCCCGCGTAGTGCAGCGCTGCGCACCAGCGCTCGCGACGCGTCAGGGGACCCGAGTGGCTGACGAAGATTCCCGGCAAGGGCTCCTGCCACCTCCCGGACGCCACTGCGGTGCGGAGTCGGTAGGCGCTGACACCCCTCGCCGTCAGCACGGAACGCGGGGCGACCTGTTCGCCGTCGAGCGCGATGGGTGGCAGATGCACCGGCGCAGGGTGCCGGTAGCCGCCGATCTCCCGCCGTCGTCATCCACAGCGGAGGGCGAGAGGCGAGGTTTCCTGCGCTCTCGCACTCCGTTCAGGCGGTGCGGGCGGCCCACCAGCGGAGCAGTTCGGCCTCGGCCTCGTCGCGGTCCAACGGTCCGCGCTCGAGTCGCAGCTCCTTGAGGTGCCGCCAGGCCTCGCCGACCTCGCGCCCGGGCCCGATCCCCAGCAGCTCCATGATCGCGTTGCCGTCGAGGTCCGGGCGCACCCGTGCGAGGTCCTCGGCCGCCGACAGCTCGGCGATCCGCTGCTCCAGGGCGTCGTAGGTCGACGCCAGGGACGCCGCCCGCCGCTTGTTGCGCGTCGTGCAGTCCGAGCGCACGAGGGTGTGCAGCCGGGGGAGCAGGTCGCCGGCGTCGGTGACGTAGCGGCGCACCGCGGAGTCGGTCCACTCCCCCCGGCCGTAGCCGTGGAAGCGCAGGTGCAGGAACGTCAGCCGGGAGACCGCCTCGACGACGTCCTTGGGGTAGCGCAGCGCCGTCAGCCGCTTGCGCACCAGCTTGGCGCCGACCACCTCGTGGTGGTGGAAGGAGACCCGGCCGCGCTCCTCGTGCCGGCGGGTCGCCGGCTTGCCGAGGTCGTGCAGCAGCGCCGCCAGCCGCAGCACCAGGTCGGGGCTCTCGACGCCGTCGCCCGCAGCCGCCAGCTCCTTCTCGCGGGAGATCGCCTGGTCCAGCACGGTCAGCGAGTGGGTGTAGACGTCCTTGTGCTGGTGGTGCTCGTCGATCTCCATCCGCAGCGCCGAGAGCTCCGGGAGGACGACGTCGGCCAGGCCGCTGTCGACGAAGAGCTCCAGCGCTGCCCGCGGCGAGTCCTGCAGCAGCGTCTTCGACAGCTCCGCCTGCACCCGCTCGGGCGTGATCCGTCCCAGCTCGCCCGACATCCTGGCCATCGCCTCGAGCACGTCCTCGTCCGGCGTGAGCTCCAACTGCGCCACGAAGCGCACCGCGCGCAGCATCCGCAGCGGGTCGTCCGCGAAGGAGTCCGACGCCGCACCCGGTGTGCGCAGCCGGCGCGCGAGCAGGTCACCGAGGCCGCCGAACGGGTCGGTGACCGTGCGGTCGTCGGCCAGGGACACGGCCATGGCATTGACGGTGAAGTCCCGCCGGGCCAGGTCGTCGACCAGCGAGTCGCCCCACGCCACCTCGGGGTTGCGGGACTCCCGGTCGTAGCGGTCCGCGCGGAAGGTGGTGATCTCCAGCCGGACGCCGCGCACCTCGGCCCCGACCGTGCCGTAGGCGATCCCCTGGTTCCACGTGGAACCCGCCCAGCCGCGCAGCAGTTCGAGGGTCTGCTCGGGCCGCGCGTCGGTGGTGACGTCGAGGTCGCCGGGCACCCCGGACCCGGGGGCGCCGGCGGCGAGCAGCGCGTCGCGGACCGAGCCCCCGACGAGGTGCGCCTGGAACCCGGCGGCGGAGAACCGGGCGCCCAGCTCGGCGAGCACGGGGGAGACCTCGACGAGCTCCCGCACGGTCTGCTGCACGGCGACCGGCACCGGCTCGACGACGGAGCGGTGCGACGGAGAACCCGGGGGCTGGCTGGACACGACGAGCCAGGGTAGTGCGGCGGCCGGTCGTCCCCGGTCGGTGTCCGCGCACGGCCCCCACCTCGCCCGCCACCCGCTGCGATGCTCCCGGGGCTCGCGCCCGGCGCGCGCTACCCTCCTGGCATGGCTGGGACGGGCGGGCGCGGGCGCCCCGGCCGCCGGTTGCGCCGGGTCGACGAGACCTCTGCCGGGGGCCTGGTGGTGGCCGATGACGGGGTCACCGGCCCTCGTGCTGCCCTGATCGGGCGCACCGACCGCCGCGGGCGGCTCCTCTGGTCGCTGCCCAAGGGCCACATCGAGGAGGGGGAGACCCCCGCGGACACCGCCGTCCGCGAGGTCGCCGAGGAGACCGGGATCATCGGCGAGGTCCTCGCCCCGCTCGGGATCATCGACTTCTGGTTCGTCGCCGACGGCCGGCGGGTGCACAAGACGGTCCACCACTTCCTGCTCCGCGCGATCGGCGGCGCCCTCTCCGACGCCGACATCGAGGTCACCGAGGTGGCGTGGGTGCCGCTCGAGGAGCTGAGCGCCCGGCTGGCCTACGCCGACGAGCGGGCCCTCGTCGAGCGCGCCCCGGCGCTGCTCGCCGACAGCGCGTGAGGCGCGGCCCCTCCTCGAAGCTCGGGCACGGCACCGGACGCCGGGGCACAGGCCCCCGACGACGCTCGGCGCCGGTGCGCGTCCTGCTCGCCGCGCTGCTCGCGCTGCCGCTGCTGGCCGGCCTGGCGGGGCTCGCCCCGTCCCCGGCTGGCGCGGCTCCGGGGGACGGCGAGACCGACGCCGACCGCCCCGTCCGCATCGAGATCGACCGGATGGACCCGGCGACCGTCGCCCCCGGTGGCCCCATCACGCTGAGCGGCACGCTGACCAACACCGGCGACGAGGACCTGACGGGCCTGAGCATCCGGCTCCAGCGGGGCGAGGTGCTGCGCACGCGGGCGGAGCTGGTCGCCACCGACACCGACCCCGACCCGGCCGCGACGGTGGCGGCGGCGTTCAAGCCGATCGCCGACCCGCTGCCCGCGGGGGAGTCGATCCCGTTCGACTACACCACCACGACCACCGACCTCCAGCTCGGCGAGGACGGCGTCTACCCGGTGCTGCTCAACCTCAACGGCGCCGGCGAGGACGGCGAGCAGCGGCGGGTCGGCGAGGTGTCCACCTTCGTCGTCCAGGCATCGGCGCCCCCGATCCGGACCACCGGGGTGGCCTGGCTGTGGCCCCTGGTCGAGCCCACCCACCGGGACGCCGCGGGCCGGTTCGTCGACGACGAGCTCGCCGACCTCGTCGCCTCCGGCGGTCGGCTGGACCGGGCCCTGGCGGCCGTGGAGCGGATCCCCGAGACGGCCCCGCCCGGCGCGGCGCCGCAGCCGGTCGCGCGGGTGACCCTGGCGATCGACCCGGCGCTGGTCGAGGCCCTGACCGTCATGGCCGACGGCCCGTACGCGATCGCGGGCTCGTCGGACGGCGGGGACGGCACGGAGGCGGCCGCCGCCTTCCTGGAGCGGCTGCGCGCCGTGGCCGCCGACCATCCGGTCGTGGCGCTGCCCTACGGCGACGTCGACGTCGACGCCCTCACCACCGCCGGGCTCGCCGCGGTGGCCGCACGGAGCCTGCCCGCCACCGGGACGGCGGCCGCGTTCCCCGCCGTCCCGGAGGAGGGCGCCCCGCCCGTCGACCAGCGGGGCGCCGGCGTCCGCATCCTGCGCGACGCCCTCGGCGTACCGGTGCGGTCGGACCTGATGTGGGCAGCCGGCGGCACCGTGCACGGCCAGACCCTCGGCGTCCTCCGGGACGGCGGCGTCTCCACCGTCGTCGTCGGGTCGACCAGCCTGACCGACGGCGCCGCGGCGGTCGGGCTCGAGTCCGACGCCGCGGCCGCGCGCACCCCGCTCGCCGACGGGACGACGGGGCTGGTCGCGGACTCCGGGCTGAGCGGGCTCGCCGGCAGTGCGGGATCCGTCGCCGCGGGCACGCGCATCGCCGGCCAGCGCTACGTCGCCGAGCTGACGCTCCTCGCCGGCCAGCCTGGCGGGGACCCCCTCGCGCCGCGGACCGTCCTCGTCGCGCCGGCCCGCGGGGTCGACGCCGACGCCGACGGGATGGCGGCGATGATCGCCTCCACCGCGCTGGTCCCCGGCGTGCGGACGGCCTCCCTCGACGAGCTGCTCACCGGCCCGGTCGCCGACACCGGGGGGCTCACCCCGCCGTCGGATCCCGTCGCGATCGACCCCGCCGTGCTCGCGGACGTCCAGGCGGCGGTCGGGGTGCGCGACGACCTCGCCGGGGCCGTGGTCGGCGACCCGGCGGCCGCGCTGGCGCCCTACGACGCCGCGACCGCCCGCGCCACGTCGGTGGCCTGGCGCGCAGACCCCGATCGCGCCCGGGCGGCCGCGGCCGACCTCCGGCGCACGCTGGACGGGCTGCTCGACGAGGTCACCCTGCTCTCCCCGGCCGACGGCACCTACAGCCTCGCCTCCAGCGACGCGCCGCTGGTGCTGACGGTGCGCAACGACCTGGAGTTCGCCGTCCAGGTGCGGCTCCAGGTGCGCGCCCGCGGCGGGGTGGGCCTGTCGGTGGAGGACATCGGGGTGCAGCTGCTCGCCCCCGGCGAGCGCACCACCCTGCAAGTGCCTGCCGAGGTGGGCCAGTCCGGCCGGTTCACGGTGACCGCCCGGCTCGTCACCCCGGACGGCGGCGAGCTGGGCAGCCCCGTGGAGCTGCAGGTCACGAGCACCGCCTACGGCGCGATCTCCCTGGCCATCACCATCGGCGCCGCCGCCCTGCTGGGGCTGCTCTTCCTGCGCCGGCTGGTGCTCTTCCTGCTCCGCCGCCGGGCCGCCGCCGCCCGCGGCGAGGCCGAGGACGACCAGCTGCTCGCTCCCGAGGGGGCGGCCGTGCCGCTGCCGCCGACGCGGAGCCCCGTGTGAGCGACGAGCACCCGGTCGGCGAGCGCGATCGGCTGCCGCTCCCCCCGGTCCCGCCCGCGCCGCCGCGGCGCCCCGCCGGCGACGGCCGGCCCCGGCCCCCTGCCACGCCGCTGCCCCCGCCGCCGTACCCGGTCGTGCCCGAGGACCTCCCGGTCGGCGGCGTGCCCGGCCCGGTTACGGCCCCCTCGTCGGCCCCGGTGCGCCCTGCCGGCGGCCCCGCGTCCGCGCCACTGCGCCCCGTTCCTCCGCCGCGCCCCGCCCGCGCCGCCCGGCCCCTGCCCCCCGTCCCCCCGCCGCGGCCCCGCTTCGTCCCCGCCGCCGACGACACGCAGCTCATCCCGGTCCTGCCCGCGGTGCCTCAGCCGGTCGACGAGACCGACGAGGAGGCCTCGGCCCGCGAGGGCGCCCCCGGTGCCAGCCGCGGCATCCTCCGGGCCGCCGGCACGATGGCCGTGGCCACCCTCGTCTCCCGGGTCACCGGCCTTCTCCGCACGATGGTGCTGGCCGCGGCGCTCGGCGTCGGGCTGGTCAACGACGCCTACAACACCGCGAACACGCTCCCCAACATCGTCTACGAGCTGCTCCTGGGCGGGGTGCTCACCTCGGTGATCGTGCCGCTGTTCGTGCACGCCCAGGAGCGCGACCGCGACGGCGGTGTCGCCTACGTGCAGCGGCTGTCCACCGTCGCGATCGCCGGGCTGACGGTGGTCACGCTCCTGGCCGTCCTCATCGCCCCCGTGCTCACCAGCCTGTACGGCATCTCCGGCGACGCCGACCAGGTCGCGCTGGCCAACTGGCTGGCCCGGATCCTGCTGCTGGAGATCGTCTTCTACGGCATCGGCGCGCTCGCCCAGGCGGTGCTCAACTCGCGCGGCGTCTTCGGACCCCCGGCGTGGGCGCCGGTGCTGAACAACGTGGTCGTGATCGCCACCGGGGTGGTGTTCATGACAGTGGCCGACGGCGAGCTCGAGCCGGACACCATCAGCAGCGGCCTGGTGTGGCTGCTGGGCGCGGGCACCACGCTGGGCATCGCCGTGCAGGCGCTGGTGCTGCTCCCCCTGCTGCCCCGGGCCGGGGTGCCGCTGCGGCCGCGCTGGAACCTGCGCCAGACCGGCCTGCGCGAGGCCGGCTCGCTGGGGCTGTGGGTGATCGGGTACTCCGCGGTCAGCGCGGTCGGCGTCGCCGTCGCCACCCGGATCGCGAACGCCGCCGGACGCGAGGGCGGGCTCGGGTCCAGCGCCTTCGCCATCGCCAGCCTGCTGTTCCAGATGCCCTACGGGATCATCGGCGTCGCGCTGCTGACCGCCCTGGTGCCGAGGATGAGCCGGGCCGCGGCCCGCTCCGACGTCGACGGCGTGGTCCAGGACCTGTCGCTGGGCACGCGCCTGTCCGCCCTCGGGCTGCTGCCGGTGTCCGCCGCGCTCACCGTGCTGGGCCCCTCGCTGGCCACGGTCGCCTTCGCCCGCGGCAACACCAGCGTGGCCGAGGCGCACGCGATCGGGGTCGCGCTGGCCATCGGCGCCTTCGGGCTGCTGCCGATGGCGGTGACCCTGCTGCAGTTGCGGGTGTTCTACGCCATGAAGGACGCGCGGACGCCGACGCTGATCCAGGTCGGCATGGTGGCCGTGCGCGTTCCCCTGCTGCTGCTGGTGCCGGCCCTGGTCGAGCCCGAGCACGTCGTCGCCGGGCTGATGCTCGTCACGAGCCTCACGTACGTCGCCGGCTGGGTCCTGGGGCACGTGGCGCTCACCCGCCGGCTCGGCGGCCTGGACACCCGGTCCAGCCTGGTTCCGGTACTCCGCGTGACGGCCGCTTCGCTCGGCGCTGCCCTGGTGGGCTGGGGGGTCACGATTGTGTCTCGGGACGCGCTCGGGACCTCGGTGGCGGGTTCGCTCGGCACCCTGCTCATCGGTACCGTGGTCATCGGAGTCGCAGCCATCGGCGGCATGCTGCTCGCCCGGGTCCCCGAGGTGACCGGACCGCTCGACGCGGTCCTGGATCGCCGGAGGCGCGGGTGACCGGCGGCCCGGGGCCGCGACTCCCGCAGCGGAGCGGGTGCGCCGCAGGCGACGACTGGACGGAGGGCCTGTGGCGATGACGTCCACCGTCACCGGTCTTCCCGACCGCTACCGACCGATCGACGAGGTCGGGCCCGAGGAGGCCACCGCCACGGGCGTGATCCGCTGCTGGCGGGCGCGCGACCGGGTGCTCAACCGCGACGTCGCCATCCGCGTGCACATTCCCGGCGGCCCCGCGGCCCGGGCCTGGATCGGCCGGGCGCTGACCGCCGGCGGCCTGGCCACCCCCGCGCTGGCGATGGTCTACGACGCGGCGGAGGGCAGCGGGGATGCCGCCGCCCCGGGCGGTGCCGCCTACGTCGTGAACGAGTGGATCGAGGGCCGCACGCTCGCGGAGCGGCTCGCCGAGGGCCCGATCCCCGAGCGCGAGGTGCGCACCGTGCTCCGCCGGCTGGCCGAGGGCGTCGCCGAGGCGCACCGGGTCGGCCTGGCGGTCGGCGGCATCGGCCCCGACACCGTCGTGCTGCGCCCCAACGGCCTCGTCGGGCTGCGCGCGGTCCCCGCCGCCTCCGGGACCATGCAGGGCGACATCGCCGCCCTGGGGGAGCTCCTGGAGTACTGCCTCACCGGCCGGCAGAGCGACGCACCGGCCGCCGACGGGCGCCCGCCGCGTCCCTTGCTGGTCGCCCAGCCCGACCTGGCCGCGCTGGTCCGTCGCGCCCGCTCCACCGAGCCCGGCGCCGGGCTGTCCAGCGCGGCCGCCATGGCGGCGTTGCTGGCCGCTCCGCCGCGCCCCAGCCAGTCGATGCACCTCATCCGCGATCCGGAGGAGAGCGACAGCGGCTGGCTGCGCCGGCTGCGCGAGCGCCGCGAGGAGGACGACGTCGACGACGTCGACGCCGGCGGTCCGCAGCGGCTGGGCGTCGGCGGGCTGCCCCCGGCACCTGCCTACCGCGACGACGACCTGCGCCTGGACGCCGCGTTCGGCGACGAGGACGAGGACGACGACGCCTTCGACGAGGCCCTCGACGACCGGCGGGACGACGGCTTCGGCGAGACCACCGACGGCGAGCGCCCGGCCCGGCGCAGGCTCGTGATGATCGGGCTCCCGCTGATCGCGCTCGTGGTCGTCGTCCTGCTCGCGTGGTGGTTCGGGACCAACGTGCTGTCGGTCGCCGACGGGACGGACGACGGCTCCGGGACCTCGGCCCCGCCGTCGTCCTCCGTGCCGCAGGACTCGGCCCCCGCCGAGGAGCCCCCGACCGGCGAGCTCCCCGCGGCCACGATCGCCTCCTCGACCCTGTTCAACCCGCAGGACTCCGACCCGGAGAACGACGGCGACGTCCCGCTCACCCACGACGGGGACACCGGAACCGCCTGGTCGACGGTGACCTATTCCAGCTCGCCGGACTTCTCCGGGCTGAAGGACGGCGTCGGCATCGTCTACGACCTCGGCGGCGACCAGGCCCTGGCCGCGGTCACGATCACCACGAACACCCCCGGCGCGAGCATGGAGGTCCGCGTCGGCGGCGGACCCGGCGCGGACCTCGCGGAGTGGACCGTGGGCGCGTCCGGGACCGTCGACGGCTCCACCGAGCTGGCCTTCGACGAGCCGGTCACCACCCGCTACCTGCTCGTGTGGGTGACGTCGCTGGCCGAGACCGAGGGCGGCTTCTCCGCCGACATCGCCGAGGTCGCCCTCCGCCCGGCCGGGTGAGCGACCCCGCCCCTCCGGGAATGCGGCCCCTACGATCCGAGGTTGTGCCGCCCGTGACGAACGACCACCAGCCCAGCCCCGGCCCTGCGGTCACCACCGAGGGGATCGTGCACCCCGTGATCCCCCCGGCGGAGCACGACGGCGTCCGCGACCTGATCATCATCGGATCCGGTCCGGCCGGGTACACGGCGGCCGTCTACGCCGCCCGCGCCAACCTCCACCCGCTGGTCTTCGAGGGCTCGCAGTTCGGCGGCGCGCTCATGACGACCACCGAGGTCGAGAACTTCCCCGGCTTCGCCGAGGGCGTGCAGGGTCCGCAGCTGATGGACGACATGCGCACCCAGGCCGAGCGCTTCGGTGCGGAACTGGTCGCGCGGGACGTCACCGAGGTCGACCTCACCGCGACGCCGAAGATCGTGAAGATCGGCGACGAGGTGCACCGCGCCCACGCCGTCATCGTCGCCACCGGCTCCAAGTACCGGTACCTGGGCCTGGACAACGAGGCCCGGCTGCTCGGCCGCGGCGTCTCCGCCTGTGCCACGTGTGACGGCTTCTTCTTCCGCGACCAGGACATCGTCGTGGTCGGCGGCGGCGACTCGGCGATGGAGGAGGCGACCTTCCTCACCCGGTTCGCCAAGAGCGTGACCGTCGTCCACCGCCGCAACGAGCTCCGCGCCTCGAAGATCATGCAGAAGCGCGCGCAGGACAACGAGAAGATCCGCTGGGCCCTCGGCAAGCAGGTCCTCGACGTCCTCGGGCAGGACACCGTCTCCGGCATCCGGCTCGCCGACGTCGCCAGCGGCAGCACCGAGGAGCTCCCGGTGTCCGGCGTGTTCGTCGCCATCGGCCACGACCCGCGCAGCGAGATCTTCGCCGGCCAGCTCAAGCTGGACGACGAGGGCTACATCCTGGTCGAGCACCCGACGACCCGCACGAACATCGACGGTGTCTTCGCCTGCGGCGACGTCGTCGACCGCATCTACCGGCAGGCCATCACCTCGGCCGGCACCGGGGCCGCCGCGGCGATCGACGCCGAGCGCTGGCTCGCCGAGACCTTCGACGAGCGCTGACGAAGGCCGCCCTTCCCCCGGCCCCGCGCTCGTCGCGGGACCCCGGAGGGTGGCCGAACGACACGGGCCGACAGGCGGTCCCGGGCATAGACCGCCCATCACGCTGGTTGACCCACCAGCGACTTCGCGCAACCGAACAGGGAGAACGACCATGGCAGGCAACACCGTGACGGTGACCGACGCGAGCTTCGCCGACGAGGTCCTGGGCAGCGACAAGCCCGTGCTCGTCGACTTCTGGGCGGAGTGGTGCGGACCGTGCAAGATGGTCGCTCCGGTGCTCGAGGAGATCGCCGCCGAGCACGGCGACAAGCTCACGATCGCCAAGCTGAACATCGACGAGAACCCGCAGATCGCCCGCGACTACCAGGTCATGTCGATCCCGACCATGACGGTCTTCCAGGGCGGCAAGCCGGTCAAGAGCATCATCGGCGCCAAGCCCAAGGGCGCGATCCTGTCGGACCTGTCCGACTACATCTGAGCCAGGACCCCGTGCCCCCTGCCGCTCGCACGCCCGCGGCGGGACCCGGCACGGGGGCCGCACGCTAGACCAGGACGCAGCGTGATCCAGGGCCCACCCGCCCACCCGGCCGGGTGGGCCCCGGCGCGTCCGGGGTGCTGAAACCGGCCCCCCGTTGGGCCCCGGCCGGGACCGGGGACGACAATCGACGAACGATGGCGAGCAACGACGGCATGTACCCCCTGAGACCCGGGGACCGCGGCGCCGCGGTCGCGGACGTGCGGGCGGCGCTGCGCAGCCTGGACCTGCTCCAGCCGGCCACCGGGGACGACGGGAACGCGGGGAACGCGGGGGAGACCGGGGGAGCCGGCGACGCCGGGGAGACGGGGAACACCGGCGTCGAGTCGGTCTACGACTCCGCGACCGAGCTCGCCGTCCGCCACTTCCAGCAGGTGCGCGGGCTGACCGTCGACGGCCAGGTGGGCGAGGAGACCTACCGGGCGCTGTCGGAGGCCCGCTGGTCCCTCGGTGACCGGCTGCTGCACCACGACCCCGAGCGCCCCGTCCGCGGCGACGACGTCACGAGCCTCCAGGAGCGCCTGCTCGAGCTCGGCTACGACGCCGGCCGGGCCGACGGCATCCTCGGGCCGGAGACGGAGGCCGGCCTGCGCGCCTTCCAGCGCGACTACGGGCTCACCGCCGACGGCACGTGCGGCCCGGCGACCCTCCGCGCGCTGCGGCAGCTCGGGCGCAAGGTCACCGGCGGCCGCCCCCAGCTGCTGCGGCAGAGCGCCTCCATGGTGGAGAGCGGCCCGCACCTGATCGGCCGCCGGATCGTCATCGACCCCGGGCACGGCGGGGACGAGACCGGCTTCACCGCGGGGGAGACCACCGAGGCCGACCTCGTGCTGGACCTCGCGTCGCGCATCGAGGGCCGGCTCGCCGCCGCCGGCGCGACCGTCTACCTGACGCGCGGCCGCGAGCAGAACCCCAGCGCCGCCGAGCGGACGACGTTCGCCAACGACGCCCGCGCCGACCTGTTCCTCTCCCTGCACACCGACTCCCACGGGTCCGAGCACGCCCGGGGGGTCGCGAGCTACTACTACGGCACCGGCTCGGGAGCCTCCTCCACGGTGGGGGAGCAGTTCGCACACCTCGTGCGCCGCGAGATCGTGGCGCGGACCGGCCTCATCGACCTCGGCGGCTACCCGCGGACGTGGGAACTGCTGCGGATGACCCGGATGCCGGCCGTCCGCCTGGACTGCGGCTACCTGTCGCACCCCGTGGACCGGCTCCTGCTGCTCGACGCCAAGCTGCGGGGCACCGTCGCCTCCGCCGTCCTGGCCGCCGTCCAGCGGCTGTTCCTGCCCGCCGAGGCCGACCCGCCGACCGGCACCTTCGTGCTCCCTCGATCGTCATCCTCCGGATGACACCGCGGGCACGCGCCGCCCCCCTGCCGAGCTGAGCCCCCCTCTCCCCGGACCCTTCCGTCACATCCCGCCGTGTCGGACAACTCGCTGGATCCGGCTCCTTACACTCGACGGGTGGCCACTCTCCCGCCCGGTGTGCCCCCGGGCCCCGGCGCGAACGCGCACCTGCACTCCCCCGTCGTCCCGCGCCATCCGCGGCTCGACCCGCTGGCGGACCGGTACGCGGCACGCACGCACGGGATGAAGACGTCGGAGATCCGCGCGCTGTTCTCCGTCGTGAGCCGGCCCGAGGTCGTCTCGCTCGCCGGTGGCATGCCCGCGGTCACCGCGCTCCCCCTGGACGCGGTCGGCTCGATGATCGGCGACCTGGTCAGCGGCATGGGCGCGCAGACGCTGCAGTACGGCTCCGGCCAGGGCGACCCGCGCCTGCGGGAGCGGATCTGCGACGTGATGGCGCTGGAGGGCATCACCGACGCCTCGCCCAGCGAGGTCGTCGTGACCGTCGGCTCCCAGCAGGGGCTCGACCTGGTCACCCGGGTGTTCTGCGACCCCGGTGACGTCGTCCTCGCCGAGGGGCCGTCCTACGTGGGCGCGCTGGGCGTCTTCCAGTCCTCCGAGGCCCGGGTCCGGCACGTGCCGATGGACGACGACGGCCTCATCCCCGAGGCGCTGGAGCAGGCGCTGCTGGAGTGCCGCGCCAACGGCGACCGGGTGAAGTTCCTCTACACCGTGCCGAACTACCACAACCCCGCCGGCGTGACGCTGTCCGAGCCCCGCCGCGAGCAGATCATGGCGATCGCCGACCGGTACGACCTGCTCATCGTCGAGGACAACCCCTACGGCCTGCTCGGCTTCGACCGGGAGCCGATGCGGGCGCTGCGGGCGCGCAACTCCCAGCGGGTCGTCTACCTCGGCTCCTTCTCCAAGACCTTCTCGCCCGGCCTGCGGGTGGGCTGGGTGCTGGCTCCGCTCGCCGTCCGCGAGAAGCTCGTGCTGGCGACCGAGGCGCAGGTGCTCTGCCCGCCGTCGCTCACCCAGTACGCCGTCGCCCGCTACCTGGACACCCAGCCGTGGCGCGAGCAGATCAAGCTGTTCACCGAGCTCTACCGGGAGCGCCGCGACGCCTGCCTGGAGTCGCTCGAGGCCATGATGCCGGCCGGAACGACGTGGACCCGGCCCGAGGGCGGCTTCTACGTGTGGCTCAAGCTGCCGCACGGGCTGGACAGCAAGCTCATGCAGCCGCGCGCGGTGAACGCGCACGTCGCCTACGTGCCGGGCATCGGCTTCTACGCCGACGGCGGCGGCCGCGAGTACATGCGGCTGTCCTACTGCTACCCCGAGCCCGACCAGATCCGCGAGGGGGTGCGCCGGTTGGCCCGCGTCATCGAGGCCGAGCTGGACCTGCACTCCACCTTCGACTCCGTGGACACCGGCACCTTCCGCGCCGTGCCCCGCGCGGTCCCCAACCACACGGCGGAGAACCTCGTCGGGCCCGCCAACAGCGACCACTTCGAGGACGGCCGAGCATGACCACGGACTCCGCCCCGGCTCCCGCCCCCACGGCGGCCGCCGACCCGCTGCGCGTCGTCGTGCTCGCCGGTGGCCTGACGTTCGAGCGGGAGGTCAGCCTCTCCTCCGGCACGCAGGTCGCCGAGGAGCTGACCCGCGCCGGGGTCGACGCCGAACTGCGCGACGCCGACGCCGAGCTGCTGCCCGGGCTCGCCGCAGCGCCCGCGGACGCGGTGTTCATCGCCCTGCACGGCGCCACGGGGGAGGACGGATCCCTGCGGGCCGTCCTCGACCTCGCCGGCGTCCCCTACGTGGGATCGCCGGCCGCGGCGTGCCGGCTGGCCTGGGACAAGCCCGCCGCGAAGTCCGTCGTCCGGTCCGTCGGTGGGACGACGCCGGACTGGGTCGCCCTCCCGCACAGCACGTTCCGCGAGCTGGGCGCCGGCGCCGTCCTCGACCTGATCGTCGCGCGGCTCGGCCTGCCCCTCATGGTGAAGCCCGCCTCGGGCGGGTCGTCCCTGGGCGTGCAGAAGGTGAGCCGCGTCGAGGACCTGCCCGCGGCCATGGTCAGCTGCTTCGCCTACGGCGACACCGTGATGGTGGAGCGCTTCGTCGAGGGCACCGAGCTCGCGCTCGCCGTCGTCGACCTGGGCGACGGTCCGCAGGCGCTGCCCGCGGTCGAGCTGGCTCCGGCGTCCGGCGTCTTCGATTACACCGCGCGATACACGCCGGGGCTCACCGAGTACCACACCCCGGCGCGGATCCCGGACGACGTCGCCCAGCGTGCGGCCGAGCTCGCCGTCACCGTGCACCGCGAGCTCGGCCTGGCCGACCTCTCCCGGACCGACGCGATCGTCGACGCCGACGGGGCGGTGCACTTCCTGGAGGTCAACGTCTCCCCGGGACTGACCGAGACGTCCATGTTCCCCATGGCCGTCGAGGCCGCCGGGCGCGACCTCGGCGAGCTGCTCGCCGAGCTCCTCACCCGCCGCGCGCACACCAGCCGGTAGCCGGCACCTCACCGGGGATTCCGCTGTGACGGAATCCCCGGTGAGGCCCACGCGTGATCGTCGCGACGCACTCCTCGGCCGGGTGTGCGACGGGTGGGACGGGTGGGTCCTGCGTCAGGACTCGCTGCGCCGGCCGGTGATGTCCGGGGCCATCTGGCCGATGATGCGCTGCAGGTCGTCGACCGAGCCGAACTCGACGACGATGCGGCCCTTCGCCCGGCCGATCTGGATCTTGACCTTGGTCTCGAACGCATCGGAGAGCCGCCCGGCGAGGTCCTCGACGCCGGGGGCCATGATCCGGCGGGTGCGCCGGGTGGCGGCGGGCCGCTCGGCGGCGGCCATCGCGACCGCCTCCTCGGTGGCCCGCACCGACATCCCCTCGGCGACGATCCGGGTGGCCAGCGCCTCCTGCGCCTCGGCGTCGGCCAGGCCGAGCAGGGCACGGGCGTGGCCGGCGGAGATGATGCCGGCCGCCACGCGGGTCTGGACCTTCACCGGCAGCTTCAGCAGCCGGATGGTGTTCGTGACCTGGGACCGGCTGCGGCCGATCCGCTGCGCCAGCTCCTCGTGGGTGGCGCCGAACTCCTCCAGCAGCTGCTGGTAGGCGGCGGCCTCCTCCAGCGGGTTGAGCTGGACGCGGTGGATGTTCTCCAGCAGGGCGTCGCGCAGCAGCGCGTCGTCCTCGGTGTCCCGGACGATGGCCGGAACGCTCTCGAGCCCCGCGGCGCGGGCGGCCCGCAGCCGCCGCTCGCCCATGATCAGCTCGTAGCCGGTGCGGCCGTCGTCCAGGACGCTCTCGCGGACGACGATCGGCTGGAGCAGGCCGAACTCGCGCACCGAATGGGTGAGCTCCTCCAGCGCCTCGTCGTCGAACACCTGCCGGGGCTGCTTGGGGTTGGGGACGATGTCGCCGACGACCACCTCGCGCAGCTGCGCGCCGGGGACCCCGACGGTCTCCTCGACCTGCCGGGCGACGGTCTCGGCGACGCTGTCCGCGGCCTGCGCGGCCTTGGGCAGCAGGTGCACGGCCGGGGCCTCGACCGCTCCGCCGTCCGCGAACCGCTCGTCGCCGACCGGCAGAGGCTGCTCCACCGGCGGTGCACTCGTCGGGATGAGCGCCGCGAGGCCCCGGCCCAGACCGCCACGCTTGTTCATCGGGAGGACTCCTCGGAGGACGGGGCCGGCACGGTGCCGGCATCCACGGTGGCGGAATCGGTGTCGGGGAAGGCACGCGGCGGCAGCGGCGGGGGATAGGCGCCACGGGCCCCGCCGGGGCGGACGTCGGTGAGCGGGGTGAGCGCGACGCCGCGCTCGGCGATCTCCCGAGCGGCGTCCACGTAGCTCGTCGAGCCGCGCGAGCCCGGGTCGTAGGTGACCACCGACTGCCCGTAACCCGGCGCCTCGGAGACACGCACGTTGCGGGGGATGACGGTGGGGAGCACGAGGTCCTTGAAGTGGTTGCGGACCTCGTCGGCCACCTGGTCGGCGAGCTTGGTGCGCGCGTCGTACATCGTCAGCAGGATGCTGCGCACGGAGATCCCCGGGTTGAGGTGCGCACGCACCAGCTCGATGTTGTTGAGCAGCTGCCCCAGGCCCTCCAGCGCGTAGTACTCGCACTGGATCGGGATGAGCACCTCGTCGCCGGCCACGAGTGCGTTCAGCGTCAGCAGCCCGAGGGACGGCGGGCAGTCGATGAGGACGTAGTCCGGCCGCTCGTGCTCTGGGAGCCCCTGCAGGTACCCCTCGATCGCGCGGCGCAGCCGGTACTCGCGGGCCACGACCGAGACGAGCTCGATCTCCGCGCCGGCGAGGTCGATGGTGGCGGGCACGCACCGGAGGTTCGGGCTGGCCGACGTCGGGTGGACCACCTCCGACATCTCCCGGTCGCCGACGAGGGCGTCGTAGATCGACGGCGTCCCCACGCTGTGCTCGACCCCGAGGGCCGTGCTCGCGTTCCCCTGCGGATCGAGGTCGATGACGAGCACCCGCAGCCCGTAGAGGGCCAGGGCCACGCCCAGGTTCACCGTCGAGGTGGTCTTCCCGACGCCGCCCTTCTGGTTGGCGATGGTGATGACCCGGATGCGTCCGGGCCGGGGGAAGGGATCCTGGTTGGCCGCGTGCAGCACCCGGGTGGCGCGCAGCGCCTCCATGGCGATCGGGCTGTCGAACTCCTCACCGGAGGAGGAGAACTGGGCCATGGCCGCCTGATCGGCGGCGAGACTGCTCCGCAGCCGTTGGCCCGGGTCACTCATCACGGGTCCTTCCTGCGTGCCGTTCCACGTGGAACACGCGCGTCCTCACGCAGCGCGTTCCACGTGGAACGGTGGGTCTCCGAGCGTCCGTCGTCACCGTCGGCCGCGCGTCATCACCACCACGGTAGTGGCAGCGTCTCCCCACTCCGCACCGACAGCCCGGGGGTGGACGTCCTGCATCCCCGCGGCCTCGAGTTCCGCGAGCATCCCGGGCAGTTCCGCGAGCGCCCGGGCGCCCACCAGGGCGACGAGCGAGGCGCCGGGCCGAAGCAGGCCGCGGCACCACGACACCAGCCGGGGCAGCGGCGCGACCGCCCGCGCGGTGACCACGTCGACCGGTCCGACGGCGGTGACGACCGACCGCTCCTCGGCGCGGCCGCGGACGACCCGCCATCCGGTGCCGAGCTCCGCCACCGCCTCGGTGAGGAAGTCGACCCGGCGGGCCATGGGCTCGACGAGCGTGAGGACGACGTCGGGGCGGGCCAACCCGAGCGGGATGCCCGGCAGCCCCGCGCCGCTGCCGACGTCGACGACCCGCGCGCCGGCGGGCACCGCCTCGGCCACCGCCGCGCTGTTGAGCACGTGCCGCTCCCACAGGCGCGGGACCTCGCGCGGCCCGATCAGGCCGCGGGTCACCCCGTCGCCGGCCAGGCGGTCGACGTAGGCGATCGCCCGGGGGAGGGCCGCCCCGAAGACCTCCGCGGCCAGCGGCGGCGGGGGCGGGGTGGCGCCCGGGGCGGGAGTGGCCTGCGAGGCGTCCTGATCGCTCGATGTCATCGCTTCGCTCCCGGGCGCCGCACCGCTCAGCGGTCCGGCAGGACCACGACCCGGCGGTTGGGCTCCTCGCCCTCCGACTCGCTGTGCACACCGGTCACACCGGCGACGACGTCGTGCACGACCTTGCGCTCGAACGGGTTCATCGGGGCCATGCGCTCGGGCTGGCCACTCTGGCTCACCCGGGCAGCGGTCTCGCCCGCGAGGGTGGTCAGGTCGGCGCGGCGGCGGGCGCGGTAGCCGCCGATGTCGAGCATCAGCCGGCTGCGGACACCCGTGGACTGGGCCACGGCCAGCCGGGTCAGCTCCTGCAGGGCCTCGAGCACCGTGCCGTCGGTCCCGACGAGGTCCGTCAGCTGGCCGCCGACGATGGCCACCGACGCGCGGTCGCCCTCCACGTCGAGGTCGATGTCACCGTCCACGTCGAGGATGTCGAGCAGCCGCTCCAGGTAGTCACCGGCGACGTCGCCCTCGCGGACCAGCAGGTCGTCGGCCGAGCGGGCACCTCCGGCCGCGCCGGAGCCGGCGTCGTCGGCTCCGGCCTCGTCGGTGTCTGTGTCGGTGTCCGCGTCGTCGACCAGCGCGTCGGCGTCCGCCGCGCCGGAGTCCGGCAGCTCGGTGTCGGTCGCGGTCGCGGAGGTGTCCGTGGCCGAGGGGTTCGGGGCGCTCATGAGGGCTCTCCTCCTGTGGGTGCGGGCGGCCGGGGCGTCCCCGGTGGTCTGGATGCGGCGGCGCCGGACGAGCGGCGCCGGCCGCTCATCGGCGCTTGCGCTTGCCGCGGTTCGCCGGCGAGGAACCCTTGGTCCCGGCGCCGGAGGCACTGGCACCGGAGGCGCCGTCACCGGGGCCGCCGTCACCGGCGGTCGACGGCGGGGCGCCGTTGGTGCCGCCGGCCGGGGCGGGATCCGGCGCCGGGGTGCTCTTCTCCAGCGCGACCACCGGGCGGCCGCCCTTGCCGCGGACGGGCTTGGCCCCGGGCTTGGGGGCGAGCGCCTTCGGGTCGACGGCCGGCTTCTCGGCGGCCTTCTTGGCCAGCGCGGCGGGCGAGTTCGGCGGGGGCAGCTTGCGCAGGATGTAGAACTGCTGGCCCAGCGTCCACAGGTTGTTGGTGAACCAGTAGAGCAGCACGCCGATCGGGAAGAAGAACCCCGTGACGAAGAGGCTGATCGGCATCCCGTAGAGCATCAGCTTCTGCACCATGGCGGCCTGGCCCTCGACGGGCCCGGAGCGGCGCATGATCTGCTTCTGCGTGAAGAAGGTCGTCGCGCACATGATGATCATGAGCGTCAGCGCGACGATGCGGATGTTCATCATCGTCACGCCCGGCAGCGCGAGGAGCGCGTCCGCCTTCTCGCCGGCCATGTTGAACGACGACGAGATCGGCGCCCCGAACAGCTCGGCCTTGGCCGCCTGGTCCGTGAGCTCGTCGCTCCAGCTGTACAGCCCGTCCGCGCCGGGCTGCAGGCGGCGCAGCACGTGGAAGAGCGCGATGAAGATGGGGATCTGCGGCAGGATCGGCAGGCAGCCGGCCAGCGGGTTGACCCCGCGCTCCTTCTGGAGCTTCATCATGGCCTCGCTGAAGCCCTGCCGGTCCGACCCGAACTGCTTGCGCAGCTTCTGGATCTCCGGCTGGATCTCCTGCATCGCCCGCTGGCTCTTGACCTGCTTGATGAACAGGCGGAACAGCAGCACGCGGATCGTGACCACGAGCATCACGATCGACAGCGCCCAGGTGATGCCGGCGGCGGGGTCGAGGAACGTGGAGAACAGCGCGTGCCACTGCTTCATCACCCACGCGATCGCGGTGTACAGCCAGTCAAGCAACGCGAGCCTCCTGCTGCGCTGACCGGCCGTGGGCCGGCGTGGACGTCGGGTCGCGGCGCGACCGGTCGGAGCCGGCGGCGCGCGCCCCTGAGGGCACCGCACTCCCCGACGAGTGGTGGTCGTGCGTGGTTCCGCACGGCGGCACCGGGTCGAACCCGCCGGGGTGCCACGGCGCGCACTTCAGCAGCCGGCGGAGTGCCAGCCAGCTGCCGCGCGCGGCACCGTGCACCGCGATGGCCTCGGCCGCGTACGCCGAGCAGGTCGGCGCGAAGCGGCAGCGGGGCGGGAGCGCCGGGCTGATCGCCCGGGAGTAGAAGGCGACGACGGCCAGCAGGGCCCGGGCGACCGGTCCACGACCGGGGGCGGTCATCGAGCGCCCGCCCGCGGGCCGAGGACCCGGTCGAGGCCGGACACGAGGTCCGCGCGCAGCTGCTCGGACGAGGCCTGCGCCGCCTCCGGCCGGGCCCGGACGACGAGGTCGGCGCTCGGTGGGACCCGGTGCAGCTCGCCGCGGACGACGGCGCGCAGGCGACGGGTCACCCGCGAACGGACGACCGAGTTGCCCACCGCCTTGCCCACGACGAATCCCGCCCGTGGGCCGGCCCCCTCGGGCGCGGGCCCCGGGCGTTCGGGGAGGAAGTGGAGCACCATGGTCGACCGCCCGACACGTCGGCCCGACCGGACGACCGCGGTGAACTCCGGACGCCGGCGCAGGCGTGCCTGCGCGGGCAACACCTCAGGCGGAGAGCTTCTCGCGACCCTTGCGCCGACGGCCGGCGATGATCGCCCGGCCCGCGCGGGTGCGCATACGCAGCCGGAAGCCGTGGGTCTTGGACCGACGACGGTTGTTCGGCTGGAACGTGCGCTTGCTCACGGAGGACTCCTACTACACGGCATCGGCGGTGCACACCCGCCGGTGGGCGGGCACGCGCGGGGCGACACCTGCGCGGCTGTTGCCGCTCCGGATGCCCCCCGGAAGCTGGTCGACCGGGGCCGTCCACGGTGCACACCCGGCGCGCGAGCGCGCCGAGGTGCCGCGGAGGAGCCACGGACTCGGACCAGCATAGCCGAGGGCGGCGACCGGCCGAGCGGCCGGTCGTACCCCGACTGACCATGGTCACCCCCGGCCGGCAGCCGACCGCGACGACGCGCCGTCGCCGGGACGCGACACGCCCACCGACGCGCCGAAAGGGCCCCGTCCCGTCGTTGCCCGCCTGTGGATGAAGCTGTTAGCGTCGCCGTCGCTCCGGCCCGGTTCTCCGGGTCCGGCCGCGACGGGCCGACCTTCGGTCCGTCGACCGCCACACCCGTCCGCCCGCCCCTCTTCCCAGCCCCGACCAGCGGAAAAGCCTGTCGCCGGACGTCCTCCGGAAGCGCGGCCGGCCTCCGCCGCCGGTTGTGCACACCCTGTGGACACCGGTGTGGAACCGTTGTGTCCGAAAGTTCCGAGCGGACACCGGGGCACGGCGGGTCTCCCGTCCGGGACGTGTGACACCGGAACCGCTTCCGGGCCGCAGGAGCGACCGGCGGACGACCCAGCTCGAGGAGGACACGGCCATGGCCGATGCCACGGTGGACCTGGCCACGGTCTGGGACCAGATCCGCGAGCGACTGGCCGCCAGCCTGTCCCCGCAGCAGAACGCGATGCTCAACCTCACCCGCCCGCTGGGGCTGTTCGAGGACACCATGGTGCTGGCCGCGCCGAACGGGTTCACGCAGGCGGTGCTCGAGTCGCGCATGCGCCGGGTGCTGGCCGAGGCGCTGTCCGAGCAGCTCGGCCGCGACATCCGCGTCGCCGTCCAGCTGGAGGACGCGCCGGCGGAGAGCCCGCGCGAGCCCGAGCGGGACGACCTGCCGACGCGCCGCCCCTGGTCCGCGGTCGAGGCCTCGCGCCTCGAGGAGGACCAGCAGACCCGTGACCGCGCCGACGACGGCCGGAGCGCGTTCGGCGTCCGGGCCGACGCCCCGCCCGCCTGGGAGCGCGAGCCCGGTGGGCGGGAGTGGACCCCGCCCACGGAGCCCCCTCGCCCGCCGGCCCGCCGTCGGCGCGCGGCCGAGCGCGACTGGGGCGGCGGCGACGAGGCCGCCGTCCTCCCCTTCGAGTTCGACGAGCCCGCCGAGGCCCCGGACGACGGGGTCGACGAGGCCTCGGGACGCGCCCGCCGTGCAGCGCGGGGCGGGGGCGAGGCGGTCCAGCTGTTCGGCGGCGACCGCCGTCCCGCCGGCTCGGACCCCGGGCTGAACTCCAAGTACGTCTTCGACAGCTTCGTCATCGGCAACAGCAACCGGTTCGCCCACGCCGCGGCCGTGGCGGTCGCGGAGGCGCCGGCGCGGGCCTACAACCCGCTGTTCATCTACGGCGACTCCGGCCTGGGCAAGACCCACCTGCTGCACGCGATCGGGCACTACGCGGCGCGGATGTTCCCCAACGTGCGGGTGCGTTACGTCAGCACCGAGGAGTTCACCAACGAGTTCATCAACCTGGTGCACTCCGGCCGGGCCGAGGAGTTCCGTCGCCGCTTCCGCGACATCGACTTCCTGCTGATCGACGACATCCAGTTCCTCGAGCGGGCCGAGCGCACGCAGGAGGAGTTCTTCCACACGTTCAACACGCTGCACAACGCCAGCAAGCAGATCGTCATCACCTCCGACCGGGCGCCGAAGAAGCTGACGACGCTGGAGGACCGGCTGCGGACCCGCTTCGAGTGGGGCCTCATCACCGACGTCCAGGCGCCGGACCTGGAGACCCGCATCGCGATCCTGCGGAAGAAGGCCTACGGGGAGCGACTCCAGGCGCCCGACCAGGTGCTGGAGTTCATCGCCAGCAAGGTCCAGACCAACATCCGCGAGCTCGAGGGCGCGCTGATCCGGGTCACGGCTTTCGCCAGCCTCAACAAGCAGCAGGTGGACCTGCCGCTGGCCGAGCTGGTGCTGAAGGACCTGATCAGCGACGAGCAGGGGCCGCAGATCACCGCGGCGATCATCATGGCCGCGACCGCGGAGTACTTCTCCGTGACGATGGAGGAGCTGCAGGGCGCGAACCGCAGCCGCACCCTGGTCAACGCCCGGCAGATCGCGATGTACCTGTGCCGGGAGCTCACCGAGCTGTCCCTGCCGCGGATCGGCGCCTCCTTCGGCGGCAAGGACCACACCACGGTCATGCACGCCGTCAAGAAGATCACCAACCTGATGAGCGAGCGCCGGGCCACGTACACGCAGGTCACGGAGCTGACCGCCCGCATCAAGAGCCGCGCCCGGAGCTGACGCCGGATCGTCGCCACGACGGGCGATCCGGAGGGCCGCGCCGACGTTCGTCCACAGGGACGGGACGGCGGCCGTGCGCTCACCGACCGCTTTCCGCGCGGTCATCGGCGGCTCCGGGGCGGTGACCTCGGTCGACTCGTCGATCAGTTGTCCCCAGAGATGTGCACAGGCTGGGGAATGCGGTCGACCCGGGGCCGCCGGCCACCCGTCCGGGTGATGCCGGGGCCGTCCGCCGTCCCGGCTGTCCACCGGGGTGGATAAGCCTGTTGACCAGCGGCTTCGACATCTCCCGTCCACCTGTCCGACGGCTCGTCGCCGCCCGGTGCCCGCCGGCCTGGGGACGGACCCGGGAGAGAGGGGGGACAGGGGGTGGACGGACGGGCCGACCGGTGAACAACCGCGGAGTTGTCCACGTGTCGACACGGCCGAGGGGGTCTGCGCACACAGCGGGCCCACAAGTCGACTCGGGCGGTGACCTGCGCGGACGGCCTCGATCCCCAGCTTCCACACCTGTGATGACGAGGATGAGTTGGTTATCTCGAGGAATCCTTGAACCACACTCTGGGTGGGGACGGCCCGCTGGCAGGTGCCCGCGGGCCGTCGAGAGCAGCAGAGCAGAGGGGTCCGACAGATCCCGTCGCACCCCGTTCGCGGGACAGCGGTTTCCCCCCGACGCGGTGCGCACGGCACGATGGGGGACCGCACCGCAGTCCGGCCCGTTCCGGCGCCGCGGTGCCATCGCAGTGGACGACGAGCAGGGGTGGGTCACGGTCATGGAGTTCCGGGTGGCGCGAGAGGTCCTCTCCGATGCCGTCGCGTGGACGGCGCGGAGCCTGCCGCCCCGGCCGTCGGTGCCGGTGCTCGCCGGGATCCTGCTGGAGGTGGACGGCAGCCAGCTGTCGGTGTCGGGCTTCGACTACGAGGTGTCCGCCCGCGCGGAGGTCGACGTCCAGGCGACGGAGAGCGGCCGCACCCTGGTGCCGGGCCGGCTGCTGGCCGAGATCACCCGGGCGCTGCCGCCGCATCCGGTCGACATCCGCGCCGAGGGGCCGCGCCTGGCGATCACCTGCGGCAACGCGCGCTTCAGCCTGCCGACGCTGCCGGTCGAGGACTACCCGTCCCTGCCGTCGATGCCCTCGTCCGCCGGTGTCGTGGAGAGCGACGTGTTCGCCGAGGCCGTCGGCCAGGTGGCCGTGGCCGCCGGCCGGGACGACACGCTGCCGATGCTCACCGGCGTCCGGCTGGAGATCGACGACGACCGGGTGACCCTCGCGGCCACCGACCGCTACCGGCTGGCCGTGCGCGAGTTCGCCTGGCGCCCGGAGACCCCGGGCCTGTCGGCCGCAGTGCTCGTGCCGGCCCGCACGCTCGCCGACGCCGCCAAGACGCTCACCAGCGGCCCGGAGATCGTCGTCTCGCTCTCCTCCAGCGGCACCGGCGAGGGCATCCTCGGCCTGTCGGGCAAGGACCGGCAGACGACGACGCGCCTGCTCGACGCCGAGTTCGTCAAGTACCGGGCGATCATGCCGACGGAGTCGCACGCGTTCGCGACGCTCCCGGTCGGGCTGTTCACCGACGCGGCCAAGCGTGTGGCGCTGGTCGCCGAGCGCGGGACGCCGCTGCGCTGCGAGTTCACCCCCGGCCAGGTCACGCTCCGCGCGGGCGGCACCGACGACGAGGGCCAGGCCGAGGAGCGGTGCGACGTCGAGTTCGACGGGGAGCCGCTGACCATCGGCTTCAACCCGTCGTTCCTGCTGGACGGTCTCGCGGCGGTGCACACGCCACGCGCGCGGATGGACTTCACGAGCCCGCTCAAGCCCGCCGTCCTGTCGGGCGTGGCCGAGCCGGCCGCGGACGACGACGGGGCCGCCGCCCGGGCCGTGCAGAAGGGCCCGGACTACCGCTACCTGATCATGCCGGTGCGCCTGCCCGGCTGATCGGCCCCCGCGCCGGGGAGGACGGGGCCCACCACCCTTCCCCCGTGCCTCGCGACCTCGCGGCGGGGCCGGCGAAGGGTGGCCGCCCGCCGACCGGTGCCGTAGACAGGCCTCAGCACCGCACCGCCGCGGGACACGTCTGGCCGACAGCGACAGGGAGGACACGCTCGTGCAGCTGGGACTGGTAGGGCTGGGCAAGATGGGCGGCAACATGGCGGAGCGGATCCGCCGGGCCGGCCACGAGGTCGTCGGCTACGACCGGCACTCCGAGAAGCGGGACGTGACCAGCCTCGAGGACCTGATCGGGGCGCTGCAGGCCCCCCGCGTGGTCTGGGTGATGGTGCCCTCGGGCGACGCGACGCGGTCCACCGTCGAGAAGCTGGCCGGGCTGCTGGAGCCGGGCGACGTCATCGTCGACGGCGGCAACTCCAAGTACACCGACGACCAGATCCACGACGTCCTGTGCCGCGAGAAGGGCATCGGCTACGTCGACGCCGGCGTCTCGGGCGGGGTGTGGGGCCTGGAGAACGGCTACGCGCTCATGGTCGGCGGCACGAAGGACGACGTCGCCAAGGTCCAGCCGATCTTCGACGCGCTGCGGCCGCCGGAGCCCGAGGACGCGTCGGGCCAGGCGATGCCCGGTGCCGGGTTCGTGCACGCCGGCCCCGTCGGCGCCGGGCACTTCAGCAAGATGGTCCACAACGGCATCGAGTACGCCCTCATGCAGGCCTACGGCGAGGGCTACGAACTGCTCGCGGCCGTCGACCTGATCGAGGACGTCCCGGGCGTCATCCGCTCCTGGACCCAGGGCACGGTCATCCGCTCCTGGCTGCTCGACCTGCTGGTCCGCGCGCTGGACGAGGACCCCGCCCTGGACCGGATCCGCGGCTACGCGGAGGACTCCGGCGAGGGCCGGTGGACCGTCGAGCAGGCGATCGAGAACTCGGTGCCCATGCCGACGATCGCCGCGTCGCTGTTCGCGCGGTTCTCCTCCCGGCAGGAGGACTCGCCGACGATGAAGGCGGTCGCGGCGCTGCGGAACCAGTTCGGCGGGCACGCGGTGCAGGCCGTCCGCGACCAGGAGGTCGAGCGCCCCGCGTGAACGAGGACCTCGTCGCCCCCCACCCCTCGCCGGTGCCCGGTCCGGGTCCCTGCACCGTGGCCGTTCCAGCGCCTCACCAGGTCTGACTTGTACGTCCGGCACCTCCAGCTGGGCTCGTTCCGGAACTGGGAGCGCGTCGACGTCGCGCTGACCCCCGGGCCGACGGTCTTCGTCGGCCGCAACGGGGAGGGCAAGACGAACCTCGTGGAGGCGGTCGGCTACCTGGCGACGATGAGCAGCCACCGGGTCAGCTCCGACGCCCCGCTGGTGCGGCACGGTGCCGAGCAGGCGGTGGTGCGGGCGGCACTGCGGCGCGAGGACCGCGAGCTGCTCGTCGAGATCGAGATCAACCCGGGCCGGGCCAACCGGGTCCGGGTCAACCGCGCGCCGCTGCCCCGTCCCCGCGAGCTGCTCGGGCTGGTGAAGACGGTCCTGTTCGCGCCCGAGGACCTGGTGCTGGTGCGGGGCGACCCCTCCGACCGGCGCCGCTTCCTCGACGACCTGCTGGTCAGCCGCACGCCGCGGCTGGCCGCGGTGCGCAGCGACTACGAGCGGGTGCTCAAGCAGCGCAACGCCCTGCTCAAGACCGCCCGCCTGGCCCGGGGCGGGGCGCTCGCGACCTTGGACGTGTGGGACGGCCACCTCGTCGACCTGGGCAGCCAGCTGCTGTCGGCCCGGCTGCGCCTCGTCGCCGACCTGGTGCCGCACGTCGCCGCCGCGCACGCCCAGGTCGCCGGCCCGGACGCACCGGTCGCCGGGCTCGGCTACACGAGCACGGTGCCGCTGGCCGGCGACGGCACCCCGCTCCCGGCCGGGACGGCGCTGCCCGACGTCGCCGAGCTCGCCGCCGCGCTGCGCGAGCGGGTGGCCGAGCGCCGCACCGACGAGGTGGACCGCGGCATGACCCTCGTCGGCCCCCACCGCGACGACCTGGTGATCTCCCTCGGTCCGGTGCCGGCCAAGGGCTTCGCCAGCCACGGGGAGTCGTGGTCGCTGGCGCTGGCCCTCAAGCTGGGCTGCCTGGAGCTCTTCCGCGCCGACGGCGAGGAGCCGATCCTCGTGCTGGACGACGTGTTCGCCACCCTGGACACCGAGCGGCGGGCGGCGCTGGCCGCGGTCGCCCGGTCGGCGGAGCAGACCCTGATCACCGCGGCGGTGCTCGACGACGTGCCTGCGGAGCTGCGGGGCACCCGCGTCCAGGTCGCCGGCGGGGCGGCGTTCGTCGTGGACCCGGCTGTCGAGGAGGTGTCGTGAGCGAGGAGCGGCCCGGACGGCCGAGCGACGTGGCCCGCGCGGCGCTGGCCGCGGCGCGCGCCGCGGCCGCGGCCCGGCCGCAGCCGACGCGGCGGCGGATCGCCGGCCCGCGGCGCCGGTGGACCGGGGCCGGGCCCAGCGCCGACGACCCGCAGCCGCTGGGTCGGCTGGTCGACTCCCTGGTCAGCGACCAGGACTGGACGGCGCACACCCGCGTCGGCTCGGTCTTCGGGCGGTGGGACGCCCTGGTCGGCCCCGACATCGCCGCGCACTGCCGGCCGCAGTCCCTGAGCGAGGGCGAGCTGCTGGTGGTCGCCGAGTCCACGGCGTGGGCCACCCAGCTCCGGCTGCTGGCGCCGACCATCCTCGGGCGGCTGCGCGACGGGGTGGGCGGGGACGTCGTCACCCGGTTGCGCGTTGTCGGACCGACGGCCCCCAGCTGGAAGAAGGGCCCGCGGTCGGTGCGCGGGCGGGGCCCGCGCGACACGTACGGATGAGGCGGATCCGCAGGGGTCCGGCCCGGGAGGACGGCGAGATGACCCGCGAGACGACGGGGGAGCGGCGATGAGCGGCCCGCAGGACCGCGACCGGGACGGGTTCGACGACCGCGACGGCAGCGGCTGGCGCGAGCCGGAGCACCTCGGCGACGGCTCGGCGCAGGGCGGCGGCACCCCGCCGCCGGCCGATCCGCCGCAGGACCCGCCCGCCGGCGACCGGGGCTGGCAGCCGCCGGGCTGGGACCTGCCCGCCGCCGAGCCCGACCGCTCGCGCGAGGCCGGTCACCGTCCCTGGCAGCAGGAGCGGCCCGGACCGGCGGCCCCGCCGCAGGATGAGTCCCCCGGCGGCGGGGGGCCGTTCGCTCCCCGCCCGCCGCGTCGGCCGGGCGAGTTCGAGCAGGTGTTCGCCTACCAGGGCGATCCCGTCGGGGCGCAGGGCTGGGCGCTGCAGCAGGGCTGGGAGATCTCCGACGGGACCGGGCCGGGGGACGCCGGGCTCGCCGTCCTCCTCGCCACCGCGCCGACGCGCCTCACCCGCGACCACCGCCCGGCCGGGGTCATGCGCGGCCGCTACGGCGCGTTGGACCTGGTCGCCTTCGACGTCGTGTACGCCGACAAGCGCCGGGTCGTCCCGGAGTACGCGGTCACCGCCGCCCCGGTGCTGGCGACGCTCCCGGGGCTGCGGCTGTCGCCCGCCCGGTTCTGGAAGCACCGCACCGGCGGGCTGGTGCCCGTTCCCAGCGGCGACCCGGAGTTCGACGCCCGGTGGGTGCTGCTGGCCGAGGCCGACACCCCGGTGGTGCGCCGGCTCGTCGAGGACCCCACCGTGCGCGGCCTGCTGCTGGGCAGCGACGACGGCGACGAGTTCTGGTCGGCGCCCGCGGGGGCCGGCGGCGACCTGGCCGGCGGGTACGTCGCCGCCATCCGGCCCGACGGCCACCGGCCGCAGCTGATCGAGCACCACGCGCGGCTGCTGACCGCCGTCGTCGGCGCGCTCGCCGCGGCGAGCTAGGCACCGTCCTGGAGCCCGAGGCGCCCCCCGCCCGCCGGGAGCGGACGGGGCTGCGGCAACTGCTGCCCCTGCTGCGGCCGCACCGGCGCGCGCTGACGCTGGCCGCCGGCCTGTCGCTGGTCGGAGCGGCGGCGTCGCTGGCGCAGCCGGCGCTGGTGAGCCGGGTCATCTCCGCCGTCGGAGGCGGGGAGACGCTGCTGCCGGTCGTCTCCGCGCTGGTCCTGGTGCTGGTCGCGGCGTCGGTGCTGGGCGCGCTGCAGTCCTTCGTGCTGCAGCGCGCCGCCGAGGGCGTCGTCCTCACGACGCGGCGCGCCCTGGCCGACCGGCTGCTGCGGCTGCCCGTGGCGGAGTACGACCGCCGCCGCACCGGCGACCTCATGTCGCGGGTCGGCGCCGACACGACGCTGCTGCGCGCGACGGTCACCTCCGGAATCGTCGAGGTGGCCGGCTCCGCCGTCGTCGGGGTCGGCGCGCTCGTGGCGATGGCGATCGTCGACCCCTGGCTGCTGCTGGTGACCGTGGCCGCGGTGTCGGTGGGTCTCGCCGTCGCCGTCACCACCAGCCGCCGGGTGCGTCGGCTGTCGCGGCAGGCCCAGGAGGAGGTCGGCGCGATGAGCGCCGCCGTCGAGCGGGCGCTGTCGGCGGTGCGCACCATCCGCGCCAGCGGCGCCACCGCCCGCGAGGTCGAGGTGGTGGACGCCAGCGCGACCCGCGCCTACCGGGCCGGCGTGGCGGTCGCGCGGCTGCAGGCCCTGGTCCAGCCCGCGGGCTCGATCGCCGTCCAGGGGGCCTTCCTCGCGGTGCTCGGCCTCGGCGGGTACCGGGTGGCGTCGGGCTCGATCGCCGTCGGCGACCTGGTCGCGTTCGTGCTCTACCTGTTCCTGCTGGTCATGCCGCTGGGACAGGCGATCTCGGCCTACACGCAGCTGCAGACCGGCCTGGGCGCGCTGGCCCGGATCCAGGAGGTGCTCGCGCTCGAGCCGGAGGACGACGCCCGGCCCGAGCGCGGCGGGGTGGTGGTCACGGTCCCCCGGGTGCCGCCGGCCGGCACACCCCTGCTGGAGCTGGACGAGGTCTCCTTCGCCTATCCCGACGGGACGCCGGTGCTGGACCGGGTCTCCCTGACCGTGCCCGCCGGGTCGCGGGTGGCGCTGGTCGGGCCCTCGGGCGCCGGGAAGTCCACGGTGCTGGCCCTGGTCGAGGGGTTCTACCCGCTCACCGGCGGCGCGATCCGCTGGGCGGGCACCGACGTCCGCGACCTGCCGCGGGCGGCGCTGCGCGGCCGGCTGGGCTACGTCGAGCAGGAGGCGCCGGTGCTGGCCGGCACGATCCGCGAGAACCTGCTGCTGGCCGCCCCCACCGCGTCCGACGACGAGCTGTGGGCGGTGCTCGCCGACGTCGGCCTGACCGGGGTGGTGCAGCGCTCCCCGCGCGGCCTGGACGTCGCCGTCGGTGACGACGGGGTGCTGCTGTCCGGTGGGGAGCGGCAGCGGCTGGCCATCGCCCGCTCGCTGCTGGCCCGGCCGGCGCTGCTGCTGCTGGACGAGCCGACGGCCAGCCTCGACGCCCGCAACGAGGAGCTGCTGCGCCGCACCCTGGCCGCGGCCGCCGCCGACCGGGCGCTGCTGGTGGTGGCCCACCGGCTGTCCACCGTCGTCGACAGCGACCTGATCGTCGTCCTGGACGGCGGCCGCGTGCTCGCCTCGGGCACCCACGACGAGCTGCTCGACGCCAGTCCGCTCTACCGCGAGCTCGCCACGGCCCAGCTGCTGGTCTGACGCCGCTGCTCCGGGATCAGGGACCTGATCCCGGAGCTACCTCCCTCACGGTGTGCGGTGCGGGAGGACGCGCCGCGGTGCGGGAGGACGGCGTTCCGGCGCGAGTCACGCCGCCTCCTCCCGCGGCCTGGCCGCGTAGGGCCTCCCGCTCTCGGCAGCGCGGCAGATGTTGCGGATCATGCTGCCGAACACGAACCCGTGGAACGGCGCCACCGACCACCAGTAGGCGTGCCCGGCCAGGCCGCGGGGGTGGAACGTGGCCTTCTGCCGCAGCCGGGTGCCACTCGGTCGCCCGTCCACGGCCGCGGCTCGTTCCACGTGGAACTCGAGCCAGGCGAGGCCGGGCACGCGCATCTCGGCCCGCAGCCGCAGCAGCCGGCCCTCGTCCAGCTCCTCCACCCGCCAGAAGTCCAGGGCGTCGCCGACGTAGAGGTCGGTGGGGTGCCGCCGCCCGCGTCGCAGCCCGACGCCACCGACCGCCCGGTCCAGCAGCCCGCGCACCTCCCAGGCCAGCGGGAACGAGTACCAGCCGGTCTCCCCGCCGATGCCCTCGACCACCCGCCAGAGCGCCTCGGGCGTGGCGTCGGTCTCCCGGGTCCGCTCGTCGAGGTAGAGGCTGCCGCCCGACCAGTCCGGATCGGTGGGCAGCGGGTCGGAGGGCACGCCGGGCACCGACGCGGAGGTCCAGCGGGTCGTGACCTGGTGGTCGCGGATCCGCTGGATCGCCAGCCGGACGGCGTCGTCGAAGCCGAGCAGGCCCTCGGGCGGATCGGGGACGTAGCGGGTGATGTCCCGCTCGGAGACGACGACGGTGTTGCGCAGCGACTCCACGAGCGGCCGCGCGATGGACGCCGGCACGGGCGTGATGAGCCCGACCCAGTGGCTCGACAGCGACGGGGTGAAGAACGGCACCGGCAGGATCCGCCGCCGCGGCAGGTCGGCGACCTCGGCGTAGCGGTGCATCATCTCCGCGTAGTCCATGACGTCGGGGCCGCCGATGTCGAAGCAGCGGTGCACGTCGGGCGGCAGGTCGGCGCAGGCGACGAGGTAGCGCAGCACGTCCCGGATGGCGATCGGCTGGATCCGGCTGTGCACCCAGCGCGGGGTCACCATCACCGGCAGCCGCTCGGTCAGGTGGCGCAGCATCTCGAACGACGCCGAGCCCGACCCGAGGACGACGGCCGCGCGCAGCACCACGGTGGGCACGCCCGACCCGAGCAGGATCGCGGCGACCTCGGCGCGCGAGCGCAGGTGCGGGGAGAGCTCCTCGTCGTCGGGCTCCAGGCCGCCGAGGTAGACCAGCCGGCCGACGCCCGCCGGCCCGACCGCGTCGGCCATCACCTGCGCCGTCCGGCGGTCGGTCTCCTCGAACCGCGGGCCGCTGCCCAGGCTGTGGATCAGGTAGTAGACGACGTCGGCGCCGGTGCACGCGGCGGCGACGGCGTCGGGATCCGTCGCGTCCCCCCGGCTGATCTCCACGCGACCCGCCCACGGGTGGTCGCGCAGCTTCTCCGGCGACCGGGTCAGCACCCGGACCCGGTGACCGGCGGCGAGCAGCTCGGGCACCAGCCGGCCCCCGATGTAGCCGGTGGCCCCGGTGACGAGGCAGGTCTTCGGGACGACGGGGGTCGCGGCGGGCGGTGCGGGGGTGGGCTCGGCCATGCGCCCGAGTGTCGGCGTCCGTGCGCCCCGGCGCCGTCCGGCGTTCGAGTCGCGGCACCCGCGCCGGGCACTGATCATCTCGATCACGGCCAACGGCGGTCGCCCGGCACCGACCCGCGCAGGAGGCGGCACATGGCGAGCACGAGGACGACCGACGAGGAGACCACCGGCGGGCAGCCGGCGCTCAAGCGCGTGATGGGCCCGGGCCTGCTCCTGCTGTTCATCGTCGGCGACGTGCTGGGCACGGGCATCTACGCGCTCACCGGCACGGTGGCCGCCGAGGTCGGTGGCGTGGTGTGGCTGCCGTTCCTCGTCGCGTTCCTGGTCGCGCTCATCACCGCGTTCAGCTACCTGGAGCTGGTCACCAAGTACCCGCAGGCCGCCGGCGCCGCGCTGTACACGCACAAGGCGTTCGGCATCCACTTCGTCACGTTCCTCGTGGCCTTCGCGGTCATGAGCTCCGGCATCACCTCCGCCTCGACGGCCGCCCGGGCCTTCAGCGAGAACGCCGCCGAGGTGTTCGAGGTCGACATCAACGGCTGGGGCATCACGTTCATCGGCCTCGGCTTCATGACGCTCGTCGCGGCGGTGAACCTGCGCGGGGTCGGCGAGAGCGTGAAGAGCAACGTCGTGCTCACCTGCGTGGAGCTCTCGGGCCTGCTGATCGTCATCGGCGTCGGCGCCTGGGCGCTGTTCGGCGGGGACGGCGACTTCGGCCGGGTGACCGAGTTCGACACCGGCGACAAGGGGGTGCTGGCCGGCGTCATCGCCGCGACCGGCCTCGCGTTCTTCGCCATGGTCGGCTTCGAGGACTCGGTGAACATGGCCGAGGAGTGCAAGGAACCGCGGCGGATCTTCCCCAAGGTGCTGCTGACCGGGCTGCTCATCACCGGCCTGATCTACGTGCTGGTCTCCATCTCGGCGATCGCCCTGGTCCCCGCCGACCAGCTGTCGGACCCCGACACCCCGCCGCTGCTGCGGGTCGTGGAGGCGGGGGCGCCGGACTTCCCGCTCAGCCTCTTCGGCGTCATCACGATGTTCGCCGTCGCCAACACGGCGCTGATCAACATGCTGATGGCCAGCCGGCTCGTCTACGGCCTGGCCAAGGAGCGGGTCCTGCCGCCGCAACTCGGTCGCGTCCTGCCCCACCGGCGGACGCCCTGGACCGCGATCCTGTTCACCACCGCGCTCGCGTTCGGCCTGATCACCTTCGTCGGCGAGGTCCCCGCCCTCGGCGGGACGACGGCGCTGCTGCTGCTGATCGTCTTCACCGTCGTGAACGTCGCCGTCCTGGTGCTGCGCCGGGACCCGGTCGACGCCGACCACTTCCGCACCCCGACCGTCCTTCCCGTGGTGGGCGCCCTGGCCTGCGGTTTCCTGGCCACCCCCTTCTCCGGGCGGGAGGGCGAGCAGTACCGCATCGCCGGTGTCCTCCTGGCGATCGGCGTCCTCCTGTGGCTGGTGACCGTGTTCGTCAACAAGCGCACGGGCGGCGGCCCGTCGGGGTTCGACCCGGCGCACCTGGGCGGCGAGGCGCCGCACGGCCCGCGCAACTGACGCGGCGGCGGGCCCAGCGGCCCCCGGAGGTCCCGCTCCCCCCGGGGGGTGGTCCCGTGGTGGAGCGAGGGTCGCGAGTGGCGCAGGAACGCGCTGAGGGCGTGGACGGCGTCGTTCCTGTCATAGGACCCGGTAGTCTGGAGGGTGAACACCGCCAGCAACCGGCTCAGTGCCCCCGTGTGCCCCCGGAGTGCCCCACCGCAGTGGGTCGCCCGTGCCGCCGGTTGCGCGACAGAAGGGTCCCACGTGGTCGCTCGACCGAAGACCGACAGCACGACCGAGAACGACTACTCCGGCTCCTCCATCACGGTCCTCGAGGGCCTGGAGGCCGTGCGCAAGCGCCCCGGCATGTACATCGGGTCCACCGGTGAGCGCGGTCTGCACCACATGGTGTGGGAGGTCGTCGACAACGCGGTCGACGAGGCGCTGGCCGGCTACTGCGACACGGTCCGGGTCACGCTGCTGGCCGACGGCGGGGTCCGGGTCGAGGACAACGGTCGTGGCATCCCGGTCGACATGCACCCGGTCGAGAAGCGGCCCACCGTCGAGGTGATCATGACCGTCCTGCACGCGGGCGGGAAGTTCGACGGCAAGAGCTACGGCGTCTCCGGCGGCCTGCACGGGGTCGGCGTCACGGTGGTCAACGCCCTGTCCACCCGCCTGGACGTCAACGTCTGGACGCGCGGGACCGAGTGGAAGCAGAGCTACGCCTACGCGAAGCCCGGCCCGCTCGAGGAGGTCGCGCCGACCGACAAGCGCGGCACCGCGATCACGTTCTGGGCCGACGGCGACATCTTCGAGACCACCACGTACTCGTTCGACACGATCAACCGCCGCCTGCAGGAGATGGCCTTCCTCAACAAGGGCCTGACCATCGTCCTGCGCGACGAGCGACCAGGGCACAGCAAAGCCGAGACCGGCCTGTCCGACGAGGTGACCCTCGCCGAGGCGGCGCCGCAGCCCGGCCACGAGGCCGAGGCGTTCGAGCCGACCGAGATCACCTACCGCTACGACAGCGGCCTGGTCGACTACGTCGCGCACATCAACCGGCGCCGGACGGCGATCCACCGCTCGGTGATCAGCTTCTCGGCCGAGGGCACCGGCAAGAACGACACGGCGATGTCGCTCGAGGTCGCGATGCAGTGGTCGGACGCCTACTCCGAGTCGGTGCACACCTTCGCCAACATCATCAACACGCACGAGGGCGGCACCCACGAGGAGGGCTTCCGCGCGGCGCTGACCTCGATCGTCAACCGGTACGCCGTCGAGAAGAAGCTGCTCAAGGAGAAGGACGAGAAGCTCACCGGCGACGACATCCGGGAGGGCCTGGCGGCCATCGTCTCGGTGAAGCTCGGGGACCCCCAGTTCGAGGGCCAGACCAAGACCAAGCTCGGCAACACCGAGGTCAAGGGCTTCGTGCAGCGGGTCTGCAACGAGCAGATCGGGCACTGGTTCGAGGCCAACCCCACCGAGGCCAAGACGATCATCACCAAGGCGTCGTCCGCCGCGCGGGCCCGCCGCGCCGCGCAGGACGCCCGCAAGCTCGCCCGCAAGAGCCTGCTCACCGTCAGCGGGCTGCCGGGCAAGCTGGCCGACTGCCGCTCCACCGACCCGCGCAACTCCGAGGTCTACATCGTCGAGGGCGACTCGGCCGGCGGCTCGGCCAAGTCCGGGCGCGACTCGATGTACCAGGCGATCCTGCCCATCCGCGGCAAGATCATCAACGTCGAGAAGGCGCGCATCGACCGGGTCCTCAAGAACACCGAGGTCCAGTCGATGATCACGGCCTTCGGCACCGGCATCCACGACGAGTTCGACATCTCGAAGCTCCGCTACCACAAGATCGTCCTCATGGCGGACGCCGACGTCGACGGCCAGCACATCAGCACGCTGCTGCTGACCCTGCTGTTCCGCTTCATGCGCCCGCTGGTCGAGGGGCAGTACGTCTACCTGGCCAAGCCGCCGCTGTACAAGATCAAGTGGGGCGGCAAGGTCGGCGACGAGTACGCCTACAGCGACAAGGAGCGCGACGCCGTCGTCAAGGCCGGCGCCGAGGGTGGCCGCAAGGTCAAGGACGAGATGATCCAGCGGTTCAAGGGGCTCGGCGAGATGAACGCCAGCGAGCTGTGGGAGACCACGATGAACCCGGAGACCCGGATCCTGCGCCAGGTCACCCTGGAGGACGCCGCCGCGGCCGACGAGATCTTCAGCATCCTCATGGGCGAGGACGTCGAGGCCCGCCGCAGCTTCATCACCCGCAACGCCAAGGACGTCCGCTTCCTCGACGTCTGAGCCGGCGGACCCCCACTCCTGTGCCACCGAACCGAGAGATCTGAACCGTGACGGAGACACCTGCCCGCGACCGCGTCGAGCCGGTCGACCTCCAGCAGGAGATGCAGCGCAGCTACATCGACTACGCGATGAGCGTGATCGTGGGCCGCGCCCTGCCGGAGGTCCGCGACGGCCTCAAGCCGGTGCACCGGCGCGTGCTGTTCGCGATGTACGACCAGGGCTTCCGCCCGGACCGCGGGTACGTCAAGTGCGCCCGCCCGGTCGCCGAGGTCATGGGTAACTACCACCCGCACGGTGACTCGGCGATCTACGACGCCCTCGTGCGGCTGGCCCAGCCCTGGTCCATGCGCTACCCGCTGATCGACGGCCAGGGGAACTTCGGTTCGCCCGGCAACGACCCGGCGGCCGCCATGCGCTACACCGAGTGCCGCCTGACGCCCCTGGCCATGGAGATCCTCTCCGGCATCGACGAGGAGACCGTCGACTTCCAGGCCAACTACGACGGCCGTACCCAGGAGCCGCTCGTCCTGCCGGCCCGGATCCCGAACCTGCTGGTCAACGGCTCGGCCGGGATCGCGGTCGGGATGGCGACCAACATGCCGCCGCACAACCTGCGCGAGGTCGCCGACGCCGTCTTCTGGATGCTCGAGCACCCCGAGGCCGAGGCCGAGGAAGCGCTCACCGCCTGCATGGAGCGGGTCAAGGGGCCCGACTTCCCGACGCACGGCCTGATCGTCGGCCGCGACGGCATCGACGACGCCTACCGGACCGGCCGCGGCTCGGTGCGCATGCGCGCCGTCGTCACCGTCGAGGAGGACTCCCGGGGGCGGGTCCAGCTGGTCGTCACCGAGCTGCCCTACCAGGTCAACCCCGACAACCTCGCCGAGTCGATCGCCGAGTCGGTCAAGGAGGGGCGCCTCCAGGGCATCAGCGAGATCGCCGACGAGTCCTCCGACCGCGTGGGCCGCCGGCTGGTCATCACGCTGCGCCGCGACGCCGTCGCCAAGGTCGTGCTGAACAACCTCTACAAGCACACCCAGCTGCAGACCTCGTTCGGCTGCAACATGCTCTCGATCGTCGACGGCGTCCCGCGGACGCTGCGGCTCGACGAGCTGGTGCGCCAGTGGGTCAACCACCAGATCGAGGTCATCCAGCGGCGGACCCGCTACCGCCTGCGCAAGGCCGAGGAGCGCGCGCACATCCTGCGCGGCTACGCCAAGGCCCTCGACCAGCTGGACGCGGTCATCGCCCTCATCCGCAGCAGCCCGTCGGCCGACGCCGCGCGCACCGGCCTGATGGACCTGCTCGAGGTCGACGAGATCCAGGCCGTCGCCATCCTGGACCTGCAGCTGCGCCGCCTGGCCGCCCTCGAGCGCCAGCGGATCATGGACGAGCTCGCCGAGATCGAGGCCCGGATCGCCGAACTGCAGGCGATCCTCGACTCGCCCGAGCGGCAGCGGCAGATCGTCCGCGACGAGCTCACCGAGATCGTGGAGAAGTACGGCGACGACCGGCGCACCCAGTTCGTGGCGAACGAGGGCGACGTCTCCATGGAGGACCTCATCGCGGAGGAGGAGGTCGTCGTCACCATCACCCGCACCGGATACGCCAAGCGGACGAAGAGCGACCTCTACCGGTCCCAGCGGCGCGGGGGCAAGGGCGTCATGGGCGCCCAGCTGAAGCAGGACGACATCGTCGACCACTTCTTCGTGGGCTCCACCCACGACTGGATCCTGTTCTTCACCAACAAGGGCCGGGTGTACCGCGCGAAGGCCTACGAGCTGCCCGAGGCCAACCGCACGGCCCGCGGCCAGCACGTGGCGAACATCCTGGCGTTCCAGCCGGACGAGAAGATCGCCCAGGTCATGCAGATCAAGGACTACTCGGTCGCCCCGTACCTGGCGCTGGCCACGGCCCGCGGTCAGGTCAAGAAGACCCGGCTGACCGACTTCGACTCCCCGCGCCAGGGCGGCGTCATCGCCGTCAACCTGCGCGACGGCGACGAGCTCGTCGGGGCCGTCCTCATCGAGCAGGACCAGGACCTCCTCCTGGTCACCCGCAAGGCCATGTCGATCCGGTTCACCGCCGACGACGTCGCGCTGCGCCCGATGGGCCGCGCCACCGAGGGCGTCCGTGGCATCTCGCTGTCCGCCGACGACACCCTGCTCTCGATGATGGTGGTCGAGGAGGGCGTCGACGTCCTCGTCGCGACCGAGCGCGGCTTCGCCAAGCGCACCGGCATCGAGAACTACCCCAACCAGGGGCGGGGCGGGAAGGGCGTGCTCACGGCCGACCCCAAGGCGCGCAAGGGGTCGCTGGTCGGGGCGCTCGCGGTGCAGCTCGGCGACGAGCTCTACGCCATCACCTCCGGCGGCGGCGTGATCCGCACCCCGGTCAACGGGGTGCGGCACAACAAGGACCGGGCCACGATGGGCGTCAAGCTCATGAACTTGCCGGAGGACGTGTCGATCGTGGCTATCGCGCGTACGACGGACAACGACGAGCCCGCCGCCTAGGGTGGGAGGCAGGGCAGCAGGCCCCGGGGGTCCCGAGGGGCCACCCGGGGGCGGCCGGCCCGATGACCACGTAGTGACCGGCGCTCGAGGCGCCTCCGGGCGTCCACCGGAGGATGCTCAGGCGCGGAGCGGCGGCGACAGCCGCTGGGGAGCGGAGACCAGCATGAGCGACCGGACGCAGGGTGCGGTGCAGACCGGCGCCCGGCCCGGTGAGGCCACCGACGCCCCGACCGCCGGTCGGCCCGCCGACGCCCCGGCCACCGGGGGCGCTCCGCTCGCCGGCGCCCCGGTCGCCCCCGCGACCGGTGCCGGCGTCGCAGCGGCGGGGCGCAACGGCGCCACGCGGCCGGCCGGCAAGGGCAAGGCGCGCGGTCCCCGCCGGGCCCGCCTGCAGTTGCGGCACATCGACACGTGGTCGGCGCTGAAGATCTCGCTGGTGCTGTCGATCGCGCTGTTCTTCATCTGGATGGTCGCCGTCGGCATCCTCTACGGCGTCCTGTCCGGGCTCGGCGTCTTCGACACCCTCAACGACCTGTTCGGTCAGCTGGGCAGCGAGTCCGGCGACGACTCCGGCGGGGGCCAGGCGATCACGCCCGGCATCGTCTTCGGCGGGGCGGCCGTCATCGGCGCGATCAACATCGTGCTCATGACCGCGCTGTGCACGGTGGCGGCGTTCATCTACAACATGTGCTCGGACCTGGTCGGCGGCCTCGAGGTCACCCTCTCCGAGCGCGACTGAGGAGGACCCCCCTCCCGGATGGCCGCGCCCGGCCAGGTACGCTGTTCGAGGTCCACGGGCCTGTAGCTCAGGCGGTTAGAGCGCATCCCTGATAAGGATGAGGCCGGAGGTTCAAGTCCTCCCAGGCCCACCCGTGTGCCGGTCCACCGGCGTCCACCGGTACCCGCGGCCCCTGCTGGACAGGGGCCGCGGCGTCCTTCGAGGAGGAGCCGAGTGATCAAGAGAATCGCCCTGGTCGCGGTCGTCGCGGCCGCCGTCGCCGCCGTCCGCAAGCGGTCGACCGGCAAGAGCGAGGCCGACCTGTGGTCGGAGGCGACGACCGGCCCCCAGGCGGTCAGCACCCCCACCACCCGCTGAATCCCGTCCGGCGGTTCCTCGCCGGATCCAGGGGACGTAGCTCAATTGGCAGAGCACCGCCTTTGCAAGGCGGGGGTTAGGGGTTCGATTCCCCTCGTCTCCACCCCTCCTCCTCGACGGGTGGGAGTGCTTGTGCCGGCGAGGGCGCCGGAGGAGCGTGGACGCTGCTGCGGGGGGTCATCGCCCGAGGGGGTTCCCCATGTCCGCCACGTCCGCGTCCACGCCCGATCTGGTCGGCCAGGTGGCCTCGCAGCCGGCCGCCTCCGAGGTCGGCCCCACCGAGTCCTTCGCCGGGGATGTCCTCGGTGTCCTCAACTCGAGCATGCTGGCTCTGATGATCAGCATCGGTCACCGGACCCGGCTGTTCGACACGATGAGCGGCCTCGAGCCGGCCGACAGCGCCACCATCGCGGCCGCGGCCGGCCTGCACGAGAGGTACGTCCGGGAGTGGCTCGGTGCCATGGCGACCGGCAGGATCGTCGACCACGACCGCGAGAGCGGCACCTTCCACCTGCCGCCGGAGCGGGCTGCGGTTCTGACCCGGGCCGCCGGCCCGGACAACCTGGCGTCGTTCGCGCAGTTCGTCTCCCTGCTGGGCAAGGTCGAGGACGACGTCGTGCACAGCTTCGAGTCGGGCGGAGGCGTGCCCTACAGCGCCTACCCGGAGTTCCAGCGCCTCATGGCAGAGGAGAGCGCGGCGGTGTTCGACGCCACGCTGCTCGACGTCACCGTCCGGCTGGTCGAGGGGCTACCCGAGCGGCTGACCGCCGGCATCGACGTCGCCGACGTCGGTTGTGGCTCGGGCCACGCCCTCAACCTCCTCGCGGAGGCCTATCCCAGGAGCCGGTGCGTCGGCTTCGACTTCTCGGCCGAGGGCGTCGCCGTCGGTACCGCGGAGGCCGCATCCAAGGGGCTGTCCAACGTCCGCTTCGAGGTCCGCGACGCGGCCACGCTCACCGGTCCCTCGGCGTTCGACCTCGTCACGGCCTTCGACGCGGTGCACGACCAGGCCCACCCGGCGCGGGTGCTCCGGGGGATCCACGACCTGCTGCGGCCGGGCGGAACCTTCCTGTGCGTGGACATCCAGGCCGCCAGCCACGTCGCCGACAACCTGGACCACCCGCTCGGCCCGTTCCTCTACACGGTGTCGTGCATGCACTGCATGACGGTGTCCCTGGCGCTGGACGGTGACGGTCTCGGCGCGGCGTGGGGGGAGGAACTCGCCCTGACGATGCTGCGCGAGGCCGGGTTCACCGACATCGAGGTCCGGCACGTCGAGGGGGACATCCTCAACAACTACTACGTGGCCAAGCGGCCCTGAGGTTGCCGGCCGAGGGCCCGGATGGGCGCCCCCGGTCACGTCAGCGGCAGGGTCGCCGCCACCTCCACGCCCCGGGCCCGCATCGCCGGCGCGTCCTCGGGGAGGACGACGCCCGCGTCGACCAGGTCCTCCACCGCCTGCTCCCACAGCGTCGCGTACTCCGTGCGGGAGCGGTACAGCTGGGCGACGAGCGCGTCGGAGTAGGCCCGCCGCCCGCCGAGGACCGGCGCGCTCCCGGTGCCGCCCTTGCGCCCCCGGTACTCCGCCACGGGAACCGCGACCTCGGGCAGCCGGATCCCTCCCCACGCGTTGCCGCCCTCGCCCCGCACGATGCGCGGAGTGGGCCGGCCGGCCAGCGTGATCCGCGGCTGGGGTGCGGGCGGCTCCCCTACGGTCAGCCACCGGTGGAGGGCGCGCAGGGCGGCGTCGCGCACGGGCACCCAGCTCACGGGGTTCGGCCCCCACGCCCCGTCCGCGGTCGGCGGGATCGCGCGGCTGATCCCGTGCGGGGCCCCGGCGATCTCCCAGACCCGGCGCAGCGGGGTGTCCTGCAGCTCCAGGTCCGCCGTCGCCGACACCTCGAACTCGCTGTTGACCACCAGCACGGGCACGTCGAGGTCCGCGCGCACCGTCGTCCGGCGGTAGAGGGGATCGGTGTCGGCGTCCAGCTGCGGGGCGCGGCCCTCCCAGACCGACAGCAGGAAGCCGTCGACCACGCGGTGCCGCGGGTGGACGGCGTTGGCGTAGGCGCACAGCCGCATCGCCGACTGCGAGCCCCCCATGGCGACCACGCGGGCCACCGGCAGTCCGCCCAGCGGGTCGACGTCCGCCGACCGCCGGGGTCCCACGGCCGCGGCAGCGGCGGAGAAGATGTCGAAGCTCGCCGGTTCGCCGGGGTGGACGAGGCCTCCGTACCGCTCGGGATCGGCGTCCAGCAGCGGCGCCTGACGCGACGCCCGGGCCCGGCGGCTCGGCGAGCCGTAGATCCCGGCGACCTGGGCGCTCACCCCCACCCAGGCGTGGCCGCGGTAGAGCTCGCCGGCATCGGGTGCCGGCCGCTCCGCACCGACGGAGACGTTGCGCCACTCCAGGAAGACGGTGCCGGTGAAGGCCGCCGGGTCGGCGGGGCGGATCACGAGGATGCGGGTCCGGTAGGGCGCCGTCGCGACCGGTACGGCGGTCCACAGCCCGTCGGCCGTGGGCGGGGCGTCGTCGGGGTGCGCGTACGCGGTCGCCTCGCCGGCGATGAGGAACTCCTCGCACACGTAGGCGTGCGCCGCGAGGACCTCGGCGGGCGGCGCTCCGTGCGGGGGGCGCTCGCCGAGGACAGGTCCGCTGACCTCTGCTCCGGGAACGGCGCTCATGCCGGGCAACATACGACGGGGTGGACCCCGCGTCCCTCGCGGTGCGTCCTCTGGCGCCGGTCGGATGCGGGGCCGGAGGACGCGTGCCGATCAGCGGGGCGCGCTCACCGTCACCGAGGCGGAGGCGTTGTTGTCGGTCAGATCCGGGTCCGGCACGAACCACGACGTCGCGCCCCCGGAGAACGCGAGGGTGCCGCGGGTGCCGGGGTTGACGCGGACGGCCACGGTGAACGTGACGGACTGGTTCGGAGCCAGCGACGGGCGGCCGAACAGGACGTAGCCCCCCTGGAGCGGGAGCCCGCCACCGAGGTGCAGCGGGAACACCCCGCCGGGCAGGCGGATGGCGGCGCCGAGCGCGGTGGCGGCGATCGGGCCGTCGTTGGTCACCGTCAGCCGCACGGTGACCGGAGTTCCGGGGGCGGCGGTGGTCGGCACGCTGATCGTGGTCCGGATGTCCGCCACCGGATCGGGCACGGGTGCCGCCTCCACGGTCGCGGTGAAGTCGACGGTCTGCAGCGAACCGACGGCGGAGGCGCGGACCGTGACGGGCCCCGGCGTGGCTCCGGCGACGAGCGGAGGCGCGGTGGCCACGCCGTCGGTGCCGCTGACGACCGTGACCGTCGTGCCGGGCGTGCCCCCGCCGAAGGAGGCCGATCCGCTGGTCACGGCGAATTCGACCTCGACGCCGGGAAACCGGTACCCCTGGCCACTGCTGACGGAGACGGCGAGGGGGTGGGTGAACGAGCTCCCGACGACGGCCGTCTGCCCGTCGCCGGCGGCCGCGTAGAGGTTGACGTTCGCCACCGTCGCGGTGAACGTCGCCGCAGCGGCGGCGACCTCGGCCATGGCCGTGACGGTCACCGGCGCGGAGAGGACACCGGCCTCGCGGACGTATCCGGCCGCCAGTTCCGGTGCGGTGGCCGTGCCGTCGGCGCCGGTGACGGCCACGGCGGACCGCTGGGGGAGGGTGATGGAGATCCAGTACGCCGGACCCGACGTCACGTTGAACAGGACCGGGACGCCGGCGAGCGGCAGCCCGGCCGCATCGGTGACCCGGACGACCAGCGGCTGCGGGAAGGCCGCGTTCGACGTGATCGCCTGCCCGCCGCCGGAGACCGCCTCGATCGTCGCCGTGGCCGGGGCCCGCGGTCCGTCGTCGTTCACGATCGTGCCGGTCGACGACGCCGCCGTGGCGAACTCGGTCCAGCCGAAGGGCCCCGGCAGGAGGTTCAGGAGGCTGGCGACGAGCGTGATCGTCTCGTCCGCCTCGGGGCGCTCGTCCCCGATCACGTAGAGGGAGAGGGGCAGCGTGAACGCTCCCGGCCCGACGGTGGTGCCCGACTGGGAGAGCAGTTCGACGACGTAGTCCACGTCCGGCACCCAGCCGTTGTTGCCGTCCGTCGCGGTCTGGGGAACGCCCGTCAGCGTCACCACGCAGCCCTCCGCCACCGGGCAGGTGCCGGCGACGGTGACGGGGACCTCCTGCTCTCCGGAGTCGCCCTCGACGACGGTCACGTCCGACACCGTGATCGAGGCCTCGCCGGCCGCGGCGGCCGGGGCGGGGCCCAAACCGGCGACGGTCAGGGCGGCGGTCACCGTCAGGACGAGGAGGCTCGCCCACCGCCGGGTCGTCGCGGAACGCGTGTGCATGGAATTCCCTTCGAGTTCCCCCTCGGCAGGTGCGACGCGCTGTCTAGCACGGCCGACACGGTTCCGGAGACTTCCGAGACGAAACAGTTCGTCGCACACGAGGGCGAGCTCGACCAGCGGCTCCGCCCCGGGCCGGGCTTCGGCGACGGCGCCCGGATGCCCCGCCCCGCCACCGCGGTGGGAGAGTGGAGGTCGTGACCGAAGCGACCTCTCCCGCCCGGCGTGCCGTCCTGCGCACCAACCACGGCGACATCACCGTCGACCTGTTCCCCGACCACGCGCCCAAGACCGTGGCCAACTTCGCGGACCTGGCCGAGGGCCGCCGCGAGTGGACCCACCCGGCGACCCGCGAGAAGACCACAGACCGCCTGTACGACGGCACGATCTTCCACCGGATCATCGCCGGCTTCATGATCCAGGGCGGCGACCCGCTCGGGCAGGGCATAGGTGGCCCCGGCTACCAGTTCGGCGACGAGTTCCACCCCGAGCTCACCTTCAGCAAGCCCTACCTGCTGGCCATGGCCAACGCCGGCCCGGGCACCAACGGCTCGCAGTTCTTCATCACCGTCGGCCCGACGCCGCACCTGAACCGCAAGCACACGATCTTCGGCGAGGTGGCCGACCAGGCCAGCCGCGACGTCGTCGACGCGATCGCCGCGGTGCGCACCGGCCGGCAGGACCGGCCGGTGGAGGACGTCGTGATCCAGTCGGTCGAGGTGCAGCGCAGCTGACCCAGCCACCCGTCGCCGGGGGTGCGGGCCGGGACGAGGAGTTCCGGCCCGCGCCGCCGCCGTCCACCTGCTACCGGCACCCCGACCGGGCCACCGGGGTGGCGTGCGTGCGCTGCGGCCGGCCGATCTGCCCGGAGTGCATGACCTCGGCGTCGGTCGGCTTCCAGTGCCCGGAGTGCATCCGGGCCGGCCGGGCGTCGGTGCCCGCGCCGCGCGGCACGCCCCCCGTGCGCGCAGCGGGCCGGCAGTGGGGCGTCGTCACCCTCACGCTCATCGCGGTCAACGTGGCGATGTTCGTCGCCACGGCCGTCTCGGCGTACGCCGATGGCGAGCGCCCCCTCGACAACCACCGCTCGTCGCTGTTCCTCGACCTCCAGCTGGCCCCGGCCCTGGTGCAGGAGGGCGGCGAGGACTGGCGCCTGCTCACCGCCGCGTTCCTGCACATCGGGATCACCCATCTCGCGCTCAACATGCTGGCCCTGCTGCTGTTCGGCTCCGAGCTCGAGCGGGCGCTGGGGCGCTGGCGCTACCTGGCCGTGTACCTGCTCTCCGCCCTTGGCGGCTCCGTGGCGGTCTCGCTGTTCGGCGACCCCTGGGTCCCCGTGGCCGGCGCCTCCGGGGCGATCTGGGGCCTGATGGGCGCCTTCGGGGTGCTCGCGGTCACCTCGCGGGGCGACGTCCGCGGCATCGTCACGCTGCTGGTGCTCAACCTCGCCGTCAGCATCCTGGTCCCCGGCATCTCGCTGCTGGGCCACCTCGGTGGACTGGTCGTCGGGGTGGTGGCGGCGGGGATCGTCGTGCTGGCCCGCCGGCGCACCGAGTGGCAAGGGCTCTGCCTGCTGCTGCTCACCGCCGTCCTGTGCGTCACCGCCCTCACCGTGCCGACGCTGGCCGTCCTCGACTTCTGACGACTCAGGCCGGGCGCCGCGCCTCCAGCGCGCGGGCGACGTCGGCGGGATCGGCGCCGAGCTCCCAGCGCCCCAGCAGCACGAGGACGCCGGCGTCGTCGGAGCCCGCGGCGGTGTCCAGTTCCAGCAGCTGCGACCGGAGGCCGGCGCGGCGGGTCTCGCGCACCCGCACGCGCAGCTGCGCCCAGGGGAGCCGGACCCGGCCCGTCAGCCTGCGGACGACGACCCCGCCCGCCTCGGCGGACAGCCGCGGCCGCAGCAGCGCCGACCGCGCGGCCAGGACGAGCAGCAGGGCCGCGGCAGCGCCGACGAGCACGCGGCCGACGGGTTCGAGCAGCAGCGCCGCCGTCCCCAGGGCCACGCCGGCACCGGCGAGCGCCAGGGCGGTCCCCGGCCGTGCCGACCACTGCATGTCCCCAGGGTGGACGACCCCGGGTCGTCCACGTCCACCGGGGTGACCGGAGCGGGGTCGTGGCGTGACGCTCCGTCGCAGGTCAGCGGCCTGTCGGCGGCGTCAAGTCGACTTCTCCACAGGTGGGTACACAGCTGGGGACAGAAGCACAGGGGTGTAGTTACTCGGCCGTCCTCCCCGTCACACCCGTCTCAGCGACCGCGAACTCGCAGGTCAGAGCAGTGCGTTCGAACATGCGTTCTCCACATCCGGTGGACAACCCTGGGTATCCAGCGCCGAGTCGACCTGTGGACAACAGGGGTGGCTGTGCACAGATCCCCGGGCAGGAACGCACGAGGCCCCCGTCCCCAGGGGGAACGAGGGCCTCGGAGCCGGCAGCGCGAGCCGCTACCGCCAGCGCATCGACATGACCAGGCCGGCCACCATCGCACCGAAGCCGATCGCGAAGTTCCACGCGGAGAGGTCGGCCATGAAGGCGATGTCGTCGCCGGCGACGTAGTAGACGACGATCCACAGCAGGCCGATCAGCATGAGGCCGACCATCAGCGGCGCGTACCACCGCGGGCTGGGGGCCAGTGCGCGGGCGGCGCCGGGCTGGAGGGTGCTCGGGGGAGGCGTGTAGGCCGACTTCTTGCGCACCTTGGACTTCGGCACCGCTGCTGCTCCCTCCGGACGCCGGTCGGCCTCCGCCGGCCGGCTCTGTCCCCAGCCTAAGCTGCGGGGTGCCGTCGGTGGGTCACCGACGCCGGTCGACCGCCCCTTCGGGGAGTCCGCCGCCACCCGCGAGGAGGTGCCCGGCGTGTTCGCGAACCGCCTGCGCGCCGTGCCGGCCCTGCTGCGGCGCCTGACACGGCGCCCGCGGTCGGCCTGGGCCGCCCTGGTGCCGATCGTGGCCCTGGCGGCGGGCCTGCTGTTCGCGACGTCGGGACAGACCGCGCGCGGGACCGACCTGCGCGGCGGGGAGGTCCTCGAGCTGTCCGGCCTGATCACCCAGCGCAGGGCCGCGCTCGCCGAGCAGAGCGCGGAGGCGCGGGAGCTCCAGGCGCAGGTCGAGCGGCTCACCGACGAGACGGCGACGCAGAACGGGGCGGTCGCCGCCGCCCAGGAGGAGGGGCGGTCGCTCACCCTCTCGGCCGGCATGGAGGCGCTCACCGGCCCGGGCGTGCGGATCACCCTCGACGACGCCCCCCGGCTGCCCGACGGCTCCCTCCCCCGCGGGGCCCGGCCGGACGACGTCGTCATCCACCAGTCCGACGTCCAGGCGGTCGTGAACGCCCTGTGGGCCGGAGGGGCCGACGGCGTGGCGATCATGGACCAGCGGCTGATCGCCACCAGCGCCGTCCGCTGCGTCGGCAACGTCCTGCTGCTGGAGGGGCGCACGTACTCCCCGCCGTTCGTGGTCACCGCCATCGGCGACGTCGAGACCTTCGTCGACCAGCTGGCCGCCTCGCCGCAGGTCGCGGTCTTCCAGGACGCCGTGGCCGCGTTCGGCCTCGGCTTCTCGGTCCGCGGCCTGGTCGCCGTAGACCTCCCGGCCCACAGCGGCACCCCGGCGATGCAGTACGCCACCCCCGTCGGCGGATGAGCGCGGGGACCGGACCGGGTACCCCTGGTACACAGGTGCCGTGAGCAGGCCCGTCCTCGTCGTCGACAACTTCGACAGCTTCGTCTACAACCTCGTCCAGTACCTGGGGCAGCTGGGGGTGCGCTGCATCGTGCGGCGCAACGACGCCGTGACCGTCGACGAGCTGCCGGACCTCGACGTCGCCGGCGTCCTGCTCTCCCCCGGCCCCGGCACGCCCGCCGACGCCGGGGTCACCGTGCCGATGGTGCGGGCCGCCGCGGAGGCGGGCACGCCGGTCCTCGGTGTCTGCCTGGGCCACCAGGCCATCGCCGAGGCCTTCGGCGGCGACGTCGTCCGGGCGCCCGAGCTGCTCCACGGCAAGACCAGCGAGGTGGTGCACGACGGCGTCGGCGTCCTCGCCGGGCTGCCCTCGCCCTTCACCGCCACCCGGTACCACTCGCTGGCCGTGGACCTCGCCTCCGTGCCCGACGAGCTCGAGGTCACCGGGCGCACGCCGTCCGGCATCGTCATGGCCCTGCGCCACCGGGAGCTGCCGATCGAGGGCGTGCAGTTCCACCCGGAGTCGGTGCTCACCCAGGGCGGCCACCAGATGCTCGCCACCTGGCTGGCCACCTGCGGTCAGGCTCCCGACCCGGCCCTCGTGGAGGCCGCGTCCGCCGGCGCCCGCAGGCTGTCGACCGTCAGCGCCTAGTCCCCGCGTCGGGGATCAGGTCCCCTGATCATCGAGCGTCCTCCCTCACCGTGGGACGTGAGGGAGGACGCCGCGGGATCAGGTTCCCTGATCCCGGCGCACGTGTCGGGTCAGCCCGTCGGCCCGCTGCTGGTCGGCGGCTGGACCACGAGCCGGATCCGGTCGTCGGCAGCCGCCTGACTGCCCGCGGCGGGCTCGGTCCGGACGAACGTCGCGCCCTCCGGCGAGGTCTCGTCGCCGTCCGTGTCGACGACGGCGATGTTGGTGAAGCCGGCGTTGCGCAGGGTCGTGAGCGCGGCGGCCGCCGGCGACCCGGCCGTGATCGAGGGGACGGCGATCGTCTCGGGCTCCGCGGGACCCGTGGACACCCGGATGACGATCTCGCTCTGCGCGGTGGCCTGCTGGCCGGCCGGGGGAGTGGTGCCGAGCACGGTGCCGGCCGCCGCCGCGTCCTCGACCTCCTCGATGGTGATGATGCTGAACCCGGCCGTGCGCAGCGCCTGCGTGGCCGCGGCCTGGTCGCCGGACACCGAGGGGATCGGAGCGTCGCCGTCGGAGACGGAGAGGGTGATCGGCGTGTCCGGGGTCACCGGGGTGTCCTCCGCCGGGTCGACCCCGATGACGGTGCCCTCGTCCTCGAGGGAGTCGGCCTGGGTCGTGTTGATGCGGCTGAAGCCGGCGTCCTCGAGGGCGCTCTGCGCGCGCACCTGGTCGAGTCCGACCACGGACGGCACGGGGACCGTGTCCGGGGCGACGCCGACGGTCAGCACGACCTCGCTGCCCTCGTCGACCTCGGCGCCGCTGGCCGGGTTGCTGTCGAGCACGACGCCGACCCGCTCCTCGTCGGCGACCTCCTGGGGCACCGGCTCGCCGACGACCAGGCCGACGGCCTCGATCGCGTCCTCGGCGTCGGCCTGCGGCATGCCGACCAGACCCGCCGGGACGGTCACCGTCGTCGCGGCTGCGGGGGGATCCTCGTCGTCGCCGGAGCCGAGGGCCAGGGCGATGCCGACGACGGCGGCGATCAGCACGAGCACCCCGACGACGGCGGCGATGATCCGGTTGCGCCTGCGGCGGGCCGCGGCGTCCTCGTCGTCCCAGTCGTCCCCTCGGCGGCCGGGCCCGGAGGGGACGGCGCCGATGACGGCGGTCCGCTCCGCCTCGCCCAGCACCGGGGTGGCCTCGACCCGCTGGCCGGCCAGGGCCCGCAGCAGGTCGTTGCGCATCTCCGCGGCCGACTGGTAGCGGTTGGCCGGGTTCTTGCTCATCGCCTTGAGCAGGATCGAGTCCAGCTCCGGCGCGATGGCCGGGTTGATCGACGACGGCAGCCGCGGGTCCTCGCGGACGTGCTGGTAGGCCACCGACACGGGTGAGTCACCGGTGAACGGCGGCGCCCCGGTCACGAGCTCGTACAGCAGGCAGCCGAGGGAGTAGACGTCGGAGCGGGCGTCGACGCCCTCGCCGCGGGCCTGCTCGGGGGAGAGGTACTGGGCGGTGCCGATGACGGCCGCCGTGGAGGTCATCGTGGCGGCCGAGTCGGAGACCGCGCGGGCGATCCCGAAGTCCATGACCTTGACCGCGCCGGCCGGCGTGATCATCACGTTCCCGGGCTTCACGTCCCGGTGCACGATGCCGTTGCGGTGGCTGAAGTCCAGGGCGCCGCAGATGTCGGCGGCCAGGCTCATGGCCCGCTCGGGGGGCAGCACGCCCTCCCGGCGGAGCACGTCGCGCAGCGTCTCGCCCTCGACGTACTCCATGACGATGTAGGGAGTGTTGCCCGTGGGCGTGCGGTCCTCGCCGGTGTCGTACACGGCCACGATCGCCGGGTGGTTCAGCGAGGCGGCGGCCTGCGCCTCCCGGCGGAACCGGACCTGGAACGACGGGTCACGGGCGAGGTCACTGCGCAGCACCTTGACGGCGACCTCGCGACCGAGCCGGGTGTCGCGGCCGCGGTGCACCTCCGCCATGCCACCGCGGCCGAGCACCCCGCCGATCTCGTAGCGCTCACCGAGCACCGGGGGGGTGGTCATCGCGGGTCCTCTCGGACGGGGTGGGGGCGGTTCGGGCGGCCGGGGGCGGCGCCGTCGGCCAGGGTATCGACCGGTACGGAGGCTCCGGCCGTGACGCGAGAGGTGCTGGTCACCCGGCCGCACCCTCCGCCCCAGCGGACCCGGCAGCCTCGGGCTCGGCCGGCGGGAGCGGCGCCGTGGAGGTCGCCGGGGGCAGGGTCGTGCCCGGCTCCGTGGAGCCGGCGGGCGGCGACGAGGAGGAGCTCGGCGCGGACGACGCCGAGGACTCGACCGCGGTCGAGGAGGTCGAGGAACGGGACGTCGTCGTCGGCGTCCCCGGGTCCGCGGGGCCGTCGTCCGTCGGCTCGCTCCCGTCGTCGGTCTCCTCGCCGCCGCCGGTCTCCGGCGGGGACCAGGCCTCGGCCGCGAAGAAGAGGACGACCTGCGTGTCGGCGGCGACCTGGCCGCCGGGCGGGCTGACGGCGGCGACCTCGCCGGCCGCCAGCTGCTGCCCGTAGCCGAGCAGCTGCTGCTCGGTGGCCTCCTGCCGGGTGACGTTCGTGAAGCCCTGACCGGTCAGCAGGTCGGTGGCGTCGTCGACGTCCTCCCCGAGGAGCGCGCCGGTGTCCAGCAACAGGGTGCCCGCCGGGGCGGAGGTGGAGGGAGCGGACGTCGACGCGCCGCTGCTGCGGGTGTCCCCGCCGCCGTCGCCGTCCCCTCCGCCGAACACGATCCACGCCAGTCCGGCGAGCAGGGCGATCGCCAGCAGAGCGGCGACGAGCCACACCCAGCGCCGGCTCCGGGGCGCGGGCCGGGCCGGCTCGGCGTCGAAGCGGCGGTCCCCGCCGGTGGGGGGGCCGTGCAGCGGCGGCAGCGGGCGGCCGGAGGTGTTCGCGCCCGCCGACGCCGGCATCGCGTCGAGGACCTGGGTGCTCGGCTCGTCGGCAGGCCCCTGGTCGACCGGCATGGTCACGACCTGCGTGGTGGCGGCCGCGGCCGCCCCCGCGGTGGTGCCGGCCGGCGCCCGGCTGCCGACGGCGGCGGCCACCGCGCGGATCGCCGCGGCGAAGGCCGCGCCGTCGTCGAAGCGGCTCTCGGGGTCCTTCTCCAGCGCCCGCTCCAGCAACTGGCGGACGGCGAGGGGGACGTCGGCGGGCAGCGGCGGCGGCGGCCGGTTGATGTGCGCCAGCGCGATCGCCACCTGCGAGGTGCCGTCGAAGGGGCGGGAGCCGGTGAGGCACTCGTAGCCGACGACGCCGAGGGAGTAGACGTCGGAGGCGGCGGTGACCGCGAACCCCTGCGCCTGCTCGGGGGACAGGTACTGGGCGGTGCCCACGACCATGCCGGTCTTGGTGAGCGGGGTGGCGTCGCGGGCGCGGGCGATGCCGAAGTCCGTCAGCTTGACGACGCCGTCGGGCCGCACGATGAGGTTGCCCGGCTTGATGTCGCGGTGGACCACCCCGGCGGCGTGCGCGGCGGACAGGCCGTCGGCGGACTGGCCGAGGACGTGCAGCGTCCAGTCGACGGGGAGGCGCCCCTCCTCGTGCAGGATCGTCACCAGCGGCTGGCCCTCGACGAGCTCCATCACGAGGAACGCCAGGCGCTGCCCCGGGTTCCGCTCGTCGTCGGTCTCGCCGTAGTCGTAGACCGAGGCGATGTTGGGGTGGGACAGGGCCGCGGTGTGCCGGGCCTCGTTCCGGAACCGGGCGACGAAGCTCGGGTCGCCGGTGTACTCGCTGCGCAGCACCTTCGCGGCCACCACGCGGTCCAGGACGCGGTCGCGCGCGCGCCACACCTCGCCCATGCCGCCGGTCGCGATGGGGCTGGTGATCTCGTACCGCCCGGCGAGGACGGTGCCCGTCGACAGCGCCATCAGTCGCCCTGTCCCTCGAGGTAGGCCTGCATCACCGAACGAGCGATGGGCGCCGACACGTCGCCCCCGGTACCCCCGCCGTTGGCGACGAAGACCGCCACGGCGATCTGCGGGTCGTCGGCCGGCGCGAAACCGATGAACCAGGTGTGGTCGGCGACGTCCTCCGACACCTGGGCGGTGCCGGTCTTGCCCGCGACCTCGATCCCGGGGATGCGGGCGGCTCGGCCGCTGCCCTCGGCGACGACGCTGACCATCATCTCGGTGAGCTGCGCCGCGACCTCGGGGGAGACCGGCTGGGAGAACTCCTCCGGGTTGGTCTGCTCGAGGACGGTGAGGTCCGGGGCGCGGAGCTGGTCGACGAGGTAGGGCGTCATGAGCGTGCCGTCGTTGGCGACCGCCGCCGCGACCATGGCCGCCTGCAGCGGGGTCATCCGGACGTCGCGCTGGCCGATCGAGGACTGGCCCAGGGCGGCGTCGCTCTCGATGTCGCCGATGCTGCTCCCCGCCGTCTCCAGCGGGATCTCCAGGCCCTCGCCGTCCATGCCGAACGCCTCGGCCATCTCCCGCAGCGCGTCCTCGCCGACCTCGATGCCCAGCAGGGCGAAGGCGGTGTTGCAGGAGATGGTCAGCGCGTCGATCAGCGGCTGCGCCTCTCCGGCGGCGCACCGGGAGCCGCCGAAGTTCTCCAGGGTGGTGGAGGTGCCGGGCAGCGTGAGCAGGTCGGGCGCGGGGATCACGGTGTCGGGCGTGTAGTCGCCGCTGGCCAGCGCGGCCGCGGACACGACGACCTTGAAGACCGAGCCGGGCGGGTAGTTGTCGCTGATCGCCCGGTTGAGCCGCGGATCGCGGTCGGCGGCCTCGAGCTCCGCGGCGTAGTCGCGGATGGCCGCGCTGTCGTGGCTGGACAGCAGGTTCGGGTCGTAGGTGGGGGTGCTGGCCATGGCCAGGATCGCGCCGTTGTCCGGGTCCAGCGCCACGACGGCACCGGTGACGCCCTCCAGGCCGGCCATCGCGGCCTCCTGCACCTCGGCGTCGAGGGTGAGGACGACGTCGCCGCCGGAGGGGTTGCGCCCGGTGAGGATGTCGCTGAGCCGCTGGGTGAACAGCCGGGCGTCGTCCCCGGTGAGCACGTCGTTCTCGGCCCGCTCGATGCCGCTGGCGCCGTAGAGGTAGGAGTAGTAGCCGGTCACCGCGGCGTAGAGCGGTCCGGCGGGGTACTGCCGCAGGAACGTCAGGTCGCCGTCGGTCTCCGTGGACAGGGCGACCTCGGTGCCGTCGACGACGATCGAGCCGCGCTGCCGCTCGTACTCCTCGATGATCACCCGGCGGTTCCCCGCGTCGCCGCGCAGCTCCTCGGAGCGGACCACCTGGATGTAGTTGACGTTGACGATCAGCAGCGTGAACAGCACGAGCACGCTGATGGCCACCCGGCGCAGGGGTGCGTTCACGGCCGCACCACCTCGGTCGGGGCCTCTCCGAGCGTCGCCCGCGGCGGGGTCCCCGGCGGCGCGGGCACGGCGGCGGGCCGGCGGGCGGCGTCGCTGATCCGGACCAGGATGGCCAGCAGCGCGAAGTTGGCGACCAGCGACGAGCCGCCGTAGGCGACGAACGGCGTCGTCAGGCCGGTCAGCGGGAGGAGCCCGGTGACGCCGCCGAGGACCACGAACACCTGCCACGCGATGGCGAAGGCCAGGCCGGCGGCGAGGAGCTTGCCGAAGGCGTCCCGGACGATCAGGGAGCTGCGCAGCCCACGCTCGACCAGCACCAGGTAGACGACGATGATCGCGACCAGGCCGAACAGCCCGAGCTCCTCGCCGAGGGCGGCCGCGATGAAGTCGCTCTTGGCCACCGGGACCTCGTCGGGGCGCCCGCCGCCGAGGCCGGCGCCGAAGAGCCCGCCGGTGCCCAGGCCGAACAGCGACTGGACCAGCTGGTAGCCGCCGGTGTCGCGGTAGGCGAACGGGTCGAGCCAGGTGTCGACGCGCACCTGGACGTGGCCGAACAGCTGGTAGGCCAGGAACGCCCCCGCGCCGAAGAGGCCGACGCCGATGACCAGCCAGCTCGCCCGCTCCGTGGCGATGTAGAGCATCACGACGAAGATGCCGAACAGCAGCAGCGAGCTGCCGAGGTCGCGCTCGAACACCAGCACGAGGATCGACAGCATCCAGGCGACGACGACCGGCCCGAGGTCGCGCCCCCGGGGCAGCTCCAGCCCCATCACCCGCCGGCTGGCCAGCGCGAGGACGTCGCGCTTGTCGACCAGGTAGGCCGCGAAGAAGATGATCAGGCAGATCTTGGCGAACTCGCCGGGCTGGATGCTGAAGCCGGCGAGGCGGATCCAGATCTTGGCGCCGTTCACCGACGAGATGGACGCCGGCAGCAGCGCCGGCAGCGCCAGCAGCGACAGGCCGACGAGGGCCAGGGTGTACGCGAAGCGGGACAGCATCCGGTGGTCGCGCACGACCAGCAGGACGGCGACGAACAGCGCCACCCCGAGGGTGGCCCAGACCAGCTGGACGGGGGCGTCCTCGCGGGTGGCCGCGGCGCCGACCTGGTCCCCGGCGAGGTCCAGCCGGTGGATCATGGTGAGCCCCAGGCCGGTCAGCAGCGCGACCGCCGGCAGCAGCAACGGGTCGGCGTAGGGCGCGAACCGGCGAACCACCAGGTGCATGACCACCCACAGCGCCGTGAACCAGCCGCCGAACGTGGCCAGCTCCGGGCGCAGCGACTGCGTCAGGGTGATGTCGACGATCGCCTGCGCCGCCAGGGTGATGACGATCGCGAAGCCCAGCATGACCAGCTCGGTGCCGCGCCTGGTCGGCGCGGGCGCCGCCGCCGGGCCCGCTCCGGCCGACCGGGGGTCGGTGGAGGGGCCGGACATCACTCCGCCTCCCGGCAGTCCCGTCCCGAGCCGGACGACGATGCGGGCTCGCCGGAGGACGACGCGCCGGTGGACGGCGCGGGCGCCGAGGACTTGGGGGTCGTCCCGAGGGGGTCCCCCGTCACGGGCGGCAGCGGGGCGCCCGGTTCGAGCGGGGACTCCGTCGCCGGCGTCTCGGTGAGCGGGGGCTCCTCCCGCTCCTCCTCGCACACCGGCAGCGACTGCTCGCGGAGCATGTCGACGCGCTCCTCGGCGGCCTGCTCGTCGTCGACCTCGATGCCGTCGGTCACCTTGCCGCGCAGGTCCTGGCTGAGGTCGGCGACGGCGATCCCGCTGTCGGACTCCTCGCGGTAGAGGTCGAACCCCAGGATCGACGCGTTGATGCCGCGGTAGACCGCGACGGTCTCGGTTCCCTCGTCGACGCCGACGAACCAGTGGTCGAGCACCCACGCGTAGGCGCCGACGGCGGCTCCGGCCAGCACCACGAGCGCCAGCAGGGCCGACCACCAGCGGCGGCGGGTGCGCTTGCGGTTCCGCGGGGCCACGACCGGCGGTGAGGCGGCGGCCGGCGGCGGGGGCGGCGGCGGGTCGGCCAGGGCGGCCCGGCCGGCGGCCGAGCCGGGGTCGACGGCCCGCTGCCCGATGTTCGCGCCCGCGGCGCCGTCGACGACCGGCTCGATGAGGACGCCGGAGCCGTCGTCCTCGATGACGTCGGCGACGATGACGGTGATGTTGTCCGGGCCACCGCTGCGCAGCGCGAGCTCGATCAGCCGGTCCGCGCAGGACTGCGGGTCCGGCTCCTGGAGGGTGGTGGCGATCGTCTCCTCGCTGACCACGCCGGACAGGCCGTCGGAGCACAGCAGGTAGCGGTCGCCGGCGCGGGCCTCGCGCATCGAGAGGTCGGGGTCGACGTCCTGGCCGTTCAGCGCCCGCAGCAGCAGCGAGCGCTGCGGGTGGTGGTTGGCCTCCTCCTGCGTGATGCGGCCGTCGTCGATCAGCGTCTGCACGAACGTGTCGTCGTGGGTGATCTGGCTCAGCTCGCCGTCGCGCACCAGGTAGGCCCGGGAGTCGCCGACGTGGCACAGCGCCAGCCGGCCGCCGGCGAACAGGACGGCGGTGAGCGTCGTGCCCATCCCCTCCAGCTGCGGCGACTCGCGGATCACCTCGCGCAGGTGCTCGCTGCCGTCGAAGACGGCGGCGCGCAGCGCCTGCAGCATGTCGCTGGGCGGGGCGTCCTCGTCGAGGTGCTCCAGCGCCGCGATGACGACCTTGCTGGCGACGTCGCCGGCGGCGTGCCCGCCCATGCCGTCGGCGACGGCGAGCAGGCGGGGACCCGCGTAGACGGAGTCCTGGTTGTTGCCGCGGACCAGGCCGCGGTCGGACCTGGCCGCATAGCGCAGCGCGAGGGTCATGGGAGCCGGATCCTCTCGGGGTCGGAGCTCACTCTGCTCGACGGTTCGCTCCCGCGGGATGGCCCGCTCCTCGATCGTCCCTCGCTGCGGTGCCCACGTCTCCGTCCGCTCACGAACGCAGCTCCAGCGCCGTCTGGCCGATGCGGATCGGCTGGCCCGGCGCCACCAGCAGCGGCCCCTGCACCCGCTGCTGGTCCAGGAAGGTGCCGTTGGTCGAACCCAGGTCCTCGACGTACCACTGGCCGCCCCTGTTGGTCAGCCGGGCATGCCGGGAACTGGCGAAGTCGTCGGTGAGCACGAGCGTGGAGTCGTCGGCCCGGCCGATGAGGATCGGCTGGTCGCCCAGGGTGATCCGCGTGCCCGCGAGCGGTCCGGCGGTCACCACGAGCATCTTGGGGCCCTTGCTCTTGCGCCGCCCGGGCGCGGCCGCGCGCGGCGGGACCGAGGCCACCCGCCCCGTCCGCCCCCCGAACAGGTCGGCGCGGACCACCCGGAACGCGGCGAAGATGAACAGCCAGAGCAGCAGGAGGAACCCGAACCGGAAGATCTGCAGGACGATCTCGGCGGTCACCGGGTCGCCGTCCTGCGTGGGGTGTCGAGCTCACTGCTGTGGCCCCGGGGTGAGCTCGCAAGCTCACTCACGTGCCGTCCTGTCGGTAGACCAGCACGGAGTGGCCGATGCGGATGACGTCGCCGTCGGCGAGGGCCTGCCGGGTGATCCGGCGGCCGTTGACCAGCGTGCCGTTGGTGGAGCCCAGGTCCTCGACGTGGGCGATCCCGCCGTCGAGCACGACGTCGACGTGCTTGCGGCTGACGCCGGTGTCGGGCAGCCGGATGTCGGCGTCGGTGCCGCGGCCGATCACGTTGCGGCCCGTGGTCAGCTCGTGCCGGGTGCCGGGGCCGTCGACGACCAGCACGTGCGTGACGCCGGGGTTGGAGCCGGCCCGCCCGACGACGGACGACGGGTGCTGGCGGCCGGTGTCGGTGGCCATCCGCGCGCGCAGCGGCGGCAGCGGCGGCACCCCCTCGCCGGGGGGCGGCGGCATGCCCGTCCCGACGGGGACGGCGTCGACGCGCGAGCCCGGGCGCGCCGGATCGGCGACGTGCGAGCCCACCTCGAAGACACCGGTGGGCAGCGACTCGTCGAGCTCCAGGCGGACCTGCACCTCGCCGAACAGCTGGTAGCCCTCGGCCCCGACGTGCTCGGCGACCATGTCGGCGAGCTCGGCGGCCAGCTGCTCGGACCACTCGGCGAGGTTGTCGAAGTCGGCGCGCCCCAGTCGCACGTCGTAGACGTTCGGCGCGAGCACCCGCCCCTCGCCCAGGACCGAGCGCTGCTCGTCCGCCTCGCGGGTCAGGGCCTTGGCGATCTCGGCGGGGTGGACCTTGCCCTTGAACAGCCGGGCGAAGGCCAGCCCGACCATCCCCTCGAGTCGCCGCTCGAAGCGCTGCAGCACGCCCACAGTCGCTCCTCCAGGCTCGTTCGGCGCCGACGTCCGGCCAACCGTGATCGTAGCCGGGCACGAGCGGCGCGACCGGTCAGGAAGGCGCGACTCCCCGGGAGCGACCTCGCCGCCCGACCCGTTGCCGGGGTCTCCCCAGGTGGCTGCTAATGTCGTCGTGCGTCCGGGCAAGTGGCGGAATGGCAGACGCGCACGGTTCAGGTCCGTGTGTCCGAAAGGACGTGGGGGTTCAAGTCCCCCCTTGCCCACCAGCACGACGAGCCGGCCCCTCGAGGGGCCGGCTCGTCGTCGTTGTGGGGGTCGGTGCGGGGTGCGCAGAGGTCAGCGGGTGGCCTTGACGGCCAGCACGGGGCAGTCGGCGTCGAGCAGGATCCGCTGGGCCTGGCTGCCGAACAGCAGCTTCCCGGTGGGGCTGCGGCGCCGCATGCCGATGACGACGAGGGTGGCGCCGATCCGCTCGGCGGCGTCCACGACCTCCTCGGCCGCGTCGCGCCCGCGCACCAGCTGCTCGATCTCGAACGGGACCCCGGCCTCGGCCAGCCGGCCGCGCAGCCGCTCGACCTCGCCCTCGTCGAGGAACTTCGGGTCGTTGCTGGCGTCGCTCTGGCCGACGTTCACCAGGTGGAGCGTCTCGCCCCGGCGGGCGGCCTCCTCGATGGCCGCGTCCAGCGCGGCCCGTCCTTCAGCACTCGGCACGTAGCCGACGACGACGGTCATGCGGCGCAGCATAGGGATGACCTGCGTCACCGTCGGCGTTCCCCCGCCGGTGTCCGCCCCGTTCGGGTGTTCCGCCCGCCCGGCCTCAGTGCGGCGCCTTCACCGCCAGGACCGGGCGGTCGGCGTCGAGCAGCACCCGCTGCGCCTGGCTGCCGAACAGCAGCTTTCCCGTGGGGCTGCGGCGCCGCAGCCCGACGACGATGAGGCTGGCGTCGACACGCTCGGCCTCCGCCACCAGCTCCTCGGCGGCCTCCCTGCCGCGGACCAGCTGCTCGATCTCGAAGGCGGCGCCCTCGAACAACAGGCGGTCGGCCAGCCGGATCCGCTCGCCCTCGTCGAGGAACCGTGGGTCGTTCGCGGCATCGGGCTGCCCGACGTTGACGACGAGCAGCGGCTCGCGGCGCCGGTCGGCCTCGGCCAGCGCGGCCTGCAGCGCCGCCTCCCCGATGGGGCCCGGTACGTAGCCGACGACCACGGTCATGGCCGGAGCCTAGGGACCACCCGGCCCCGTCGCACGCACCGACGCGGTGGTCAGGAGGGCAGCTGCCGGGGTCCGCCGGGGTCCGCGCGGCCCTCGGACAGCGTCTGCGCGAGCAGGACCGCCCCCCACGGCCCGACCACCCAGATCGGCCACGGGTACAGCCACTCGCCGGAGACCAGGCAGGTGATGAGCCAGATGGCGGTGACGAGCACCGCGGTCGACAGCCAGCTCGCCCACGCGGCGGCGCGGCTCCCGCCCCAGGCCGCCCAGGCCCAGCCGCTCGCGGGGGCCGCCTTCCCGGCGGCCGGGCCGGCGGGCGCGGACGCCGCAGGTACCGCGGGGGCCGCCGGCAGCGCCGGCAGGTCGGTGGTCAGCTCGTCGAGCTCGCCGTAGGTCTTCGCGGCGTAGGCGCCGCTGAGGCGCTCCTCGTACTCGGCGACCGTGAGGCGCCCGGCGGTCATGTGCCGGCCGAGGAGGTCGGCCACCGCGGCGCGGTCGGCGTCGGCGGCGCGCAGGTGCGGCTCGGGCATGCGACCAGTGTGACCGCCGGGATCGCCGTCCCGCATCCACCGACCGTGCAATCCCGCGCTTCTGCCCCGGGCAATTCCGCGCTTCTGCCCCCGGGCAATTCCGCGCTCCTGCCCCGGGGTCAGCCGGCGGCGGGGGACGCCTCCCGGGCGAGGTGCTTGCCGATGACCATGCGCTGGATCTGGTTGGTGCCCTCGAAGATCTGCATGACCTTGGCCTCGCGCATGTAGCGCTCGGCGGGGTGGTCGCGGGTGTAGCCGGCGCCGCCGAGCACCTGGACGGCGTCGGTGGTCACCTTCATGGCGGCGTCGGTCGCGATCAACTTGGCGATGCTCGCCTGCCGCGCGTAGGGCTTGCCGGCGTCCTTGCGGCGGGCCGCGACCAGGTAGGTGGCGCGGGCGGACTCGACCGCGGCCGCCATGTCGGCGAGGAGGAACGCCACGCCCTGGTGGTCGACGATCCGCCTGCCGAACGCCTCCCGCTCCAGGGCGTAGGCGACGGCCAGGTCGAGGGCGGACTGGGCCAGGCCGACGGCGACGGCGCTGACGCCGAGGCGGCCGGAGTCCAGCGCGGCCAGCGCGATGCCCAGCCCGCGGCCGCGCTCGCCCACCAGCCGGTCGGCCGGCACGGGGACGTCGTCGAGCCGGATCGCCGCGGTGGTGGAGCCGGTCATCCCCATCTTCTCCTCGGGGCGGGCGGCGGAGAGGCCGGCCAGGTCGGGGGTGAGGTGGAAGCAGGAGATCGCCCGACCGCCGTCGTCCGGCGTCCGCAGGAACGTCGAGTAGAAGTCGGCATGCCCGCCGTGGGTCACCCAGGCCTTCTCCCCGGACGCCGTCCAGCCGGCGTCGTCGGCCTTGGCCGACGCCCGCATCGCGGCGGGGTCGGAGCCGGCGTGGGCCTCGGAGAGGCAGTAGGCGCCCAGCAGCCGGCCGCCGACCATCTCCGGCAGCCGGTCGCGCCGCTGCGCCGCCGTGCCGAAGTTGTCGATCGGGAAGCAGGCCAGGGTGTGCACGCTGACCCCGAGCGCGACGCTGGCCCAGCGGGCCGCCAGCTCCTCGACGACCTGTAGGTAGACCTCGTACGGCTGGCCGCCGCCGCCGACGTCCTCGCCGAAGGGCAGGCCGAGCAGGCCGGCCTCGCCCAGCAGCGTGAACACCTCGCGGGGGAAACGCTCCTCCCGCTCGTACGCGGCGGCCTTGGGGGCGAGCTCGGCGTCGGCGATCTCGCGGGTGAGGGCGATCAGGTCGGCCGCCTCGGTCGTGGGCAGCTCGCGGTCGACGGGCACGGGACCTCCAGGCAGGGCGACAGTACTGGCAACGGTACGCCAGTACTGCTTCTCGTTCTGGAGGATGCTGGCACGCCGATCCGGGAGGTGGGCATGTCGGCGGAGGCCGAGGCGGCGGGCGAGCGGGTGCTGACCGCGCGCCAGGCCGAGCTGCTCGACCAGCTGGAGGCCCTCTTCCTCGCCGAGGGGTTCACCGGTTTCACCCTCGACGACCTCGTCGTCCGCCTGCGCTGCTCGAAGAGCACGCTCTACACGCTCGCCGGGAGCAAGGAGCAGCTGGCCGCGCGGGTGGTGCGGCACTTCTTCCGCAAGGCCGCCGCGACGGTGGAGGCGCAGGCCGTCGACGAGGACGACCCGGCGCTGCGGGTGACCGCCTACCTGACCGCGGTCGCGCGGGCGCTGGCCCCGGCCGGCCCCGCGTTCCGCCGGGACCTGGAGCGCTTCGCACCCGGCCGGGAGGTGTACGAGCGGCACACCGCGCTGGCCGCCGAGCGGATCCGCGAGCTCGTCGCCGAGGGTGTGGCGGCCGGCCGCTTCCGGCAGGTGCACCCGGCGCTGGTCGCCGACACGGTCACCACGCTGATGTTCCGGATCGGCCGGGGCGAGACCGGGCGCGCCACCGGGCTGTCCGACGCCGCCGCCTATCGAGAGCTGGCCGCCCTGCTGCTGCACGGGATCAGCCTGTGATGATCACGCGGTGACCTCATCGACGTGTGCGCTGGTCCCCGCCGCCTGGGACGAGCCGGAGGTGCAGGCCCTTGTCGCCGCCCAGCAGGAGGAGCTGCGGGCCCGGTACGAGGGCGACACCGAGCCGGGCACCCCGCCGTCGGCGGCCGACGTCGCGGTCCTGCTGGTCGCGCGGGACGCGGACGGGACGCCGGTCGGCTGCGGCGCCCTGCGCCGACTGGAGCCCGGGGCCGCCGAGGTCAAGCGGATGTACGTCGTGCCCGGTGCGCGGGGCCGCGGCATCTCCCGCGCGGTGCTGACGGCGCTGGAGGCCGCGGCGCGCGAGCGCGGCTGGACGACGCTGCGGCTCGAGACCGGTCCGCTCCAGCCGGAGGCGATCGGGCTGTACGAGAGCGCGGGCTACCGGCCGATCGGGCCCTTCGGCGTCTACGTCGACGAGCCGGACGCGGGCTGCTCCCTCTACTTCGAGCGCGTGCTCGCCCCCTGATCCCCGCCACCTGACCGAGCACGCCCGGATGTGGTGGGCTGGCGGCCATGAGCGTGCCGCCGCACACCCCGTGGCCCCCGATCGAGCCGGTCGACGTCGAGCTCGTCAGCGGGAACGCCCGGCTGGCCGTCGACCTGCGCGGCGGCGGCATCCGGGCGCTGTCCGCGGGCGGCTGGGACGTCGTCGACGGCTATCCGTCGGGTGCGATCCCGGCCGGACGTCGCGGCGGCGTGCTGCTGCCCTGGCCGAACCGGCTGCGCGACGGCCGCTGGAGCTGGGCCGGCCGGGACCTGCAGCTCGACGTCGCCTCGGCCGACAAGCCGAACGCCGCGCACGGGCTGCTCTCCTGGCAGCCGTTCGTCGTGCTCGGCCGCTTCTCCGACGCGGTCACGGTCGGCACGACGGTCGAGCCCCGCCCCGGCTATCCGTTCCGGCTGCTCGTCGCCCTGGACTACGCGCTGTCGCCGCAGCGGCTGTCGGTGACCGTGCGGGTCCGCAACGCCTCGGCCGAGCCCGCGCCCTTCGGCGCCGGGATGCACCCGTACCTGGCGGTCGGCGGCGCTGCCGACGGCGCCCTCGACGGGGCCGTGGCCGACGCCGAGCTCACCGTGCCGGCCCGGACGGCGCTGGTCACCGACGGCGGCCTGCCCACCGGCGAGCGCACCCCGTTCGACGGCGCCGTCGGCCGGATCGGGGAGCGGTCGATCGACACCCCGCTCACCGACCTCGACCGCGATCCGGACGGCTGGGCGCGGGTCCGGCTGAGCGGCCCGGCAGGTGCGGTCGAGCTCGCCGTCGACCGCTCCTGGCCGTGGCTGCAGGTCTACACCGGCGACACGCTGCCCCCCGGCCAGCGCCGGCGCAGCGTCGCGGTCGAGCCGATGACCTGCCCGCCCAACGCCCTGGCCGACGGCGTCGACCTCGTCGTCCTCGAGCCCGCCGCCACCTGGGCGGGCACGTGGACGCTGACCTGGACGCCGGGTGGCTGAGCTGCGGGTCGCCGAGCTCTGGCGCTATCCGGTGAAGTCCCTGCAGGGGGAGCGCCTGGAGGTCGCCGAGGTCGGCACGGAGGGGCTGGCCGGCGACCGCGGGTGGGCGCTGTTCGACAGCTCGACCGGGATCGGGCTCACCGCCCGCCGGGAGCCCGACCTGCTGTTCGCCACCGGGCGGCTGGCCCCCGACGGCGGGGTCCAGGTGGTGCTGCCCGACGGCACCGTCACCAGCGAGGACGCCGTCCTCTCCGCGTGGCTCGGCCGGGCTGTGGGCCTGCGGGCCGCGGGCGACGTGCCCGGCCGGCGACGCTACGAGAACCCGAAGGACGTCCGGGACGACGGCGAGTACGCCTGGGACTCCTTCGACGGCGCGCGCGGGGCGTTCCACGACAGCAGCCGCACGCGGGTCTCGCTGGTCTCCGCGGCCACGCTCGGCGACTGGGATCGGCGACGGTTCCGGTCCAACGTCGTGCTGGCCGGTGCGGGGGAGGACGAGCTGGTGGGTCACCGGGTCGGGCTGGGCGGCGCCGAGCTCGACGTCGTCAAGCGCGTCTCCCGCTGCGTGATGGTGACCCGCCCCCAGCCCGGGGGCATCGGCCGGGACACCGGGGTGCTCAAGACCGTCCACCGCGAGCGCGGCGGGAACCTCGCGGTCGCCGCGCTGGTCGCCCGACCGGGTCCGGTGGCCGTCGGGGACGCGCTGATCGACCTGGGGGGAGGATGACCGGCATGCGCACCGTCTCCCTCCGCCCCGGCGAGGAGTCCATCCGGCTCGGCCAGCTCCTCAAGCTCGTCGACGCCGTGCCGACCGGCGCCCAGGTCAAGGACGTGCTGGTCACCGGCGTCGTCCGCGTGAACGGCGAGCCGGAGGACCGGCGCGGGCGGCAGGTGCGGCGGGGGGACGTGGTGAGCATCGAGGGCATCGAGGACGTGACCGTCGGGTGACAGCTCCGGGAGCATCGCAGCGAGGAACGAGCGAGGAGCGGACCGGGGCGCGGAACCCGACCGGGGGGTGGGTCGGGTGACAGCTCCGGGAGCATCGCAGCGAGGAACGAGCGAGGAGCGGACCGGCCGGAGTCCTCGCACCAGCGGTTCCACGTGGAACCCGGCCGGGACCGCGGGATGGCGGTCGCCGCGCTGGCCCGCGGACCTGCCCGGCGGGCCGGACTTCTCGGCGATCCGGGCGGAGTTCGACGTCGCGGAGTCGTTCCCCGCCGACGTGCTGGCCGAGGCGGAGGCGATGGCCGCCGCCCCGCCGCTGCCGGACGTCGACGCCACCGATCTCCCGCTGGTCACCGTCGACCCGGTGGGCAGCCGCGACCTGGACCAGGCGGTGCACCTGCGGCGAGAGGGCGCGGGGTACCTGGTCAGCTACGCGATCGCCGACGTCGGTGCCGTCGTCCGTCCGGGGAGCGCCCTCGATGCCGAGGCCCGCCGCCGCGGCTCGACGCTGTACACCCCCGACCGGCGCGTGCCGCTGTACCCGCCGGTGCTCTCCGAGGGTGCGGCCAGCCTGCTGCCCGACGAGGTGCGGGCGGCGGCGCTGTGGACGATCCGGCTCGATGGCGACGGCGACGTCCGCGCGATCGACGTCCGCCGGGCCCGGGTCCGCAGCCGAGACCAGCTCGCCTATCCCGATGTGCAGGGCCAGGCCGACTCCGGCGGGCTGCCGGAGGCCATCGCGCTGCTGCCCGAGCTCGGCCGGCTGCTGCAGGCGCGGGCCGGCGGGCGCGGGGCGATCGAGCTGGGCACCCCGGAGCAGCAGGTCGAGCACGGCCCGGACGGCGGCTGGACGATCACCGTGCGCGGCGACCTGCCCGTGGAGGGGTGGAACGCCCAGATCTCGCTGCTGACCGGCCGGGCCGCCGCCCGGCTGATGCTCGACGGCGGTGTCGGGCTGCTGCGCACGCTCCCGCCGCCGGCTCCGGAGGCGGTCGAAGCGCTGCGCCGGCTGGCCGGGCCGCTCGGTGTCGACTGGCGGGACGGGGCGACCCCCGGTGCGGTCGTCGCGGCCCTCGATCCCGACCGCCCGGCGCACGCGGCGTTCCTGGAGGAGGCGGCCACCCTGCTGCGCGGCGCGGCCTACACCCCCTTCGACGGATCGGCCCCGGCCCAGAGCGGCCACGGTGGCGTCGGGGCGCCGTACGCCCACGTCACCGCCCCGCTGCGGCGGCTGGTCGACCGGTTCGGCACCGAGGTGTGCCTGGCGCTCGCGGCCGGCCGGGCGCCCGAGCCCGCGGTGCGCGCCGCCCTGCCGGAGCTCCCCGCGCTGATGGCCGCCTCCGACCGGCGGATCCGGACGGTCGAGCGGGCGGTGGTCGACGCCACGGAGGCCGAGCTGCTGCGGCACCGGGTCGGCGAGGTCTTCGACGCCGTCGCCGTCGACGCCGAGGGGACGCGCGGCACCGTCGTCCTCCCCGAGCCTGCGATCCGGGCCCGCTGCAGCGGGCCCCTGACGCCGGGCACCGCCGTGCGGGTGCGGCTGGTGGAGGCCGACGTGGAGCGCCGGTCGGTGCGGTTCGAGCTGGTGGCGTGACCTCCGGGCACCTCCCGTCGGGGAGGATGGGGCCATGAGGATCGCGGCCGTGCAGCACGACATCGTCTGGGAGGACCGGACGGCGAACTTCGCCCGGCTGGCCCCGCAGGTGGCGCGGGCCGCGGCGGCCGGCGCGGAGCTGGTGCTGCTCAGCGAGACCTTCTCCACGGGCTTCTCCATGACGCCGGGTATCGGCGAGCCCGAGGACGGCCCGTCGTCGGCGTTCCTGCGCGAGCAGGCCGCCGCGCTCGGGGTGTGGGTGGCGGGGAGCTGCCCGGAGATCGCCCCCGACGGAGAGCTGCCGTTCAACGCGCTCGTGCTCGCGGGACCGGACGGAACGGTCCACCGCTATCGCAAGCTGCACCCGTTCACCCACGCCGGGGAGCACGAGCGGTTCCGGGCGGGCTCGGCTCCGGTGACCGTCGAGATCGGCGGCCTGCGGATCACCCCGTTCATCTGCTACGACCTGCGCTTCGCCGACGTCTTCTGGCGGGCCGCGCCCGAGACCGACGTCTACTTGGTGACGGCGAACTGGCCGGCCGCGCGCCGGTTGCACTGGCAGGCCCTGCTGCAGGCGCGGGCGATCGAGAACCAGGCCTACGTCGTCGGCTGCAACCGCGTGGGCGCGGCCGGCGACGGCTCCGCGCACGCCGGGGACAGCCGGATCGTGGACCCGATGGGCGAGCTGCTGGCCACCGCGGCGGGGGTCGAGACGATCGTGCTGGCCGACGTCGACGCCGCCGAGGTCGCCGCCACCCGCGACCGGCTGCGCTTCCTCCCCGACCGCCGCGCCTAGTGCTGCAGCCGGCCTTTCATCAGTCCTCCTCGACCACGCCGCTGAGCCGGACCTCCTCGGCGTCCAGCTGGCTCTGGATCCGCACCAGCACGAGGTCGTCGATCCGGTGCTCCCGGCGCAGCCGCGACACGGCCCGCCGCTTGTCCTGCAGCAGCGCCAGCCGCAGCCGCCGCTCCGTGGCCGCGGCCTCGACGGCGTCGCGGTCGCCGTCCTCCTCGGCGCCGTCGAGCAGGTGGCCCGCCACCTCGAGGGAGTGCAGCCGGTCGTCGAAGTCCGCGCGCAGCCGGGCCACGACGGTGTCGGGCACCCGGAGCTCGGCGGCGCGCGTCTCCAGCGCCGCCAGCGCCGCGAGCGCCGCCTCCTGCTGGGCCAGCCGGTGCTCCTGGCCCTCGCCGGGGTCGTCGGGCAGCCGCGCCCAGCGGACGACGGCCGGCAGGCTCAGACCCTGGACGACGAGGGTGACCACGATGACTCCGAAGGTGACCAGGAGGACCAGATCGCGGCCGGCCAGCGGCTCCCCCTCGGCGTCGGTCGCCGGGATGGCCAGGGCCGCCGCGAGCGACACCGCGCCGCGGAACCCGGCCCAGGCCAACGGCTGGCGCTGGCGGAACCCGACCCGGCGCAGCCGCTGGGCGGGCCGGCGGTCCAGCGCCCGGATGACGTAGGGCGTGGTGTTCCCCCAGGCCAGCCGGGTGAGGATCACGACGAGGGCGACCAGCAGCGCCGCGCGGGTGCCCGACAGCAGCTCGGCGCCGGTCCGGCCGTCGACGACCACGTGCAGCTGGAGCCCCACCAGCACGAAGAGCGACCCGTTGAGCAGGTAGCTGGTCAGGCCCCAGAACGCCCGGGACTGCACCCGCGTGTGCGCCCGGATCAGCGTGGCGGGCACCTGGGTGAGCGCGAGGCCGCAGACCACGACCGACACCACGCCGGAGGCGTGCAGCTGCTCGGCGGGCAGGTAGGCGAGGAAGGGTGTGAGGACGCCGAGCACGTTCTCCAGGCGCACGTCGTGCAGGCGGCGGCGGACCAGGACGACGAGCCCCGCGACCGCCAGGCCGACCGCGATCCCGCCGGCGTAGGAGAAGAGCAGCCGCAGCGCCACCCCGCCGGGACCGATCTCGAGCTCGCCCACGGCGATGCCGACCGCCACCGCGTAGAGGGCCAGCGCCGTTCCGTCGTTGATGAGGCTCTCGGCCCGCAGCATCGTCGAGACCCGGCGCGGCAGGCGGCCGGCCACCGCGGCCACGGCGGTGGCGTCGGTGGGGGCGAGGACGGCGCCGAGCACCCAGGCCATCGGCCAGCTCAGGCCCAGCCAGTGCGCGGCGACCGCGACCGTCGCGGTCGTGACCAGCACCAGGCCGACGGCCTGCAGCGTGATGACGCGCATGTTGGCCCGCGCCTCGCGCAGCGAGGTGTTGAGCGACTCCCAGTACAGGAGCGCGGGGAGGAACAGGAAGAGCACGACCTCGGGCGGCAGTTCGACGTCGCCCAGGCCCGGGACGAAGCCGACGACCACCCCGAGCGCCAGTTGCACCAGCGGCGCGGGTACCCGCAGGCGCGGGCCGAGCACGCCGCCGACGAAGACCAGGACGCCGACGAGCACCACGATCTCGAGTCCGCGCACGGGGGGATCGTGCCGGTCGGCACCCCACGGCGGTACCGGACCGGAGGAGATCCCGATCGGATCCCCTCCGGTCGGCGCGCCTCAGTAGCTGAAGGTGACCGCGTGGTCCTCGCCGATCCACTGCCACATCGGGACCGTGCCGCCGAGCTCGGCGTTCGGCAGCAGCACGCCCTTGTCCAGGCCGCGGGCGTCGAAGCAGATCGGGCAGACGAGGTAGCGGCCGCCCGCCGCGGCGTAGCGCTCCAGCAGCGAGCGCAGCGGTGGGCAGCCCTCGCACGCCGTGCCGGTGGCGAAGCCGTCGGTCGCCAGCCGGACCGCCTCCTTGGTCAGGAACATGAGCGTCTCGCGCCCCTGCTCGGCCGCTCCGACCGAGACCAGGAAGGCGACGGTGACCTTCTCCGGGTCCTCCATCCCCGTCGTCAGGCTGATGACCGCCTTGTCTGCCATGACCTCTCCTCTCGGATTCAGCACGTCGGTCGTGCTGGCGGAGAGAGTACGAACGGTCGTGCTAAGTTGTCAGCATGGTTCTGGTCGGGGATGGCGCGGCCCCTGCGCGCCGGGCACGCGCCGACGGCGAGCGCACACGCAACGCGATCCTCCGCGAGGCGGTGTCCCTCGCCACCGTCTCGGGGCTGGACGGGCTGTCCATCGGCGACCTTGCGGGCGCGCTGGGCATGAGCAAGAGCGGCCTGTACGCGCACTTCGGGTCGAAGGAGGCGCTGCAGCTGGCCACCGTCGAGGAGGCCGGCCGGGTCTTCTCGACGGAGGTGGTGGGCCCGGCGCTGGCCGCCCCGCCCGGCGTGGCGCGGCTGGTCGCGGTGTGCGAGGCGTTCTTCGACCACCTGGCGCGGCGCACGTTCCCCGGCGGCTGCTTCTTCGCCGGGGCGGCCCTGGAGATGGGCACCCGGCCCGGCCCGGTCAAGGAGCGGGTGGCCGCGTTCCAGCGCGGGTTCGTGCAGTTGCTGCGCGAGGTCGCCGCGGAGGCCGTGGCCCGCGGCGAGCTCGCCGCGGACGAGGACCCGGAGCAGTTGGCCTTCGAGCTCAACGGCGTGATCCTCGCCGCGCACACGAACTTCGTCCTGCACGACGATCCGCACGCGCTCGAGGTCGCCCGCCGCGTCGTCCGCCGCCGCCTGCGCCCGCCCGCGTGACGGGGGAGATCCGCGCCCGTCACGGGCACGGATCTCCCCCGGTCAGCGGGCCGGGGAGCCGCTCCGGTCGACGACGATCTGCTCGCGCTGCACCTGCTCGGTGACCCGCTCGGTGCCGGTCACGACCTCGGTGCGCAGCCGCACCCGCTCCACCGGCACGACCTCGATCGAGACGACCGGCCGCTCGGCGTGCAGCACGATCTCCGCGGGCAGGCCGCCGCCCACGGCCGGGATCGGCGCGGTGGACGGGCCGCCGTCGGGTGCCTCGCCCGCATCGAGGGACTCCCCCGGACCGGGGTCGGGCGCGTCGATCGGGACCTCCTCGATCCGGAACTCCTCCCGCCGCAGGGGCACGGTGATCTGGACCTCCTCGGTCACCACGTACTTGACGAGCCGCGCGCGGGTGGCGGGCGCGCGCTCGGTGGCGACCCGGAGCTGCTCCTCGCTGCGCACCATCCCGCCGTCGTGCGGGGGCTGTCCGGCCGCCGGCGTGGGCTGCGGCGGGGGCGGCGGGGGCGGGGGTGCGGCCGCGACGATCGGGGTCTCGGCGGTGTCCGGCTCCGAGGTGGCCGCCTCCGCCGGTGCCCCGGGTGCGACCGCGGCCGCTGCCGGCACGGCGGCAGCGGGTGCCGAGGGGGTCGCGGCCGCCGCCGGCCGGCCCGGGTCGGTCCGGGGGGCCGTCTCGGGGGTGGCCGGCAGGGCGGTGTCCAGGCCGTAGTGCCGGCGCAGCGCGGCCTCGTCCGTCGGGTCCAGGTGGTCGCCGGTCAGGTGCGGCGCCGCCCGGACGGCGTCCTTGGTCACGTGCAGCCGCAGCCCGCCGTCGGCGTAGGCGGCGTCGACCGCCGGGACGATGGAGTGCCGCGTGCCGAACAGGCCCGTCGTGACCGCCGCCCAGGTGGGGGCGCCGGTGCGGTCGTCGACGAAGAAGTGCTCGACCGTGCCGATCCTCTCGCCGTCGGGGCCGTAGGCCGGGCTACCGATGGCGGCCGACACCTCGCGCTCGCTCAACATGGGTGGGCTCCCCTCTGGCGTACCGCCCCGCGGACGGTTCTCGGAGGGAGCGTGCCCACCGGCCGGGTGGAGTGAACATCCGGGAGGGGGACGCCGTCGCCCCGGGTGGCCTACCGTCGGCCCAGACCGGCGCACCGGGACGACGCGCGGGCGACAACCGGCGCCTGCGGACCCGGCGCAGCGAGGAGGACGACGCGGTGGTCGGGCACGTGGAGATCGAGCGGAAGGTCGAGCCGGGGCCGGGCTTCGTGCTCCCCGACCTCAGCACCGTCGAGGGCGTGTCGGCGGTGGGGGAACCGGTCGAGCACCACCTGGCGGCCACCTACTTCGACACCGCCGACCTGCGGCTGGCCCGCGCGCGGATCACGCTGCGCCGGCGTACCGGGGGCACCGACGCCGGCTGGCACCTGAAGCTCCCCGCCGAGGGCTTCGCCCGCCAGGAGCGCCACCACCCGCTCGGCCCCCGCCGCGCCCTGCCGCCCAAGGCGGTCCTGGAGCCGGTGCTGGGGATCGTCCGCAGCGTTCCGGTGGGCGCGGTGGCGACCCTGGACACGACCCGGGTGGTCACGACGGTCCTCGGGGAGGACGGCCGGGTGCTGGCCGAGGTCGCCGACGACACGGTCGTCGGCACCGCGCTTCCCGCCGACCCCGAGGGCGCCGCGACCGTGACCTCCTGGCGCGAGGTCGAGGTCGAACTGGTCGACGGCGACGAGGCGTTGCTGGACGCCCTCGTCGCCGCCGTGGTCGATGCCGGAGCCGAGCCGTCGGACTCGCCGTCCAAGCTCGCCCGCGTGCTCGCCGACCGGCTGCCCGCCCTCTCTCCCTCCGCCACGGCGAAGGAGAGCGGCAAGCGCGCGAAGAAGGGCGGGAAGAAGAAGGCGAAGGCAGCCGCCTCCGCCTCCGCCGCCTCCACCGCTGCCGACGTGGTGCTGACCGCGCTGCGCGCGCAGGTCGAGGCCCTGCAGGCGGCCGATCTGCTGGTCCGCACCGGGCACCCGGACGGCGTGCACGACCTGCGCGTCGCCTGCCGGCGGATCCGCAGCATCCTGGCGGCGTTCCGGCCGGTGCTCGAGCGCGAGGCCACCGACCCGCTGCGCGAGGAGCTCCGCTGGGTCGGCGCGGCCCTGTCGGCGGCACGCGACGGCGAGGTCGCCCTGGCCCACCTGCGGGCCCTCGTCGACGCGCAGCCCCTGGAGCAGGTGCGCGGACCGGTCGTGGCGCGCCTGCAGACGGCCGCCGTCCAGGATGCCGAGGCCGGCCGCCGGAAGGCGCTGCGCACGCTGGCCGACCGGCGCTACCTCGCCGTGCTGGACGCGCTCGACGCCCTGCTCGCGGAACCGCCCCTGGCCGCGGCGGCGGGGGAGCCCGCGGGTCCGGTGCTCGCCCGCGCGATCCGGGGCTCCGGAAAGCGGCTGGCCGAGCGGATCGCTGCCGCCCGCGCCGACGAGGAGGAGATCCCGCACGAGGACTCCGCGCTGCACGAGGTGCGCAAGGCGGCCAAGCGGGTCCGGTACACCGCCGAGGTCGCCGTCCCGGTTCTGGGCGACCCCGCCCGCGCGCTCATGACGGCGATGGAGGGCGTCCAGGAGGTGCTCGGCGCCGCGCAGGACACGGTGGCCACCCGCGACCGGTGCCTGCGGCTGGGCCGCGCCGCCGGCGCGGCGGGGGAGTCGACCTGGACCTGGGGCCGGATCCACGCGCTCGAGGAGGGGCGCGCGGCCGCCTGTGCCGCGGCCTTCTGGCGGCTGGAGCCCGGGCTGCGCCCGGTGCTGCGCGCCGCCGCGACGACGTAGGCGAGGGCCCGCTGTCCCTCGTCGCGCTGCTCGGCTTCGCCACGGTGGTGCTGCTGGCCATGGCGCTGCTGCACGCCTACCTGTGGTTCCGGCTGGTGCGCAGCACGACCCGGCCCGGCCGCACCCGCCGCCGGCTGACCGTCGTCCTCACCGTGCTGGCGGTCCTGCCCGTGGCGGCGCTGCTCCTGCGGCGCACGCTCCCGCTCGCCGCCGCCACGCCGCTGGACTGGCTGGCCTACACCTGGCTGGGCACGGCGTTCTACCTGTTCCTGGTCCTGCTGGTGCTGGAACCGGTGCGGCTGCTGCTGGGGCGGCGGTCCCGTCTGGCCCCGGAAGCCACGCCGGCAGCCGAGGTTCCGGCAGTCGCGGGTCCCGGGGCCGGGGCGCCGGCCGTCGAGGTGCCGGAGGCCGCGGTTCCGCCGGTGCCGGACCCCTCCCGGCGGCTGTTCCTCGCCCGCGGCCTCGCCGTCACGGCGGGGGCCGTCGCGCTGGGGACGGCCGGCACGGGCGTGTACCTGGCCAACGCCGCACCGGTGGTGCGCCGTGTGCCGGTGACGCTGCGCGGCCTGGACCCGGCGCTGGACGGCCTCCGGATCGTCACCTTCTCCGACGGTCACCTGTCGGCCACCTACGGCGGACGGCGGTTCGAGCGCCTCGTGGAGACGGTCAACGCCCAGCGGCCCGACGTCGTCGCGATCGTCGGTGACCTGGTCGACGGCGACGTCGACGAGCTCGGGCGGGAGGCGGCACCGCTGGCCGACCTGGTCAGCGAGCAGGGCGTGTTCTTCGTGACGGGCAACCACGAGTACTTCGTGGACACGACCGCGTGGCTGCGCCACCTGCCCACCCTCGGGGTGGACGTGCTGCGCAACGAGCGGGTGGCGATCCGCCGGGGGACGGCGACGGTCGACCTCGCGGGCATCGACGACCGGACGGCGGCGAGCTCGGGGCTCGCGGGGCACGGCGCCGACCTCGACGCGGCGCTCGACGGCCGGGACGACGGCGTTCCGGTCGTGCTGCTCGCGCACCAGCCGGTCATGGTCGAGCAGGCGCAGGCGGCCGGGGTGGACCTCCAGCTGTCCGGCCACACCCACGGCGGGCAGCTGTGGCCGTTCGACTACGCGATCCGGCTCGACCAGCCGTCGGTCGAGGGGCTCTCCCGGCACGGGGACACCCAGCTGTACGTCACCTCGGGGGCGGGGTACTGGGGGCCGCCGATGCGGATCGGCGCGCGGCCCGAGATCACCGTCGTGGAGCTGCGCGCCCCCGAGGCCTAGCCGGGCGGGCCGCCCAGGTCGCGCAGGGTCGTGAGCACCTCGTCGGCGACGTCGACCAGCGTCCGCGTGCCGCCCTCCTCCGCCCACCGGAGCAGGGTCAGCGTGTAGGACGAGAAGAGTGCGATGACCACGAGCTCCGTGGCCAGCAGCTGCCCCGGCGCGACGCTGGCGGGTGGCATCGCCTCCAGCACGATCGTCGCGGTCGCGCGCTCGTACTCGGCTGCCCGCAGCCGCAGGCCGGGGGTCGCGATGACGATCTGCCAGCGCTCGAGCAGGTCCTCGAGGTCGCGGCCCTGGTAGGACGCCAGCCAGTCGAGGATCGCGTCGCGCAGCTCCGGGAAGACGTTCACCCCGAACGTCCGGCCCGCCAGCGCCGCCTGCACGGCCGGGCGGTCGGGCAGCGGCAGGACGACGTTCTCCTTGTTGGTGAAGTGCGCGTAGAAGGTCGGCACCGACACCCCGGCCGCCGCGGCGATCTCCCCGACGCTGACGGCGTCATATCCCCGCTCGAGGAACAGCCGTATGGCCACCTCGTAGATGCGCCTGTTCGTCGAGGCGCGTCGGTTGCGCGGATCCTGGCTCACGGCGGAAACCTCCCACGTCACGGGCTCGTCAGGGGGAACCGACGCCCCCCGGGGGACCATCATCGCGACGTGACGGACGCCTCAGTGCAGTAACCCCCCCGATGCCCGGTGCGCGAGCTCCGGCGCGCGCGCGGCGAGCAGGTCCAGGACCGCCCGGACGAAGCCACCGCGCTCCGCCGCCCGCGCCAGGGCCGCGTCGCCGACGGGCTCGACCAGCGCGGGCAGGGGCATGGTCGTGCACGGGTAGCGGAGGGCGATCGCCGCGAGCACGGCGGTCGCCAGCACGCCCGCGGGCACCTCCAGGCCCTCGGCGGCCAGGCCGGACCGGTAGGCCGTCAGGGCCAGGTCGAGCAGCCGTGGCAGCTCGGCGGGGGAGGCCAGGCCGGCCTCGGCGCGTCCGAACACCAGCGGGAGCAGGTCGTAGCCGACCGGGGCCGGCGTGGCCATGCCCCAGTCGATGAGGACGAGCTCCCCGGGCGCGGAGCGCGGTCGGAGCAGGTTCATCGGCGTCGCGTCGCCGTGGGCCGGGAGGACCGGGAGCCCGTCCAGCCGGGCATGGATGCGGGCCACGTCGCGGGCGAGCGCGCACACCTCCGCGCGGAGGCCGGCGACCTCGGGAAGGAGGAAGGCCGGGTGCGCCCACGTGGCGTCGTCCAGCAGCCACGGCACCGCCCAGGCCCCCAGCTGGTCGCGCAGGTAGCCGTCGAGGAAGTCGCCGCCGGGCAGGAGTGGGGCGGGCGTGCCCGCCCGGCGGGCGGCCAGCCGGCCCAGGCTCGTGGCGGCACGGACGGTGTCCTCCGCCGTCCAGGGGGTGTCGAGGGCATCCACGTCGGCCAGCCACAGGGTGAGCCGGTCCTCGTCGTCCCCGGTCGTGGCGACGACGTCGGGTGCGCGCATCCCCGGCGGCATCAGGCCCGCCACCCCCGAGGCGAGGACGTCGGCCTCGAGCCGCCACGGGATGACCGCGTCCAGCCGCTCCCGCTCCGCCGGCGGCATCTGCGGCGGCAGCCCGTGACGGGCGGCCTGCAGCTCCTTGGCCACCAGCCGGATCGTCGTCGGCCCCTCGCCGTCGCGGGCCCGCACCCGCACCCGGGTGAGGGCCCGCGTCGTCGGCGCGGAGATCCGGTGCGGCAGCGGACTGCACTCGAGCGCCTCGATGCGCAGGTCCGGCCGGCCGGTCCGGCGGCGCAGCGCGGCGAGCAGCTCGGCCGGCGTCGTGCCGCCGGGGAGGGCGGCGGGGGCGTCTCCGGTCGGGAAGGCGCTGGGCAGGGTCGGCATCGCGAACTCCGTGCGAGGATGGTCAAGCCGCTTGTCTGACTCGTAGATGGTGAAGCAGCTTGACGATCTCTGTCAACGTCCGGCCCGAGGGTTCCGGCGTCCGCCCCGAGCCGCTGGTGACGACGCTGCTGGAGTTCGCCATGCACGAACTCCGGGGGGAGCTCTACCGGCTGAGCGACCGGGAGTTCCCGGGGTTGCGGGTGCGGCACTACCGGCTCCTGTCGTTCGTCCCGCCGGGGGGCGAGCGGCTGACCCGCATGGGGGCCGACGCCGGCCTGACCAAGCAGGCGCTCGCCCAGGCCCTCGCGCCGCTGGAGGCCGGCGGGTACGTGGAGGTGCTGCCCGACCCGAGCGACGGCCGGGCGCGCATCGTGGCGCTGACCGACCTCGGCCGCCGGGTCAACGACACGGTGCGGGGAACCCTCGCGGCGGCCGAGCGCGGCTGGGCCGAGCGGGTCGGGGCCGATCGGTGGGCGGCCGCGCGCGCCGTGCTGGCCGATCTGCGTGACCGGAGCGGGGAGGAGCGGTGACGACGGCGTCCGGCAGCCGCGAGGTGCCCCAGCCGCGGGACGTCGTGTGGCGCGCGCTGGCGGTCCTCGAGCCCTACTGCCCTGTCTGCGACGTCTCCTACGTCGTGCCCGGCAGGTCCGCGGCCGGCCGCGGCACTCGCTTCGTCTGCGTCCCCGGTCGCCTCGCCGAGGGTGAGGAGCCCCTCCCGGGCGCGCCGGAGGGGGAGATCGTCGAGTGGCGCCCGCGCCGCGCGGTGACGACCCGGCTGGAGCTCACCCCCGAGACCTGGACGACGCGCATCGAGCTCGACGACGCCGCCGCGGGGGGCACCCGGGTCACGATCACCGTCGACCACGAGCCCCGGGAGCGGAACCGCCTGGTCGACCGCCTGCTCCGGCGCAGCATGCGGCGCCTGGTGCAGACCACGGTCGACGGCGAGCTGGCGAAGGTCTCCGACCACGTGGCGCAGGTCTCACCGGGCTGACGGCGAGATCTTTCTCCCCCCGGACGGGTGACGCCCGTGCATCAGCGGGCTCCCTGCGGGTATGGAGCGGCCACCAGGCGCCCGATCGGGGGTGACGGCGCCTCAGGGAGACCGGCAACGGGCACCCGGCGACCGCCGGAACGCCGCGGCCGGACGGACTAGAGGAGACAGCTGTGATTGGTCAGATCATCGGGCTCATCGTCGTCGGGCTCATCATCGGGGCCCTCGCTCGCCTGATCACGCCGGGCAAGCAGCACATGAGCATCCTCGCCACGTTGGCGCTGGGTGTCGTCGGCGCGTTCATCGGAGGCTTCCTCGGCGGCCTGCTGAACGACAGCACCAGCCCGTTCGAGCTCAACGTCCTCGGGTTCATCTTCGCCGTGATCGCGGCCGTCCTGCTGGTCGGCATCGCCGAGCGGCTCTCGTCGGGCAGCCGCAACCGCGCCGTCCGCTGACCCCACCGGCCGCCGGGGGACTCAGAGCTCGATCGAGTCCCCCGGCGCCAGCCGGCTGTACGGCGTCGGGGTCCCGGGCCCCCGCTCGCCGAGCAGGCCTCCCACCAGGCCCAGCCCGGTCTCGTTGAGCAGCCCGTCGTGCACCGCGAACGCCTGGTCGGCGTCCACCGCACGCACGTAGTCGATCACTTCCCACATCTTCGACCAGGGCGCGTGCACCGGCAGCAGCAGCGTGCCGACCGGCTCCCCCGGCACCGTCAAGGCGTCCCCGGGGTGGAAGACGGACCCGCCCACCAGGAACCCCACGTTGCCCACCCGGGGGATGTCCGGGTGGATGATCTCGTGCAGCTCGCCGTGCACCGTGACGTCGATGCCGGCCACGGTGACCGCGTCGCCGTCACCCACCACGTGCACCCGGCCCGCCGGGCCGTCCAGCAGGCCGGCCACCGCGCCGTTGGTCCACACCTCGAGCGCCGGGTCGGCCGCCAGCGCAGCCCGCAGCGGCTCGGGCGCGAAGTGGTCGGGGTGCTCGTGGGTGACGAGCACCGCGGTGGCGCCCCGCAGGACGGCCGGGTCGGTGAAGCCGCCCGGGTCGAGGACCAGCCGGCGGTCCCCCTCGCTCAGGACGACGCAGGCGTGGCCGTGCTTGGTCAGCTCCATGGCCGCATCCTGCCCCGCCCGGCACGACACCGCCGGGGGCGGTCGGGTCACCCCGTGGGGTGAGACGGGCGTCGATGGACTGTGCCCGACGCCACCATCGGCCGACCTTGGTGTCATGACCACCGCGATCGCGCGCACCACCCACGTCGCCGCCCGCAGCCGCGCCCACGGCCCCACGGCCGCCCTCTGGCACGCGGTCGAGGTGCACCGCGACCCCGCCGAGGTCGACGGCGCCTGCGAGCTGACCCTGTGCGGCTCCCTGGCCCGCGTCACCGTCGAGCAGGCCTGGCCGGTCGCCGAGCGCGACGTCTGCGTCTCCTGCGTCGTCCTGTCCTCCTGATGACCGACCCCGGTGCCCCCCGCCGCCCGCGAGCTCGCGGCGGGCCCCTGCACCGGGGCCGTCCCCACAGGTCTTCGTGCCTCCTGGGCCCTACCGGCCGGTGAAGACCGCCGGCCGCTTGGCGAGGAAGGCCTCGACCGCCTCCAGGTGGTCCGCGCTGGTGCCCAGCGGGCTCTGCAGCCGCGCCTCCAGCGCCAGCGTCTCCTCCAGCGAGTCGGTGGCCGCGGTGGCCAGCACCGTCTTCACCGCGCGGTAGGCAGCGGTCGGCCCGCCGGCCAGCCGCACCGCCAGCCCGCGAGCCTCCTCGACCACCTGCTCGGCGGGCACGACGCGGTGCACCAAGCCCCACTGCTCGGCGGTCTCGGCCGGGAAGGGCTCGGGCAGCAGCAGCAGCTGGGCGGCCCGCGAGCCCCCGACGCAGTGGACCAGCCGCGACGCCAGCGCGGAGTCGCTGGACAGCCCGATGCCGGTGAACGCCGTCGTGAACTTGGCGCCCGCGGCGGCCACCCGGATGTCGCCCGACAGCGCGATCCCCAGCCCGGCTCCGGCGCACGCGCCGTTCATGCCCACCACGACCGGCACCCGCAGCCCCGACAGGGCCAGGACCAGCGGGTTGTACTCCTCCTCGACGATCCGCAGCGACGTCGCGGCGTTGCCGCGCAGCGACTCCACGTGCTCGGCGAGGTCCTGGCCGACGCAGAAGGCCCGGCCGGACCCGGTGAGCAGCACCGCCCGGACCGACTCGTCGGCGGCCACCTCGGTGACGACGCCCAGCAGCTCCCGGCGCAGGGCGGAGGTCAGCCCGGGCCGCAGGAGGGTGATCGTCGCGACGCCGTCCGCGTCCTGCCGCGACACCGTGTCCGCCATCGTCGTCCGCCTTCCGCGTTGGACCGCGCCCGCCGCGGTCCGGCCGACACCCTGCCACGCCCCCGGTGCGGGCCCGACGCCGTCCTCCCTCACCGCAGCGCGTCCTCCCCCACCGCAGACCGTGAGGGAGGACGCTGCGGGATCAGGGGACCTGATCCCGGAGTTCCCGGCGGAGGATCTTGCCGGTCACCGTCTTGGGCAGCTCGTCGATGATCTCGACCTGCCGCGGGTACTTGTAGGCGGCCATCCGCTCCTTGCAGTGCGCGATGAGCTCCTCCGGGGTCACCTCCGTGCCGGCCCGCAGGCTGACGTAGGCCTTCACGGTCTCGCCCCGCTTGGCGTCCGGGACGCCGACGACTGCGGCCTCCCGTACCGCCGGGTGCTCGGCCAGCACGTCCTCGACCTCCCGCGGCCAGACCTTGTAGCCCGACGCGTTGATCATGTCCTTCTTGCGGTCGACGATGTACACCCAGCCGTCCGGGTCCATGAAGCCGACGTCCCCGCTGCGCAGCGCCCCACCGGGGAGGTTGGCGGCGGTCTCCTCCGGCTTGCCCCAGTAGCCGGCCACGACCTGCGGGCCCTCGGCGACGATCTCGCCCACCTCGCCCAGCGGCAGGTCCTGCCCGTCGTCGTCCTGGATGCGGACGACGGTGTTGGGCGTCGGCGTGCCCACCGACAGCGCCCCGGAGGTCGGGTCCACCGGCGACGGCGAGCCGAACGGGGTCAGCGTCATCGGCGACGTCGTCTCGGTGAGCCCGTAGGCGACGTGCACCTGGATGCCCGTCGCGTCCCGGAACGCCTTCTCCGCGGTGGGGGAGATCGCGGCGCCCCCGGAGTAGACCGAGGTGAACGAGGAGAAATGGTCGCGGGTGAAGCCCGGTGCGTCCAGCAGGGCGTTGAGCGCGGTGATCGCCCCGATGGTGAACGTCGGCCGGTGTTCCAGGAGGGCGTCGAGCACCACCTGCGGCTCGAACCGGTAGGCGAGCACGAGCGGCGCCGGCACGAGCAGGCTCACGGCGATGTGCCCGATCAGCCCGGTGATGTGGAACAGCGGAGCGACGCCGAAGATCGGCCCGTCCCGTCCGGCGTGCACCCAGTCCCGGTAGGCCTGCGCCGTGAACACGACGTTCCGGTGCGTGTTCATCGCGCCCTTGGGCACGCCGGTGGTGCCCGAGGTGTACGTCAGGAACGCCACGTCGTCCGGCCCCAGGTCGACGGGCGGCGGGAACTGCCCGCGGTACCGGCCGGCGAACTCCAGCAGGTCCTCGGTCCCCTCGTGCCGCTGCCGCACGGTGCCGGCGAACAGCCGCTCGTCGTCGCGGGTCTGGAAGTCCAGCTCGCTGGTGGTCAGGACGAGCCGGACGTCGGTGTCCGGCACCACCTCGCGGGCCACGTCGCCGTACAGCGACTCCAGGGAGAGCAGGACCGTCGCGCCGGAGTCCTTCAGCAGGTACGACAGCTCCCGCGTCCGGCTCATCGGGTTGATCGACACCATGACGCCGCCGGCCTTCCAGGTGGCCACCATCGCGATGACGAACTGGGGCACGTTCTGCACGTAGACGGCGAGGCGGTCCCCGGCCGAGAAGCCCGACGCCAGCAGGCCGACGGCGAGGGCGTCGCTGAGCTCGTCGAGCTCCCGCCGGGAGACGCTGCCGTCGAAGTACTGCAGGGCGACGCCGTCGGGGTCGCGCTCGACGCCGGCGCGGAACATGGCCAGCGCGTCCGGGAACTCGATCTCGTAGTCGGCCGGCTGGTCGCCGTAGCGGCCCAGCCAGGGGCGGTCGTCGTAGGCGCTCACGCCGGGCCTACTTGATGGCCAGGGGGTTGGCCGGCGACCCGGCGGCCAGGTGGATCTTCAGCGGCGCGGCGGCCCACAGGAACGTGTACTGGCCGTCCTCGGCGCAGTCGGCGGCCAGCTCCTCCAGGTCGCAGATCTCGGTCAGCGCGATGCCGAGGTTGCGCATCAGCGCGCAGTGCAGGGGCAGGGCGGTGCCGTTGTTGGGGTCGTAGGTGACCTCGTTGGCGATCGTGTCGGTGGCCAGGTTGGGGATCTCCATGTCCTGGAACCAGCGCACCAGCTCCGGGCTGTAGACCAGGCCGGGCTCGTTGAAGCCCTCGTAGAACGCGTCGCCCTGCTCGTGGAACAGCTGCAGGAAGTTGGTCCGGACGACGAGGACGTCGCAATTCTCGATGGTCACGCCCTGCGCCTGCGCGCAGGCCACGAGGTCCTCGTGGGTGAACGTCTCGCCCTTGTCCAGCGTCGGCTTCCCGCGGAAGCGGGCCATGTCCAGCAGGATGCCGCGCCCCACCACGCCGCGCCGCGCGATCGGCTCGACGCTGGCGCGGTCCATGCCGCCGACGGTGGTGCGGGCGTCGTAGCCGTTCCAGATCTTGCCGCCGTACCAGACGTGGCCGAGGGCGTCGTACTGCGTGGAGCCCTGGAGGTAGGCGTTGATCTTGTCGTCGGCGTAGTGCAGGCCGCCGGGGAACTGCGGGGCCCCGTCGGCGTCCCAGCTCGACTCGTCGAGCACCTGGGTCCGCTCGGCCGGGGTCCGTCCGGGCCACACCGGGTCGCCCTTCGGATCGCCGATCAGTCGCTGCAGGGGGAACACCTTCCCCTGCCGGACGTGCCGGATCCCGCGGAGCACCTCGTCGGGCGTGAGGTAGTTCAGGGAGCCGACCTCGTCGTCCTCGCCCCACTTCCCCCAGTTGGTGGGGGCATCGGCCAGGACCTCGGTCATGTCGGGCGCGTCGGGCACGTCGGTCTCCTCGTCGTCGAGGGAACAGGATGTGCTCACCGTCACAGTGGGCGCCCGGCTCGGCAAGTGGCCCGGTCCCCGGGTCCGCATCGCAGCCCCGCGTGAGTCGATCGTGCGACAGCCGGTCGGCCGCCACCGATCGTGAGTAAGGTGTGCCTGCCCTCAGCCGGTCGGTAGGGCGCACCCTGATCGACGCGGACGGACTCTCCATGGACCAGGCGTTCCTCGCCAGCTTCCTGATCGGCCTCCGGGAGGGCCTGGAGGCCACCCTGGTCGTCAGCATCCTGGTCGCGTACCTGGTCAAGGCCGGCCGGCGCCGCCAGCTGCTGCCCCTGTGGGCCGGCGTCGCCGCCGCCGTCGCCCTCTCCGTGGTGTTCGGCGCCCTGCTGACCTACACCGAGACGAGCCTGCTGGCCGACTACCGGTCCCGGGAGCTGTTCGAGGCCATCGCCTCGGTCCTGGCCGTCGTCCTGGTCACCTGGATGATCTTCTGGATGCGCCGCACCGCCCGGAAGCTGAAGGGCGAGCTCACCGGCCGGCTGGAGACCGCCCTGGGCCTGGGCGCCCTCGCCGTCGCCGGGGTCGCGTTCCTGTCGGTGGTCCGGGAGGGCCTGGAGACGACGCTGCTGTTCTACGCGGCCGCCCAGAGCGCCGACACGAACACCGAGCCGCTGATCGCGATCTCCGCCGGCGTGGCCACCGCCGTCGTCATCGGCGTCGGCCTCTACGCCGGGGCCATCCGGGTGAACCTGTCGAGGTTCTTCACCGTCAGCGGCGTGCTGCTGGTCTTCGTCGCGGCCGGGATCCTGAAGTACGGCGTGCACGACTTCCAGGAGGCCGACGTCCTGCCCGGCCTGAACGACCACGCGTTCGACATCTCCGGCGTTCTGGACCCCAACTCCTGGTACGGCGCGGCGATCGCCGGGATGTTCAACATCACCGCGACGCCCACCGTGCTCGAGATGGTCGCCTACCTGGCCTACCTCGTGCCCGTGCTCGCGCTCTTCCTCTGGCCGGCCCGCCCGCCGGCCGGCCCCGCCGCCCGCACGACCCCCGGCCCCGCCGTCCGCACGACACCGGGTGCCCCGGCGCCCGCTGCCGCGCCCGAGCCGGTCGGCGCCGCCCACCAGACCCCCGGCGCCCAGCCGGATCCCACCACCCAGTCGGAGAGCCCCCGAGATGTCCGTGCGTGACCGTGCCCGCCTTCCCCTCCTCGCCGTCGGCGTCCTCACCGCGCTGACCGCGGCCGCCTGCTCCTCCGACGACGGCGGCGACTCCGGCGGCGCCTCCGGTGGCGCGTCGGACACCATCGCGGTGGCCGCCTCCGACGACGCCTGCGAGGTCGACGTCGCCGAGCTGTCGGCGGGCACGCACGAGTTCGAGATCACCAACGGGGGCTCGCAGGTCACCGAGTTCTACGTCTACGCCGAGGGCGACCGGGTGATGGGCGAGGTGGAGAACATCGCGCCCGGCCTGACCCGCCCGCTGCTGGTGGAGCTGCCCGCGGGTGACTACGAGACCGCGTGCAAGCCGGGCATGGTCGGCGACGGCATCCGCGCCGACCTCACCGTCACCGGCGAGGTCGCGCAGCTGGACGAGGACGAGACCCTCGCCCAGGCCGGCGCGGACTACCAGCGCTACGTGCGGAGCCAGACGGGTGCGCTGCTGGAGCGGACGACGGCGTTCGTCGACGCCGTGAAGGCCGGCGACATCGAGGGCGCCAAGGCGCTGTTCCCGGTCGCGCGCACCTACTGGGAGCGCATCGAGCCCGTCGCCGAGATCTTCGGTGACCTCGACCCGCTGATCGACGGCCGCGAGGGCGACCAGGAGGAGGGCCAGGACTTCACCGGCTTCCACCGGATCGAGCAGGCGCTGTGGGTGGCCGGCGACGTCTCCGACATGGGCCCCTACGCCGACCAGCTGCTGGCGGACGTGAACGAGATCGTCGAGCTGGCGAACGAGGAGACGCTCGACCCGCTGCAGCTGGCCAACGGCGCGAAGGCCCTGCTCGACGAGATCGCCACCGGCAAGATCACCGGCGAGGAGGACCGCTACTCGCACACCGACCTGTGGGACTTCGCGGCCAACCTCGAGGGCTCCGAGGCCGCCGTCCAGGCGCTGCGGCCGTTCCTGGAGGAGGCCGAGCCCGACCTGGTCGCCGAGATCGACGAGCGCTTCGCCGCCGCCGAGGCGGAGCTGGAGCAGTACCGGTCGGGCGACGGGTGGACGCTGCACGACCAGCTCACCGAGGACCAGCTGCAGGGCCTGAGCGACAGCATCACCGCCCTGTCGGAGTCCGTGGGCCAGGTCGCCTCCGTCGTCGCCGACCGCTGATGGACGGCCCCGTCCCCCCGCACCCCTCGCAGGCTCGGGGCGAGCCTCCGGACGGAGCCGAGCCGAGGCGTCACCCGACCGGGTCGAACGAGCAGCCGGCGGCGGGGTTCTCCCGCCGGCGGCTGCTCGGCGCCCTCGGCATCGGCACGGCGGGTGTGCTGGCCGGCGGGGCGGCCGGGGGCGCGCTGGGCCGGGCCACCGCCGACCCCGCGCCCGCCGGCGCTCCCGCGGCGGCCACGGACCCGGTGCCCTTCACCGGCGAGCACCAGGCCGGGATCGTCACCCCCGCGCAGGACCGCCTGCACTTCGTCGCGCTCGACGTCACCACCGACAGCCGCGACGAGCTGATCCAGCTCCTGCGCGACTGGACCGCGGCCGCCCGCCGGATGACCGCAGGGCAGGACGCGGGCCCGGGCGGAGCGGTCCCCGACGGCGCCTACGACGTCCCCCAGGACACGGGCGAGGCGATCGGGCTCCCGCCGGCCGGACTGACGATCACCGTGGGCTTCGGGCCGACGCTGTTCACGAGCGCCGACGGCGTCGACCGGTTCGGGCTGGCCGCGCGCCGGCCGGGCCCGCTCGTCGAGCTGCCCGCGTTCCCGGGCGACCAGATCGACCCGGCGATCAGCGGCGGCGACCTGTGCATCCAGGCCTGCGCCAACGACCCGCAGGTGGCGGTGCACGCCATCCGCAACCTCGTCCGGCTCGGCGCCGGGGTGGTGAGCGTCCGCTGGTCGCAGCTGGGCTTCGGGCGGACGTCGTCCACCAGCACCGGCCAGGCGACCCCGCGCAACCTGTTCGGGTTCAAGGACGGCACCGACAACCTCAAGGCGGAGAACGCCAGCACGCTGGAGCGGTTCGTCTGGGTGGGCGACGAGGACGCCGAGGGGGGCCGGGCCGCCTGGCTGCGCGGCGGCAGCTACCTGGTCGCCCGGCGGATCCGGATGCTCATCGAGCCGTGGGACTCCTCCACGCTGAACGAGCAGGAGGCCACGATCGGCCGGGCGAAGGGCAGCGGCGCGCCGCTGGGGCAGCGCGAGGAGTTCGACCCCGTCGACTTCACCGCCCGCGTCGACGGCGAGTTCGCCATCCCCGAGACCAGCCACGTCTTCCTCGCCCACCCGACCAACGCGGGGACGGCGATCCTGCGCCGCGGCTACAGCTTCGTCGACGGCACCGACGGGCTGGGGCGGCTGGACGCCGGCCTGTTCTTCATCGCGTTCCAGCGCGACCCGGCGACCGGGTTCGTGCAGGTCCAGCGGAACCTGCGGACCGACGCGATGAACGAGTACGTCCGGCACACCTCCTCGGCGGTCTTCGCCTGCCCGCCCGGGGTGCGCGACGACGCCGACTGGTGGGGACGCGCCCTGTTCGAGGGCTGAGCACCGCCACGCCGGTGAGACCCGCGACACCCGTATCGCCGCGGGCCCGCGCCTGGGAGGATGTCCCCGGGACGGGCGGCAGGACACCGGGGTACCGGGCACGGCGCCGCTCGATCCTGCACGGGCACGGGGCAAGGGGGACCACGGTGGTGGAGCCGGGGCGGCGGGACGTCGGCGAGCGGTACGAGCTCGGCCGGCTGATCGCCTCCGGCGGGATGGGCCAGGTCTGGCGCGGCACCGACGTGCTGCTGGGCCGGCCGGTCGCCGTCAAGGTCCTGCGCAGCGAGTACACCGGGGACCCGACGTTCCTCGCCCGGTTCCGCGCGGAGGCCCAGCACGCCGCGGCGTTGTCGCACCCCAACATCGCCGCGGTCTTCGACTACGGCGAGACCGAGTCCGAGTACGGCGAGACCCTGGCCTACCTGGTCATGGAGCTCGTCGAGGGCGAGCCGCTGTCGGCGATGCTGCGGCGCGAGGGCCGGCTGGACGCCGACACCACCCTCTCGGTGCTGCAGCAGACCGCCGCCGCGCTGGCCGAGGCGCACCGGGTCGGGCTGGTCCACCGCGACGTCAAGCCGGGCAACATCCTCGTCTGCCCCGACGGCAGCGTGAAGATCACCGACTTCGGCATCGCCTGGTCGGCCGGCAGCGTTCCGCTGACCCGCACCGGCCAGGTCATCGGCACCCCGCAGTACCTCTCCCCGGAGCAGGCCGAAGGGCGGCTGGCCACGCCGGCCAGCGACGTCTACGCGCTCGGTCTGGTCGGCTACGAGTGCCTGGCCGGCCGTCCGGCCTTCGACGGCGACAACGCGGTCAGCATCGCCCTCAAGCAGCTCCGCGAGGATCCGGAGCCGCTGTCGGCGGAGCTGCCGAGCGGCGTCCGCACGATGATCATCCGGGCGCTGGCGAAGGACCCCGCGGCCCGGATGCCCGACGGGGCCGCGTTCGAGGCGGCGGTCGTCGCCACCCGGGCCGGGCGGCCGCTGCCGGACCCGGCGGAGGACACCGGGCTGCGCGCGGTACCGCTCGGGCCGCCGCCCTCCGGCGACCGCGATCCTGCCGGGAACCCGCCCGGTGCGCGCCGCAGCCCGCCCCCGGGCCGCCGGCGCGCGAGCTCGCTGCTGGTCCCCGTCGTCGCCCTGCTCCTCGGCGCGGCGGCCGCCGCGGGCGTGTTCCTCGCGGTGTCCGAGCAGCCGCCCCCCTCGCCGGTCTCCGCCGGGCAGACGCAGGAGGTCGCGACGGTGGTGCTCACCGCGGCCGACCACGTGGGCCGGCCCGTCGACGACGTCGCCGCCGAGCTGTCGGCGCTCGGCCTGAGCGTGTACCGCCACCCGGAGTTCACCGACGCCGCCCCGTTCGGCGCCGTGACGCGGCTGGACCCGACGGGCCGCCGGCTCGACCCGGGCGACGACGTCGACGTCTTCTACGCGGTCCCGACCCGTGAGCGCCCGAGCCGCCCCACCGGCGGGGACGACGCGGGCGACGGCGGGGTGGCCGTGGTCGGCGACGACCAGCCGCTCCCGCCGGGGAACGACCAGCCCGCGCCGCCGAGCACGACCGCCGGCCCCACCGCGAGCACGACGACCGCGTCCGGCACGGCCACCTCCGCGCCCGCCGGGCCGACGGGTACGTCGACGCCCGCGGAGCCCACGGGCACCGCGACGCCCACCGCCACCGCGACCGCCACGCCCACCACGACGGCGGGGGAGACCACGCCGAGCACGGAGGTCGACGCCGTTCCCTAGATCGGGCGGTTCGGGCCCCTGTGGCCCGATCGGGCGTTTCCCCGGGGCCGTCCGGTGGCACTCCTCCCAGCGCACGGGGGTGGTGGACGGAGGACAGCGCGTGGGGAGACCGGTTCGTCGCGTTCTCGGCGACCGCTACGAGCTGGTCGAGCTGCTGGCCACCGGCGGCATGGGCCGGGTCTGGCACGCCCGCGACCTGCGGCTGGGCCGCGCCGTCGCGCTCAAGGTGCTGCGCAGCGAGTACACCGACGACCCGGTGTCCCTGGCGCGCTTCCGGGCCGAGGCCCAGGTCTCGGCCCGGCTGGACCACCCCAACATCGCCGCGCTGCACGACTACGGCGAGGCCCCGGGCCCCGACGGCGAGGTCTGCGCCTTCCTCGTGATGGAGCTCGTCGCGGGGGAGTCGCTGGCCGCCCGGCTGGCGCGGGAGCCGCGACCGCCGCTGGAGCTGGTGCTCGACGTGGTCGACCAGACCGCCACCGCGCTGGCCGCGGCACACGCCGCCGGGGTGGTGCACCGCGACGTCAAGCCGGGCAACGTGCTGCTCGGCGCCGACGGGGTCATCCGCATCACCGACTTCGGCATCGCCTGGTCGGCGACGAGCGTCCCGCTCACCGGCACCGGGCAGGTCGTGGGAACAGCCGCCTACCTCTCGCCGGAGCAGGCCGAGGGCCGGAAGGCCTCCCCGGCGAGCGACGTCTACGCCCTCGGCATGGTCGCCTACGAGTGCCTGGCCGGTCGGCGCGCCTTCGACGGGGACAACCCGGTGCAGATCGCGTTGCGGCAGATCCGGGACGTTCCGGCGCCCCTGCCCGACGACGTGCCGGAGAACGTCCGCCGGCTGGTGGACCGCGCGCTCGTCAAGGACCCCGCCGAGCGCTTCTCGGACGGCGCGGCGGTGCGGGCCGCCGTCGCCGACGTCCGGGCCGGCCGCCCGCTGGACCCGCTGCCCCGGCCCCCGACGCAGCGCCTCCCGGCGACCGGCGGACCCGCCCGCCGGCGCCGTCGCCTGCTGCCGGTGGCCACCCTGCTCGTCGGTGCGGGGATCGGCGTCGGGGCGCTGCAACTGGTCGGGGGGCCCGCCGCCGTCGTCCCGCCCGCGGCGGCCGCGGAGAGCGAGGTGTCGCCCGGCACGCCCGCGGGTGTGGAGGTGCTCGCTGCCGCGTTCGTCGGCCGTCCCGCCGACGACGTGGCGGCGGAGCTGGTGGGCCTCGGCCTGCAGGTGGCGCGCGTGACCGGGACGACGACGGATGCGGCGCCGGGGCTGGTGACGGCGGTCGGCCCGACGGGCCGGCTCGCGCCCGGCACGCTGGTCACGCTCACCGTCGCGGCAGCGCCGCCGCCCGCGACCGAGGCGCCGCCCGCCGCGGACGGCACGGTGGGGACGGTCGCCGCCGTCCCCCCGGCCCCCGCGCCGGCGACGTCGGCAGCGCCGCCGGTGCCCGCCACGGTGCCGGGCACCGGCGGGAACAACGGGAACGGGAACGCGGGCGGCAAAGGCAACGGCAACGCGGGCGGGAACGGCAACGGCAACGGCAACGGGAACGGGAACGCGGGCGGCAACGGCAATGCCGGGCGGGGCAACGGGAACGGGAACGGGAACGGGAACGGGAACGGCTGAGCAGCGCGTCCACCGGCTGCCTAAGGTCGTCGCGTGGGTACGCGCGCGGGCATCGTCGTCACCGGCACCGAGGTGCTCACCGGTCGGGTGACCGACCGCAACGGGCCGTGGCTGGCCGAGCAGCTGCGCCGGCGGGGGCTGGACGTCGCCGCGGTCGTGGTGGTCGGTGACCGCCCGGAGGACCTGCAGGCCGCGCTGGACTTCCTCGCCGGCTCCGGCGCCGACCTGCTGATCACCACCGGCGGCCTCGGCCCCACCGCCGACGACCTCACCGCCCAGGTGGTCGGCGACTGGCACGGGCGCCCGTCGGAGGTCGATCCGGAGCTCGAGTCGCGGGTCGCCGCGATCGTGGCCCGGCTGACCGCCCGGCGCGGCTGGCGGGTCGACCCGGCCGCCCAGGCCGCGGGCGTCGCCAAGCAGGCGCGGGTGCCCGCCGGCGCCACCGTGCTCGAACCGGTCGGCACGGCGCCCGGGCTCGTGGTGCCGCCCGCCGAGGGGCGCAGCGGCCCGCCGGTCGTGGTCCTCCCCGGGCCGCCGCCGGAGCTGCAGGGCATGTGGCCGGCAGCCCTGGCCGCCGCGCCGGTGGCCGGGGTGCTCGCCGGCGGCGCGGAGCTGCGGCAGGAGACGGTGCGCCTGTGGGGCACGCTGGAGGCCCAGCTGGCGGCCACCCTGCGCGACGCCGAGCCCGAGCTCGCCGGCCTGGAGATCACCACCTGCCTGCGGGACGGCGAGCTGGAGATCGTCACCCGCTTCGGGCCGGACGCCCAGCCGGCGTACGACGAGCTGGCGGCGCTGCTGACCGCGGAGTACGGGGACACCCTCTACTCGACCGGACCGACCGTCGACGACCTGGTCGCCGGCGCGCTGGAGAGCCGGGGCCTGACGATCGCCACCGCCGAGTCGTGCACCGGGGGTCTCCTGGTCGCCCGGCTCACCGAGCGCCCCGGCTCCTCGGCGTGGGTGCTGGGCGGGGTCTGCTCCTACGCCAACTCGGCGAAGGAGGCGATGGTCGACGTCCCGACGGCGATGCTGGCCGAGCACGGCGCCGTCAGCCCGCAGGTGGCCCGGGCCCTCGCCGACGGCGCGCGGGCCCGGTTCGGCGCCGACGTCGGGGTGGGCATCACGGGCGTCGCCGGCCCGGGTGGCGGCTCGGCCGACAAGCCCGTGGGCACCGTGCACCTGTGCGCCGTGGGACCCGACGCCGTCGTGGCGCGGTCGGTGCGCCTGCCCGGCTCGCGGTCGGCGGTGCGCGAGCGCTCCGTCGTCCTGGCGATGCAGATGCTGCGCGAGCTCCTGCTGGGCGGCCCGCCGGCGTGACGACGACGACCCTCCACGCGACCGGCCCGCTCGGCCCGGCCCAGGTGTGGGACCGCTACCTGTTCCTGGACCGCTGGCCGGCGTGGGCTCCGCAGATCACGGGCGTCGACTGCGCCGAGCGGGTGCTGACCGCCGGCGCGCGGGGCCGGGTGCGCGCGCCGCTGGGCGTGCGGCTGCCCTTCACGATCGAGGCGGTCGACCCGCGCGCCCGCTCGTGGTCGTGGACGGTCGCCGTGGGCCCGCTCCGGCTGCACCTGCACCACTGGGTCGCCGACGGCCCGGGGGGCGGCACGACCGCCGGGCTGCGCACGTCCGGGCCGGCGCCCCTGGTGCTGGGGTACGCCCCGGCGGCGTCCTGGGCGCTGCGCCGGCTGGTGCGCTGACCCGGCGCGCGGGTTCCACGTGGAACGCCGCGCCGTCCTACCGTGCTCGCATGAGCGCCACCCACGAGGTCACCAACCAGGTGCCGCCGCTGGCCGGGCACGACCCGATCGCCGGGGACGCCGCCCTCGCCGAGGCCTGCGTGCGGCACGCGGACGCCGCCACCCTCGCGTCGCTGGCCGAGCTGGGGGCGGTCGCCGGCAGCGAGCAGGCCCGCGAGTGGGGCCGGCTGGCCGACGAGAACCGGCCGGTGCTGCGCACCCACGACCGGTACGGCACGCGCATCGACGAGGTCGAGTTCCACCCGGCCTGGCACGAGCTGATGCGGACGGCGTTCGCCTCCGGCCTGGCGGGCGCGCCCTGGGCCGACCAGGACCCGCACGCCCACGTCCGCCGCGCCGCCGGCTACCTCGGCTGGACGCAGGTCGAGATGGGCCACGGCTGCCCGGTGACGATGACCTACGCGGCCGTTCCGGCGCTGCGCGCGACCCCGGAGCTCGCCGCCGTCTACGAGCCGGGGCTGACCGGCACGGGCTACGCGTTCGGCCTCACCGCGCCGGCGGCCAAGCCGGGGCTGGTGGCGGGCATGGGCATGACCGAGAAGCAGGGCGGCTCCGACGTCCGGTCCAACACCACCCGCGCCGTGCCGTGCGCCGACGACACGTACGCGTTGACCGGCCACAAGTGGTTCACCTCCGCGCCGATGAGCGACCTGTTCCTCGTCCTGGCGCAGCTGCCCGAGGGCGTCTCCTGCTTCCTGGTGCCGCGGGTGCTCCCCGACGGCAGCCGCAACGTGTTCCGGCTGCAGCGGCTCAAGGACAAGCTGGGCGACCGGGCCAACGCCTCCAGCGAGGTGGAGTTCGACGGGACGACGGGCTGGCTGGTGGGGGAGGCCGGCCGCGGCGTCCCCACGATCATCGAGATGGTCAACACGACCCGGCTGGACTGCGTGCTGGGGTCGGCCGCCACGGTCCGGGCCGCGCTCACGCAGGCGCTGCACCACGCGCGGCACCGGCGCGCCTTCGGCGCCCTGCTGGTGGACCAGCCGCTGATGCAGAACGTGCTGGCCGACCTCGCCGTGGAGAGCGAGGCGGCGACGGCGCTGGCGATCCGGCTGGCCGCCGCGGTCGACGGCGGCGAGTCGGCGTTCCTGCGCCTCGCGGGGGCGGCGGCGAAGTTCTGGGTGTGCAAGCGCGCGCCGGGCGTCGTCGCCGAGGCCCTCGAGGTCCTCGGGGGCAACGGCTACGTGGAGGAGTCGGGCATGCCGCGGCTCTACCGGCAGGCGCCGCTGAACTCGATCTGGGAGGGCTCGGGCAACGTCATCGCGCTCGACGTGCTCCGGGCACTGGGCCGCTCCGGCGAGTCGCTGGCCGCGGTGACGGCGGAGCTCGAGCTCGCCCGCGGCGCCGACGCGCGCTACGACGCGGCCGTGGAGCGGCTCCGGGGGGAGCTCGGCGACCGCGACGGCCTGGACCTGCGGGCCCGGCGGGTGGCCGGGCAGCTGGCGCTGTGCCTGCAGGCGTCGCTGCTGCTGCGGTACGCGCCCGACGAGGTCGCCGGCACGTTCTGCGCCACCCGGCTGGGCGGCGACTGGGGCGCCGTGCTGGGCACTCTCCCCGCGGGGACGCCGGTCGGGCGGATCGTCGAGCGGGCCGTGGTCGCGCCCGGCTGACTCGCCCTGCCCCGGGACGTCGGCGTGCCACTACTCTCGGAGATGCGTCGGACTCCGTGCCGTCGTGGGCCTCCGTCGTTCGGGCACGGCGGGCCCGGAGCACGGGGACCGAGCTCCGCAGGGGGAGAAGGAAGCGGGCGAGTGCACCGAGACGACGGCGTGGTTCCGCCCGCGCAGGGCGATCTCTTGGCGACGGTCCCCGATGCCGTCTACCACCTCGACCGCGGGTGGCAGATCACCTACCTGAACGCCGCGGTCGAGGAGCTCGTGGAGCGCCGGGCCGAGGATCTGCTGGGCCGGCACCTCTTCGACGCCTTCCCCGCGCTGCGCGGCAGCGAGCTGGAACGCCGGCTGTCGGCGGTCCTCGCCGACGGGGAACCGCGGAGCTTCGAGTTCCGCTACGAGCCGGCGAACCGCTGGTTCGAGGTGCGCGCCTTCGCCGACCCGCTCGGCCTGTCGATCTTCTTCCGGGACGTCGACGCCGACCGCCGGGCCCGCACCGAGCAGGCCGAGGAACTGCGGCTGCTGACGGCCGTCCTCGACGCGCTGCCCTCGCCCACGGCGCTGCTCGACACCGACGGGCGGATCCTGACCATGAACCGGGTCTGGACCAGCAGCGCGAAGGGGCTGCGGGAGTCCGGCGCGTACGGCGGCAAGGTCGGCGACCACTACCTGGACCTGATGAGCCAGGGGCTGCGCGACAGCGACCGCCAGGCCATCGCGGCCGGCGTGGGTGGCCTGCTCGCCGGTCCCGCGCCCGTGTTCACCTATGACTTCCCGCACCCCGTGGGCGGCCGGACGGTGTGGCTGCGCCTCCAGGCCGCGCGCGTGGAGCCCACCGGGCAGGTCGTGATGGCCAACACCGACATCACCGAGCGGATGGGGCACCTCGAGGAGCTGGCCTGGCGGGCCACCCACGACGACCTCACGGGCCTGCCCAACCGCGGTCACCTGCTCGAGCTGACCGCGGCGGCGCTCGCCGAGGACCCCATGCAGACGGCGCTGCTCTTCCTCGACCTCGACGGGTTCAAGACGGTCAACGACTCCCTCGGGCACGAGGTCGGCGACGAGCTGCTGCGCGAGGTGGGCACCCGGCTCGCCGCCCAGGTCCGCCCGGACGACGCGGTGGGCCGGCTGGGCGGCGACCAGTTCCTGGTGCTCGCCCGCGAGTGCGACATGTCCGAGGCCGCCGCGCTGGCCTTCCGGCTGCAGCAGTCGTTCGCCGCGCCCTTCGTGGCCGAGGGCATCTCGGTGCCGCTGTCGGCCAGCATCGGCGTCGCCGTCGGGCAGCGCGGGCAGCGCCAGGCGCACCAGCTGCTCAGCGACGCCGATGCCGCGGCGTACGCCGCCAAGGGCTCGGGCCGGGACCGCATCCACCTGTTCTCGCCCGGGCTCCGGGACGCCGCTCGCTGGCGGCTGGAGGTGGCCAACGCCCTGCGCGACGGCGCGCAGGACCAGCTCGTCGTCCACTACCAGCCGGTCGTGCGCATGGACACCGGCGCCATCGACGGCGTCGAGGCGCTGCTGCGCTGGCAGCACCCCGAGCGCGGGCTGCTCAGCCCGGACGCGTTCCTCTCCGTGGCCGAGGAGACCGGTCAGCTCATCCCGATCACCCGGTGGCTGCTGGGGGAGACGACGCGTCAGGCCGCGGAGTGGGCGTCGCGCGGGCTGGCCCTGCGGATGTCGGTCAACATCAGCGCCCGGCACTTCTCCGCGGAGACGCTGGTGCGCGACGTCCGGGTCGCGCTGCACGACTCGGGTCTGGCGCCCGACCAGCTGATCCTCGAGCTCACCGAGACCAGCGTCGCCGAGGACCCGACCCGCGCCGAGGACCAGCTCTCCGTGCTGCGCAACTCCGGCGTCCGGGTGGCCATCGACGACTTCGGCACCGGCTGGTCGTCGCTGGCGCAGCTCATGGCGCTGCCGATCGGCACGCTGAAGATCGACCGGTCGCTGCTGACCGCCGCGCAGCGCCTGGCCTCCGGCGGCCAGGGCGCGGTCCTGGCCGCGATCGTGGCCCTCACCCGCACCCTCGGCATCCGGTCGGTGGCCGAGGGCGTGGAGACCGCCGAGCACCTGCAGATGGTGCGCGACGCGGGCTGCGACCTGGCCCAGGGCTACCTGCTGGCCCGGCCCATGCCGGCGAGCGAGATCTGGGGATGGGTCGGGCGGGTGGAGGCCGCCGGGGGCGACTCCTGCGCGCTGGCACTGTCGGGGTCCCTGCGATAGAGGCTCCCGTGCTCCCCACCCCTCCCGGACTCGCGGCGGGCCCCGGCACGGGGGCCGGACCGGTGGCGCGGCGGCGGGCGCGCTCCCCGGGGGGCGCGCCGCCGGAGACGCCGACGGGGCACACTGCCCCCGTGACCGATCTCTCCGCGCCGGTGGAGGCCGCGCCGGCCCAGTTCCCGGACGAGCGGCCCCGCCCCGCGCTCGACCTGCTCATCTGGGACGCGCCGAACATCGACATGACCCTGTCGACGGTGATCGGGGCGCGGCCGACGGCGGCCTCGCGCCCGCGGTTCGACGCGATAGCGGCGTGGTTCGTGGACGGCGCGAACGGGGTCGGCGGGGCTGACGGAGCGCCGGACGCGCCGGAGGTCGAGGCCTGCGTCTTCGCCAACATCCCGCCCGTCGTCGGCAGCATGCGCGGCTGGGTCGAGGCGCTGCGCGGCTTCGGCTACTCCGTCTTCGCCCGGCCGAAGATCCAGTCCGACGACGACATCGACCAGGACATGCTCGACCACATCGAGGTCCGGGCGCACAGCCACCGGCTGCGGCGGCTGGTCGTCTTCTCCGGTGACGGCCGCAACTTCGCCGAGCCGCTCGAGGAGCTCGTCCGGGCCGGCACCGAGGTCGTCGTCGTCGCCTTCAGCGAGGTGGCCGGCTACGCGATCGGCTCGGAGCTGCTCCGGTTCATCGACATCGAGGACGTGCCGGGCGCGTTCGCGGTGCCGCTGGACCGGGTCCGCCTCGACGCCCTCCCGCCGGACGGTGCCTGGCTGCGGCCGACCAAGAACCTGCGCGAGTTCGTCGCGAGCTACACCGCCCGCCGCAGCAGCTGACCGGCCGGGCCTCACCCCCGCGAGGGGGTGTGCCCCCGGCCGTGCCTCAAGCGGGGTACCGGCCGGTGCCGATGGACGGGTGTGCCCGAGTCCGCCCGCCGTCGCCTCCTGGGCGCGCTGCTCGCCGGCGACGAGCCGGCGGCCGACGGCGGGCGCGACCCCGACGACGACGGCCGCGAGGCGGCGGAGGTCGCCGAGGTCGCCGAGGTCGCCGAGGTCGCCGGCATCATGCAGCAGCGGGCACGGGCGTCCGGCCTCGTCATCGGCGTCGTCGCGGTGCTGGTCTTCCCGGCCTGGACGCTGCTGGACCGCTACCTGGAGCCGGGCCTGGCGCCGCAGTTCCTCCTCGTGCGGCTCCTGGCGCTGGTGCCGATGCTCGGCTGCCTCTACCTGCTCTGGCGCTCGCCGCTCGGCCGCCGGCGCCCCGAGCTGCTGACCCTGCTGATCCTCGTCGCCGTGCAGGTCGCCATCTGCTGGATGGTCGCGCAGGTCGACAACACCGAGTCCTACGCCTCGGGCCTGTCGCTGGCGATCTACGGCTGCGGGGGCGTGCTGGCCGCCTCCGTGCGCTGGACCGGGATGCTGACCGCCGTCACGTGGCTCGGCCTGGGCGGCGCCGTGCTCCTCGCCCCCCGGGGGATCCCGGACGTCGACGTCGTCGCGGTGGTGTTCTGGCTGACCACGGCCTCGGTGGTGGCCACCGTCACCCACGCCGTCCGCCATGCGCTCGGCTCCCGCGAGCTCACCACCCGGGTCAGCCTGCTGCGCGAGCGGGAGCGCACGCGGGCGCTGCTCGACCGCCTGGAGCGGCTGAGCCTGGAGGACCCGCTCACCGGCCTGGCCAACCGCCGGCGCTGGGACGCCGAGCTCGCCGCCGCCTGCGCCGCGGCGCCCGAGGGCGGGGACCCGGTGGCGGTCGTCGTGATCGACGTGGACCACTTCAAGCAGGTCAACGACCGGCACGGGCACGCCGGTGGCGACGCGGCGCTGCAGGAGGTGGCCCGGCTGCTGATGGACCGCGTCCGCGCGGGTGACCTCGTGGCGCGGCTGGGCGGCGACGAGCTCGCCGTCCTCCTGCCGGGAGCCGACGCCGACCGGGCCGCGGACCTGGCCGAGGAGCTGCGCGTCGCCGTCGCGGCCCTGGAGCTCCCCGGCTTCGACCGGGGCGAGCTCACCCTGTCCCTCGGCGTGGCCGCCGGTGCCGGGCTCACCCCCGAGCAGCTGACGAGTCGGGCCGACGAGCGGCTCTACGCCGCGAAGGCCACGCGCAACGCCGTCGGCTCCCCGCTGCCCGGCCCGCGAGCGCCGGCCGAGCAGGTCGACGCGACCCGCTGACCCCCCGGGGTGAGAAGCCCCAGGGGTACCGGACGGAGTCGTTCCGCACGGGATACGGTTCCTGTCTGCGGAGCCTCCGCGCCCGTTCCCGCCGCAGCGGCCCGCCCGCGCCCCTCACGACCAGGAAGCAGCCATGACCGAACCCGGCGTCGACCACCCCGTGGCCGACAGCGCCGCCGACGTGACGTCGGTGGGCCGAGGCCTGTCGGTCAACGCCCGGGTGGAGGGCGCCGGCGAGCACGCGATCGTGGTGCGCCCGTCGGTCGGCGACTACGTCGGGCAGGACGTGGTGGCCGTCGGCGAGACGGTCGAGGTCTTCTGGCATGGCCCGGCCGGTGGACGGGCGCTGCCCGCCGTGGTCACCCGCGTCGAGTACGGCGCCGCCCCCCGCTGGCACCTGGCGGTCGGCGGTCCGGCGATCGACAAGCAGCGCCGCACGGCCGTCCGCTGCCGGGTCAGCGTGCCGGTGACCGTCTCGCTGCGCGGCCTGGACCTCAGCGGCGAGTCGCGGGACCTCAGCGAGGCGGGCCTCCAGGTCCTCGTCGACGGCCACGGCAGCACCCCGCCCGAGCCGGGCACCCGGCTCGGCGTGACCGTGCACCTGGAGGACGGCGTCGCGCGGTACCGCGGCGAGGTCGTCCGGGCGCGCGGCCGGACCGGCGAGTGGCTGATGAGCCTGCGTTTCCTCGACCCGGCCGAGCGCGACCAGGACCGGCTGCGCCGCCGGGTGTTCCAGGGGCTGCGCGAGGAGCGCGCCCGCAGCGCCGTCGACCGACCCTCCGGCGGGTAGCCGGCGCCGGTTCGGGGCATCCCGCACCGGTGACGTCCCCCGCCCCGCTGCCCGACGCGCTCCGCGAGGTGCGCGACCGGGTCGCCACCGCCCCGCTCGGCCTGGCCACGGCCGGCCGCGACGAGGCCCGCCGCGCCGCCCGCGCGGTGGTCGACCAGATCGACGACTACCTGCTGCCGCGGCTGCGCGACCTCGACGCCCCGCTGCTCACGGTGGTCGGCGGCTCCACGGGCGCGGGCAAGTCCACGCTGGTCAACAGCCTGGTCGGCGCCCCGGTCACGGCGTCGGGGGTGCTGCGCCCGACCACGCGCTCACCGGTCCTCGTCTGCTCGCCCGCCGATGCCGCCGCCTTCGCCGGCGACCGGGTGCTGCCCGGCCTGGCGCGGGTCACCGGCGGGCCGGGCGGCCCCGGGACGCTGGAGCTCGTGGCGCACCCGGCGGTGCCGGCGGGGCTGGCGCTGCTCGACGCGCCCGACGTCGACTCCGTCGTCACCGCCAACCGCGACCTCGCCGCCCAGCTGCTGGGCGCCGCCGACCTGTGGGTGTTCGTCACCACCGCGGCGCGCTACGCCGACGCCGTCCCCTGGGACGTGCTGCGGACGGCGCAGGAGCGCGGCACCGCCCTGGCCATCGTGCTGGACCGCGTGCCCCCCGAGGCCGTCGCGGAGGTCGCGACCGACCTCAGCGGCATGCTCGGCAGGGCCGGGCTGGCGGCCGCCCGGCTGTTCGTCGTCGAGGAGCGGGCGCCGTCCGGCGGCCTGCTGTCGGAGGAGCAGGTGGCCCCGCTGCGCGACTGGCTGCACGCGCTGGCGGCGGACCGGGAGCAGCGCGCCGCCGTCGTCCGGCAGACGCTGACCGGGGCGCTGGCCAGCCTCGAGGAGCGGGTGGCCCGGATCGCCGCCGCGGTCGAGGAGCAGCGCACCGCCGGCCGGGAGCTGCACGCCGCGGCGGAGGCGGCGTACACCGGCGCCTGCGAGGCGGTCGACGAGGGCGTGGAGAGCGGCACCCTGCTGCGCGGGGAGGTGCTCGCGCGCTGGCAGGAGTTCGTGGGCGCCGGGGAGTGGATGCGGAGCCTGCAGACCCGCGTGGGCCGGCTGCGCGACCGGCTGGCGGCCGCCCTCACCGGCCGCCCGAGCCCGACCGAGGACCTCACGGGCGCGCTGGAGACCGGCATCGCGGCGCTGCTGCGGGCCGAGGCCGACCGGGCCGCCGAGCGCACCGTCGGCGCGTGGCGGGCCCTGCCGGGCGGGGCCGCGCTGCTCGCCGAGGACGCCGACGCGCTGTCCCGCGTCTCCCCCGACTTCCCCGAGGCCGCCGCGGCGCAGGTGCGGGACTGGCAGGGGGGCGTGCTGGACCTCGTGCGCGACCAGGGCGCCGACCGGCGCACCCGCGCCCGGCTGCTGTCGTGGGGGGTCAACGGCGCCGGCGCGGTGGTCATGGTGGCCGTCTTCGCCTCCACCGGCGGGCTGACCGGTGGGGAGGTCGCCGTCGCCGGGGGGACGACGGCGGTGGGTCAGCGGCTGCTCGAGGCGGTGCTCGGCGACGCCGCCGTGCGCGCGCTGGCCGACCGGGCCCGGGAGGACCTGCGCGGGCGGGCCGCGGGCCTGCTGCGGTCGGAGCAGGAGCGCTTCGACCTGCGGATCGCCGACGCCGCGCCCGCCGAGGACGCGGCCGCCGGGCTCCGGTCCGCGGCCGCCGGGCTGGCCGGGGCCGTGCGGGCGGGCCGGTGAGGAGACGTGAGGCGCCCCTGGCCGACCGGCTGGCGGGCCTGCGCGAGGCGGTGGACGTGGCCGCCGAGCGGCTGGAGGGCCCGGAGGAGGTCGCGGCCCTGGGCCGCGCCCGGTCCCTGCTCGCCAAGGCCGGCGCGCGGACGGCGCTAGGGGAGGCGACCGTGGTGGCCCTGGCCGGCGCGACGGGCAGCGGCAAGTCGACGCTGTTCAACGCCCTCTCCGGGGCCGAGGTGAGCAGCCCGGGCGTGCGCCGGCCGACCACCGGCGTCGCCCACGCCACGGTGTGGGGCGACGAGCCGCAGGACCGGCTGCTCGACTGGCTCGAGGTGCCCCGGCGGCACCGGCACCCACCCGACCCCGCCCTGGACGGACTGGTCCTGCTCGACCTCCCCGACCACGACAGCGTGCGGCTGGAGAACCGGCTGGAGGTCGACCGGCTGGTCGGGCTGGTCGACGTGCTGGTCTGGGTGCTCGATCCGGAGAAGTACGCCGACGCCGCCGTGCACGAGCGATACCTGCGGCCGCTGGCCGGGCACGCCGGCGTGCTGCTCGTCGTCCTCAACCAGATCGACCGGCTCGACCCCGAGGCCGCGCGCGCCTGCGTCACCGACCTGCGCGGGCTGCTGGACCGCGAGGGCCTGGCCGGCACCCCCCTGCTCGCGGTGTCGGCGCGCACCGGCGCGGGTCTGGGCGACCTGCGCCACGACCTGGTCGGCCGGGTCGCCGCGCGCAAGGCCGCCACCGAGCGGCTGGGCGCCGACGTCACCGCCGCGGCCACCGAGCTGCGCCGCTGCTGCGCCGGCGACCGCGGGGGCGCCGCCGGCACCGGGCGGGCCGAGCGGGAACGGCTGACCGATGCGCTCGCGGGCGCGGCCGGGGTGCCCGTGGTGGCCGCCGCCGTCGAGCGGTCGGTCCGCCGGGACGGCGCCGCGGTGACCGGGTGGCCGCTGGTGCGGTGGGGCCGGAAGCTGCGACCGGACCCGCTGCGGCGGCTGCACCTCGACGACGCCCCGGCCGGCGCCGGTCCCGCAGCCCCGCCGGCGCGCACGTCCCTGCCCCCGGCCGGCGCCGTGCAGCGGGCAGCGCTCTCCACCGCGGTCCGCGCCGCGCGGGAGACCGCGGGCGCCGGCCTGCCCCGCCCGTGGGCCGACGCGCTGCGCCGCGAGGTGGAGGTGTCCGAGGAACGGCTGGCCGACCGGCTCGACGCCGCCGTCGCCGGCACGGACCTGGGCTCCCGCCGGACGCCGCTGTGGCAGCGCGCCACCGGCGGCCTGCAGTGGCTGCTGGCCGCCGTCGCCCTCGTCGGGGTGCTGTGGCTGCTGGCGCTGGTCGGCCTGGGCCTGCTCCAGCTGGACGACGTCGTGCCGCTGCCCCGGGTCGAGGGGATCCCGCTGCCCACGCTGCTGCTGGGCGGCGGGCTGCTGGCCGGCGCGCTGCTCGCCCTGCTCGCGCGGCCGCTGGTGCGCGTCCGGGCCCGGCGCCGGCGTCGGCGGGCCGAGCTCCGGCTGCGGGCGGCGGTCGCCGCGGTGGGGGAGGAGGAGCTGCTGGCGCCGATGGCCGACGTCCGCGCCGACCACGACCGCTTCGCCGCCGCCCTGGCCCGCGCCGGCTGAGCGGCGCTGCGCTCAGTTGCGCGGGATGCGGGGGGAGCGGGGCGCGGGCACCTGGTCCTGCGGGGTCTGCACGGCGCGCAATCCGGAGGGGAGCCGTGCCCAGACGTGCTTGCGGCCGGGGCGGCACTCCCAGCCGTAGTCGACCGACAGCTGCGCCACCAGGTGCAGGCCCATGCCGCCCATCGACGGGTCGCGGTCCACGGCCGGGATCGGCGGGGAGTCGGGGGCCTCGTCGCTGAGGTCGAGCAGCCAGCCCTCGTCGTTGGCCACCACCAGGGCGCGGACGGCGCCGCCGCCGTGGCGCAGCGCGTTGGAGGCCAGCTCCTCGAAGACCAGCAGCAGGCCGTCGCGGGCATCCTCGGTGGAGGTGGAGCTCACCGACGGGTGCGCGACGCGGGCCCGCAGGTCCGACCGGACGCGGGAGACGACGTGCATGGCCTCCAGCTGCCAGTGCCAGACGTCGCCGGCGACGGAGGGGACGGACGCCTGCGGCCACGCCTCCTGCCCCATCGCTCCCCCTCGCGTCTGATCCCGGGCCCCGATTCCCGGTACCGGCCGGGATCCCATCCTGACCGACGCGGGCCGGTCTCGCAGCGGCGGGCACCGATCCGGCCGTCGAGACCGCCCGTCTGGGGCACACTCTGCGCCGTGGAGGACGTTCTGCGGGAGCTGACCCGGGTGGTCCTGGCCGAGCGCGCGCTCGGCGAGACGCTGGAGCAGATCACGGGGATCGCCCGGCGCGGCATCCCGGGCGCGGACGCGTCGTCGATCACCCTCGTCCGCGGCGACCAGCCCTACACGGCGGCCTTCTCCGGCAAGGTGGCGCTGGCCGCGGACGAGCTGCAGTACGAGGAGGGCTACGGCCCGTGCCTGGACGCCGGCCGGGGTGGGGTCGTGCTGCGCATCGACGACATGCTCACCGAGCAGCGCTGGCCCGACTACGTGGTGCGCACGGCCGCGATCGGGGTCCGCAGCTCGCTGTCGATCCCGCTGCCCTACCAGGGCGGCGTCATCGGGGCGCTGAACAACTACTCGGCGGAGCCGGCCGCCTTCGCCTCGCCGGAGTCGCTGTCGGTCGCCACCGACGTCGCCGAGGCGATCGCGGTCGCCGTCGCCAACGCCGAGGCGCACCACGAGCTCGGCGAGCAGGCCCGCAACATGCGCATCGCGATGGAGTCCCGGGCGGTGATCGAGCAGGCCAAGGGCGTGCTCATGGCGCAGCAGGGCGTCGACGCCGAGCAGGCGTTCGAGATCCTGCGCGCCGCCTCCCAGCGGGGCAACCGCAAGCTGCGCGACATCGCGGTGGGGGTCGTCGCCTCCACCCAGCGGCGCGACTAGCTCCGCACGACTAGCTCCGCGCGGCCAGGGCCGCGAGGCGGGACACGAGGAACTCGACGGCCGCCGCGCTGTCCACGCGCTCGGCGACGTGCACCGCGGTCGGGGAGCCCGAGGGGTCCCGGCGGTCCACCAGCGTCTGCCCCCGGGTGACGCCGAGCCCGGTGTCGACGACGACGTCGCGCGGCGCCGTGGTGAGCGTCCCCGGCACGATCGCCTCGGTCAGCGCCAGGGCGTCGTGCACCACCACGCCGTCCACTCCGTAGCGGCGCCGGGAGACGTCCATGTACTGCCGCAGGATCGCCGCCGTCGTCGCCCCGAGCGGGCCGGCCGCCGCGAACCGGGCCACGCCGGACTCGCCGAGCACGGTCGGCAGCGTGACGTCCAGGCCCACCATCACCGTGGGCACGGTCGAGGAGAACACCGCCTGCGCCGCCTCGGGGTCGGCCCACGCGTTGAACTCCGCCGCCGCGGTGACGTTGCCCCCGGCGCCGGCCGAGCCGCCCATGACGACCAGCCGGCCGATCCGCGCGGCGGCCTCGGGGTGCACGGCCAGCAGCAGCGCGATGTTCGTCAGGGGCCCGATGGCCGCCACGGTGACCGGCCGCGGCGAGGCCAGCAGCAGGTCGGCCAGCGCGACGACCGCGGGCCGCGGGTCGACCGCGGCGGGGGAGCGGGGCAGCTCGACCCCGCCCAGCCCCGCGGCGCCGTGCACGTGCCCGGCGCGCTCGGCCATCGGGTGCACCAGCGGGGCCCGGGCACCCGCGGCCACGGGCACGTCGGCGCGGCCGGCCAGGTGCAGCACCCGCAGCGCGTTCTCCGTGGTCTGCGCCAGGTCCACGTTCCCGTGCGTCGTGGTCACCAGGCGGAGGTCGACCTCCGGGCTGGCCACTGCCAGCAGGATCGCCACCGCGTCGTCGATGCCGGGGTCGGTGTCGATCACCAGGGGGGTCGGCTCCACCCGCCCATCCTGACCGGTCGACACGCCGGGGGCGACCGGCCGTGTCCCGGGATGACCGACGTCCCCGATCCGGGCGTCCACGCTCGGGAGGGCGTCGGGAGTCGACAAGGAACCGGTCCGGGAGCGGGGTCGTCGGCCCCTCCGGGAGCCCGTCGCAACGGTTCGGTCACGCGCCCGCCGGGAGGTGTCCCGGCAGGCCCTCCGGAGGGCCTGCGCTGCCTACCTTTCTCCTTGTCCGCGGCACCTTCCCCCCCTGTCGCGGTCACTACTTCAGGAGGACCCATGGCGATCGGACGGACCCCCGGGTCCAGCTCCTCGCCGTCCTCCGGCGAGCACTCGCCGAGCGGCCTGCTCGCGGTCCTCGAGCGGGCCGAGGCCCGCCCGCCGGCGGGGCGGCCGCGTCCGCGCCGCGCGGTCGTGCACTCCGCGGCGAGCGCGCGTGGCCGCCGGGCGCTCCCCGCGGCCCGGCCGGTTCCGCAGCTCCGCCCGCGGCCGCCGGCGCCCGCCGCCGTCCCCCCGGCCGGTGCCGGCAGCACCCCCGCGTCCGCCATGTGGCGGCCGGCGGGGAGCCCGGACCGGCCGGCCGCTCCCACGCCGCAGCGCCGTTCCGGCCTGGCCCGGCGGCTCGCCCTGTGGGGCGCGGGACCCGGCGGCGCCCACCTGGCGTGGAACCGGCCCGCTCCGGCGCCGGTTCCCGAGCCCGTGCCGTCGGCGCCCCTGCGCGCCCGGCTGCGGCGCGGCGTCCGCCGGCTCGCCCTCTGGGGCGCCGGTCCCACCGGCGCCCACCTGGCCTGGAACGTGCCGCCCCAGCCGCGGGTCTACAGCCTCCGGCTGCCGCCCCTCCCCGCCACCGCGGCGGCCGGGCTGCCCGGCATCCCCCCGAACGAGCCCGCGGCGTCTTCCCCCGCCGCGGCGCTTCTCCCGGTCCCCCGCCCTCGGGCGGCCGGGTCGCACCTCCTCCGGGCTCCCGCCCGGCCACCCCGGGCGTCGCAGCCTCGGGCATCGGAGCCCACCGGATGGCCTGCCGTCCGACCGGAGCCCTGCCCCGCACTGCCAGCGCCGTCCGGCTGGCCGATCCGGGAGGCTCCCGGCCCGCGGGCCGGCACCCGGAGCCCCGTCCGCGCCCGGACGCGCGGCGACCCGGCCCCGTGCCGGATCCGGGGATCCCCTCCCTAGCCCGGTCCTCCCGACAGCACCTCCGGCCACCCGGCCGCCGTCCTCCCGGCACCGCCCCCGCCGCGACCGGTCGCACTCCGCGGCCGCGACCGACGACCCTGGTCGCCGACTCCTCCCTCCCCTGGCCCGCACGCCAGGCGCCCCCGGCCCACTCCCGACGGTGCACCCCCCGCACCGCCTCCTCGACCGCACCGCACCACGTACGCGCCTCGACCCCCCGCCGGCCCTGCCTCGAGCAGCGGCGCGCGGACCCTCCAGGGAGGCGCAGACGGCCGGCGGAGCGCTCGACGGGGCGACCCGGGGCCGTCCGCGGAATGGACGACAGGTCCAGCCGGTACCCGTGGACGGGTATCTGACCGGCTGCCGCACCTGGCCGACGCGGCGCCGGCTCCCGGACCGCGGAGCGCGGAGTCGCCGCAGACCGGTCGCAGGGTGCGAGGCGGGAACGGCGCCCCGGCCCCGGCCCGCGGACCCCGGTCCGCACCCGCACCCCCAGGCGGGCGTTCGCCCGGGGTCCCGATCGCTCCGCCGGCGATCGGGACCCCCGGGCGGCGCCCGCCTCTCGCGTTCCGGGGGCCGCCCGGCCCGGCGGTGTCCTCCCCCACACCGGTGGCCGCGGGCCGCCCGGTGTGGGACAAAGGACTGGATGAACCGGGAGCACGCGACGCGGTGAAGCCGCCCCCGCCGCGTCCGGCCCCCGAGCAGGGCCCGGCGGAGGCCGTCGACGCGGTGCACAGCCTGCGTCTCGAACTCGCCGTCGAGGCCGCCGGCATCGGCAGCTTCGACTGGGACCTCGTCACCGGCCGGCTGGACTGGGACGACCGGCTGCTGGAGCTGTTCGGCTACACCCGCGAGGAGTGGGCCGGGTCGATCCAGGCCTTCAACGCCCGGCTGCACCCCGACGACGTCGAGGCCACGACGGCGGCCCTCCAGCACGCCATCGACGGCTGCGGCGCCTACGACGCCGAGTACCGCGTCGTCCTCCCGTCGGGCGAGACCCGCTGGGTGCGCGGCCGCGGGCGCGCGCTGGGCGACGAGGGGGGCATCGCCGTCCGGCTCCTGGGGGCCGCGTACGACACCACCAGCGCCCGCGCCGCCGACCTGCACGTCGCCCGGGTGCTGGAGGCCATGAACGAGGCCTTCTTCTCCCTGGACCGCGACTGGCGGTTCTCCTACGTCAACCGCCGGGCCGAGCAGGTGCTGGACCGCTCCCGCCCCGACCTGGTCGGCGGGGAGATCTGGTCGCTGTTCCCGCATGCCGTGGACAGCGACTTCGAGACGAACTACCGCGGCGCGGTCGCCTCCGGCCAGGAGCGGGTCTTCGAGGCCTACTACCCCGAGCCCCTGGACGCCTGGTTCGAGGTGCGGGCCTGGCCCACGCCCGACGGGCTGTCGGTGTACTTCCTCGACGTCACCGAGCGCCGTCGCGCGGAGACGGCGGCGCGCGAGGCCGCGGCCCGGCTCCGGGCGATCGCCGAGATCAGCAGCGCGATGGTCGACCAGCTGGGCCGGGTCCAGGACGAGCGGGCGGCGCTGCAGCGCGTGACCGAGGCGGTCGTGCCGGTGTTCGCCGACTGGGCCATCGGCACGCTCGTCGACGCGGACGGCCGGATGCGCGACGTCGCCAGCTGGCACACCGATCCGGCGCTGCGCGCGACCACGGCCCGCTACGCCGCCCTGCGGCTCGCCGCCATCGCCGACGACGCCCCGGTGCTGCGTGCGCTGCGCTCGGGGCAGACCCTGACCGTCGACGACGTCCCGGCCGTCATCCGCCCCACCTTGCCGCCGGGCGAGGTCGTCGAGGTCTTCGACCGGCTCGCCCCGCGCACCGCGCTCACCCTGCCCCTGGCCGCGCACGGGAAGACGCTGGGCGCGCTGAGCCTGTACCGCTCCGACAGCGGCCGGCCGGCCGACGCCGACGACGTCGCCGCGGCGCGCGAGGTGGCCGAGCGGGTCGCCCTCGCCCTGGACAACGCCCGGCTGCACGAGCAGCAGCGCCGGCTGGCCGAGGAGCTGCAGCGCAGCATGCTCACCGCGCCGCCCCGGCCCGACCACGCCGAGGTCGTCGTCCGCTACCTCCCGGCGGTGGAGGCCGCGCAGGTCGGCGGGGACTGGTACGACGCCTTCCTCCAGCCCGGCGGCGCGATGGTGCTGGTGATCGGCGATGTCGTCGGCCACGACATCGCCGCGGCCGCGGCCATGGGGCAGCTGCGCGGGCTCGTGCGCGGCATCGCGTTCCGCGAGGGGGCGGACCCCTCGACGGTGCTCACCGACCTCGACGTCGCCGTCCGCGGCCTGGAGATGGACACCATGGCGACCGCGATCGTCGCCCGGATCGAGCAGAGCCCCGAGCAGCGGGCCGCGGGGACGACGACGCTGCGCTGGTCCAACGCCGGGCACCCGCCGCCCCTGCTGATGCACGCCGACGGGCGGGTGGAGGAGCTGTCGGGGCCGCGCGCGGAGCTGATGCTCGGGGTCGACCCGACCGCCCGCCGCACCGACTCGACGGTCACCGTCGACCGTCCGGCGACCGTGCTGCTCTACACCGACGGCCTGGTCGAGGCCCGCGACCAGGAGCTGGACGACGGCATCGCGGCGCTGCGCGAGGCTCTGGCCGACCTCGCGGACCTGCCGCTGGCCGAGCTCTGCGACGGGCTGCTGGCCCGGCTGCGCCCGCACGGGGTGGCCGACGACGTCGCTCTGGTCGCCGTCCGGCTGCACGCCGAGGACCGCCCGCGCCCGCCGGAGGCCGGCCCCCGGCACGTCCCCCCGGTGCCCGGGGCCTAGCTCGGGAGGACGGCCCAGACGTGCTTGGTGCCGTCCTGCACGTACCAGCCGTGCGCGCTGGACAGCTCCGCGATCAGGTAGAGGCCGAGGCCCCCCTGGCTCGGGTCCCGCCCCACCGCCGGGGTCGGCGGTGCGTCGACCGCCCGGTCGGAGACCTCCAGGAGCCAGGCGGAGTCGGTGCGCCGCAGCGCGGCCCGCACGCCGCCGCGCCCGTGCCGCAGCGCGTTGGAGGCCATCTCGTCGAGGGCGAGCACGACGCGGTCGCGCGGCTCGGCGTCGGTGCTGTCGCGGAGCAGGGCGCGGACCTCGGCCCGGACGCCGGGCAGCTGGGCGATGGTGGAGAGCTCCCAGGAGCGGCCCCCCGAGGCAGGGGGCGGGGTCGCCGAGGGCCAGAGGGACCCGGCCGACTCCCGTGTCACGCCCGTGCTACCTCACAATGTCGCGCCGGCCGAGGTTTGACCGAACACTCGCGTATGCGCGTCTGGAGCGCCGTCCAAACCTCTTCGTGACGGGTGTCACCGGGTCGGTTCCCCGAGAGCGGCCAGGTACTCCGACACGCGCCCCGGGTCGCGCATGACCGGCCCCATGACGGCCACCCCCGCGGCACCGGCCCGCAGGCAGTCGGCGACGTCCCCGGGCGTGACCCCGCCGAGGGCGTGGACCGGCGGGGCGCCCCGCACCAGGCGGGCGAGCCCGGCCGGGCCGAGCGCCGGCCCGTAGCCCGGTTTGGACGGCGTGGGGAAGACCGGGGAGACGAGGACCCAGTCGCACCCCTCCGCGGCCGCGCGGTCGACCTCGTCGGCGGAGTGGCAGGAGCGCCCGACCAGCGCCGGGCGCGGACGCGGGAAGGGGTCGGCCGCCGCGAGGTGCACCGCCGTCCGCCCCGCGGGGCCGGGCGGACCCGCGACGACCAGCAGCCCCCCGACCGGCGCCAGGACGGCGGCGAGCGCGTCGGCGAGGGCCGCCCGCTCGGGCGGCGGCAGGTCCTTCTCGCGCAGCACCACCGCCCGCGCCCCGGCGTCCACGGCGGCGGCGACCACCTCCGGCAGCGGTGCGGCCGCCTGGGTGCGGTCGGTCAGCACGAGCAGCCCGGGCAGGACGCCGCTCACAGCTGCGGCAGCCCCTCGAACTGCGTCGAGGCCTCGGCGTGCCAGCGGCGGGGGATCCGCCCCGCCGACCGGGCGAGCCGGCCGGCCTCCACCGCGGAGCGCATCGCCCGCGCCATCCGCTCGGGATCGCGGGCGCGGGTGACGGCGGAGGCCAGCAGCACCGCGTCGCAGCCGAGCTCCATGGCCAGCGCCGCGTCCGACGCCGTGCCGATCCCGGCGTCGAGCACCACCGGCACGTCCACGGCCTCCCGCAGCAGGGCGATGGCGTGCGGGTTGCGGATGCCCAGGCCGCTGCCGATCGGGGAGCCCAGCGGCATGACGGCGGCGCAGCCCGCGTCGGCCAGCCGGCGGCCCAGGACCGCGTCGTCGGTGGTGTACGCGAGCACCCGGAAGCCGTCGTCCACCAGGTGCTCGGCGGCGTCCAGCAGCTCCACCGCGTCGGGCAGCAGCGTGCGCTCGTCCCCGATCACCTCGAGCTTGACCCAGTCGGTGCCGAAGGCCTCGCGGCCGAGCCGGGCGGTGAGCACCGCCTCCCGCGCCGTCCGGCAGCCGGCGGTGTTGGGCAGCAGCCGGACGCCGCAGCGGTCCAGCACCCGCATCATCGCCGCGTCCGCCGACGCCTCGATGCGGCGCAGCGCGACGGTGACGAGCTGGGTGCCGGAGGCGCGCACCGTCCGCTCGAGGACCTCCATGCTGGAGATGCCGCCGGTGCCCAGGACCAGCCGCGAGGAGAACGCCTCCCCGGCGACGATCCACGGATCGGTTCCCGTCATCTCAGCCTCCTGCCGTCGGGGCCAGCACCTCGAGGACGTCCCCCGCGGTCAGCCGGGTCGTCTCCCACGCGCTGCGCGGGACCACGTCGCCGTTGCGCGCGACCGCCACCCGGCCGTGCCCCGTCGCCCGGCCGGCGACCAGCCCCTCGACCACGGCGGCGACCGTCGCGCCGTCCGGCACGTCGGTCCCGGCTCCGTTCACGGTCAGCTGCATCCGAACCTCTCCACGCCGAAGGGGGCGGCGAGCCCGGGCCGCTCGCCGGCCACCAGCAGCTCGGCCAGCAGCTCGCCGGTCAGCGGGGTGAGCAGCACCCCGTTGCGGTGGTGGCCGGTCGCGAGCACGAGGCCCGGCACCCCCGACGGGCCCAGCAGCGGGGCGTTGTCCGGGGTGCCCGGGCGCCAGCGCGCGAGGGTCTCGGTCAGCTCGAGCTCGCTGACGCCGGGGACCACGTCGATCGCGTCGTGCAGCAGGTCGTGCACGCCGCCGGCGGTCACCGCGGCGTCGAAGCCCCGCTCCTCCACGGTGGCGCCGACGACGAGGCCGTCCTCGCCCTGCGGCACCAGGTACACCGAGCGGCCGCGGACCAGCGCGCGGACCGTGCCGTCGAGCAGCCCCGCGGCGCCGCGCAGCCGCAGGATCTGCCCCTTGACCGGGCGCACCGGCAGCGCGGGCGCGCCCGGCAGGTGGCCGCTGTGCGCGCCCAGGGCCAGGACGACGGCGCCGGCACGGACCTCCCCACCGCCGTCCAGCGCGAGCCCGCACGCCCGGCCGCCGTCGCGCAGCAGCCCGGCGGCGCGGGCGCGCACCACCCGGACCCCGGCCGCCTCGGCGGCCGCGAGCAGCGCCGGATGCAGCTCCCGCGGGTCGACGGAGAGGTCGCCGGCGACGTGCAGCGCGCCGCGCACCCGAGGGCTCAGCCCGGGCTCGCGGCGCCGCGCCTCCCGGCCCGGCAGCCGGTGCACCTCCAGCCCGAGCTCGCCGTGGAACCGCTGGAGGTCGGCCAGCGCGCGCACGTCGTCGTCGTCGAAGCCGACGACCAGCGTGCCCGCGGTCCGCAGCGGCACCCGCACGCCGGTGGCCGCGGCGAGCGCGTCGAGGAACGCGGGGTAGCGCTCCAGCGAGGCCAGGCAGAGCCGCAGCAGCGCCTCCTCGCCGTAGCCGGCCTCGGAGACCGGCGCGAGCATGCCGGCAGCGGCGCGCGAGGCGCCGCTGCCGGGGGCGTCGTCGACGACGGTCACCGACAGCCCCCGCCGGGCCGCGTGCCAGGCCACCGACAGCCCGACCAGCCCACCGCCGGCGACGGCCACGTCGCACGTCACCGCGCGGACCGCCGGCGGCCCAGTACGGACGGCAGGCACAGCAGCGCGGTCAGCGCCGCGGCGACGCCGAGGCCGATCAGCGACGCCGACCAGCCGTTGGCCGGATCGATGCCCAGCTGCTCCTGGCGCGCCGTCCACCACGCCGTCCAGCCGCTGCCCGGGCCGCCGAAGTAGGTCGGCAGGGTCAGCTGGTAGGCCACGAACCCGGCCGCCCACGGGAGCAGGAACAGCGGGCGGGCGCGGGCGGTGTCGGAGGTGTCCCACGCGCCGCGCGGCGTGACCCCGTAGGCGACGGCGAAGACGCCGACCAGCGGCACGAACACCGCGCCGATGAGGAAGAGGAACGGCTCGTAGGCGGCGATGTCGAAGGTCAGGGCGAGGACGGTGGCGACGGCGCCGACGACGACGGCGAGCACCCGGCGGTCGGCCCGCGGGGCGACGTTCTGCGCCGAGACCGCGGTCGAGTACAGGTTGGCGAACGCCTCGTCGAGCTCGACGGCGACCAGGACCAGCACCGCCACGGCCCCCAGCGGCGCGGCCAGCAGCGCGTCGACGACGTCGAGCCCGGAGCTGCCGTAGGCGGCCAGCGCCAGCACGCCGAGCGTGAACATCACGATGGTGGCCAGCCCGTAGCCGATGCCGGCGCCGGCGAACGCGGCCCGGCCGCTGCGCACGTGCCGGGTGTAGTCGGCGGCCAGCGGGAACCACGAGACAGGCAGCGCGATCACGATGTCGGCGGCGGTCCAGAAGGACGGCGCGGCGCCCTCGGTCAGCTCCGGCAGCGGCTCGAGCAGGACCTCGACGTACAGGTAGCCGATCGCGAGGACCGCCGCCCAGATCGCGTACCGGGCCAGCAGCCGGACCACGCCGAGCGGGCGCAGCGCCATGAGGGTGGCCAGCACGCCGGCGCCCAGCGCGAAGGGCCAGCGCGGGGCGTCCAGGACGCGCGACGCCGCCTCGGCGATGATCACGATCTCGAACGTCGCCCAGCCGACGCACTGCACCAGGTTGAACGCCGTCGGCAGCCAGGACGTGCGCCGGCCGAGCAGCCCGCGCAGCAGCACCATCGCGGGCACGCCCTCGCGGGCACCGGCGGCCGCGCCGATGCCCAGCAGCAGCGCCCCGACGACCGCGCCGACGACGACGGCGCCCAGCGTCTGCGCCAGCGGCCGGCCCGGCAGCACGACGAAGACCGCCGCCACCGGCAGCAGCAGGCTGACGCCGAGGTTGCCCCACAGGCCGAGGGAGTCGCGGAGGCCGAGCGACCGGCCGGGCGCCTCGGTGAGGGTCAGCGGGGCGTCCCCGCCGGTGGGGGGCGTGCGGACGGTGTCGCTCATGGCTGCTCCCTACGCCGGCATTACCCGGACAGGTTCCAGCGGTCGGCGGCGCAGTGCTCCCGATCGGGAGGAGCCGCCCTCTCAGCCCGGTTCGCCCGAGCTCCCGCACACGTGCGCGGCCACTGTAGCCGCACCCGTACGGTGTCGTGCCGTGCCCACCGCCGACCTGCGCCGCGACCACCCCGGCCCGTGGGAGCGCGCCACCCGCCACCCGTTCCTGCTGGGGGTCCGTGACGGCACGCTGGCGCCGGGGGCGTTCGACACCTGGTTGGTGCAGGACGCGCACTACGTCGCCGACCTGCTCACCTTCCAGGCCCGGCTGCTCGCCCGGGCGCCCCGCGCCGCGCAGGCGGTGCTCGCGGCCGGCGCGGTCGCCCTGGTGGAGGAGCTGGACTGGTTCGCGGAGCTCGCCGGGCGCCGGGGCCTGGACCTCACCGCGCCCCGGCTCCCGGCGACGACCGCGTACGGCGAGCTGCTGCGCCGGCTCGACGGCGCCGACGTCCCCGCGGCGCTCACCGCGCTGTGGGCGGTGGAGCGGGTCTACCTGGACGCGTGGACCGCCGCCGCCCCGGGCGCGCGGGAGTACGCCGAGTACGTGGCGCACTGGACGACGCCGGGGTTCGCCGCGTACGTCGACGGGCTGGCGGCGGCCGCGGACGCGCTGGGCGGCCGGCACGACGACGTCGTCCTCGCGGTCCTCGACGCGGAGGTCGCGTTCTGGGACATGGCGCTCGGGGACGGCGCGGTGCCCGCCATCCCGCCCGGGCCCCGATGAGCCTCGCCCGCCGGCTCTGGGCCGACTCCGCCGATCTCGCCGACGCCGCCCTCGCCCATCCGTTCGTGCGGGGCCTGGCCGACGGGTCGCTGCCGCGGGAGCGGTTCGCCGGCTACGTGGCGCAGGACGCCTTCTTCCTCCAGGCCTTCGCGCGCGGCTACGCGATGGCCGTCGTCCGCAGCCCCGACCGGGCCGGGCTGGATGCGTTCGCCGGCCTGCTGGCCGGGGTCCGCGACGAGCTGCGGCTGCACGACGGCTACGCCGCCCGCTGGGGCATCGACCTGGCGGCCGTGGCGCCGGTGCCGGCCACGTCGGCCTACACCGACTTCCTGCTGGCCACCGCCGCCACCGGCGGGCTGGGGGAGGTCTGCGCGGCGATGACGCCGTGCATGCGGCTCTACGCCTTCCTCGGGCAGTCGCTGGCCGGCCGGGCGGCCGGCACCTACGAGGAGTGGGTCACCGCCTACGCCGACCCCGGCTTCGAGGCGCTGGCGGTCGCGCTGGAGCAGCTGCTGGACACCTACGCCGGGGACACCCCGGCCGTGGCGCGGGCCTACCGGCGCGCGATGGAGCTGGAGCTGGCCTTCTTCGCCTCGGCCTGGGCGGACTGACCGCGCCGGCGGCTTGCTAGGTTCGTCGGCGACACGGGGTGCCCGCGCGCCGGGCTGAGAGGACACCCGTCGAACCTGCCCAGGTCATGCTGGCGAAGGGATGTCACGGCGTGGACGCCGACGCGCTCGCGGCCGCACGGGCCGCACTGATCAGCACCAGCCCGCTGGTGCACTGCCTCACCAACACCGTGGTGCAGACGCTGACGGCCAACGTGCTGCTCGCGGTCGGCGCCGCGCCGGCGATGGTCGAGGCGCCCGAGGAGGCCGGGGATTTCGCCGCCGTCGCCTCGGCGCTGCTGGTGAACGTCGGCACGGTGCACGGCCGCTCGGCCGAGGCGATGCGGATCGCCGTCCGCTCCGCCGACGCCGCCGGGACGCCGTGGGTGCTCGACCCGGTCGCGGTGGGCGGGCTGCGGTTCCGCACCGACCTGGCCGTCGAGCTGGCGCTGGGCCGGCCGGCCGTGGTGCGGGGCAACGCGTCGGAGGTCATGGCGCTGGCCGGCACCGGCGCCGGCGGGCGGGGCGTGGACTCCACGGCGTCCGCCGACGACGCGCTGGAGGCCGCCGTCGCGCTGAGCGCGCGCACCGGCGGGGTGGTGGCGGTCAGCGGCCCCGTCGACGTCGTCACCGACGGCTCCCGGGTGATCCGGGTCGGTGGCGGGAACCCGCTGCTGACCCGCACGACCGGCGCCGGGTGCGCGCTCGGCGCGCTGACCGCCGCGTACGTCGCCGCGGCCGGGGACCGGCTGACCGGTGCCGTCGCGGCGCACGCGCACGTGGCGCTGGCCGCCGAGGCCGCGGCGGCGGTGTGCTCCGGCCCGGGCACCTTCGCGGCGGCGTGGGTGGACGCCCTCGACGCCGTCACCCCCGACGACCTGCGGCGGGCGGACGTCCGGGACGCGTCGTGAGGAGGGCGCCGTGAGGTCCGCGTTCGACCCGACGCTCTACCTCGTCACCGACACCGCCCTCTCCCGCCCGCGCACCGTGCCCGACGTGGTCCGCGCGGCGGTCGCCGGCGGGGTGACCGCGGTGCAGGTGCGGGACAAGGACGCCTCCCGGCGCGAGCTGTACGAGCTGACCCTCGCCGTGCGGGCCGTGCTGCCCCCCGGGGTCGCCCTGTTCGTGAACGACGCCGTCGACGTCGCCCTGCTGGCCGGCGCCGACGGCGTGCACGTGGGGCAGGACGACCTCCCCCCGGCCGAGGTCCGCGCCCTGATCGGCCCGGACCGGCTGCTCGGCCTCTCCGCGGGCTCCCCCGCGGAGATGGCGGCCGCGCTCGCGCTGCCGCCGGGAACGGTCGACGTCGTCGGCATCGGGCCGGTGTGGTCGACCGCCACCAAGCCCGACGCCGGTGCCGCGCTGGGGCCGGCCGGCGTGGCGGCGCTGGGCGCGCGGGCGCGGGCCGCGGGGCTCGTGTCGGTGGCGATCGGGGGCATCGACGCCGGCAACGCGGCCGCGCTCGGCGCCGTCGACGGTGTCTGCGTGGTGTCGGCGATCTGCGCGGCGGCCGATCCCGCGGCGGCGGCCCGCGGGCTGCGCGCGGTGGTGGCCCGGTGACCGCCGTCGCCCTGACCGTGGCCGGCAGCGACCCCAGCGGCGGCGCCGGGATCCAGGCCGACCTCAAGACCTTCAGCGCGCTCGGCGTCTACGGCACCGCGGTGCTCACGGCGCTGACCGCGCAGAACACCCGCGGGGTCACCGGGGTGCACGCCGTCCCGGCGGCGTTCGTGGGGGAGCAGCTGCGCACGCTGCTGGACGACGTCGGGGTCGGCGCGACCAAGCTCGGGATGCTCGGCACCGCGGACGTCGTCCGGGAGGTGGCGGCGGTGCTCGCGCAGCGGCGGCCCGGCCCGGTGGTCTGCGATCCGGTCATGGTGGCCACGAGCGGCGACCGGCTGGTCGGTGCCGACGCCGTCGACGCCATCCGCGCCGACCTGCTGCCGCTGACCGACCTGATCACCCCGAACGTGCCGGAGGCGGCCGCGCTGCTGGACGGGCCGGCGGCGACGTCGGTGGAGGAGATGGTCGAGCAGGCGCGGGCGCTGCTGGAGCTGGGCCCCGCGGCGGTGCTGCTCAAGGGCGGGCACCTGGGCGGGCCCGACAGCGTCGACGTCCTGGCCTCGGGCGGCGACGTCGTCGTCACCCGGCGGCCGCGGGTGGCGACGACGGCCACGCACGGCACCGGCTGCACGCTCTCCTCGGCGATCGCGGCCCTGGTCGCGCGCGGGGTGGGGGGCCCGGGAGCGTGGGAACCGGTGGTCGAGTCCGCCCGCGACTACCTGCAGGAGGCGCTGGAGGCCGGCCGGTTCCTCGGCATCGGCTCCGGCCACGGTCCGGTGCACCACTTCGCCCGCTGGTGGCCCGCCGGCTGATCCCCGGCAGGTACTTGAGCTTTCATCTATCCGGGCGCACACTGGGGTCACGCCACCCGAGGAGCCCGTCGTGCCCGTCCAGCGCCTGAACCACGCCGTCCTCTACGTCCGCGACGTCGACCGCAGCGTCGCCTTCTACCGCGAGGTGCTCGGCTTCCGGGCGGTGATGGAGATCCCGGGGCGGGCCGCGTTCCTGCAGGCCGAGGGGTCCACCAACGACCACGACCTCGGGCTGTTCGCCCTGGGCGACCGCGCCGGGGCCTCCGAGGCCGGCCGGCGCACCGTCGGGCTGTACCACCTGGCGTGGGAGGTCGACACGCTCGCCGAGCTGGCCCGGATCCAGGACGCGCTGCTCGAGGCGGCCGCGCTCGTCGGCGCCTCCGACCACGGCACGACCAAGGCGCTCTACGCCCAGGACCCCGACGGGCTGGAGTTCGAGGTCTCCTGGCTGGTCCCGGCGGACCTGATCACGCCCGAGGCGCTCGATGCCCGGGCCCGGATCGGGCGGCTGGACCTGCCCGGCGAGATCGCCCGCTACGGCGCCGGGACCCGCGGCGGGGTCGGCGTCTCCATCCCCGTGTGAACGGAGTCGCGCGAGCGCGGAGAGCGCACTCGAGCGACTCCGCTCAGCAGTCGCAGGCGACGCCGGCCGGGGCCGTGAGCGGGTCGACGGCGGGGCGGGAGACGCCGTCCGCCGTCTCGACCGGCAGGCCCTCGCGCGCCCAGTACTCGAAGCCGCCGATCATCTCCCGCACCCGGAAGCCGAGGGAGGCCAGCGCGAGGGCGGCCCGCGTGGCGCCGTTGCAGCCAGGACCCCAGCAGTAGGCGACGACCGGGACGGACCGGTCCAGCTCCGCCGGCGCCCGCGCGGCGATCTCCCGGCCCGGCAGGTGCACCGCCCCGGGCACGTGCCCCTGCGCCCACGCCTCGTCGCTGCGGCTGTCGAGCAGCACGAAGCCCGGGGCCCCGGACTCCAGCGCCGCGTGCACGTCGCTCACGTCGGTCTCCACCGCCAGCCGGCGGGCGAAGTGCGCGGCGGCGTCGGCGGGGGCGGTCGTCCAGTCCAGGGTCACGGGCCGAGCGTGGCCGACCGGCGCCGGCCGGGACAGGAGCCGGACTGCCGTCGTCCGCACCGTTCCTGCCAGGTCGACGGAGTGCGAGGAGCGAGGAAACCTCGCTGTCGTGTCTCCGGACCTCTGTCGCAGCGATGTCTGAGGACATGTGTCGCACTTCGGTTAGGCCGCGCAGAGTGTGGCGTAACGCTTGGCCGGGTTCAGGGTCAGTTGGCCGATCAGGTCGCCGCTGAGGGCGTGGAAGCTGACCTGGGGGCCGTTGACCAGGGCGGTGACCTGGGCGCCGCCGTAGGCGGCGCCCAGGCGGATCAGGTGCCGGCCGAGGGTCACGGTGCCGTGCGGGATGACGGTGAG
>NZ_FOEE01000024.1 GCF_900110555.1 Trujillonella endophytica
GCCCCCGGGCAACTTCGCGCTTCCGCCCCCGGGCAATTCCGCGCTTCCGCCCCCGGGCAATTCCGCGCTTCCGCCCCCGGGCAACTTCGCGCTTCTGCCCCGGGGCAACTTTGCGCTTCTGCCCCGGGGCAACTTTGCGCTTCTGCCCCGGGGCAACTTTGCGCTTCTGCCCCGGGGGGCGGGGCGTTCAGTGGCCGCGCAGGCCGCGCAGCGTGCGGACGGCGACCAGCAGCTCGGCCAGCTCCTGGCGGTCGCCGCCGGCCAGGTCGGCGAGCTGCGCGGCCGCCCGCCGCTGGCCGGCGTCCCACCCCCGGACCCAGCCGGCGACGAGCTCGGTCGCGTCGGTCCCCGGTGCGGCCCCCCGCACCACCTCCGCGGTGAGCGCGGTCGCCTCGGCGGACAGGTCGTCGCGCAGCGTGGCGCGGGCCAGCGAGGGCCAGCGCCGGTCCCGGGGCAGCGCGGTGACCAGCTCCCGCAGCGGGACCAGCCCGAGCCGCTCGGCCAGGCACTGCTGCACCCGCCCGGCCAGCTCCAGCGGCGCCCCGGTCCGCTCGACGACGACGGCGAGGTCCAGCGCGGCCGGCACGAGCGGCGCCGCCGCGGCCTCGACCGCGAGGGCTGCGGGCACCCCGGTCGCGCGCAGCCGCTCGGTCCGCTCGGCGTAGGCGGCGGCCTCGGCGCCCAGCAGCCACCCGGGCAGGCCGCGGCGCACCTGCGCCACCGGGGCGGCGAACCGGTCCACGACCGCGCCGATCGGGACCGGCCGGTCCCCCGCCAGCTCGGGCAGCCGCAGCAGCCATCGGGTGGCGCGCTCGGCCAGCCGGGTGGCCTCCGTGCGCAGCTCGATCTGGGTGGCGGCGGGCACCCGGTTGTCCAGCTCCCCCGGGGCGTCCCACAGGCGGTCCACCCCGAAGACCGCACGGGCGACCGCGTGCGCCCGCACGACACCGGCCGGCCCCACGCCGGTCTCCTCGGTGAGCCGGAACAGGCCGGTGACCCCGGCGATGTTGACCGCGCGGTTGGTCAGCACCGTGGCGACGATCTCGCGGCGCAGGGGATGGCCGGCCACGGCCTCGGAAAATCGCTCCCGCAGGGCCGCGGGGAAGTAGCCGGCGAGCAGCGGCTCCAGGGCGGGGTCGTCGGGCAGCCCGGAGGCCAGCACGGCCTCGCCGGCCTCGAGCTTGGCGTAGGCCAGCAGCACCGACAGCTCGGGGCCGGTGAGCGCCTGCCCGTCGCGGCGCCGCTCGGTGATCACCCGGTCGTCGGGCAACGCCTCCACCGCCCGGACCAGCCGGCCCGACCGCTCCAGGGCGCGGATGAAGCGCTGCCCGGCGTCGAGCAGGCTGCGCGCGGAGCCGACGTCCCCGGCCAGCGTCGCGTTCTGCGCCGCGTTGTCGGCGAGGACGGCCACCGCCACCTCGTCGGTCATCTCCTGCAGCAGCGCCGCCCGCTGCGCGTCGTCCAGGCCGCCGCGGGCGACCACCCCGTTGAGCGCGATCTTGATGTTCACCTCGTGGTCGGAGGTGTCGACCCCGGCGGAGTTGTCGATGGCATCGGTGTTCACCCGGCCGCCGGCCAGGGCGTACTCCACGCGGCCCCGCTGGGTGAGCCCGAGGTTGCCGCCCTCCCCCACCACGCGGACCCGCAGGTCGCGGCCGTCGACCCGCACCGCGTCGTTGGCCTTGTCGCCGACGTCGAGGTCGCTCTCGGCCGCGGCCTTGACGTAGGTGCCGATGCCGCCGTTGAACAGCAGGTCCACGGGGGCGAGCAGCACGGCGCGGATCAGCTCGACCGGCGACAGCACGTCGACGTCGTCCGGCAGCCCGAGCGCGGCGCGCATCGGCTCGCTCACGGGCACGGTCTTCGCCGTCCGCGGCCACACCCCTCCCCCGGGGCTGATCAGCGCCGGGTCGTAGTCGGCCCATGACGAGCGCGGCAGCGCGAACAGCCGGCGGCGCTCGGCGAACGAGGCGGCGACGTCCGGATCGGGGTCGACGAACACGTGCCGGTGGTCGAAGGCGGCGACCAGTCGGATGTGCTCGGACAGCAGCATGCCGTTGCCGAACACGTCGCCGGACATGTCGCCGACGCCGACGACGGTGAACTCCTCGCGCTGCACGTCGAGGCCGAGCTCCCGGCTCTCCCCGTCTCCGCCGAGCTCGCGGAAATGCCGGGCTACCGACTCCCACGCCCCGCGGGCGGTGATGCCCATGGCCTTGTGGTCGTAGCCGACCGAGCCGCCGGAGGCGAACGCGTCGCCGAGCCAGAAGCCGCGCTCGATCGCCACCTCGTTGGCGAGATCGGAGAACGTCGCCGTCCCCTTGTCCGCGGCGACCACGAGGTAGCTGTCGTCGCCGTCGTGCCGCACGACCCGCTGCGGCGGCACGACCCGGCCGTCGGCGTCGAGGTCGTCGGTGAGGGAGAGCAGCGCGCCGATGAACAGCCGGTAGCAGGCCTGGCCCTCGGCGAGCTGGGCCTCGCGGGAGGGATCGGCCGGCGGCCGGCGGACGACGAACCCGCCCTTGGCGCCGGTCGGCACGATCACGGTGTTCTTCACCATCTGGGCCTTCACCAGGCCGAGCACCTCGGTGCGGAGGTCCTCGTGGCGGTCGGACCAGCGCAGCCCGCCCCGGGCGACCGCGCCGAAGCGCAGGTGCACCCCGGCGACGCGCGGCGAGCACACCCAGACCTCCCGCTCCGGGCGCGGCTGCGGCACGTCGGGCACCTCGGCCGGGAAGAGCTTGACCGCCAGCGGCACGGCCGGGGTGGAGACGGCGTAGTAGTTCGTCCGGCGCGTGGCGAGCACGGCGGCCAGCAGCGCGGTGAGCACCCGGTCGGCGTCCAGCGACTCGACGGAGGCGATCGCCGTCCGCAGCGACGCGGCGAGGGCCTCCTGCCGCTCCTGCCGGCCGGCCTCTCGGTCGGGGGAGAACCGGCTCTCGAAGAGGGCCACGAGCCGGGCGACGACGTCGGGGTGGGCCGCCAGCGTCGTCTCCACGTAGCGCTGCCCGAAGGGCAGGCCCGCCTGCCGCAGCCACTGCACGTAGGCCCGGACGACGGTCACCTGACGCCAGTTCAGCCCGGCCAGCAGCACCAGCGCGCCGAGGCCGTCGTCCTCGGCCTCCCCGCGCTGCACCGCCAGGACGGCGTCGGTGAACCGCTCGGGCAGGGAGCCGGCGAACGGCAGTTCCCCGCCGGGCGCGGCCAGGCCGAAGTCGTAGATCCACGCCACCGGCGCGCCGATCCGGTCGATGCCGTAGGGCCGCTCGTCGACGACGTCCACGCCCATGTGCTGCAAAACCGGCAGGATGTGCGACAGCAGCAGCCGCTCCCCCACCCGGTACACCGACAGGCGCGCCTCGCCGCCGTCGCGGGGACGGCGCAGCCGCAGGCCGGTCTCCCCGGGGGCCAGCGCGTCGAGCCGGGCGAGGTCCTCCACGGCGGTCGCCGCCGGGAAGTCCTCCTGGTAGGCGGCCGGGAAGGCGTCCGCGACCCGCGCCAGCAGCCGCTCGGAGTCGGCCCCGTGCCGGGCGTGCAGCGCGTCGGTCAGGTCGTCGGTCCAGCTGCGAGCGGCGGCGGCGAGCTCGTCCTGCAGCGCCGCGACGTCGACGTCCGGCAGCGCCGTCCGCCCGCCCCGGGTCGCCGGCGGGCGGACGACGAAGTGCAGCCGGGCGAGCACCGACTCCGTGACCCGCGCGGTGTACTCGATCCCGCTGCCGCCCAGGCGCTCCAGGAGCAGCTGCTGCATGCGGGTGCGGACCTCGGTCGTGTAGCGGTCCCGCGGCAGGTAGACCAGCGCCGACCAGAACCGGCCGTGGGCGTCGCGGCGCAGGAACAGCCGGGTCTGGCGGCGTTCCTGCAGCTGCAGCACGCCGACGGCGACGGGGAGCAGCTCCTCGGCCCCGACCTGGAACAGCTCGTCGCGGGGATGGGTCTCCAGCAGGTCCACCAGCGCCTTGCCGGTGTGGCTGTCCTCCGGCACACCGGCCTGCTCCACCACCCGGGCCACCGTGCGCCGGACCACCGGCACGTCCCGCACGCTGGTGGCGTACGCCGCGGTCGACCACACGCCGGCGAGGCGATGCTGGCGGGTGGTGCCGTCGGGCCCGGGCAGGGTGACGGCGACCAGGTCCAGCCAGGCGCGGCGGTGCACGGTGGCCCGCAGGTCGGCCTTGCCGACGGTGAGCAGCGCGTCCGCGTCGGCCGTGCGCCCCTCGGGCGGCGCCGTCCCCGCCGGGTCGCTGCGCAGCATGCCCAGCCCGCTGCCGGGGACGGCGCGCACGGTCCGGGCCCGGCCGGTGGGCAGGTCGACGTCGCGGGCGCCGAGGAACACGAAGCTGCCGTCGGCCAGCCAGCGCAGCAGGGCCGCGACCTCGGCGGGGTCCTGCTCCGGGTCGTCGGTGGCGGCCGGGGGGAGCTCGTCCAGCCGGTCGGCGAGCACCAGCGCCCGGGCCCGCATCCGGTCGGCGTCCTCGTCGACGGCGCGGACGTCGGCCAGCACCGTCCGCAGGCCCTCGACGAGGTCGTCGCGCGCCTCGTCGTCCAGGGGCCCGTCGAGGACGACGGCCATCCACGACTCGAGCAGCGCGTCGGGGCCGCACTCGGCGGGGTCGGCGCTGTCGCAGACGGCGCCGATGCGCCCGGCCGCGTCCCGCCGGACCACGAGGACCGGGTGGACGACGTGCTCGAGCCGGAACCCCTGGCGCACGACCTCGGCGGTGACGGAGTCGACGAGGAAGGGCATGTCGTCGGTGACGACCAGGACGACGGAGCGGCTGCGGTCGGCGCCGTCGCGCCGGACGACCTCCACCGTGGCCGAGCCCGGCGGGCGGACGGCGGCCACCCGCAGGTGCTGCAGCGCGAGCGCGGCCAGCTCGGCCGGCAGCTTCCGGACGACCTCGGCCGCCGGCTCGCTCCAGTAGTAGCGGCGGAACAGACCCGGCAGGTCGGCGACCGCGCAGCCGGCCGGCAACCCGGGATCGGCGGCCGGGGCCTCCCGGGCGGCGGCCTCCAGGAGCCGGTGCTTGGCGGCTCGCTCCGCCTCGAGGGCGGCCAGGTCGGACGGGGCGGCCGTGGCGGCGGCGAGCGCGGCCTCCGGCTCGGGGCGGCCGGTTCCGGCGACGCCGCCGGAGGTGCTGACCATGGGCCGACGCTAGCGCCGGAGCGGGCTCCCGGCCCGGTAGCGAGCCGCCGTCCGGAAGCCCGGATCGCGGGGGGTCAGCTGCGGTCGAGCACCTGGTCGACCACCCAGCCACCGATGGCCAGCAGCAGGCCCCCGGCCACCGCGCTGCCGAACGAGGTGACGTCGAGGCGGTCGGTCAGCGCGGCGGTGAGTCCGAGCAGGGCGGCGTTGATGACCAGCAGGAACAGCCCGAGGGTGAGCAGCACGAACGGGAGCCCGAGCAGGCGCAGGATCGGGCCCACGACCGCGTTGACCACCGCGAAGATCAGGGCGATCCACAGCCAGGTGCCGGACTCGCCGAGCGGCCCGTCCTCATTCGGGTGCACCTCGACCCCGTCGAGGAGGTAGTTGACGCCGTAGAAGACGCCGGCCATGAGCACGACCTTGATCGCGAACTTGATCACAGCCCGACGCTAGCGCCGCGGACCGGCCGCGTCGCGCAGCTACCGCCGTCTACGCCTGTCTAGCGTCGTCGCTAGGCGGGCCGAGACGCCCCTCGAGACCCGCCACCCCCGCCCGCCCCGCGCGACACGCGCTACCGCGTTCTACGGATGTCTACGGCGCCGGCTAGACAGCGCCATACGGTGCTCGACGTGGATCCCGTCCGGAACCCCTACGCCCCCGGCGCCGGCCAGCGCCCGCCCGAACTGGCCGGGCGCGACGACGAGCTGTCGGCCTTCGACGTCGTCCTGGAGCGCATCGCGCGCGGGCGGCCGGAGCGCTCCCTCGTGCTCACCGGGCTGCGCGGCGTCGGCAAGACCGTGCTGCTCAACCAGCTGCGCTCGGCGGCGATCGGCCGGGGCTGGGGCACCGGCAAGATCGAGGCCCGGCCCGACCAGTCGCTGCGCCGGCCGGTCTCCTCCGCGCTGCACATGGCGCTGCGCGAGCTGCGGCACCCCGACCAGGACTCCATGGACGCCGTCCTCTCCACGCTCAAGGCCTTCGCCCAGCGGGCGGTGGGCAGCGACGCCAAGGTGCGCGACCGGTGGCAGCCGGGCATCGACGTCCCCGCGGCCAGCGGCCGGGCCGACTCCGGGGACATGGAGATCGACCTGGTGGAGCTGCTCAGCGACGCCGCCGGCCTGGCCGCCGACGTGGGCAAGGGCGTGGCGCTGTTCATCGACGAGATGCAGGACGTGCAGGCCCCCGACGTGTCGGCCATCTGCGCCGCCTGCCACGAGCTGTCCCAGCAGGGCGCGCCGCTGATCGTGGTCGGCGCGGGCCTCCCCCACCTGCCCGCGGTGCTCAGCGCCTCCAAGAGCTACTCCGAGCGGCTGTTCCGCTACCTGCGCATCGACCGGCTGGACCGCGCCGCCGCCGACCGCGCCCTGCTCGCCCCCGCCGAGCGGGAGGACGTCACCTTCGACCCCGCCGCGCTGGACGCGCTCTACGCCGCCGCCGACGGTTATCCGTACTTCGTCCAGGCCTACGGCAAGGTCACCTGGGACGTCGCCGCGGCCTCCCCCGTCACCGCGGCCGACGTCGCCATGGCCGCGCCGGTCGCCGAGGCCGAGCTCGCGGTCGGCTTCTTCGGCTCCCGCTACGACCGGGCCACCCCGGCCGAGCGCGAGTACATGCACGCGATGGCCGAGCTGGGCGGGCCGCAGGGCGCCGCCGTCGCCACCTCGGAGGTCGCCGTCTCCCTGGGGCGCAAGCCGGCGTCCCTCTCCCCCGCGCGCGACTCGCTGATCAAGAAGGGGCTGGTCTACTCCGCCGAGCGCGGCCAGATCGCCTTCACGGTGCCGCACTTCGGCCGCTACCTGCTCAGCCACCCCAGCGACTGACGCGGTTCCGGGGCGGCGGCACCGGGCACGGGGGTCCGCGTGCCGACGTGGGTGGAGGCGGGGCCCCGGGGGCTGGTCCGGAGAGCGTCGTGCTCGGGCTCGGGACGAGCAGAGGACCGCCCGTCAGCGGGCGGCGGCGCGGGTCCGCAGGGCCAGGACGGCGACGTCGTCCTCGGCGCCGTCGGCCAGCATCACCGCGAGCAGCCGGTCGCACAGCTCGTCCAGGGGCAGGTCCCCGAAGCGGGCCAGCAGCTGGCGCACCTGGTCGCGCCCGTCGTCCAGCAGGACGCCGCGGCGCTCGAACAGCCCGTCGGTGAACAGCAGCACCGTGGCGTCGTCCGGCAGGTCCGCCGCGCCGTCGGCCCGCGGTCCGCGCCAGCCGATGCCCAGGGGCGGCCCGATCGGCGCGGCGAGGTCGGTGACGCGACCGTCGGCGGTGAGCAGCAGCGGCTCGGGGTGCCCGGCCGACGACCAGCGCAGCGTGCGCCCGCCGGCGCCGTCGTGCTCCACCCGGCACACCAGCGCGGTGGCCATGGTGGGCACGGCCAGGCCGACGAGCGCGTGGTCGACCCTCCGGAGGACGCCGGCCGGCTCCTCCAGGCGGTCGAAGGCGATGCCCCGCACCAGGGTCTTGACCTGTCCCATCGCGGCCGCGGCCTCGATGTCGTGGCCCATGACGTCGCCGATGACCAGCACCATGTCGCCGTCGGGCTGCAGGAAGCTGTCATACCAGTCGCCGCCGATGGAGACGCCGCGGGTGGCGGCCCGGTAGCGGACGGCGGTCCCCAGGTGCGGCTGCTGCACCGGCGGCGAGAGCAGGGACAGCTGGAGCCGCTCGGCGACCTGCTGGTTGGCCGCAGCCAGCCGCGCATTGTCCAGGGCCAGTGCCGCGCGCCGCGAGGCCACCTCGGCCGTGCGCAGTTCGACGTCGGTGTGCGGGCCGCGCTCGGGCCCGTTGACCAGGGTGATGACCCCGAACTGCTCGCCCCGGGCCAGCAGCGGGAACGCGGCGGCGGCCGACGGCCGCAGCGGTGCCAGCGCCTCGCGGCTGGCCTCATCGGCCACCATCTGGTCGATGTGCGCGCTGGTGAGCTGGGGGATGACGACGGGCTGCCCGCTGCGCAGCGCCGTCGGCACCGGGGCGGTCGGCCGGTTGCTGCCCACCCGCGTGTCCGCGTAGCGGTGCATCGCCTCGACCATGGCGGGGTCGCGGTGCGCGCGGCCGACGTCGCGCCGGGTGCCGTCGGGATCGACCACGCTGACCAGGCACCAGTCGGCCAGCAGCGGGACGACGAGCCGGGCGAAGCGGCTCACCGCCTCGTCGGTGTCCAGGGTGGACGTCATCGCCTGGCTGATGTCGCCCAGCAGCATGAGGTGCCGGCCGGCCAGCTCCGCGGTCGTGGCGGCCTCGGCCGCGCGGAGGGCGGCCTCGGCGGCGCGCTGGGCTGCCTCCTCGCGCGCGGCGACCGCGGCGGCGCGCTCCTCCTCGGTCCGGCGCCTGTCGGTGACGTCGTCATAGGTGACGACCAGGCCGGCTTCGGTGCGGAACGCGTCGGCCTGGAACCAGATGTCCAGCGGCGCGAAGAACGCGACGGTGCGGCCGGACCGGCCGGTGGTCGCGACGGACCGGTACAGCTCGTCGAAGGGACTGCCGACCGCCTCGGGGAACGCCTCCCAGATGACGCGGCCGACCAGAGCGCCGACCGTGCGGCCGAGCACCCGCGCGCCGGCGGGGTTGACGTAGGTGAAGCGCCAGTCGTCGTCGAGGACGAACATCGGGCGGTCCATGCCCTCGACGGCCTGCACCAACAGGTCGCCGGTCAGCGGCGTCGGCCCATCGGTGATCACGGTCGCCACTCTGCCTCATCGGGCCCTCGGAACCCGCCCTCCGCCGCCGAGCACCACACCGAGGGGGATCCCACGGTTGAGGCCGGGTCCGGCTGGGCACCCTGGATGCATCCCAGAACCGGACGCTGACGGGGGCGAGGACATGAGTCGACTGGCGTGGCCGGTTCGGCCGCTGCCGGACGGCAGGGGCGAGATGTGGCGGTGGGACCTGACGTCCCTGGCCCAGCTCCCCGCGGTCCGCGGGGCCCTGCGGGCGAGGTTGGACGAGGTCGGATTCCCACGGGACGCCGACGACCCCGTCGCCGACCGGATGATCCTGGCCTTCGACGAGCTCGCGTCGAACGCGCTGCGTCACGGTCACCGCCCCGTGGTCGCCACGGTGGTCGCCGGCAGCGGCGGCTGGATCCTCGACATCAGCGACCGCGCGCGGCACACGATGCCGATGCCGGCCGTCGACCGGGACCCCGCCCAGGGCGGGCTGGGGCTCTACCTGGTCGCGCGGATGTCGGTGGCGCACGGCTGGTACGTCGACGACATCAGCAAGCACGTGTGGGCCTGCCTGCCCACGACGGTCGAGGACCGGGAGCCGGCCTACTCCTCCTGACCGGAGGTGTCGTGGGCCCGGGGGCGGGCTCAGCGGCCCTGGGGGACGGCTCGTGGCCGCGGTGTCGTGGCCGCGGTGTCGTCCGGAGGACGACGACGTTGTTGCGCCCGGGGCGGCGGGGCACGGGTGGCCCGGCGCCGCCCCGGGGCAGCTCCTCCCAGCGCCGGGGGTGACCCGGCGCGCGAAAGGTGGTCCTACGGGATCACGAGCGACAGCGATCCCTTGCCGTAGCCGGGGACCTCGACGGCGAGGTCGATCCGGTTGAAGGCCGCGAGCATGCCCGCGATGTCCCCGTCGATGTCGTCACCGGGGGCGAAGAGCTTGTGCAGCTTGGAGTGCGGCGCACCCGGGACGTTGAACAGGGCCGAGACCACGTTCACGACCTCGTGCAGGGCCTCGGTCAGCATCGACGTCAGCTCGCCGTCCTCCTCGACGGCGTCCTGGACGCCGCCGGGGGGGAGCATCGCCAGCGCGCCGGCGGTCCAGGCCGAGAGGGCCAGGTCCATGACGCAGAGCGCGTTGACGTTCAGGTGCGGGTCGACGTAGACGGCGACCGAGACCGGGGAGCGCTCGGTCGGGGTGACCGGCGCGCCGGGCGAGACGGCGACCGGCTTGCCGACCAGACCCGTCAGCATGTCCTTGATGTCCTTGCTGGTGGGCAGGACGCGGGTGTCGGCGGTCATGCGATCACCCCGTCCAGGTGCTCGGTGAAGGTCTCGGAGGTGAACGGCTTCGCGATGAGGAACAGCGCGCCGGCGTCGGCGGCCTTGCCGCGCATCTCCTCGGAGCCCTCGGAGGTGACGAAGCCGAACGGCACGGTCGAGCCGGCCGACCGGAGCGCCTCGAGGCACTCGATGCCGGTCATGTTCGGCATGTTCCAGTCCGAGAGGACCAGGTCGGGCTTCTCCGCCTGGACCTTCTCGTAGGCGTCGCGGCCGTCCTCGGCCTCGACGATGTCGTGGTCGTCGTATCCGGCCTGACGCAGGGTCCGGATGACGATCTGCCGCATGACGCGGCTGTCGTCAGCGATGAGGATCTTCACAGGGGCACCTCGTTCTCGTACGTGGAGCGGTCGGGGTCAGCGGGGTGGTGCGGGTCCGGGGACGACGGCAGGGCCGGCAACGCGCCCTGCACCGAGATGGCGACGGGCTCGCCGCGCCAGAGGAGGTCGATCCGGCAGACGTCGGAGGCGTTGCGGACCTCGGGGGAGGCGCCGACCGACGGCAGGCTGAGGGCGGAGTGGCCGGGGAGCGTGGCCTTGATGCTGCCGCCCACGACGTTGGCGATCTCGCCGAAGGCGTCGACGACGTCCTCCTCGTCGAGCACCGGGGGCGCGCTGTCGCGCAGCAGGGCCCGGGAGAGCTCCTCGGCGGTGCGGCGGCCGGTGGTGAGGACGACGCTGCCGGTCCACGGACCGACCACGTCGACCCAGCTGGACAGGACGTCGGCCGGCAGCTCGGCGGGGAGCGGGACGAGCACCTCCTCCTCACCGACCAGCGAGATCCAGGCCTGCTCGGCGATGGACTGGATCGTGGCCTCGTCGATGAGCTCGGTGATCACCGGGCGGGCATCGGTGGCGCGGCGGCGCTCGGCGGTGTCGAACGCGGTCACAGGACGACCTCCTGGGGGAGCAGGCCGAGCAGCGCCAGCTTGTCGCGGATCGCGTCGGCCGTGAACGGCTTGATGACGTACTCGTGGGCGCCCGCGGCGAGAGCCCGCACGATCTGGGTGTGCTCGCTCTCGGAGGTGACCATCATCATGGTCATCGAGCGCCAGGCCGGGTTGGCCCGGACGGCGGAGACGAACTGGAGCCCGTCCATCACCGGCATGTTCCAGTCGATCGTGGCCAGGTCGGGGACCCAGCCCTCGTTCAGCACCTCGAGGGCCTCTCCGCCGTGGCCGGCGTCGCGGACCTCGTAGCCGAAACCGGTGAGGATGGAGGAGACGATCCGGCGCATGGCGCGGGAGTCGTCGATCACCAGTGCACGCATTCTCATGCCCCCTTCAGCGGGCGGTAGGCGGAGCTGCGGCCGAGGACGACCCGCTCCCAGGAGTCGTCGACGCCGAGGGTGGTCTCGGCGGCACCGAGGAACAGCCACCCGTCCGGCCGCATGAGGGAGCGGACCCGGCGCAGGATCGCCTGCTTGGTGGGCAGGTCGAAGTAGATGAGGACGTTGCGCAGGTACACGACGTCGAACGGGCCCATCCGCGGCAGCGGCGCGGCCAGGTTGCACTCGGTCGCGGTCACCATGCGGCGGAGGGAGGCGTTGACCTCCCACTCGCTGCCCGCGCGGGTGAAGTGGCGGACCAGCATCGACGCCGGCAGGCCGCGGTTGACCTCCAGCTGGCTGAACCGGCCGGCGCGGGTCCGCTCGACCATCTCGCGGGAGAGGTCGGTGGCCGTGATCGACACCCGGCCGGCCGCGTTGGGCATCGCGTCCTCGAGCAGCATCGCGATCGTGTAGGCCTCCTGCCCGCTCGAGCAGGCCGCCGACCAGATCTGCAGCCGCTCGCCGGCCCCGCGCGCCGCGAGGAGCGCGGGCAGGACGGTCGTGGTCAGGGCGGTGAACGGGTCGCCGTCCCGGAACCACGAGGTCTCGTTGGTGGTGAGGGCCTCGACGATGCGGCGGGTGTTCTCCGGGCTGGGGCGGGTGCGCACGTTGTCGACCAGCTGACCGACGTCCGCCAGGCCCATCTGCCGGGCGATCGGCAGCAGCCGCGCCTCGACCAGGTACTCCTTGCCCGGCGCCAGCACGATCGCGCTCTCCCGGTGCACCACCTGGCGCACCCAGTCGAAGCTCGTGGCGGTCAGGGTCATCGGACTCCTCCGGTGAGCAGCGCGGAGGTCCGGCTGGGAACGGGGCCGGCGGTGGGGCCGGTCAGGCGGCGGGTGATGGCCTCGGCGATGCGGTCCAGCGGCAGGATCTCGTCGGCCAGACCGGCCGAGGCGATCGCGCCCGGCATGCCCCAGACCACGGACGTGGCCTGGTCCTGCACGACGACGGAGCCGCCGGCCTCGCGGACACCGGCGGCGCCCAGCTTGCCGTCGGAGCCCATCCCGGTCAGGACGACGGCGAGCACCGCGCCCCGGTGGATCTCGACCGCGGAGCGGAACAGCGGGTCCACGGCCGGCCGGCAGAAGTTCTCCGGCGGACCCTGGGTGAGCCTCGTGGCGTTGCCGCGGGCACCGCTGCGGATGGTGAGGTGGTGGTCGCCGGGGGCGAGGTGGACCGTGCCGGGCATCAGGGGCGTCCCGTCGACGGCCTCGACGACGCGCAGGGCGCAGAGCCGGTCCAGCCGCTGGGCGAACTGCCGGGTGAACACCGGCGGCATGTGCTGGACGAGGAGCACCGGCACCGGCAGCGAGGCCGGCAGCGCGGGCAGGACCTTGGCGAGGGCCTCGGGGCCGCCCGTGGAGGAGCCGATGACCAGGATGGCCGGCTTCTCGACCGGCGCGGTGCGCGGCGGTGCCGGGCGGGCCGGGGGGAGGGCGGCGGTGGCGCGCGCCGGCCCGGTCGTGATCGGGCGGCCGAGCAGGGCCTTGATCTTGGGGATCAGCTGCTCGCGGACGCTCTCCATCGACTGCGCGACGCTGCCGACGTTGGCCGGCTTGGTCACGTACTCGTTGGCTCCGGCGGCGAGCGCGTCCAGCGTGGCGGAGGCACCGCGCTCGGTGAGCGTGCTGAACATGATGATCGGGATCCGGCTGCGCGTGGCGCGGATGGCGCGGACCGCCTGGATGCCGTTCATCTCCGGCATCTCGATGTCCATGGTGACCAGGTCGGGCTTGAGCTGCTCCACCTTGCCGACGGCGATCTTGCCGTTGACGGCGGTTCCGACGACCTCGATCGCGGGGTCCTGCGAGAGCACGTCCGTGACGATCTTGCGGACGACGATCGAGTCGTCCACCACCAGCACCCGGATCGGGTTCATCCGTCCTCCTGCTCCTGTCGACAGCCGACAGGGGCTGTTACTCGGTGTATCGGCACCAGCGAGCGGGGCTGAAGTTCGGCCGCGCACAACCGGTTCCGCTCGGTACGGATGTCTCGGGCGCATCACCCGACACAGGAGTTGTCGGCTGTCCCAAACGGGAACTGAACCGGGAGAGCGAACTCGTTACGAGATTCCCGGTGACCGTTCCCGGAAATGGCTGCTCGGCCATTTGTCGACAGGCGGGAACGGTGACCGGCGACGCCCTGACCTGCACGGACGCCGTCCGACACGGGCACTGTGCGGTGAGGGACCGTTCGGTCATCGGAACGGGCAGGGAGCGCACATCGCCCGACGTCCGTCCGCCGGGAGGCCCGGCGGCGCGAGGGGGATGCTGCCCGAGGTGGCGCGGGGTCAGGCGGTGGTGACCCGCTCCCAGGGAGCCAGCAGGACCGACAGCGCGCTGGAGTCCAGCAGGTCGCCCATGGTCAGCCCCTGCACCACCCCGGCGACGGCGTTCCAGACGCCCTGCGCGCCGTCGCGGCCGTCGAAGCCGCCGTCGGCGAACGCCTGCACGGCCAGCAGCTGCGCGGCGGCCAGGACCCGCAGGCGGCCGGAGACGTGCGCGGCCCACGAGGCCTCGTGCATGGCCGTCGCCCACGGCCGGCGCTCGAAGCGACCCTCGTCGACGGCGCGACGCCAGCGGGCCCGCGCGGGGTCGTCCTGGTCACCGACGGCGGCGAGGAAGGCGCGCACCTCGACGCCGGCGGGCCCCAGGTCCGGCTCGGCGGGCGGGACGAGGCCGGTCGCCGTGGCCAGGGCGAGCGGGCCGGTGAGCTGCCGGCGGACCAGCGGGGGGAGCACGTCGGAGGCGAAGGAGCCGATCACGGCGTCGCCGAGCACGTCCGCGGCGGCCGCGACGACGTCCTCGTCCAGGTCGGCGACGGCGGGGTGCTCGGGCCCGAGGACGTCGTCGCGCAGCACCCGCTCCACGGCGGCGGCGTCGCCGATCATCCCGCGCTCGAGCTGCTCCACCAGGACCGCGGCCCGGTCGCTGCCGGCCGACCGCAGGTGCGGCACGGCGGCGGCCAGCTCGCGCGCCCGGCGGGCACGGACGGCCAGGACGGCGCGCTCCTCGCGCTCCCGGCCGGCCGAGGGGTGCGCGCTCGCGATGCCCTCCAGCGTGGCCGCGTCGGCGGTCAGCCCGGTGAGCAGGACGTCGGCGACCTGCCGGCCGAGGGGCAGGCGGACGAGGTCGAAACCGAGGGTGGCGGCACTGACCAGCGAGTACGGCACGACAGCGCCTCCGAGAGCCGGGACAAGGGCGAGACCATGCTGACCGTGATCGCTCCAGAGCGCCATGTGATCGTCACTCGACCGTTGGAGACGCGCGACCCCTCTCCCGCGTGTCCCTCCTGATCGGGTGACCATGCTCTCGCAGAGAGTCACCAATCATCGCCGGAAAACGCCACCGGCCCCCTGCCGGCTCCGGAGGGGAGCGGCGGCAGGGGGCCGGTGGTGGGGTGCAGTCCTCAGTCAGGCGCTGACGGCCTTGTGGACGTCGAGGGCGAGCAGCAGCTGACCGTCGAGCTTGAACGCCCCGCGGATCAGGTCGCGGGCCGTGCCGTCCAGCGTGTCCGGCGGGGCCTCGAAGTCGGCCGGGTCGACGTCGACCACGTCGGCGATCGCGTCGACCAGCAGGCTGACCGCCTCGCCGTGCAGCCGCACGACGATGACGACGGCGTCGGTGTCCGCGGGCCGCGGGGGACGGCCGAGGCGCTCGCGCAGCTCGATCGCCGTCACCACCTGGCCGCGGAGGTTGATCAGGCCGGCGACGGCCGTCGGGGCCAGCGGCACCCGGGTCAGGCTCTGGCTGCGCAGGACCTCCTGCACGTGCGCCACCTCGACGCCGTACAGGTCGCCGTCGAGCCAGAAGGTGGCCAGCTGCCCGCCGATCGCCGGCGTCGCGCCGTCGGGTGTGCGGGTCTCGGTCGCGGTGCTCACGGTCAGACCTCCATCAGGGACGCGGAGACGCCCTCGGGCGTCGAGTGGGCGGGACCGGCGGTGTAGAAGGCCGGGTCGGCGGCGAGGATCGCCGCGCGGACGTCGAGCAGCTCGGTGACCTTCTCGCCGAGGACGGCGGAGCCGAGCAGGCCCATGTCCTCGATGTCGCTGCGGATCGCGGCCTCGCCGTCGACGATGTCGAGGATCTCCTCGACCACGATGGCGACGCTGCGGCCGTGGTCGCTGTAGACGATGACCTCGAGGACCTCGCGGTCGCTCTCGCCGTAGGCACCCAGGTGCCGGTCCAGCCGGACGATCGGCAGGATCGCGCCGCGGTACTGCACGACCTCCCGGTTGCCGACCCGCTCGACGTTCTCGGTGCGCACCTGCTCGAGCCGGGTGACCGTGTCCAGCGGGATCGCGACCCGCCGTCCGCCACCGATGGACGCGAGGAGCATCCGCTCCCGCTGCCCCTCGGTGTCCTTCGCCGCGACGGCGGCGGCCACGCGGGCCTCCTGCCGCTCGGCGCTCTCGGCGCGCAGCGCCCGGCGGGCCAGGGCCTGCACGTCGAGGATCAGCGCGACCGTGCCGTCGCCGAGGACGGTGGCGCCGGAGTACAGGCCGATCGCCTTGAGCTGACCGCCGACCGCCTTGACGACGATCTCCTCGGTGTTGATCACCCGGTCGACCACGAGGCCGAAGCGGCGGCCCTCGGAGCGCAGCACGGCGATGACGACGTGGCCGTCGTGCCGGTCGGAGGTGAGGCCGAGGACGTCGGTGAGGCGGACCAGCGGCAGCAGTTCGCCGCGCAGCCGGTAGACCGGGGCGCCCCCGACCTCCTCGACGGCGTTGGCGGCCTTCTCGGCGTCCAGGCTGACGAGCTCCTGCAGGCTGATCTGCGGGATGGCGTAGCGGTCGCCGGCGCACTCCACGGTGAGCGCGGGGACGATCGCCAGCGTCAGCGGGATCCGCAGCCGGCAGACGGTGCCCTTGCCGGCGACCGACTCGACCTCGATGGTGCCGCCGATGGCCTCGATGTTGGTCTTGACCACGTCCATGCCGACCCCGCGGCCGGAGACGTTGGTGACGGCCGCGGCCGTCGAGAAGCCCGGCAGGAAGATCATCTGCAGGACGTCGGTGGGCGTCATCCGGGCCAGCTGGGCCTCGGTGACCACGCCCCGCTCGACGGCCTTCGCGCCGATCTTCGCCGGGTCGATGCCGGCGCCGTCGTCGGCGACCTCGACGACGACCTGGCCGCTCTCGTGCTTGGCGCGGAGGGTGAGCACGCCCTCGGCCGGCTTCCCGGCCCCGCGGCGCGCATCGGGCGTCTCGATGCCGTGGTCGACGGAGTTGCGGACCAGGTGGGTCAGCGGGTCCTTGACGGCCTCGAGCAGGGTCTTGTCGAGCTCGGTGTCCTTGCCCTCCATCTCCAGGCGGACGTTCTTGCCACACTGGATGCCGAGGTCGCGGACGACGCGCGGCAGCTTGGACCAGATGTGGTCGATCGGCTGCATGCGCGTCTTCATGACGCCCTCCTGCAGCTCGCTGGCGATCAGGTTCAGCCGCTGCGAGGCGCGCACGAGGTCGGTGTCGTTGGACCGGCCGACGTACTGGACGATCTGGTTGCGGGTCAGCACGAGCTCCCCGACGAGCAGCATCAGCTCGTCGAGCAGGTCGACGTCCACGCGGATGGTGCTGTCGGCCACGGCGCGGCGGGCCGGCGAGTTGTCGTCGGCCGACGGGGCGGCGGGCGCGTGCTCGGTCTCGGCGGCCGGGGCCGGGCGGGGCGCGGGCACCTCGGCGACCTCCACCACGGCCGGGGCCGCGGCGACGGGCGCCTCCACCGCGGGCTTGCGAGCGGTCTTGCGGGCCGGCTTCGCGGCGGCGGGCGCCTCGGCGGCCTCGGTCCCGGCGGCTGCAGCGACCTCGGCGACGGGGGCGGCCGGCGCGGGGGCGGCGGCCTCGGCCGGGCGGTCCTCCATCGCTGCGCTGATCTCGGCGACGACGGCGGAGACGTCCACCGTGCCCTCGCCGCCGGTCGCCTCGATGGAGGCGAGCAGCGAGCGGACGGTGTCCACCATGCGCAGCAGCACGCTGGTGCGGGTGGGGGTCAGGTCCAGGGCGCCGTCCCGCAGCCGGGAGAGCATGTTCTCGCCGACGTGGGCGACCTCCTCGAGGCGGTTGAACGCCAGGAAGCCGCTGGTCCCCTTGATCGTGTGGATCGTGCGGAAGATGCTCGAGAGCCGCTCCCGGGAGTTGGGCTCCTGCTCGAGCGCCACCAGGTCGGTGTCCAGCTGGTCGAGGTTCTCGTGGCTCTCGACGAGGAACTCCTCGACGATGTCGTCCAGACCGTCCACCGAATGCCTTCTCTCTGCTCTGCGTCGGACCCGTGCAGGACCCGTTGGTTCTGTCGGCACGCGGACGGGCGAGTCAAGGCGAGTCCGGGCTCTCAGCGCGAGAACCTAGGAGCGGAGCGGGGCGCGCACGGCCATTCGCGGGGTGTGTCGCGGGGCCGCGGGCGAGAAAGACCGGTGACCGTCCGGGCGCGGTCGACAAGGCGATCGGCGGACGACGACGGGCCCGGCGCCGGGAGCGGCGGCCGGGCCCGGACGGCGCGGGATCAGCGGGTGGAGCGGGTGGAACCGGATCAGCGAGCGGCGACGATCTGGTCGTAGGTGGAGAAGCCGCGGGAGATGCCGCTGTCGGTGAAGCTGCCGACCCAGCCCTCGTCGTCGTGGAAGAAGCGCACGGACACGTAGTCGGGGCTCGTGCCCATGTCGAACCAGTGCGTCGTGCCGCCGGGAACGGACAGCAGGTCACCGGCCTCGCACAGCACCGCGTGCACCTTGCCCTGCAGGCGCAGGTAGAAGATGCCGGACCCGGTGGCGAAGAAGCGGTCCTCGTCGTCGTCGTGGGTGTGCTCGTCGAGGAACTTCGCGCGGGCGGTGCGCACGGTCTCCGGCCACGACGGGTCGTCGCTGGGGTGCATCTGCACCACGTCGACGAGCGTGTAGCCCTCGGCGGCGGTCACGCCGTCGATGCGGTCGCGGTAGGCGTCCAGCACGTCGTCCTGGGTCGGCCGGTCGGGGAGCTCCTGCACCGGCCACTGCTCGAACCGGACGCCGAGCTCCTTGAGCACGACGGCGATCTCCGCGGCGTCCTCGGTGCGCAGTTCGGGCGTGTCGGGGGCGTCCTCACGCCACACGGTGAGCAGGGTCACGGGTCCACCTCGATCATCGGATTTCCGGTTGTCCGGACGGAATCCCTACTATTCCCCTCGTGATGGTCGCGGCGCCACCGACCTCCGGCAGCTCCGCTGTCGGAGCGCTGCGGCGCACCGTCAACGCCGCCGTGCACCCGGCGGTGTGTCCGGAGCTGTGTTGCATGCCGGGGTCCCGGGTCTCGCGTCCGCAGCACGCGTGAGGCCCCGGCGCGGCCGAGCCGCGCCGTCGTGGGGCCCACCTGGAGTGCGCCGCCCCGCTCCGCTCTCCGGGCCGTCCGGCCCACCGCTCCCGAAGGACCCCCCATGCCCCGCTCCACCCGGTTCCCCCTGCTCGCCGGGACCGCCGTCTCGCTCCTCCTGCTCTCCGCATGCTCCCAGTCCGACGGCGACGACGGCGACTCGTCGGAGGCCGCGGCCCGCACCACGCAGGCAGCCTCCGCCGACGCCCCCGCCCCCTTCTCCGACGGCCCGGTCGAGGTCGCGCTGGTCCGCCAGAGCGGCGCCGGCGACTACTTCGAGGCCTGGGGCCAGGGCGCCGAGGCCCAGGCCGAGGCGGCCGGGATCGAGCTGACCGTCACCGACGCCCGCAACGACAACGCCCGGCACGCCTCGGACCTGGAGCGGGCGATCGCCTCCGAGCCGGACGCGATCATCGTCGACCACGGGCAGACCGACACCATCGCCCCGCTGGTCCAGGAGGCCGTCGACGCCGGCATCCCGGTCGTCGTCTACGACCTCGAGCTGCCGCCGATCGAGGGCGTCGTGGTCACCAGCCAGAGCGACGCGAGCATGGCCGAGGGCGTGCTGGACCAGCTCGTCGCGGACGTCGGCGACGGCGCCGCGGTGGGCTACGTGTCCGCCACCGGCTTCGCCCCGCTCGACCGCCGTGCCGAGGTCTGGGACACCTACGTCGCCGAGCACCAGCTCGACCAGCGGTTCTCCACCGGCGAGGTGACCGAGTCGACGGCGACCGACAACATCCCGCTGGTCGACGCCGCGCTCAAGCAGCACCCCGACGTGACCGCGATCTTCGCCCCGTACGACGAGATCGCGAAGGGCGCGGTCCAGGCGGTGCTCCAGAACGACCTGCAGGACGGCGTCCGGGTCTACGGCATCGACATCTCCAACGCCGACATCGAGGTGATGACCGCCGAGGGGAGCCCGTGGGTCGCCACCTCCGCCACCGACCCCACCCAGATCGGTGGCGCGGTCGTCCGCGTGGCCGCCCTGGAGCTGGCCGGTCAGCTGGAGGAGGACGCCGTCCAGTTCCCCGCCGTCACGGTGACGCAGGACTTCCTCCGGGACAACGACATCACCTCGGTCGCCGACCTGGTCGAGGCGGAGCCGTCGCTGCGCCTGGACGACGTCGCGGTGGCCGACTGGCTGCCGAACAACTCCGCGTCCTGATCGGTCGGGGCCGGCACATGAGCACCGCGGCGGTGTCCCTGCGGGGGATCGGCATGTCCTTCGGGGCCCACCGGGTCCTCGACGGCGTCGACCTGGACATCGCCGCGGGCGAGGTGCTGGCCCTGCTCGGCGCCAACGGGGCCGGGAAGTCGACCCTGATCAAGGTCCTGTCGGGGGTCCACCCGGGCCACGACGGGACGATCCGGATCGAGGGCACGGAGCAGCGGATGGACTCGCCGCTCCGTGCCCGCCGGGCCGGCATCGCGACCGTGCACCAGCGGGTGCACGACGGGGTGGTCCCGGGGCTCACCGTCGCGGAGAACCTGGCCTTCGACGACCTCGCCCACCCGGCGCGCCGCGGCCCGTCCGCGGTGCTCCTGCGGCGGCGCGAGGTGCTGGCCGCCGCCCGGACCGCCGTCGAGGTGCTCGGCCTCGACTGGAGCGACGCCGTCCTGCGCCGCGACGTCGCCGAGCTCGGCATCTCCGACGCCCAGTTGCTGGTGCTCGCGCGGGCGCTGGTGCACCGGCCGCGGCTGCTCGTCCTGGACGAGCCGACGTCGGCGCTGTCGGCCGCGGAGGCCGACCGCCTGTTCGCGGTCGTCCGCGGCCAGCGGGCGGCCGGCCTCGCCGTCCTCTACGTCTCGCACCGGCTCGGCGAGGTCGACGCCCTCGCCGACCGGGCGGTGGTGCTGCGCGACGGCCGGGTCACCTCCGACACCCGGGCGCCGTTCCGCTGGGACGTCGTCCTGCCGGCGATGCTCGGCGAGCGCGCCGCCGTGCACCCCGTCGGCCCCGACGGCATCGGCCCGCCGCCGCGGGAGCCGCTACCCGCAGGGGACGTCGCCGTCCGCCTGCGCGGGGTGCGGCTGCTCCCCCGCTCCCCCGCCCTGGATCTCGACCTGCACGCCGGCCAGGTCACCGGCGTCGTCGGGCTGCTCGGCGCCGGCAAGTCCGAGCTCGCGCACGGCCTGTTCGGGTCGGCCTCGTGGGCCGGCGGGACGGCGGAGCTCGACGGCCGGCCGTTCGCCCCCCGCTCCCCCGCCGCCGCCGTCCGGGCCGGCGTCCACCTCGTCCCCGAGGACCGCGCCGGCCAAGCCCTGCTGCCCGGCTGGTCGATCGCCCGCACGCTGAGCCTGCCGTTCCTGCGCGAGCTGTCCCGCGGTGGCGTGGTCGACCGCGCCACCGAGGCCGACCGGGCCCGGACCGCGGTCGACCGCTTCGGCGTGGTGACCCGCAGCGAGAGCACCGACGTCGGCGAGCTCTCCGGCGGCAACCAGCAGAAGGTCGTCGTCGGCCGCTGGCTGGTGCCCGGCGTGCGGGTGCTGCTGCTGGACGAGCCGTTCCGCGGCGTCGACCTCGGCGCCCGCCGCGACATCGGCGGCCACGCCCGCGACGCCGCGCGCGCCGGTGCCGCGGTCGTCGTCCTCTCCGCCGACGTCGACGAGGTGCTGGAGGTCGCCGACCGCGTCCTCGTGCTCGTCGACGGCGCCGTCACCCTCGACGCCCCCGTCTCCGCCGTGCCGCGCGACGCGGTCGTCGCCGCCTTCTCCGCCACCTCCCCGGGAGGAACCCCCGCGTGACCGACCCCCTGACGAAGCCGGCACCGACGCCGGCCCCGGCCCTCCCCGAGCCGGCCCCGCGCGCCTCCGCCGGCGCCCGGCTCGCCCCCGGCCTGGACCGGGCGCGCGAGCTGCTGGTCCGCTACGGGTTCATCGCCGTCACCGTGGCGCTGATCGCCTGGTTCGTGCTCAGCGAGCCCAACTTCCGCACCGCGGACAACCTCTACGGGCTGCTGGAGTACGCCGCACCGACCGCGATCGCGGGGCTCGGCGTCACCATCGCGATGACCGTCGGCGGGCTGGACCTCTCGGTGGGTGCGGCCGCGGGCTTCGGCGTCTCCCTCGCCGCCTGGATGATGGTCGTGCAGAACCAGGTGGGCGGCGTCGCCATCGGCGCGGTCCTGCTCGGCGGCGCTTTGATCGGCCTGGTCAACGCCCTGCTGGTGGTGTGGGCCCGCATCCCGGACCTGCTCGCCACCCTGACCACGATGTTCGCCGTCATGGGGCTCAAGCTCGTGCTCGTCGACGGCCGCTCCATCTCCTCCCGGATGACGCTGGAGGACGGCTCGACCGCCCCCGGCCGGTTCACCGACGACTTCCTGTGGCTGGCCCGGGGCGACATCGGACCGGTGCCCGTGCCCGCGGTGCTCCTGCTGCTCGTCGCCGTCGCCGTGTGGTTCCTCCTGGAGCGCACCCGCTACGGCCGGCTGTTCTACGCCGTCGGCGCCAACGCCGAGGCCGCCCGGCTCGCCGGCGTCCCCGTCGGCCTGTACCGCAGCGCGGCGTACGTGCTGTCCGGCGTGCTGGCCTCGGTCGCCGGCCTGCTGCTGGCCGCCCGCATCGGCCAGGGCGACGTGAGCGCCGGCAACTCGCTGCTGCTGGACGCCGTCGCCGTGGCCCTGGTCGGCACCTCGGTGCTGGGGCGCAACGTGCCCAACGCCTGGGGCACGGTCCTGGGCGCGGTGCTGGTGTCGGTGATGGTCGTCGGGTTCAGCATGAAGGGGCTGCCGTACTACGTGCAGGACGTCGCCAAGGGGGCCGTGCTGCTGGCCGCCCTGCTGTTCAGCTACACCCTGTCCCGCCGGCGCACCGCGCTGCCGGGCCAGCCCGCCGCCGGAGGTGCCGAGTGACCCGTACCGAACCCGACCGCGGCCCGGCCGTGCTGGCCCCCGGGGAGCTGCTCACCGTGGCGGCCGTGCCGGTGTACCTGGCCGCCGTCCCGGCGCTGGCCCGGGCCGTCGACCCGTCCGCGCTGGCGAGCGTGGTCGAGGTCGGCGACGGCAACCTCAACCTGGTCTTCGTCGTCACCGACACCTCCGGCCGCTCGCTGGTGCTCAAGCAGTCGCTGCCGCACGTGCGCACCGACCCGAGCTGGCCGATGACCCGGGAGCGCTCCGCCCGGGAGGCCCGGATCCTGGCCGCGCACCGCGCCGTCGACCCCGAGCACGTGCCCGAACTGCTGCACTTCGACCCGGCGGCCCAGGTGCTGGCGATCGAGGACCTGTCCGACCACGTCGTCTGGCGGGTCGCCCTCGACGGGGGCGATCTGCACGCGGAGGCCGCCGTCGACCTCGGCGTCTACGCCGCGCGCGCCGGCTTCGGCACGTCGGTGCTGGCGCTGGGCACCGCCGGGCACAAGGCCGCGGTCGCCGCGGCGATGAACCCGGAGCTGTCGGAGATCACCGAGGACCTGGTGCTCACCGAGCCGTTCGTCGAGCACCCGCACAACGTCGTCCTGCCGGCCAACGCCGCCGACGTGGCCGCCCTCGCCGCCGACCCCGAGGTGCAGGCCGCGGTGGGGCGGGCCAAGTGGGCGTTCATGACCCGCGCCGAGGTGCTCCTGCACGGGGACCTGCACACCGGCTCGGTCTTCGTCCGCGCCGCCGCCGGCGGCGCCCCCCGCTCGACCCGCGCCTTCGACGCCGAGTTCGGCGCCTACGGCCCGCTGGGCTTCGACGTCGGCATGCTGTGGGGAAACCTCGTGCTGGCCGCCGCGCGGGCCACCGCGCGGGGGCAGGACGCCCGTGCCGCCGAGCTCCTGGGACTGCCCGCGGCGACCTGGGCGGCGTTCGAGGCCGAGTGGCGGCGGCTGTGGCCCTCCCGCACCGACCCGCGGGTGTTCGGCGACGCGGTGCTGGAGGACCTGCTGGCCCGCGCCCGCGCCGACGCCACGGCCTACGCGGGCGCGGAGGTCGCGCGCCGGGTGATCGGCTTCGCGAAGGTCAGCGACGTCGAGACGCTGCCGGAGGCGCTGCGGGAGGGCGCCGTCCGCGGGGCGCTGCGCGCGGCGCGGGAGCTGCTGCTGGCCGCCGGCCGGGGGCGGACCGACCCCGCCGCCCTGTCCGCCGTCACCGGCGAGCTGCTGACGGCGGCCGCCACCCGCTGAGCGGGCCGCCGTCGTACGCCGGTGGCCCGGAAGCGGCACGGCTCCGGGCCACCGGGGTACAGCCGTTCCACGTGGAACGCGGCGTCAGCGGGCGCCGACCGAGCCCCCCGGCCGCGTCTCGGACGCGAAGGTCATCAGGAACTCGACGATCTCCGTGTGGTGCCGGGCCTGCGTCAGGTCCCGGCCCCACGCGTACATGCCGTGCCGGGCCACGATGAACGCCGGCACCTGGCCGTCCCACCGCGGCTCCCAGGCCGCGGCGATCTCGTCCATGTCCTGGCTGTTGGGGACGACGGGGATGGTCACCGTCTCGTCGTGGGCCTTCCGGCCGATGCCCTTGAGCATCTCCAGGTCCCGCAGCGGCAGGCCGTCGGGGTACCAGTGGCCGGCCAGGACCGCCGCCATGCAGTGCACGTGCACGATCGCGTCGGCTCCGGCGTGCGCGGCGATCCGGGCGTGCAGCGCGGCCTCGGCCGACGGCGGCAGGTCCGGGTTCGGCTGGTCGGGCACGGCCCGGCCCCGCTCGTCGACCACGACGACGTCGCCGCTGGTCAGCTCCCCCTTGTCCAGGCCGCTGACGGTCACCGCCAGCCGCAGCGGGTCGCGGGTGAGGACCACCGACAGGTTGCCGGAGGTGCCGCGCATCCAGCCCATCCCCGCAAAGCGCGCGGACTCCGCGGCCAGCGCCCGCCCGGCGGCCTCCAGTGCGCTACGGGGGATGCCGCCCGCCTGCACCAGCCCGGTCACGGGGCCGCCACCACGTCGAGCTCGGTGAAGTCCGCGACGACCGGGACGTCGCCGAAGTCGGCGCCCGCGTTGGGCTCGCCGGCCCGCCGGACGCCGACGACCTGCCAGCCGGCCTCCCGGGCGGCGAACAGCTCGGCGGGCAGGTCGGAGAGGAACAGCAGCCGGCCCGGCTCGTCCCCGAGCGCGGCGGCGATCGCGTCGTAGGAGCCCGCCTCGCGCTTGGGGCCGGCCGTCACCGTGTCGAAGTAGTCGGTGACCAGCGGGGTGAGGTCCCCGGCGGGGGCGTGCCGGAACCACGGCACCTGGCTGGCGACCGAGCCCGAGGAGAACACCGCCAGCCGCACGCCGCGCTCGTGCCAGGCGCGCAGCCGGGGCACCACGTCGTCGAAGAAGTGCGAGGAGAGCTCTCCCGCGGCATACCCCGCGGCCCAGATCTGCCCCTGCAGCGTCTTGAGCGGGGTGGCCTTCACGTCGTCGTCCATCCAGCGGTGCAGCACGTCGACCACCTCGGCGGTGCCGGCGTCCTCGCGCAGCCCGCCCTCGTCCCGGGTCCGCGCCACCGCGCCGACCACGTCCGGGTCGTCGGCGTGGGTGTCGATCCAGGGCCCGAGCCGGGGCCGGGCGTAGTCGTAGAGGGTGCCGTGGACGTAGCCGGCGGCGCCGGTGGTGCCCTCGATGTCGAGGACGACGGTGCGCGCGATCAGGCTCAGGGTCACGGGACGCCAGCCTACCGAGCCGCCGGATCGGCCCCGGCGGGCTCGGGGGCCGCGTGGTACTCGGCCACCCGGGCGGGCTCGAAGACCCCCCGGTCGGTGGCGATGCGGGTCACGAAGCGCGGCGGGGTGACGTCGAAGGCCGGGTAGTGGCCGCGCTGCACCAGCGGCGAGGCCGAGCGGACGCCGAGCACCGAGAGCACCTCGTCGCCGTCCCGCTCCTCGATCTCGACATCAGCACCGGTCGGCGCCTGCGGGTCGGGCGCCTGCACCATCGCGTAGAAGGGGACGCCGAAGGCGTGCGCGGCCACCGCGTGCCCCAGCGTGCCCACCTTGTTGATCACGTGGCCGTCCATGGTCACCCGGTCGGCGGCGGTGACCAGCGCGTCGACCCGGCCGAGCGTCGAGGTGGGGGCCAGGACGGCGGCGGCCATCCCGTCGGTGATGAGCGCGACCTCCTGGCCCATCTCCACCAGCGTGTGCGCGGTGAGCCGCGCCCCCTGCAGGTAGGGCCGGGTCTCGGTGGCCACCCAGGTGTACCGGCGGCCCGCGGCGTGGGCGGCGCGGACCAGCTCGATGAGGTAGGCGTCGGCCCAGCAGTGGGTCAGCACCCGTGCGCCGTCGGGCACGAGCGCGGCGGTGTGCGCGGCCATAGCGGCGCTCCGGGCGCGGTACCCGGCGTCCAGGGCGGCGGCAGCGGCTCCGACGGCCTCCTCGAGCTCCCGGCCGCTCCGGGCGCCGGCGACGTCCGGGGTGGCCAGCAGGTCGGCGACGGCGTCGCGCACCGCGTTGTTGGTCGGCCGGGCACCGGTGAGGGCCGACCCCGCCCGCAGCAGCGCGGCCCGGGCCTCGTCCACCGGCCGGCCGGCGTGTTGGCGGGCGTCGAGCGCCAGGCCGGCCAGCGCCGCGTAGAAGGGCCCCGAGCTCTGCGTCACCATCGCGCGGATCGCCTCCGCCACCTCGGCGGCGTCCCGGGCGAGCACCCACTCCTCGCGGGCCGGGAAGACCCGCCGGTCGAGGATGGCGACGCCGTCGTCGGAGAGTCGGACGCTGTCGTCGAGCACCGGCCGGGGAAGGGGGGAGGGAACGCTCACGCCTGCCATGATCCCCCGGCTCGCCACGGGCAAAGTGCGCCCCGTGCCCGATCGAGGTCCGGAACGGTCCGTCCGCGCACACCGCTCGCGGGTCAGCGCACCAGCGCGGCCACCGCAGCGGGATCGCCGAAGGCCGGCCGGTCCAGCAGCAGGGCGCGGGCGGCGCGCAGCACCACCGCGCTCGCCGGCCCAGGGTCGGGCAGCGTCTCCAGGTCCGCGGCGTGCGAGTAGCCGGCCACCCGGCGGACCATCTCGACGGCGGCGAACCCGAGGGTGTCGTCCCACACCGACGCCAGTTGGCGGGACAGCCAGGCGTCGTCGAGGAAGCGGTCGGCCCGGCCGGGCCAGCCGGCCTGCCAGGCGGCCGTGAACGCCTCCCACAGGACGGCGGCCTGGCCGGCCCGGTCGGCGGCCTCGGCGCGGTCGCCCAGGGCCGCGCTGCGGGCGGCGGCGACCAGGGCGTTGGCCAGGTACAGCCCGAGGTCCAGGCCGATCGGGCCGACGACGGCGAACTCCGGGTCGATGACCCGCACCACGGCGGCGCCGTCCCGCTCCCCCACCATCACGCTGCCGGAGTGCAGGTCGCCGTGCACCAGCGCCTCGGCCCTGGACGCGAAGGCCCAGCGCAGCGCCGACACCTCGGTGCGCACCGCCGGGTCGGCCCGCAGCGCGGCCACCTCGGCGTCCAGCAGCGGGTGGTGGCGGTTGGCGTCGGAGGCGCCGAACGGCTCGGACAGCAGGTACTGCTCGGTGACGGCGGCGAGGACCGGGTTGACCGAGGCGGCGAGCAGCGCGGCGCGGTCGGCCGCCGTCGCGCCGGCCGCGCTGGTGGCGAAGGTGACCCGGCCGACGAGGTCGCCGACCTGGCGGGAGGTGTCGCCGAAGCCGGCGCCGTCGACCAGCGCGGTGCGCAGGACGGTGAGGTCGGAGAGGTCCTCCATCGTGAAGGCGAAGCGGCCCGGGTCGACGTCGAGCACGCGCGGCGTCTGCTCGGGGGCGAACCGGGCGAAGGTGGCCAGCGCCCGCGCCTCGACCATGGCCCGCTCGGGGCTCATCGGCGCCGAGGGCCCCAGGGCACGGATCCACGGCGGCGCCTGCTTCACCGCCAGTCCCCGCGTGGCGCCGGCGGGGACGGCGACGAACACCCGGTTCATGTTGCCGTCGCCGACCTCGCGCACGGTGCCCGAGCTCCCGTCCGGGGCCAGGCCGCGGGCGACCAGGTAGGCCCAGACGTCGCCGGGCTCGAGCACCCCGGCGGCAGCCGGGCCGGTCACCGGACGCCGGCCAGGCGGCCCACGAAGTCGGCGAGGAAGCCGGCCGCGTCCACCCCGGTGACGACCGTCGTGGCCGGGGCGGTGCGCGCCTCCTCCTGGGCGAAGGGCACGGGCAGGCCGTCGGCGGTCTGCAGCAGGTGGGCGCGGGCCAGCAGCCCGTCGGGCACGACCGCGACCGGCCCGTCGATCGAGGCGGTGATCCAGCGGGGCTCGACGAGCAGCCCGGCGGTCAGGCCGTCCCAGGCCGGGGAGATCCGCCGGCCCCACGCGTACTGGTAGAAGTCCATGTAGGACTCCAGGACCGCGGCGCAGAACTCCCCCACCGGGTCGCCGCTGCGGTGCAGCGCCTGCACCGCGGCCTCGTCGACGATGGTCTGCGCGCCCGCGTTGACCCCCACCATGACCAGCTCGCTGCGCGGCGCGGCGAACACCGCCCGCGCGGCCGCCGGGTCGTTGGCGATGTTCGCGTCGACGGTCTGGGTGACGCCCACCGGCGGGAACGGCCCGGAGCCGCCCATCAGCACCGTGGAGCGGAACTTCGTCAGCACCAGCGGGTCCAGCTCGAGGGCGAGGGCGAGGTTGCTCAGCGGGCCCAGTGGCAGCAGGTCGTACTCCCCCGGGGCCGAGTCGGCCAGCTCCACCAGGTACTCCGCGGAGGTCGGGCCCACGACGGCCGGCGTCGTCCGCTGCAGCCCGAGGTCGCCCAGGCCGTCGATGCCGTGCACGTAGGAGGCGATGTGCGCCGGCCGCCCGTCGACGGGGCCCGGCGCGCCCGCGGCGACCGGCACGTCCGGCAGCCCGGCCAGGGCCAGCACGTGGCCGATGTTGCGCAGCGCGTCGTCGACCGAGCAGTTGCCGTAGACGGACGTGACGGCGCTGATCTCGACGTCGGGCCGGCGGGCCAGCCACAGCAGGGCCAGCGCGTCGTCGATGCCGGTGTCGGTGTCGACGACGACCCGGCGCGGCGCGGGGTGGTGCTCGGTCAACGGGGCTCCTCGGGGTGCAGGGCGGTCTCGGGGTGGGCGGCGCTCTCGGCGGCGACCGGGTCCGCGGCGCGCAGGCGGCGCCGGACGCGGATCCGGGAGAGCACGAGGACCACCAGGGTGACCAGGTAGGGGGCGGCGTCGGTGAGCTGCTGGGGCAGGCCGATGCCCTGCAGCCGGAAGCCCCAGGCCTCCGCGGCGCCGAACAGCAGGCAGGCACCGAGGACCCACAGCGGGCGGCTGACGGCCAGCATCACCGCAGCGACGGCCACCCAGCCGCGCCCGGCGGTCATGTTCTCGGTGAAGGCGGTGACCGTGCCCAGCGACAGCTGCGCGCCGCCCAGCCCGCACAGCGCGCCGGCGACGACCACCGTCGCCATCTGGTAGCGCGTCACCGGCACGCCCAGGCTGGTCGCGGCCTCGGGGTGCTCCCCCACCCCGCGCAGCCGCAGACCGATGGAGGTGCGGGCCAGCCACAACGACAGGACGACGGCCAGCACGAGCGCCAGGGGCACCAGCACGGTGGCGCGGCCGAGGACGGGGCCGAGGACCGGGACGCCGTCGAGCACGTCGAGGTCCGGCAGCCCGGGCAGGCCCGCCGGGGCGAAGGTGCCGGTGGCGCCGAGCGCCTCCCGCATCACGAAGCCGGTCAGCCCCAGGGCCAGCAGGTTCATCCCGACGGCGACGATGATCGGGTCGGCCCGGAAGGCGACGGCCCCGACCGCGAGGACCAGGCTGAACACCGCGGTGGCCGCGACCGCGGCGAGCACGCCCAGCCAGGGGTTGCCGCTCCACCAGCTGACCGCCACCGCGGTGAAGGCGCCCCACAGCAGCTGGCCCTCGAGCGCGATGTTGAAGACGCCGGCCCGGCCGCAGAGGGCGCCGCCGAGGGCGGCGTAGAGCACCGGCGCGGCCGAGGTGAGGACGGCGGCGACGAAGGCCAGGTTGAGGACGTCCACGTCAGGCCCTCCCACCGGCCGCGCGCCGGGCGCGGGCGGCGATCCACCGGGTGGCCAGCACGCGTAGCGCGAGCACCAGGATCACGACCGCCTGCAGCACCTGGCCCAGCTGGCGCGGCACGTCCACGTCGCGCTCCATGCCCGCCGACCCGACCGACAGGATGGTGAACAGCGCCGCGGTGACCGGCAGCAGGGCCGGCCGGCCACCGGCCAGCAGCGCCGCGGCGACCCCGGCGAAGGTGTAGCCGGGGGCGGTCAGCGCGTCGTCGATGAAGCGGAACGGCTGACTCATCACGATCACGGCCCCGGCCAGGCCGGCGACGGCCCCCGCGGCGGCGAGCGTCCCCAGCGTCAGCCGCGGCACCGACAGCCCCCCGTAGGCGGCGAACCCGCGGTTGGCCCCGGCGACGCGGACCTCGTAGCCGACCGGAGTGCGCGCGTCGACGTAGACGGTGACCAGCAGGACGGCGAGGACGAGCACCAGCCCGGCGTTGGTGTAGCTCATGCCCGGGAAGGCGGGCAGGTGCGCCGCGTCGGGCAGCCGGGGCGTCTGCGGGACCGGGGAGCCCTCCTGGGCCATCGGGAAGCGCACGAGGTAGGAGGTGAGCGCGACCGCCGGCGTGCTGAGCAGCAGCGTGGAGATGATGACCGGGACGCCGGCGCGGGTGGACAGCGGCGCCGAGACCGAGGCGAGCGTGCCCCCGGCGAGCATTCCCGCGACCACGCACAGCGGGAGCAGCAGCGCGGCCGGACCCGGCACGTAGAGCGCGACCGCGGCCGCGGCGATCCCGCCGGCCACCAGCTGCCCGTCGCCGCCGAGGTTGTACTCCCCCATCCGCGCGGGGATGGCGAACGCGAGCGACATCGCCAGGATCGCGGTGAACCCGGCGACGGCGAAGTCGATGTTGCTCACGCTCAGCGCCCCGCGGAACATGGCCTCGTAGCCGAGCAGCGGGTTCACCCCGGCGGCCAGCATCACCCCGGCGCCGACGGCCGCGGCGACGGCGACCGCGCCGAGCGGCACCAGGGCGGCGGGCGCCCCCAGCCGCAGCCGCTGTCCGAGGGCGCTCACCGCTCCCCTCCCCCGCTCGCACTCCCGGCCGGGCTCCCGGCCCGGCCCGCCTGCACCATCGCCGCGCCCAGCACCTCCTCGGTGGCCTCGGCCGCGTCCAGCTCCGCCGTCACCGCGCCGTCCAGCATCACCAGCACCCGGTCGGCCAGCGCCCGCAGCTCGGTGATCTCGTAGGACACCAGCAGCACCGCGCCGCCGCGGCTGCGGACGTCGAGCAGCAGCCGGTGGATCTCCTCGCCGGCGCCGACGTCCACGCCCTGGGTGGGCTGCTCGACCACGAGCAGGGGCGCCTCGTGGTGCAGCTCGCGGGCCAGCACCACCTTCTGCGCGTTGCCACCCGACAGCGAGCTCACCGGCACGGCGACACCGGCGGTCTTCACGCCGAGGCGGCGGACCAGCTCGGCGGCCTGCGCGCGCAGCGCCCGGGGGGAGAGGCGGCCCCGGCGGCCGATCGGCGGCGTGCGGTGGTGCCCCAGCGCCAGGTTGTCGGCGACGGACAGGCTCGCGGCCGTCCCCATCCCCTGGCGGTCCTCGGGCACGTACGCGATGCCGAGCCGGCGGCGCTCCCGGACGCCGAGGCCGGCCAGGTCCCGGCCGTGCAGCCGGACGCCACCGGACTCGGGTCGGCGCAGGCCGACGACGGCCTCCACCAGCTCGCGCTGGCCGTTCCCCGAGACGCCGGCGATGCCGACCACCTCGCCGGCGGAGACCCGCAGCGAGACGTCCTGCACCCGGCTCGCGCCGGGCGCGGCCGGCATCCGCAGGCCGTCGACCTCCAGCACCGGATCGCCGCGGACGGCGCCGCGGGGGTTGACGGCCGGGACCAGCCCGCGGCCGATCATCGCCTCGACGATCTCGCCGGCGGTGGTCTGCGCGGTGGTCAGCCGCGCGGTCACGACGCCGTCGCGCAGCACGGTCACCCGGTCGGTCACCTCGAGCACCTCGCGGACCTTGTGGGTGACCAGCGCGACCGTCGTCCCCTGCTCGGCCATCCGGCGGACGACGACGAACAGCGAGTCGACCTCGCCGGGAGTGAGCACCGCGGTCGGCTCGTCGAGGATGAGCACCTCCGCCCGGCGGTGCAGGGCCTTCAGGATCTCCACCCGCTGGCGGACGCCGAGCGGCAGCGTGTCCACGCGGGCGGTGGGGTCGACGTCCAGGCCGATGCGGGCCGACAGCTCCGCCACCCGCTCCTGCGCGGCCCGCCGGTCCAGCACGCCGAAGCGGGCCGGCTCCGCGCGGTAGACGACGTTCTCGGCCACGGTCAGCGAGCCGAAGAGCCGGAAGTGCTGGTGCACCATCCCCAGCCCCGCGGCGATGGCGTCCAGCGGTGAGCCCAGCCGCACCTCGCGGCCGTCGCGCAGCACCTGTCCCGCGTCGGGCCGGTGCAGGCCGTAGAGCACCGACATCAGGGTGGACTTGCCCGCACCGTTCTCGCCGACGACGGCGTGCACGGTGCCGCGCTCGAGCGCCAGGTCGACCCCGTCGACGGCGAGCACGGGGCCGAAGCGCTTGGTGATGCCACGCAGCTCGGCCGCGGGGGGAGCACCCCCCGCGGCCGAGCCGACTGCCGTGCTACCGGTCATCCAGCGGCCGGGTCGTCCACGGTGATCGTGCCGTCGATGATCTCCTGCCGGATCTGCTCCAGCTGCTCGATGACGTCGGGCCGGTCGGCGATCAGGCAGCCGGAGTCGGCGACGTCGTCCTCGAACGCCGTGAGGCCGACGCCGTCCTCGGCGAGGCCGTAGACCTGCGAGCCACCGGTGTCGCCGTCGAGGATCGCCGTCACGGACTCGGCGAGGGCGACGTCGACGTTCTTGGTCACGTTGTCCACGACCTGGCCGGGGGCCGAGGCGCACTCGTTGACGTCCACGCCGTAGGCCTGGAAGCCGCCGGCCGCCGCCACCTCGAATGCGCCGACGTTGCTGCCGGAGGCCGCCAGCAGCACCTGGTCCGCGCCGCCGTCGGCGAGCACCTGCGCCTGGGCACCGCCGCGGGCCGGGTCACCGAAGGGGTTGTCGCCGCCCACGAACAGCGGGGTGGAGGTCGCGGCCGGGTTCACGCTCTGGGCGCCGGCCAGGAAGGGGTCCACCCAGCGGCGGATGAAGGGCGTGTCCAGCGCGGCGACGACGCCGATCCGCCCGGTCTCGGTGAGCAGCCCGGCCTCGACGCCGGCCAGGTAGGTGGCCTCGTGCTCGCGGAACGCGGCGCAGGTGACGTTGTCCGGCTGCGGGTCGGGGCAGCCGTCGACGAGCAGGAACTGCTGGTCGGGGTTGTCGACGGGGACGGTCGCGAACGCGTCCTGCAGCGAGAAGGTGAGCCCGATGACGATGTCGGGCTGCTCCCGGACGGCCGCCTCGACGTTCTGCTGGATGGAGGTCGGGTCGGTGCTCTCGTAGACCTCGAGCTCCAGGCCCCGCTCCTCTGCGACGCGCTCGGCGCCCTCGATCGCGAGGGAGAGGAAGTTGTTCCCGCCCACCGGGTTGGGGGTGATCACGATGATCGAGCCGGCGGAGTCCCCGCCGTCACCTCCACCGGAGTCGCTGTCGGCACAGGCCGTGAGGCCGGCGAGGACGGCGAGCGCGACGGCGGGGAGCCGCCCCCGGCGACGGCGGTGGACGGAGTTCATCGGTTCTCCCAGGGAGCGGGCGCGGGATGCGCGCGTGGTCGGGCGACACCGCGACCGGTCCGGCCGGAGCGGGATCCGGTCCACCCCGACATCCTCGGCCTCGCCGGGACGCAGTGCCCACGTCTGGTCGTCCCCCGGAGCAGCCCACGACGCCGGAGGGTTGCCGGCCAGCGAGCCGGGGCTTCGTGCTGGCACTCAGGACCGCCCAGAACGTACACGCGGCGCCCGCGCGGCCGGCGCGGCCCCGGATGCCGTCCGTCCCGCCCGCTGGAACGCTGGTTCACCCAGTGGGACGGGCGACCCGCGGGCGGCCCGGTGGGAGACTGGCGGCGTGACGCTCCAGCGAGCCGCCCTCACCCCTCGGATGCGGCCCTTCACGACGACGGTCTTCGCCGAGATGTCGGCCCTGGCCGCCCGGACCGGCGCCATCAACCTCGGGCAGGGCTTCCCGGACACCGACGGGCCGTCGTCCCTGCTCGAGGACGCCGTGGCCGCCATCCGCGGCGGCGCCAACCAGTACCCGCCGGGGCCGGGGGTGCGGGAGCTGCGCGAGGCCGTCGCCGCCCACCAGGAGCGCTTCTACGGCCTGCGGACCGACCCCGACGACGTCCTGGTGACCGTCGGCGCCACCGAGGCGATCACCGCCGCCGTCCTGGCGCTCACCGAGCCCGGCGACGAGGTCGTGACCTTCGAGCCCTACTACGACGGCTACGCCGCGGCGGTCGCGCTGGCCGGGGCGGCCCGTCGCACGGTGGTGCTGCGCTCCCCCGGCTTCGCCGTCGACGAGGCCGCGCTGCGGGCGGCGTTCACCCCGCGCACCCGGCTGGTGCTGCTCAACAGCCCGCACAACCCGACCGGCAAGGTGTTCACCCGCGCCGAGCTGGAACTGGTGGCGCGGCTGGCGGCCGAGCACGACGCCGTGGTGATCTCCGACGAGGTCTACGAGCACATGACCTACGGGGTGCCGCACGTGCCGATCGCGACGCTGCCCGGGATGGCCGAGCGGACGCTGACGATCTCCTCGGCGGGCAAGACCTTCTCGGTGACCGGCTGGAAGGTCGGCTGGGTGCACGGCCCGACCGAGCTGGTGGCCGCCGTCCGGGCGGTCAAGCAGTTCCTCACGTTCGTGGGCAGCGGGCCGTTCCAACCCGCCGTGGCCCGTGCGCTGGCGCTGCCCGACGAGTACTTCGACGGGCTGCGGGCCGGTCTCGAGCGCAAGCGGGACCTGCTCATGACCGGCCTGGACGCGGCCGGCTTCGCGGTGAACCGGCCCGACGGCACCTACTTCGTCACGGCCGACGCCGCGCCGCTGGGCTACACCGACGCCATGGCGCTGTGCTGGGACCTGCCGGAGCTGGCCGGCGTGGTCGGCGTCCCGGTGGGGGTCTTCCACGACGACCCGGAGGCCGCCCCCTCGCTGGTCCGGTTCGCCTTCTGCAAGCAGGACGCCGTCCTGGGCGAGGCCGTCGACCGGCTCGCGGCGCTCGGCGCCCGCCTCGCGGGCTGAGCCCGCCCCCGGTTCGGGGGCGGGCCCAGCGGCGACTCAGTAGCTGAAGCGGCCCACCGTGGTGCGCAGGTCGGCGGCCATCCGGGAGAGCTCGTCGACCGCGGTCCGCGTCTGGGTCAGCGCCTGGGTGGTCGAGTCCGCGGCCGAGGCGACCCCGGTGATGTTCTCCGCGATCTGGCCGGAACCCTGCGCGGCCTCCTGGACCGAGCGGGACATCTCGTTGGTGGTGGCGGTCTGCTCCTCCACCGCGCTGGCGATGGTGGTCTGCCGGTCGGAGATCTGGGCGACGATCTGGGAGATCTCCCCGATCGCCGCGACCGCGGCGGTGGTGTCGCCCTGGATGGCCTGCACCCGGCG
>NZ_FOEE01000012.1 GCF_900110555.1 Trujillonella endophytica
GCTGGTTGGCTACGTTCGGCAGGGATAACCGCTGAAAGCATCTAAGCGGGAAGCTCGCTTCGAGATGAGGTCTCTCACCGGGTCAACCGGGTAAGGCCCCCGCCCAGACCAGCGGGTTGATAGGCCGGAAGTGGAAGCACCGCAAGGTGTGGAGCTGACCGGTACTAATAGGCCGAGGGCTTGACCACACAACCCACTTCCAACCACGAACACCGTGGCTGTCGAAGAACCACGCGTCCACTGTGCAGCTCTGAACGAACGACCACCCCCGTCGTTCCGTGCCGCCCCCCGCGATCGGGGCCGGCCGCGGAACCGCGGAAGGGGTCGACAAGTTCACAGAGTTACGGCGGTCATGGCGAGAGGGAAACGCCCGGTCCCATTCCGAACCCGGAAGCTAAGCCTCTCAGCGCCGATGGTACTGCCCTGGAGACGGGGTGGGAGAGTAGGACACCGCCGGACAACCATTCCCAGATAGGGCCCCAGCCAACCGGCTGGGGCCCTATCTGCATTCCCCCACCCCACCCCGCACCACCGCACCCCCCGCGCAGAAGCGCAACATTGCACCGCGCAGAAGCGCAACATTGCACCGCGCAGAAGCGCGGAGTTGCACGGTGCGGAAGCGCGGAGTTGCACGGTGCGGAAGCGCGGAGTTGCACGGTGCGGAAGCGCGGAGTTGCACGGTGCGGAAGCGCAGAGTTGCACCGTGCAGAAGCGCAGAGTTGCACCGCGCAGAAGGGCGTAATTGCCCTTGTGGTCAGCGGCGGCGGTTCTCCTTGGTGGTCGCGCCGACGTTGTCGGCGAGCCAGGAGTTGAGCGCCACGAGGTCGCGCCAGGCGGTCCGCACCCGGTTGAGCGCCTCGCGCTCGTGCAACCAGGGGGCCGGCTCGAACTGGCGGGCGACCGAGAGCGACCGGTGCCGCAGCAGTGCGGCGCGGTCGCCGTCGTCCACGGCGAAGCCCGTCGGGGTCCGCGTCAGGCGGTCGCCGCCCACCTCCCAACCGGCGGCGGTCAGCCGCGCGACCTCGCCGGCGAGCCGCCGGCCCTGCACGTCGTCGACGACCGCCCGCCGGTAGCGCGCCACCTGGTCGGACTCCAGGCGCCAGCAACCCCCGGCGACCCGGAGGCCGTCGGCCGAGACCTGCACGTACCAGGCCCCCGCACCGCGCCCCGGGGGCTCGACGACGGCGCCCTGGTGCGTCTTGTACGGCGTCTTGTCGTTGCTGAAGCGCACGTCCCGGTAGGGGCGGAAGAGCTTGGCCGGCCCGAACTCGGAGGCGAGCTCGTCGGCCAGTGCCTGCAGCGGCCCCCGGACGCAGGACTCGTACACCGCGCGGTGCTGCGTCCAGTAGGTCTTGCTGTTGTCGGCCTCGAGGCCCTCGTAGAAGACCAGTCCCTCGTCGGGGAAGCCGTCGAAGGTCACCGCACGCCCTCCCCGTCGAGCTCCGCGTGCCACCGCACCTCGCGCAGCGGCTCGTCACCGGTGTCCAGGGTGCGGGCCCAGCCGGCGCGAGCCCACCCGGCGGACTCCAGGAAGCGCGCCGTCACCTCGTCCGCTTCCGCCACCCACATGCTCAACCGTGCGGCGCCGGTGGCGCCGGCCAGGTCGGCGACCGCGGCCAGGAGTCGGCTGCCGTGCCCGCGGCGGCCCCAGCGCGGCTCGACCAGCAGGATCGCGAGCTCCGTGGTGGGCCCGTCCGCCGACGCCGGCTCACCGGGGTCCACCTCGGGCGGGCCGTAGGCGGCGAAACCGACCACGGTCGCCCCGTCGAGGGCGACGACGACGCCGTGTGCCGGTGTGGGCGGGCGGACCACCGTCGCCCGCCAGACCTCCGCTGCGGCGGCTTCGTCCCACTCGTCGAGCACGTCCGCTGGAAGCACGGAGCGGAACGCCGTCCGCCAGGTGACCGCCTGCACGCGCGCCATGTCCGGAGCGTCGTCGGGGCGGGCCGGGCGGACCGAGACGGCGGCGTCGCCGGTCAGCCGGGGGAAGCGGGGCGGTTCCACCCCGGCAGCGTAGGCGCAGGTGGCGGCGCGACTGTCGGACCCGGCAGGCAGGATCGGCAGCCGTGAGCGCTTCCGCCGTCGACCGGCTGCCCGCCCCCCTGGCGCGGCGGATCGCGCTGGCGGCCCAGGGCGTGGCCGACCCCCGGCCGACCGGGCCGACCGACAGTCGCCGGCTCCGGCGGGTGGCCGATCGGGTGGGCGTCGTCCAGATCGACTCGGTGAACGTCCTCTCCCGGTCGCATTACCTGCCGTTCTTCAGCCGGCTCGGGGCCTATCCGAGGGCGGCACTCGACGACTTCGCCGGGCGCCGGCACGAGCTGTTCGAGTACTGGGCGCACGAGGCGTCCTACCTACCGGTCCGGCTCCACCCGCACCTGCGGTGGCGCATGGCGGCCGCGGAGGAGCACGCCTGGGGGAACATGATCGCGGTCCAGCGCGACCGGCCCGGGTACGTGACCGAGGTGCTCGACCGGGTGCGCGAGCGGGGGCCGACGAAGGCGAGCGAGCTGCTGGAGACCCGGCGCGAGCAGCCCGGCACGATGTGGAACTGGCATCCGGCGAAGGTCGCGCTCGAGTGGTTGTTCTTCACCGGGGCGCTCACCGCCCGCAGCCGCACGGCCGGCTTCGAGCGGGTGTACGACCTGACCGAGCGGGTGCTGCCGCCTGCTGTCGTTGCCGCCCCGACCCCGGAGCCGGCCGCCGCGTTCCGGGAGCTGGTGCGGACGGCCGCGCGCGCCCTGGGCGTGGCGACCGAGCGGGACCTGCGCGACTACTTCCGGCTGCGGCCCGAGGCGGCGCGGACGGCGATCGCGGAGCTCACCGAGGCCGGCGAGCTGCTGCCCGTGCGCGTCGACGGCTGGGCCGCGCCAGCGTGGCTGGACCCGGCCGCGCGCCGTCCCCGCCGGGCCACGGCACGCGCGCTGCTGAGCCCCTTCGACTCGCTGGTGTGGGAGCGGCCGCGGGTGGAGCGGCTCTTCGGCTTCCGCTACCGCCTGGAGATCTACACGCCGGCGGCGCAGCGCGTGCACGGCTACTACGTGCTGCCCTTCCTCCTCGGCGACCGGCTCGTCGCCCGTGCGGACCTCAAGGCCGACCGCCGGTCCGGGGCCCTGCTCGTGCAGGCCGTCCACGGCGAGGACGGCATCGACCGCGCCGAGGTGGCGGTCGAGCTGGCGGCCGAGCTCGGGCTGATGGCCGACTGGCTCGAGCTCGACCGGGTCGTCGTCGTCGGAGCGGGGGACCTGGCCGCGGACCTGATCGCCGCCTCGGTCGTCGCGCCCTGAGCGGCGCGGGCGTTCCGTCGCACCCGGCCTCTACTCTCGGGGACGTGGTGGGGACTCCCGGGGCGCCGGTCGACACGCAGTACGAGGACCTCCTGCGACGGGTCCTGGAGGAGGGCACGCCGAAGGCGGACCGCACCGGCATAGGTACCGTCAGCCTCTTCGGGGAGCGGCTGCGCTACGACCTCTCGGCCGGGTTCCCCCTGCTGACGACGAAGAAGGTGCACCTGCGCTCGATCGTCGTCGAGCTGCTGTGGTTCCTCCGCGGCGAGAGCAACGTCGCCTACCTGCACGAACACGGCGTCTCGATCTGGGACGAGTGGGCCTCGCCCACCGGCGAGCTGGGCCCGGTCTACGGCGTGCAGTGGCGCTCCTGGCCCACGCCGTCCGGCGAGCACGTCGACCAGATCTCCGCCGTCCTGGAGACCCTGCGCCGCGACCCCGACTCCCGCCGCATGCTGGTCTCCGCGTGGAACGTCGCCGCCATCCCCGAGATGGCGCTGGCCCCGTGCCACACGCTGTTCCAGTTCCACGTCGCGGGCGGGCGGCTGTCCTGCCAGCTCTACCAGCGCAGCGCCGACATGTTCCTCGGCGTGCCGTTCAACATCGCCAGCTACGCGCTGCTCACGCACATGGTCGCCGCGCAGGTCGGCCTCGAGCCCGGCGACTTCATCTGGGTGGGCGGCGACTGCCACGTCTACGACAACCACCACGAGCAGGTGCGCGAGCAGCTCTCCCGCCCGGCCCGGCCGTTCCCGACGCTGGAGCTGGCGCCGGCGCCGTCGCTGTTCGACTACACCGTCGAGCACGTCGGCATGCGCGGTTACGACCCGCACCCCGCCATCCGCGCCGCCGTCGCCGTCTGACCGCAGCGCAGATGGACGCGGCGCGGGCGGGCGTCTCGCTGATCTGGGCCCAGGCCCACGACCGGGTCATCGGCGCCGGCGGCACGCTGCCGTGGCACCTCCCCGAGGACCTACGGCTGTTCCGCGAGCTCACCAGCGGGTGCACGGTGGTGATGGGCCGGCGCACCTGGGAGTCGCTGCCCGAGCGCGTCCGCCCGCTGCCCGGTCGCACCAACGTCGTCCTCACGTCCGATCCGCGGTGGCGGGCCGACGGCGCGGATCGGGCGTCCTCGGTGGACGAGGTGCTGGACCGGCATCCCGACTGCTGGGTGATCGGCGGCGGCGCGGTGTACGCCGCGTTCCTGCCGCACGCCGTTCGCGCCGTGGTGACCGAGGTCGACCTGGCGGTGGCCGGCGACACCCTGGCCCCGGCGTTGGACGCGCAGTGGCGGCGGGTGTCGCGCACCCCGGCCGAGGGCTGGACGACGTCGCCGTCCACGGGCCTGCGGTACGCCATCGCGGACCACCGGCGCGCAGCCGCCCCGCACGGCGGATGACCATGACCCCGCTGGGTAGATTCTCCCCATGACCAGCGACCCCGCCCGGCCCTTCGGGCGCGTGCTCTCGGCGATGGTCACCCCGCTCGCCGAGGACGGCTCCATCGACCTCTCCGGCGCCCAGGAGCTGGCCGCCCACCTGGTCGACCGCGGCGCCCACGACGGTCTCGTCGTCGCCGGGACGACGGGGGAGTCCGCGACGCTCAGCGACGCCGAGCAGCGCGCCGTGCTCGAGGCGGTGCTCGACGCCGTCGGCGACCGCGCCGTCGTCCTCGCCGGGGTCGGCACCAACGACACCGCGCACTCCATCGAGAAGGCCCGGGACGCCGCACGCCTGGGCGCGCACGGCCTGATGGTGGTGACGCCGTACTACAACAAGCCCCCGCAGGAGGGCCTGCTGCGGCACTTCACCGCGGTGGCCGACTCGACCGACCTGCCGGTGATGCTCTACGACATCCCGCCGCGCACCGTCGTGCCGATCGAGGTCGAGACGCTGGTGCGCGCCGCCGAGCACCCGCGGATCGTCGCGGTCAAGGACGCCAAGGGCGACCTCGGCGCCGTGGCGTGGACCCTGGCCCGCACCGACCTCGTCTACTACAGCGGCGAGGACATGCTGAACCTGCCGCTGCTGGCGCTGGGGGCCGTCGGCGTGGTCAGCGTGGTCGGGCACCTGGTGGGTCCCCGGCTGGCCGAGCTCGTGGCCGCCGTCGAGTCCGGCGACCTGGTCAAGGCCCGCGCGGTCAACGAGAGCCTCCTGCCCGTCTACACCGGCATCTTCCGCACCCAGGGCGTCATCCTGGTGAAGGCGGCGTTGAACGCGCTCGGCCTGCCCGCCGGGCCCGTGCGACCGCCCCTGGTCGACGCCACCCCCGAGCAGCTCCAGCAGCTGCGCACCGAACTCGCCGCCGGAGGCGTCACCCTGTGAGTGCACCCACCCAGCCGCACCTGGACCTCAAGACGCCGCCCCCGCTGCCGGACGGCGGCCTGCGGGTCATCGCCCTCGGCGGGCTCGGCGAGATCGGCCGGAACATGGCCGTCCTCGAGTTCGACGGGCGGCTGCTGGTCATCGACTGCGGCGTGCTGTTCCCCGAGGCCGAGCAGCCGGGCATCGACCTGATCCTCCCGGACTTCGGCGTCATCGAGCACCGGCTCGACGACATCGACGCCGTGATCCTGACCCACGGGCACGAGGACCACATCGGCGCGCTGCCCTACCTGCTCCGGCTCCGGGCGGACATCCCGCTGGTCGGGTCCCGGTTCACCCTCGCCCTGGTCAAGGCGAAGATGCGCGAGCACCGCATCGATCCGGTGCTGGTCGAGGTGGCCGCCGGCGACGACCACCTCGCCGGGCCGTTCCACTGCGAGTTCATCTCGGTCAACCACTCGATCCCCGACGCCCTGGCCGTCGCGGTGCACACCCCCGCGGGGCTGCTGGTGCACACCGGTGACTTCAAGATGGACCAGCTCCCGCTCGACGGCGTGCTGACCGACCTCGGCGCGTTCGCCCGGCTCGGCATCGAGGGCATCGACCTGCTGCTGTCGGACTCCACCAACGCCGAGGTCCCGGGGTTCGTCACCAGCGAGCGGGCGATCGGCCCCGTCCTGGAGGACGTCTTCCGCCGCGCCACCCAGCGGCTGATCGTCTCGAGCTTCGCCAGCCACGTGCACCGCATCCAGCAGGTCCTCGACGCCGCGCACACCCACGGCCGCAAGGTCGCCCTCGTCGGCCGCTCGATGGTCCGCAACATGGGCGTGGCCCGCGATCTCGGCCTGCTGCGCATGGCGCCGGGGCTGATGGTGTCCCTCGACGAGGCGACGTCGATGCCGCCCGAGCAGGTCGTGCTGATCAGCACCGGCTCGCAGGGGGAGCCGCTGTCGGCGCTGGGGCGGATGGCACGCGGCGAGCACCACCAGGTGACCATCGAGGCCGGCGACACGATCGTCCTGGCGTCGTCGCTGGTGCCCGGCAACGAGACCGCCGTCTACAAGGTGATCAACGGGCTCGCCCGGCTGGGCGCGACCGTGATCCACAAGGAGACGGCGATGGTGCACGTCTCCGGGCACGCGCCGGCGGGGGAGCTGCGCACGCTACTCAACGTCGCCAAGCCGCGCTACCTGATGCCGGTGCACGGGGAGTGGCGCCACCTGCGCGCCCACGCCGCGCTCGCCGAGCAGACCGGGATGAGCGCCGACCGCGTCATCCTCGCTGAGGACGGCGTCGTCGTGGACCTCGTCGACGGCAAGGCGCAGATCGTCGGCTCCGTGCCGATCGGCAACGTCTACGTCGACGGGCTCAATGTCGGCGACGTCGGCGAGGAGTCGCTGCAGGAGCGGCGCATCCTCGGCGACGAGGGCTTCGTGGCGCTCACCGTCGTCGTCGAGCCCTCGACCCGCACGATCGTCCGGCCGGTGCACCTGTCCACCCGGGGCTTCTCGGGGAACCCGTCGGCCTTCGACGAGGCGCTGCGCCTGGTCGAGGACAACCTCAAGCGCACGCTGGCAGACGGCGAGGTCGACGCCCATCGGCTCGCGCAGGTGATCCGCCGGACGGTCGGCAAGTGGGTGAGCGACACCTACCGCCGCCGTCCCATGATCATCCCCACGGTCCTCGAGGTGTAGCGGAGTGCCGGAGTGCAGGAAACCTGCGCTCCGGCACTCCACTCAGCCACGGCGCACCTCGATCGGCGGGATGGCCTCGGCGGTGGGGAGGTCGAAGCCCCACACCTGGGCGTAGAACGACAGCTCGCCGTCCAGGGCGGCGCGGATGTTCTCCGCCCGGCGGAAGCCGTGCTGCTCGCCGGGGAACAGCAGGTAGGCGTGTGGCACGCGCCGCGCGCGCAGGGCCGCGACGATCGCCTCGGCCTGCTCCAGCGGCACGATCCGGTCCTCCTCGCCCTGGAAGACCGCCAGCGGGGTGTCGAGCGTGCCCACGTGCGAGATCGGGGAGCGCTCGGCGTAGACGTCGGCCCGCTCCGGCCACGGCGAGACCAGCCCGTCGAGGTAGCGGGACTCGAACTTGTGCGTGTCCCGGGCAAGTGCGCCGAGGTCTGCGACGCCGAAGTGGCTCGCTCCCGCCGAGAACGTGCCCGGGCGCATCGCCAGCGCCGCGAGGGTGGTGAAGCCACCCGCCGAGCCGCCGCGGATCGCCATCCGCGCGGGGTCGACCCGCCCGGAGTCGGCGAGGAACCGCGCGCACGCGATGACGTCGTCGAGGTCGACCTCGCCCCACCGGCCCTGGAGTGCGTCGCGGTAGCGCCGGCCGTAGCCGGTCGAGCCGCGGTAGTCGACGTCGGCGACGCAGAACCCGCGCGAGGTCCAGTACTGGACGTCGAGGTTCAGCACCGGGGTCGCCGACGCGGTCGGGCCGCCGTGCACGACGACGAGCAGCGGGGGCAGGTCGCCTTCGGGGGCGCGGACGCCGGGGTTGGCCGGCGGGTACACCAGCGCGTGGGCGCTGCCGATGCCCGTGCCGCCGTCCGGCGTGGGGAAGGAGACGTGCTCGGGGCGGGAGAACCAGGCCGGGTCCAGACCCAGGTCGCGCGCGGGGCGCAGCACCCGGGCGCCGGAGCCGTCGAGCGGCACGCTCAGCACCACCGGCTCCGCGGACGGGCCGCCGGCGACGCAGGCCACGGCGTCCCCGGCGGCGCGCAGCGCCCGGAAGGCGGTGTACCCGGGCGTCGGGAGCTCGCGCAGCCCGCCCGAGGGGTCCCGGAGGGTGAGCCGTTCGCCGTCGTCGGCTCGGACGTCGACGACCACGCGGCCGCCGGGGAAGAGCGCGATCCGGCTGGCCCCCAGCTGCCACTGCGGCCCGGCGAGGTCGGCACCCACGTCCAGCACGGGCTCCACCGCGCCGTCCGGGCGGCGGCGGTACAGCGCCCAGACGTCGGTGCGGTCGCAGAAGAAGAGCAGGCCGCCGTCGGGCTCCCACACCGGCTGGACCACCGACTCGCCCGGCCCGCCGGCGACGACCGACTCGGTGCCGTCGGGCGACCGCACCATCAGCTGCGCGGCGTCCCACGGCATCCGCGGGTGGTCCCACTGCAGCCAGGCCAGCTCGCCGGAGGGCCCGGGCCGCGGGTCGGACACGAAGTCCGGTCCGCTGACCAGGACCTCGACCGCACCGTCGGCAGCGACCCGCACCAGCTCGTTCACCACGTCGACCGCGGCACCCGAGGCCGCGTGGCTCTCCCGCACCGCGAGGACGCCGCCGGGCACCGGGTGCAGGTCGCCGAACCGGACGCCCGAGGGGATCCCCGGCTCCGGCGTGACCGCGACCGGGGCGGAGTCGCCGGGGGCCAACCGGTAGAGCCGCTGGTCGGTGAACTCCGTGAACCACAGGTCGCCGTCGGCCACCGTCCAGGCCCCGCCGCCGTACTCGTGCACGCGGGTGCGGGCGTTCCACGGCGGCGGGAGGACGTCGGTGACCGAGCCGTCGGCGGAGCGCCGGACCAGCGCCGACCGACCCGCCTCGCCGGGTCGTGACTCCGACCACCAGATGTCGTCCCCGTCCACGACCACCTCGCCCAGGCGGGCCGCCGCCCGCACGACCAGCGCCGAGGTGATGGGGGTGGGCCAACTGCCGAAGGGCGCCGTGGCCGGGTTCGTCATGGGCCGACCGTATGCGGGGGACACGTCCGTCCGCCTGCCCGGGCGGGGGCCTCCGCGGGCTTACCGTCTGACGCATGCCTGCGCGCGGAACGACGACCCGCCCCGCGGCCGGTCGGGGTGCCGCCCGCGGCCGCTCGGGGTCCACGGCGAGCCGGAAGCGGCCGCCGGTCAAGGGCGGGCGCAAGCCCGCCGCCCGGACCGCGGGCGCCCGCAAGGCCCCGGCCCGGCAGCAGTCCGGGCCCGGCGCGGCAGCCTCCGTGTGGCGGATGGTCAGCGGCGGCTGGGGGCTGCTGGCCCGCGGTGCCGGCGGCCTGGCCCGCTCGGTCGCCCGCCCGGAGGAGACCGAGCCGCTGGCGCCCGAGCACCGGCGCGACGGCGTCGGCCTGGCCGTCCTCGGTCTCGCCGTCGTCCTCGGGGCGGCCGCCTGGACCGACGGCATCGGCCCGGTCGGCACCGGGCTGGCCGACGGCGTGCGCTTCGGTGTCGGCGCGCTCGTGCTCGTGCTGCCCGTCGTCCTGCTGTTCGCCGCGCTGCGACTGCTGCGTCGCGGTCCGCGCCCCGAGGCCCGCGGGCGGCTGCTCATCGGCTGGGCCTGCGCGCTGCTGTCCGTCGTCGGCGCCGCCCACGTCATCGCCCTCGACGCCGACATGGCCGCGACCGACCCCGGCGCCGGAGGCCTGCTCGGCTGGGCGGTCGGCACCCCGCTCGCGGCCGGGGTGGGCCGCGCCGTCGCCGTCGTCCTGCTCGTGCTGCTCGCCGTCTTCGGCCTGCTCGTCATCACCGCCACCCCCGTGCACCAGGTGCCCGAGCGGCTGCGCGGCTGGCTGGACCGGGTCCTCGGGCGCGAGGAGTACGACGAGGACTACGACGAGGACGAGGACTACGACGACGAGGCGGCCCTCGAGGAGGCGCCGAAGCGGCGCGGCCGCAAGGCGCTGGCCGAGGACCTGCTGGCCACCGGCCCGGTCATCGACCACGCAGCCCTGGCCGATGCGCCCGACGCCACCCGCACCACCGGTCCCGACCACACCGAGCTCCCGACGGGCCTTCCGCCGGTGCCCCCGCCGGCCGCGCGCCCCAAGCCGGTCGACCGCACCGCGCCGCCGGAGGACCTGCCGCCCATCGACGAGCCGCAGCAGCTCACCATCCAGCCGGTCGAGGGCAACTACACGCTGCCCCCGCTGTCGATGCTGCGGCCGGGCACGCCCCCGCGGGCGCGCTCGCAGGCCAACGACACCGCCATCGAGGCGATCACCGGCGTGCTCGAGCAGTTCAACATCGACGCCGCCGTCACCAGCTACACGCGCGGTCCGACGGTCACCCGGTACGAGATCGAGCTGGGCAACGCGGTCAAGGTCGAGAAGATCACCGCGCTGACGAAGAACCTCGCCTACGCCGTCGCCAACGACAACATCCGGATCCTCGCCCCCATCCCGGGCAAGTCCGCGGTGGGCGTCGAGGTGCCCAACACCGACCGCGAGACCGTCAGCCTCGGCGACGTCATGCGCTCGACGGCCGCCAAGCAGGACCCGCACCCGATGCTGGTCGGCCTGGGCAAGGACATCGAGGGCGGCTTCGTCTGCGCCAACCTCGCGAAGATGCCGCACCTGCTGGTCGCCGGCGCGACCGGCGCCGGCAAGTCCAGCTGCATCAACTCGCTGCTGACCTCGCTGCTGCTGCGGGCCACCCCGGACCAGCTGCGGATGATCCTGATCGACCCGAAGATGGTCGAGCTCACGCCCTACGACGGCATCCCGCACCTGATCACGCCGATCATCACCGACCCCAAGAAGGCCGCCACCGCGCTGGCCTGGCTGGTCGAGGAGATGGAGCAGCGCTACCAGGACATGCGGGCCACCGGCGTCCGGCACATCGACGACTTCAACCGCAAGGTCGAGCGCGGCGAGATCACCGCCCCGCCCGGCAGCGAGCGGATCTACCAGCCCTACCCCTACATCCTCACGATCGTCGACGAGCTCGCCGACCTCATGATGGTCGCCCCCCGCGACGTCGAGGAGTCGATCGTCCGGATCACGCAGAAGGCCCGCGCTGCCGGCATCCACCTGGTGCTCGCCACGCAGCGGCCCTCGGTCGACGTCGTCACCGGCCTGATCAAGGCCAACGTGCCCTCGCGGCTGGCCTTCTCCACCTCCAGCCTCACCGACAGTCGGGTCATCCTCGACCAGCCGGGCGCGGAGAAGCTGATCGGCATGGGCGACGCCCTGTTCATGCCCATCGGGGCCGGCAAGCCGGTGCGCGTGCAGGGCGCCTACGTCTCCGATGCCGAGATCGAGTCGGTCGTCGAGTTCTCCAAGCGCCAGGCCGAGCCGGAGTACCGCGAGGAGGTCTTCACCGCGGCCGCGGCCGAGAAGAAGGAGATCGACGAGGACATCGGCGGCGACCTGGACCTCCTCGTCCAGGCCGTCGAGCTCGTCGTCACGAGCCAGTTCGGGTCGACGTCGATGCTGCAGCGCAAGCTGCGGGTGGGCTTCGCCAAGGCCGGCCGGCTGATGGACCTCATGGAGACCCGCGGGATCGTGGGCCCCTCCGAGGGCTCCAAGGCCCGCGACGTGCTCATCAAGCCCGACGAGCTGGAGGGCACGCTCTTCCTGCTCCGCAACGGCGGGGGAGCAGAAGGCTGAACGTCACCTCGCGTCCACCCGACGGGCGCGGAGGTGGCGACTACGATGGCCCGGTGACACCTCCGCTCCGCCCTGCCCGCACGGTGGCGGTGGTGACCCTCGGGTGCGCCCGGAACGAGGTCGACTCCGAGGAGCTGGCCGGCCGGCTGCTGGCCGACGGGTACTCCCTGGTCGAGGACGCCGAGGGCGCCGACGCCGTGCTGGTCAACACCTGCGGCTTCATCGAGACGGCCAAGAAGGACTCGGTCGACGCGATCCTCGCCGCCACCGACTCCGGCGCCGAGGTGATCGCCGTCGGCTGCATGGCCGAGCGCTACGGCTCCGAGCTCGCCGGCGCGCTGCCCGAGGCGACGGTCCTGGGCTTCGACGACTACGCGGCCATCGGCGACCGGCTCGACGACGTGCTCGCCGGCCGCCCGCTGGTGCCGCACACGCCGCGCGACCGCCGCACGCTGCTGCCGATCAGCCCGGTCGACCGCACGGCCGCGGTGGCCGCGGAGTCGGCCCCGGCCATCCCCGGCCACGGCTGGGTGCAGCGCAAGAGGCTGGCCACCGGCCCCACGGCAGCGGTGAAGCTCGCCTCCGGCTGCGACCGCCGCTGCGCCTTCTGCGCCATCCCCGCCTTCCGCGGCGCCTTCGTCTCCCGCCCCCCGGCCGAGGTGCTCGGCGAGGCGCAGTGGCTGGCCGGGCAGGGCGTCACCGAGCTCGTGCTGGTCAGCGAGAACTCCACCTCCTACGGCAAGGACCTCGGCGACCTGCGCACGCTGGAGGGTCTGCTGCCGCAGCTGGCCGCGGTCGAGGGGATCGCCCGGGTGCGCGTCGCCTACCTGCAGCCCGCGGAGCTGCGGCCCGGCCTGCTCGACGTCATCGCGACGACGGCCGGCGTCGCGCCGTACTTCGACCTGTCGTTCCAGCACTCCTCGCCCTCGCTGCTGCGCCGCATGCGCCGCTTCGGCGGCACCGAGGACTTCCTCCGGATCATCGAGCGGGCGCGCGAGCTGGCCCCTCCGGCGGGCTTCCGCACCAACGTCATCCTCGGCTTCCCCGGCGAGACCGAGGACGACGTCGCGGAGCTCGAGCGCTTCCTCGTGGCCGGCCGCCTGGACGCGGTCGGCGTGTTCGGCTACTCCGACGAGGAGGGCACCGAGGCGGTCGGCCTGCCCGGCAAGCTCGACCAGCACGAGATCGACGCGCGCGTCCGCCGGATCACCGACCTGGTGGAGGAGCTGACCGCCCAGCGCGCCGAGGACCGGATCGGCGAGCGGGTCGAGGTGCTGCTCACCGAGGACCTCTCCGCCGCCGAGGGCCCGGGCGTCTGGCTCGGCCACGCCGCCCACCAGGACCCCGACGCGGACGGGACGACGACGGTGACCGGCGTCCCCGCCGGCGCCGTCGCCGGTCAGCTCGTCGCGGCCGAGGTCGTGGACACCGAGGGCGTCGACCTGGTCGCCGCCGTGGTGGTGCCCGCGCTCTCCCCGGCGGGACGCTGAGCACCGTGAGCGACGTCGCCCCCGACCCGGCAGCGACCCCGGTCCAGTCGGTGCGGCTGGTGAACGTGCCGAACGCGCTGACCGTGCTGCGGCTGGCCGTGGTCCCGGTGTTCGCGGTGCTGCTGCTGACCGACGGCGGGCTGGACGAGAGCCAGCGGTACTGGGCGACGCTGTTCTTCGGGCTGGCGATCATCACCGACCGCTACGACGGGATGATCGCCCGCCGCACCGGCCAGGTCACCGAGTTCGGCAAGCTGGCCGACCCGATCGCCGACAAGGCCCTCACCGGCGCCGCGCTCATCGGCCTCTCGGTGCTCGAGCTGCTGCCGTGGTGGGTGACCGTCGCCATCCTGGTCCGCGAGGTCGGGGTCACGCTGCTGCGGTTCTGGGTGATCCGGCACGGGGTGATCGCCGCCAGCCGCGGCGGCAAGGCCAAGACCGTCGTCCAGGCGCTGGCGATCGCGCTGTACCTGCTCCCGCTGACCGGCCTCCTGGCCACCGCCCGCTGGTGGGTCATGGCCGCGGCGCTGGTGCTCACCCTCGTCACCGGGCTGGACTACGTGGTCCGCGCGCTCTCCCTGCGGCGCACCAGCGCCCGGGCGATGCAGGCGGCGGTCGCCCGGCGCACCGCCGCCGGCACCGGTGAGACCGGCGAGCGCACCGACACCGCCGCGTAGTCCCGGGAAGGCTCCGGCCGGGCCCGGGCGTTACGCCATGAGCGGACGCGGCCGGGATGGGCGGACTCCCGTCACGGGCGCCGCGTACCGTGAGCGCACGGCGTCCCCCGGGGCGTCGCCGCTTCCGCACAGGCAGGACAGGAGACGGCCATGACGCTGTTGCGCACCCAGCTCGGGAACACCCTCCGCGGGCACCGGCTGCGGCAGCGGCGCACCCTGCGCGACGTCTCCGGCGTCGCCCGCGTCAGCCTCGGCTACCTCTCCGAGGTCGAGCGGGGGCAGAAGGAGGCCTCCTCCGAGCTGCTCGCCTCGATCTGCGACGCGCTGGAGCTGGAGCTCGCCGACCTGCTGGCCGAGGTGAGCCTCGAACTGCGCGTGTCCGACGGGGGCCTGCGCCCGGTCCCGCCGGCCGCCGCGGGCGCGCTGCCGGCCGCCGACGACGCGGCCGAGGCCGCCGACGTCCCCGCCGGGGAGCCGGCCCTGGCCCTGGTCGGCGCGGGTCAGGCGCCGTCGGCCTCCGCGGCGCTGCGCCGTGGCGAGGCGGTCTCGCTCGCCGCCTGACGGGGGACCCGGCCATGATCGCCGCGTGAGCCGGCCCGTCGTGAACCGGACGCGGTTGGCGCTGCTGCGGGGTGCGGCCGCCGCCTTCGCCGACACCGGGCTGCGGGCCACCACGATGCAGGCGGTCGCGGCGGCCGCGGGCGTGGCGAAGGCGACCCTGTACAACCACTTCCGCACCAAGGACGACGTCGTCCGGGCCCTGCTGTCGGCCGAGCTGGCGAGGCTCGCCGTGGAGTCGGCCGCGCTCGTCCCGGAGGAGGCGCTGGTGCTGCTCGCCGACGCCGTCGCCGACCATCCGGTGCTGCGCACGATGGCGCGCACCGACCCCGCCGACCTGGCGGAGCTGCTGGGTGCGGGCGCCGAGCGCTGGTCGGCGGGGACCGGCACCCTGGCCGAGGTGCTCGACACCGATGCCGACACCGCCGAGACGATCGCCCGCTGGCTGCTGGGCCTGGTGTTCCAGCCCGCCGATCCGCCGGCCCGCCGGCGTCAGGCGCGCCGGCTGGCGCTCCTCCTGCACCCGCCCGGCTGAGCCCGCCCCGTCCGTGCGGCGGACCGGTCGCCGTGCCATGGTGGGTGCTCTGCCGTGTCGCAACGGAGCGGCCGGCGTGCCCGGAACCCGGGAGCGCGCGTTGCGGTACCTCTTCCGACCCCCGGCCACCGACGGCGCCGCGCTCCTGGCCCTGCCCTGGCACCGGCCGCTGGAGGAGTGGGACCCCGCCCTCACCATCGACGTCCCGCAGCGCGGCATCTCCCGCCACGTCGTCCGCTTCGTCGCCGCCGAGGGGCACGTCTACGCCCTCAAGGAGATCGCGGAGTCGCTGGCCCGCCACGAGTACGCGCTGCTGAGCCAGTTCGAGGAGGAGGGGCTGCCGGCCGTCTCCGTGCTCGGCATCTGCGTGGACCGGCCGGGCGACCAGCAGGCGATCCTGGTGACGCGCTACCTCGAGTACTCGATGTCCTACCGGTACCTGTTCTCGCGGCCGAGGGGCGACCACTCCGCCGAGCAGCTCCTGGACACGATGGTGGTGCTGCTCGTGCGGCTGCACCTGGCGGGCATCTTCTGGGGTGACTGCTCGCTGTCCAACACGCTCTTCCGGCTCGACGCTGGCACGCTCGCGGCCTACCTGGTCGACGCCGAGACGGTCGACCGGCAGCCCTCGCTGTCCCCGGGGCGCCGGCTCTACGACGTCGAGCTGGCCCGCGAGCGCGTCGGCGCGGAGCTGCTCGACCTGCAGTACGGCGGCCTGCTGCCCGAGGGGATCGACCCGATCGAGGTCTCGGAGAGCCTGCCGCAGCGCTACGCCGTGCTGTGGGAGGAGGTGACCCGCGAGGAGGTCTTCTCCCGCGAGGAGCAGCGCTACCGCGTCGCCGAGCGGCTCCAGCGGCTCAACGACCTCGGCTTCGACGTCGGCGAGGTGGAGCTCCTCGACACCCCCGAGGGCGTGCGCCTGCGCGTGGAGACCCGGGTCTCCGAGCCCGGCGGCAACCGCCGCGAGCTGTTCCGGCTGACCGGCCTGGAGGTGCAGGAGCGGCAGGCGCGGCGGCTGCTCAACGACATCCGGGCCTTCCGCGCCTACCTCGAGCAGAAGACCGGTGGGCCGGTCCGCGAGACCGTCGCCGCCCACCAGTGGCTGGCCGAGGTCTACCAGCCGGTCGTCGACGCGATCCCGCCCGAGCTGGCCGGCCGGCTGGCCCCCGCGGAGGTCTTCCACGAGGTGCTGGAGCACCGCTGGTTCCTCTCGGAGCGGGCCGGACGGGACGTCGGCACCAGCACGGCGGCGCGCTCCTACGTCGCGACGGTGCTCCCTCGGACGCCGGAGGAGCTCACCACGCCGTCGGTCATCGCGAAGCGACCCTGACCACCACGGATGTCCGGTCACGTATCGAGAACGACCGACTTGCGCACGCCTGTGACGAGGGCCACGGTAGCGAGGCGGTGATCGACGACGCTCGCCGAGGACGGAGGCGATGACGGGTGCCAGACCGGAGACGCAGAGGACTCGGCGGCGGGGCGGCGGCGATCGTGCTGGCCTCCACGCTGGCCGGGTGCGGCAGCGACGAGAGCGGGCCGCCGACACTGACCTGGTACATCAACCCGGACTCCGGCGGGCAGGCCTCGATCGCGGAGGCCTGCACCGATGACGCCGGCGGCCGCTACACGATCGACACCGAGGTGCTGCCACGCGATGCCGCGGGGCAGCGGGAGCAGCTGATCCGCCGGCTCGCGGCCGAGGACTCCTCGATCGACATCATGAGCCTGGACCCGCCGTTCGTCCCGGAGTTCGCCGAGGCCGGCTTCCTGGCCCCGGTCCCCGAGGACCTCCAGGAGCGGACCACGGGGGGCGTGGTCCAGGGCGCCGTCGACGGCGCGACCTGGAACGACGAGATCGTCGCCGTCCCGTTCTGGGCCAACACCCAGGTGCTCTGGTACCGGCTGTCGGTGGTCGAGGCGGCCGGCCTCGACATGACCCAGCCGGTCACCTGGGAGCAGATCGTCGAGGTGGCCGAGGAGCAGGGCGTGCTGATCGGCGCGCAGGGGGCCCGGGCCGAGTCGCTGACCGTCTGGGTCAACGCGCTGATCGAGTCCGCCGGCGGGCACATCATCGAGCAGAACGCGGACGCGCCGGAGGACATCGAGCTCGGTCTGGACACCGAGGCCGGGCAGCGAGCGGCGGAGGTCATGCGCCTGGTCGCCGACTCCGACGCGGCGGGAGCCGCGTTCTCCACCGAGAACGAGGACGCCTCCGCCACCGGCTTCGAGGGCGACAACGGTGGCTTCCAGGTCAACTACCCGTTCGTCTACCCGCGCGCCGTGGAGACCGTGGGTCAGGAGCTCGCCGACGACTACGGCGCGGCCGTGTACCCGCGGGTCGACGCCGACACCCCCGCCGCACCGCCGCTGGGCGGGATCGACCTCGGGGTGGGCGCGTACAGCGAGAACGTGGATATCGCCTTCGAGGCGGTCGAGTGCATCCGCTCGGAGGAGAACCAGATCGCCTACTTCATCAGCGACGGCAACCCCGCGTCGCTGGCGTCGGCGTTCGACGACCCGGAGGTGCTCGACAAGTTCCCCATGGCCCCCGTCATCCGGGAGTCCCTCGAGCTGGCGGCCCCGCGGCCGCAGTCGCCGTACTACAGCGAGATCACCGGCGGCATCCAGGCGAGCTACCACTCGCCGGCGTCGGTGGGCCCGCAGACCGCCGCCGACGCGACCGAGTTCATCACGGCCGTCCTGGCAGGAGAGCAGCTGCTATGAGCCAGACGACACTCCCCCCGGCGGAGAAGACCCAGCCCGTCTCCGCTCCGCACGGCACGATCAGCGACCGCGCGAAGGCCGAACGCAAGCTGGGCTGGATGCTGGCCGGCCCGGCGTTCTTCGTGATGCTGGCCGTCACGGCCTACCCGATCCTCCAGGCCACCTACGACTCGCTGTTCTCCTACCGGCTCACCGACCCGGACAACCGCTCGTTCAACGGCCTGACCAACTACTGGGTCATCCTCACCGACGAGCTGTGGTGGAAGTCCCTGGGCGTGACGATGCTCATCACCGTCGTCACGGTCGCCGTGGAGCTCGTCCTGGGCTTCGCCCTGGCGATGGTGATGGCGAAGGCGCTACGGGCGATCCGGCCGGTGATCCGGGCCGCGATCCTCATCCCGTACGCGGTCATCACGGTCGTGTCCGCCTTCGCCTGGCAGTTCGCCTTCGACATCAACACCGGCTTCGTGAACAGCTGGTTCGCGTGGCTGCCCGGGGTCGCCTCCGACACGGACTGGTTCGGCGGCACCGGGACGTCGCTGTTCGTCATCTGCCTGGCCGAGATCTGGAAGACGACGCCCTTCATCTCTCTGCTGCTGCTGGCGGGGCTGGCGCAGGTGCCGGAGGTGCTCCAGGAGGCCGCCAAGGTCGACGGAGCGACGTGGTGGCAACGGCTGTGGAAGGTCACCCTGCCGAACATGAAGGCGGCGATCATGGTCGCCCTGCTCTTCCGGACCCTCGACGCGTTCCGGGTCTTCGACAGCATCTTCGTGATGACCAACGGGGCGAACAGCACCGAGTCGGTCTCGTTCCTGGCCTACCGGCAGACGATCTCGCGGCTGGAGATCGGCCTGGGCTCGGCGGTCTCGGTCCTGCTGTTCATCTGCGTGATGTTGCTGGCGGCCGTGTTCATCAAGGGCTTCAAGGTCGACCTGGCGTCTGCGAGGGGTGAGTGATGTCGCGCAAGGAGAAGACCTGGTGGTGGGTCGCGGGCATCGCGATCCTCGTCTACTGCCTGTTCCCCATCGCATGGATCGTCTCGGTGTCGTTCAAGCCGCCGGCCGACCTCAACAGCGGGGGCTTCCTCCCGGACAACGCGACCTTCGACAACTACCGGACGATCCTCACCGGCAACGCCAAGGACCTGTTCCGGCCCGCGCTGCGCAACAGCTTCGGGATCTGCCTGATCGCCACGGCGATCTCCTGCCTGCTGTCGATGTTCGCGGCGTACGCCATCGCCCGGCTCGACTTCCCCGGCAAGAAGCTCATCCTGTCGACCGCCCTGGTGGTGGCGATCTTCCCGGTCATCTCGATCGTCACGCCGCTGTTCAACGTGTGGCGGCAGATCGGCCTCTACGACACCTGGCTCGGGCTGATCATCCCGTACCTGTCGCTCACGCTGCCCATCTCGATCTGGACCATGTCGGCCTTCTTCCGGGAGATCCCGTGGGAAATGGAGCAGGCGGCCCAGGTGGACGGCGCCACGACCTGGCAGGCGTTCCGCAAGGTGATCGTCCCGCTGGCCGCGCCCGGCGTCTTCACCACGGCGATCATCGCGTTCTTCATCGCGTGGAACGACTTCGTCTACGGCATCTCGCTGACCTCGACGGACGCCGCCCGGCCGGTGCCCGCGGCGCTCGGCCTCTTCTCCGGCGCCTCGCAGTTCGAGGATCCGACCGGCGCGATCGCCGCGGCCGCGGTCATCGTGACCATCCCGGTCGTCGTCCTGGTCCTGCTCTTCCAGCGGCGGATCGTCGCCGGGCTCACCAACGGCGCGGTCAAGGGCTGACGCGCGCCATGCCCCTCAGCTGCACGGCCCCGACTCCCCAGCCCCCCACTCCCACGACCTCCCGAGGGGACGAGAACTGATGGCCTCCATCGAGATGCGCAACATCGTCAAGCAGTACGGCGACGGGTTCCCGGCGGTCAACGACGTCAGCCTGGACATCGCCGACGGCGAGTTCATGATCCTCGTCGGCCCCTCCGGCTGCGGGAAGTCGACGCTGCTGCGGATGATCGTCGGCCTCGAGGACATCACCAGCGGCGACATGATGATCGGCGGCAAGCGGGTCAACGACCTCGCCCCGCGCGAGCGCAACCTGTCGATGGTGTTCCAGAACTACGCGCTCTACCCGCACATGACGGTGTTCGAGAACATCGCCTTCCCGCTGCGCCTGGCCAAGACCCCGGACGACGAGGTCCGCCGCCGCGTCACCGAGGCCTCCGACGTCCTGGAGCTCGGCGAGCACCTCGAGCGCAAGCCGGCCAACCTCTCCGGTGGTCAGCGCCAGCGCGTCGCCATGGGCCGGGCCATCGTGCGCCAGGCCGAGGCGTTCCTCTTCGACGAGCCGCTGTCCAACCTGGACGCCAAGCTGCGCGGGCAGATGCGCACGGAGATCTCCCGGCTGCAGCGCCGGCTGGGGATCACCACCGTCTACGTCACCCACGACCAGACCGAGGCCATGACCCTCGGGGACCGGGTGTGCGTGCTGCGGAAGGGCAAGATCCAGCAGGTCGCCTCGCCGCGGGAGCTCTACGAGCAGCCGGTCAACCTGTTCGTGGCCGGGTTCATCGGCTCGCCGCCGATGAACTTCCTGCCGGCGACCCTGGAGGGCGGCAACCGCCTGTCGACCCCCTTCGGGCCCATCGAGCTCGAGGAGAAGCGCGCCGCCGCGCTGCAGGGCAAGGGCGACGTGCTGCTCGTCGGCATCCGCCCGGAGTACTTCGAGGACGCCTCGCTGGTCGACGAGGCCAAGCGGCCGAAGGGCTCGGTGTTCACGGCGCGCGTCGACGTGACCGAGTGGCTCGGGGACTCCCAGTTCGCCTACATCCCCTACGAGGCGCCCGACGCGATCCGCGACCAGCTGCGCGACCTGTCGCGGGAGCTGGACTCCGAGGAGCTGCGGACGCAGGCGATCGTGTCGATCGACGCCACCAGCCGGATCCGGGAGGGCCGGGAGGCCGAGTTCTGGCTCGATTCCCGCAAGGTGCACGTGTTCGACCCGCAGACCGGCGAGAACCTCACCCGTGACGCCGAGGCCGGTGCCCGGCTCACCGAGATGGCCAACGAGGACCGCCTGGAGCAGGTCGAGCACGCCCAGACCACCGGCCAGACGGTCGGCGGCGGTGGCGGTGGCTTCGGTGACACCGGCGGAGGGGGCGGGGGCGGCGCCACCCGGGCCGGGGCCGCCTAGCGGCCCGGCCGCAGGTCCCTGCGGGCGTCGAGCTCGGCCCGGGTCGGCGGATCGGCGACGGCCCGGGTGCAGTTGAGGGCGGCGACGAGCGCGGCCTCGTCCACGACGGCCACCAGTTCGTCGTCGGTCAGCTCCGCCAGGGCCGCCCGGGTGGCCACGCCCCGGCGGAGCAGCCCGGCGAACAGCCCGGCCGCGAGGGAGTCCCCGGCCCCGACGGTGTCGACCACGGGGACCTGCGGGATCTCCCGCTTCAGCAGCGGCCGCCCGGGCCGGGCGACCCGCAGCGGCCGGCCGCCGTCGGTCATGAGCACCAGCGCCGGCCCCCGCTCGGCCCAGACCGAGGTGCCGAGGTCCGGGTCGGCGCCGGGGTGCAGCCAGGCGAAGTCCTCGGTGCTGACCTTGACGACGTCCGCGTGCAGCATGAGGCGCTGCAGCCGCCGGCGGACCGCGTCCGCGTCGTTGCCCAGCGAGGCGCCCACCGGCCCCTCGGCGAGCATGGGGCGGATGTTGGGGTCGACGCTGACCAGCAGCGTGCCGCTGACGCGCTCGACCAGGCGGGCGATCGCCTCGCAGCCCGGCGGCGTCCAGGCCGAGATCGACCCGACGTGCAGGATCGCCGTGGTCCCCGGCAGCGCCGCGGCCAGCTCGTCGTCCGTCCACTGCCAGTCCGCGGCCCCGGCGACGTGGAAGCCGTACTCGGCGGAGCCGTCGTCGCCCAGCCCGACGACGGCAAGGCTCACCGGCTCGGTCGCCGCCACGAAGCGGCCGACGTCGACGCCGGACTGCTCCGCGTGCCGGCGCAGCGGCGCGGCCAGCGGGCCGGTGCCCAGCCGGGCCAGGAGCGTGACCGGGGCGCCGAGCCGGGCGGCGGCGACGGCGACGTTGAGCGCGTTGCCCCCCGGGGCGGCCACGTAGCGCGGCGCCGTGCCGTGCGGTCCCGCGTCGCCGCCGGGATCGGGCAGCAGGTCGACCACCAGCTCGCCGAGCACGGTCAGGGAGGGCTCGCCGTCGACCATCGGCCGAGCCTAACGGCGGCGGGCGGTCCGCCGGCGCCGCGCGCGGAGGCGCGGGCTCTGGTGGTGGCGGAGCGGACGCACCTGGGACGATGGGGAAGACGACGATCGCCGTGCCCGCGCGGGTGCCCCGCGGGGTGCGCGCCGGCGACAGACAGCGGAGGACCCATGCCCAACCCGTTCGTGAAGCTCTGGAAGTACCTCACTGCGTCGGCCAACGCGAAGATCGACGAGAAGGCCGACCCGAAGATCCAGATCGCCCAGGCGATCGAGAGCGAGCAGCAGCGCCACCAGGCGCTGGCCAACCAGGCCGCCGCGGTGCTGGGCAACCAGCGGCAGCTGGAGATGCGCCTGAACCGGCAGCTGGGCGAGGTCGAGAAGTTGCAGGCCTCCGCGCGCCAGGCGCTGGTGCTGGCGGACCAGACGCGGGCCACGGGCGACGAGCCCAAGGCCGCGGAGTACGAGAACGCCGCGCAGGCCTTCGCCACCCAGTTGGTCGCCGCCGAGCAGTCGATGGAGGACCTCAAGCGCAGCCACGACGAGGCGCTGCAGGCGGCGGAGCAGGCCCGGAGCGCGGTCGAGACGAGCCGGATGCGCCTGCAGACGACGCTCGCCGAGCGCACCAAGCTGATGAGCCAGCTCGAGCAGGCCAAAATGCAGGAGCACGTGGCCGCGTCGATGCGGCAGGTCAACGAGCTCTCGGCGCCGGGCAACACCCCGAGCCTGGCCGAGGTCCGCGACAAGATCGAGGCCCGCTACGCCAACGCCCTGGGGCAGGCCGAGCTCGCGCAGAGCTCGGTGGAGGGCCGGATGATCGAGGTGCAGAAGGCGACGCTCGACGTGGCCGGCGCCTCGCGCCTCGACCAGATCCGCGCCTCGATGGGCGGGGAAACTCCCGCGGTGACCGCCGGTGCGGCCCCCGTCGCGCTCGACAAGGGCGAGTCGCCGGCGGCGATCGAGGAGGGGCAGACCGTCCAGCAGCCCGACGCCGCGCCCGTGGCGGAGCCGGTGAAGCGCCCCGAGGGCGCCTGAGCAGCACCCGCAAGCGCATCGCGGCGGTCTCCGGTCGACCGGAGGCCGCCGTTGTGCGTCCCGTGGTGACCGGCCCGGGGTCGGCTAGCCCGGGGTGGCCAGCGGGCGGGGCCGGCCCTGCTCACCGGTGCGGGCCGCGGGGTCGATGGGGGAGCGCGCCGCCTGGCAGTTCGGGCACCAGTAGGTGACGCGCTCCTGCAGCTCCGGCCCCTGGTCGCCCTGGAGGATCGGCGTCCCGCAGCGCCGGCACGGCTTGCCCTTGCGCCCGTAGACCCAGTGGTCGAAGCCCCTGCGCATGTCCCCGGTGGTGCTCTGCTCGGGGTGGTCGCGGTTGGCCAGCATGAGGGTGCGCGCGCGGGTCACCAGCGGTTCGAGGCGGTCGTCGACGTCGGTCACCCGCGCCCACGGATGCACGCCGGTGAGGAAGAGCGACTCGACCTTGTAGAGGTTGCCGGGGCCGCAGAGGTTGCGCTGGTCGAGGACGGCGACGCCGACCTCCTCGTCGGGGCGGGCGCGCATCCGGCGCAGCGCCTCGTCGAGGTCCCAGTCGGGGCCCAGGACGTCGGGGCCGAGGTGTCCGACGAGCTGGTCCTCGTGCTCGGTGGGCACGAAGGCCATGTCGTGCAGCCGGTAGCCGACGCACTCCCACTCGTCGGTGGCCAGGATCGCGCGGACGGCGAATGCGGGGCCGCCCCGCCACTTCGCGCCCGGCCGGTAGACGTGCCAGCTGCCGTCCATCCGGTAGTGCGTGCGCAGGGTCCAGCCGTCGTCCAGCCGGATGAGCATGTGCTTGCCGCGGGGCACGACCTCGCGCACGGTCCGGCCGGCGAGGTCGGTCGCGGCCAGCTGGGGAACGCGGAGCTCGCCGCGGCGCAGCGTGGCGCCGGCCAGCGCCTGGTGCATGCGCTTGGCCGCCAACCAGACGGTGTCTCCCTCGGGCACGCCCCCAGTGTCCCTGGTGCCCGACCGGCGCGGCTGCTGCTGTCAGTGGTGGTGACTGTCAGTGGTGGTGGTGATGGTGCTCGGCGGCGTGGTCGTGCCGGCGCTCTCCCACGCCCTCCGCGGCCGGCTGCACCCCGGGAGCGAGTGAGGCGCCCGCTGCGCCCAGGCGCTCGGTGAACGCCCGGAGGTCGCGCACCGTGCGGCACTCCACGACGGTGTCGCAGTGGGCGGCATACCGACCGATGACCGAGTCGCCGGTGTTCCACGACTCCCGGGGTTCCGGGTTCAGCCAGTGCACTGCCCCCGCCGCCCGGCGCACGGTGGCGAGTGCCTCGGTCCGCGGGTCGAGGTCGTTGTTGCGCGCGTCCCCGAGCACCAGGACCGTCGTCCGCCGGGTGAGCTGGGACGCGAACCGCTCGGCGAAGCCGGACAGGGCGTTGCCGTAGTCGCTGCGTCCGTTGAGCCAGACGCCGGCTCCGGCCTTGTTGAGCAGGCGCGCGATGTCGGTGGGGTCCTCGGCCCGGCCGATCAGGTCGGTGACCTCCTCGATGTCGTCGACGAAGGCGAAGCTGCGGATGGAGGTGAACTCGGAGCGCAGCGCGTGGATCAGCTGCAGCGTGAAGGTGGCGAAGGTCGACACCGACCCGGAGATGTCGGCGAGGACGACGAGTTGCGGCTTGGCCGGGTGCGGCCGGCGGAACACCGGTGTCACAGGGACGCCGCCGGTGCTCATCGCGGTGCGCACGGTGCGGCGGACGTCGAGCGCGCCGCGGCGCCGGCGCCGACGGCGTTCGGCCATCCGGGCGGCCAGGGAGCGGGCGAGCGGTCCCAGCGCCGTGCGCATCGCCGCCACCTGCAGCGACGACGCACCCAGGAACGCCATGTTCTCGGGCAGCGGCGTCCGCAGCTTCCGGGCGACGTCCTCCGCCCCCCGACCGGCCACCAGACGGCGACGGATCTCGGTATCCAGCGCCAGACCGAGCCGCTGCACCTGCGCCTGGGCAGCGAGCAGGGCGACCTCGGACGGCACCCCGTCCCCGTCGGGTCCGGGGTCCGCTGCGGCCGCGAGGCGGGTCGCGATGCCGTTGGAGTCGATCATGCGCAGGGCCCGGTACAGGTTGTAGGTCGCGTCCTGGGGCCGGGCGGGGTTCACGGCGCCGTGCCGGTCGACCACCACGCGGGCGAGGGCGCGCAGCAGGGCCGCGTCCTCCTCCCGCAGGCTTCGCACCAGCAGGTCGCGCAGGGCCTCGTCGTCGAGGTGCTGGAGGCCGCCCGGCGCGCCGCGCCGCCCACTGTGACCGCTGCCGCCGTCGCCGTCGCCGTCGCCGTCGTCGCTTGTGGCGGGATCGGTTGCGTCGCCGTCGCCCTCGGTGGTTCCCCGGTCGTCGTCCTCGCCGTCGGCCGTCCCCTCCTGCAGGGCGAAGAACGTGTCGAAGACGGTGTCGAAGACCGTGAGGTGTCCGGCGTCCTTGATCAGGACCGCACGCAGAGCAACCCGCACCGCGCCCCGGTCGAGGACATCGATGCGGGTCAGCGCGCGAGCGGCGTCGACGACGGCGCTCACGGGGACCGGCACGCCGACCTCGCGCAGCTCGGCGACGAGGCCCTCCAGGGCCGTCAGCACGGGAGGTCCGAGCTCACCGTGGCCTCGTGTCCCGGGCGAGCCGCGTGCCCGCCAGCTCGATGTCGCTCTGGTGCTTGAGCAGCACGTGCAGGTGCCGCAGCAGAGCCTCGCCGTCGACGGTCTCGACGCCGAGCAGGACCAGCGTCCGCGCCCAGTCGATCGTCTCCGACACCGAGGGCCGCTTCTTGAGATCCATCTGGCGCAGGCCGGCGACCCCGGTCGCGACCTGGCCGGCCAGCCGGTCGGAGATCCCCGGTACGCGGGCGAGGACGATCTCCCGTTCCCGCTCGGGCGAGGGGTAGCCGACGTGCAGGAACAGGCACCGGCGCTTGAGCGCCTCGGACAGCTCGCGGCTGTTGTTCGAGGTCAGGAACACCAGGGGGCGCCGGCGGGCGGTCACCGTGCCGAGCTCCGGGATGGAGACCTGGTAGTCGGAGAGGATCTCGAGCAGCAGCGCCTCGGTCTCGACGTCGAGGCGGTCGACCTCGTCGATGAGGAGGACGACGTCGTCCTCGGCCCGGATCGCCTCCAGCAGCGGCCGGCGCAGGAGGTAGTGCTCGCTGAAGATGTCGTCCTCGACGTCCGCCCACTGCTCGCCGCCGGGTCCGCCGACGCCGCCCGCCTGGATGCGCAGCAACTGCTTGCGGTAGTCCCACTCGTAGAGGGCCTTGGCCTCGTCGAGCCCCTCGTAGCACTGCAGCCGGATCAGGCGGGCGCCGGTGAGCCGAGCGACCGACTTCGCCAGCTCGGTCTTGCCGGTGCCGGCCGGTCCCTCGACCAGTACGGGCTTCTCCAGCGCCGCGGCGAGGTGGACGGTCCCGGCGATGGTCTCGTCGGGCAGGTACCCCGCGGCGCGCAGCCCCTCGGCCACGGCGTCGGGGGTCGCGAGGACCGCGGGTGGCTCGGCGAACGGTTCGGACATCGGCGCCTCTCGACCAGGACGGCGCGGCCGTCCTCCATGACCCGACGCTGCGCCGGTCGCCGGGACGCTAGCCGATCGCGGGGCCGGCCCGCGGAGAGAAGGGACCCAGCGTCCCGGGGCGGCGGCCCGTCGGGACGGGCAGAGAGCCGGGCCGTCGAGGAGACCCAGCGGGCTGCGCGACATGCAGGTCGCTGCGCCGCGGGCGGACCTCGCTCTCCGCTCCTGGCTGCCCCGGACCGAAGCCGGCACCGTGCCCCAGGACCGGTCCCCGGGCGCTGAGCCGGCGTCCGTCGGTCGAGCAGATCTGGATCAAGGAACTGGGATGGGTCAGCCGCGGAGGCGCAGGCCGCGGGGGGTGGCGGCGAAGCCGGCCGCCTGGAGTGCCGCCGACAGCGGGCCCGCCTCGTGCACCGAGGCGCCGTCGGTCTTCTGGACGACCATGCGGCCCAGCGCACCGGCCGCCACCGCCCCGGACAGCGCGGTCGCCGCCTCCTTGAGCACCTGCTCGTCCTCGGTCCACGACAGCAGCGTCTTGCCGCCGCGCTCGACGTAGAGCACGAGGTCGCCGTCGACCAGCACGACGAGCGCACCCGCCTTGCGACCGGCCCGGTGGCCGCTGCCGCGCTTGCTCACGGTGCCCTCGCCCAGGTCGACGGCGTCGGGCCCCTCGCCGTCGGCGCCCGCGGCGGCCGACGGATCGGGGCGCTCCGGCCAGGGCAGGGCCGCGCCGTAGACGTTGGCCGGGTCGGTGGCGGCCAGGACGACGGTGCCGGCGGGCGCCCGGTCCGGGGTGGCGAAGCCGCGCAGCCGGTCCACCGAGCCGGGGGTGCCGAACTGCGCGGCGCCGAGGGTCTCGACGAAGTACCCGCGCCGGGCCCGGCCGTTCTCCTCGAACGCCCGCAGCACGGGGTAGACGGCGGAGAAGCCGCCGGGCACCTGCTCGGCCATGACCGCGCCGCGGGTGAGCACCCCGTGCCGCTCCAGCAGCGCCTCCGCGCGGGCGGTGGTGCGCCGGGTCGGGTCCGCCTCCCGCTCGGGCAGCCGGGACCACCGGCCGGCCACCGTCGGCGGGCCGCTGCGCGTGGGCATCGCCGGGCGGCCCAGGCGGGGCCTGCCGTAGCGGGAGGTTCGAGCGCGCGGCGGGGCCGGGGTGCGGCGGTGCGTGCCGCCGGCACCGAGCCGGGTGCGCAGCGGGGCGAGGGTGTCGTTGGTCAGGTGGCCGGACCAGACGAGGTCCCAGACCGTGTCGGCGAGCGCGGTGTCGTCGGTGGCGCCGGTGAGGTCGGACAGCCCGCGGAAGAACATCGCCTGCCCGCTGGCGAGGCCCTCGAGCAGGGCGGCGCCGTACCCGCCCTCCTCCGGCGGCTCCAGCGGCTCGGGCAGGAGCAGGTGCGCGACGTCGGCCGGCACGAGGCTGATCCAGCCGTCGTTGCCGGGCAGCGCGCCGGCGCCGGCCCAGAGCACCTCCCCGGCGCTGGTCAGCTCGTCGAGCATCGCGGGGGAGTAGTCGCGCACCCGCGACGGCAGCACGAGCGACTCCAGCGCGCTGGCCGGCACGAGGGCCCCCGCCAGCTGCTCGACCACCGCGAGGACGCCGTCCGTACCGCGCTGCCGGCTGCCCACCGACTGCCAGGCCGGGGTGAACCGGGCCAGCGTGCCGATCGGCACCGGCTCGACCTCCTGGCGCAGCTTGGCCAGGCTGCGGCGCCGGATCGAGCGGAGGACCTCGGCGTCGCACCACTCCTGGCCGCTGCCGCCCGGTCTGAATTCACCCGATACGAGCCGTCCGATCGAGACCAGCCGCTGCAGCGTCGCGGTGACGACGGCGACGCCCAGCCCGAGCCGGCGGGCCACCTCGTCGGGCTGGAACGGGCCGTGGGTGCGGGCGTAGCGGCCGACGAGGTCGCCGAGCGGATCGGTCACCGGCTCGGTGAACACCTCCGGCACGCCGACGGGCAGCGCGGTGCCCAGGGCGTCGCGGAGCCGGCCGGCGTCCTCGATGGCGACGTGCCGTTCCTCGCCGGCGATGCGCACGACGATCGCGCGCCGGGCGTCGACCAGCTCGTCGAGCCACTCGGCCGGCACGCCGCGGACGGCGGCCTCGGCCGGCGTGAGGTCGCCGACGCCGCGGAGCAGGTCGCTGGCGCCGTCGACGTCGCGGGGATGCCGGGGCGCGGGCAGCCGTTGCAGCTCGGCCTCGACCTCGGTGAGCGCCTCGGCGTCGAGCAGCTCGCGCAGCTCGGAGCGGCCGAGGAGCTCGGCGAGCAGGCCGGTGTCGAGGGCGAGCGCCTGCGCCCGGCGCTCGGCCAGCGGCGCGTCGCCCTCGTAGAGGAACTGCCCGACGTAGCCGAACAGCAGCGACGTGGCGAACGGCGACGCGGTCTGCGTCTGGACGTCGACCACCTTCACCCGGCGGGCCTGCACGTCGCGCATCAGCTCGATCAGGCCCGGGACGTCGTAGACGTCCTGCAGCACCTCCCGCGCGGCCTCCAGCGTGATCGGGAAGCCGGGGAACTCGCTGGCCACCGACAGCAGCTGGGCGGCGCGCTGGCGCTGCTGCCACAGCGGGGTGCGCCGGCGCGGGTCGCGGCGGGGGAGCAGCAGGGCGCGGGCGGCGCACTCGCGGAACCGGCTGGCGAACAGCGCGGAGCTGCCGACCTCGGTGGTGACTTCGCGCTCGACGTCGTCGGGGTCGAGCACGGCCAGGTCGGCCTCGGGCGGCTCGCCGGTGGTGTCGGGCAGCCGCAGCACGATCCCGTCGTCGGAGTGCATCGAGGCGACGTCGACGCCGTAGCGCTCGCGGAGCCGGGCGGCCAGCACCAGCGACCACGGGGCGTTGACCTGGGCGCCGAAGGGGGAGTGCACGACCAGCCGCCAGTCGCCCAGCTCGTCGCGGAAGCGCTCCACGAGCAGCGTGCGGTCGTCGGGCAGGTGGCCGGTCGCCGCCTTCTGCTCGGCCAGGTAGGCCAGCAGGTTGACGATGCCCCACTCGTCGAGACCGGCGGCGCGGGCCCGCTCGGCGCCCGCGTCGGGCCCGGCGGATCCGACCTCGCGGAGGAACGCCCCCAGCGCGCGGCCGAGCTCCAGCGGCCGGCCGGGGGCGTCGCCGTGCCAGAACGGCATCTTCCCGGGCTGGCCGGGCGCGGGGGAGACCAGCACCCGGTCGTGGGTGATCTCCTCGATCCGCCAGGACGACGAGCCGAGCAGGAACACGTCGCCCACCCGGGACTCGTAGACCATCTCCTCGTCGAGCTCGCCGACGCGGCGCCCGCCCGTTCCCTCGGCGCCCACGATGAAGACGCCGAACAGGCCGCGGTCGGGGATCGTGCCGCCGCTGGTCACCGCCAGCCGCTGGGCGCCGCCGCGGGCGGTGAGGGTGTCGGTGACGCGGTCCCAGGTCAGCCGCGGCCGGAGCTCCGCGAAGGCGTCGGAGGGGTACCGGCCGGCCAGCATGTCGAGGACGGCATGCAGCGCGGACTCCGGCAGCCCCGCGAACGGCGCCGACCGGCGGATCAGCTCCCCGACCTCGTCGACCGTGCGCGGCCGCTCGGAGACGATCGCGACGATCTGCTGGGCCAGCACGTCGAGGGGGTTGCGGAGGTAGCGGATGGACTCGATCGCGCCGGCCTTCATCCGCTCGGCGACCAGGGCGCACTGGACGAGGTCGCCGCGGTACTTGGGGAACAGCACGCCCCGGCTGACCGCGCCGACCTGGTGCCCCGCCCGGCCCACCCGCTGCAGGCCCGCGGCCACCGTGGGCGGGGACTCGACCTGCACCACCAGGTCGACCGCGCCCATGTCGATGCCGAGCTCCAGGCTCGAGGTGGCGACGACGGCCGGCAGCTGCCCCGACTTCAGCGCCTCCTCGACGACGGCCCGCTGCTCGCGGGAGACCGAGCCGTGGTGCGCCATCGCCACGGGCCTGAAGGCCTCGGGCAGCCCCCCGCCCGCACCGGCCTGCGCCATCAGGGCGGCCGGCGTGGTGCCCGGCGGCACGGGCTCGCCGGTGGCGCGCTCGTAGGCCAGCTCGTTGAGCCGGCTGGTCAGCCGCTCCGCCAGCCGCCGGGAGTTGGAGAAGACGATCGTGCTGCGCGAGGCCTCGACCAGGTCGAGCACCCGCTCCTCGACCGCCGGCCAGATCGACGTCCGCGGCTGATTGCCCGCCGCCGAGCCGTCCAGCTCGCCGGTCGGCTGGCCGAGCGAGCTCATGTCCTCGACGGGGACGACGACCGACAGGTCCCACTGCTTGACCGATGGCGGCGCGACGACCTCGACGGGCCGGCCGCCGGCCAGGAAGGTGGCGACCTCCTCGATCGGCCGCACGGTCGCCGACAGCCCGATCCGCTGCGCCGGCCGATCGAGCAGCTCGTCGAGCCGGTCGAGCGTGACCGCCATGTGCGCGCCGCGCTTGGAGTCGGTGACGGCGTGCACCTCGTCGACGATCACCGTCTCGACCCCGCGCAGCGCCTCCCGGGCCTGGCTGGTGAGCAGCAGGAACAGCGACTCGGGGGTGGTGATCAGGATGTCGGGCGGGCGCTTGTTGAAGGCGCGACGCTCCTCGGCCGGGGTGTCGCCGGAGCGGATGCCGACGGTGATCTCCGGGCGGGCCAGCCCCAGCCGCAGGGCAGCCTGACCGATGCCGGTCAGGGGCGCGCGCAGGTTGCGCTCGACGTCGACCGCCAGCGCCTTGAGCGGGGAGACGTAGAGGACCCGGCAGCGGCGGATCTCCTCCTCCGGCGGCGGGCTGCTGGCCAGCCGGTCCAGCGACCAGAGGAACGCCGCCAGCGTCTTGCCCGACCCGGTGGGGGCGACGACCAGCGCGTGCCCGCCCGAGCTGATCGCGCCCCACGCGCCCTCCTGGGCGGGCGTGGGCTCGGCGAAGGCGCCGGTGAACCAGGCCCGGGTGGCCTCGGAGAACCGGTCGAGAGCGGACACGTCGCCAGTGTCACCCGCGGGTACGACAGTTCGCCGGGCGCAGCGACGTCGTCCACCCTCGGCGTAGCCCGTTCGGGTCGGGAGACGCCGACGGTAGGCGGGGGCACACTTCCGCCATGCGCTCCACGCTCTACGAGGCCGACCACGACGACTTCCGCGCGACGGTGCGCGCGTGGGCGGAGAAGACCGTCGCGCCGTTCCACGCGCAGTGGGAGTCCGACGGCATCGTCCCGCGGGAGGTGTGGGCCTCCGCCGGCGACCAGGGCCTGCTCGGCATGGACGTCGACGAGGCCCACGGCGGCGGGGGCGTGCGCGACTTCCGCTACAACGCCGTCGTCGACGAGGAGCTGACCCGCATCGGCGCCAGCGGCGTCGGCTTCGGTCTGCACAACGACGTCGTCGGCCCCTACCTGCGCGACCTGGCGACCGAGGAGCAGGCCCAGCGCTGGCTGCCCGGCTTCTGCAGCGGCGCGCTGATCACCGCGATCGCGATGACCGAGCCCGGCACCGGCAGCGACCTGCAGGCGATCACCACGGCCGCCCGCCGCGACGGCTCGGACTGGGTGCTGTCGGGCGCCAAGACCTTCATCACCAACGGCATCAACGCCGACCTGGTGATCGTGGTCGCCCGCACCGATCCGGAGGCGCCGGGCTCGCGCGGCACCAGCCTGCTGGTCGTCGAGCGCGGCATGCCCGGCTTCACCCGCGGCCGCAACCTGGAGAAGGTGGGGCTCAAGGCGCAGGACACCGCCGAGCTGTTCTTCGACGAGGTGCGCGTGCCGGCCGAGAACCTCCTCGGCACGGAGAACGCCGGCTTCGCGCACCTGATGGACAACCTTCCCCAGGAGCGGCTGTCGATCGCGGTCATCGCCGTCGCCTCCGCCGAGACGGTCCTCGCGCAGACCGTCGAGTACGTCACGACGCGGACGGCGTTCGGGCGCCCGGTGGGCAGCTTCCAGAACAGCCGCTTCGTCCTCGCCGAGCTGCACACCGAGACGACGATCGCTCGCACCTTCGTCGACGAGTGCGTGCGCCGGCTGAACGCCGGGGAGCTCTCCGCCGTCGACGCGGCGATGGCCAAGTACTGGACGACGGAGCTGCAGAACAAGGTCGCCGACCGCTGCCTGCAACTGCACGGCGGCTACGGCTACATGGACGAGTACCCGGTCTCCCGCGCCTGGCGCGACGCCCGCGTGCAGTCGATCTACGGCGGCACCAACGAGGTCATGCGGGAGATCATCGGCCGCTCGATGGGCCTCTGAGCCGCGATGGGATCGCCGACCGTCGACCTCCCGCGGGTCCAGCGCCGCACTGTCGCCGTCCTGGGCAGCGGCACGGCGCTCAGCGGGCTGGGCGTCACCATCGGCATCACCCTGGGCGGGCTGCTCGCCCGGGACGTCGCCGGCAGCGACGCCGCCTCGGGGCTCGGGCAGACCGCCGGCGTGCTGGGCTCTGCCGTGCTCGCCGTGCCGCTCGCGCGCATCAGCGACCGGTCCGGCCGGCGGGCGGGCCTGGCCGCGGGCTTCGCCGTCGCGGTGGTCGGCGCGCTGGTCACGGTGGTCGCGGCGGCGCTGGCCTCCCTGTCGCTGCTGCTGGTGGGGCTGTTCGCCTTCGGCGCGGCCACCGCGTGCGGGCTGCAGGCGCGCTACGCCGCGGCCGACCTCGCCGCCCCCGAGCGGCGGGGCCGCGACCTGTCGATGGTGGTCTGGGCGACCACCGTCGGCTCGGTCCTGGGACCCAATCTCGCCGGGCCGGGGGCGGACCTGGGGGTCCGCCTCGGCCTGCCGGCGCTGGGCGGCGGCTTCGCGCTGTCGGCGGTCGTGTTCCTGCTCGTCGCCGCACTGTTCGTCGGCCTGCTGCGGCCCGACCCGCTGCTGCTGTCCCGCCGGCTGCGCGGGGGCGGGAGCGCGCCGGAGGTCAGGCCGCGCCGGGCGACCCGGCTCGCGCTGGCGGCGGTGTGGGCCGATCCCGGCGGCCGGCTCGGGCTGACCGCCGTCGTCGTCTCCCACGCCGTGATGGTCGGCGTCATGGTCATGACGCCGGTGCACATGGGCCACGCGCACGGCCCGGAGGGGACGACGCTGCGGCTCATCGGCCTGGTCATCAGCGTGCACGTGGCCGGGATGTACCTGTTCTCGCCGGTCGTCGGGTGGCTGGCCGACCGGCTGGGCCGGCGGGTGGTGGTGGCGCTGGCGGCCGGGCTGCTGCTGGCCGCGGCGGCGCTGTCGGGCACGGCCGGCCCGGCGGACGCGGGGCAGCTGGGCACCGGCCTCTTCCTGCTGGGGCTGGGCTGGTCCTGCGGGCTGGTGGCCGGGTCCACGCTGGTCACCGAGGCGGTCGGGGCGCAGCAGCGGCCCACCGCCCAGGGCGGGACCGACCTGCTGATGGGCCTGGGGGCGGCGCTGGCCGGTGTCGTCGGCGGGCCCCTGCTGGCCCTGGGCGGGTACGGGCTGGTGGCGGCGGTCAGCGCGGCGCTGGTGCTCCCGCTGGTCGTGGTCCTGCTGCGCGGGTCGGCGACCGGAGGGTCGCGGTCAGCGGTCGCGCAGGTTGCGCCAGAGCAGCCCCAGCGTCAGGAGCAGGCAGACGGCGATGCCGATCTCCAGCACCGTGTCGAGGGCCGCTGACCCGGTCGTGATCACGCTCCCAGCGTAGGTCCCGGGGCGGTGGCCGGGGCGCGCTAGCGTCGGGGGGTGCGCCTGCAGGAGTTCTGGTCCCGGCTCGACGATCAGTTCGGCTCGATGCGGGCCCAGAGCGTCACCCGCGACCACGTCTTCTCCGCCCTCGGCGGCCGGACGGCGCTCGACGCGTTGGAGGCCGGGGTCCCGACCCGGACGGTCTGGCTGGCCATCTGCGAGGAGTACGAGGTCCCGCGCAAGGACCGCTGAGCGGTCGTCCGGAGCCGGCCCCGGGCCTCCGGGCAGGCGTGCGTGGGGCCGGTGGGACGGGCGGCGTGTCGCAGGTGGCGCTCGAACACCTGTTCGTCCTACTGTGGGTCCACAGGCCGGGTGTTCCTCCACAGGTCCGGTCGGTCCCCCGGAAGTGTCAGCCCTCGCCCCTAGCGTCGGCACCGACCCGCTCGTCACTCACGACACCGTGACTTCCCGAAGGTGAACACCATGGCAACGCTCGACCGCGACAAGGCCCTCGACATGGCCCTCGCCCAGATCGACAAGCAGTTCGGCAAGGGCTCGGTCATGCGGCTGGGCGACTCCCCCGAGGTCGCGATGAAGGTGATCCCGACCGGCTCCATCGCGCTCGACATCGCCCTCGGCGTCGGCGGGCTGCCCCGCGGCCGGGTGGTCGAGGTGTACGGCCCCGAGGCCTCCGGCAAGACCACGGTCGCCCTGCACGCGGTGGCCAACGCCCAGGCGTCCGGCGGCATCGTCGCCTTCATCGACGCCGAGCACGCGCTCGACCCCGACTACGCCCGGGCGATCGGCGTCGACACCGACGCCCTGCTGATCAGCCAGCCCGACACCGGTGAGCAGGCGCTGGAGATCGCGGACATGCTGATCCGCTCCGGCGCGCTCGACCTGATCGTCATCGACTCGGTGGCCGCCCTCGTGCCCCGCGCCGAGATCGAGGGCGAGATGGGCGACAGCCACGTCGGCCTGCAGGCCCGGCTGATGAGCCAGGCGCTGCGCAAGATCACCGGCGCCCTGAGCAACTCCGGCACGACCTGCATCTTCATCAACCAGCTGCGCGAGAAGGTCGGCGTCGTCTACGGCTCGCCGGAGGTCACCACCGGTGGTCGGGCGCTGAAGTTCTACTCCTCGATCCGCCTCGACGTGCGCCGCATCGAGACCCTCAAGCAGGGCACCGACGCGGTCGGCAGCCGGGTCCGGGTCAAGGTCGTCAAGAACAAGGTGGCCGCGCCGTTCAAGCAGGCCGAGCTCGACCTCATCTGGGGCCTCGGGTTCAGCCGCGAGGGCGGCCTCATCGACATCGGCGTCGAGCAGGGCTTCGTCCGCAAGTCCGGCGCTTGGTACACCTACGACGGCGACCAGCTCGGCCAGGGCAAGGAGAACGCCCGCAACTTCCTGCGGGACAACCCCGACCTCGCCGACGAGATCGAGAAGAAGATCAAGGAGAAGCTGGGCATCGGCCCGCAGGTCGACGCGCCGGCCGCGGCCGACACCCCCGACTTCTGAGCCCGGTGGGCAACCGGCTCGGGGGCGGCGGCTTCGGTCCACCCCGCGGGCGCCGCCGGGCCGCCGCGTCCCCCGAGGGGGGCGCGGCCGGCCCGGCGGACGACGCGAGCAGCGAGGCGGCCGCGGCCCTCGACGATCCCGAGGCGGCGGCGCGCGACATCTGCCTGCGTGCGCTGACCGGAACGGCCAAAACCCGCCGCCAGCTCGAAGAGCTGCTGGCCCGCAAGGAGATCCCGGACGACGCGGCCGCGGCCGTGCTGGACCGTTTCGGCGAGGTCGGGCTGATCGACGACGCCGCCTTCGCCCGAGCCTGGGTGGACTCCCGGCAGGCGAGCCGGGGGCTGTCGCGGCGCGCGCTGAAGTCGGAGCTGCGGGCGAAGGGCGTCGACTGCGAGGACGCCGACCAGGCGCTGGCGCTCGTGGGCGACCAGGACGAGTGGGACGCCGCGCGCCGGTTGGTGGCGCGCCGGGTGTCCGGGCTGCGCCGGGTCGACCGGGAGACCGCGCACCGCCGGCTGCTGGGGATGCTCGCCCGCAAGGGCTACGGCTCGGGGCTCGCGGGGATCGTCGTCCGCGAGGCGCTGGACGCCGAGTGGGAGGCCGACGAACCGAGCGCGGCGGACACCGATCAGGGGCTGGACGCGTTCCTGCCCTGACCCGCCGCGGCTCGTCGCACCGGCGCGGGGCGGACGACGACAGCCCCGCACCGAGGCCGCCTGGTCCAGGCTCGGCCGGCACCGCGTCCATGCGCCCGGTGCCGGCCCGACTGCTCAGACGAGTGCCGGCTCCGGCTCTGGCGACGGCTGCTCGGCCGGGGGCTCCGTCGTCCCGATCCGGGGCAACCACTCCAGCCAGCGGGGCAGGTACCAGTTGCTGTCGCCCAGCCACACCATCGCGGCGGGCACCAGCAGGGTGCGGATGATGGTCGCGTCGACGAGCACGGCGAAGCCGAGGCCGAAGCCCCACTGCGAGAGCTCGGGGATGCCCGAGGCGGCGAAGCCGGAGAAGACGGCCACCATGATGGCCGCGGCTCCGGTGATGAGCCGTCCCGTCCGGCCGAGCCCGTGGACGACCGCCTCGGTGGTGTCACCCGTCGCGTCGTAGCCCTCCTTGATCCGGCTGAGCAGAAAGACGTGGTAGTCCATCGACAGCCCGAACAGCAGGGCGAACGTGATGACCGGCATGTACGGCGAGATGCCCTCGACCTCGGGGAACCCGAGCAGCGTCGAGCCCCAGCCCCACTGGTAGGCCGCGACCATGGCCCCGAACGTCGCGGCGGCGCCGAGCGCGTTCAACGTGATCGCCTTCAGCGGGATGACGATCGAGCGGAAGGTCACCAGCAGGAGCAGGAAGCTCGCGCCGAGGACGAAGGCGACGACCATCCACGCGCGGGACAGCAGCAGGTCGATGCCGTCGATCGAGGTGGCCTGGTCGCCGGTCACGTAGCCGGTCGCCGCCGTACCGGTCAGCGCCCCCGGAACGAGCTCGGTCCGCAACCGCTCGATGGCCTCCTCCGCCCGTGGGTCGGCCGAGTCGTAGCGGTCGTGCGTGTCGATGAACGCGACGTCGTCGCGGCGGTCGACCGTCGTGTCGTTGAACGCCGGGTCGGCGTCGACGGCCAGGGCCAGCGCGGCGACCTCGTCCTCGGCGGACGCAGCGTTGACGACGGCGATCGTCGTCGCGGACTGGCCCCGACCGAACTCCTGCACGAGCAGCGCGCTCGCCCGGTGGACGACGAAGTCCTCGGGCAGCGACTCCGGCCCGGGATGGGCCAGCCGGAGCGATGCGAGCGGCGCGGCGCAGACGAGCAGGACGAGGACGCCGGCGATCGTCGCGACGGCCGGCCGGGAGATGACGGCGCGGGCCGTGCGCTGCCAGCCGACCGGCCCGCGGGTCGGGTCGGTGCCGGGCACGCGTCCTCGATCGACCCGATGGCCGAGCAGGCGCAGGACGGCCGGCAGGAGGGTCAGCGTCGTGACGACCGAGGAGATGGCCACGAAGATGACCGACAGCGCGATGCCGACGTACTCCGTGGTCGGGATGAGCAGCAGCCCGCTCAGCGACAGCATCACGGTGGCGCCGGAGAACAGCACCGCGCGGTTCGCGGTGGCGCCGGTCGCGGTGACGGCGTCGAGGACGCTTCGACCGCGGCCGAGCTCCTCACGGAAGCGCTGCACGGAGACGAGCGAGTAGTCGATGCTGAGCGCGAGCCCGAGCATCGTCGTCAGGACGAGGACTCCCTCGGTGAGCTCCAGCGCGCGACCCACGACGGCGACCATGGCCATCGCCGACAGGACCGACACGAAGGCCACGCCCAGCGGGATGCTGGCCGCGACGAGCGCGCCCAGCACGAGCAGGAGGACGACGAGCGCTGCCGCCACGCCGATCAGCTCGCCGCGCGCGAGCTGCTCGCCGGCCAGCTCGGTGAACGCCAGCTCGCCGGACTCCGTGCCCGACACCAGCAGCTCGAAGCCGTCGACGTCGAGTTCGCCGACCGCGTCGACGAGCGCCTGCACCACCTCGGTGTCCGCCGCCGTCCGGACCTGCACCAGCGCGGTGCGGCCGGACTCACCCACCCCTGCCTCGGCGGTCGGCGCGGTGACGCGCTCGACGCCGTCGACGGCGTCCACCGTCCGGACGACGGCGGCGACGGCTGCATCGAAGGACGGCGCGCCGAAGCGAGCCGCATCCGAGGTGAGGACGACCGTCTCGTCGTAGGACTGCGAGCCGGCGGACCGGTGCATCTCGTCGAGCTCGCGCCCGGCGTCGGACTCCGTCGTGACCAGGTTGCGCACGTCGGGAGTGACGGCACCGTCGACCTGGCCGGCGAGCGGCAGGGCGACGGCGAGGGTGGCGGCCCATAGGCCGATCGTCAGCCACGGTCGCCGGGCTGATGCTCGGGCGAGGCGCCCGGCGAGGGGAATGCGCATGGGAAGGCTCCTGGGTGATCGGCAGGCGACCCACCGTGTCGGTGCAGCGGGCGCCGCACCTCGTCCCCAGGGCTCGAGCAGCTCCACCCAGAGGTGGAGGGGCGGCGACCGGAAGAGGGAGTCGCGGGCTTCGCCCGATCCCTACGCTGACCGGCATGACGGCAACGACCGAGGTGGACCCGCTCCACCCGGCGCTGCCGTTGTGGCCGCGGGTGGGGCGCTACGCGTTCGCGATCGGCGTCGGCGCGCTGGTGGGGGTGGGTAGCGCGGTCGAGCGGCTGGACGGCCCGCTGCCGGAGTCGCAGCAGGGCACGGTGATCGTCGTCGCGCTCGATCTGGTGCTCGGCCTGGTGTCGCTCGGCCTGCTGGCGCTGCGTCGTCGCCACCCGCTCGCCGTCGCGTGCACGGTCGTCGCGTTGCTGTCGGTGTCGGCCGCGAGCTTCGGCCCGGCGCTGGTCGCCATCGTGTCCATGGGGACATGGCGCCGGCGGCCGTGGGCCGTGCTGACCGGCGGTGTGTTCCTCGCCGGCCTGCTCGTCGTCATCGCGCTCGACCTGCCGACGCGCCCGCCCGACGAGGCGCCGTGGGAGGTGGTCGTCGGTCTGGTGCTCGCTCCCGTCGTCTACGGAGCAGCGGCGGTGACCGGCTTCTACGTCGGCGCACGTCGTGAGTTGGCCGCGAACCGGCACGAGCAGGCCCTCGCCGCCGAGCGCGAGCAGGCGCTGGTCGCCGACACGGTTCGCGAGGCCGAGCGCACACGCATCGCCCGTGAGATGCACGACGTGCTCGCGCACCGCATCTCGCTGGTGGCGCTGCACGCCGGCGCGCTCGTCTACCGCGACGACCTCACCCGCGAGCAGACCGCCGAGACGGCCGCGACGATCCAGGACAACGCGCAGCTCGCGCTGACCGAGCTGCGCCAGGTGCTCGGCGTGCTGCGCCCGGACGACGGCGCGCATGACATCGAGTCTCCGCAGCCGACGCTGGCCGAGCTACCGGCCCTCCTCGCCGACTCACGGGAGGCGGGCACCGAGGTTGCCCTCGACACGACGCAGCTGGTCGGGACGCTCGACCGGGTGCCGACCACCCTGTCGCGCAACGCCTTCCGCATCGTGCAGGAGGCGCTCACCAACGTCCGCAAGCACGCACCCGGCGTACCGGTCAGGGTGGCCCTGGCCGGGACCCCGGGGGCCCGGCTCGACGTCGAGGTCTCCAACCCGATCGGGGCGCGCGCCGGCGTGGCGCTCCCGTCGGCGGGCGTCGGCCTCACCGGCCTCACCGAGCGCGCTGTCCTGGCGGGCGGCACCCTCGAGCACGGCGCACGCGCCGACGGCTCCTTCGTCGTGGAGGCGAGCCTTCCATGGCAGACGTGAGGGCGGTGCGCGTCGTTCTCGTCGACGACGACCCGCTCGTCCGCGCGGGACTGAGGATGATCCTGGGCGGTGCGCCGGACATCGACGTCGTCGCCGAGGCGGCCGACGGGCAGGACGCCGTGGACGTCGTGCTGCGTGAGGCGCCGGACGTCGTGCTGATGGACATCCGCATGCCGCGGATGGACGGGCTGGCCGCGACCCGTCGACTGCTCGACCGCGGCACGAGTGCCCGCATCATCGTGCTGACGACGTTCGACACCGACGACATGGTCGTCACCGCCCTCAGCTACGGCGCCGCGGGCTTCCTGCTCAAGGACACGTCACCCGCCGACCTCGTCGATGCCGTACGACGGGTTGCCGCCGGGCAGCCGATCCTGTCGCCCAGCGTCACCGCACAGCTCATCGCCACGGTCACCCGACCGCGCGACGAGGCCGTGCAGCGGTCGGCGCGTGCGCGGCTGGCCCGGCTCACCGATCGCGAGCGCGAGGTCGCGGAGGCAGTGGGCCAGGGGCTGACGAACACCGAGATCGCCGAGCGGCTGCACCTCGGGGTGGCGACGGTCAAGACGCATGTCGGGGCGCTGTTCAGCAAGCTCGACGTCACCAACCGGGTGCAGATCGCCCGCTGCCTGCACGAGGCGACCAGGGAGCGGTAGGGCCGCTGTTGTCGTTCCGGGCCCGCCCCCTCGAGCCGGCGCACGAGCGGCCGTCTGCTCGGGGGTCGGGGCCGTCGGCTCGTGTGCCGGGCGCGGACGACCGCGCCGGGGGGCTCAGCTCGCCGCGGGGTGCTCCAGGTCGGCCCAGGCGGTGACGTCGACGGCGAGGCCGTCGGGGGACTCGTCGTCGGCCACCAGCCAGGCCTGCTCGTTGCTGCGGTCGCTGGTCAGCCACTCCTGGATCTGCGCGCCGAAGCCGGTGTCGCGGGCGGGGTCGCGGCTGACCGGCCCCAGGAAGGTGAGGTCGACCTCCACGTCCCCGGTGAAGCGCAGCACCAGCCGGCAGCGGGCGCGGCGGTGGCGGGCGGGCGGCACGACCTCACGGACGACCGCCGTCTCGGCGCCGGCGGCCGCGGCGAAGTCCGGCGCGGCCGCACGGACCCGGTTGACGAACTCCTGGGCGGCGTCCGACGGGCCGTCGGAGAGTCGCGTCACCGCGGGGAGCGGGACGGCGGGGCGAAGAGCGGTGTCCACGGGGTCCTACTCGGCAGTACGGCCGCGGAGCCGATCCCTGGACGCCTCATCCGTCGCGCGAGTCCCGCCCGTCCCGGGGTTCGCCTCCGCCCGGCCCGGCGTTCGCCTCCGTCCGGCCCGGCGCGGGGCCCGGGCGCGGGCAGGGGCGCGGGCGCGGGCGCGGTCAGGCTCCACCACCGACCTGCGCCGGTCCCGCCGCCTTGGCGGCAGTCGCCGCGGCGGGGCGCGACACGCGGCCGCTGCGGGCCTGCCGCTTCTGGATGTACTGGGCCAGCCGGCCGAGCGTGTAGTTGATCGCGATGTAGATGAGAGCGACCACGAAGTAGGTCTGGATCGGGTTGTCCAGGTTGCGCTGGATGGTGTCGCCCTGGCTGAGCAGCTCGTCGTAGTTGGCCACGAAGGTGACCAGCGAGGTGTCTTTCAGCACGACCACGAGCTGGCTGATGATCGCCGGCAGCATCACGCGGAACGCCTGGGGCAGCAGCACGATGCGCATCGTCTGGCCGTCGGTGAGGCCGGTCGCCAGCGCACCCTCGCGCTGGCCCCGCGGGAGCGATGCCACGCCGGCCCGGATGACCTCGGCGAAGACGACCATGTTGTAGGCGGTCAGCCCGAACACCAGCCCCCAGAAGACCTGGCCGCCGGGCCAACCGCTGAGGTCGATGCCGACGTCGTCGATCACCCGGACGCCGAAGTAGACGAGCACGACCACGGGCAGCCCGCGGAACAGCTCCACGAGGCCGATCAGCGGGATCCGGGCGACGCGTCCCAGCGACAGGCGGGCGACCGCGATCACCGTGCCGAGCACGATCGACAGGACCATGGCGACCGCCGCCGCCTTCAGCGTGTTCACGACGCCCTCGCGGAGCAGCCGCCACACCGCGTCGAACGCCTCGTTGTCGGGGTCGATCAGCGGACCCCACTTCTCCATCGTGAACTGCCCGCGGTCGACCAGGCGGCGCACCGCCAGGAACACCAGCCCGGCGAGCAGGAGCAGCGCGACGACCGTGCCGATCAGGGTGCGCCGGCGGGCCCTGGGCCCCTGGGCGTCGTAGAGCACCGACGGCTCGCTCATCGGGCGATCGCCACCTTCCGCTCGATGACCTGCAGCAGCGCCCCGGCGGGCAGGGTGATCAGCAGGTAGCCGATGGCGACCCCGATGAAGACCGGGAGGGTCTCGTACCCCCGCGCGCTGGTCAGGATCTGCCCGGTGCTCCACAGGTCGCCGCCCACGCCGAAGGCGCCGACCACGGCCGAGTTCTTGAACATCGCGATGAGGACGCTGCCCAGCGGCGGTACGACGGTGCGCAGCGCCTGGGGCAGCACGACGTCGCGCAGCGTGAGCGAGAAGCCGAGGCCCAGCGACCGGGCCGCCTCGGCCTGGCCGGCCGGCACCGAGTTGATGCCTGCCCGGATCGCCTCGGCGACGAAGGCGGAGGTGTAGAGGATCAGGCCGAGGACGCCGAAGAAGAAGAAGCTGCGGTTGATGCCGAGCTCCGGCAGCCCGAACGCGCAGAAGACCAGCACCACGGTCAGCGGAGTGTTGCGGAACGTCGTCACCCAGAAGGTGCCGAACGCCCGCAGCGGGGGAACGGGGGAGACGCGGCAGGCTGCGATGATCAGGCCGAGCAGCAGGCACCCGATGAGCGAGTACACGATGATCCTGAGCGAGGTCAGGAAGCCATCGACGTACAGGTCGAGGTTGTCGAGGACGGGACTCATGCGCGCCGCCTTCCGGCCGGGAGGACGAGGTCGGGTCGGCGCACCACGGCCGGCCGCGGGGAGCGGCCGGCCGTGGTGCTCACCGCGTCAGGAACAGGGCTGCGGCTCGGGCAGCGAGGGCGTCTCCGTGCCCTCGACCTGGCCCGCCGTGCTCTCCCAGGCCGCCACGTAGGCCTCCTCGTTGTCCGCGAGCGTCTCGTTGATGAACTCGCAGAATGCGACGTCACCCTTGGTGATGCCGATCCCGTAGGGCTCCTCGGTGAACTGCTCGCCGACCAGCTTGAACTCACCGTCGGACTCCGAGACGAAGCCCAGCAGGATCACGTTGTCGGTGGTGACGGCGTCCACCTGGCCGTTGCTCAGCGAGTCCGCGCACTGCGAGTACTCCTCGAAGAGCACCAGCTGGGAGTCGCTCGCCAGGTACTCGCGGATGTTCTCCGCCGGCGTCGACCCGGTGACCGAGCAGACGGTCGCGTCCGGGTTCTCGGTGAACGACTCGGGGCCGGTGATCTCGTCGTCGTCCGACGCGACCATGATCTGCTGGCCGGCCTCGTAGTACGGCCCGGCGAACGAGATCCGCTCCCGCCGTGTGTCGTTGATCGTGTACGTCGCGACGACCATGTCGACCTCGCCGCCCTCGATGACCTCCTCGCGGACGGCCGAGGGGGTCTGCACCCACTCGATGTCGCCCTCGGCGATGCCGAGCGCGCCGGCGATGATCTTCGCGACCTCGACGTCGAAGCCCTCCACCTCGCCCTCGAGGTTCTCCAGGCCGAACCCGGGCTGGTCGAACTTGGTGCCGACGCGGATGGTGCCCCGCTCCGCGATCTCGGCCATGGTCGTGCCGGCCTCGAACTCCGGCGTCTCGGCGACCGACGGCTCGGCGGAGTCCCCGCCGCCCCCACCCCCGTCGTCGTCGTCGCCGCAGGCGGCCAGGGCGAGCGCGGTGACGGCGACGGTCAGGGCTGATGCCGTGCGACGGAACCTCATGGACGTGCTCCTCTCGGTTGGGGCGTCAGTGGGTGAGGATCTTGGAGAGGAAGTCCTTGGCCCGGTCCGACGTCGGCCGGGTGAAGAACGTCTCGGGGTCCGCGGACTCGACGATCCGGCCGCCGTCCATGAACACGACGCGGTTGGCCGCCCGGCGGGCGAAGCCCATCTCGTGGGTGATGACGACCATCGTCATGCCGTCGCGCGCCAGCGAGGTCATGACGTCGAGGACCTCGTTGATCATCTCCGGGTCCAGTGCCGACGTCGGCTCGTCGAACAGCATCACCTTCGGGTCCATGGCGAGGGCGCGGGCGATGGCCACGCGCTGCTGCTGGCCGCCGGAGAGCTGGGCCGGGTACTTGTCCGCCTGGTTGCCGACGCCGACCCGGTCCAGGAGCTCGCGGGCCCGCTTGTCGGCCTCCCCTTTGGACCGGTGGCGCACCTTCACCGGCCCGAGGGTCACGTTCTGCAGCACGGTCTTGTGCGCGAACAGGTTGAAGTTCTGGAACACCATGCCGACGTCGGCGCGCAGCCGGGCCAGGGCCTTGCCCTCCTCGGGCAGGAGCTCGCCGTCGACCCGGATCTCGCCCTGCTGGATCGGTTCCAGGCGGTTGATCGCGCGGCACAGCGTCGACTTGCCCGAGCCGGAGGGGCCGATGACGACCACCACCTCCCCGGCGTCGATGGCCAGATCGACGTCGGCGAGGACGTGCAGGTCGCCGAACCACTTCTGGACGCCGGAGAGCTCGACGAGCGGATGCTGCCTTGTGGCGCTGGTCACACCCCGGACACTAGGGGGACACGGTTTCCCCCGGTCACCGGTGCCGTCACGAAGCGGTAACGAAGCAGGCCGGCCGCGGGAGCGCCGTACCCTCGGCGGCGAGATGGAGAGCGAAGCCACGACCCACGAGAAGCCCGGCGCCGCCCGCACCTACCGGGTGCGCACGTACGGGTGCCAGATGAACGTGCACGATTCCGAGCGCCTGTCAGGCCTGTTGGAGGCGGCCGGCTACACCGCGGCCGCCGAGGACGACGACGCCGACGTCGTCGTCCTCAACACGTGCGCGGTCCGCGAGAACGCCGACAACCGGCTGTACGGCAACCTCGGGCACCTGCGGCCGGTGAAGGACGCCCGACCCGGGATGCAGATCGCCGTCGGCGGCTGCCTCGCGCAGAAGGACCGCGGGGAGATCGTGCGGCGCGCGCCGTGGGTCGACGTCGTCTTCGGCACCCACAACGTGGGGTCGCTCCCCGCCCTCCTGGAGCGGGCCCGGCACAACGCCGAGGCGCAGATCGAGATCGCCGAGTCGCTCGAGGTGTTCCCCTCGACGCTGCCGGCCAAGCGGGACTCCGCCTACGCCGGCTGGGTGTCGATCAGCGTCGGCTGCAACAACACCTGCACGTTCTGCATCGTCCCGGCGCTGCGTGGCAAGGAGAAGGACCGCCGGCCCGGCGAGATCCTCGGCGAGGTGCAGGCGCTGGTCGACCAGGGCGTGCTCGAGGTGACGCTGCTCGGCCAGAACGTCAACGCCTACGGCGTCGAGTTCCGCGACCGGGGCGCCTTCGCGGACCTGCTGCGCGCCACGGGCGCGATCGCGGGCCTGGAGCGGGTGCGGTTCACCAGCCCCCACCCGCGCGAGTTCACCGACGACGTCATCGAGGCCATGGCCGAGACGCCGGCGGTCTGCCACCAGCTGCACATGCCGCTGCAGAGCGGGTCGGACGACGTGCTCCGGCGGATGCGCCGCGGTTACCGGCAGGAGCGCTACCTGGGGATCATCGACCGGGTCCGCGCCGCCATGCCCGACGCCGCGATCACCACCGACATCATCGTGGGCTTCCCCGGCGAGACCGAGGCGGACTTCGAGCAGACCCTCGAGGTCGTCCGGCAGGCGCGCTTCGCCGGTGCGTTCACGTTCCAGTACTCGAAGCGGCCCGGCACCCCGGCCGCCGAGATGGCCGACCAGCTGCCCAAGGCCGTCGTCCAGGAGCGCTACCTGCGGTTGACCGCCCTGCAGGACGAGATCAGCTGGGCGGAGAACCGCGCCCAGATCGGCCGCCGCGTCGAGCTGCTCGTCGCCGCGGGGGAGGGCAGCAAGGACGCCGCCCGCGGCCGGCTGTCCGGCCGGGCGCGCGACGGACGGCTGGTGCACTTCACGGCGGCCGACGGAGTCCGCCCCGGAGACGTCGTCGAGACGGTGGTGACCGAGGTCGCGCCGCACCACCTCATGGCCGACGGCGCGCTGCTCTCGCACCGGCGCACCCGCGCCGGGGACGCGCACGACGCCGGCACGCGGCCGACCACTCCCGGCGTCTCGCTCGGCATGCCGCGGATCGGCGTCCCACCCCCGCTCGCTCCCGTTCCCAGCAGCTGCTGACCGTGCAATTCCGCGCTTCTGCACCGAGCAGAAGCGCGGAATTGCACGTCGTCAGCGGCGGGAGGCGGCCTTCTCGGCCTCGGCCAGCCACTCCTGGCGGGTGGCGAGGTCGGCCTGCGCCTGGGAGATCCGCTGCGCGTTCCCCGAGGCCTCGGCCTTGGCCAGCTGCTCCTCGGCCTTGGTGACGGCCGCGCGCATCGAGGTGACCATCGGGTTCTCCGGGGCGGTGCGCACCCGCCCGGCGTCCGCGGCACCCCGCACGCGCTGCTCGACGGCCTGCATCCGGTCCTCCAGCGCCCGCATGGCCCCCCGCGGCACGTGCCCGATGGCGTCGTAGCGCTCCTGCAGCTTGCGCAGCGCGTTCTGCGCGCCCCGCAGGTCCTTGGACGCGTCGAGCTTCTCCGCCTCGGCGAGGATCTCCTCCTTGGCCTGCTGGTTGGCCACCTCCTCGGTGGTGCGCGCCTTGTCCGACTCCGTGCGCGCGGCGAAGAAGACGTCCTGGGCGGCGCGGAACTGCTTCCACAGGTCGTCGTCGCCGTCGCGGCCGGTGCGCGGCACGGCCTTCCAGCGGTCCATCAGCGAGCGCATCGCCGCGCTGGTCGGACCCCACTCGGTGGACGTCGACAGCCGCTGCGCCTCCGCGATGAGCTCCTGCTTGGCCGCGCGGGCCTCGCCGCGCTGCGCGTCCAGGGAGGCGAAGTGCGCGCCGCGGCGGCGACCGAAGCCGTCCCGGGCCGCGGCGAACCGCTGCCACAGGGCCTCGTCGGTCTTGCGGTCGATGCCGCGGATGGTCTTCCACTCCTCGACGATCGCCTTGAGACGGTCACCGGCGGCCTTCCACGCCGTCGACTCGGCGGCGATCTGCTCGGCCTCGGCGGCCAGCGCCTCCTTGCGCGCGATCTGCGCGACCCGGTGGGCGGCCTTCTCGGCCCGGGACTCGGCGGCGGCCGAGTCGGCCGTCTCCACCATCGCCCGGGCCCGCGCGGCGAGACCGTCGAGGTCGCCGACGGCGGTCGCGGACGGGATCTGGTCGGCCAGCGCCTGCGCCTTGGACTTGATCTCGGTCGGATTGCCGGTGTGGGCCTTGAGGCGCGCCTCGAGCAGGGTCACCTCGGTGGCCAGGTCGTCGAAGCGACGCCCGAAGTGGGCCAGCCCGGCGGCCGGGTCGCCGGCCTGCCAGGAGCCGACGGCGCGCTCGCCGTCGGCGGTGCGGACGTAGACGGTGCCGTCCTCGTCGACGCGGCCCCACGCGGTGGGGTCCGACGCCGGCGCGGCGATCGGGCCCGGGGTGGGCTCGCCGGCCGGGTGCGCGGGGAACGTGCCCGGCGCGGGCGCGCCCGGTGCCGGGACGGCGGCGATCGCGGCGGCCGCCTCCTCGGGGATCGGACCGGGGGTCACCGGCTCGGTGGGTGCCTCCTCGGCAGGGGCCTCCGCGACAGGGTCCTCGGCGGGGGCCTCCTGGGCGGGCGACTCCTGGGGGGCTGCGGCCTCGCTCGCCGTCGGGTCCGCCAGCACCGCATCCCCGGGATCGGGCGCCGCCGGCGTCCCCGCGTCGGGGCTCACGGCCTGCGATCCGACGGCCTCGGACGCGGCGGGTGCACCGCCCTCGGAGGACTGGGGGACCTGCTGCGAACCGTCTACGGGGCTCTCCGTGCTCGACACGCACCGCAGTGTCCCACGTCGCATCGGCGACACTGCTGCCGTGACGACAGAACAGGCCGGATCCTCCGCCCCGGGGCCGGCTCGGCCGCTCGCGATCGCCTTCTGCCCGGGTCCTCCGCTGCTGCTCCCGGCGGTCGAGGGGCGGGCGGCGCCGGAGACGACGGCGCTGCGCCGGGCCTGCGCGGAGGCGGTGGAGGCCGTGCTCGCGGCGGGCCCGGAGAGCGTCGTCGTCGTCGGTCCGGGGGCCGAGGGCCGCTACGGCGAGGGCGACGCCGGCGACCTGCGCGGCGTCGGCGTGGACCTGGAGGTGCCCTTCGCCGGCGGCGCGCGCGCCGGCGGTCGCCGCACCCCGACCGCGCTCACGATCGGGGCCTGGCTGCTCGACCGGGCCGGGCACACCGGGCCGCGGCTGGGCGTCGGGCCGGCGGAACTCGCGGAGGCCGTGGCCGGCCTGCCGGGCACCGTCGGGGTGCTCGCCGTCGGGGACGGCTCGGCCCGCCGCAGCGTGAAGGCCCCCGGCTACCTCGACGACGCCGCAGCCCCCTTCGACGCCGCGGTGGCGGCCGCGCTCGCCGCCGGGGACGCCGCCGCCCTCGCCGCCCTCGACCCGGCGGAGGGCGAGCGGCTGCTGGCAGCCGGCGTGCCCGTGTGGCGCGCCGTCGGCGGGGTCGTGGCCGGACGGGCCGTGCAGGCGCAACTGCGCTACGACGACGCCCCGTTCGGCGTCGGCTACCTGGTGGCCTCCTGGACGGCGCGGTGACCGCTGCCCCGGCCGGTGCGCCGCCGCCGGTGGTCGCCGTCGTCGGCCCGACCGCGACCGGCAAGACGGCGCTCGCGGTGGCCCTCGCGCGGCGGGTGGGCGGGGAGGTGGTCAACGCCGACTCGATGCAGCTCTACCGCGGCATGGACATCGGCACCGCCAAGCCCGACCTCGCCGAGCGCGGCGGCGTCCCGCACCACCTGCTCGACCTCTGGCACGTCCGCGAGCCTGCGTCGGTCGCCGAGTACCGGCAGCGCGCCCGGGCCGAGGTCGACCGGCTGCGGGCCGCCGGGGTGGTGCCGCTGCTGGTCGGCGGCTCGGGGCTGTACGTGCGCGCCGTCCTGGACGAGCTCGACTTCCCCGGCACCGATCCGGCGGTGCGCGCGCGGCTGGAGGGAGAGCTGGCCGACGTCGGCCCGGCCGCGCTGCACGCCCGGCTCGCCGGCGTCGACCCGGCCGCGGCCGCCGCGGTGCTGCCCAGCAACGGGCGGCGCATCGTGCGGGCGCTTGAGGTGGTGGAGCTGACCGGCGGGCCGTTCCGCGCGTCCCTGCCCGAGCCGCGGCCGCACTACCCGGCGGTCGTGGTGGGGCTGGACCGCGCGCCGGCCGAGCTCGACGAGCGGATCGCGCACCGGGTGGACCGCATGTGGGCCGCGGGCTTCGTCGCCGAGGTGGAGACGCTGGCCGCCGACGGGCTGCGCGAGGGGCCGACCGCCTCGCGGGCGCTGGGGTACGCGCAGGTGCTCGCGCAGCTCGACGGCGCGCTGACCCCCGAGGAGGCCCGGGAGCGCACCGTCGTCACGACGCGGCGGTTCGTGCGCCGCCAGCGCTCCTGGTTCCGCCGCGACGCCTCGACCACCTGGTTCGACGCCGCCCGCCCCGACCTGGTCGACGCGGTCGGCGGCCTGCTCGCCGCCCGTACGCTGGGCCGGTGAGAACGCGCGACCGGGTGCTCGTCGGGCACGGCACGGAGAACGACTTCGTCGTCCTCCCCGATCCCGACGGCGACCGCTGGCCGGAGATCCGGCTGGACGCGGCGATGGTCCGCCGGCTGTGCGACCGCCGCGCCGGCCTCGGTGGGGACGGCGTCCTGCGGGTCGTGCGCAGCGTGCACGTGCCCGACGCGCCCGCCGTGCTCGGCGACGCCCTGGACCGCTGCGAGTGGTTCATGGACCACCGCAACGCCGACGGGTCGCTGGCCGAGATGTGCGGCAACGGCGTGCGGCTGTTCCTGCACGTCCTGGTCACCGAGGGGCTGCTGGACCGCGCCGCCTGCGCCGACGGGGTGTGGGTCGGCACCCGGGGCGGACCGCGCCGGCTGGGCGCCGGCGCCGACGGCACGTACTGGGTCGACATGGGGCCCGCGCGCGAGTTCGGCCGGGGCTCCGCCGAGGTCGCCGGGCGGCGCTTCGAGGGCCTGGCCGTGTCGATGGGCAACCCCCACCTGGCGTGCCTGACCGACGCCGACCTGGACGCACTCGACCTGACGGCGCAGCCGCGGTTCGACGCGGAGCTGTTCCCCGAGGGCGTGAACGTCGAGCTGATCACGGTGCTCCGGGCGCCCGCCGAGGGCGCCGACGCGCACATCCGCCTGCGGGTGCACGAGCGCGGTGTGGGGGAGACCCGGTCGTGCGGCACCGGCGCCTGCGCCGCGGCCTACGCCGCGCTCGCGGACGCCGGTGCGACCGCCGGGACCGTCGTGGTCGACGTTCCCGGCGGCCGGCTGACGGTGGACGTCGGGCCGGACACCACGGTGCTGCGCGGGCCGGCCGTCGTCGTCGCCGCGGGCGAGCTCACGGCGGAGTGGCTCGGGGAGCCGGTTCCCGGGAGCTGACGCCCGCCGTCAGGGCCGGTCGGGGCTGTCGGCCCGCGTCTCCGGCTCGTCGGTGGGGGCCTCGGGCTTGTCGCCGGGCCCGACGTTCCCGGTCCCCCGGGGCTCGCCCCGGCCTGTGTCCTGATCGGCGCCTCCGAAGAGGTTGCGCGGCGGGTCCAGCCCCTTCGGGTCGCGGCCCGGGTCGTCCGTGCCGGCGTCGCTGCTGGTGCTCACGGGGTGCCTCCTCGTCGTTGGGCGTCCGCGTTCCCTACCCGCCCGGCAGCGGGATGCATGCGGGGCCGGCCGGTGTTGTACCCGGCGATGACACGAGCAGCGATCCGCGACGAAGCGACAACTCAGGTGCCCCTCCGCGAGGGGCGTGCCACGCTGGAGCCGATGACCACCGCGCCCGAGCAGCAGCCCACCTCCCCGACACCCGACGTGCGCCCCGCACCGGCGGGCCAGTGGGACGAGCCCGACGAGACCACCGGCAGCTACGACCTCGAGCAGCGCGAGGGCCTGCGCCGCGTCGCCGGCCTGTCCACCGAGCTGGCCGACGTCACCGAGGTCGAGTACCGCCAGCTGCGCCTGGAGCGCGTGGTCCTGGTCGGGGTGTGGACCGAGGGGACGCAGGCCGACGCCGACCGCTCGCTCGCCGAGCTCGCGGCGCTGGCCGAGACGGCCGGCTCCGAGGTGCTCGAGGCGGTCAGCCAGCGGCGCTCGACGCCGGACGCCGGCACGTACGTGGGCTCCGGCAAGGCGAACGAGATCCGCGACATCGTCGCCTCGACCGGCGCCGACACCGTGATCTGCGACGGCGAGCTGACCCCCGGCCAGCTCAACGCGCTGGAGAAGATCCTCAAGGTGAAGGTCGTCGACCGGACGGCGCTGATCCTCGACATCTTCGCCCAGCACGCCAGCAGTCGGGAGGGCAAGGCGCAGGTCGAGCTCGCCCAGATGCAGTACATGCTGCCGCGGCTGCGCGGTTGGGGTGAGTCGCTGTCCCGGCAGGCCGGTGGCCGCGTCGCCGGCGGTGGCGGTATCGGTACCCGTGGCCCGGGTGAGACCAAGATCGAGACCGACCGGCGGCGGATCCGCGCCCGGATGAGCAAGCTCCGCCGCGAGATCGCCGGCATGGCGACCGCCCGGGCGACGCAGCGGGCCGGCCGCGACCGCAACGCCGTCCCCAGCGTGGCCATCGCCGGGTACACCAACGCGGGCAAGTCGAGCCTGCTCAACCGGCTGACCGGCGCCGGGGTGCTGGTGGAGAACGCGCTGTTCGCCACCCTGGACCCCACCGTGCGCCGGGCGGAGTCGCCCGACGGCCGCGAGTACACGCTCACCGACACCGTCGGGTTCGTGCGGCACCTGCCGCACCAGCTGGTCGACGCCTTCCGGTCCACGCTGGAGGAGGTGGCCGCCGCCGATCTGCTGCTGCACGTCGTCGACGGCGCCGACCCCGACCCGCTCGGCCAGATCGACGCCGTCCGGGTCGTCCTGGCCGACATCGACGCCCGCTCGGTGCCCGAACTGATCGTGGTGAACAAGGTCGACGCGATGAGCGAGGACGACGTCCTCACCCTGCGGCAGGCGCTGCCCGGCGCGGTCTGGGTGTCGGCCCGCACGGGGGAGGGCATCGACCGGCTGCGGGAGATCGTCGCCACCCGGCTGCCGCATCCCGAGACCGAGGTCGACGTGCTCGTGCCCTACGACCGCGGCGACCTCGTCGCCCGGGTCCACCGGGACGGCGAGGTCCTCAGCGAGAGCCACGAGTCCGCCGGCACGCGGCTCAACGCGCGGGTGGACGGCGCGCTGGCGGCGGCTCTCGGCGACTTCGCCGCACCGGTCGGCTGAGCGGCGCGCCCGGCAGAACCGGGTCGTTCCTCCGGCCGAGGTCACGACTCGGTCACGGCCCGGTACCGTGAGCCGGTGACCAGCGGCGTGGTGCGACGGTCGCCGGACACCCCGGACGCGGGCCGGCGTGTGCCGGAGCACCCGCCCGTCGTGTCCATCGGGCGCCCCACCTGGTGGGCGCTGGGCGTCGCCCTGCTGGTGGGTGCGGTGCTCACCGTCGACCTGCTCGTGCACGGCGTCACCGAGCACGTCGACGGCTGGATCTCCGACACGGTGGGCGGCTGGGGGCTGCGGGACACCGCGGCCTACACCCCGCTCTACTGGGTCACCCAGATCGGTGGACGCGGCTCGGTGCTCATCGTGCTGGTGGGGCTGATCGGCTGGCTCGCCGGCCGGCACCGGACGCTGCGTCCGCTCCTGCGGGTCGTCGTCGCGCTGGTGCTGCTCACCGTCGCCGTCTACGCCCTCAAGTACGCGATCGGCCGGACGGCGCCGGGGCACGGCGGCGACTTCCTGCACCACCCCGACGGCCAGTCCTACCCCTCCGGGCACCTCGCCAACGCGGTGCTGCTGTGGGGGGTGGCCCGCTGGCAGGCCGTCCAGTACGGCATGTCGCCGCGGATCCAGCGTCTGTTCTGGGGGCTGGCCGTGATCGGGCCGGTCCTGTGCACCCTCGCCATGGTCGCCCTCGACTTCCACTGGCTCAGCGACGCCGTCGTCGGCGCGGCGGTGGGGCTGCTGCTGTTGGGCGTGGTTCACGCGCTGGACGATCTGGTGCTGTCACGCTGGCTCGGTGCGCGCGCAGGCCCCCGGCTCTCCTGACCACCCCGGGGTGGCGCGGACGCCGGTCCGGGTGCTGGCCGGCGTCGCGCTCCTGACCGTCGCGGCCCCCACACTCTCCGCCGCCCCCGCGCGCGCCGAGGACGGCGCCGGCGCGACCGTCCAGTGCGAGATCACCGATCCGTCGCTGCCCGAGCTCTCGGGTCTCGTCGTCGGCGCCGACGGCACCATGCTCGCCATCAACGACGGCGGCGACCAGGTCGCCGTGCACGTGATCGACCCCGCCTGCCAGGTCACCGGCGTGCACACCGCCGATGTGGACCCCTACGACCCCGAGGACCTCGCGGTGGGGCCGGACGGGACGGTGTGGCTGGCCGACACGGGCGACAACAACGCCGTCCGCGAGACGGTCGCGCTGCTCGCGCTCCGACCGGACGGATCCACCGGTGTCCACCGGCTCGTCTACCCCGACGGGCCGCGCGACGCCGAAGCGCTGCTGATCGCCCCGGACGGCACGCCGTACGTGGTCACCAAGGAGGTGTTCGGCTCCAGCGACGTCTACCGACCGGTCGCCGCACTGGAGGCGGACGGGACCGTCGGCCTGGTCGAGGTGGCCTCGGTGGATCTCACCCTGACGGGCACCCCGGGTGGCCCGGTGGGCCGGGCCGGGCAGTTGCTGGTGACCGGGGGAGCCGTGGCGCCCGACGGGCACGCCCTGGCCCTGCGGACCTACACCGACGCCTACGTCTGGCCGCTGGTCGGGTCCGACGTCGTCGCCGCCCTCGCTGCCGAACCCGTCCGGGTCGCGCTGCCGAACTCGCCTCAGGGGGAGGCGATCAGCTTCTCCGCCGACGGCTCCGCCCTCGTGGTCGCCAGCGAGGGGCTGCCCAGCGCGGTGACCGTCGTCCCCGTGCCGACCGGGACCGCGCCCGCCGACGCCACCGGCGCATCGGACGGCTCGCTCACCGACGTCCTCACCGAGTCCGACGACGGCGTCTCGCCGGTCGCCGCCGGGCTGACCGCCGCCGTCGTGGCGACCCTGGCGCTGTGGGTGGTCGGCCGCTGGCGCCGACGCGGGTCGGCGCCCGGTGGTCCGCCGCGCGGCTGAGCGCGCGCTCGACGGGGGCCGTGCCCGGACCGGTCGGCGGCCGCCGACCGGTCCGGCGGGAGATCAGACCCGGCGCAGGACCGTGACCACGCGGCCGAGCACGGTCGCGTCGTCGCCGGGGATCGGCTCGTAGGCCGGGTTGTGCGGCATCAGCCACACGTGCCCGTCCTTGCGCTTGTAGGTCTTCACGGTGGCCTCGCCGTCGATCATGGCGGCGACGATCTCGCCGTTCTCGGCGGTCGGCTGCTGGCGGACGACGACCCAGTCGCCGTCGCAGATCGCCGCCTCGACCATCGAGTCGCCGGCGACGCGGAGCATGAACAGCGTTCCCTCGCCGACCAGCTCGCGCGGCAGCGGGAAGACGTCCTCGACCGCCTGCTCGGCCAGGACCGGGCCACCGGCCGCGATCCGCCCCACCAGCGGCACGTAGGTGGGCGTGGGGCTGGCGGAGTCCTCGGCGACGGGCGGCGGGGCGAAGACGCCACCGGCCGCGGGGATCTCGCCCGGCAGCCGGACGTCCAGCGCGCGCGGCCGGTTCGGGTCCCGGCGCAGCCAGCCCTTCTTCTGCAGGACGGAGAGCTGGTGGGCGACGGAGGAGGCCGAGGACAGGCCCACCGCCTCGCCGATCTCCCGGACCGAGGGCGGATAGCCCCGGCGGTCGATCGAGTCGCGGATGACCTCCAGCACCCGGCGCTGCCGCTGGGTCAGCCCGTCGCCCGCTTCGCCCCGGTCGGGGAAGGCGCGCACCTCCCCGGTCGGAGCCGGTGCGGTACCCGCCGCCGCGCCGCTCCCGCGTCGTGACCCGCCGCGCCCGCTCGACGTCCCGCTCGTGCCCGCCACGTCTCCTCCTCGCCGGCCGTGGAACCACGGCTCGTTCGTCCGCCCGACGGCGTCGGCCGCGTTGCCTGCGCCGGCGTCGGGTGGTGCCCGTCCGGACGGTAGCGCGTCCAGCGCTCGTTCTCAAACACATGTTCGAAGTCGACGGGTGTCGGCTCGATCCTGTCGGCGGCGTGCGGTAGACATCGCACAGACGTTCGATTCGAACAGCTGTTCGGTCGCCGGGTGATCGGCGGCGGTCGTGGGAGGAGGTGCTGGGGTGGCGGGCACAGGGCGCGAGATCGGGTACTCCGGTGGGGGTGGCACGGGGCCGCGGGTGGCGGGGCCGGTGCGGCCGACGGGTGAGCGCGTGGCGGGGCGAGGGGTGGTGCGCGGCGTCGGTCCGCTCGCCGGCGCGCCGCCCGCCCGGCGCGACGGGGTGCGCCCGGGCGCGCGGCCGGTGCGGCTCGAGGGGGGTGCCGTCCGCCCCGGCCGGGTGCGCGGCGGCGTCGCCACCCGCCGCGCGGGCGGGGGTGCACCTCTGCGGCTGACCCGGCGCGGCTGGTGCGCGCTGACCGCGCTCGCCGTGGCGGTGGCGGCGCTCGCGGTGCTGGTCCTGTCGGCCGTGCTGGCTCCGGAGGGTGAGCTGGAGCTGGCCGGCGTCAGCAGCGTCGTCGTGCAGCCGGGGGACACCGTGTGGTCGATCGCGGCGTCGGTGGCCGGTCCGGAGGCCGACGTGCGCACGGTCGTCGACGCGATCGAGCGGCTCAACGACCTCGAGGGCGCGACCATCGTCCCGGGTCAGGTGCTGGAGGTGCCGTGAGCGCCCGGGGAATGCGGGTCGCGCCGGCGCCTCCACAATCCTGGAGCTCGATGTTCGTCAACCCTCGGGGCGCCGTCCTCCCCGGGACGGTGGGGGGCGGCGACCTAGCGTGGCGCTCGTGCCCATGGACCAGCCCGGCCGAGCAGCGGCCACCATCGCCCAGCCCCTCGAGGCGGAGGTCTACGTCGACGGAGCCTGGTGGCCGGGTGCGGTCCTCGGCTGGCGGCACGACGAGACCGGTCGGTGCGAGGCGCACGTGCGGGTGCACTCCGCCGGCGGCGTGCGGATGATCGGGGTCGAGCTCGCCGCGGTCCGTCTGCCCGAAGCCGCTGGGGGGGCGCCGTCCGTTCCGGAGGTGCCCGCCGAGACGGTGGTCATGAGCCGCGCCGAGCTGCGCGAGCGGCTGGGTCAGGCCCTCCCCGGCCGGGTCGCCGGGCGCCGCCGCCGGCATGCGAGCGACCTGACGGCCGAGCTGCCCGTGGTCCGGTGCGTCGACGGTGCCGCCCTGGCCGGTCGCCACCGGGCGCCGGCGTTCGGTGGTCGGCACCGGGCGGGGGGCGACACGCTCCCCGGGTCCGGGCCGAGCCTGCTGACCCGTCCGATCCGGCTGGACGACGTGGTGGCCTTCTCGTGGGGCTCGTCGTCAGCCGCGCGGTCGGCCGCCGCGTCCTGAGCCGCCGCGTCCCGAGCTGTCGCGGCGGGGTCGTCGGCCCCCCACTGCGGGTCGCCCCGGGGTCTCGCGCGGTGCCGCGACCGCGACACGCACTACACCGTTTCCGGGTCGTCGCGCACGCTCTTCGCGCCTGTGCCCGGCGTGTCCGTGTGACTCCTGGTGTGTCTGACCGCCCCTGGTCACGAGCGGGTTGCACGGGAACACGCCACGCCGCGCCGGTCTTGCACATCTAGTGGGGCCCTGCCTAGGGTTCCCCTACATCTAGTAGTTGCACCGATGTAAGTCCGTCCACAGGTCGTCCTCAGCTCCTCCCCGGGATGTGCACCGGTTGTCCCCAGGAGGGTCCACAGGACCCCCGCGGCGGGCACCCGGGACACCGCTCGCGGAGCGAGCCCCGGGGCGGGGTGCCGGGCAGGGGGAGGAGGAACCGCCGTGCGTTGTCCCTTCTGCCACAACCCGGACTCCCGGGTCATCGAGACCCGGGAGGCCGAGGAGGGCGCCACGACCCGTCGGCGCCGTTCCTGTCCCGCCTGTGCGCGCCGGTTCACGACGGTCGAGGAGCCGGTGCTCGCCGTCGTCAAGCGCAGCGGGGTGAGCGAGCCGTTCAACCGCAGCAAGGTCGTCGCCGGCGTGCGCCGGGCCTGCCAGGGCCGGCCGGTCGACGAGGACCAGCTGCAGAAGCTGGCGCAGCAGGTCGAGGACGCGATCCGGGCGACCGGCGCGGCCGAGGTCCCCAGTCACGAGGTGGGGCTGGCGATCCTGCGGCCGCTGCGCGAGCTCGACGAGGTCGCCTACCTCCGCTTCGCCAGCGTCTACCGGGCCTTCACCTCGATCGAGGACTTCGAGAAGGAGATCACCGAGCTGCGGTCCCGGCACCTCATCGCCGGCACGCTGCCGCTGCCCGGCATGCAGCCGGACCTGCCCGCCGCCCGCCGCCGCGGGGGCACGCGGGCCACGAACGCCCCGGACGGCAGCACGAACGGCTGACGCCTGCCGTCCACCCCAGAACTGTCAGCACCAGCGGGTACACAACCAATCAGCAGTACCGGGCCCGGCGCTCCCCCGCCGGCGCCCACACACAGAGGGAGAGCTCAGTGACCGAGACCGAGGACCGCCTGTCGGGCCGCACGCGTCGCGCCGCCAAGGCGCCGACCCGGGGGAAGGGCCTGAAGGTCAAGCGGGTCTTCACCACCGCCGGTGTGCACCCGTACGACGAGGTGACCTGGGAGCGTCGTGACGTCGTCATGACCAACTGGCGGGACGGCTCGATCAACTTCGAGCAGCGCGGCGTGGAGTTCCCGTCCGAGTGGAGCATCAACGCCACCAACATCGTCACGACCAAGTACTTCCGGGGTGCGGTCGGCACCGCGCAGCGCGAGACCAGCCTGCGCCAGCTCATCGACCGGGTGGTGCTCACCTATGGCGCCGCCGGCCGGGAGCACGGCTACTTCGCGACCGAGGGCGACGCCGAGATCTTCGAGCACGAGCTCACCTGGATGCTGCTGCGCCAGTACTTCAGCTTCAACAGCCCCGTGTGGTTCAACGTGGGCACGAGTGCGCCGCAGCAGGTCAGCGCCTGCTTCATCCTCGCCGTCGACGACACGATGGACTCGATCCTGAACTGGTACCGGGAGGAGGGGCTGATCTTCAAGGGCGGCTCCGGCGCCGGCCTGAACCTCTCCCGCATCCGCTCCTCCAAGGAGCTGCTCTCCTCCGGTGGCACCGCCTCGGGACCGGTCAGCTTCATGCGCGGGGCCGACGCCTCCGCCGGCACGATCAAGTCCGGTGGGGCCACCCGCCGCGCGGCCAAGATGGTCGTCCTCGACATCGACCACCCCGACATCGAGGAGTTCGTCGAGACCAAGGCGCGCGAGGAGAACAAGATCCGCGCGCTGCGCGACGCCGGGTACGACATGGACCTCGGCGGCAAGGACATCACGAGCGTCCAGTACCAGAACGCCAACAACTCCGTCCGGGTCTCCGACGAGTTCATGCGCGCGGTGGAGGACGGCACGGACTTCGGCCTGCGCGGTCGGATGGACGGCTCGGTGATCGAGACCGTCGACGCGAAGACGCTGTTCCGCAAGGTCACCCAGGCCGCCTGGGAGTGCGCCGACCCGGGCATCCAGTACGACGACACGATCAACGACTGGCACACCAACCCCGAGACGGGCCGGATCAACGCGTCCAACCCCTGCTCGGAGTACATGAGCCTGGACAACAGCTCGTGCAACCTGGCGTCGCTGAACCTCATGAAGTTCCTGAAGGACGACGGCACGTTCGACTCCAGGAACTTCATCAAGTCCGTCGAGCTGGTCATCACGGCGATGGACATCTCCATCTGCTTCGCCGACTTCCCGACCGACCCGATCGGGGAGACCACCCGCGCCTACCGGCAGCTGGGCATCGGCTACGCCAACCTCGGCGCGCTGCTGATGGCCACCGGTCACGCGTACGACTCCCGCGGCGGTCAGACGCTGGCCGCGGCGATCACCTCGCTGATGACCGGCACCGCCTACCGCCGCTCGGCCGAGCTGGCCGGCATCGTCGGCGCCTACGACGGCTACGCCCGCAACGCCGACGCCCACGCCCGGGTGATGCGCAAGCACTCGTCGGCCAACGACGCGATCCGCCCGGTCGGAGCCGACGACGCCGACGTGCTCAAGGCCGCGACCGCGCAGTGGCAGGAGTGCCTGGAGATCGGTGGCGAGAACGGCTGGCGCAACGCCCAGGCCTCCGTGCTGGCCCCCACCGGGACCATCGGCTTCATGATGGACTGCGACACGACCGGCATCGAGCCGGACTTCTCGCTGGTCAAGTTCAAGAAGCTGGTCGGCGGCGGCTCCATGCAGATCGTCAACCAGACGGTGCCGCGGGCGCTGCGCAGCCTGGGCTACCAGGACGAGCAGGTCGAGGCGATCGTCGAGTTCATCGCCGAGCACGGCCACGTCGTCAACGCCCCGAGCCTGCGCCCGGAGCACTACGAGGTCTTCGACTGCGCGATGGGCGAGCGGGCCATCAGCCCGATGGGCCACGTGCGCATGATGGCCGCGGTCCAGCCGTTCATCTCCGGCGCCATCAGCAAGACGGTCAACATGCCGGAGACGGCGACCGTCGAGGACGTGGAGAACATCTACTTCCAGGGCTGGAAGCTCGGCCTCAAGGCGCTGGCGATCTACCGCGACAACTGCAAGGTCGGCCAGCCGCTGTCCGACGGCAAGGGCAAGAACGAGGGGAAGCAGGCCGAGGCGAAGGTCGAGGCCGCCGCCGTGCCGGGCGCGATGTCGCACCCGGTGCGCAAGCGCCTGCCGAAGAAGCGCACGAGCATGACCACGTCGTTCAGCGTGGCCGGCGCCGAGGGCTACATGACCGCCGGCATGTACGAGGACGGCAGCCTCGGCGAGGTCTTCCTCAAGCTGGGCAAGCAGGGCTCGACCCTGGCCGGTGTCATGGACGCCTTCTCGATCGGCATCTCGATCGCGCTGCAGCACGGTGTGCCGCTGGAGACCTACATCCAGAAGTTCACCAACATGCGCTTCGAGCCCGCCGGCATGACCGACGACCCGGACATCCGCATCGCCCAGTCGGTGATGGACTACATCTTCCGTCGCCTGGCCCTGGACCACCTGTCGGTGGACAAGCGGGCCAACCTCGGCATCTTCAGTGCCGAGGAGCGGGCGGCGCAGGTGTCGGGATACGACACCCCCGCCTCGACCGCCGCGGTGGTCGAGGAGGAGGAGGTCGACGTCGAGGCCCTCCGCGGCTCGGTGCCGACCGAGGCGCCGGCCAAGCCGGAGGCCAGGAAGAAGGACCTCAAGGAGGCCCACAGCTCCGCCGAGCTGCTGGAGCTGGTGACCGGGACCGCCACCGACGCGCCGCTGTGCATGACCTGCGGCACGAAGATGCGCCCCGCCGGCAGCTGCTACGTCTGCGAGGGCTGCGGCTCCACCAGCGGCTGCAGCTGATAGCGGATCTCAGAATGCTGTCACCAGAATCTCAGCATTCTGACACCGTGTTCTCGACATCCTGTCACTGATGATCTCGGCAATCTGGCACCAGTGAGGGAGTGCAAGTAAGAGGGGCGGGCGACCACTTGGTCGCCCGCCCCTCCTGCGTCTCTGTCGGCTTACTCTTCGATGTCCGGGAGTACGAGACGAAGGTCGACGGTGGGCTGGTACTGAGCCTTTTCGCCGACTTCGATGCAGCCCATGTTCTTCAACGCCCCGAGGCTGAGTTTCTCCTGATTGCCGATATTGCGGTGGAAGACGGCCTCGCCGTTGACGATCCGCAGGAGCGTGCGGGCCTGGCTCCGGTTCAGGCCAGCCGTCACGGTCTGCAGGCGGCCTATGGCGTGAAGGACGGCCTTGTCGGGGGAGTCGCTCGCCGCGATCTTCACCCTGCCGCTGCTGGCCTGAAGGCGAAGCCCGGTGCCTTCGAGCGCGGCGGGGATCGCAGCGAGCGCCGCCTCGATGCGCTCGCGCTTCCATCTCAGGATGCGGGCTGCATGGGCGACGGACACGAGGCTGGGTGCGGACACGAGGATCGGGACAAGAGTCTGCACGTCTTCTTCGGTGTCGACGGCGGGCACCGGCGTTGACACCGGGTCCGGCGGTGCCAACAGTTCTGGAACGCTGATGCCAAGTTCTGTTGCCAACCGGTTGATCTGCGCCAGCGAGACATGCCCGTCCAACTGGTGAGATTGGCGCGCTTGCCGGAACTGGAACTGGGGAATCTGAGTGTTCCGCACGATCGCTCGTTCGGACAGGTTCAGTGCGTTCATGCGGTCGGTGATGAGGTTGGGTGTCAGGTGGTACTTCATTGGACCGGTGCGACCTTCACTCCGTAGTTGTGCTGCCACCGGTCGTTCCTCAAGGCCGCCCAGTTGGTGGTGATAGGAAGCGCGAGTTCCCTGGTGACCCGGCGAATCCCGGCACGCGCGGCGTTGAGGTCCTTATCGATGAGCGGTGGGTTCTCATCGGCGGCAATGAGGCGTAGCCATCGCTGCGCAGCGAGGATGGGTCGCGCGCCGGAGTCGATGGCCGTGGTCAGAGAGGGGATGGTTCCGTCGGGCTGGACGTCGAGTGCCCGGATCGCGAGCGAGTCCTCAGTGCTGATGTGGTGGGCATGCAGGACGGCGGCGGCAGCGCGCCACGGGTCGGCGTAGGACGACAGCGCTTGGTAGTGCGCGGCTGTGAGGGGGTTGACGAGGCGCAGGTGTAGGAATCGTTCGAGGTGCCCGAGACTGACGCGCACGTTGAGGCCGTTGCGGAAAAGTCCGGCCTGCACAGCGCGGACGGTGGTGGTGGCAGGTAGCGGGGAGGAGCCGTGCCGCTGCCACAGCCCGGCGATGAGGCGGGCGATGTCCTCCGCGGTTGAGGCTCCGCTGTGTCGAGCCGTCCGGTAGGAATCGAGGTACACCCGGTCGGCCGTGGCCACCACCTCTGTCGGCCAGAGGGCCCGGTAGGTGGGGCGGTAGGAGATCCAGTCATCGTCGGGGATCTCGATCTCGTCTCGCCCGTCCTCGTCGCTGGGCGCGGCGGCCGGTGCGGGAGCGCGCAGTTCGACAGGGAGGTCGGTGAAGCGACGGTTCCTGCCGCCGAGTTGCTCGATCGTCGGTGCGTGAACGGCCGTCTCGCCGTACCCGCTGATCAGGTGAAGGTTCGCACCGATCCGCTGGGCGAAGTCGAGGCTTTCGTGGATGCCGTTGAGGTCCATGTCCTGGACTTCGCCGAAGTACACGTCGGTAATGCCTCGGGCCAATGACCATGCGCTGGCGGCATTGAGCAGCGTGTTGGAACCCTGCGCCTTGCTGTAGAGGTCACGGGTCGCCCCGAGGCTGCGCAAGACGTCGGCAGCGAGGGAGTGGATCGACTTCGAGTTCGGGCGTGCGATGGCACGGATCGCCAGGGGAAGGTTGACGGCATCAACGAGGCCATCCAAGTCCTTGCCCCGCGGGGCTTCGTAGTGGAACAGCCCGGTCATGCGGCGACCTGCTCATCGATGGAGACGATGGCATCGTCGAAATCCGTCTGCGTCGCTTCGGTGACGTCCCAGTCCTGCAGCGTTTCGAGGAGGTCGATCCAGCGGCGCAAGTTGCCGCGGGCGAACTTGTCGTCCGCGTAGCGGATGACGTCGTCGGACACCCCGGCCAGCCGGTCGTCGAGCGCGCGGACGGTGTCGAACAGGTCTTGTCCGTCGAGTTCATGAAAAGTGCGCCGGAGCCGGATTCGGGAGTCAAGCGGAGTGTTCTCCCGAACTGTTGCCATCGCGCCGTAGCCGACGAGGAGGAGCGGAAAGCGCGGACGGGTGATGTCGTGGATGTACCGGGCCTCGGTCAGCCCCTTAATCCGTACGTTCTGCACCTCATCGAGGATCAGCAGGCCCCGCCATTCACCGAGCGCGGTAGCGAGTTCCGCTTCCATCTCAGTCTTGTTGTCGCCGGACGGGTTGTGCCCGGTGACGGCCGTGATGCTGATCCGGAGGATGTCGAGTGGCGCCGGATTCTCCGGCATGACGGCGATGGCACTGGGGCGGTCGCACTTCTCCGCGGCCCACTGCGCGAACGTCGTCTTGCCAGTGCCGGGCGGCCCGTCGATCAGCCCGATTTTGTTCCTGCCGAGCAAGCCTGTCATCGCAGTCGCGGCAGACCGGAAACTGGGCGTGTGCACAAGTGGGTGATCAAGTTCAAGGCGAGGTGGCAAGACCAGTGCGGACATGTCCGGCCGCTGCTTACGGTCCCGCGTCGACCTACGACCCAGGTCACTCAGTTCAGTCGTCATTGATGCCACCAAAGTTCGAGCCAGGGCGCTTGCTGATGCGCTCCTTGGCGTGCTGGATCTTCTTTATGCGGCGCTTCTCCTCCGCCTTCGTCCGGGAGGGGGCCACCTGGCGCTTGAGTCGCTGCGGCGTCGTCGGATCGACTCGGTCGATCTCCACTGCTTCCGCGGGTTCCCCGTTTTGCTCTAGGCGCGGTTCAGTGCGGTCGCGACGGAAATCGAGAGCGGTGACGTTGGAGACAGCGTCGTCGACCGCCGCCTGCTGCTCGGTCGTCATGTCACCGTCGTAGGCGGCCTCGTCGCCGGTCGCGTGCTGGTGACGCCGGTCCTGAACGGCGGCGGCGTTGATCCGCTTGAGCAGGTCGAGGTCGCGCTCCCGGTTGCGCAGGATCGCCTGGCGCTGCGTCTCAGTCAGCAGCCTGCGGTCAAAGGCGCGGCAGATCCATGTGTCACCGTCGAAGACCTCGATGAACCGGGTCTCCCGGCTCAAGTAGCGGACGGTGACCTTGGCGCCCGTCTCCCGGTAGGCGTTCAACTCCGGGGCGAGGTAGTCGACGCCACGGAACCGGATGCCTTCACCGTTAATCGCCCGGTCGAAGGACGCGCGCATCATCATCGCCCGCACCGTCTCCTCCGCGATCGGAGTCACCTCAGTGGGGTCGTCCCGCCACGCGACCAACGGGGGCTGGTCACCCAACCGCACCAGTCGGGTGGTGACGTTCTGGGTCTCCAACCACTGGTCAAGGTGCTTCTGCAGCGACTCCATCGTCAGCACCATGTCCGGGTCGATCTCATCTGGAGTAGACGGGCAGAGAAGCGGTTGCCCGTCGTCGCCGTTACCGCCCTTGGTGTAGGCGGGCAGCGCAGCCAACAGTTGCTTGTTCAGGCCGCTGAAGGTGGACTCCGCCGGTCCGTTCTGATGCTTGTAGAACGCCTTGGTCGGGGCGATGACGACGCCGAGCATGACCGCGCCGCGGGTCACCGCCTCGGCGAAGTGCTCCCTGGCGTTGTCCAGCACCAGTTGCACGGGCAGCCCGCCGACCGGGATGGTCTCGCCGTCGATGACGTATTCGCGTGTAGTGGCTGCGGTGGCGAGCAAGTCGCACATCGCGTCCTCATTCGGGCGGCCCGCGTACGCCACTGCGGCGAGCCGCATGGAGGTGGCGTTGTCCCGGACGATGCCGATCCAGGGGCGCACGACCTGGGCGCGCGAAAGGCTCACCCAGACGTCGGCCTGGGTCCAGTCCAGGTGCCAGGTGTGGTTGCGGTGCGGAGCCGTCATCGACAGGTACACCTGGTGCCGCCCCATCGCGTCCCAGCCGTGCAGGATGCCTTCGCGGATGCTCGGCGGCAGGTTCTTGAAGGCCCGGGCAAACGTCGGATACGACACCCGACCTGGGGAGTGCTCTTCCGGCCACAGGAGGGCGTGAGCCGCCTTCAAGTTCAGCACAGACCTGACGGCCGTCAGATGATCCTCATCGATCTCGAACGGGTTGCCCTTGCGATGCGGCCCCGCCTCGTCTGTCGATGGCGTCTTCGGGATGCTCGCTGAGGCGGGCTCGGCGGCTCGCGCCTGGTAGTCAGCGATCCAGCGGCGCAGGCTCCGCGGCGCGATCCCGGCGTGCGAGGCGATCTGCTCGACGGCGAAGTTCGGCAGCACTCCGCCGTAGGTCGACTGATACGCCAGCGCAGCGCGCACGACCGCGTCCTTCTCGGTGTGGGTCATGCCGCGTCCTTCCGCAGGGTCGCGGCAGGGGAGTCGGTGAGCCGGTGAACTTCTCCGTCGGCGCTGATGAAGCGGGCCTCGCCGGGGTTCCGCAGGGGAAGGAATCGGACTCCGGCGAACCCGGAGTCCCACTTCTGAACGCCGAACTCCCGGTACCGCTGCGGCTGCGCGAGCATCGACGCGTCCACGTTCAGGCGCACCCACGCGGTCGTCTTCAACTCGTCAATGACGATCCCGAGTCCGGGAATCGACCAGACAAGGTCCACCCGTCCGCCGTCGAACGGGATCTCGGCGCCGAGGTAGTCGGCGTCCATATCCGGTGCGTACCGGTGCAGGTAGGCGCAAGCAAGGGACGTGATCTGGGCGCGGGCCTTCGCCAGGTTGCCGAACACCCTGGTGTCCCGGGCAGCCGCGTTCACCCACTCGGTTGCCCGCTGCGCGATGGCACCGGGCTGCTCGCCGCGATGCTCAGCGATCGCGGCAGCGCACTGGTGGACCAGCGAGCCGATCGCCACGTGCCAGTCGCTCATCCCCGGCCGCACCTCGCGAGGGGCCCTCAAAGAGGTTCCGTGCAGGCGCGCTGCAGTCACGTGCCGGGCGGTCATGCCCGGGCTCCCAGCGCGATGGACGGTCCGACCTTCGTGGACTGCGCATGGCAGCGCACACGCTGGGTGGCTGTGCCGGTCACCGGCAGCCGCAGCGCGGTAAAGGTTGCGTTGGTGTTCCTATGGGTGGTCATGGGCGCTCCGCTCAGATTGACGGTTGGGCGCCCCTGACCTGACTGGTCAGGCAAATAGGAAGGCGTCAGGGCAGGGGTATGAGCCCGCCCATGCGAATGCGAAACCAACGCAGGAAACCTGTCGATCGCATCGCCTTGCCTCCCTTCGCTGTCAATATGGTCCGCACACTGAGAGGCACGGTAAGAATCCGAAGCGAGGTCTGCAATCTCCGGACAGGCGGATGTGCCCCGGAGGAGGTAGACCCCCGACACTCCTCCGTCGCCGGAGGCGCAACCCGGCCCCGGTTGGGTGCTCCGGTCGCCCACTGTGAACTGATTCGCCATCGTGGTGCTCCTGCGTCGTCGAAAGGCCAGCGAGATTGCTGACGGCCCACAGGAAATCGTCCGAATCGGACACGTGGAGGTGAAAGTGCCGCCGGGTGCCGGTGCGCCGCCAGACTGCCTCTGACCGCGCGGCATTCGATGGCACTCATATCGCTGTGATCGCGGGCTCGGTCGGGAACGGTCGACCAGTCGCGATTCACGAAGCGGCAGGCCCAGTGGCCATTTCGGGGGAGTGGGGCTGCAGACCGACCAGCAACCGGCCGAAGTGGCACGTGACGGCACTCGCATGGCACTTCGTGGCACTCGACAAGGCCGAACGGAAACGACGAAGGGACCGCGCGGTGATGATCAGACAGGCCGGTGTGCCACTCGACGACTCGATACCGCTCGACTCGCGGCCCCCACAGGACGAGCCGTCCTTTTCGCTAGAGGAGATTGGGCGCCGCACCGTCCTCGCTCGCGTCGCCGCCGACGGCACTCGCTGGTGCCGGTGCTGTGACAGCACGGCAGCCCCCGGCCCGACCTCCGCCTACTGCCCGGGACACGTCCGACAGCGCAACCCACTGCTGAAGCGGCTCCGCCGACAGGCCGAGCGCGAAGCCGCTGAGGCAGCCCGCGCCGCAGCAGCAGCGGCAGCACCGATTACCCCGGTCGTCCCGCACGGCATGGTGCTCGTTTCCCGAGAGGCGCTACGGCAGATCGGTGTCCGAGCCGCTGCGATGGCCACCCACATCGCCCGCGCCTCCCGCCACTACCACGCCCTTCAGCAGGAAGGCCGCGATCCCGTGTGGCTGGACAACCTCATGTGGAGCGCCAAGGAACTCGACGCCGCCATCGCCAGCGGAATCCTCAACGGAGACGTTCTTCCACCCCACAACGCCAGGCCCCAGCAGGCGACCGGCCGCAGCGCCTAGTTCATCCGGCGCCTCACGCCGTGTCAGTGCCTCGTCGTACCGTCCAGCCGGTCGCAGCCGGATGACCGACGGCTGCGGCAGCGGTCCCAGCGCGCATCGATCGCTCTGGAACCCGGGGGGCTCGGGCTGCATGACAGGCGGCCCGAGCCTTCCCGCACTCGGCCTGACCGCTAAACGGGCCCGCCGCGTCCTCGCCACTGACACCACCTGTCGGGGAGCGCAGTTACCGTCTCCACGTGCCGATACCAGCACGGTAGGTAACAACGGCAGGGGAGTGGTGGCGGAGTGACGCAGGTAGCAGGGTTCGGGGACAAGGTCGGCTTCATCTGGTCGGTCGCTGACCTGCTTCGGGGCGACTACAAGGCCCACGAGTACGGCCAGGTGATTCTGCCGCTGACCGTCCTACGACGGCTCGACTGCGTCTTGGAGCCCACCAAGGAAGCGGTGATCAAGCGCGCCGCCGAACTCGAAGGCAAGATCGAGAACCCGGAGCAGTTGCTCCTGCGTGCGGCCGGGCAGTCGTTCTACAACGTCAGCCCGCTGAACTTCGACCGCCTCCTCGAAGACGCCCCGAACATCGCGGAGAACCTCCGGACCTACATCCGTGGGTTCAGCACCGGTGCCGTGGAGGTCCTCGACAAGTACGGGTTCGACAACCACATCACCCGCCTCGACAACGCCGGACTGCTCTTGCACGTGATCAGCCGGTTCGCCGAAATCGACCTCCACCCAGACGCCGTTCCGAACGAGGCGATGGGCTACATCTTCGAAGAACTGCTCCGCAAGTTCTCCGAGATGAGCAACGAAACCGCTGGTGAGCACTTCACCCCGCGCGAAGTCATCCGGCTCATGGTCAACATCCTCTTCAGCGAGGACGACCAGGCGTTGCGCGGCAGTGCGCCGGTGCGGACGATGTTCGACTGCGCTGCCGGAACCGGCGGCATGCTGACCGGGGGACAGGAGCACCTGGCGGAACAGAACGCGAAGGCTCGCCTGGAGGTCTTCGGTCAGGAACTCAACCCGGAAACCTGGGCCATCGCCCGCTCCGACCTCATGATCAAGGGCCAGGACCCGACCCGCATCCGGCTCGGCAACAGCCTCTCCGACGACCAGTTCATCGGCCAGCGTTTCGACTACATGCTCGCGAACCCGCCCTTCGGCGTGGACTGGAAGCGCTCTGAGAAGCAACTGAAGGCCGAGCGTGATCAGTTGGGTGAGCGAGGCCGCTTCGGCGCAGGACTTCCTCGCGTCAGCGACGGCAGCCTCCTGTTCCTCCAGCACCTCATCAGCAAGATGAAGCCCGTCGAGGCAGACGGTTCGGGAGGAAGCCGCATCTCCATCGTCTTCTCCGGCAGCCCCCTCTTCTCTGGCGGAGCAGGCAGCGGGGAAAGCGAGATTCGGCGCTGGATCATCGAGAACGACTGGCTCGAAGCCGTCGTCGCACTTCCGGACCAGTTGTTCTACAACACCGGCATCAACACCTACTTCTGGGTCGTCACCAATCGCAAGGCCGATCACCGCAAGGGTAAGGTCGTCCTTCTCGACGCCCGCCAGGACTTTGCCAAGATGCGCAAGAGTCTCGGCGACAAGCGCAAGTACATCACCGATGCGCAGATCGTCGAACTCACGCGCCTGTACCACACCGCGCTCGACGAAGCGGCTGGCGACGACCGTGTGCGGGTTCTTCCGAATGAGGGGTTCGGCTACCAGCGCATTGTCGTCGAGCGGCCGATGACCGATGAGAACGGCCAGCCCATCCGTAACCGTAAGGGCGTCGTCCCGAACCCGGATCTGCGGGACAGCGAGGTCGTCCCTCTAACCGACACTGTCGACGACTATCTGAAGCGCGAAGTCCTCCCGTACGCTCCTGACGCTTGGGTGGACGAGGCGAAGACGAAGATGGGCTACGAAATCCCATTCTCGCGACACTTCTATCGCTACGAGGCTCCGCGGTCGATCTCGCTGATCGCTGATGACGTTGAGCGGGTCGAGGCTGAGATCCAGAAGGTCCTCGGACAGGTGGCTCGGTGATCCGCCTCCGCTACCTGGCCGATGTCAATCCCTCTTGCCCGGCCTTCGAGACTCTAGGAACGGATGAGCAAGTTACCTTCATGCCGTTGGAGTCGGTGTGGGCGGATGAACGCCTTGATCTGACGAGGACTCGCAGGAAGTCGGAGACCGCTACCGGCTACGTGCGCTTCCAGGAGGGGGACATTCTTGTCCCCAAGGTGACCCCCACGTTTCAGGCGGGCCGGTCAGCAATCGTCCCTCGCTTGGCAAACGGCGTTGGTGCTGGTTCCACAGAACTTCATGTCCTGCGCGCCCGGGAGGGGGCTGACGCGCGGTTTATTTGCTACGCAACGCAAACCTCTCGGTTCCTCACGGAAGGGGTCTCGCGGTTCCAAGGCGTCGCGGGGTTGCAGCGAGTCCCTGAGTTGTTCATTCGCGACTTCTCGGTGCCGGACCATGCTCTCGGCGAGCAGCGACGTATCGCTGACTTTCTCGATCAGCAGATCCCCCTCCTTGACCGAGCGGTTGAGTTGCGCATGGAACAGGCTGCCCTGCTTCGTGAACGCCAGCGGGCCGGAGTTGCCCTTCTGCTCAGCGGTACGAGTACCGCGTCGCAGACGGTCATCCATCCAGTTCTGGGTCCAGTGAATGCGGCGTGGCCGATCCTGCGCCTGAAGCGCACTGTTCAACGCGCTGGCGTTGGCGTAGTTGTTAACCCGTCCTCGTACTTTGTAGAGGACGGGGGGGTTCCGTTCATCCATGGCGGAAACGTGCGTGAAGGGGCTTTCGACCTGACCAACGTCAAGCGCATCTCCGCTGAGGATAGCGATGCGTTGCATCGCTCGCGCCTTGCGCCCGGCGATGTCGTCGTCGTTCGCGCTGGCTACCCCGGCAGGGCCGCTGTGGTGCCGGAGCACCTCAGCGGCAGCAACTGTGCCTCTGTGCTTCTCTTCACCCCCAACGACGCTGTCGAGCCAAAGTGGTTGGAGACTTTCTTCAACAGTGAACAGGGTCGTTCGCAGGTGCGACTGGTTCAGTACGGCGCGGCGCAGGAACAGATCAATCTCGGCGATGTGGTTGAGTTCGTGCTGCCAGTCCCATCACGGGATGAGCAGCGACTGTTCATGCGCGAACTGCAAGAGAAGCAGGACGACTTGGTGCGACTGGACCGGCTCATTAGTGAGTCTGTAACTCTGTTGCGCGAGCGTAAGCGCGCGCTGATCAGTGCTGCTGTGATGGGTGAGTTCGACGTGACGACGGCAAGGAGTGCGGCCTGATGACGGCCGTTCACAGCGAAGGCGCGTTTGAGGCAGCGATAGAGGCCCACCTCGTGGCCAACGGCTGGGTCTCCGGCGTGCCCGGCAACTACCGTCGCGATCTCGGCCTGGACCCATCGGTCTTGTTCGACTTCGTCCGGGCATCGCAGCCGAAGGCGTGGGCCTCCCTCGTGCGGATTCACGGGTCTGATGCGCTCGCCGAGGCGAAGTTTCAGAAGCGACTGGCGGCGGAGATCGACTCGCGGGGCACGCTGGACGTGCTGCGCCGTGGGGTGGAAGACACGGGCGTCAAGGTGCGTCTGGCGTTCTTCAAGCCGGGGCACGCGCTTACTCCGAACCTGATGGCGCTGTACGACGCGAACCTCCTCGTGGTGACGCGGCAGGCCCACGCCATGGAGTCGAACCCACAGGACAGCCTGGACCTGCTGCTATCGATCAACGGTCTGCCGGTCGCGACGGCCGAGTTGAAGAACCACATCACCGGCCAAACGGTCGAGCACGCCAAGAAGCAGTACCGGACTGACCGCAACCCGCACGACCTGGTCTTCGCGAAGCGGACCGTCGTGCACTTCGCCGTCGACCCGGACCTGGTCTTCCTGACAACCCGACTGGAGGGCGAGGACTCCTTTTTCCTGCCGTTCAACCAGGGCTCCGGTGGTCCCGGCAAGCCGGGCGGCAAGGGCAACCCCGCGACGAGCACCGGCTACCGCACCAAGTACCTGTGGGACGAGGTCTGGCAGCGCGACAACTGGCTCGACCTGTTCGCCCGGTTCATCCACGAGGAGAAGCCGGTCGCCAAGAAGGGCAGCAAGGCCGCGCAGCGCGGAAAGATCATCTTCCCGCGCTACCACCAGTGGGACGCGGTGTTGAGCCTCGTCGAGCACGCCTCCACCTACGGGCCGGGACGCAACTACCTACCGCAGCACTCCGCCGGATCCGGTAAGAGCAACACCATCGCCTGGCTCGCGCACCGGCTGTCCACGCTGCACACCCCTGCCAACGCCGCCGAACTGACCGACCACGCCCGCCAGATCGGGCTAGGTCCGAACGAGCGCGTCTTCCACAAGATCGTCGTTGTGACCGACCGTGTTGTCCTCGACCGGCAGTTGCAGGACACGATCTTCCAGTTCGATCACACGCCCGGCCTCGTCGAGCGGGTCGACAAAAACAGCCAGCAGTTGGCCGACGCGCTGGCCGGGTCACGCGCGCAGATCATCATCACGACGCTTCAAAAGTTCCCGGTGATCGCGAAGGCCGCGACCGACCTGAACGGGAAGCGGTTCGCGGTCATCGTCGATGAGGCGCACTCGTCCCAGTCGGGGGAGTCGGCGAAAGACCTAAAGGCCGTGCTCGGGTCCCGCTCGGACGTGGCGGACCGGCTGGCCGACGAGTTGTCCGGCGGCGAGGTCACCGACGCCCTGTGGGATGCCGCCGAGGAGTTCGATCGCGCCTTGGAGCAGGCCGGAGACGGTCAGGACGCGCTCGCGGCCAGCGTCGAGTCACTGCGGGAGTCCGCTGCGATGCGAGGGAAGCACGACAACCTGTCGTTCTTCGCCTTCACCGCGACCCCCAAGTACAAGACGCTGGAACTGTTCGGGGAGCGGATCGAGGACCCGAGCGTCGAAGGCGGAGTCCGGCTGGAGCCGTTCCACCTCTACTCGATGCGCCAGGCGATCGAAGAGGGCTTCATCCTCGACGTTCTCGCCAACTACGTCACCTACAAGACCTACTTCAGGCTGGCCAACGGTCTCGGCACCGACGACCCGGAAGTCGAGAAGGGCAAGGCCAACGCCGCGCTCGCCCGGTTCGTCGCGCTGCACCCCTCGAACCTGTCGCAGAAGGCCGAGATCATCGTCGAGCACTTCCGCAAGATCACCCGGCACGCCATCAACGGCGAGGCGAAGGCCATGGTCGTGACCCGGTCCCGGCTGCACGCGGTCCGCTACAAGCAGTCCATCGAGAACTACATCGCCGAGAAGCGCTACACCGACATGCGCGCCCTCGTCGCGTTCTCCGGCAAGGTCGTCGACCCCGAGGGCAGCGGCATCGAGTACACCGAGTCGAACATGAACAAGGCGCCCGACGGCAAGACGATCCCCGAGACAGAGACCGCCAAGCGGTTCCAGGGCGACCCCGAGAACGGCTTCCCCGTCGGGGACTACCAGGTCCTCATCGTCGCGGAGAAGTACCAGACCGGCTTCGACGAGCCGCGCCTCCACACGATGTACGTGGACAAGAAGTTGGACGGCGTCAAGGCAGTCCAGACCCTGTCCCGGCTCAACAGGATCATGCCCGGCAAGAACGGCACGTTCGTCCTCGACTTCGCCAACGAAGCCGAGGTGATCGCGGAGGCGTTTAAGGAGTTCTACGAGCAGTCCTGGACCGAGCCGACCGACCCGAACCTGCTGTTCAACCTGCGCACCCGGATCCTCGCCGCCGGAGTCATCGACCCGACCGAGATGCGGACCCTCGTCGCCGCGCTGCTTACGACCGACCCCAAGCACCACGAGACGCTGTACGAGCAGACCGACAACGCGGTCGTCCGCTACGACGCCATCGAAGACGGCGACGCCCGCGAGGACTTCCGCACCGCCCTCCGCGACTTCGTCCGGCTCTACGCCTTCCTCGGCCAGGTCGTGCCGTTCAACAGCGCCGAGTTGGAGGAGTTGTACTACTACGGCCGGATCCTGAGCACCCGACTGCCGAAGGACGACACCGACGAAGGCGGCGACATCGACCTCGGCAGCGCCGCCATCCTCACCCACATCCGCACCGAACTGGAAGCCGAGCAGAACGTCAGCCTTGCTGAAGGCGATGGCGTGCCCGTGCAGGGCATGCACGGCGGCGGCAGGGGAGCCCAACACCTGCCTGAGAAGGTCCGGTTCTCCTCCCTGATCGACGTGCTCAACGACAAGTTCGGGCTCAACCTAGGACCCATCGATCAGATTTGGGTCGACCAGCAGATCGAGGTCTCCATCGCCGACCACGACTTGCGTGAGGTTGCCGCCGCCAACACGGAAGAGAACTTCGCCTTTGAGTTCGACCGGCGCTTCGCCGACCTCTTGGAAGAGCGGCACAGCCTCAACGACGACTTGTTCCGCATGTTCTTCGACAAGCCGGAGTTCCAGGAAGCCCTCACCACCTGGGCGCGCCGCGAGGTCTACCGGCGCATTCAGGACGACCTGGGTGGCGCCGCATGAATGGCGAGTTGGTCTTCACCGTTACCGGGGCGTCCGCGATCGCGGCGACACCGATCGGCCTGGCGGACGCCGGGCTGAAGGAGCGGCAGCACCTTCAGGAGTGGGTGATCGCGCACCCGCAGGTGCTCGGCCCCTCAGTGAAGATCGTCGCGTTCGAGTTCGGCAGTTGGACCGGCTACACGGGGGAGAAGGAGAAGGACCGCCTCGACGTCCTCGCCCTGGACAGTGACGGGCACCTGATCGTCGTCGAACTCAAGCGCGACAAGGCCCCAGACACCGTCGAGATGCAGGCGCTGAAGTACGCCGCGCTCGTGTCCCGGTTCACTCGCGACGACCTCGACAAGGTCCACGCCCGCTACCTGTCCAAGCAGACGGGCACCGACGTCAGCGTGGAGCAGGCAGCCGAAGAACTCGATGCCTGGGCGACCATCACCGAGGAGTCCCTGCGCCTGCCGAGCGTCGTTCTAATGGCCTCAGACTTCCCGCCGACCGTCACCGCCACGGTGGTGTTCCTGCACCAGCAACTTGGCCTTGACATCAGGCTGCTGGCCTTCCAGGCGTATCAGACCGCCAACGACGTCCTCGTCACCGTGTCCCAGCACTATCCGCCGCCCGGCATCGAGGAGTTCGTGCTCTCCCCGGAGGTCAACGAACAGCAGAAGGCCAAGAGCACCAAGCAGAACAAGCAACGCGAGATTTCCACCGTCGCGCGGCTCATCGCCGCCGACGTGCTCAGCCCCGACGAACGCCTCACATTCCGCGCCCCGTCGACCGACCTTCAGGAACAGATGGCGGACTGGCTCGACGCAGAACCCGGCCGCCGCCACGCCACCTGGCAGGACGACGCCGCCGCACCCCTCGTCTGGGAAGCAGACGGCAAGTCGTACTCGCCGACCGGGCTGGCCCGGCTCATCTTGGAGGAGGCCGCAGGCAAGACATCCCAGGTGCAAGGTCCGCTGTACTGGGTGAACGAGTCCGTTCAGAGCCTCGTGGACCTCGCCGCGTCCTTGCCTCCGGCCGCAGACGTGCCTATTGAGGTGCACACCAGCAAACTGAGCGTGGCTCTCAAGCCGATCTGGGAGTCTTTCGACACCGACCTGATGCATTCCGCGTCGGACATCTCACGCCAATCCCGAGTGAAGTCGATCAAGTATTACCGCAAGAAGAAACTCTGCGACCTTCTCGTCCATGGCGACCATCTCAGCGTCTATATCCGGGGGCTCAGCGCGGCGCAGCACCCCATCGGACATGGCGTCGTCGTCGGCGGTACACCTCGCTACATCCACGCGCAGATCAAGACGCACGCGGACATCGCGCCGGTTCTCAACCTGCTGAAACTGGTATACGACAAGCAGGAGGCGTAGCAGGGGCAGAGGTCGCCGACCCTGTTCTGTCAGACCCTCCCCATACCGTCGGAGTGTGGCGACATCGAAGGCGCGAGACACCTCGGTAAGACGGGGCGACATCAAGGATCCGGTACGCCTCGCCGTCTGGGCGCGGGCCGCCGGGTGCTGCGTCATGTGCTCCGCCAGCCTGCTCGGCAGTCGCGGATACCTGCACAGCGTCCTGGTCGGCGAACTGGCGCACAACGTCGGCGCCACCGCCACCCCCGGCTCACCGCGTGGCCTCACGGAAGACATCCCTGACCGGGAGGCGGAAGACAACCTCCTCCTGCTCTGCCATGGCTGTCACCGCCTGATCGATGACGAAGACCACGTCCCGTACTTCACGCCCGAGCGGCTCCGCTCGCTGAAGAAGACGCATGAGGACCGCGTCCGGATGGCAGCCACGAACGGCGGAATGCGCCGTACCGCAGCGCTGCGCGTCGGAGGCCGTGTGCGCGGTGCGACTGCCCTCGCCTCGCAGAGGCAGACGGCTGACGCGCTCCTGGTCGACGGATACCTCGGCCTCGTAGACAGTCGCTGGCGAGGCGACTTCCTGTGCGAGGTTCGCGGCGACCCGAGCCGTTCGACCTACTGGAAGGCGGCTCAGGAAGAGATCGACGACACCGTCCGGCTCATCGAGCAGTCAGTTGCCACCGGCGAGGTCGAGCACCTCTCTATCTTCGCGATCGCTCCGATCCCGCTGCTCGTGCACCTGGGCTCCCGGCTCGACGACAAGACCGACACCCGGCTCTACCAGAAACACCGTGACGGCGATCAAGGGTGGCGCTGGGACGGATCCGCCCCCGTCTACGACTTCACGACCAGCGGCAACATCGGTTCGACTCCGGTCAAGGAGGTCGTCCTCGCCGCGTCCCTAACGGCCGAGGTCCAGAAAACCAACCTCCCGGAACGACTCCAGGGGCTGCCCCACTTCGAGATCCGTCCCGAGGCAGATCGGTTCGGCCCCGGCCTCTTCTCGCACCCGGACACGCTGCGGAACTTCGCCGACCGGTGGCGGAGCCTGCTCGCCGAGGTGGAGGCCGCCTGCCCCGGCGCAACGAGGTGGCATCTGGTCGCCGCTGCGCCGCTGACTTCGGCTATCGAGATGGGCCGGGCCTTCATGCGCGGAGCGCAGCCGCCGATCGATGTCTACGAGCGGCAGAACGAGACCTACACGGCCGTCGTGCAGGTCAACGAATGAGCGCAAGGCACGGGCCGAGCCTAAACGTCCATCACCGGACGGGGACACCGGTCATCGCTACGCCAACCACTACAACGGGGGGAATCCGATGAAGCACACCGACTACTTCGACAACTTCCTGAAGAACACCGTCAACCTCAGCCAGTTCAACCTCGACAAACTGGCTGACCGAGTGGACGCCATCTACGACGCCCTCAAGGCGGATCCAGACCTCGGACCCCGGATCATCAAGAAGATCCCACAGGGATCCTGGGCGCAGGAGACCATCATCAGCCCCCAGAACGGCAAGCCGTTCGACGCGGACTTCATGCTCCAGATGCGCGAAGAAGACGACTGGTCAGACGACGTCGCGCAGTACATCAACGCCGTCTACAAGGTCATCGACAACCACTCGACCTACGGCGACATGCCGCACAACCGGAAGTGTCGCTGCGTCTACGTCGAGTACGCCAACAACAAGATGCACGTCGACATCGTCCCGTACCTGACTCTGGCCGACGGCCGCCAGGTCATCATCAACCGCGACGACAACGAGTTCGAGACGACGAACCCGACCGGCTTCACGCAGTGGATGAAAGACAAGGACAAGATCGCCGACCGTAACCTGCGCAAGGTGATCCGGCTCCTGAAGTTCCTGCGAGACCACAAGAACTCCTTCACAGGGACCAGGTCGATCCTCATCACCACGCTCCTGGGTGAGCAGGTCGCGGACTGGAAGAAGATCGCCGACCCCGGCTACTACAGCGACCTACCCACCGCCCTGCTCCACATGGTCAGCGACCTCGACGCCTGGCTCCAAGAGCGCCCGACCAAGCCCTCCATCGCCGACCCCTCCAACCCGCTCGTCACCTTCGACCACCGGTGGTCCCAGGAGACCTACTCCTACTTCCGCGACCGCATCAACGTGCACGCCGCTGAGATCCAGGACGCCTGCGACGAGACCGACGAAGAGACCAGCATCAAGAAGTGGCAGGACCTCTTCGGCGACGGGTTCCAGCCCCCAGCGACCTCAGCGGAAAGCACCAAGTTCGGTGACGCAGGGGCCGCCGGTGGAGCCAGCGGCACCACGGAACCGCCCGGCACGTCCTCATCCGGGCGCTCCGGCCGAGCCGGATAGTCGAGGAGCCGAACGAGCAGGGGACCAGTGGGCCAGAAGAAGCGTGCGCAGTTCACGGACTGGCAGAAGTCTGCCGTCCGTGAACTGCGCCGCGTCGCCGCAGCCTTTCCCGACGACTTCCGGCTCATCGGCGACCCCAAGCCCAACGGCCTCGGGCTCGTCGTAACGCGCGTCCGCCTGCGAACCGGCGACCTGCCCCGCGCCCCACTCGGCCTCCCGCTGCGGCAACACGAGGAGTTCCTCCTCGGAATCGGCCCGAACCGCCTCTCCCCACCCCTGATCGAGGTGGACCACGGCCGATTTCTAGGGCACGCCCATGTCCTCCTCGGTCGGCGGCTATGCACCTACCTCGACCCGTCGCGCGAGTGGAACCCACAGAAGGGATTCGCCAGCGCAATCGACAGGCTTCACAAGTGGCTGCGCGAGGCGGCAGCAGGCGAGTTCAACTCCGACTCAGCCCTGTTCCACGCGGTCGGAGGGGTGCTCCACCGCACCCCAGGGACGCCAACCATCGTCGTCCGAAGCGCGGGCAGCCCCCTAAAGGCGCGGCGGGCCTACCTCACCCTTCGCTCGTCGCACCGGCACGACCTCCACTACGAACGCAGCAGCCCGGATCAACAGCAGTCCATCGTCTTCGACGTAGGCGAGCCCCTACCCCTCGGCGCGGGCTCCCTGCTGCAAGAACTCCTCCTCGTCCTAGACACGGCCCCAACACGCGACACCTTCTTCGTGCCGCGCGCCGACCCCCAGTCACCCGCCTTCCTCATCGCACTCGCGGCTGCCGCCACCCGGAATCCAGAGGGCACACCGCAGACCTTCGTTCTCACGATCCCGCACCCCACCGGCGGACCGCCGCATCTCCTTGCTGGCCGGATTCCGGGCTCCGCCGCTGACGAACTTCGCCGCCTCGTCCGAGAGCGGCGCCACCCAACAATCGACATCAGCGCTGACATGCTCGACGAGAAAACCCCTGTGGAGTGGTGCACCGTGTCCGACGAGCGCGACAGCGTCACTACCCGACGCGACACCAACCGCCCAACCGGCGCTTTCCTCGGCAAGACCGTCCACATCTGGGGCTGCGGCGGGCTGGGATCCTGGATCGCCGAGTTCATCGCCCGCGCAGGCGCCAAGCGCCTCATCCTGTGCGACCCAGGAAGCATCAGCGGAGGACTACTGGTCCGGCAGAACTTCACCGAAGACAACGTCGGAGCCTCGAAAGCAGAAGCCCTCCGACAGCGCCTCCTAGCGATCCGCGACGACATCGAGGTCGAAGCACACGTCGGCCCGATCCCCGATGACCTCGCCACGCTTCTGCTCACCGCTGACCTGGTCATCGACGCGACGATCTCCCGCGCCATCGGACAAGGGCTCGACGAACTGGCACCTGCTGAGGACCGACCGATGTTCGCGCAGGTCGCCACAGACGCCGGGACCAGCACCCTCGGTCTACTTACTGTCAGCGATCGGACCAACCCGAAGGGGCCGAACGCCATCGACCAGCAGATCGGCGACGCCGTCAGGGCAGCCGGGGACCTGGAGCCGTTCCACACCTTCTGGAAGGACGTCTCACCGCGAGACGAACTCATCCCAACCCGAGGCTGCTCGATCCCGACCTTTCACGGATCAGCCGCCGACCTCGCCGCCGTCGCAGCCACCCTGACCTCCATGCTCGGGAACCACCTGGCGAGCACCGAGCCAGTGTCGGGCAGTCACCTCATCGCATTGCCGCACTCACCCGCAGGCCCCTTCCGCCGGTTCATCCCGGCGGCGTAGTCAGCCGTGGGGTCGTCGTCGCACAGTGGTGAGATTCGGAGTGACACTCGAATGAGATTCGACAGCTGACGTAGTCCCCGCCCACCGGCCCGGCACCGCATCCGCGGTGCCGGGCCGGTGGCGTCTCCGGACCGCTCCGGCACAGGGTGGCTCCCGGCCACAGAGTGGGACTCCGGAACCGGTGGCTCCCCGGCCACAGAGTGGGTCCCCGGGACCGGTGGGTCCCCGGCGACCGGTGGGTCCTCGGGACCGGTAGGACTCCGGAACCGGTGGGTCCCCGGCATCGATGGGTCCCCGGGACCGGTGGGTCCCCGGCGACCGGACTGTGCCGGTGGTTTCCCGGCGTTGCGGGTCCTGCAGCGCCCGCAATGTGGGAAGAACACCCGCAGGGTCGGCGTTGGCTGTGGTGCAGCAGCTCAGTCGCTGGAGGTCGTGACGAGCACGGCCGTGCCGTCGGGGGTGCCCCACATGTAGCAGCCGCCGCCCCCGGCGCTGACGCCGCCGGAGAGGCTCCAGACCGAGGTGCCGTCGGCAATCCGTTCCTCGCCGAGGCGGTAGTCCCCGTCGGTGCTGTCCGGCTCGTCGAGCTGGTCCCTGAGCTCTCCGAGCACGGCCTCGGGGTCGTCGACGGCGAGCACCGCGGCGAAGTCGCGGGCGAAGCCGACGAGACCGGGCGTGGTGCCGCCGCCGATGAGGCGGGCCCCGGCAGGCACGGTCAGCCGGTCGTAGCCCAACTCGAAGCAGTTGTTCTGCTCGCCGAACGGGTCTCCGGTTCCGACGGAGACGGTGGGGTTGCGCTCGGGCAGCTGGTCCGCCGCGGTCGCCGGCGCGGGGCCGGGATCGGTCTCCGGGTAGGAGGACGGGTACACGTCCACGTCTCCCTCGGACAGTGCGCCCTCGGAGACCTCGACATGGAGTTCCGCGCCGGCGGGCCACCACCACAGGCCCATCTCGACGATGACCTGCGTGCCGTCCGACAGTGGCCCTCTCGCCGCCGCGAAACAGTCCACCGCATCGGCGACGTCGGGGCGTGCTGCCGACACCGGCGTCTCCGGGCTCGTCCCGGGATTGGCCCGCATGACCTCGGCGGAGGTGATCCGCCACAGGCAGACGCCGCTCCCCGGGACGGGTACGCCGATGGCCCGGGCCTGACCCGCGAGGTCGTCCCAGGCCGCGAAGGGATCGCCGTCGACCTGGAGGACGGCGGCATGGCTGGTCACCTCGAAGGCGGCGTGCAGCGTCACGGTCACGTGGGGCGCTCGCGGGAAGACCGGGCCGACCAGCTGGGTCCCCACCGGGACGACCAGTCCGGCCGCCAGCGGTGTCCCGGGCGGGGAGAGGCCCACCGAGGCAGCGCCGGGGCCCGTCGCCTCCCCGGAGTCGCTCCCGCAGGCCACGGCGCCGGCCAGCACCGCTGCGAGCGCCACGCCCCAGGCCTTCCGCATCGCGCGAGCATGGCGCACGAGCAGGCCGGCCACCGTGGACAGGCGCGCGGCCCTCGCTACCGCGCGCCCGGCTCGGGTGGCATGCCGGACCGGCCGGCGTCCGGTGCCGCCTCGGTGCGCAGCAGCGGCAGCGCCCGCAGCGGCACCAGCCGCGACAGGGCGATGACGCTGGTGGACCGGACGACGCTCGCCGACCGGTCGAGCTGCACCAGCGTCCGCTGCAGCGCCTCGTGCGAGCTCGCGGCCACCCGGCACAGCACGTCGCCACGGCCGGTGGTGGCGTGCGCCTCGAGCACCTCCGGGATGGCCTCGAGGTCGCGCTGCACGGCGTCGATCGCCCCTTGCGCGATCTCCAGCGTCACGAACGCCTCCACGCCGAAGCCTGCCGCCCGCACGTCGATCTCCGGCCCGTACCCGGTGACGACGCCGGTGTCCTCCAGCCGCTGCAGCCGCGCCGACACCGTCCCCCGCGCGACCCCCGTGATCCGGGACAGCTCCAGCACGCCGGCCCGGCGGTGCTCCCGAAGGGCCGCGAGCAGGGCCAGGTCCAGCGCGTCCAGCGCGGCGCCGTCCGCCATCTGCATGCCTCCTCCCTGCGCCTCCGAACTGGGCGAGCTGACCAGCGGAGCCGCCCGGGAGCTGCGCCGACTGGTCGGCCCGACCAGCTCCGGACCGGGCGGTTGCCCAGCAGCGTGCCGCGGTGTGTCCTGCGCCACAAGCCACGTGTTCCGTGCCACGGCGGAGGGAGCGGCATGACCCGGATGCTCGACGACCAGCGCGCGGCCGAGCCGGACCCCAGAGAGCTGCGGCAGCTGGTCGGCCTCGTCGACCACGACCCCGCGGGCGACCCGTTCCCCGTGCTCGGCTGGGACGCGCTGGTGTGGGTGGTGGGCAACGCGACGCAGGCGGCGCACTTCTTCGTCTCGGCGCTCGGCATGGACCTCGTCGCCTACTCCGGTCCGGAGACGGGCAACCGCGACCACCTCGGCTACGTGCTCCGGTCCGGCGCCGCCCGCTTCGTGGTCACGGGCGCGTACGACCCGGCCAGCCCCCTGGCCGACCGCCACCGCCGGCACGGCGACGGCATCGCCGACATCGCGCTGGCGGTCCCCGACGTGGACCGCTGCACCGCTCACGCCGCGGCCGCCGGTGCCACCGTGCTCGAGCCGCCGCACGACCTCACCGACTCCCACGGCACCGTCCGCGTGGCGGCCCTCGCCACCTACGGCGACACCCGGCACACCCTCGTCGACCGGTCCCGGTACGCCGGCCCCTACCTGCCCGGCTTCGTCGCGCGGACGTCGACGCACGTCCGGCGACCGGGCGCCCCGAGGCGGCTGTTCCAGGCGGTCGACCACGTCGTGGGCAACGTCGAGCTCGGCGCGATGGACGAGTGGGTGTCCTTCTACCACCGGGTCATGGGCTTCACCGACCTCGCCGAGTTCGTCGGGGCCGACATCGCCACCGAGTACTCGGCGCTGATGAGCAAGGTGGTCGCCAGCGGCGACCACCGGGTCAAGTTCCCGCTCAACGAGCCGGCGCCGGGCCGGAAGCGGTCCCAGATCGACGAGTACCTGGACTACCACCGCGGCCCGGGCGTCCAGCACGTCGCCCTGGCCACCGGCGACATCCTGGCGGCGGTCGACGCGCTGCGCGACGAGGGCGTCGAGTTCCTCCCCACCCCCGCCTCGTACTACGAGGACCCCGAGCTGCGGGCGCGGATCGGCGCGGTGCGCACCCCCGTCGAGGAGCTACAGGCGCGGGGGATCCTCGTGGACCGCGACGAGGACGGCTACCTGCTGCAGATCTTCACCCGGCCGATCGGCGACCGGCCCACCGTGTTCCTCGAGCTCATCGAGCGGCACGGGTCCCTGGGCTTCGGCAAGGGCAACTTCAAGGCGCTGTTCCAGGCGATCGAGCGGGAGCAGGCCCGGCGCGGCAACTTCTGAAGGGGTCGAGGTGGCCTACTACCGGCGGGTGGGCGACGTCCCGCCCAAGCGGCACACGCAGTTCCGCCGTCCCGACGGCGGCCTGTACGCCGAGGAACTGGTCGGCGAGGAGGGGTTCTCCGCCGACTCCGCGCTGCTGTACCACCGGCACCTGCCCTCGGCGCTGGTCGACGCCCGCCCCTGGGAGTTGCCCGACCAGACCCTGACCCCGAACGCCCCCCTGCTGCCCCGGCACCTGCGCCTGCACGACGTCTTCCCCGGCGAGGAGCACAAGGCGGCCGACCCGGTCACCGGCCGGCGGCTGCTGCTGGGCAACGCCGACGTCGCCATCTCCTACGCCGTCAGCTCGCTGACCGGCCCGTACTACCGCAACGCGGTCGGCGACGAGTGCGTCTTCGTCGAGCGCGGCGCGGCCACCCTGGAGACGACGTTCGGCGCGCTGGACGTCGGCGCCGGCGACTTCGTCGTCGTCCCCCGCGGCATCACGCACCGCTGGGTGCCCACCGGCGACGAGCCGCTGCGCACCTACGTGATCGAGGCGGCCTCGCACGTCGCGCCGCCGCGGCGGTACCTGTCGCGGTACGGGCAGTTCCTCGAGTCCGCGCCGTACTGCGAGCGCGACCTGCGCGCCCCGGCACAGCCCCTGCTGGCCGAGGGGAGCGACGTCGAGGTGCACGTGAAGCACCGCGGTCCCGGCGGTCCGGCCGGCACCGTGCACGTGATCCCGCAGCACCCGTTCGACGTCGTCGGCTGGGACGGCTGCCTGTACCCCTACGCGTTCGCCGTCGCCGACTTCGAGCCGATCACCGGGCGCATCCACCAGCCCCCGCCGGTGCACCAGGTGTTCGAGGGCAGCGGCTTCGTGATCTGCGCGTTCGTCCCGCGGAAGCTCGACTACCACCCGCTGGCGATCCCCGTGCCCTACTACCACGCCAACGTCGACAGCGACGAGGTCATGTTCTACGTCGACGGCGACTACGCCGCCCGCAGGGGCTCGGGCATCGGCCGGGGGTCGGTGTCGCTGCACCCCGGCGGCCACACCCACGGGCCGCAGCCCGGCGCCGTCGAGGCCGCGCTCGGGACCGAGCGCTCCGACGAACTCGCCGTCATGGTCGACACCTTCCGGCCGCTGGAGCTCGGGGAGGGCGGGGTCGCCGCCGACGACGGCCGGTACGCGTGGACCTGGGCGGGGCGCGGGGGCCCGCCGTGACCGCCACCTGGCTCGACCTGCCCCCCGGCACCGGCTTCGGCCCGGCGAACCTGCCCTACGGCGTCTTCGCCACGGCCGGCACGGCACCGCGCACGGGGATCGCCATCGGCGACCGTGTCCTGGACCTGGCGGCGGCGACCGGCGACCCGGTCCACGCCACGGGCTCGCTCAACGCCTTCCTGGCCCGCGGCCCGGCGGCGTGGCGGGACCTCCGCGCCGCGGTCACCGACTGGCTCACCGACGAGGCCCACCGAGCCCGGGTGGAACCCGCCCTCGTGCCCCGCGACGCCGTCACCCTGCACCTGCCGGTGGCGGTCGCCGACTACGTCGACTTCTACAGCTCCCGGCACCACGCGGAGAACCTCGGGCGGATCCTGCGGCCGGGCACGGAGCCGCTGGCGCCGAACTGGTGCCACCTGCCCGTCGGCTACCACGGCCGCGCCGGCACCGTGCGCGTCTCGGGCACGCCCGTCGTCCGGCCGAGCGGTCAGCGCCGGGACGCGGGCGGCGCCGGGCCCACCGTCGGGCCGACGCGGCGGCTGGACATGGAGGCCGAGGTCGGCTTCGTCGTCGGGGTGCCGTCCGAGCTGGGCACCCCGGTGCCGCTGGGGGCCTTCGCCGACCACGTGTTCGGCGTCTGCCTGGTCGACGACTGGTCGGCGCGCGACCTGCAGGCCTGGGAGTACGTGCCCCTCGGGCCGTTCCTCGGCAAGTCGTTCCTGACCTCGGTCTCCCCGTGGGTGGTGCCGCTGGCGGCGCTTGAGGCCGCGCGCGTGCCCGCCCCGGCGCGCGAGGTGCCGCTGCTCCCGTACCTCGACGACGGCCGGGACCCCTGGGGACTGGACCTGACGCTGGAGGTGCGGCTCAACGGGGAGCTGGTGAGCTGCCCGCCGGCCGCGCAGCTGTACTGGACGCCGGCGCAGCAGCTCGCGCACCTGACGGTCAACGGGGCGGCGCTGCGGACCGGGGACCTGTACGCCTCCGGCACCGTGAGCGGGCCGCGGCGCGACCAGCTCGGCTCGTTCATGGAGCTGTCGGAGGGCGGCGCGGTGCCGCTGCGGCTCGCCGACGGCACGACCCGCACGTTCCTCGAGGACGGCGACGAGGTCACCGTCGGCGCCACGGCCCCGGGGACGGACGGCGGCCGCATCTCCCTCGGGGAGGTGACCGGACGGGTCGTGCCGGCGCGATGAGCGTCCGGAGGGGACCGGCGACCCTGGCCGGTCCCGGCGAGCGGGAGGAGGGTCGGGCCATGCTCGAGGAGGGGCAGCTGTACTCCCCGGTCGAGGAGCACGACGACGGGACCGTCACGGTCCACCTGGCGCCGAACCACCCCGGCGTGGCCGACGCCGCGTACCTCGCACGCCGCGCGCAGATCGCCCGGCTCGCGCTGACCTGGCGGCCGGGCGAGCCGGTGCCGGTCGTCGACTACACCGACGCGGAGCACGAGGTCTGGCGGGCGGTCTGCCGAGAGCTCACCGCCAAGCACCGGCGGCTGGCGCACTCGGCGTACCTGGAGGCCTGGGCGGCGGTCGACCTGCCGACCGACCGCGTCCCCCAGCTGGCCGAGGTGTCCGAGCGCGTGGGTGCACGCACCGGGTTCACCTTCGACCCCGCGCCGGGCCTGGTCCCGCTCCGGCAGTTCTACGGGGCGCTGGCCGACCGCACGTTCCACTCCACGCAGTACCTGCGCCACCCCTCCCAGCCGCTGTACACCCCCGAGCCGGACCTCGTGCACGAGGTGATCGGGCACGGCGTCTCGCTGGCCGCGCCGCCGATCGCCGAGCTGCACCGGCTCACCGGCGAGGCCGCCCGGCGTCTGCACGACGAGGACGCCCTGCGCTTCCTCGCGAAGGTCTTCTGGTTCACCTGCGAGTTCGGCGTCATCGCCGAGGGCGGCGAGCTCCGGTGCTACGGGGCCGGGCTGCTGTCGTCCTACGGCGAGATCGAGGAGTTCCGCCGGGCCGACGTCCGCCCCCTGGATCTCCTCGAGATGGGCACGGCCGACTACGACATCACCCACTTCCAGCCGGTGCTGTACCGGGCCGACTCGCTGGCCCACCTCATGGACGTCGTCGGCGGCTTCTTCGCCACCATGGACGACGAGACGCCGGCCCGGCTCCGTGGCGCCCGGGCCGCGCCCTGACCCGCGGGCCGGTCAGCGCGTGACGTCGTCGACGTCGAAGTGGCTCATGGTCGCGCCGCCCGTGGCGAAGTTCGGCACGTCACCGGCTGCGGCCGCGCCGTCCGGCGACCCCATCCCCGCGGCGAACGCCTCGGCCGACTCGAAGTCGAGCGTCGCCACCAGGTAGGGCGCCGCCTCGTCGCCCAGGGCCTCGGCGTGCCCGGTCTCGAAGCGGACGATCCCCGGGATCTTGCGGGCCAGGGGGACGTGGACGTCGCGGTAGTGCCGGTCGAACGCGGCGGGGTCGGTCGGGCGGCCGTACTGGACGAGCAGTCGGTGCGTCACGAGGGTCTCCTGGGCGGTGTCGACGGAACGGGGTCAGCTCATGCGGAAGGCGGGGTAGCCGGCGGCGGCCTCGTCCGCGCACTTCTGCCGGTAGGTGCCGACGCCACCGATGTAGGAGAGCAGCCGCCGGGGCTTGCCGGGCACGTTGGACCCCATGTACCAGGAGTCCGTCTTCGTCACGAGGGTGGCGGCGGCGATCTCGTCGTGGTGCGCGACCCAGGCGTCCTGGCCCTCCCGCGTCGGCTCGATGACCGACTTCCCCTGCTCGCGCATGGTGCGGATCGTGTCGTTGATCCACTCGGTCTGCTGCTGCAGGCAGGTGGTCATGTTGCACAGTGCGGCCGACGGCGCGAGCGGGACCGCGGTGGTCAGCATGTTCGGGTAGCCCTCGATCATCAGGCCCATCGTGGTGCGGATGTCGCGGTGCCAGTCGTCGGCCAGGGACCGCCCGCCGCGACCGCGGATGTCGACGCGGGTCAGGGCGCCGGTCCCGGCGTCGAAGCCGGTCGCCAGGATGAGCACGTCGAGTTCGTGCACGCTGCCGTCCGCGAGCTCGATCCCCTCCGGGCGGACCCGCGCGACCGGGTTGTGCCGGATCCCGACCAGTTCCACGTTGTCCCGGTGGTAGACCTCGAGGTAGTTCCGCTCCAGCGGCACCCGGTGGGTGCCGAAGCCGTAGTCGGTGGGGACCAGGACGTCGATCAGCCGCTGGTCCTTCAGCCGGGCCCGCATCTTCTCCCGGACGAACTCCGACACCTCCTCGGAGACCTCCTCGGAGAAGAAGATCTCCCCGAAGCTCGCCAGCCACAGCTTCAGCGAGCCGTCCTCGTAGATCTCCTCGAGGATCTCCCGCCGCTGCTCGGGGGTGCACTCGGCCCAGACGTGCTCGAAGTCGTACTCGAACCCGGTGAAGGTGTTGGGAATGGTCTCCCGCAGCTCCTCGAAGCGGCCCTTGTACCAGGCCTGCTCGGTCTCGCCGTAGGCCGGGCTCTTCATCGGCAGCACGTACTGGGGGGTGCGCGCGAACACCGTCAGGTGGCCGACCTGGGCGGCGATGGTCTGGATGACCTGGATGCCGGTCGCCCCGATGCCCACGACGCCGACCCGCTTGCCGGCCAGCTCGACGCCCTCGGCCGGCCACCGGGAGGTGTGGACGACGGTGCCGCGGAAGGTGTCCTGGCCCTCGAACAGGTCCGCCATCGGGGCCGAGAGCATCCCGCCGCAGGTGATGAGGAACTGGGTGTCGACGGTGTCGCCCCGGTCGGTGCGGACGGTCCACCGGCCGCGGTCCTCGTCGTAGGTGGCGCTGGTGACGGTGGTGCCGAACTGGATGTCGCGACGGAGGTCGAGGCGGTCGGCGACGTAGTGCATCCAGCGCTCGATCTCCGGCTGACCGGGGAACTTCTCGCTCCAGCTCCAGTCCTTGTACAGCTCCTCGGAGAACAGGTACTGGTAGATGTAGCCCTCGCTGTCGAAGCGGGAGCCGGGGTAGCGGTTCCAGAACCAGGTCCCGCCGACGTCGTCCCCGGCCTCGATCGCGCGGACCCGCAGGCCCTGCTCGCGGAGCTGGTGCAACTGGTACAGCCCGGCCACGCCGGCGCCGAGGACCAGCGCGTCGACCTCGAGGTCGGCTCGGGGCGTGGCGGCCGGGGACGGGGTCTCGAGTGCTGAGGTCATCGCGGGAGCGCCTCTCTGTGGACTACCGCTCGGGGGCCCGGCCATCGTCGGCCCGGGCCGGTGTCCCGGCGGTGTCCCAAAACCGGACACCGCCGCCGACCCGGACACCGCCGGCGGGGCTCAGACGCTGATGCCGTAGTGCCGGATCTTGCGGTAGAGGGTCGACCGCGCCAGCCCCAGCTCGGCCGCCGCCGCGACCCGGTTGCCGCCCGTGGCGCGCAGGGCGGTCACGATCGCGTCGCGCTCGGCCTCGTCGACGGGGCGCAGCGCGGTGCGCGGCACGCTCGAGCAGTAGGTGGGCAGGTCCTGCGCCCGGATGCAGCCGACCGGGCGCACCCGCAGCGCCGCGGCCAGGGCCTCCCGCAGCTGCCGCACGTTGCCCGGCCAGCGGTAGCGGAGCACCAGCCGCATCGCCTCGTCGTCCAGCCGGATCCGGCGCTGCGGGGCGAGCTCGCCCAGCAGGCTCCGGACGAGCGCCGGGGCGTCGGCGGACCGGTGCCGCAGGGGCGGGACCGACGCCGACGCGGCGAACACGGCCAGCAGCGGGGACGGCGCCGCGCCGCCGGGAGCGGCCGTGGCGGCCAGGCCCTCGACCGGCCGCGCGCCGCCGCCCAGCCGGTCGAGGAGGGTCTGCGCGGCCGGCGGGGACAGCCGGTCGACGTCGCGGAGCACGTGCAGCTCGGCGCCGCGCCCGGCCCGGAGCAGGCGCTCGGCGACCGCGGCGGGCGCGGCCTCCACCTCCTCCGCCGCGACGAGGACGACCCGGCCCGCCGGGTGCACCCGCCGGTGGATGCCGGCGAGCAGGGTGGCCCGCCCCGAGCCCGGCTCGCCGAGGACGACGACGGGCACGTCCGCCCGCAGCGCCTCCTCGACGATGGCCGCGGCCGCCCGCCACGCTGGGCTGGTGCCGGCCTCGTCGGGGGCCGGCCCGCTCCCGGACGCGAGCGGCCGGGAAGTCCGCGTCGCCGAACCCGCCGGCGGGTGGTCGTCGTCGAGGACCCTGACCACGCCGACGACGCCGGCGACGTCGCCGCCGGCCGAGACCGTGGACCGGCGGACGCGCACCGGCGTCCCGGACGGCAGGACCAGCCGGTCGTCGAGCCCGGCCGGCCCGCTCATCGCGAACCGCAGGTGGTCCTCGAGGGCCCCGCGGTCCGCGGGGCCGAGCAGGGTCTGCATCGCCGTGTTGGCCAGCACGACCCGCCGGCCGACGGCGAGGACCGCGTCGTGACCCCGCGCGTCGACCCGCGAGTACAGCTCGAACAGCGCCTGCTGGACCCGGTCCCGGTCCAGGAGCAGGTTGCGCTCGATGCGCGCGGCCGCGGAGCGGACCAGCGAGAGCATCAGCGGCGTCGAGTCCTCGCTGCGGCAGCTGATGTCCAGCACGCCGTCGATGCGGCCGGTGAACGGGTCGCGGATCGGTGCGCCCGCGCAGGCGAACACCTGCAGCGGCTCGACGAAGTGCTCGGCGCCGACGATCTGCACGGACGTGCCGGACTCCAGGACCGTGCCGACGCCGTTGGTCCCGACCGTGTCCTCGGCGTAGCCGAAGCCGCGGGCGAAGTACACGCGGTCGAGGGCCCGGCCGATGCAGGAGTCGCTGTCCCGCCGGATCAGCAGCCGGGCGCGGTCGTCGGTCAGGGCGACGCACATCGGGGCGCCGGCGATCTCCTCGGCGAGCTGCTCGATCACCGGCTGCGCGCAGCGGATGAGCCGGGAGCCCAGATCGAGGTCCGTGGAGTAGGAGTGCGCGACCGCGCGGGGGTCGACGCCGCAGGAGAGGCTGCGCCGCCACGACGCCGCCACGTGGTCGGGGACGCCGCGCAGGGCCGGGTCCGCGTCCTCGATCAGGTGCACGCGTGCGCCGGTCAGTGACGGCGTCCGGTCCGAGCGCTCGGGCATGGCGGCTCCCTGTGTCTCACGTCACATCGTGGAGCAGGGGTCAAGGGCTGCAGATGTCCTACTTCCGGACACCTCGGCGGTCGGCGCCCCCGACACAGTCGGGCCGGCGCACCCCGCCGGCCCGGCGAGCTCCGGAGGAGAACCGATGATCGAGAACCCGTTCTACGGCCCCGAGTTCCACGGCGAGTACGAGGTGGCGAGCGTCGGCCGCCTCGACCTCGAGGAGGGCGGGACGATCCCCGACTGCCGGCTGGCCTTCACCACCTGGGGCGAGCTGTCACCGGAGAAGGACAACGCCGTCCTCATCACCACCTGGTACTCCGGCACCCACCAGATCTGGCGCGACGCCTACGTGGGGGAGGGGCACGCCCTGGACCCCTCGCGGTGGTTCATCGTCGCGATCGACCAGATCGGCAGCGGGCTGTCGGTGTCGCCGCACAACGCCGACGGCGACAACGCGTCGATCGCGATGTCGAACTTCCCGCGGGTGCGCATCGGCGACGACGTGGTGGCCCAGGAGCGGCTGCTGCGCGAGCGGTTCGGCATCGAGCGCCTGCAGCTGGTGGTCGGCGGGTCGATGGGCGCCCAGCAGACCTACGAGTGGGCGGTCCGCTTCCCGGAGAAGGTGCTGCGCGCGGCGCCGATCGCCGGCACGGCGCAGAACACCCCGCACGACCAGATCTTCGCCGACGTGCTGATGGCGGCGATCACCTCCGACCCGGGCTTCGCCGACGGCGAGTACAAGTCGAACGCCGACGTGGTGGCGGGGCTGACCCGCCACGCCGACATCTGGGGGGTCATGGGGTTCTCCACCGAGGCCTGGAAGCTGGAGTTCTGGCGGGCGATGGAGTTCGACTCCAAGGAGGCCTTCCTCGACGGGTTCCTGCGTCCGTACTTCACCGCCATGGACCCGAACGACCTGCTGTGCATGGCCTGGAAGTGGCAGCACGGGGACGTCGCCCGCCACACCGGCGGCGACCTCGCGGCCGCCCTGGGGCGGATCACGGCGAAGACCTACGTCATGCCGATCGACGAGGACATGTTCTTCCCGCCCCGGGACTGCCGGGCCGAGCAGGAGCTGGTGCCGGGCGCCGAGCTGCGGGTGATCGAGGAGGTCCTCGGCCACCTCGGCCTGTTCGGCGTCGCGCCGAGCTACATGCCGCAGATCGACCGGCACCTCGGCGAGCTCCTCGCCACCCGCGTCTGAGCGCCCGGGCCCGGTCCCGGCTTCAGCCGCCGGGCAGCCGGTCGTCGCGCGGTGCCGCACGTCGGCGCCGGGACCGGGCGCGCCAGAGCACGAGGCCCGCGGCCGTGGCCGTGGCGACGGCGAGGCCCGCGACGACGGCGCCGAACAGGACCAGCAGGATCGCGGCCCACATGCCGCCGACCAGCACGGCCGGCAGCTGCTCGACCGCTCGCTCCTCCGGGGGCGGGCGGGTGTACGCGGGGTCCTCGGCGCCGGCGGGGTGTTGTTGCTGGATCTCGTCCCACATACGCCGTTCGAAGCTGCTGAGCACGGTGTACCTCCTGGGCTCCACCCTGCCCGCGCACCGCGACGCCGACCAGGGCCGACGCCGGTCAGCCGCGGCGCCCCGGACTGCCGGTCGTCGGCAAGGCTCCCGGCCGCTCCCGCCGGTGCGCCGCCGCGGGATGTGCACCGGTCGGCAACCGCTCCGCGCCCGTCGTTTCAGCGGACGGCGGATCGGCTAGAGGCGCACGGCGGCGGGGAACGCCCCCGCGCACCGAGCGCCACGAGGAGCCGCATGGCCGCGATCCCGGGACCGACCGCGCTGTGGCTGGTGCGGCACGGGGAGAGCCAGGGCAACGTCGCCGACGCCCGCGCCGGCCAGGCCGGCGCCGCGCGGCTCGAGCTCGACGTCCGTGACCCCGACGTGCCGCTGTCGGACGCCGGCCGCCGCCAGGCCGAGGCGCTGGGCACCTGGCTGCGCGACCTGCCGGCCGACCGGCGCCCCACCGTCCTGCTCAGCTCCCCGTTCACCCGCGCCGCCGACACGCTGCGGATCGCGGCGGACACCGCCGGCCTCGACCTGCCGATCCGCTACGACGAGCGGCTCCGGGAGCGGGACTTCGGCGCCTTCGACGGCATGACCGGCGCCGGCATCCGCGCCGAGTACCCCGAGGAGGCGCAGCGGCGCGACCTGCTCGGCAAGTTCTACTACCGCCCCCCGGGCGGCGAGAGCTGGGCCGACGTCGCGCTACGGGTCCGCAGCGTGCTGCTGGGCGCGCGCCTGGACTCGCCCGGCGAGCGGCTGCTGGTCGGCTCGCACCAGGCGGTCGTCATGGTCTTCCGCTACGTCCTTCAGGAGCTGACCGAGCCCGAGCTGCTGGAGCTCGCCCGGCGCGAACCGGTCGCCAACTGCTCGGTGACCAGCTACGAGGCCGACGCCGACGGCGTGCTCCGGCTCGCCGAGTCGGGCGCCGTGGGCCACCTCGCCCGCGCCGAGGAACCCGTCACCGAGGAGGAGCCCGTGCCCGGAGAGCCCGGTGTCGCCCGTGCCTGACCGCGCGGACGACCACGAGCACGACCTCGTCACCCCGCAGCTGCTGCGCGGCTGGCGGCTGCCGGCGCCCACCGGCGGGAAGGAGTCACGCGGCCGGATCCTGATCGTGGGCGGCAGCGCGGAGGTCCCGGGCGCGGTGCTGCTGGCGGCCGAGGCGGCGATGCGCGCCGGCGCCGGCAAGCTCCAGGTCGCGACCGCGGCCAGCGTTGCCAGCATCCTGTCGGTCGCCCTGCCCGAGGCGCTGGTCCGCGGGCTGCCGGAGACGTCGAGCGGGGCGCTCGCCGCGGACGGCGTCGACCGGCTCGAGGACCTCGTGGAGGGCGCCTCCGCCGTGCTCGTCGGGCCGGGCATGACCGACGTCGAGGAGGCCCGGCGGCTCACCGACCGGCTGCTGCCCTCCCTGGACTGCCCCGTCGTCCTCGACGCCCTCGGCATCGCCAGCGTGACCGCCGACCCGGGCTGCCTGCAGCGGCTGGCGGGCCGGGCCGTGCTCACCCCCAACCCCAGCGAGCTGGCGCTGACCCTGCACCGGGACCAGGCGGAGGTGGACGACGACCTCGCCGGCGCGGCGCTGGAGCTGGCGCGGCGGACCGGCGTTCCCGTCGCGGTGGGCGGCGTGACCTCGTGGGTCGCCTCGCCCGGGGGCTCCCTCTGGCGCGACGAGAGCGGCGGCGCCGGGCTCGGCGTGTCCGGCTCCGGCGACGTCCGCGCCGGGGTCACCGCCGGCCTGCTGGCCCGCGGCGCCGAGCCCGAGCAGGCCGCCGTGTGGGCCGCCCACCTGCACGGCCGGGCGGGGGAGCGGCTGGCCGCGGCGGTCGGTGGCCTGGGCTTCCTCGCCCGCGAGCTCCCCGCGGAGATCCCGCGCGTCCTGGCCGAGCTCGAGATCTGACCGGCCGCTACGCGCCGCCGAACGGCCGGGCGGACGCCGAGATCATCGGGTGCACCTCCGCCGTCAGCCCTCGTGGACGTCGACGGTGTGCTGCCGGTCGCTCGCGACCGTCGCGGCCTGGCGGATCGGCGGACGGCGCAGGCGAGTACCGCTGCCCCCGCTCGGCGAAGGGCCGTCGTCACCTGCCCTCCCCCGCAGCGCTCGCGGGCGGCACGGTCGGCCTCCACGAGGCGCCGGGCGCCGCCCAGGGCCGACGCCCACATCCCGTCCAAGCGTCTGCGCGGAGGGTGGCGGCCGTCAGCGCGGTCGGTGACTCTGCGTGACATCCGGACCCGGCGTGGCGGCTCGCCGGCGGGAAGAACCTGTTCACCTGCTCGGGGGGGAGTGCGTATGGTGACCGACCGCAGCGTCGACGGGCTCGGACACCCGGCACCGCCGGCCGCTGCGGCGCGGCACGGACGAGCGGCAGCCCGCCCTCGACCGCGGCCGGGGTCCTGGCGGCGGGGGTCGGGACGGCCCCGGCGGGGCGCCGGCCTCACCGCCGCGAGTCCTTCCGCACCCACCCCCAGGCCGCGGTCAGCAGGAGGAGGACGAGCCCCACCATGAGCAGCAGGAAGAGACCTTTGACGACGGCTCCGATGATCGCGACCACGAGCCAGACGACGATCAGGACGCCGATGACGGCGAGCAGGGGCACGGGCACCTCCGAGGACGAGCGGGAACGCCCCCGACCCTAGGGGCGGCCGGGGGAGCGGGGCACGGATGCGGCTCCGCGACGTCTCGTACGGTCAAGGTCGGACACCGATCGGCCGATGGGGACGGAGAGAGCGCTGGGACGACGAGAAGGAGGAGCAGGCGTGACCGAGATCGCCGCCGTCCGCGGATCGCGGACGTTCGGCTCCAGGGACCGGTTCGGCGACCTGGCCCTCGGCCTCGACGGCGACGCCGTCCCGGGGTACGGAGGCCGATCCCGGCTGCGCGGCCCGGTGGGCCTGACCTGGTGGTCGGAGATCCTGCTGCTCGCCGTGCTCTATGCGCTCTACTCCCTGGTCCGCAACAGCGTGGGTGACGTCAGCACGATCGCCTTCGAGAACGCGACCGCGATCCTGCACCTCGAGGACGCCTGGAACCTGGCGTTCGAGCGGGGCCTCAACGACTGGGTCCAGGGCTCCGGCGTGCTCGCCGCCCTGGTCGCCGTCCACTACGCCACGCTGCACTTCCTCGTGACCCCCGCCGTCCTGGTCTGGCTGTACCGCCGGAGGCGCGCGGAGTACCGGGTCGTCAGCGGGGCGCTCATGGCCACCACGGCCGTGGCGCTGCTCGGCTTCTACTTCATGCCGACCGCCCCGCCGCGGCTGATGAGCGGCGAGGACTTCGTCGACGTGATGAGCCAGACCGCGAGCTGGGGGTGGTGGCCGGCCTCCGGCGCGCCGGCCAGCGACGCGATCAGCAACCAGTTCGCCGCGATGCCCTCGCTGCACTGCGCGTGGGCGCTGTGGTGCGGCATCGTGTTGGCCGTGATGGTGCGCCGTACCTGGGTCCGCGTGGTCGGGGTGCTCTACCCGCTGAGCACCTTCTTCGTCGTCATGGGCTCGGGCAACCACTTCCTCCTCGACGTGCTCGCCGGCGCGGTGCTCCTGCTCGTCGTCGGTGGGGTGGTCGTGCTCGGGGCCCGGCAGGTGCAGAACCGGCGGACGACGGCCGCCACGGCGTGACCGCGGTCGCGGCGCTCCCCGCGACCGCTCGCTCCCGGGCCGCGCGACTCCTCGCGACCTACGCCCCCGTGCCCGCCGCCGCCGCGGCGGCGGCGGCGATGGGCCTGTTCGACACGCCCGTCGGCGACCTGCAGGCGGCGATCGCCCGCGAGCAGGCCGCGGAGTCCGGCGTCGGCGTCACGTACTGGTTCAGCTGGTACGGCGGGCTGTCCCCGGGCAGCTACTCCTCGCTCGTGCCCGCCCTCTCCCGGGGCATCGGCTCGTTCGGCCTCCTCGTGCTCGCCACGCTCGCGGTCACGGCGCTGGGTGGTCCGCTCGCCCGGGACACCGCGCGCCCCGCCCTGCTCCGGTGGTGCATCTGCGCCGCGGCCGTGAGCAACATGTTCGCCGGGCGGGTGGCCTTCGGGGTCGCCGCGGCGGTCGCCCTCGCCGCGGTGCTGGCGCTCACGCGGGGCCGGGTGGTCCTCGGCGGACTGCTGATGGCCGTCTCCGGGCTGGCGAGCCCGCTCGCGCCGGCCTTCGCGGGGCTGGTCACGGTCCCCCTCCTGCTCGCCGGGGGCCACCGGTCGCCCCCGGTGCGCAGCCTGCTGCTGGGCGCCGGGGCCGGCGTCGCCCTCCCCGTCGTCCTGTTCGGCACCGGGGGGTCGCAGCCCTTCGGCGGCGTCACGTTCGTCTGGGGGATCCTCGCGGGGCTCGCCGCCTACCCCGCGCTGCGGACGACGGAGCAGCGGTGGCTGCTGCCGCTGGTCGCCCCGGTCACCGTCGTCCTCGCCGTCGTCCCGAACGGCGTGGGCTCCAACCTCGGCCGGTTCTTCTCGCTCGTGCTGCCGTGCGTGCTGATCGTCTGGTCGCGCTGGGGTGGCGTGCGCCTGCTGGCCGCCCTCCTCCCCGCGCTGGTCTGGCTGGTGCAGAACCCGGTGCACGACCAGCTCGTCGCCGTCGAGGGCGGCTACGCGGCCGAGGACTACACCTCGCTGCGCGACGCCCTGCTCGCGCGCGGGGACCTCGAGGGGCACCGGGTCGAACTGCTGGACAGCAGCAGCCACGTCGGGTCCCACGAGCTCGGGTCGTCGGTGTGGCTGGCGCGGGGCTGGGAGAACCAGACGGAGTCGCGCTACCACGACTCGCTGTTCGACGAGGAGATGCCGTCGGCGGCCGACTACCGCCGCTGGCTGGCGGACAACGCCGTCGCCTACATCGCGGTCGCGGCCGACCCGCTGACGAACTTCCGCACCCGGGCGGTGCTGGGGCTCATCGACGCCGACCTGCCCTACCTGACCCGCGTGTGGGCCGACGAGCGGTGGACCCTCTACCGCGTCGAGGACCCGGCGCCCATCGTGCCGCCGCCGCTGACGCTGGTGGAGGCGGCGCCGTCGCGGATGGTCGTCGACGTCCCCGACACCGCCGAGCACCACCTGCAGATCCGCCCCAACCGGTACCTGGTCGCGCGGAGCGAGGCCGATCCCGGGGTCACGGCCTGCTTCACGCCGACCCCCGACGACTGGGTCACCCTCCGGGCGCCGGTGCCGGGCCGGTACGTGCTGGAGGGGGAGTTCTCGCTCGACGCCGCCCTGGGCGGTGCGCCGGACGAGTGCTGACCGGGGCCGGCGGGGGGCGCGCCGGGGGCGACGAGCACACCGACACGGGTGGTCCTCGCATAGGGTGACCCTCCACCGCGCCGACGGTCCCCGACGGGTCCGCCCGGCGTGGTGTGCGGTGCGGCGGCCGGTCCGCTGCCCGCGAGCGGGGACCCGGTCTGCCGGCCGGGCGCGCGCCACGTGCTCCCGCGGCAGGGGCCGCGCCGGTGCGGACCCCCGCCGGGTGCACCTCGGGAACCGTCCCCGGACGGACGCGAGCGGCGCCCCGGGCGCCCCGCGGGGGCGCGGGAAACGGAGAGGGAGTGGGCGTGACCGACACCGTGGCCGTCGGCGGGACCGAGGTTCGCCTGGACCGCTCCGACTCCTCGCACGTCGTCGGCGCCCCCGAACCGGCGCGCCTCGCCCGCTTCCTGCCGGGGCTGCCCACGCTCGTCGGACTGTTCGAGTTCGTGCTGCTCTACGGGCTGTACAAGTTCTACTCGTCGATCCGCAACGGGGTCGGCTGGGAGGACCGCGCGACCGCCTACGAGACCGGGGCGGCGATCCTGCGCGTCCAGGACGCCCTGTTCCTGTCGTGGGAGCGGCCGCTCAACCACTGGGTGGCGAGCTCCGACGTCCTGTCCGCCGTGGTGGCGGTGCACTACCAGAGCTTCCACTTCTGGCTGACGCCGCTGGTGCTCATCTGGCTCTACCGGCGCCGCCGTGCCCACTACCGGGTGGCCAGCGCCATCTGGATGGGGACGACCTTCCTCGCGCTGATCGGCTTCTACCTGCTGCCGACCGCGCCGCCGCGGCTGATGGCCGGGGAGGGTTTCGTCGACGTCATGCGCGAGACCTCGACGTGGGGCTGGTGGGCGACCTCCGGCGCGCCGGGGCCGGAGATGATCAGCAACCAGTTCGCCGCGATGCCGTCGCTGCACTGCGCCTGGGCGGCCTGGTGCGGCGCCGTGGTCTACCTCCTGGTGCGCCGCACGTGGGTGCGCGTCCTGGCGGTGGGGTACCCGCTGAGCACGTTCGTCGTGGTGATGGCGACCGCCAACCACTACCTGCTCGACATCGTCGCCGGGGTGGCCCTGCTCGTGCTCGTCGCCGGGCTCGTCGTGCTCGTCGACCGGCAACTGCGGGCCAGGCGGGAGCAGGCGGCGCCGGCGTGACCGCGCTCGCCGGGCCGTCCGCCGGCGTCCGGCGGCCGCTCGGGCCGGCCGCGGCGGCGCTGGGGCCGCTGGTGGCCGTCGCCGTGGCGGCCACCGTCATGTGGCTGCTCGACCCGCCCGTCGCCGACCTGCAGGCCGCGCTGGCGCGCGAGCAGGCGGCGGACGCCGGTGCCGGCCTCACCTACTGGTTCAACTGGTACGGCGGCATCTCGCCCGGGAGCTACTCCTCGGTGGTGCCGTTCCTGTCCCAGCTGGTCGGCTCGCGGACGCTGGCGCTGGTCGCGCCGCTGGCCGTCGTCGCCCTGGCCCTGCCGCTGTCGCGCGGCACCGCGCACCCGGCCCTCTTCCGCTGGGCCGTCGCCGCCGCGGCGATGAGCAACCTGCTGGCCGGCCGGGTGGCGTTCGCCGTGGGTGCGGCGGTCGGCCTGGCGGCCGTGCTGGCCCTGCGGGAGCGGCGCGCCGTCCTCGGGGCCGCCCTCCTGGTCGTCGCCGGCCTGGCCAGCCCGCTGGTGCCGGCGTTCGCCGGCCTGCTGACGCTCCCCCTCCTCGCCGACGGCGGCCGCCGGTCGCGGCCGGTGGTGGCCTCGCTGGCCGGCGCGGGGCTCGGGGTGCTCGTGCCGTTCGCGCTGTTCGGCGCGCCCGGCGCCTACCAGTTCCCGTGGACGACGCTGGCCCTCACGGCGGGTCTCGCGCTCGTGGTCTGGCCGGCGCTGTGGCGCACCGGGCAGCACTGGCTGGTCCCGCTCACGGTGGCCGCCGCGCTCGTGCTGTTCGTCGTCCCCACCGGCGTCGGCGCCAACATGGGCCGGTTCACCTACCTCGTGTTGCCGTGCGCGGTGCTCGCCTGGTCGCGCTGGCGGCCCCGGCCGCTGCTGCTGCTCCTGGTCCCGGTGCTGTGCTGGTCGGTGTTCGCGGCGGGCCGGGACGAGGTCGCCGCCCTGGACGACGGCTACGGCGCCGAGGACTACGAGCCGCTGCGCGCCGAGCTGCTGGGCCGCCCCGACCTCACCGGGTACCGGGTCGAGGTGGTCGACAACTGGTCGCGCGCCGGCTCGCACTCCCTCGGCCCGGACATCGCGCTGGCCCGCGGCTGGGAGGACCAGACCGACAACTTCCACAACGCCGTCCTCTTCGAGCCGGGGGCGCTGGACGCGGCGGGCTACCGGGGGTGGCTGGACGACAACGCGGTCGCCTACGTGGCGGTCGCCGCCGACCCGCTCGCCCGGGCGGAGCAGGAGGCGGAGCTGGTGGAGTCCGGCCTGCCCTACCTGACCCGGGTCTGGCACGACGAGAACTGGAGCCTCTACCGGGTCCAAAACGCTCGCCCCATCGTGCCGGCCCCCCTCGTGCTGCTCTCGGCCTCGCCCGCGGAGCTGGTCGTCGAGGTCCCCGACGTCGCGGCACACCCCGTGCAGGTGCGGCCCAACCGGTACCTGGTGGCCCGCAGCGTCGCCGATCCGGACGTCACGGCGTGCCTGCTGCCGACCGAGGACGGCTGGATCACGCTGCAGGCGCCGGTGCCGGGCACCTACGTCCTCGCCGGCGACCTGTCCCTGACCGGCGTCGTGGGCCGCGACTCGGACAGCTGCGGCTAGCCGACCGGGCGGTCAGCGGCGCCGGGTGACCACGAGCGCGGTGACGAGCACGGCGGCCAGGCAGCCGAGCTGCAGCACCGGCGCGGTCAGCGGGGCCACCTCGATCAGCAGCGCGCCGGCGGCGGCGCCGACGACCAGGCCGGAGAGGATCTCCAGGCTGCCCCGGATCTCGCGCAGCCCCTTGCCCGAGGCCAGCTTCATGACGACGGTCGTGAGCGTGCCGGTCAGGTAGGTGGTCGACAGCCCGTTGACGCCGAAGCGCTGCACCGTGCTGCTCTGCACCCCGAGCGCGGCGGCCATGACGAACAGCAGGACCTGGGTGAGGACCGGACCGGGCTCCCCGCCGCTGATCCACCAGCCGATCGCGTAGACCGACAGCATCCCCAGCTCCACGGCCAGCCCCACGGTCACCGGGCGGGGCCACACCGCGTCGCCCGGCCGGGCTCCGCCGGCCAGCCGGGCCCCCAGCCACACCCCGATGCAGAAGGCGACGATCGCGCCGCCGCTGGCGATCGCGAGCGCGCCGTCGGTCGTGCTGGCCGAGGCACCGAGGATCACCAGGTTGCCGGTCATGACGCTGGTGAAGGCCCCGCCGAGGGCGAGCAGGCCGATCGCGTCGGTGGCGCCGCTGACGATCGCGAGGACGACGACGAGCCACTGGCGCAGGCCCGTGGTCATGCGGTCGACCGGGCCGGGGGCCTCGGCGACGGCGGCCGGCGGGGGAGGGGCGGTGGCGGGTCCGGGCACGGGGAGCAGTCTCCCTGACCGCGCAAGCACGTCGGCTTGGACGAAGTGCCCACGAACGGAGCGCATCCCTGTGCACCTTGACCGTGATGCGGGTCCCGCGCCGGGGTCAGACTTGCTGCATCAGCCACCCACGTGGAGCCGACGGAAGAGAAGGCGAATCCATGACCCAGACTCTCGCTCCCACCCAGCTGCTCGGCCCCGAGGAGTTCCGCGCCGCGATGCTGGACGCGATCAAGGGCCGCGAGGCCAGCAACGCGTCGTTCAGCAAGGCGTGGGCAGACGGCAAGCTCGAGCGCCACCACTTCGCCCGCTGGGCCGAGAACCACTACCAGTACGTCGGCCCCTTCGCCGACTACCTCGGCATCGTGTACGCCAACACCCCGGACACCTGCACCGAGGCGAAGGACTTCCTCCTCCAGAACATGTACGAGGAGGAGCTGGCCGACATCCGCCACACCGACCTGCTCATCCGCTTCGGTGAGGCCTGCGGCACCACCAAGGAGCGCATCGAGGACCCGAACAACGCCAACGCCGTGACCCGCGGCCTGCAGGCGTGGTGCTACGCCACCGCCTACCGCGAGCACTTCGTGGTGGCCACCGCGGCCCTGGTCGTCGGCCTGGAGTCGCAGGTCCCCGACATCTACAAGAAGCAGATCGTCCCGCTGCGCGAGACCTACGGCTTCACCGAGGACGAGATCGAGTTCTTCGACCTGCACATCACCTCGGACGTCGTCCACGGCGAGCGCGGGTTCCAGATCGTGCTGGAGAACGCCACCACCGTCGAGCTGCAGCAGCGCTGCCTGCAGTTCATCCGCTGGGGCGCGGAGATGCGCTTCAGCTACACCAAGTCGCTCTTCGACTCCTATGTCGCGCCCGACCTCGAGGCCGCGGCCAAGGCCTGACCCCACCGGCCGGCCACGAGCGGGGTGCCGGGGACGCACCCGTCCCCGGCACCCCGCTCGGCGTTGACCGACCTCGCCCGACCGCCGTCCCGAGACCCCCGGAGGAACCCATGAGCGAGTGGGTGCACGTCGCCGAGCTCAAGGAGCTCACCCGGCGCAAGAAGAAGCAGGTGATCGTCGACGGCAGGCCCGTGGCGCTGTTCCTCATCGACGGGGAGGTGTTCGCGCTGGACGACGTGTGCGTGCACAAGGAGCGGTTCCTGACCAAGGGCACGATCCTCGACGGCCAGGTGATCTGCCCCGGGCACCAGTGGAAGTTCGACCCGCGCAGCGGCCGTCCCGAGGACCAGCCCGGGTGCCAGGCGACCTGGCCGGTGCAGGTCTCGGACTCCGGCGCCGTCCTGGTGGGCACCGTCCCCGCCACGCCGCGCGAGAGCAGCGGCCTGGAGGACACCCCCGACGTCGCCGCGGCCGGGAGCGAGCGGCCGTGACCGCCGAGCAGACCGTCGTCGTCGTCGGCGCCGGCCACGTGGCCGCCGCCCTCGTCAAGGCCGCCCGCCGGCGGGGTTTCGCCGGCCCGCTGGTGATCCTCGGCGACGAGCCGACCGGCCCCTACCAGCGGCCCATGCTGTCCAAGGAGCGCCTGGCCGGCGCCGGGGAGAGCGGCCTGTGGCTGCTGGACCCCCAGTGGTGCGCGGCCAACGACGTCACCCTGCGGACCGGCTCCCCGGTCGAGCGGGTCGACGCCGCCACCTCCTCGGTGCTCCTCGCCGACGGCGGCAGCATCCCCGCCGACCTCGTCGTCCTCGCCACGGGTGGCCGCCCCCGGCAGCTGCCCGGCGTCGAGGGCGACCGCATCCACACCATCCGCACGCTCGCCGACAGCGACCGCCTGCGCGAGCGGCTCGCGCCCGGCCGGCGCATCGGCGTCCTGGGCGCGGGCTTCCTCGGCACCGAGGTCGCGGCCGCGGCGGTCGGTCGCGGGGCCGAGGTCGTCGTGTTCGACGTCGCCCCGGTGATCCTGGCCCGCGGCGTCGGCGCCGACATCGGCACCGCCGTCCAGGCGCTGCACGCCGGCAAGGGCGTGCAGTTCCGGCTCGGGCAGGGCATCGAGTCGGTCCGGGCCACGGCCGACGGCGTCACCGTGACGACCGCGGCCGGCGCCGAGACCGTCGACGACCTGGTGGTCTGCATCGGCATCGAGCCGAACACCGAGGTCGCCGTCCGGTCCGGCCTCGTCGTCGGCAACGGCGTCGAGGTCGACGCGGAGTGCCGCACCTCGGTCCCCACGGTGTTCGCCGCCGGCGACGTCGCCGCCCACGACCACCCCCGGTACGGCCGGCTGCGCGTCGAGCACGTCGACGTCGCCCAGCAGCAGGCCGCCGCGATCGGGAAGACGATCGCCGGCAGGCCGACGACGTTCGCCGACCCCCACTGGTTCTGGACCGATCAGTACGACATCAACATCCAGGGCCTCGGCCTGGGGGGCATCCGCCCCGACGACCGGATGGTCGCCCGCGGCGACCTGTCCGCGCTGGACGGGACCGTGTTCTGGCTGCGCGGGGGCCTGCTGGTCGCCGCGGCCACGGTCGAGCGCGGCGAGGACGTCTCGGTGGCCCGCGAGCTGATCGACCTGGAGATCCCCGTGCGAGCCGAGCAGCTCGCCGACGAGGGGGTCGAGCTCGACGAGCTGCTCGACTCCGAGGAGGTCAACGCCTGATGAGCACCACCACCCCGACGGTCGCCGTGCGCAACCTGGTCGACGGCCAGTGGACCGACTCGGTCACCGGCCGCACGGCCGAGCGGCGCAACCCGGCCGACGAGCGCGACCTGGTCAGCACCTATCCCGAGTCCGACGCGAAGGACGCCGAGGCCGCCGTCGCCGGCGTGCGCGCCGGCTGGCACGAGTGGGCCGCGAAGACCCCGGAGCAGCGCGGCGCGGTCCTGGAGAAGGCCGCCACGGTGCTCGAGGGCCGGCGCGCGAGCCTGGTCGAGGAGCTCGTCCGCGAGGAGGGCAAGACGCGCGCCGAGGCGACCATGGAGGTCTCGCGCACGCCGATGAACCTGCGCTTCTACGCGGGCGAGGCGCTGCGGACCACCGGGTCGACCATCCCCAGCAGCGACGGCAGCCTGCTGTTCACCTGGCGGGGGCCGGTCGGCGTCGTCGCGGCGATCACCCCGTGGAACTTCCCGCTGAACATCCCCTCCCGCAAGCTCGGCCCGGCGCTGGCCGCCGGCAACGGCGTGGTGTTCAAGCCCAGCGAGGTCACCCCGCTGCTGGGCACCCGGCTGGTCGAGGCCCTGCTCGAGGGGGGCGTGCCGGCGGGCGCCCTCGCCGTCCTGCACGGCGGCGCCGAGGTGTCGAAGGCGCTGGTCGCCGACGACGGACTCGACGCGATCACCTTCACCGGCTCCACCGCGGTGGGGGAGTCGATCCACTCCGTGGTGCGCGCCAGCCAGCGCACGCAGCTGGAGATGGGCGGCAAGAACCCCATGATCGTGCTCGAGGACGCCGATCTCGACCGGGCTGCCACCCTCATCGCCAAGGGTGCCTTCGGCCTCGCCGGCCAGGCGTGCACGGGCACCAGCCGCGTCCTGGTCCACGCCGACGTGCACGACGCCCTGGTGGAGCGGGTGGCCGCGAAGGCGGAGAAGCTGCGCGTGGGCAACGGCCTGACCGACGGCGTCGACGCCGGCCCGCAGGCCACCGCCCGGCAGCGGGACAACGTCGTCGGGCACATCCGGCGCGCGCTCGACGCCGGCTCCCGCCTGGTCACGGGCGGCCCCGAGGCCCCCGAGGGCGCGGACCTCGCGCACGGCCACTTCGTCCGCCCGACCGTCTTCACCGACGTCGACCCGGGCTCCGCGCTGGCGACCGAGGAGGTCTTCGGCCCGGTGCTCGCGGTGCTGCGCGTGGGGTCGTTCGACGAGGCGATCCAGGTCGCGGGCGCCACGCGGTACGGCCTGTCGGCCGGCATCGTGACCAACGACCTGGCCCGGGCGATGCGCTTCGCTCGCGAGGTGCCCGCCGGCCTGGTGAAGATCAACCAGACCACCACCGGGCAGTCGATGAACGCGCCCTTCGGGGGGCTGAAGGACAGCAGCACGCAGACGTCCAAGGAGCAGGCGGGAGAAGCGATGATGACCTTCTACACGGCCGACAAGACGGTGTACCTGAGCGCATGAGCACTCCGGAGAACACCAAGCCCACGCCGGCCACCGACGAGGAACTCGCCGCGGCCAGCACCGAGTGCCAGTTCGTGCGGATCTGCCGCAAGGGGCAGGTCCCCGAGGGGTACGTGCGCCGCTTCTACGCCGAGACCGACAAGGGCCAGCTCGAGATCGCGGTGGCCCGCCTCGACGGCAAGGCGTACGCGACCTCCAACTACTGCACCCACCTGGACTGCCTGCTGAGCTCCGGGAAGCTGCAGGACGACGGCATCCGCTGCTCGTGCCACAACAGCGTCTTCGACCTGGAGACCGGCGCGCCGATCCAGCCGCCGGCGACCGAGCCGATCCGCACCTACCCGGTGCGCGAGGAGGACGGCCAGGTCCTGGTCGGCGTCTCCGAGCGCGACGTGCTCGAGGGCGGGCCCCGCCGGCGGAAGCCGCCGGCGGCCGGCTGATGGCGGTCGGCAGCGGCACCTGGTCGCCGGCGGAGGAAGCCGGACGCGGGCCGACCGTCGCGACCGGCGGGATGGTCACCAGCAGCTCGCCGGCGGTGAGCCGGCTCGGTGCGGACGTGCTCGCACGCGGGGGCAACGCCGTGGACGCCGCCCTCGCGATGACGGCCATGGCCTGGCTGACCCTGCCCGGCCAGTGCGGCATCGGCGGGGACGCCTTCGCCGTCGTCCGCGAGCCCGACGGGCGGGTCTGGACGGTCAACGGCAGCGGCTACGGCCCCGACGGCGCGTCGGCCGAGGCCTACCTCGACGAGGGGCTGACGGCGCTGCCGCTGGGCGGGGCCCGGTCGGTCGCCGTCCCGGGGGCGATGGGCGCGCTCGCCACGCTGCACGCCACCGGTGCCACCCGCTCCCTCGCCGAGCTGTGGGCGCCGGTGGTCGCCGCCGCCCGCGCCGGGGTGCCCTGCTCGGTCAAGAACCGCGCCGACGTCACGGAGCACGCCGGGTCGATCGTCCGCGACGAGGGGCTCAGCCGCTGGCTGATGCCGGGCGGCCGGGTGCCCGCCGTCGGCGACCTGCTCCCGGCGCCGGAGCTGGCGGACTGCATCGAGATGCTCGCCGGCGACCCCCTGGCGCTGTACCGCGGGGAGCTGGCCGAGCGCGCCGTCGCCCTGCTGCGGGCCGGCGGGGCGCCGTTCTCCGGGGACGAGTGGGCCGACGCGGCCGCCGTCCCGGTGCTCGACCCGATCGTCGCGCCCTACGGGGACCTGCTGGTCCACCAGACGCCGCCGCCCACCCCCGGCTGGATGGTGCTCCAGCAGGCCGGGCTGCTCGACGGCGACCTGGCCGGGCCGCCGACCCTCGGCGCGGAGGCGGTGCACCGGATGGCGCTGGCCGCCCGCCGCGCCTTCCGCGACCGCTACGAGCGCTGCGGCTCCGACACCGATCAGTGGCGCACGCTGCTGGACCCCGCACACCTCGCCCGGACCCGGGCGGAGCTCAGCCGAGAGCCCGCGGTGGCCGGGATGGGCGTGGGCATGGCCGGTGACACCACGAGTTGCGTCGCCGTCGACGCCGACGGCCGCGCGGTCAGCGCCATCTCGTCGCTGGCGTTCACCTACGGTGCCCGCATCTCGATCCCCGGCACGCAGATCGCGCTGAACAACCGGCTCGGCCGCGGCGCCTACCTGGTGGCGGGGCACCCCAACGCGCTGGCGCCCCGGCGCAAGCCCCTGCACACGCTCAACGCCTGGCTGGTCACCGACCGCGCCGGCGGGCTGCGGCACGTGGGCAACACCCCCGGCGGCGACGGCCAGGTGCAGTGGAACATGCAGCTGATCTCGCACCTGGTCGACGGCGGGCTCGACCCGCAGGCCGCCGTCGGCGCGCCCCGGTTCACCGTCCACCCCGGCAGCGACGCCGACGCGGTGGGCAGCCCGGAGACGCTGCAGGTGGAGAGCCGGCTGGGGGCTGACACGATCGCCGGCCTCACCGACCGCGGCCACGTCGTCCAGGACATGGGCGGCTGGGGTGCCGGCGGCAGCGGTCTCGTGGTGTCGGTCGACGACCGGCGCGGTGTGCTGCTCGGCGGCGCCGACCCGCGGCAGGACGGGGTGGCGCTCGGTGTCTGAGGACCGCGCGACCAGCGCCGTCCCGCCGCAGGGGGCCTACGTCCCCGCGGTGGTCCACGGCGGCATGGTGTGGACGGCGGGGATGACGCCGCGCCGCAACGGGCAGCTGCTCGTGCGCGGCACGGTGGGCCGGGAGGTCGACGTCGCCACCGCGCGAGAGGCGGCCGGGATCGCGGCCGGCAACACGCTGACCGCCGTCGCCGAGGCCCTCGGCTCGCTCGACGCGGTGGAGCGGGCCGTGAAGCTGACGGTGTTCATCGCCGCCGTCGACGGCTTCACCGAGCACGCGGCGGTGGCCGACGGCGCCTCGGCGGTGCTGCTCGAGCGGCTGGGTGACCGCGGTGTCGTGGCCCGCGCCGCGATCGGGGTGGCCACGCTGCCCTCCGGGGCGCCGGTCGAGGTCGAGCTGCTGGCCGCCGTCCGCCGCTGATCCGTTCTGGACGGGCAATTCCGCGCTTCTGCCCGGGGCAATTCCGCGCTTCTGCACGGAGCAATTCCGCGCTTCTGCACGGAGCAGAAGCGCGGAATTGCCCCGGGGGGCTCAGGGGCGCTCGCCGACGCCCACCGTCGCGATGTGGTCGGCGAAGCCCTGCAGCGCCGCGGCGCCGACGGCCTTGTCCTGCTCGCCGTTGCCACCGCTGATGCCGACGCCGCCGACGACCTGGCCGTCGTGCAGGATCGGGAAGCCGCCGACGAAGATCGCGAACTTGCCCGGCAGCATCTGGTTGATCCCGAAGGCCTCGTTGCCCGGCAGGGCGGGGCCGTTGGGCGGCTCGTTGAACAGGTGCGTGGCGCGCTCGTGACCGGCAGCGGTGAACGCCTTGGCGATCGAGATCTCCACGCCGGTCAGCCGGGCGCCGGGCAGCCGGTGCAGGGCCACGACGTTGCCGCCGTCGTCCACCACGCAGATGGTCTGCTTGACGCCGATCTCCTCGGCCTTGGCACGGGCGGCCTGCAGCACGGGCAGCGCGTCGTCGAGGGTGATCCGGAAGACCTGGTGCACGGGGGTTCTCCTCCTCCGACCTGGGGCCGGGTCGACTGCCGTCCCCAGGACGGGCGAGGACGGCGTACCCCCACACTCCTGCGCCGAAATCCCGCCAGCAATGGTGACACTGCCCCCCGCGCCGGGTATGCAGTTGTGCACTCTGACCGAAGGAGCGCGCCATGCCGCACGCCCACTCCGACGCCGCGCTCACCCTGGCCCGCCTGCTGCAGGAACCAGCGCTGCGCCGGGCACGGATCCATGCCGGCCGCGCGGGCGCGGTGACCCGCCTGGAGTGGGCCACCCCGTGGGGTGCGGCGCTGGCGGAGGAGGAGCCGCTGGCCGGCGTCCTCGTGCACGCGCACGCCGCCGACCTCGCCGCGGACGGCACGCCGCTGGCCGAGGCCGCCGCCCGCCTGGCCGCGCGGGGTGCCGCCGCGCTGCTCCTGGACGGGCACGAGGCCGGGCCCGACGACGCCGCGGCCGCCTGCCGGCTCCCGCTGGCCACGATGTCGGACACCGTCGCCTTCGCCACCGTCAGCCGGCTGGTCGCCGATCTCACCCTCGCCCGCGAGACCCACGACCTCCGCTACGGGCTCACCGTCCACCGGGCCCTGGCCGAGCTGCTCTACCGGGGTGCCGAGCTGGCGGCGCTGTGCAGCCAGATGTCGCGGATGTCCCAGCGTCCGGTCGCGGTCTTCGACAGCTCGGGGGCGCTGGCCGCGCTCGAGCAGCCGCAGCCGCGGCTGGTCGACCCCGACGCGCTGGTCGCGGCGTTCGGCGCCCAGGCCGAGGCGCTCGGCACGGTGGGGGAGCCCCGCGAGCTGCACCCGCGGCTGGCGGGGCTCGTCCTCGCCGAGCGGGAGCTGGCGTGCGTGCTGACCCCGATCGTGCTCGGCGGCCGGCACGACGGCTGGATCGTGCTGCTCGAGGAGAGCGACGACCCGCATCCGCACGACCTGGCACAGCACCGGGTCCTCGTGGAGCAGGCCGCACCGATCGTGGGCACCGAGATGCTCCGGCTGCGCAGCGTGCAACGGGCCAAGGAGCAGGCACGGGGGGACTTCGTGCACGGCCTGCTGCACGGCCGGTTCGCCACGCTCGAGGACATCAGCGCCCGCGCGGCGCACTACGAGTTCCCCGTGCGGTCGTGGTTCGGCGTGGTCGTCGCCTCGGGGGTGACCACGGCCGCGGACGTCGACTCGCCCACCCGCCTGCAGGGGATCGCGTTGCAGGCGGCCCGGCTGCTGCCCGAGCAGGACCGGCACACCCAGGCCGCGATGGTCGGGGACGTGCTCGTCGTCGTCCGGGAGGCCGCCCGCCGCGGGACCATGGGGACGCCGGACATGGCCGTGGCGACGATCGGCGAGTACGCCACCGCTCTGCACCGCTACCTGTCCCGCCGCAAGGACCAGGGGGGCCGGCCCGTGCGGGTGGCGTACGGCCGCCCCGCGGTGGGAGCCCTCGCCATCCCCGACAGCTACCGCGAGGCGCGGTTGGCCCACGGGCTGCAGGGCCGGCTCGAGCTGGCGCCGGTCTGCGGCTACCAGGAGCTGCGGGTGCACGCGGTGCTGGAGGAGGTGGCCGCCAGCCGCACCGGCCGCTCCTACGCCACCGACGTCCTGGCGCCGCTGCGCGACCCGTCGGCGGGGGAGCTGGAGGCGACCGTGCTCGCCTACGTGTCCGCGGGGGGCAACGTCAACGCCGCCGCCCGCGACCTGCACATCCACCGCAACACGATGCTCTACAAGCTGGACCGGGCCTCGCGCCTGCTCGGCATGGACCTGCGGCAGGCGGAGAACCAGTTCGCCGTCTGGCTGGCGCACACCCTCGACCTGCTCGCCGAGACCGGCGCGGAGGTGGACCGGGTGGTCCGCCCGGCGTGAGCCCTCGCCCGGGGGTCAGCCGGCCACGGGCGCCGTCGCCGGTGCCGGCGCGGCGTCGGGCACCTCGCGCCCGGCGAAGCTGAGCGCGAGGCCGCCGAGCGCGATCGCGGCGCAGCCGCCGAACAACCAGGACAGGTGGCCGGGGTAGGCCGCGGCCACGCCGGCGGCGCCGACGGAGGCGCCGACGAACCGCATCATGTTGAACAGGCCCAGCCCCGCGCCCTTCTGGCCGGCCGGCGAGCGGGTGGCGCCGGTGAGCGACGGGGTCTGCACCAGGGCCACGCCCAGGCCGGCGACGACGAGCAGCACGCCGAAGGCCGGCACCGAGGTCGACCGGTTGCCGAGGAGCACCGCGAGCAGCACGGAGACGCCGAGCAGGACCAGCAGGCCGGTGCGCAGCACCGGGCGCGGGCCGATGCGGTCCGACAGCCGCCCGACCAGCGGGGCGGAGACCGCCCACACCACCGGCAGCAGGAAGACCAGCAGCCCGGTGGCCGTGCCGGACAGGTCCACGACGCCGGTCAGGTGCAGCGGCACGGCGACCAGCAACGAGAACAGCGTCACCTGCTGCACGAACACCCCGGTGGCGCTGCGCAGCCAGCGCATCTCGACCAGCAGCCGCGGGTCGATGAAGCCGTCGGGGCGCCGCAGCCCGGAGACGACGAAGCCGACGAGAGCGAGGACGCCGAGGGCGACGGCCGCGAGCGGCGCCCACCCCGGCACGTCCTGCGGCGCGATCGTCACCGCCGTCATCAGGGCCGCCACGCCGAGGGTGAGGGAGCCGACCCCGCGGACGTCGATCGGCACCCGCTCGCCGCGCTCGCGCGGCATCATCGTCGCGGCCAGGACCAGGACCCCCACGGTGACCGGCAGCAGCACCCAGAAGATGGCGCGCCAGCCCAGTGCGTCGGCGAGCAGGCCGCCGACCGGCGGTCCCACCGCCTGGCCGATGCCGTTGGCCGCACCCCATGCGCCCATGACGCGGCTGCGCCGGTCGTCGGGCCAGGTGCGGGCCAGGGTGCCCATGACCGCGACGGGAACCAGGGCGCAGCCCAGCCCCTGGACGGCGCGGAAGGCGACCAGGACGGGCAGCGTGGGGGAGAGGGCGGCGCCCAGGGTGCCGACCAGGAGCACCGACATGGCGAGCACGAGCGTGCGCCGCCGGCCCAGGCGGTCGCTGATCCAGCCGGTGACCGGCATGGCCACGGCCAGGACGAGGACCGTCGCCGAGGCGACCAGCACGCCCTGGCTCACGGGGGCGGTGAAGCCGTCGGTGATCTGGCGCAGCGGAACGTTGACGACGTTGTTGCTGACGGTCCCGAGGAAGGTCGCGCCGAGCAGTGCGGCCAACAGCCAACCCGCCCGCGGCGGTAGCGCGCCGCCCCCGCTGGGTACCGCGGGACGGGGGATCCGCGCCTGTCGCATCGAGGTCACCGAACGTCCTCCCCGTGTCGTGCCGGCCCCCAGCGTGTCAACAGACCGGAAACGTTCCTACGGCACGCTGCACATTCCACGGTGGGTGAGATGTGCACATCGTTCATGGACGGTCCCCGCCCGTTCGGGGACGTTGCTCTCCATCACATTGGGCTCACACCCGTAGGGGCGTCGATGCAACTCGAAGCAGCGCACTGGGTCTTCCTGGCCGGGGTCGTCGTCATCCTCGCCACGATGATCATGCGCAAGAACATCGTGGTCCCGGCAGTCGTGGCCACCTTCCTCACGGCGCTGGTGTACTCCGGCAGCCTGGCCACGGGGCTGTCGGCGGTCTTCAACGCCAGCCTCGTGGCGGCGACCAGCCTCTTCAACATCTTCCTGATCATCGCCATGGTGACGGCGATGCTCCGGTCGCTGGAGGGGCTGGGGGCCGACCGGCGCATGGTGGCGCCGTTCCGGCCCCTCATGCGCAACGGCCACCTGGCGTTCTGGACGCTGGTGATCGTCACGTACTTCATCTCGCTGTTCTTCTGGCCGACGCCCGCGGTGCCGCTCATCGGTGCGGTGCTGGTCCCGGTGGCGATCCGCGCCGGGCTGCGGCCGCTTGCCGCCGGCTTCACGATCGCGATCGCCGGCCAGGGCATGGCGCTGTCGTCGGACTACGTCATCCGCGTCGCGCCCGGCCTGTCGGCCACCGCGGCCAACGCCGACCCGAACGTCGTCGCCGACCGGGCCTTCGTGATGTCGCTGATCGTGGGCGGGATCGCGCTGGCCATCGGGTACGCGATGGAGGTCCGCAAGATGCGGCGGCCGGCCGACCAGTGGCTGGACGACTGGGAGACCGCCGCCGAGCGGGGTCTGCGGTCCGCGGACGCCGAGTCCGGCGCCGACGTGCCCGAGGGCCCGGGTGGCGGCGTGACCGCCGGGGGCGGCGGGGCCGTCGGCGGAGGCGGTACGGCCGGTCGTCCGGGCGGCCCCGGCGGCGGCACGGCCGTCGAGGAGCGCGAGCTCGTCGGCACGGCGGTGCCGCTGAACGAGGCCGGCGAGCCGCGACTGGTCGGGCACGGCCTCTCGCTGCGCGGCACCCCGGCGGGGGAGCCGGTCCCGGCGGAGGCACACACCGTGCACCCGGTGGACAAGCCCGCGGCGTCGAAGTTCTTCGCGCTCTTCGTGCCGCTGGCCTACGCGGCCCTGATCGTCTACCTGATCGTCGCCAGCGTCTCGGACTCCGTGCCGGACCTGCAGGGCGGTGACGCCGCGGCCCTCGTCGGCGGGATCGCGCTGCTGACGATGTTCGGCGCCGCGTTCGCCCGCAACCGCCACACGTTCATGGAAACCTCCGCCGAGCACATCGTCGACGGCCTCGTCTTCGCCTTCAAGGCGATGGGCGTCGTGCTCCCGATCGCCGGATTCTTCTTCCTCGGCAATGGCGAGTTCTCCGCCCAGATCATGGGCCTGGGCGAGGAGACCGGGCCGGCGTTCCTGTACGACCTGGTCGTCAAGGGGCAGGACCAGCTGCCGTCCAGCGGCATGATCACCGCCTTCGGCATCCTGCTCGTCGGCCTGATCGCCGGCCTGGAGGGCTCCGGCTTCTCGGGTCTGCCGCTCACCGGCTCCCTGGCCGGCTCCCTCTCCGAGGGCGCCGGGGTCAGCAGCCCGACGCTGGCGGCCATCGGCCAGATGGGCAACATCTGGTCCGGCGGCGGCACGCTGGTCGCGTGGTCCTCGCTGCTGGCGGTCGCCGGCTTCTGCCGGGTGCCCGCGGTCGAACTGGCCCGGCGGTGCTTCCTGCCGGTCATGGCCGGGCTGGTCGTCTCCACCGTGGTGGCGGTGGTGGTCTTCGGCTGACCCCGCCCGGCATCGCGCCGGGCACCCCCTGGGACGCAGCAGCCCCGGGCCGCGATCGGCGGGCCGGGGCTGCTGCCTGTCCGGGGTGGGACGGGCCCGGCCGGCGGAGTCGCGGTGGCTGAGGCGCGGCGGCTCAGGAGCGGCGGGGCCGGTGCGGCGGCGCGGTGCTGAACGCGTGCCGCCAGAGGACGCGGATGGCGTGCGCCGCGAAGACCACGCCCACCACCGGCCCGAGGACGCGCCAGACGGCGGGGGCGTCCAGCGCGACGGGCAGTACGCCCAGCACCAGGGCGACCACGACCGCGCTCCCGATCGTCCGCACCACGTCCGCGCGGGGCGCCCCGTCGTCCATGGATCGAGTGTTACCGATGGGTTCCGCATCGGTCTGTGACCTGAGTCTCACTGGGGGTCGGGTGTGCGCAGGGTCATGCATGGGGGGCAGGCTGGCGATCGTGCCGCTGGACGACGTCGCCGACGAGCTGTACGCGGGGGACCCGGACGAGTTCGTGGCGGACCGCAACGCGCGGGCGGCCGAGGCGAGGGCCGACGGGGACCGCGTCCTGGCCAAGGAGATCGCCGCCCTGCCCAAACCGTCGACCGCGGCGTGGGTGGTGAACGTGCTGGTGCGGGCGCACCGTGACGAGATCGAAGCGCTCGTCGAGCTGGGCGGGCTGCTGCGGGAGGCGCAGGAGTCCCTCGCCGGCGACCAGCTGCGGGCGCTCAACGCACAGCGGGGGCAGCTGCTGTCGGCGCTGACCCGCCAGGCCGCCGCCCGCGCCCGCGAGCGCGGACGCCCGGTGAGCACCGCCGTCGCCGGGCAGGTCGAGGAGACCCTCCGGGCCGCGATGGCCGATCCCGGGGCGGGGGAGGCCGTGCTGGGCGGCCGGCTCAGCTCACCGCTGAGCTACAGCGGCATGGGCGGGGTGACCGGCGTGCGGCCGCAGCTGAGGGTGGTGCGCGAGCCGGCGCCCGCGCCGCCGAGGCGCAGCCGGGCGGGCGAGGACCGTGGGGACGGCGACCGGCGGGCCCGCGAGGAGGAGCGCCTGCGGGAGCGGGAGGAGGCGGCCCGGCGCGCGGCCGAGGAGCAGCACCGGCGCGAGGTCGCGCAGGCGCGGGAGGAGGCGACCGCCGCCGCGGAGCTGGCGGAGGAGACCGCCGTCCGCGCCGAGGAGGAGCGGGACCGCGCGGGCGAGCTCGACGAGCGGCACGAGCGCCTCCGGGCCCGCGTCGAGGAGCTGAGCGTCGAGCTGGCCCGGGCCGAGGAGGAGGCCGGGGAGGCCGCCGCCGAACTCCGCCGGGCCGAGCGGCACCGGACGACGGCGGAGCGGCAGGCCCGTGACGCCGCCGCCGCCCGGGACCGCGCCCTGGCCCGCCTGCGGGAGCTCGAGGAGGGCTGACCCGCGGCCCGGCCCGACCCGGGGCAGGAGCGCACAATTGCCCCGGGGCAGGAGCGCGGAATTGCCCCGGGCAGGGGCGTCAGCCCATCGTCTTCTGGCCGTCCAGGGACTCCCGCAGGATGTCCGCGTGCCCGGCGTGCTGGGCGGTCTCGGCCACGATGTGGAGGAACACCCGGCGGGCCGAGCGGCGCGCACCCGGCTCGAACCACGGCGCCTCCGGCAGCGGGTGGTCGGCGTCGAGGTCGGGGAGGGTGGCGACGAGCTCGTCCGTGCGGGCGGCCACGGCGTCGTAGCCGGCCAGGACGTCGGCAAGGGTCTCGCCGGGCTCCATCCGCCACTCGGCCTCCCAGCGGGCCATTTGCTCCGGGTCGTCGGGCCCGCCCATCACCGACGGGCCGTGCTCGATGAAGTCGGCCCAGCTGCGCTCGGTGTGCGCCACGTGCTTGATCAGGGCGCCGAGGGTCAGCTCGCTGGCGGTGGTGCGCTGCCGGGCCTGCTCCTCGGTGAGCCCCTGCACGGTGTAGCGCAGGAACCAGCGGTGGGCGCGCAGCGTCTCGAGCAGGTCGGCGCGCTCGCGGGTCAGGGTGCTGGTGGTCGTCATGGTCGGTGCCTTCCGCGGTCGGGGTCGATGGGACCAGCCTCGCGATCATCGGTGCCAGTTGCTGACCGCAATGGCGGAGAATCTGGAATCGTGGCCGACACCGGGAACCGCACGCTGCGCCTGCTCTCCCTGATGCAGGACCGCCGGCACTGGGCCGGCTCGGACCTCGCCGACCGGCTGGGCGTCTCGTTGCGCACCCTGCGCCGCGACGTCGAGCGGCTGCGCGACCTCGGCTATCCGGTGGAGGCAGGCCCGGGGGTCGGCGGCGGCTACCGGCTGGCGCCCGGGGCGTCGCTGCCTCCCCTGGTGCTCGACGACGAGGAGGCGGTCGCGCTGACCGTCGGCCTGCAGGCCGCGGCGCAGGCAGCCGTCGCGGGCATGGCGGAGTCGTCGGTGCGGGCGCTGGCCAAGATCGTGCCGGTGCTGCCGCCGCGACTGCGCCGTCGCGTCGACGCGCTGGCCGCCGCCACGGCTCCGGTCCCCTGGCACGGGGGAGAGACCGCCGTCGACCCCGCCGTCCTCACGACGGTCGCGCAGGCCTGCCGGGACACCGTCCGGCTCTCGTTCGACTACACCGCGGCGAGCGGCGAGCGCAGCGAGCGGCTGGTCGAGCCGTTCCGGCTGGTCCCGCTGCGCCGTCGCTGGTACCTCGTCGCCTACGACACCGGCCGCGGGGACTGGCGCAGCTTCCGGCTGGACCGGCTGACCGGCCCGCACGCGACCGGCGCCCGGTTCGCCCCCCGCCGGCTGCCGGCCGGTGACGCCGTCGCGTTCGTGCAGGCCGGTCTGGGTGCGCGCCCGGGGACGCCGGTGACCGCGCTGGTGGCGGCGCCGGCGGAGGACGTCCGCCGGCGGATCGGCCGGTGGGCGACCGTGACCGACGACGGCGCGGGCGGCAGCCGGGTGTCGATGGAGTCCGACGCCCTGGAGTGGGCCCTGTTCGCGCTGGGGGCGGCGGAGGCGGACTTCACCGTCGTCGAACCGCCGGAGCTGGTGGAGCGGGCGCGCGCCTGGGGCGAGCGGTTCGTCCGCGCCGCGGGCCGGCCGGTCCTGCCGGAGCACCCGTCCCCCGCGGTCAGTCCGCGAGCAGCTGCAGGAGCCGGTTCCGGTCGGGACCCGGGGGCGGAGGTGGTGGCGCCGGCGGAGGTCCGGCCAGCTTCTCGGCGATCTCCGGCCGGCCCAGCACGTCCCGCGCCGGGGCCAGGCAGTTGATGACCTCGACCATCGCCCGGAAGACGTCGGCGTCCTGCATCCCGACGGCCTGCACGGTGCTCCAGACCGGGTCGGCCTGCGGCGGCGGCGTCCCCTCGGCGCACGCCCGCATCTCGGCGACGCGGAACCGGTCGTTGGCCACCTGCGACCGGTAGAGGTACTCGACCCCGGCCCGGATGCCCTCGTCGAAGGCCGTGGCAAGCGTGGCCGGGTCGCCGAGGTGGGCCGCGACCACGGTTCTCAGCAGCTGGGCCTGCACGAGCCCCACGCTCAGGCCGCGCCCGGCGGAGGGGTTCGTGCACGCCCAGGCGTCGCCGACGGCGAGGTAGCCGGTGACGATCGGGTCGCCGTCCACGACCAGGCTCCGGTGGCAGTCGAGGATCCCGGCCATCGCCAGGACGCCGTCCAGCGGGGCCCCGTCCAGCCAGTGGGCCTGCAGCGGGAGGGCGGAGACGACGCGGGTGAAGGCGTCGGGCGAGCGCAACTGCTTGAGCGGGGCGTCGCCGGAGAGCCCGAACAGCGTCACCGACCAGGTGTCGTTGTCGCCGTCGAGGGTGAGCACGGAGATGCTGCCCGCCGGCATGAGCGTCGGGCCCATCCGCGGCGGCCGCCGCGGGCCGGTGAAATACCGGGTGTAGTAGACGAAGCCGCGGTCCTCGGCCTCCACCTCCGGTGGCCGCGCGCCGATGCCCGTCAGCCAGTCTGCGGCGGGCGTGCGCCGGCCGGTCGCGTCGACCACGAGGTCGGCGGGCAGCTCGTCGCCGGTCGTCGTCCGCACGCCGGTCACGTGCGGCACCCCGGCGACGGCGGACGGGCCCGCGACCAGGCCGGCCACGCGCACCCCGCGGCGCACGGTGAGGCCGGGTTGCTCCGCCGCGGCCGTCGCCACCACGGACTCGACCACCGGACGGCGGCCGGTGATGAAACGCAGCCGTTCGTCGCCGGGGCGGGGCGCGCGGTCGGCGATCGACGGGGGCAGCGGGTCCAGGAAGTCCACCCACACGCACCCCGCGGCGAGCAGCCGGTCGGTGAGGCCGGGCAGCTCCCGGTCGGCGACCTCGCGGAAGCGGGCGAAGAGGTTGTGCGGCTGGCGGAACTGGGCCACGCCGCGCCGCCGCCACGCCGCCCACGCCTCGTCCGGGGTCACGGGCGCGCCGTCGGGGTCGCCCTCCAGGACGGTCACCTCATGGCCGTCGCGGGCGAGCATCATCCCCGCGCACAGCCCGATGACGCTGCCCCCGCAGATCACGATCCCGGCCATGTCCGACCTCCCCGGACCCCGTGGCGTGCTGCCACGGTGCCGGGCTCCCGACGGGGCCGGACAGGGCCCTTCGGCTCTGTCCGGCGATCAGGCCGTGCGGGCGCGCTTGGCCCGGTAGAGCTCCGCGTCGGCACGCCGGAGCAGGTCGTCGACGGTGTCGCCGGGGCGGACGGTGGCGGTGCCCACCGACCAGGACGCGGGGTGGACGGCGTGCAGCCGGGCGAGCAGCTCGCGGCCGGCGGCGGCGTCGGTGCCGGGCAGGCAGAGCACGAACTCGTCACCGCCGTGCCGGCCGAGCAGGTCGGCGCCGCGCAGCTCCCGGCTCCAGGCCAGCGCCAGCGAGCGCAGCAGGTCGTCGCCGGCGGAGTGGCCGTCCTCGTCGTTGACGGCCTTGAAGTGGTCCAGGTCCAGGACGGCGACGGTGAGCGGCTCACCGCTGCGCTGCGCGTGCGCCAGGTCGCGCGCCGCCTCCGCGCCCCAGCTGCGGCGGTTGGCGACGCCCGTCAGGGGATCGGTGCCGGCGGCGTGCCGCAGCTGGGCGGACATGCGCAGCTGCGCCTCGCTCAGCACGACCACCGTGGTCACCGTGGTCAGCCAGGGCGCGGCGAGCCCGGCCGGCACGGAGGCGACGGCGCCCGCGGTCGCCCAGGTGAGCAGGAGCGCGACGTGGGTGCGGGCCGCCCGCGGGGGCAGGAAGTGGCCGGTGAAGACGCCGACGGCGACCATGGCCGGGCCGAGGCCGACGACGCCCGCGGCGGTGACGGACTGCCAGGCGAGCGCGCCGACGAGCGCGCTCACGGTGCCCAGCGCGAGGTGCACGCCCGGGTCGGGGAGGTCCGCCCGGCGGAGCCACAGCAGCGCCGAGGCGCCGACGCCGACGACGGCGAGGACCGCGAGCAGGGCGACGGGGGAGTGCGGGTGCATCGGCCAGAGCGCGCCGACGGCGCACAGCAGACCGCTCACGCCGTAGAGCAGCGCGAGCAGGCCCACGCCCGTGGCCCGGTCTCCGTGCACGTCCTTCTCCTGTCGTCCCGGACAGCATCGGCCGGGACGGGGAGGTGCTGCACCACGAGCGGCCCGACCAACCCCCACGGGGTGAGCCGGGACCGATCCCCGGTTCAGCCGGTGAGCTCCGTGGGGACGGCGACGACGTCGACCATGGCGCCGTTGCGGTGCACGGTGACGGGCAGGGGGACGCCGACGGCCTCGGCGAACAGCAGGCGCTGCAGACTCTGCGCCTCGGCCACCGGCGCGCGGCCGGCCTCGAGCACGAGATCGCCGGCGTGCAGCCCGGCCCGGTCCGCGGGGGAGCCCGGGACGACGTCGAGCACGCGCAGCCCCCGGCGGCGGCCGGTCCGGGCGGCGAGCTCCGCCGGCAGCGGTGCCGGGCTGCTGACGAGGCCCAGGTAGGCCCGCCGCACACGCCCGTCGGCGACCAGGGTCGCGACGATCCGCCGCGTCGTCTCGTTGACCGGCACGGCGAGGCCCAGCCCCCACCCGGCGACCGCGGTGTTGATGCCGACCACCCGGCCGGCGGAGTCGGCCAGGGCGCCCCCGGAGTTGCCGGGGTTGAGCGCGGCGTCGGTCTGGATGACGTCCTCCACCACCCGCGCCGCCCGGCCGTCCCGGGTGGGCAGCGAGCGACCCAGGCCGCTGACCACCCCCGCGGTCACCGAGCCGGCGAGGCCGAGCGGGTTGCCGACCGCGACGACGAGCTGGCCCACCCGCAGGCCGGCCGCGTCGCCGAGCTCGGCGGGGGCGGGCACCGCGGCGCGGGCGCGGACCACGGCGAGGTCGGACAGCGGGTCGACGCCGACGACGTCCACCTCGCTCTCCGAGCCGTCGGAGAACAGCGCGAGGGCCGTGCGCCCCTGCCCCACCACGTGGGCGTTGGTGACGAGCAGCCGATCGCCCGGGACCACCACCGCCGAGCCCGCGCCGCCGCGACCGCGGGGTCCGGGGACCAGCAGGGCGGCGACGTGCGGGGCCAGCTCGGCGGCGACGGCGGTGACCGTGGCCGAGTACGCGTCGAGTGCGGTGGTGTCCGGGTCCACGGCGGCCTCCGGGTCGATTACGTGCTTACGACCTCCAGTGAACGCCGCTTCCGAGCTTTCGCGCCGCCGCTCCGCCGAGGGCGAACACGAGGTCTCGGGGCGGGGGACCGCTCAGGCGGACCGGCGCGCCGTGGCGTCGTCCGGGCCGGCTGCGGCCGGCTTCTTGCTGCCACCGGTCTTGGCGACCGAGAAGTCCGGCCCCAGCTGCTCCAGTGCCAGCCGGCCGTAGACCTGCTGCTGCGTGGCCACCCGCTGCGAGCGTCCGCGCCCCAGGAAGCTGATCAGCCAGTGGAAGACCGTCGTGATGCGGCTCTTGAAGCCGACGATGTACATGAGGTGCACGACGAGCCACAGCACCCAGGCGATGAAGCCCTCGAACTTGAACCGGCCGATGTCGGCGACCGCGGAGAACCGGGAGATCGTCGCCATCGAGCCCTTGTCGAAGTAGCGGAACGGCGGCTGCGCCGGCTTGCCCGAGAGGCGGCCGACGATGGACTTCGCCGCGTACCGGCCGCCCTGGATGGCGACCTGCGCGACGCCGGGCAGCTTGTCCAGCGCCATCATGTCGCCGACGACGTGGACCTCGGGGTGGCCGGGCAGCGTGAGGTCGGGCAGCACCGCGATGCGGCCGGCGCGGTCGACCTCGGCCCCGGACTGCTCGCCGAGCACCCGGCCCAGCTCGGAGGCCTGCACGCCCGCGGCCCAGATCTTCGTGGCGGCGGGGATCCGGCGGATCACGCCGTCGGGGTCCTTCACCTCGAGGCCGTCGGCGTCGACGTCGGTGACCATGGCGCCCAGCTGCACCTCCACGCCCATGCCGTTGAGCTGGCGGCGGGCGCGGTCGCCCAGCTTCTCGCCGAAGGAGGGCAGCACCTGGGGCGCGGCGTCCAGCAGGACGATCCGCGCCTGCGAGGTGTCGATGTTGCGGAAGTCCTTGCGCAGCGTGCGGCGGGCGAGCTCGGCGATCTGGCCGGCCATCTCCACGCCGGTGGGGCCCGCGCCGACGACGACGAAGGTCATCAGCCGGTCGATCTCCCGCTGCGAGGTGGCGATCTCGGCCAGCTCGAAGGCGCCGAAGATCCGGCCGCGCAGCTCGAGCGCGTCGTCGATGCTCTTCATGCCGGGGGCGAACTCGGCGAAGTGGTCGTTGCCGAAGTAGGACTGGCCGGCGCCGGCGGCGACGATCAGCTCGTCGTAGGGGTGCACGGTGGTGCGGCCCAGCACCGTGGAGGTCACCGTCCGGGCCGCCAGGTCGATCCCGGTGACCTCGCCGAGCACCACGCGGGCGTTGCGCTGCCCGCGCAGGATCTCGCGCGTGGCCGGGGCGATCTCGCCCTCCGACAGGATCCCGGTGGCCACCTGGTACAGCAGCGGCTGGAAGAGGTGGTGGCTGGTCTTGGCGACGACGGTCACGTCGACCGGAGCGCGCTTGAGCGCCTTGGCGGCGAACAGGCCGCCGAACCCCGAGCCGACGATGACGACGCGGGGTCGGCCGGACGTGCTGGTCGCCGCGGCGGTGTGGTCCGCGGAGCTGGCCTCTGGTGATGTCGTCATGGCGACTCCATCCTCCCACTCGAACTGGGGCGACGTCCGCCACCGACCGGGGCGACTCGGGTCACGGTGGACTCCTACCCCGCCCGCGGTCCCTCACGCGGGTGTGTCCGGGATCTCGCCGGATCGCGCCCGGCCAGGGCCCCCGGTGGACCGGCGGGATGTGTGCTCCCCGAGTGGTCCCCGTCGTGCTGGCGGACGTGGCTCGCGGACCCAGCGGACGGCAGCGGAGGTCAGGCCCGGCGGCGGGAGAGGGTCAGGACGGCGAGCACGGTGAGCACCACCAGCGCGGCCACCTCGACGACGACCGTCTCGCCCCACAGGTCCGCCGCGGGGGACTCGACGAAGTCGAACAGGCCGGGGGCCCGGCCGAACAGCTCCACGCTGGACAGCAGGATCGCCGCCAGCGACCCGGCCGCGAACAGCGCGCCCAGGACCGCCGCGGCGGGCAGGATCCGCGGCGGGGCGACCACGAGGAGCAGCGCGCCGGCGAAGCCGACGACGGCCTGGAGCAGGAACGCCGGGCCGATCACGTCGATGGAGTCGTAGCCGTCCTGCCAGAGGTACAGGTGGATGCCGGCGATCGCGGCCAGCAGCGCGGCGCCGGCCAGCCGCAGCAGCGCGGTCGCGGTGCCGCCGCCCCGCTTCTGCGCGAGGGTCTCGGTCATGTGACGGTCACCGTCACCTCCATGCCCATGGCGCGGTGGTTGCCGACCGAGCAGTAGAAGACGTACTCGCCGGGCTCCAGCGTGACGGTGAGCGAGGTCGTCTGGCCGGGGCCGATCGTGTCGGTGCCGCCGACGTCGGCACCGTCGCGCTCCACCACGAGGTCGTGGGTGCCGCTGCCCTCGTTGGTCAGCTCGATCGTGTAGTCGCCGGCCGCGATCTCGGTGGACGGCAGCTCGAAGTCGAAGTCGACGGAGGTGACGGCGAGGGTGCCCGCGGGCTGCTCCTCCGAGCCGCTCTGCGTCGCGCCGCCGCCGGGTGCACCGCTCGCGGTCTCGCTCGCGCTCGTCGACGCGGCGGAGGTGCTGCTCTCGGACGCGGCGGAGCCGCCGTCGTCGTCGTCGTCCCCGCCGCCGCAGGCGGCCAGCAGGCCGAGGGCGGCGGCGAGGATGCCGGCCCGCACGCGGCGGACTCGAGGGGTGGAACCGGTCGGACGGGTCACGGGGGCCTCCTCGCGTGCCAGAGCGGCGCCGGGCAGCGCCCCTCCACCGCGATCCTGCAACCTTGAAGCAGTTCCCGGAACCCTCGTCCAGGGATCTCCCAGGCAACCGTGACCTCGGGGAGGCCGGGGGCGGGTCAGGCCGCGCGGGCGGCCCGGCGCGCCTCGCGGGCGGCCTGCTTGGCCTGCCTGTCCGCGTACCGGCGGGCCTTCTTCACCGTCACCCGCGGGGTGCGGTCGACCACGCCGCGGGTCATCAGCCCGACGCCGATGCCGAGCAGCCAGACGTCCTTGGCGACGGCCAGCCCCTCCGGGGTCGGCGCGAGGCTGCCCTCCTTCCGCATGCCCGGCGTCTTCAGGTAGAGGCCGAGCAGGCCGCCGGAGAAGCCGGTGAGCAGCGCGCCCGCGACGAACGTGGGCACGAAGGGGGTGAGCAGCGCGGCGCCGATGCCGATCTCGGTGGCCGCCAGGCCCTTGGCGAACTGCTCCGGGGCGATCCCCTTCAGGAAGGGGTAGGTGCCCGACGCGAAGCCGTGCAGCCCGGCCGCGGCCTCCGCGTCGGCCCCGCGCTTGCCGAGGCCGCTGTTGAGGATGAACGCGCCGGCGGACAGCCGCGGGCCGATCTCGGCCAGGGTGATGGGCAGACCCATGGGGACACCTCGTTCGTCGCAGGGGAGGGCCGGCCGGCCCCGGTCGCCCGGTCCAGTGCCCTCCCCGGCGCGGGTCAACCCTCCGGCGCCGGGCGCCGGAGGGTCGACCCGATCGGTCAGCGGGAGCCGCGGCGGGAGCGACCGCTGAACGACGACGGCGAGTGGGTGCCGGCGCGCGCGGCGAGCTCGGCGCGGGTCCGCGCGGGGCCGGCGGTGCGGCTGCCGCCGCCGCGGCTCCCGGACGCCGGTGCGGCCGAGCCGCTGCCGGCGGTCGCGCCGCCGCCACCGGAGCGACGACGACGGCCGGTCCCGCTGCCCTGCGGCTGCGGTGCCGGCGCGGGGGCCGGCTCGACGTAGGGCGCGGCCGGGCCGGTGAGCGCGGTGATCTCCCGCGCGCCGGGCTTGATCGCCGAGACCTCGGGGGTGATCCCGGCCTGGCGGGCGAGCGTGCGCACCTCGCCGGCCTGGTCCGGGGTGGCGATGGTGACGACCGCGCCCTCGGCCCCGGCCCGCGCGGTGCGGCCCGAGCGGTGCAGGTAGGCCTTGTGCTCGGCCGGCGGGTCCACGTGCACGACGATCGCCACGTCGTCGACGTGGATGCCGCGGGCGGCGATGTCGGTCGCGCACAGCACCCGGGTCTCGCCGGTGCTGAACGCCTCGAGGTTGCGCTCGCGGGCGTTCTGGCTCAGGTTGCCGTGCAGGTCGACGGCGGGCACGCCGGCGGCGGTGAGCTGCTTGGCCAGCTTCTTGGCCTGGTGCTTGGTGCGGGTGAACAGGACGGTCCGGCCGAGGCCGGAGGCCAGCTCCTGGACGATCCGCGCCTTGTCGGCGGCGTCCACGCGGAAGACGTGGTGGGTCATCGTCGACACCGGCGCGACGGCCGGGTCGACCGAGTGCGTCGTCGGGTTGCTCAGGTAGCGCCGGACCAGGACGTCGACACCGTTGTCCAGCGTCGCGGAGAAGAGCATCCGCTGGCCGACCTTCGGGGTGCGGTCCATGATCCTCTTGACGCCGGGCAGGAAGCCGAGGTCGGCCATGTGGTCGGCCTCGTCGAGGATCGTGACCTCGATCGCGCCGAGGTCGCAGTGGCCCTGCTGGATCAGGTCCTCGAGCCGGCCCGGGCAGGCGATGACGACGTCGAGCCCGCCGGCCAGCGCCTGCACCTGCGGGTTCTGGCCGACGCCGCCGAAGATCGTGGTGGTCTTCATGCCGAGCGCGCGGGCCATCGGGTCGACGACGGCGGCGACCTGGTTGGCCAGCTCACGGGTCGGCACGAGGATCAGCGAGCGGGGGCGCTTGGGCTGCCGCCGGCTGTCCGACGCCGCGAGCCGGGCCACCAGCGGGATGCTGAAGGCCAGGGTCTTGCCCGAGCCCGTGCGGCCGCGGCCGAGCACGTCCCGGCCGGCGAGGCTGTCGGGCAGCGTGGCGACCTGGATCGGGAACGGCGCGGTGATGCCGCTGGCGGTGAGCACCTCGACCATCGGGGCGGGCACGCCGAGGGCGGCGAACGTGGTGTCGGTGGGCAGCACGGTGGCGTCGGCCCCGACGGGGACGACGACGGGCGCGGCCGGGCGGGCGGCCGGCGCGGACTGCGCGGTCTGCGCGGTCTGCGCCTGGTCGCCGGCGGGGCGGGTGCCGCGGCCGCGGCCGCCGCGGGAACGGCGGGGGCGGCCGTCGCCGGTGGGACCGGCGGGGGCAGGGGTGTTCTGGGCGGAGCTCATCAGGACGACTTCCTCGACGATCGAGTGGCCGCACGAGCACCCGGCGATCGGCGCGTGCCGGCTCGTCTGCTCGGGGAGCAGGGCAGCGCGCACGTCGTCAGCGGGACGTCGGACAGCCGGGCGCACCTCGGTGGCGCAGCCTCAGCCCGACGTCGCATCCGCACTACCCCGGATGGGCAGCGGATCGGCGCCGGTCTCCTTACTCAACCAGACGCAGGGCCGCGGACTGCCCACCGAGGGGGGAGTGTCCGGTCACATCGGGTGAGGAGGGCCCGCCCCGGCCGGTGCCGCGGTAGCTGCGCCGGTAGGCCCCGGGGGCGACGCCGATCGCCGCCCGCAGGTGCTGGCGCAGCGAGGCGGGGGTGCCGAAGCCGGCGTCGGCGGCGACCCGGTCGACGGAGGCGTCGGTGGACTCCAGCAGCTGCCGGGCCAGGGCCAGGCGCTGGGCGGCCAGCCAGCGCAGCGGCGAGATGCCGGTCTCCTCCCGGAAGCGGCGGGTGAAGGTCCGCACGCTCATCCGGGCGTGCGCGGCGAGGTCGGCCAGGGTGAGCGGCTCGCCCAGGCGCTCACCCGCCCACGCGCGGGTCGCGGCCGTGCCCGCCCCGCCGGACTCGGGCAGCGGGCGCTCGACGAACTGCGCCTGGCCACCCTCCCGCCACGGCGCGACGACGTTGCGCCGCGCCGCCCGGTTGGCCACCTCGCCACCGTGGTCGCGGCGGACCAGGTGCAGCAGCAGGTCGATGCCGGCGGCGTTGCCGGCGGAGGTGAGCACGTCGCCGTCGTCGACGAACAGCACGCCGGCGTCCAACCGCACGGTCGGGAAGTTCCGGCGGAAGGCCTCGGCGTGCATCCAGTGCGTGGTGGCCGGCCGGCCGTCCAGCAGCCCGGCCGCGGCCAGCACGAAGGCGCCGGTGCAGATGGAGACCAGGCGGGCGCCCCCGGCCGCGGCGCCGCGCAGGGCCTCGGCGAGCTCGGGGGGCACCCGGCCCTCGGTCATGGCCGGGCCGCCGAACACCCCGGGGACGACGACGGTGCGCGCGGTCTCCAGCACCGAGGCGTCGTGCTCGGGCAGCACGCGGAAGCCGGCCGAGGTGCGCACGGGGCCGCCGTCGAGCGTGGCGACCCGGACCCGGTACAGCGGGCGCTCGGCCGCGTCGACCGCCGACCCCAGCAGTCGGTGGGGGAGCCCGAGCTCGAAGGCGATGCAGTTCGGCAGGGCGAGGACGACGACCTCGTGCCGCTCGGGGTCCTCGGCACGGGATCGGGGCATGGCCGGATCCTGACACATGTTGGCCGTCGGGCCACTCGTGCCGGGGCCGGGCGTCGGGGAGGCTGTCCGCCGTGACGACCACCGCGGCGCCGTCCTCCGGCCCGCCCTCCACGCCGCCGACCGTCCGGGCCGCGGCGGCCCGGCGCATCCACCCGGCGTGGTGGGTCGCCGCGGTGACCTTCCTGGCGCTGGTGGGCGCGGCGGCCTTCCGCGCGGTGCCGGGCGTGCTCATCGACCCGCTGCGCGACGAGTTCGGCTGGTCGGTGTCGACCATCTCGGCCGCCGTCGCGGTGAACATGGCGCTCTACGGGCTCACCGCGCCGTTCGCCGCCGCGCTCATGGAGCGGTTCGGCATCCGCCGGGTGGTCGTGCTCGCGCTGCTGGTCGTCGCGCTCGGCAGCGGCCTGACCGTGTTCATGACGGCGAGCTGGCAGCTGGTGCTCCTGTGGGGCGTGCTGGTCGGGCTGGGCACCGGGTCGATGGCGCTGTCGCTGGTCGCGACCGTGACCGGGCGCTGGTTCGTCGCCCGCCGCGGGCTGGTGTCCGGCGTCCTCACCGCCGGCGGCGCCGCCGGTCAGCTGGTCTTCCTGCCGCTGGTGGCCTGGATCGACGCGAACTGGGGGTGGCGGGCGGCGTCGCTGGGCACCACGGCCGCCGCGCTGGCCGTCGTCCCCCTGGTGGCGTGGCTGCTGCGGGACCGCCCGCGCGACGTCGGGGCCGTGCCGTACGGCGGCACGGCGGCCGACGACGTGGACCCGGTCCGCGCCGGCGCCGCGCGCACCGCCGTCCTGGGGCTGCAGGTGGCGGCGCGGTCGCGGGCCTTCTGGCTGCTCGCCGGCGGGTTCTTCATCTGCGGCCTGTCGACCAACGGGCTGGTGCAGCCGCACTTCATCCCGGCCGCGCACGACCACGGCATGCCGGTGACGACCGCGGCCGGGCTGCTCGCCGTCGTGGGGATCTTCGACATCGCCGGGACGATCTTCTCCGGCTGGCTCACCGACCGGATGGACCCGCGCCTGCTGCTGCTGGCCTACTACGGGCTGCGCGGGGCCTCGCTGTTCCTGCTGCCGGCGCTGTTCGGGCCGGACCTGCAGGCCAGCATGGTCGTGTTCATCGTCTTCTACGGCCTGGACTGGGTGGCCACGGTGCCGCCGACGCTCGCGCTGTGCCGGGAGCACTTCGGCGGCCGCGCCCCCGTCGTCTTCGGCTGGGTGTTCGCGTCCCACCAGCTCGGCGCGGCGTTCGCGGCCTTCGGCGGGGGCGTGATCCGCGACGTGACCGGTTCCTACGACCTCGCGTGGGTCCTGGCCGGCGGGCTGTGCCTGGCCGCGGCCCTGATGTCGGTGTCGATCGCCCGCGGCACCCCGCCGGGTGCCTAGCCCGGATCAGTCCCGGGAGCGGCGGCGGAAGGCCGAGACGGCGAGCGGCGCGAAGACCGCCGTCAGCACCAGCGACCACGCGATCGACATGAGGACGGGATGCTGCAGCGGCCAGGCGGCGTCCGCCGACGCGGGCAGGCCGTTGCCCCAGAGCTCGCGGCAGGCCTGGGTCACGGCCGAGACCGGATTCCACTCGGCGATGGCGCGCAGCCAGGACGGCATGCTCTCCGGGGGCGCGAACGTGTTGGCCACGAAGGTCAGCGGGAACATCACGGTGAACATGAAGCCCTGCACGGCCTCGACCGTCCGCATCAGCGAGCCGACCCAGATGCCCAGCCAGATGACGGCGAACCCGAAGAGGAGCAGCAGGAGGAAGGCCAGCGCGGCGTCGAGCAGGCCGTTGCGCATCCGCCAGCCGATGAGCAGGCCGGTCACCGCCATCACGGCCACGCCGATGCTGGAGTGGATCAGGCTGGAGATGCTCCGCCCGACCAGGACCGCCGAGCGGGGGATGGGCAGGGACTTGAACCGGTCGACGATCCCCTTCTGGAGGTCACTGGTGAGTCCCATGGCCACGATCGCGGCGGAGAAGACCATGGTCTGCACCATGATCCCGGGGAGCAGGAACTCCTTGTAGTCGGTGCCCGCCACCGCGATCGCCCCGCCGAAGACGTAGGCGAACAGCAGCACGAACATCACCGACTGCACGGTGACGTCGAGCAGCATCTCCGGCATCCGCCGGATGTGCACGAGATTGCGCCAGACGATCGTCGCCGAGGCCCGCAGCAGCGTCGGCGGGGAGATCTCGGGCCGGATCCTCCGGGGCGCCGGGGCGATCTCGGTGGCGGTCACTGGGGAACTCCCTGCGTCGTCGGGTCAGCTCCGGGCAGCACCTCGGCCCGGTGGCCGGTCAGGTGCAGGAACACGTCGTCCAGGCTCGGCCGGGCCAGCCCCAGGTCGTCGATGGCGATGCCGCTGGACTCGAAGACGGCGGCGATCCGGGTCATGTCCCCCAGCCCGTCGGCCTTGGCCGTCAGCCTCCGACTGCCCGGCTCGACGTGCACCTCCGGCGACTGCGACCGCATGAGCTCCGCGGCGTCGTCGAGGTCCGCCGCCGAGGTCAGGGTCACGACGACGCTGGCCTGGCCGGCCCGGTCCTTGAGCTGCGTGGGCGTACCGGCGGCGATCACCCGCCCCTTGTCCACGACGACGATCTCGTCGGCGAGGTGGTCGGCCTCCTCCAGGTACTGCGTCGTGAGCACCAGCGTGGTGCCCTCGCGCACGAGGTCGCGCAGCACCTCCCACAGGCCCGAGCGGCTGTGCGGGTCCAGCCCGGTGGTGGGCTCGTCCAGGAACAGGATGGGCGGCGCGGCCAGCAGGCTCACCGCGAGGTCGAGGCGGCGCCGCATGCCCCCGGAGTACGTCTTCGCCGCGCGGTCGGCGGCGGCGGTGAGGTCGAAGCGGTCGAAGAGGTACTCCGTGGTCTCGCGGACGTACTTCCGGGACAGCCCGTAGAGGCCGCCGATCAGCTTGAGGTTCTCGCGACCGGTGAGGATCTCGTCGACCGTGGCCGCCTGCCCCGTGAGGCCCATGCTGCGACGGACGTCGTTGGGTTGCTCGCGGATGTCGAAGCCGGCGACCCGGCCCGTTCCGCTGGTCGGCACGCTGAGGGTGGTCAGCATCCGGACGAGCGTCGTCTTGCCGGCACCGTTGGGGCCCAGCAGGCCGAGGACCGTGCCGCTGGGGACGACGAAGCTCACGCCGTCGACCGCGCGGTTGGCTCCGAAGTGCTTGGCCAGCTCGACGGCCTCGACCGCCGGGGCGACGGTCACGTCGCCGCCTGCCGGAGGCCGGCCGGTGGGGCCACGGGGTCGGTCAGCGGGGGCATGCGCCCAGGATGCGCCCTCGAGTGCACCCGAGGGCAAGCGATTTCAGGTCACCCGACCGCGGCCGCCGGGGCGGGGTCGGCGGTGCGGCCGGCGATGAGGTCCGCGGCCCGCTCGGCGATCATGATCGTCGGTGCGTTGGTGTTGCCCCGGACCAGCGTCGGCATCACCGAGGCGTCGACCACGCGCAGCCCGTCGATGCCGTGCACGCGCAGCTGCGGGTCGACGACGGCCCGGTCGTCGGTGCCCATCCGGCAGGAGGACACCGGGTGGTAGAGCGACTCGAGGGTGTCGCGCACCGACTGCCGCAGCTGCTCGGGGGTGCGCGCCGCCGGGCCGGGGGACCACTCCTCGCCCAGGACGTCGGCGAGTGGCCCGGTCGCGGCGATCTCGCGCGCCTGCTCGACGCCGCTCACGAGCGCGTCCAGGTCGCGGGGGTCGGTGAGGTAGCCCGCGTCGATGGCCGGGGCCCACGCCGGGTCCGCCGAACGCAGCCGCACCGAGCCCCGCGAGTGCACCCGCACCAGCACGGAGGCGGCGGTGAACGCGTCGACATCGGGGTCGACCTCCGCCTGCCGCCAGAACTTGACCGGGAGGAAGTGGTACTGCAGGTCGGGTTCGTCCAGCTCGGGCCGGGAGCGCGCGAACAGGCCGGCCTCGGCGAGGTTCGAGGTCAGCGGCCCGCGGCGGGCGCCGAACCACTTCGCGTAGCCCGACGGCGACTCCGCGCGGAACAGCGACTTCCCGCCGCGGGTGTGCCAGATGACCGGCACGAGCGGGTGGTCCTGCAGCCCGCCGCCCACGCCGGGCAGGTCGTGCACGACGTCGACGCCGACCTCGCGCAGGTGGTCGGCCGGCCCGATGCCCGACAGCAGGAGCAGCTGCGGGGAGTTCACCGCGCCACCGGCCAGCACCACCTCGGCCGCGGCGTGCGCGGTGTGCAGCCGGCCGCCGCGGCGGTACTCGACGCCGGTCGCCCGGCCGCCGGAGACCAGCACGCGGGTGGTCGGCGCGCCGGTCACGACGGTGAGGTTGGGCCGGTCCACGACCGGGTGCAGGTAGGCGTCGGCCGCCGACCAGCGCCGCCCCCGCCGCTGGGTGAGCTGGTAGAGGCCCGCGCCCTCCTGCCGGGCGCCGTTGAAGTCGGAGTTGCGCGGATGGCCGGCGGCGACCGCGGACTCGACGGCCGCCCGGGACCACACGTGCGGCGACCGCGGGTCCTCCACGCGCAGCGGGCCGCCGGTGCCGTGGAAGCGGTCCGCTCCGCGGGCGTTGTCCTCCATCCGCCGGAACAGCGGCAGCACGGACTCGAACGACCAGGAGGGGTCGCCGGTCAGCTGCGCCCACTCGTCGTAGTCGGCGGCGGCGCCGCGGATGTAGATCATCGCGTTGATCGACGAGGACCCGCCCAGCAGCTTGCCGCGCGGCCAGAACAGCCGCCGCCCGCCGAGGCCCGGCTGCGGCTCGGTCGTGTAGTTCCAGTCCCGCCGGGTGCGCCAGACCTTGTACAGCGCCGCCGGGATCTGCACCTCGAGGACGTCGTCGGACCCGCCGGCCTCCAGCAGCAGCACCCGCAGCGAGGGGTCCTCGGTCAGCCGCCCGGCGAGCGCGCAGCCCGCGGAGCCGGCCCCGACGACGACGACGTCGTACTCCTGCACCTCGTCGACCGCCCCCATCAGCGGTGCCGCCCGTGGACGATCCCCATCACCCGGGCGAGCGCGTCGGTGGCCTGCGCGGGGCGGCCGAAGCTCATCAGGTCCACCGGCAGGGAGAACCGCTTGCGGGTGATCGCCTTGGCGCGGGTGAACTCCTTGAGCCCGTCCTCGCCGTGGATGCGGCCGAACCCGCTCTCGCCGACGCCGCCGAACGGCAGCGCGGGCACCGACGCGAAGGTGAGGACCGAGTTGATCGAGGTCATGCCGCTGCGCATCCGGCGGGCCAGGTCCATCGCGCGGGCCCGCGACCCCGAGTAGACCGCGCCGGCCAGCCCGTGCGCGTTGGCGTTGGTGCGCTCCAGGGCCTCCTCGGCGTCGCGCACCTTCGCGATGGTGATCGTCGGCCCGAAGGTCTCCTCGCACACCGCGGCGGAGGTCTCGGGGGCGTCGACGATCACGGTGGGGGAGACGTAGCGGCCGTCCACGGTGCCGCCGACCAGGACCCGCCCCCCGGCGGCCGTGGCGTCGTCCAGGTGCCGGCGGACGACGTCGGCCTGCGAGGCCATCGTCATCGGCCCGTAGGCGGCGTCGTCGTCGGAGCCCGGGCGCAGGTCGCGGGCCTTCGCGGTGACCTCGGCGACGAAGCGGTCGTAGACGGCCTCGGTCGCGTAGACCCGCTCGATGCCGATGCAGGTCTGCCCCGCGTTGCTCATCGCGCCCCAGACGGCGGCGTCGGCCGCGGCCGCCACGTCGGCGTCGTCGTCGACGATCATCGCGTCCTTGCCGCCGAGCTCCATCAGCACCGGCGTGAGGGTCTCGGCGCAGGCGGCCATGACCTTCCGGCCGGTGGGCGCGGAGCCGGTGAAGGCCAGCTTCCCGACGCCGGCGCGGCACAGCGCGGCGCCGGTCGAGCCGTCGCCGGTGACGACCTGGAAGGCGTCGGCCGCATCCGGGACGGCGGCGCGCCAGGCGGCGGCGAGCCACGCGCCGACGGCCGGCGTGTGCTCCGACGGCTTGAAGACGACGGCGTTGCCGGCGGCGAGCGCGTAGGCGATCGAGCCCATCGGCGTGAACACGGGGTAGTTCCACGGCCCGATGACGCCGACCACGCCGAGGGGCCGGTACTCCAGGTGGGCGGTGTGGTTGGCGGCCAGCAGCCCGGCCGGGACCCGGCGCGGACCCAGCACCTTGCGGGCGTGGCTGCCGGCCCAGGCGAGGTGGTCGATCGCCAGCGTGATCTCGAGGATCGCGTCCGCGTGGGGCTTGCCGTTCTCCCGGTGCACGAGGTCGGCCAGCTCGTGCATGCGCCGGGCCAGGTAGCCGCGGAACGCGGTCAGCCGGGCCCGGCGGCCGTCGTGTCCGAGGTCGGCCCAGGCGAGGGCCGCGGCGCGGGCCTGCTCGACCGTCTCCGCGACCGCGGCGGCGTCGTGGACGGGGAAGACCCCGACCACCGCGCCGGTGGCGGGGTTCGTGGACTCGAACGTCTGGGCGGTGGCGTGCCGGTCGACCGTGCCCGCGGTGGACGCGGTGACGGTGTCCAGCTGCTCGGCGAGCGACATGGCTCGCACGCTACCGCCGAAGTTACCGGCGCGTAGCCCGAGCCCGGCGGGTGGACAGCCCGGGGGTGGGGCAACAACACTCCGGTCCGTCTCGAAAATCGCAACGGAGCGGAGTGGTCATGGCGGGCAGCCTGCAGGGCAAGGTCGCGTTCATCACGGGGGCGGCGCGGGGGCAGGGCCGCAGCCACGCGCTGCGGCTGGCGCGCGAGGGCGCCGACGTGATCGCCGTCGACATCTGCGCGCAGATCGGGTCCACCGACTACCCGATGGCCACCGAGGAGGACCTGGCCGAGACCGCGCGGCAGGTCGAGGCCCTCGACCGGCGGGTGGTCACCCGGATCGCCGACGTCCGGGACCGCGGCCGGATGATCGAGGCGGTCGACGCCGGGGTCGCCGAGCTCGGCCGGCTCGACATCGTGGTCGCCAACGCGGGGATCAGCCCCCTGGGTGCCCAGCACGGTTCGCGCGCGTGGTTCGACGCCGTCTCGGTGGACCTGGTCGGGGTGATCAACACGGTGGAGGCGGCGTTCGGCCACCTCTCGGCCGGCGCCTCGATCATCTGCACCGGCTCGATGGCCGCGATGATGCCCGGGGGCGTGGGCGCCGGCGGGGGTGGCGGCGCGGGCTACTCGTTCGCCAAGCGCGAGGTCGCCCGGTTCGTCCACGACCTGGCCGGGGAACTCGCCGGCCAGTCGATCCGGGTGAACGCCGTCCACCCGGGCAACATCGACACCCCGATGCTGCAGAACGACATGATGTACCGGATGTTCCGGCCCGACCTGGAGAACCCCACGCGGGCCGACGCCGAGCCCGGGTTCGCGTCGATGCACCGCATGCCGGTGACCACGCTGGACGCGAACGACATCAGCGAGGCCGTGCTGTTCCTCGCCTCCGACGCCTCCCGCTACGTCACCGGCCTGCAGCTCAAGGTCGAGGCCGGCGCGCTGCTGGGGATGTCGACGGCGGGCGCCCCCGGCTGATCACCGCGTGCTCGCCGCCGCCGGCTCGGGGTCCAGCGACTCCCGGTCGGACTCCAGGACGTCGGCGGCGGCGACCACGATGGCCGGGTCCGGGCGGCCGACGACCTCGGGGTCCTTGTCGTCGTACTGCGAGCGGCACAGCAGGTACCGCATGGCCTCCAGCCGGGCCCGCTTCTTGTCGTTGCTCTTGATCACCGTCCACGGCGCCCACGGGGTGTCGGTGGCGGCGAACATGGCCTCCTTGGCGGCGGTGTAGTCGTCCCAGCGGTCCAGCGAGGCCAGGTCGGTGGGGGAGAGCTTCCACTGCCGCACCGGGTCCAGTTGCCGGACGACGAAGCGGGTGCGCTGCTCGCGCCGGGAGACGGAGAACCAGAACTTCACCAGGGAGATGCCGCTGTCGACGAGCATCTTCTCGAAGTCCGGGGCCTGGCGCATGAACCGCTGGTACTGCTCCTCGGTGGCGTAGCCCATGACCCGCTCGACGCCGGCGCGGTTGTACCAGGACCGGTCGAACAGCACGATCTCGCCGGCGGCGGGCAGGTGCTGGACGTAGCGCTGGAAGTACCACTGCGTCTGCTCGCGCTCCGACGGCTTGTCCAGGGCCACCACCCGGGCGCCGCGGGGGTTGAGGTGCTCGGTGAAGCGCTTGATCGTGCCGCCCTTGCCCGCGGCGTCGCGGCCCTCGAAGACGACGACGACCTGCTGCCCGGTCTCCTTCACCCAGTTCTGGAAGCGCAGCAGCTGGATCTGCAGCCGGCGCTTCTGCTGCTCGTACGCCGGGCGCGGTAGCCGCTCGTCGTAGGGGTAGTTCTCCCGCCAGGTCTCCACCCGCCGCCCGTCGGGTCCGTAGAGCTCGCCGTCGTCGTCCCAGTCCTCGTCGGAGTCGACGTCGGGCAGGGCCTGCAGCCGGTACTGCGACAGGTCGATGGCGGAGCTGAGCGGCGGGACGGGGGCGAGGGCGTCGGTCACGGCGGCCCCGTACCCCGGTCCCGGCCCCGTCGATCATCGGCAGGTGGCTGCCGGACACGCCGGTCGGGGGCGCCGCTCGCCGATGATCGGCGGCGGGGCGCGCTGACATGCTGGCGCCGTGCCTGCCGTCGACGACCCCTTCGGCACGGCCGCGCTGCGGGCGCGGGTGCTCGCCGCCTGGACGGGTTCGCCGGCGCGGTTCCGCGAGGACGCCAACGCGGAGGAGGACCTGGTCCGCGGGGGCTACCGCGACCGGGTGCTGGTCGAGCTGGCGCAGAACGCCGCCGACGCCGCGCTCCGGGCCGGCGCCCCCGGCCGGCTGCGCCTCGAGCTGGCCGCCGGGGTCCTGCGCGCGGCCAACACCGGACGGCCGCTGGACGCCGACGGGGTCGAGGGCCTGGCGACCCTCCGCGCCTCGGCCAAGCGCGACGAGCCGGGCGGGGTCGGCCGGTTCGGGGTCGGCTTCGCGGCGGTGCTCGCGGTGTCCGACGAGCCGGCCGTCGTCTCCACCTCCGGCGGGGTCCGGTTCGCCGCCGCCCGCACCCGCGCGGCGGTCGCCGCCGTCCCGGCGCTGGCCGGCGAGCTCGCCCGGCGCGACGGCGGGGTCCCGGTGCTGCGGCTGCCCGAACCCGCGACCGGGACGCCGCCGGAGGGCTACGCGACGGAGGTGGTGCTGCCGCTGCGCTCCGGCGCCGAGCCGGGGGTGCGGGCCGCGCTGGGCGCGCTGACCGCGGACCTGCTGCTCGCGCTGCCCGGGCTCGCGGAGATCGAGGTGGTCGTCGACGGTGCGGCTCGCGTGCTGCGCGCCGTCCGCGAGGGGGAGACCGCCCGGCTCACCGACGGCGACCGGACGACGACCTGGCGACTGGCGCAGCGGTCGGGCGAGCTCCCCGAACACCTCGTGACCGACCGGCCGGTCGAGGAGCGGGCCCGTCGCGCCTACACGGTCACCTGGGCCGTTCCGCTGGACGACGACGGCGGCCGCCCCCTGCCGCTGCCCCTGCCGCAGGCGGTCCACGCGCCGACGCCGAGTGACGAGCCGCTGTCCCTGCCGGCCCGCCTGCTGGCGCCCTTCCCGCTCGGTCCCGACCGGCGGCACGTGCTCCCCGGCCCGGTCACCGACGCGCTCGTGGACGTCGCGGCCGTCGCGTACGCCGACCTGATCGCCGACCTGGTGGCCGGGCCGGCCGACGACCCCGCCGTGCTCGCCCTCGTGCCCCGGGTCGGGGTCGCGGCCGCCGCGCTCGACGCCGCCCTGGGTACCGCCGCGCTCGACCGCCTGCGCGCCACCGCATGGCTGCCGGTCGCCGGACGCCCCGGCACGCGGCAGTTCCCCGGCCGGGCCGCGGTCCTCGCCGAGCCGAGCCCGGAGCGGGTCGCCGCCCTGGTCGACGTCGTGCCCGGGCTGCTGCCCGACGACTGGTCCCGCCGGTCGCAGGCGCCGGCGCTGACCGCGCTCGGGGTCCGGCGGGTGGGCACGGCCGAGGTGGTCGAGGCGGTGACGGGGATCGACCGGCCGGGGTCCTGGTGGGCCGGGCTGTACGCGGCGCTGGAGGGCTCCCCGGCGGAGGAGCTCGGCGCCCTGCCCGTGCCGCTCGCCGGCGGCCGCACCGCGCCGGGGCCGGCCGGGGTGCTGCTGCCCGAGCCCGGGCTGCCCGTTGCCGATCTCGGCCCGCTGCGGTTGCGGCTGGCCGATCCCGACGTCACCGCCCCGCCCGCGGCGCGGCGGCTGCTCGAGCGGCTGGGTGCCCGGCCGGCCACCGCCGCCTCGGTGCTGGCCGACCCCGCCGTCCGTGCCGCGGTCGAGGCGTCGGTGGACGATCTCGAGGACGACCCCCGGATGGGCGGGGAGGTGGCGGCCCTGGCCCGTGCGGTGCTCGCGCTGGTCGCCGCCGCGGCGCCGGCGCCGGGGGACCTGCCGTGGCTGGCCGAGCTCGCGCTCCCCGACGCCGCGGGGGGCTGGGCCCCCGCCGGGGAGCTGCTGCTGCCGGGCTCGCCGCTGGCCGCGGTCGTCGCCGACGGCGCCCTCGGCGTGCTGGACCCCGCGACGGCGGCGGCGCACGACCCCGCCGTCCTGCGCGCGGTCGGCGTGCTCGACACCTTCGCGGTCGTGACGGCCGAGGACCCCGACGACCTCGACGTCGACGGGGCGGACGCCTGGACGGACGCCGTCCTGGACCGGCTGCCGCCGGGGGCGCCGCCGCCGGTGTGGCCGGCCGTGACCGCCGTCCGGGATCTCGAGCTGGTCACCGACTGGCCCCGCGCGCTGCCCCTGCTGGCCGCCCTGCCGGCGCGCGCCCGGGCGGACGTGCAGCTGGGGAGCGCCGCCGTCCCCGGGTACCTGCGCTGGTGGCTGCGCAGCCATCCGGTGCTGGACGGCCGGCGCCCCGACGGCCTGCGCGCACCCGGCGGCCACGAGTTACAGGGACTGTACGAACCGGCGCAGGCGTCGCCCGAGGTGCTGGACCTCCTCGCCCTGCCGGCCACGGTCGCCGACGTGCTCGCCGACCCCGACGCCGCGATCGACCTGCTGGAACGCCTGGGGGACCCCGCCCGCAGCGCGCGGCCTGACGTCCTCCGCACCGTCTACGCCCGGCTGGCCGCGGCGCTGGACGGGGTCGACGTGCCGCCGCCGGCCCGGGTGCGCGTGGCGCCGGACCGCGTGGTCGACCCGGAGCGCGAGCGGGTCGTGGTGCTCGACCTGCCGTGGCTGTACCCCCTGGTCGACGGCCCCGTCGTGCCGGGCGGGGGCGCGCCCGGCGCGGTGGCGGAGCTGCTGGACGTGCCGCTGGCCGGTGAGGAGGTCGTCGCGACCGTCGACGGCCACCCGGACCGGGTCGTGCGCTGGGCCGACCTGCCCGGGGCGGCGCAGGCGGCGGCGCGGCTCGGCGCGCCGGAGCTGACCGGCGAGGTGGCGGTGCACGACCGGCTCACCGCCGGCGGCCGGGCGGTGGCGTGGTGGCCGGGGGAGCGCGACGCGGTCGACGGCAGCCCGCGCGCCCTCGGCCGGACCCTGGCCTGGCGCGCCGGCGCGTGGCCGCTGCGGCAGGCGCTCGCCGAGGCGTTCGCGCATCCCGACCGCGTCGACGAACTGGCCGCCGAGGACGGGGTCCGAGACCCGAGCGCCCCGCCGCCCCCCGGAGGGGGCGACGGGGCGACGGGCGGGTGGGGCAGGTCGGAGTAGCGGGTCTCGGGGCTGCTACTGCCAGCGGGGGATGGCCTGCGCGCCGGGCGCGTGCCCGTGCGTCGAGGGCCGGCCGCCGCCACGCGTGCTGCCGGGCCCGCCGGAGGGCACGCGCCCGGTGGCCTGCCAGCAGCGGAACAGCGACAGCCACTGCTCCGCGGCGAGCGCGCCGACGCGGGTGGTGGGGGACAGGCCGGCCGAGGCGAGCCAGCGGACGCCGGCGCCGCCGGGGAGCTGCGCGCGGAGCACCGGTCCCAGGGCGGACGACGGCGCCGACAGCACCGCGTGCGCGAGCCGGTCGAAGTCGGCGATCTCGGCGGCGGGGAGGGCGTCGCGGGCGGCGTCGGCCGCGGGGGTGCGGGGGTGGAGTGGGCGTGACAAGGAGGCCTCCGGGGAGGTGGGCCGGTGCGCCGGGCAGCCGGCAGCCGTACAGGGGGAGGGGGGAGACGCGCCGGGGCGCGACGGCGGGGAGCTCGGCTCGACCCGCGGGGCTCTGCTGGGGACGTCAGAGGCGCATGACGAGGACGGTAGGGATCCCGGCGCGACGTCGCCAGTGAATCACCGGGCCGGGCCCGCGGCCCTGCCCGGAGCCTCAGTCGCCGGCGCTGCCGGCGCTGCCGGCCTTCCGGGCCTGGCGCGCCTGGTGGGCCTCCCACTTGGCGCGGTCGCGGGCGCGCTCGTCGGCGCGGCCGGCCCACTTCTCCTTGCGGCGTTGCGCCCGCTGCATCTCCCGCTCCTCGTAGCTGGAGTGCGAGTCCCAGTCGGTGGCGGCGACGGCGAGGGCGACGAAGGCGGCCCCGAAGATCGCGACGGCGGCGCCGACGACCGGATCGAGGAGCAGGAACGCCGCCGCCGTGGCGACGGCCCACACCACGGCCCCGAGGGCCAGTCTCCTGCGCACGACGACCAGTATCCCTCGGCCCCGACGGCGAACGGAGGGGCGCCGTCGGGTGAACGACGGGGTGCGGCCCTTGTCAGCGCTTCCCGGGGTCCGTAGCGTGCGACGCGCGCGGTTCAACAGTCAGCCGCTGTTCTTCCGCCGTGCTCCTCGCCGTGCTGCGCTCCCAGCGTCGCCCTCCGTACGGGCCCCCCGAGAGGCCTCTCGTGACAGCAACCTGGACGGGCCCGCCGCCCCCCGAACTCATCTTCGTGACCACCGAGCGCGCCGCCGCCGGGTGTCGGGTCTCCGTCGTCGGGGAGGTCGACTGCTCGACCGCTCCCCGGCTGACCGAGAGCATCGACGCCGTCCTCGCGACCGGTCCGGCCGAGCTGGTCGTCGACCTCGCCGGGGTCTCCTTCCTCGACTCCGCGGGCCTGCACGCCCTCGTCACCGCGCACGGCCGGGCCGAGCAGCAGGGCATCCGGATGCGCGTGCTCGTGGGCACCCGCGCCGTGCTCCGCCCCATCCAGGTCACCGGCCTCGAGGCGGTCCTGGGCGTCGAGTACGTCGAGCCCGGCGCCGGCTCTCCCGCCTGACCCCGGCCGGCGCCGCCCCTCCCCGCCACCCTTCCCCGCCGCCCCGCCTCGCCGCGCCGGAGGCGACCGGAGGACACTCGGCCCGTCCAGGCGACGGTCGCGTCGCCGCCGTCGAGGAGGTCCCCGTGCGTGAAGCCGTCATCTGTGAGCCCCTGCGGACCCCGGTCGGAGGGTTCGGCGGGTCCTTGCGCGACGTCGGTGTGGCCGACCTCGCCAGCACGGTGATCCGGGCCCTGATGGAGCGCACCGGCCTTCCGCCGGAGTCGGTGGACGACGTCCTGCTCGGCAACTGCTACCCGACGATGGACACGCCCGCGGTCGGCCGGGTGGCGGCGCTGGACGCCGGCCTGCCGGTGACCGTCGGCGGCCTGCAGATCGACCGGCGCTGCGGCTCGGGCCTGCAGGCGGTGATCAACGCGGCGATGTCGGTGCAGACCGGCGCGGCGGACGTCGTCCTCGCCGGTGGCGTGGAGTCGATGAGCAACGCGGCTTTCTACTCCACCGCCATGCGCTGGGGCGTCAAGGCCGGCCCGGGCGTCGTGCTGCAGGACGCGCTCGCGCGCGGTCGGGTCACCGCGGGCGGCCACAACTTCCCCGTGCCCGGCGGGATGATCGAGACGGCGGAGAACCTCCGTGCCGAGTACAGGATCTCGCGCGAGGAGCAGGACGAGTTCGCCGTCCGCAGCCACCAGAAGGCCGCCGCCGCCGTCGAGGCCGGGATCTTCGCCGACGAGATCGTGCCGGTCACGGTGAAGGGCCGGAAGGGCGACACCGTCGTCGACCGCGACGAGCACATCCGGCCCGACGCCAGCGTCGAGACCCTGGCGAAGCTGCGCCCGATCCTGGGGAAGTCCGACGAGGACGCCACCGTCACCGCAGGCAACGCCAGCGGGCAGAACGACGGCGCCGCCGTCTGCATCGTGACCTCGCCGGAGAAGGCCGCCGAGCTGGGGCTGCGGCCGCTGGCCCGGCTGGTCTCCTGGGCCGTCGCCGGCGTGCCTCCCCGGACCATGGGCATCGGCCCGGTCCCGGCCACGGCGAAGGCGCTGGCCAAGGCCGACCTGAAGCTGGCAGACGTCGACCTGATCGAGCTCAACGAGGCGTTCGCCAGCCAGGTGCTGGCCTGCACCCGGGAGTGGGGCTTCACACCGAGCGACTTCGACCGGATGAACGTGCACGGCTCGGGCATCTCGCTGGGCCACCCGGTCGGCGCGACCGGCGGCCGGATCCTGGCCACGCTGACCCGGGAGATGGCCCGCCGCGAGGCCCGCTACGGCCTGGAGACCATGTGCATCGGCGGCGGCCAGGGCCTGGCCGCGCTGTTCGAGCGCGTCTGACGCAGGGCCCCGCTGCCCCCCGCATCGGGCACGCTCGGGGCGGGCCCCGGCAGCGGGGTCGACCCACGGTCCCCACAATGTGAAACTGACGTCCATGTCAGAAGAAGGAGCACGCATGAGCGAGTCCCCGCGCGTCGCCATCGTCACCGGCGCCGCCCGCGGCATCGGTGCCGCCACCGCCGTCCGCCTGGCCGCCGACGGGTTCGCCGTCGCGGTCGTCGACCTCGAGGAGGCGGCGGGCAAGAGCACCGTCGAGGCGATCGAGGCCGCCGGTGGCCGGGCGCTGGCCGTGGGCGCCGACGTGAGCGACGCCGACCAGGTGGCCGCCGCCGTCGACCGGATCGCCGCCGAGCTCGGCCCGCCGCTGGTGCTGGTCAACAACGCCGGTGTCACCCGCGACAACCTGCTGTTCAAGATGACCGAGTCCGACTGGGACGTCGTCATGGCGGTGCACCTGCGGGGGTCGTTCCTCATGACCCGGGCGGCGCAGAAGCACATGATCGACGCCAAGTGGGGCCGGATCGTGAACCTGTCGTCGACCTCGGCGCTGGGCAACCGCGGGCAGGCCAACTACGCGGCGGCCAAGGCCGGGCTGCAGGGCTTCACCAAGACCATCGCCATCGAGCTCGGCAAGTTCGGCGTCACCGCCAACTCGATCGCCCCGGGCCTCATCGAGACGGAGATGACGCGGGCGACCGCGGAGCGCCTCGGGCGCAGCTGGGACGACTACGCCGCCGAGCGGGCGACCCAGATCCCGGTCGCGCGGGTCGGGCGGGGCGAGGACATCGCCCACGCCGTCTCCTTCTTCGTGAGCGAGGGCGCGGGCTTCGTCTCCGGCCAGGTCCTCTACGTGGCCGGCGGCCCGAAGACCTAGGTCGACGGGTCGCGGTCGGGATAGCGCGCGCGGGCCAGGGCGTACAGCCCGAACGCCGCGAACCCGGCCGCGACCGCGGCGAGGAGCCAGGGGCCCGCGCCGGTGTGCGCCATCGCCGTCATCGCGCCGTCCAGGCCGGTGGCGGTCGAGACGTCCGCCGAGCGCGCCGCCCGCCACAGCAGGACGCCGACCAGCGCGAACGCCACGCCCTTGGCGAGGTAGCCGACCCGGCCGGCCACCTCGATGGCCGGCTCCCACCGGTCCGGCGCGGCCGGCAGGTCGATGTCGCGCATGAACCCGCCGGTCACCCCGCGGGCCAGCGTGTAGAGGCCCAGCGCGACGACGGCGACGGCCACCGCCTGGACGGCGAGGGTGCCGCCGGGCACCTCCAGCGTGTCGTCGGTGAGCTCGCGCAGGCGCTCGTCGGCCTGGTACCCGGCGCCGGCGGCGAAGAGCAGGCCCGTGACGCCGAGCGCCGCGTAGACGACGGCCTTGGCCAGGCAGCGGGCGCAGACCAGCGCCGTGCGCAGCCGGTGCCGGTCGTCGAGCAGCCCGCGCCACCACAGCAGCACCTCCCCGGCCTGCCACAGGGCCAGGCAGAGCAGGCCCAGGCCGATCGCCCAGAGCAGGAGCCGGCCGCCGGGACCGTCGGCCACCGTCTGCAGCGCGCCGGTCTGGTCGGCGTCGGCGGCGCCCACCCCGCGGGCCAACTGGACCGCGAGCCAGGCGATGAGCAGGTGCAGCAGCCCGTAGGCGACCAGGCCGGCGCGGGCCAGCGCGCGCAGCACGGGGTGGTCGGTGACCTCGCGGGCGCGCTCGACGATCCCGCCGACGCGGTCGAGGAGGGCGCGGGCGACGGTCACCCGGGCTCAGGTGCGCTCGGGGTAGCGGGCCCGGATGAGGCAGAACACGCCGTACGCCGCGATGCCGAGGGCCACCAGCGTCAGCAGGAACTGCCCGAACGGGGCGTCGAGGATGGTGCGCATGGCGCCGTCGAGCCCCGCCGCCTTGTTCGGGTCGAAGGTCACCGCCGCGTAGACGAGCATGCCGCCGAGCACGGTGAAGGCGATGCCCTTGGCCGGGAAGCCGACGAGCCCCACGCGCTCCACCAGCCGTCGCGTGCCGGGCGCCGCCGAGGAGAGGTCGAGCTGCTCGAGGAAGCGCTTCGTGACCCCCTTGTGCACGTAGTAGAGCCCGACGCCGATCAGTACGAGACCGGCCAGGCCGACCAGCCAGCGCCCGGCCGGCAGGCCGAAGACGCCCTCGGTGGCCTGCTGCTCCTGCTGGCCGCCCGAGCCGCCCGACCCGGTGACGGTCCGGATCGCGAGGACGGCGAGCGCCGCGTAGACGACCGCCTTGACGACGGCCTTGACCGACTTGGTCACCGCCTTCTTCCGCCGGTCGCCGGAGGCCGACCAGCCCGATCGCCAGCGCAGCACCTCGGCGAGCTGCCACACCGCCAGTGCGATCATCCCGATCGCGACCACCCACAGCAGCGGCTTGCCGACGGGTGAGTCCGCGAGGGTGGCCAGTGCTCCGGACTGGTCCGGTGACTCCGAGCTCCCTCCGCCGCCCCAGGCCAGCTGCAGCGCCAGCCAGGCGAGGACGAGGTGGACGACGCCGTAGGCGAGCAGGCCCACCCGCGCCAGGTTCTCCAGGCCGTCGCTGGATCCCGCGCGGTCGGCCGCGCTCATCGGTGACCCGACGCCCATTTTTCCGACACTCCTGTTCTCAGACCCCGTGCGGATCGAATCTGACACAACGGAGATCACCTCGCCCGGCGGCGGATCGCCCGTCCGGGTGAGGGACACTGGCCTCGTGGTGGGCACAGCGGCGACGACGACGGTGCAGGCGGACCCGGAGGTGGCCCGGCGGGCGTGGCCCCGCTGGCTGGCCCTGGGTGGAGCCTTGCTGGTCGTCGCAGTCGTCTCGGCGTTCTGGGACGCCGGTGGCGCCCGCCTGCTGCTCGGCGCGCTGGGCCTGTTCGGCGCGGTCCGCGGCGCGGTGCTGGTGGCGGGCGCGGGGAGCGACGGGCTGGACCGCCGGGTGCGGGGTCTCGGCGCGGGCACGGCCGCCGCGGGCGTCGTCGCCCTCGCCGCGGCCGCCGTCCCGGGCACCCTCGCGGGCTGGGTCCTGCTCGTGGGCACCCCGCTGGGTCTGCTGGCCGCCTCCCTCCGCCTGGTCTCCCGCGACGGGGTCGCCCGCCGCGGCGGGCTGGTCGCGCTGGTGTGGTCGGTGCTGGTGACGGCGCTGCTGGTCGTCACCGGGCTGGCCACCGACTGGGACCGGGCGCGCGACGGCGCCACCCTGGTGGCCGCGCTGGGCGTCGGGGTCCTCGGCATCGTGCTGATGACCGGGTCGGCCGGCCTCCGCGTCGCCGCGGCGCGACCCGCGCCGCCGGCACAAGCCGCCGGATGTGCGGGCTGCGCCTGCTCAGGCGGCGGGTGCGGCGCGCTGGGCTGACGCCGGATCAGCCCCGGGTCGCCCGGTCGACGTGCGCGCGGGCGACCGACACCGGCGCGCGGCCGGCCGGGGACGGTGTCCCGCGCGCGCCAGGCCGGCTCGATGCGGGAGCGGACGGGCGGCTCCACCCGCAGGACGCGGAGGCCAGGGGTCGCGGTGCGCGCCACCGACGCGGGGCGCCGTCCTGACCCGGCGGGGGCGTCAGGCGGGCAGCACCCACAGCCCGGCGCCGGCGCAGTTGGCGGCCACGACGAGGGAGCCGTCCGGTGCGACGGCGACGCCGGCGGCGGCGCCCGTGTCGTCGCACAGGTCGGCGACCGCGGTGGCGCTGCCGTCGGCGGGGTCCAGCCGGACGACCCGGAGCCGGCGGTCGACGGCGACGACGTCGTCGCCCACGACGGCCAGCCCGGTGACCTCGCCGAGCCCGGGTTCCCCCGGCACCTCGCGGACGGTTCCGGTGGCGGCGTCCACGGCCGCGAGCCCCGTCGTCCCCTCCGTGGCGACGTAGGCGATCCCGTCGTCGGAGACGGCCAGCGCGGACACCCCGTCTCCGTCGAGGGCGACGACGTCCCCGGGTGAGAAGGGGTCGGTCTCCAGCACGGCCACGGCGGGCGTCCACGCGGACCCGTCCTCCCCCCGGACGGCGAGGGTCACCGCGATCGTCGTGCCGTCGGGGCTGACCGTGAGGGCGTCGACCCGGACGCGGTCCGCCGCGTCGGCCACGTCCGACACGTCGATCGCCGCCGCGGAGATCACGCGGCCCTCCAGCGGGGCGACCAGCAGGACGAACGGCAGCCCGCCGGGGCGGTCCCCGGCGACGACGACCGTCCCGTCCGGCAGCGCCGCGGCCTCGACCTGCCCGGCGTCCTCCGTGCCGGCGACCGGGCGGGTGTCGAGGACGTCCCCGCTCGCGGGGTCGACGGCGAGCACCGCGTACCGGCCGTCGTAGGGGGAGCCGACCCGGCCGACGAGGAGCGTCTCCCCGCCCGCGGTCAGGGCGAGGTCGAGCTCGACGTCCTGCAGCCGGACGGTGTCGCCGGCGACGGCCGGGCTCCCGTTCTCCGGGAGGTCCACCACGGTGACTCCGGCGCGGCCGGCCGCGCCGAGGGTCCAGACCAGCGCGGTGCCGTCGGCGGTCACGGTCACCCCGGCCACCAGGTCCGCGTCCTCGACGTCGTCCGCGAGCGCGACGGCGCGCTCGAGCGTCGCGGGGCCGCCGGGTCCGCCCTGGCCGCCGGTCGACGTGGTGCAGGCGGCCGTCGCGAGGGCGGTCGCGGCGGCCAGGACGCCGAGCAGGCGGGCGCGCATCAGGCCACCGCCCAGACGGTCGGGTCGCGGTCCTCGTTGTGGCAGACGCCGCTCACCCACGCGGTGGCGCCGTCGTCGGAGAGGACGACGTCGTCGGTGGTCCCGCCCCCGCACAGCTCGACGGCGGTGCTGGCGCCGGAGGCCAGGTCGACCACCAGCAGGGTGGGTGCGCCGGCCGGGCCGTCGAGGACGGCGACGGCGGCGAGGTCGCCGGAGGCCGCCAAGGCGGTGGGCGAGGTGCCGGGGAGTTCCAGCGCGGTGACGTCGTCGCCGTCGACGGTGACCAGGCGCAGCGCCGGCTCGGCGCCGGTGCCCGTGGTGAGGACCGCGACCGCGGTGCCGTCGGGGCGGAGGGTCACGTCGACGGCGCTGCTGGTGGCGGCGTCCGAGGCGAGCGCCACGGTGCCGAGGGGGCTGAGGTCCGCGTCCCAGCGGGCGAGGACCGCGGAGGGGGTGCCGTTGCCGGCGTCGAGGACGGCGACCACCTCGTCGCCGGCGGCGGCCAGGGCCTGCGGGGTGCTCGTGCCGGGCGCGGCCACCTCGACCGAGGCGAGCACGGCGCCGTCGGTCGGGTCGACGGCGAGCAGCACGGGCGCCGCGTCCGGGGCGCCGGTCAGCAGGTACAGCGTGCCGCCGTCCGGGGAGAGGGCGGCGGCCACGGTCTCGGACGCGGTCAGCGCCGGTGCGTCGATGAGCACGCCGGTGGCGCGGTCGGTCAGGGACAGGACCCCGAACCGGACGTCGTCGCCGGGTTCGCCGATCAGGCCGGCGACGAGGATGCCGCCGGTCCGCGGGTCGACGGCGACCAGGACAGGGTCGTCGACCGCCGGCACCTCGTCCTCGGTGAGCACGGAGGCCTCGTCCGGATCGCTGCCCGGGCCGTCGGGGGTGAGCCGGCCGAGGGTGAGCACGGTGGACAGGTCGCCGCCCTCGGCGGAGAGCTCACGCAGGAAGGCCACGACGTCGCCGTCGCCGTCCGCGGCCAGCAGCGCCGCGCCGCCGTCGTCCGTGCCGTTCCCGGGCAGGGGGACGGCGCCGACGCGCACGTCCGGGACCCCGCCGCCGTCCGGGGGAGCGGGTGGGTCGGTGGGGGTGGACGCCGAGGTGCCCGGGGAGGAGGTGCTCGGGGCGGAGGCGGTGCCGCTCACGCTCGACGTGCAGGCGGCCAGCACGAGTGCGGCGGCCAGCGCGCCTCCCGCGGCCAGGGGACTCGATCTCATGCCACCACCCTCGGCGGCGGCGCTTGGGGCGTGCTGGCGGGGCACTTGCGGCCCGTTCACCCGTCCGGGGTGGGGTCTGTGGGAGATCAGGCGTGGGCGGGGGCGCGGGTGAGGATCTGGGTGCCGTCGGGGCGGTAGGTGCGCCATCGGGCTCCGGGTGGTGCGGTGTCGTCGCGGTCGACGCGGAAGCCGTGATGCACCTTGGCGTGGTGCCGCTCGCACAGCAGCGCGGAGTTCTCGACCGAGGTGTCGCCCTGGTGGATCGTCCACTCTTCGAGGTGGTGGACATCGCAGAACCAGCGGGGTGCTTCGCAGCCGGCGAACACGCAGTGCTGGTCGCGGTGTTCGACGGCCTTGCGGATGTGCGGTGGGACGACGCGCTGCTCGCGGCCGACGTTCAGCGGTAGTCCGTCGGGGTCGAGCAGGAGCCGGGTGAGGGTGGCGTCGCAGGCCAGCCAGCGGGCCCGGGCGGCGGACAGGCGGGTGCCGGTGCCGGTGGTCGCCGCGCCCGGGCCGGTGGCGGGGTCGATCAGGTCCTCGACACCGATGGTGGCGATGACGTGCGGCTTGACGGTGCGCAGCACGGGCAGCCGGCCGGAGGCGAGGGCGAGATCGGCGAGTTGGACGAGGGCGTCGCCGGTGCGCTGGGACCGGGTGCGCTGGTCGTCGGCGCAGCGGCTCGCGGCGGCGATGGCTTCCAGGGCGGTGGCGACCTTCTGCCCGCCGACGGCATCCAGTTCGCCGCGGATGGTCCAGGTTCCGTCGGGATGCTGGACCAGGGTCACCGAGCGTTCTTCGGTGGGGTCGGGTTCGGGTCCGTCGGGGTCGAGCTTGGCCAGGTAGTCGGCGACCGCGAGTTCCAGGTCGCGGTGGGTGCCGCGGCCGGCCAGCTGTACGAGTGCGGCCTCGACGGCGGCGACGTCGATGCCCTGGGTCGCGGCCAGGTCGAGGTGGACCGGGGTGGCGATCTTCGCGATCACCGTGACCTGGTCGGCGCCTAGCACGCCGTCGGTGAACGCCCGGGCGGTGGCCGGCAGTAGTTCCAGCACCCGGCCCTGGGCCACGACCCGGGACGCGGAGGCGCCGGAGACGCGGGCGTGCCCGCGCAGCCACAGCGTGGCGTTCTTCGCTCCGTCGACCTCCGCCGCACCCCGGACGTCCACCCGCCGCGCCACCCGGGTCAGCGCGGCGGCGATCCGATGCGAAGCCGTCACCAGCTCACGGGTGTGCTCCAGCAGCACGCCGTCGGGCAGCTCGTCCAGGTCCAGGGCAGCGAGGGCGTCCAGCGCCGACCGCAGCTCGCCCACGACACCTCCCCACTGCTTCGAATGTGTGTTCGATTCTAGCGGTTGGAAAGCCCAGGATCAACGCGAATATGCAGGTCAGGCCCGCTATCCACAGATTCGGCGAACCCCTTGTCAGGACGCGATGGCCGATCCACCAGGCGTATCAAATCGGGGGAGCCGCCTGCGAGCGTCCGCCCCTGCGTACCCGCCCGCTCACCGTCAGCAAGGGCGACGCCGGGAGGCGCGAGATCGGTTTGGCGCGGCGGCCGGCGTGGGGGACCGTGGGCGGAGTCCGACGCTGGAGGTGACGGGATGGCACGGTGGCTCGCACCGATGGGCGCACTGGTATCGCTGCTCGTGCTCTTCGCCGGCCTGGTGCGGGCGGAGACCGAGCAGGCGACGACCGCCGGCGTCTCGCTGACCTTCTGGGGCGCGGCCGGGCTGCTGCTCGTCGTCGCCGCGGTCGGCGTCGTCGAGTGGAACGCCGGCCACCGCAGGCCCGCCGCGCGCCGACCCGCCGCGCGGCCTGCAGCCGCCCAGCAGCGCCCGCCGCGGCTCGGCTGACCGAGCCGCCACGCCGGCCCCGGCTCGGCTGACGGGGCAGCCGCGACTCGGCCGACCTACCAGTCGCGGCTCGGCCGACCGAGCAGCCGAGACCGCCCCCGGTCTCAGCCGCCGGGAGTGGGTCCCAGCCCGGCGTCCCGGGCCAAAGCCACGGCCTCCGCGCGGCTGGCCGCGTGCAGCTTGGCGAGGACGTCGGAGACCCGGTTGCGCACCGTCTTCTCCGACAGGAACAGCCGGGCGGCGATCGCGGCGTTCGGCAGCCCGTGCGCGACCAGGTCGAGCACCTCGCGCTCGCGGTCGGTGAGCTCCGGAAAGGGCACCGCGGTCGAGCGGGCCCGCGAGGACGCGAAGAAGGCCAGCACCCGGTCGGCGATCCGCGGGCCGAACACCGCCTCCGACCGAGCAGCCGCGCGCACCGCCCGGGCGATGTCGGCGGCCTCGGACTCCTTGAGCAGGTATCCGCGCGCCCCGGCGCGGAGGGCGGCGAACACCGAGTCGTCGTCGTCGCTCATGGTCAGCACGACCACCGCCGTCCCGGGGTGGGCCGCCGCGATCCGCGCGGTCGCCGGGACGCCGCCGGTGCCCGGCATCCGCAGGTCCATGAGGACGACGTCGGGGCGCAGCGCGTCGACCGCGCCGACGGCGGCCTCGCCGTCGGCGGCGGTCCCGACCACCTCCAGGTCCGCCTCGTCGCCGAGGGCGTCCGCGACGCCGTCCCGGTAGACGGGGTGGTCGTCGACGACGACGACCCGGACGACCTCGACCTCGACCCCGGGCTGCGGGGCGGCGGTCACGAGGTGGCCAGGGGGAGTCGGGTGCGCACGGTGGTCCCTTCGCCGGGTGCGGAGTCGATCTCGAGGGAACCGCCCAGCTCGGCGGCCCGCTCGCGCATGCTGGTGGAGCCGACGCCGGACACCGCGCCCGGGTCGATGCCGAGGCCGTCGTCGGTGATCTCGACGAGCAGCGCGTCGCCGGTGACGGCCAGGCGCACCCAGCAGGTCGTGGCCCCCGCGTGGCGGACGGCGTTGGCGACCGCCTCGGTGGCGATCCGGTAGGCGGCCACCTCGACGGCGGCCCGCAGCGGCGGGAGGTCCGGGGCGACCACGGTGACGGTGGCACCGCCGTCGTCCCCCGGGCGCCCGGGCCCGCCGGCCGCGACCGTCATCCGGTAGGCGGCCACGTGCTCGCGCAGCGCGCCGACCAGGCCCAGTTCGTCCAGCGCGGGCGGCCGCAGGTCGTCGACGGCGCGGCGGACGGCGGCGACGGTGCGCCGCATCTGGTCGCGCAGCCGGCCGGCCAGGGCCGCGAGGTCGCCGAGGTCGCCGTGGTCGCGGCGGTCGCCATGGACGGCGGAGTCGGCGGGCCCGCCGGCGCTCCCGCCGGCGAGCTTGCCCGCCAGCCGCTCCAGCTGCAGCGCCATGCCGGCGAGCTCCGGGCCGACCCCGTCGTGCAGGTCGTGCCGCAGCCGGCGGCGCTCCTCCTCGCGGCCGGCGACGATCCGCTCGCGGCTGACCTGCAGGTCGTCGACCAGCTCCGCGGCCCACACGAGGACGGCGGCGCGGCGGGCGACGTCGTCGAACGCGGCCCGCTCGGTGCGCCGCCAGCGCTCGCCGGGGGACCGGTGGCAGATCCGCAGCTCGCCGACGCGGGTGCCGAGCGCGGTCAGGCCGAACACCTCGACGTCCATCTCGGGCGCCGCGCCCGCCGAGGTGACCGCCGCCAGCCGGGGATCGGCCGGGACGACGGACACCCGCGGCAGCCGCAGCGCCCGGGCCACCTCGTCGACCAGCGCCTGCAGGGCGTCGACCGGGCCGCCGGCCAGGTCCAGCGAGCTGCCGACGCGCGTGGCGACGGCCAGCGGATCGCGGCGCTCGCCGTACAGCAGCCGGTCGACCCCGCGCTGGGCCCGCTCCCAGCCGGCGGCCGCCGCGAGGGCGGCGATCGCGGCGGCGGCGACGGCGATCCGCCGCTCGCCGGCGCTGATCTCGCCGACCAGCGCGACGAAGCCGACGTAGGCCACCAGCAGCAGCACCGACAGGACCGTGAACACCAGCGCCCGGCTGACCACGAGCCCGACGTCGAACAGCCCGTGCCGCAGGACGGCGATCGCGACGCTCACCGGGACCGCGGCGAAGCCGAGCGCGAAGACCGCGTCGGAGGCCGGGGTGGCGTCCAGCGCGAAGGAGCCCAGCGTGCACAGCACGAGGACGGTCACGCCGAGGGTCAGCCACTGCAGCTGGGTGCGCTCCATGCCGCGCGCGCGGCGCATGCGCAGCACGAGCGCCGCCACCCCGGCCGGCGCCCCGACGAGGAACGTCAGCTGGGAACCCAGCCGCAGCACGTGCTCGGGCAGGTCGCCCGAGGTGACCGACAGCGGGTTGGTCACGGCGTCGGTGAAGTCGGAGTAGCGGCGGACCATCGTGGCCAGCACGGTGACGGCGACCGCCGCGACGAGCACGCGCGCGAACGGCCGCCACCGGGGCGAGGGCAGCGTGCCGGTGGGGAAGAACAGCGGGACCAGGGCGAGGACGACGAAGTAGGGCGTGAACCCCCACGCGGTGAGCCAGACGGCGAAGCCGCCCAGCGGTCCGGACCAGCCGTGCTCCAGCACCGGGCCCTGCACGTACTGCCCGGCCAGCAGGTAGGGGCCGAAGACCGCCGTCGTCAGCAGCAGCCGGCCGATCCGGGTGCCGGGCTCGCGGCGCAGCACCAGGGCGGCCACCGGCGGGTACAGCAGGCCCATCACGGCGTCGGAGCCGTAGACCGGGGTGCCGTCGAACCAGGTGCCCAGCGCCACCGCGACCGCGGTGCAGGCGACCCCGGTCAGCGCGAGGACCCCCGGCAGCCAGGCGCGGACGCCGACGGCGGGGGTGCGGACGGCGGACGGTCCCGGCACGGGCGACATCCTGCCGGGCGGGGTGTCCCGGACGGCAGGGACTCGCACCCCTCCGGGTGGGGATCCGGCGCCGCCGGACCGGGGCCGGGGACCCGCCGTGGCCGCGCCCGGGACCTCGGGACGCGCGGCCCTGGGAGCCGGGACACGGGGCGCCCGAGGGTTCCGCCGTCCCCGGATCGCCCGATCCCTCCCCCAGGAGACCGTCATGACCGTCCCGGCACCGGCCCGCGCGCCCGCTCCCGGCACGCGCTTCCGCCGGATCGGGGGCGCGGTGTCGCTCATCGCCTCGGGCGCGCTGGTCTGTGCGAGCCTGGCGATGATCCCGTACGGGAACCGGACCGACGCCGAGTACCTGCAGACAGGCGCCGACCACACCGCGGACGTCCTGTGGGCCGCCGTGGTGGCGCACTACGGCTACCTGCTGCTCCTGCCGGCGGCGCTCACGCTCGTGCACCTCGCCCGCCGCCGCGCCCGGCGGATCGCGCTGGCCGCGATGGTGCTGACCGGGCTGGGCGCCGGGCTCTCCGGCCTGGCCGCCGTCGACCTCTACGACGTGGCGCTGGCCACCGAACTGCCCCCCGACCGGGCGCTGCACGTGTTCGAGGTCGCCGGCGGCCACGGGCAGGCCGCGCTGATCGCCGTGCCGTCGATCCTCGGCCTGGCGCTCGGGACCACCCTGGCGCTGGCCGCCGCCTGGTGGGCCCGGGCCGTCCCGGTGTACCCGGTGGTGCTCGGCGCCGTGGGCTGGGGCGTCGTCCTCGTCGTCGACGGCGACGCCTGGCTGCCCTCGATCGGCACGGCCCTCGTCGCCGTCGCCCTGGCCTGGGCCGGCGCGATCGTGCTCCGCATGCGCGACGACGTCTGGGACCGCATGTGAAGAACCGCCCCACCCCCACCCCGAGAGGAACCCGCATGTCCGCACCCGTCGACCACCCCGCCGTCCACCCCGCCGGAGGCCTGCCCACCGCAGGCGCCCCGCCCCGCGACCTGCCGTCCGGCAACCGGTTCCGTCGCATCGGCGGCGGCCTGTCGCTGCTGGCGTCCGGCACCCTGGTGTGCGCGAGCCTGGCGATGATCCCGTACGAGAGTTCGACCGACGAGGCGTACCTGCAGACCGGCATCGACCACACCGGCAACGTGCTGTGGGCGGCCGTGGTGCTGCACTACGGCTACCTGCTGCTCCTGCCGGCGGCGCTCACCCTGATCCGCCTGGGCCGCCGCCGGATGCCGCGGACGGCGACCACGGCGATGGTGCTGGCCGGGCTCGGCGCCGGGCTCTCCGGCATCGTCGCGATCGACTTCTACGCCGTCGCCCTCGCCACCGAACTGCCTCGCGACGAGGCGTTGCGGCTGTACGAGGTCAGCGAGGGCTACGTGCAGTCCTCGCTGATCACGCTGCCGGCCGTGCTCGGCGTGGTGCTCGGCACCTGCGTCGCGCTGTTCGTCGCGTGGCGGGCGAGGGCGATCCCGGTGGCGCCGATGGTCCTGGGCATCGCGGGCTGGGTGGGCTTCGCCGGGTTCGCCGGCGGCACCTGGCTGCCGACGGCGACGACGGCGCTGGTCGCGGTCGCGCTGGCGTGGTGCGGCGTCGTCGTGCTGCGGATGCGCGACGAGACCTGGGCCGCCGCCTGAGGGCCGCCGCCTGAGAGGCTCGGTGCCACGGCAGCGGGGGCCCGGGGGGCGTCGCCTCCGGGCCCTCGGCGCGGCTTCAGGCGAGCCGGGACAGCTCCGCCGGCAGGGCCCCGGGCGCGAGGACGGCGAGCCGCTGGGTGGCGCGGGTGAGCGCGACGTAGAGGTCGTTGCGGCCGCGCACCCCCTCGTCGAGCACCCCCTGCGGGTCGACGACGAGCACCGAGTCGAACTCCAGCCCCTTGGCCTCGGTCGGCGTGAGCACCACCGGCCCCCGGGCGGAGTCGGCCTCGGGCCCGGAGGTGATCCCGGCCAGCTTCGCCGACAGGGCGTCCGCGACCGCCGCGGCCCGGCTCGGCGGGACGACGACGGCGAGCGTGCCCTCGTGCGCCGTCCAGTCCACGACCCGCTCGACCACCCGCCCGACGAGGTGCTCCTCGCCGGTGGTCTCGGCCTCCGGCGGCTCCCCGCCCTCGCGCACCGACCGCGGCGGGGTCAGGCCGGTACCGCCGGCGGCCAGGACGTCCGCCGCGACGGCCATGATCTCGGCCGGCGTCCGGTAGTTGACCGTCAGCTCCTCCAGCCGCCACAGCCCGGCGGCGTGCGGGTCGAGCACCTCGGCCCAGCGGTCGGCGCCGGCGAGGGTGCCGGTCTGGGCGACGTCCCCGACGACGGTCATCGAGCGGGTCGGGCAGCGGCGCGCCAGCAGGCGCCACGCCATCGGCGACAACTCCTGCGCCTCGTCGACGACGACGTGGCCGAAGGTCCAGGTGCGGTCGGCGGCGGCCCGCTCGGCGGTCGTGCGCAGGTCCAGCTCGCGCTGCCGGTCGGCCAGCCGCTCGGCGGTGAGCAGGTCGCCGGCGCTGAGCACCTCGCCGTCCTCGCCGTCCTCCAGGTCGGTGGAGCGGGAGCCGTGGAGCAGGTCGAGGGTGGCCTGCGCCTCGGCCAGCCGGCGGCGGTGGTCGCGCCCGGCGCGGCCGCGCTCGGCGGAGTCGTCGCTGCCCAGCAGCTCGTCGGCCTCCTCGAGCAGCGGGACGTCGGCCACGGTCCACGCGCCGTCGGGGCGGTGCAGCCGCGCGCGGTCGGCCGCGCTCCAGCCGGGCGTGGCCTCGGCGATCGCGGCCGGGTCGGCGAGGAACTCCCGCAGGAAGCGCTCGGCGGTCAGCCGCGGCCACAGCCGCTGCACCAGCGCCCGCACCTCCGGTTCCCCGCCGACCTCGCGGCGCAGCGCGGCGACGTCGTCGCGGCCGAACAGGTCCCGGCCGCCGTCGATGCCCGCGCCGAGGGCGTCGGCGTACCGCTTGGCGAGCAGGTCGACCAGGCGGCGGGCGAACTCCGGCCGGCCCGGGTTGTGCAGCCGCGCGGCCTTCCGCGCGGAGGTGCGGACCCGGGCGACGTCGACCGGCCGCAGCCGCACCGGCGTCCCGTCGACGAGGACCGTCACCGGCGCGTCCGGCACCACCTGCCGCGCGGCGACGGCCCGCTCCAGCACCTCGGCCATCTCCAGCCGGCCCTTCAGGGCCGCGGCCTCGGGCGCCTCCTCCGCGCGGGCGTCGACGCCCGGCCGCAGCTGGCCCAGCCCGGAGAGGAGGACGCCGGTCTCGCCGAGGGAGGGCAGGACGTCGGCGATGTAGCGCAGGAAGGTCGGCGTCGGCCCGACCACGAGCAGGCCGCGGCGGGCCAGCCGCTCGCGATGGGTGTAGAGCAGGTACGCCGCGCGGTGCAGGGCCACCGCGGTCTTGCCGGTGCCCGGGCCGCCCTGGACGACGAGCACGCCACCGGCGTCCGCGCGGATGATCCGGTCCTGCTCGGCCTGGATGGTGCGGACGATGTCGGTCATCCGGCCGGTGCGCGAGGCCCCGAGCGCGGCCAGCAGCGCCGCCTCGCCGGTGATCTGCAGGCCGTCGGCGTCGGCGGCGGTGAGGGCGTCGATCACCTCGTCGTCGAGCCGGACGACGGTGCGCCCCCGGGTGCGGATGTGCCGCCGCCGGACGACGCCCAGCGGGTGCATGGGGGTGGCGGTGTAGAACGGCCGCGCCGCGGGGGCGCGCCAGTCGACGAGGGCGGGATCGGTCCGCGCGTCGTCGGCGGCCAGCCCGATCCGCCCGACGTAGAGCGCGCCGTCGGTGACCCGGTCGATCCGGCCGACGACCAGCCCGGCCTCGGCGGCGTCCAGCGCGGTGACCCGCTCGGACTGGAACCGCACAGTGGCGTCGCGCTCCTGCAGGTCCTGCGGCGAGACCGCCGGGGAGGTGATGGCCTGCCGCAGCCGGCGCGCGGCGAGGTCGCGGGCAGCGTCCAACCGCGCGTACAGGTCGGTGACGTACTCCTGCTCGAGGGCCAGCTGGGTGTCGGCGGCCGGAGGGGCGACGGCACGTTCGGACCGCGTGGTCGGCAAGGCACTTCTCTCTGTCGGGCGCTCGGGACGGACCCGCCATTGTGCTCGTCGGCGGACGGTCCGCCAGGAGACTCACCCGAGGAGGGCGACGAGCTGCTCGGCGAGCTCGACCGGACGGGCCAGCGCCGCCAGGTGCCCTCCCGGCACCTCCGTGACCGGGAGGCCCAGCCGTTCGGCGGCCACGCGCCGCTGGAAGTCGACGGGGAAGAACCGGTCGTCGCGCCCGGCCAGCACGACGGTCGGGACGTCCGGCCAGGCGGGCAGCGGCCACGGCTCCGCGAAGGGAGTGCCGGACTGAACGCGCTGCGGCGGCGCCGTGGCGAGCACCTCGGCCGGCACGTCGTGCACGAAGACCTCGCCGGACGCCTCGACGTCGTGGCCGGTCGCCGTCCACCAGTCCCCGCCGGTCTCGCCGGGGAGCGGGACCATCGCGTTGAGCAGCACGAGCAGCCGCACCGGCAGCCGATCGCAGACCAGCGGCGCGGTCAGCCCGCCCATCGACTGGGCCACCAGCACGACGTCGGGCGCGTCGCCCGCCGCGGCGACGACGGCGTCGGCGTAGGCGGTCAGGCCGGCCGCGTCGTCGTCGGCCGGGAGGTCGACGGCGACCGCGGGGACGCCGCGCCGCTCCAGCTCGGGGACCAGGCGGCTCCAGTACCAGGCGGAACCGCCGGCACCCGGGACGAGCACGAAGGTGGGGGGCACGGGAGTTCGACCGGCCCGCGCGCGGGAACTCATCGGCAGGGACCTCCTCCGGTGGCAGCATGCGGCGGGTGCCGGCCGCACCCGACCTGCTGACCCCGGGCCGCGTCGAGTGCCGCATGCTCGGGCCGCTGGAGGTGCGCGTCGGGGGCTGGCCGCTCGCGCTGGGCGGGCGCAAGCAGCGCCTGGTGCTCGCCACCCTCCTGCTCGCCGGCGGCCGGGCGGTGTCGGCCGAGCGGCTGGTCGACGTGCTGTGGGGCGAGGACGCGCCCCCGACGGCGCGCAACACGCTGCAGGCGCACGTGTCGGGCCTGCGCCGGGTGCTGGGCCCGGTCGGGGCGCCCGCCGTGGTGCGCCGCGATCCGGGCTACGCCGTGGACCTCGCCGGCGTCGACCTCGACCTCGCCCGCTTCCGGGCCGCGGTCGACGAGGGGCGGGCCGCCCTGGCCGACGGCCGGCCGGACGCGGCGGTGCCCGCGTTCGACTCCTCCCTCGCCCTCTGGTCGGGCCCGCCGCTGGCCGACCTGGCCAGCGAGCCCGGGCTGGCCGCGGAGCTCCGCGCGCTGGAGGAGGACCGGCTGGCGGCGGTGGCCGGCCGGGCGGAGGCGCGCCTGGCGTCGGGCTCCTCCGCGGCGCTGATCGCCGAGCTCACCGAGCTCACCGCCGTCCATCCGCTCGACGAGCACCTGCGGGCCCTGCTGGTGCGGGGCCTGTCCCGGGCCGGCCGGCCCGCGGACGCGCTCGGTGTGCTGCGGGCCGGCCGCCGCGTGCTGGCCGAGGAACTGGGCGCCGATCCCGGAGCCGAGCTGCGCGACCTGGAACGGGCCCTCCTGGACGCCGAGGACCTGCGCGGGCTGGAGCGCGAGGCCCAGCCCTTCCTGCTGCACCGGGACGCGTCCGGCGAACAGCGGGCGGACCCCCTCGACCCGGCGCGCAGCCCGGTGACGATCGGCCGGTCGCCGGGGAACGCGGTCGCGCTCCCCTGGGACCGGGAGGTCTCCCGGCTGCACGCCCGGCTCGAGTGCACCCGGCTGGGGTGGGTGCTCGTCGACGTCTCGCGCAACGGCTCCCTGGTCGACGGCGTGCTGGTGCGCGGGGGCCGGCGGCTGCTGCGCGACGGCGCGGTGCTCCGGATCGGGGACACGGTGCTGCTCTTCCGGTCCGCCTCGCCGGCGCGGCCGGTCCCGCGGGAGACGGGGCCGGCCACCGCCGAGGCGCCGGTCTCGCTGCTCGCGGGGCTCTCGGGCGGCGAGCACGACGTCCTGGCGACGGTGCTCGCCGTGCCCGCGGGCGGCTTCACCGGCGCCCGGCCCGAGGACCTGCTCGCCGAGGTGCTCGCGCTGCCGGTGGAGCGGATCGACGAGGCCGTCGGGGCGCTGTGCCGGCGGTTCGGGGCGCCGGACGCCGGGCCGGGCCGGGTGCCGGCCCTCGCCGAGCGGGCCCGGGTGCTGGGGCTCGCATCGGCGTGATCCCGGCCGTCCTGCGTCACCCGAAGAACGAGCCGAGCACGTCGTCGAGCACCTCCTGCAGGGTGTCCGGTGCGCCGGTGGTGTCGTCCACGCCGGCGTCGTGCAGGGAGGGAGCCGCGGTCCCGGCGTCGGCGGCGTCGCCGACGGTCACCGCGTCGTCCCCGGCGGTCGCGTAGTCGTAGCCGTACCCGTACTCGTAGGTGGCCTCCCAGTAGATCCACCCGTCGGACTCGACGAAGACGTAGGTCACCGTCTCGTACGCGTAGGAGTAGTCGGTGGCGGCCTCGGACCAGTCGGCGTACCCGTCGTCGTCGGCGTCGTAGAAGAGCGTGTCGACGTACCCGTCGTCGTCGGTGTCGGCGCCCCAGACGTCGGGCGCGCCGTTGCCGGTGGTGTCGACGCCGACGGCCTCGACGTAGCCGTCCTCGTCCTCGTCGAAGGCCCAGGTGTCCTCCCAGCCGTCGGCGTCGGTGTCGACGCCGACCTGCTCGAGGTAGCCGTTCTCGTCGTAGTCGTAGCCGAAGGTGTCCTCCCAGCCGTCGGAGTCGCCGTCGAAGCCGTAGGTGTCGTAGTAGCCGTTGGCGTCCGTGTCGTAGGCGGTGAAGGAGACGGTGTCGGCCGAGGCCGTGCCGGCGCCGGTCAGCGCCAGCGCGACGACGGCCGCGGCCGGGACGGCGCAGCGGAGCAGGGTGCGGGGCAGGCGGGTGCGGGTCATGGGTCCTCCTCGATCGGGGAGCCGGTCGGCTCCGATGCGAGGACGTTCGCGGGGGGCGCTGAAGGACCGCTGAAGGCCGCTGAGAGCCGTCTCACTCCGCCCGAGGCCGACGGCAACCCCGGCGACACCGCGCCGTCACGAGCCCTGCCTAGCGTCGGACGCGACGGTCGTGCGAGCCGCGGCCGGACGACGACACGGGAAGGGGGAGGTCATGAGCGCCACCAGCACCATCCAACGGATCACCTGGATCTGCCCGAACTGCTCGGGCGAGTCACGCGCCCGGCGCAAGCGCTGCGCCCACTGCGGCACGTCGCGGCACTAGAGGACGGGCCCGTCACCCGGCGGGCGGGGCTCCGCGCAGCCGGACCACCGCGGCGCGGTAGCGACGCCGGCCGGCCAGCCGCCAGGCGAGCCGGGTGGCCGGGGGGAGGGCCGCCAGCAGCCGCGCCCGCTCGTCGGCGCAGGCGTCCTCGAGGGCGAGGCCGAGCACGAACAGCCGCTCGCGGCCCGACAGCGAGCACGGGGCGGCCGCGGTGATCGCGGTCCACTCGGCGGCGGGCAGCGCCGCCAGCAGCGGGAGCAGGTCGTGCTCCTCGGTCGCGGTCTGGTCGTCGACGGCGTCGGCGAGCGCCCGGCAGGCCAGGGTGAAGGCATCGCGGGCAGCGGCGGTGCCGGTGACGGTCCACTGCCGGGCGGCGGTGGACAGGCCGCGCGCCAGGTCGTCGAGGCGCGCGCAGCGGGCGGTCTCCTCCGCCACGCGGGCCCGTCCGGGCCCGTCGGGCAGGGAGCGGAGCAGGGCCGGCCAGATCAGGTCGCGCTCCGTGGCGTGGTGCTGCAGGAGCAGCCGGCCGACGAGGTGGGCGTGCGCGGCGAGCGCGGCCGCTCGCGGCGCGTCGTCGGGCGCGGCCCAGGTCGACAGCTCGCCGAGAAGGTGGACCTCGCGGCGGACCAGCCGGTGCAGGACGTGCTCGTAGGCGGCGGGGCGGGCCGGTGCCGGGGCCGGTGCCGGAGCCGCTGCCGGAGCCGCTGCCGGGTTCCCGGTGGAGACGATCGGGACGGCGGGGGAGTCGGAGCGGGGAAGGACCGCGGGGCCGGTCATGGCGCACCTCGATGCGGTCGGGGAACTGCTCGGTACGCCGGGACGGTAGGACCGCCGGTGTCCCGGGCGCCAGGGCTCTCCGTCCCCTCCCGACCGGGCGGCAGGAGGGGGGTCGCACGGGCACCATCGGCTCTGCGTCACGTAGGTTTCGAGCCGTGTCGGTGATCTCCCGCAACCGGGTCCGGGTGAGCGGTGTCCCCGACGGGCGGCCGATCGTGTTCGCCCACGGCTTCGGCTGCGACCAGGAGATGTGGCGCTTCGTCGCGCCCGACTTCGAGCGTGACCACCGCGTGGTGCTGTTCGACCACGTCGGCTGCGGGGGGTCGGACCTGTCCGCCTACGACCCCGACCGGTACGGCTCGCTGCGCGGTTACGCGGAGGACGTCGTGGAGGTCTGCCGCGAGCTGGGGCTCCGCGACGCGGTCCTGGTCGGGCACTCGGTCAGCTCGATGATCGGCGTCCTCGCGGTGCGGGCGGCGCCGGAGCTGTTCGGGGCGCTGGTGATGATCGGCCCGAACCCGCGCTACGTCGACGACGGCGACTACTCCGGCGGCTTCAGCCGGGCCGACATCGCCGGCCTGCTCGACTCCCTGGACAGCAACCACCTGGGCTGGTCCGAGGCGATGGCCCCGGTGATCATGGGCAACCCCGACCGGCCGGAGCTGTCCGCGGAGCTGACGAACAGTTTCTGCCGCACCGACCCCGACATCGCCCGCCGGTTCGCGCGGGTCACGTTCCTGTCCGACAACCGGGCCGACCTGCCCGCCGTCGCGGTGCCCACGCTCGTGCTGCAGTGCTCGGACGACGCGATCGCCCCCGAGGCGGTGGGCCGGTACGTGCACGCCCACGTCCCTGACAGCTCGTTCATCCAGCTGGCTGCGACGGGACACTGCCCCAATCTGAGCGCGCCCGAGGAGACCGTCGCGGCGATCCGCGCGTGGCTGCCCGCGCCGACCCGGAGGGCGTGACCGCGGCAGCCGTGGACGACTCGACCCCCTCGATCGCCGGCGCCGAGCTGGCTCGGCTGCTGGAGGACGATCCCGCCGACCTCTACGAGAACGCGCCCTGCGGCTATCTCTCGATGCTGCCGGGCGGCGAGATCGTCAAGGTCAACCGCACGCTCACGACGTGGCTCGGCCGCGACGCCGGCGAACTGGTCGGAACCCACTTCGCCGACCTGCTCACCGTGGGCGGGCGCGTCTACAACGAGACCCACCTGGCGCCGCTGCTGCGCATGCAGGGCGCGGCCCGCGAGGTGGCCCTGGACCTCGCGCTCGGCGACGGCGCGGTCCTGCCCTGCCTGCTGAACGCCGTCGAGGTCCGCGACGCCGTCGGCGCCCCGGCGCTGATCCGGGTGACCCTGTTCGAGGTCTCCTCCCGGCGCCGCTACGAGCGGGCGCTGCTGGCCGCCCAGCGCACGGCCGCGGAGTCCGAGAACCGGTCGCGGACGCTGCACCAGATGGTGTCGCAGCTGGCCGCGGCAGTCTCGGTGCACGACGTGGCGGAGGCGCTGGTCGAGCGCGGCCGCGCGGCCGTCGACGCCGGTGGCGGGGCGCTGTGGCTGCTTCCGGCGGCTGCCCCGGGGGATCCGCAGCGCGGCCGGCCGGACCTGCGCCTCGTGGCGGCGGCGGGGATCTCCACCCGGCTGCGGGACGAGTTGGAGGCGGCCGGTGGTTCCCGGCTGCTGCGCCCCGGCGGGGTCCGCGTCGTCTCCTCGGGTGCGGAGGTGGAGCGCTCCTGGCCCGGCCTGGCGGCCGCGATGCACGACGAGCGGATCGACGCGCTGGTCCTCGTCCCGGTCACGGCCGACGGCCGGCACCGGGGCGGGCTGGTGCTCGTCCTCGGCGCCTCCGGGAAGGGCGAGCTGATCAGCCTCACCGAACCGGGAAACGGCGGTGACCTGTCCCCGGCCGACGCGGACCTGCTGGCGACCATGGGCCGGCAGGCGGGACAGGCGCTGGAACGGGTCTGGCTGTACGAGGAGACGGCGCGGCAGGCGGCGCGCTCGGCCTTCCTGCTCGACGCCGCGCGCCTGATGTCGGCGGCGGCCGGGGTGACCGAGACCGTGGAGCGGCTGGCGGAGCTGGCGGTGCCGCGGCTGGCCGACGTCTGCGTGATCGACCTGCTCACCGAGCACGGCCCGGTCCGGCCTGCCGCGCGGCACGCCGACCGGTCACGCCAGCCCCTGGTCGACCGGCTCCGCGACCTGCACCTGCCCTCGCGCGGCGGCGCGCACCCGGGGGCGCAGGCCGTCGAGTCGGGCCGGACGGTGTGGATCAGCGAGATCACCGACGCCGTCCTGGGCGAGATGACCCAGGACGAGCGGCACCTGGAGCTGGTCCGCGGGCTGGAGCTCACCGGCATCGTCGCGGTGCCGCTGATGGCCGACGGGCGGGCGCTCGGGGTCCTGACGCTGGGCGTGGACCGCCGGCGGGCCGCGCTGACCGCGGCCGACGTCGAGGTGGCCGAGCAGCTGGCGCTGCAGGTGTCGCAGGTGGTGGACAAGGCGCAGCGGCTGGAGCTGGAGACGCAGACCTCGCACACGCTGCAGGCCAACCTGCTGCCGCCCGCGCCGCCGCCGGTGCCGGGACTCGAGGTCGCCGTCCGCTACGTGGCGGCGAGCCGCGGTGCGGACGTCGGCGGCGACTTCTACGACGTGGTGCCCCTCCCCGCCGGCGGGGGCGTGGCGCTCGCTGTGGGCGACGTGGTCGGGCACGACATCACGGCGGCGGCGGTCATGGGCCAGCTCCGCAGCGTCCACCGGGTGCTCCTGGCCGACCGGCCCGGCCCGAGCGCGATCATCGACCGGTTCCAGGCCGGCTGGGGGCTGCTGGGGCTCCAGCGGATGGCGACGGCGATGTTCGGCTCGCTGGACCCGGCGACCGGGCAGCTGCGGCTGGCCTCGGCCGGGCACCTGAGCCCGTTGATCGTCAGCGCGTCGGGCGCGGAGTTCCTCGAGGTCCGGCCCAGCCGGATGCTCGGCGCCCCGCCCTCCGCGTCGCCGGCGGTGGAGTGGGCGGGCGTGCTGCCGGTCGGGGCGACGCTGGTGCTGTTCACCGACGGCCTGGTCGAGAGCCGGACCGCCGACATCGACGAGGGGCTGGCGCTCCTGCTGCGCGCCGCGGAGGCGGCCCACGGGGACGGCCCCGATCAGCTCTGCGACCGGCTGCTGGCCGAGCTGATCGGCGACCACCGGGCCGACGACGTCGCGCTGCTGGCCATCGCCCGCGTGTGAGGTCGGGCTCCCGGCGGGTGCGGGTGGCCGGAGCCAGGTACAACCGGTGGCGGACGGACACCACACCGACGTGGGGAGACCCGGCGACGATGAGCAGCGAAGCACTGACCCTGGCGCCGGCGCCGCGGTCGGAGGCGGCCGAGCGGGTGCGGGTGGAGGTGCGGGAGTTCCTGGCGGCGGAGGTGGCGGCGGGGTCGTTCGTGCCGCA
>NZ_FOEE01000013.1 GCF_900110555.1 Trujillonella endophytica
CCGCGCTACTCGCCGACTTTGACGACCTGGTCTCCACTGCTTGACGCCGATAGGAGCATCCCGGCCAATTCCGCGCTTCCGCCCCGGGGCAACTCCGCGCTTCCGCCCCGGGGCAATTCCGCGCTTCTGCACGATCGGTGGCGGGTGAGCATTGCCACACAGGGAAGGCTCGGCTAACTTAGGCGTGCCTTCCCGTCCTGCACCCTGGAGCGCGCCGTGTACGTGTGCATCTGCTTCGCCGTCACCGAGACGGAGCTGACGAACGTCATCTCCGCCGGCGCGCGCAGCGAGGAAGAGGTCGGCGACGCGTGCGCCGCCGGCACCGGCTGCGGCAGCTGCCTGGACCGGATCTGCGACCGGATCAGCGCCGTCGACCCGCTGCACGGCCTGCGCGTGGCCACCGCCGACGCGGCCTGAGAACGGCAAAAGCCCAGGTGAGCCTCCCCTCGCTAAGGGTGGCCTGAAGAGGTGGCACCCCCTCGGCTCCGGCTAGCCTCGACCCAGCCGGACCCCAGGAGGAGCACCATGCACGGCGACGCCCGAGTTCTCCAGCTGCTCAACGAGCAGCTCACCAGCGAGCTGACGGCCATCAACCAGTACTTCCTGCACGCCAAGATGCAGGAGAACTGGGGCTACACCAAGCTCGCCGCGTACACCCGCAAGGAGTCCATCGAGGAGATGGTCCACGCGGAGCGGATCACCGAGCGGATCCTCTTCCTCGAGGGCCTGCCGAACTACCAGAAGCTGCTGGCCCTGCGCATCGGGCAGACGGTCCGCGAGCAGTTCGAGGCCGACATGGCCGTCGAGCTCGAGGTCGTGGAGCGCCTGCGCCCCGCCGCGGCCTACTGCGACGAGGTCGGCGACCGCGTCACGAAGAACCTCTTCGAGGAGATCCTCCACAACGAGGAGCAGCACATCGACTACCTCGAGACCCAGCTGCACCTCATGGAGACCCTCGGCGAGCAGCTCTACCTCGCCGGGCAGGTGGAGCACCCCACCCACAGCAACGCCTGAGCGTCTCCGGCTGACGTCCGGCCTGCACCCTCCCCGGGTGCGGGCCGGACGTGGCACGTTCCGGCGCCCTCACCGACCTGACGCCGGCCCAGCTCGGAACTGTGCACTCCCCCACCGCACCCGTGGCCCGGGAGGTGGAGACGTGCACATACAGAGCCACGTGCCCCGCCCACCCCGGCGCAGTGCCCCCGGACCGGCCGGGCCGGAGACACCGGCCGACGGGTCAGCGGCCGATGAGCCCGGCGACGACGTCCGCGGCCCGCTCCACGCCCGCCCGGTCGACGTCCAGGTGCGTGACCAGCCGCAGCCGGCGGGCGTCGACCTGGGAGACCAGCACGCCCCGGGCCTTCGCCGCCTCGGCGATCATCGGCGCGGCGACGTCCTCGACGACGACGATGTTCGTCTCCACCCGCGCCGGGTCCACGCCGATCCGCTCGGCCAGCAGCCGCGCGTGCTCGTGGTCGTCGGCCAGCCGCTCGACGTGGTGGTCCAGCGCGTACAGCCCCGCGGCGGCGAGCACCCCGGCCTGCCGCATGCCGCCGCCCAGCCGCTTGCGCCACAGCCGCCCGGCCGCGATCCGCTCGGCGGACGCCACCAGCACCGAGCCCACGGGCGCGCCCAGGCCCTTGGACAGGCACACCGACACCGTGTCGGCGAGCCGCCCGTAGGTGGCCAGGGGCACGCCGGAGGCGACCGAGGCGTTGACCAGCCGCGCACCGTCGAGGTGGACGGCGACGCCGTGCTCCCGGGACCACGCGAAGAGCCGCTCGAGCTGGCCCAGCGGCTGGACGAGGCCGCCCCCGCGGTTGTGCGTGTTCTCGACCGCGATGGCCGCCGTCGCGGTCAGGTGCCAGTCGTCGCGGCCGCGGGCCTGGGCCACCAGTTGGTCGGCGTCGAGACGGCCGCCGGTGACCACCGTGCGGGTGGAGATGCCGAAGACCGCCGCGGCCGCGCCCATCTCGTAGGTGACGACGTGCGCGTCGGCGTCGCAGAGCACCTCCTGGCCGGGCTCGCAGACCAGGCGCATGCCGATCTGGTTGCCCATCGTCCCCGAGGGCACGAACAGCGCCGCCTCGTGACCGAGCAGATCGGCGACCCGCTCCTCCAGGGCGCGGACCGCCGGGTCCTCGCCGTAGACGTCGTCGCCGACCTCGGCCTCGGCCATCGCCCGGCGCATGCCGGGCGTCGGCCGGGTGACGGTGTCGGAGCGGAGGTCGACGAGCGGGTCGGCGGGGTGGGCCGGGGAGCCCACTAGCCGCGCAGCATCTCGGCCACGAGGAATGCCAGCTCCAGCGACTGGCCGGTGTTCAGCCGCGGGTCGCAGGCGGTCTCGTACCGGCTGTTGAGGTCCTCGTCGCTGATCTCCATGGCGCCGCCGAGGCACTCGGTGACGTCCTCACCGGTCAGCTCGACGTGGATGCCCCCGGGCCAGGTGCCCAGCGAGCGGTGCACGTCGAAGAAGCCGAGCACCTCGTCGACCACGCGGTCGAAGTGCCGGGTCTTGTAGCCGGTCGAGGACTCGTGGGTGTTGCCGTGCATCGGGTCGCACTGCCAGACGACGGTGTGCCCGCTGGCGGTGACCTTCTCCACGATGGCCGGCAGGACGTCGCGGATCTTCCCGTTGCCCATCCGGCTGATCAGCGTCAGCCGGCCCGGCAGCCCCTCGGGGTCGAGGCGCTCGACGAGCTCGACGGCCTGCTCGGGCGTCGTCGTCGGGCCGATCTTGACGCCGATGGGGTTGGCGATCTGCGAGAAGAACTCGACGTGGGCGCCGTCCATCTGCCGGGTGCGCTCGCCGATCCAGACGAAGTGCGCCGAGGCGGCGTAGGCCCGGCCGTCGTGCATGCGCGTCAGCGCGCGCTCGTAGTCGAGGATCAGGCCCTCGTGGCTGTTGTACAGCTCGACCCCGCGCAGCGCGTCGGAGTCGATGCCGCAGGCCTTCATGAACGCCAGGGCCCGGTCGATCTCCCGCGCGATGACCTCGTAGCGGACGCCCGCCGGTGAGGTGGCGACGAAGTCCTTGTTCCAGTCGTGCACCGCGTGCAGGTCGGCCAGCCCGCCGCGCGCGTAGGCCCGGATCATGTTCATGGCCGCGGCCGAGTTCGCGTAGGCGCGCACCAGCCGGCCCGGGTCCGGGATGCGCTTGTCCATCACCGGCTCCAGCGCGTTGACCATGTCCCCGCGGTAGGAGGGCAGGCCGAGGGCGTCGGTGTTCGAGCTGCGCGGCTTGGCGTACTGCCCGGCGACCCGGCCGACCTTCACCACGGGGACGCTGGCGCCGTAGGTGAGGACGACGGCCATCTGCAGCAGCGTGCGGGTGGTGCTCTGCAGGTGCGGCTCGGTGTTGAGGTCGAAGGTCTCGGCGCAGTCGCCGCCCTGCAGCAGGAAGGCCCGGCCCTGGGCGACCTCGGCCAGCTGGGCGCGCAGCGTGTCGACCTCGCTCGGCGCCACGATGGGCGGCACCGTGGAGAGGGTCTCGAGGACGTCGTCGAGCGCGCCGCGGTCGGGCCACTTGGGCTGCTGGGCGGCGGGCAGCTCCCGCCACCGGTCCAGATCGGGGACCAGCTCAGCAGATTCGGTCAGGCTCACCGCTCCAGAGTACGGCCCCCCGGCCACGCCCCGGGGCACGCCCCGAGCTCGCGCCAGGACCCCCGCGGCGGGGCCGTCAGCCGAAGAACACCTCCACCTCGGCGTACCTCTCCAGGGGCACGAGCTTGAGCCGGGCCGTGGCGTCGGCGATGGGCACCCGCACGATGTCGGTGCCGCGCAGCGCCACCATCACCCCCGACGCCCCGTCGTGCAGCGCGTCGACGGCGGCGAGCCCGAACCGCGTGGCCAGCACCCGGTCGAACTGCGAGGGCGTCCCGCCGCGCTGGACGTGCCCCAGCACGACCGCCCGCGCCTCCCGGCCGGTCCGCTCCTCCAGCAGCGCCGCCAGGGCCGCGCCGATGCCCCCGAGCCGCACGTGCCCGAAGGCGTCGAGGCCCCCGTCGGCGGTGACCAGCGTGCCCTCCGCCGGCCGGGCGCCCTCGGAGACGACCACGATCGGGGAGTAGCCGCTCTCGAAGCGGTGCCGGCAGTGCGCCACCACGGCGTCGACGTCGAACGGGCGCTCGGGGACGAGGACGACGTTCGCGCCACCGGCCATCCCGGCGTGCAGGGCGATCCAGCCCGCGTGCCGGCCCATGACCTCGACCACCAGCGTGCGGTGGTGGCTGTCGCCGGTGGTGTGCAGCCGGTCGATGGCCTCCATCGCCACCCCGACCGCGGTGTCGAAGCCGAACGTGTAGTCGGTGCCCTCCAGGTCGTTGTCGATCGTCTTCGGGACGCCGACCACCTGGACGCCCGCATCGCCGAGCCGCGCGGCGACGCCGAGGGTGTCCTCCCCGCCGATGGGCACCAGCGCGTCGATGCCGCGCCGCCGGAGGGTGGCCCGCAGCCGCTCCGCGCCGTCGTCGGAGGCGAACGGGTTGGTGCGCGAGGTCCCCAGGACGGTGCCGCCCCGGGGCAGCAGCCCGCGGACCGCGGCCAGGTCGAGCGCGACGGCGTCGTCCTCCAGCACTCCGCGCCAGCCGTCGCGGAAGCCGACCACCTCGTCGCCGTGGACGTCGACGGCCTTGCGCACGACCGCGCGGATGACCGCGTTGAGCCCCGGGCAGTCGCCCCCGCCGGTCAGGATGCCGATCCGCATGCGCTGCCTCCGGGAAGGATCCGGGCCGGTCGGGAAGTTGACGAGGGTCATGATGCCGCAGCCGCCCACCTCCGTCGCATGACCGCCGTCCTCGCCGTCACCGGGGCCACCGGCGGTCTCGGCCGCCGGGTCGCCGAGCGGCTCGCCGCCGCGGGCGCGGAGCTCCGCCTCGTGGTGCGCGACGCCGGCCGGACCCGGTTCCTGCCCGGCTCGGAGGTGGTCGAGAACCCCGGCGGCTACGCGGACGGCGATGGGTTCGCCGCGGCCCTCGACGGCGTGCACACCCTCTACCTGGTGTCGGCGGCCGAGGCCGAGGACCGGGTGCAGCAGCACCGCACCGCCGTGGCCGCCGCCGGGCGCGCCGGGGTGCAGCGCATCGTCTACACCTCGTTCCTCGGGGCCGCGCCGGACTCGGTGTTCACCCTGGGCCGCCACCACGCCGCCACGGAGGAGGCGCTCGCGGCGAGCGGGGTCGCGTGGACGGCGCTGCGGCACTCGCTGTACGCGGACTTCGTGCCGTCCCTGGCCGTCGTCGGGCCGGATGCCCGCGCGGTCATCGCCGGGCCGGCCGGCAGTGGGCGGGCGAGCTTCGTGTCGCGGGACGACTGCGCCGACGTCGCCGCCGCCGTGCTCCTGGACGACTCCGGCGCCTGGGACGGTCGGACCCCCGGCGTCACCGGGCCCGAGGCGCTGACGCTGGCCGAGGCCGCCGCCGTCGTGAGCGCGGTCGCCGGCGTCCCGGTGGACTACCGGGAGGAGACGGTCGAGCAGGCGTGGGCCTCCCGCCGGCCGTCCGGGCACCCGGACTGGGAGATCGAGGGCTGGATCAGCAGCTACACGTCGATCGCGGCCGGCGAGATGGCCGCCGTCACCGACGTCGTCGCCACGGTCACCGGGCACCCGGCGCGCACCCTCGCCGAGCAGCTGCGCGCCCACCCCGAGGACTGGGCGGCCCTGCGCCGCTGACGTCAGGCGCCCTGCGCCGCCTCGATCGCCCGCCAGCGCTCCAGGTTGTAGCGGGCGTCGACGAGGGCGTCGTGGGTGCCGGCCGGCTTGGGCGGCAGCGCCGGCTGCCCGGCGTCGTCCCAGCGCTGGCGCAGCTCGCGGGTGAACCGCGGAACCGCCCGGGGCAGCGCGGGCATCGCGCCCCAGAGCTGGGCGAGCGCGACGTGGTCGTAGGCGGCGAACCACGCCCACAGCTCGATCTCCTCCCCCGGCCCGGTGAGGAAGGCCAGGAGGTCGTCGCGGATCTGCTTGCGACTGCGCCAGGCTCGGTCGGCCGGCGGCGGCAGCTGCTCGAGCACGTTGCGGCGCACCCACGGCACGGCCCGGCGGTCGTCGAACTCGGTGCTCACCGCGTAGAACTCGCGGCCGGCCTCGTCGACCACCCCGATCGAGACGAGGTCGATCGTCGTCCCGTCCTCGATGAACTCCGTGTCGTAGAAGAACCGCCGCACACTCACGGGCCCACGGTAGAGGCGTCGTGCGGCGGCCCCGGTTCCGTCCAGCTGTCCCGCACCGCGACCGCCTCCACCTCGACGAGCTGGTCGGGACGGCCCAGCAGCGTCACCCCGACCAGCGTGCTGGGCGCGGCGTGCGCGCCGAGGGCCGCGCGGACGACGTCTTCGGCGGCCACGAGGTCGCGGCGGTCGGTCGTCGCCACGAACACCGTCGTCTTCAGGACGTCGCGCAGCCCGGCCCCGGCGCCCTCGAGGGCGGCGACCAGGTTGGCCATCGCCTGGCGGGCCTGGCCGGCGACGTCGCCCACCGCGACCGTGACCCCGTCGGCGTCGACCGGGCAGGCGCCGGCGGTGAAGACCATGCGCCCCGGATCGCTCACGGCCGCGTAGGCGAAGCGGGCGGTGCCGGTCAGGCCGGGCGGGCGGACGAGCTCGATACCGGAGGCCACTCCCCGATCCTCGGGCACACCCGGCCGCCTGTCGCGCGGAGGCCCTGCGCCGCCCCGGGCCCGCCGCTAGGTTCGCCGGCATGCCGGTACTCGCCATCGACGCAGGGACCACCGGGGTGACGGCGCTGGTCGTGGGCTCCGACGGCGGCGTCCTGGCCCGCGGCTACCGGGAGTTCGCGCAGCTGTTCCCCCGCCCCGGGTGGGTCGAGCACGAGCCGGAGGACATCTGGACGGCGACGCTGGCCGCCTGCCGCGAGGCGCTCGGGCGCACCGACCGGACGCCGTCCTGCGTGGGCATCACCGATCAGCGGGAGACCGCCGTCGTCTGGGACCGGCGCACGGGCCGGGCCCCCCGCCCGGCGATCGTCTGGCAGGACCGGCGGACGACCGGCATCTGCGACCGGCTGCGGGCGGCCGGGCACGAACCGCGGATCGCCGAGCTCACCGGGCTTCGGCTGGACCCGTACTTCACCGGCACGAAGTTCTGCTGGCTCGCGGCCGAGGAACCGCGCCTGTGGGACGGCGTCCGCGACGGATCACTGGCCCTGGGCACCGTCGACTCCTACCTGGTGCACCGGCTGACCGGCGGCGCCGCGCACGTCACCGACCCCAGCAACGCCAGCCGCACCCTGCTCTACGACCTGGCCGCGGGCGACTGGTCCGACGAGCTGTGCGAGCTGTTCCAGGTGCCGCGCTCGGCGCTGCCCGACCTGGTGCCCAGCTCCGGCGTCGTCGGCACCACCGACCCCGACGCGTTCCTCGGGCTGGCGCTCCCGATCGCCGGCATCGCCGGCGACCAGCAGGCGGCCCTCTTCGGCCAGGCCTGCTTCACCCCCGGGACGAGCAAGTGCACCTACGGCACCGGCTCGTTCGTGCTGACCAACACCGGGACGACGCCGGTGCGCTCGCAGGCCGGCCTGCTCACCACGGTCGCCTGGGACGTCGGCGACGGCCTGGTCTACGCCCTGGAGGGGTCGATCTTCGTGACCGGCGCCGCCGTGCAGTGGCTGCGCGACGGCCTCGGGCTGATCGACTCGGCGGCCGAGATCGAGGGGCTGGCCCGGACGGTGCCCGACTCGGGCGACCTCGTCTTCGTGCCGGCGCTGACCGGCATGGGGGCTCCGCACTGGGACCCGCACGCCCGCGGCACGATCGTCGGCATCACCCGCGGCACCACGCGGGCGCACCTGGCCCGGGCGACGCTGGAGGCCATCGCCTTCGAGGTGCGCGACGTCGTCGACGTCATGGTCTCCGAGGCCGGGCTGGCGGTGCCCGAGCTGTCGGCGGACGGCGGGGCGAGCGCCAACGACCTGCTCCTGCAGCTGCAGGCCGACCAGCTCGGCGTCCCGGTGCGCCGCCCGCGGGTCACCGAGACCACGGCGCTGGGGGCGGCCTTCCTCGCGGGCCTGGGCACCGGGGTGTGGGCCGGCCAGGACGAGCTCGCCGCGACCTGGGCGCTGGACCGCCGCTTCGAGCCCGAGGACGGGCGCCGGGACGACGGCCGGCACGACCGCTGGCGGGAGGCGCTGGACCGGGCCCGGCAGTGGACGAGCTGAGGAACGCGCCGGTTCCGGAGCGTCCTTGACCTGCCCGGATCCCCTCCCTACGGTGCGCTGAACGCGGTTCGGTCCCGGACCGTCGGACGCACGAAGGGGTGCGCAGTGGGACGACGTCTCGTGCTGGCCGTCGGCTGTCTGGCCCTGCTGGCGGCGAGGTGCAGCGACTCCGGCTCCGCCGACGACGACGGGGCGGGCGACACCGGCGCGTCGTCGGCCCCCGCGAGCCGGACGCCGACCGTGACGCAGGCCACCGTCTCCGACGCGCTGCCGGACGGGTTCACCCTCGCGTCCAACCCGACGATCGACTACGGCGCCCTGGGCTACGAGCAGGTCGAGTACCTCCTCGACGGTCTGGCGACGGCCCACGTCCCGGCCGGGCCGCTGTCGGAGGACGGGAAGTGGATCGTCACGGCCGGGGAGGAGGCGCCGTACACCACGCGCGTCGTTGTCACCCGGCCCGTGGACCCCGAGGACTTCAACGGCACCGCGCTCGTGGAGTGGCTGAACGTGTCCGGCGGCGTCGACGCCAGCCCCGACCTGACGCTGACCCACGTCGAGCTGACCCGCAGCGGCTACGTGCACGTCGCCGTGTCGGCCCAGCAGGTCGGCCTCGACGCCACCAGGACCGCCGACCCCGAGCGCTACGCGTCGCTCTCCCACCCCGGCGACAGCTACTCCTACGACATCTTCTCGCAGGCCGGGCAGGCCGTCCGGCTCGACGCCGACGAGCTGCTCGGCGGCCTGCAGCCCGAGCGGGTCATCGCGATCGGCGAGTCGCAGTCGGCCATCCGGATGACGACCTACATCAACGCCGTGCACCCGGTCGCCGACGTCTACGACGGGTTCCTCGTGCACAGCCGGTACGGCCGGGGCGGCGCGCTCTCCCAGGCGCCGCTGGAGCAGATCGACACCCCGCCGGCCGTCCGCATCCGGACCGACCTCGACGTCCCGGTGCTGGTCTTCCAGACCGAGACCGACACCGACGCCCTGCAGGCCCGCCAGGACGACAGCGACGTCTACCGGCTCTGGGAGGTCGCCGGCACGGCGCATTTCGACTCCTACGGCCTCGCCCTCGGCGCGACCGACGAGGGCGACGAGGCCGGCGCCACCGCCTGGTTCGACGCGATGCGCGCGCCCAGCACCGAGCCGATTCCCGGCTTCACCTGCGCCCTCCCGGTCAACGCGGGCCCGCAGACCTACGTGCTGCGCGCCGCCGTCGTGGCGCTCTCCGAGTGGGTGGCGACCGGCACGCCGCCACCCAGCGCGCCCCGGCTGGAGGTGGTCAGCACCGACCCGACCGCCCCGGAGTACGCCGTCGACGAGCAGGGCATCACCCTCGGGGGCATCCGCACGCCCGCCGTCGACGCCCCGGTCGCCGTCCTCCGCGGCCTGGGGCAGCCCGCCGGCTCGGCCGACTCCCTCCAGCGGTTCTGCCGCCTGTTCGGCACGACCGTCCCGCTGACCACCGAGCAGCTCACCGAGCTCTACCCCGACCACGACGCCTTCGTGGCTGCCTGGGAGGAGTCCCTCGACCGGGCCGTCGAGGACGGCTACGTGCTCGAGGCGGACGCCGAGCTGCTGCGGTCGGTCGCCGAGAACGCGGCGGTTCCCAGCTGACGCGCGCTCAGACGGGGGTGACCGGCGCCTTCTCCTCGGTGCCGTGCACCCGCTCGGCCCGCCGCGCGCGCCGCCGGTCCAGCCACAGCATCGCGGGGCCGGCGGTGATCCCGTGCACGACGACGGACCCCAGCACGACCAGGACGGTGACCGCCCAGAGCTGCTCGGCCCCCGGGATGTCCGCCTCCTCCAACCCGTAGGCCAGGTAGTACAGCGAGCCGACGCCCCGGACGCCGAAGAACGCGATGGCGTTGCGCTCCCACCGCCCGGTGTCCCCGCCCAGCTGCGCCAGCCAGCCGGTGAGCGGCCGGACCACGAGCAGCAGGAGCGCCGCGAAGACGATCTCGCGCCGGCCGACGTCGTCCAGCACTCCGCGCGCGACCGCGCCGCCGACCAGCACGAGGACGACGACGGTGAGCAGCCGCTCCAGCTGCTCGACGTAGGCGTGCAGCACCTGGTGCCGACCGTGCCGACGCTCGGCGGCGCGCACGGTGCAGGCGCCCGCGAACACCGCGACGAACCCGTACCCGCCGACCAGCTCGGCCAGGCCGTAGGCCAGCGCGATGCCGGCGAGGGCGATGAAGCCCTCCGCGCGCTCGGCCAGCCCGACCCGCTCGGCGGGGCGGGAGAAGAAGAGCGCGCGCAGCGCGAAGCCCACGACGATGCCGGTGCCGACGCCGGCGGCGATCCGCCACAGGACGTCGACGAGCAGCCACTCCCCCAGCCAGCCGCCCGGCGCGAGCCCCGAGGCGGCGACGGCGATGGCGGCGTAGACGAAGGGGAACGCCAGCCCGTCGTTGCTGCCGGCCTCCGAGGTCAGCGCGAACCGCGCCTCGTCCTCGCTCTCGACGTCCTCGCTGGGCTCGGCGACCTGCACCTCGCTGGCCAGCACCGGGTCGGTGGGCGCCAGCGCGGCCGCGAGCAGCATCGCCGCCGCCGCGCCGAGGCCGAGGAGCCAGCCGCCCAGCAGCGCCATCGCCAGGACCGACAGCGGCATCGTGATCGCGAGCAGCCGCCACGTCGTGGACCACCGCCGCCAGCCGACCGGGCGGTCCAGCGCGAGGCCGGCCCCCATCAGCGACACCAGGACGACGACCTCCGTGAGGTGCACCGTCACCGATCCGTGGCGGACGGGATCGGGCGAGGGCAGGCCGTCGATCAGGGCGAAGCCGAGCACCCCGATCCCGACGAAGACCATCGGCATCGACAGCGGCGCGCGGCTCAGCGCCCGCGGCAGGAGTGCGGCCAGGAGGGTCGCGACCCCCGCCGCGGCGTACGCCAGTCCGGTGGGGTCCAGGGTCACGCGGTCAGTGTGGGGTCGCCCGGCCGCCCCGGCCCGGTGAGCGGGGCGGCTCCTCGCCGGGAGCTCGTCAGGGGGTCCGGCGCGTGCCGCCGACGGAGGAGCGGCCGAACTCCTGGCCCTGCAGCGCCTCGATGTCGCGCTCCAGCTGCGGCACCGCCGCGGCGGCGATGCGGGTCATCGCCTTCTCCGCGACGGCTCCGGTGACCAGCTGTCGCAGCGCCGCCACGGCGCCCACCGAGCGCGGCACGAACACCCGCCGCCGCCGGGTCTCGAGGTTGTCGACCAGCGCCCGCGCGCAGTCCTCGACGGAGGTGGACGCACCCAGCGGGCCGGGGAGCCGCCTGCGGGTCGCGGCGAACGTGGGCAGCGCCGCCTCGGTGTCGCGCACCATGTCGGTGTCGATCCAGGTCGGGTGCGCGCTGGCGACCGTGACGCCGCGGTGGGCGACCTCCAGGCGCAGCACGTCGCCGAAGCGCTCGACGCCGGCCTTGGACGCGCAGTAGGCGCTCATCCCGGGCAGCACGGTGAACGCGGCCGCGGAGCTGATCAGCAGCACGTGTCCCCGGCGCTGCGCGACGGCGGGCAGCGCCGCGTGCGCGGTGAGCATCGTGCCGATCAGGTTGACCTCGATGGTGCGGGCCAGCGCGTGGGCGGAGCTGGTCATGACCGTGGTCAGCGGCGCGATGCCGGCGTTGGCGACGACGGCGTCCAGCCCGCCGAAGGTGTCGACGACGCGCCGCACGGCCGACTCCAGGGCGCCGGGGTCGGTGACGTCGCACTCGACCCACAGGTGCTCGGGCCCGAGCTCGTCGGCCACCTGGGCCAGCAGCTCCGGCTCGAGGCCCGCCAGCGCGACGCGGGCGCCCCGGGCGGCGGCCTTGCGGGCCAGCGCGGCGCCGATGCCGCGGGCCGCGCCGGTGATGAGCACCGTCCTGCCCGTCAGCGGTACGCGCGTGCGGGACAGAGGCGCCATCGGGGACTCCCTGGGGCTCGGTGCGCTCGTGTTGAGCACTGCTCAACTCCCGTTGTAGCTTGTTGACCGTTGCTCAGCAAGCCGAGGACCCGTGTGCCGACGACGTCGCACCGACCACCCAGGGAGCGCCAGACGGTGACCAGCACGCTCGACACCCGATCCGATGCCGCCGCGGCGGCCGCCCCTCGCACCGTGCGGGTGGCCGTGATCGGCACCGGCTTCGCCGGCCTGGGGATGGCCATCGCCCTGCTCCGCCGCGGCGAGGACGACCTCGTGCTCCTCGAGCGCGCCGACGACGTCGGCGGCACCTGGCGCGACAACCACTACCCGGGTGCGGCGTGCGACGTGCAGTCCAACCTCTACTCGTTCTCCTTCGCCCCGAACCCCGACTGGCCGCGGTCGTACTCCGAGCAGCCGGAGATCCAGGCCTACCTGCAGGCCACCGCCGACCGCTACGGCGTCCGCGACAGGTGCGTCTTCGGCGCGGAGGTCACGGCGGCCCGCTGGGACGACGCCGCCCGGCAGTGGGTCGTCAGCACCACCGCCGGGGAGTTCCGGGCCACCGTGCTGGTCTCGGCGGCCGGGGCCCTGGCCGACCCGACGTACCCCGACATCCCGGGCCTGGACTCGTTCGCCGGCACCGTCATGCACTCCGCGCGCTGGGACGCCGGCCACGACCTCACCGGCGAGCGCGTCGCCGTCATCGGCACCGGGGCCTCGGCGATCCAGATCGTCCCGGCCGTCCAGCCGCAGGTGGAGAGCCTGGCGGTCTACCAGCGCACGCCCCCGTGGATCGTGCCGCGCACCGACCATCCCGTGAAGCCGTGGGTGCAGCGCCTCTACCGCCGGGTGCCGGGGTTCCAGAAGCTGGTCCGCGCCCTCCTCTACGGCGTCCGGGAGTTCCTCGTCGTCGGCCTGGTCAAGCGGCGGATCTTCCTCCGTCCGGTCGGCCGGGTGGCGCGGGCCCACCTGGCGCGCCAGGTGCGCGACCCGCGACTGCGGGCGGCGCTGACGCCGGACTACACGATCGGCTGCAAGCGCATCCTGATCAGCAACGACTACTACCCCGCGGTCACCGCACCCAACGCCGAGCTGGTGACCGCCGGCATCGCCGAGGTGCGCCCGCACTCGATCGTGACCCGCGACGGCCTCGAGCGGCCGACCGACACGATCGTGCTGGCCACCGGCTTCCACGTGACCGACCTGCCGATCGCCGAGCGGATCGCCGGCCGCGACGGGCGCACCCTCGCCGACGTCTGGGCCGGCGGCATGGTCAGCAACCGGAGCACGACGGTGGCCGGGTTCCCGAACCTGTTCCTGCTGGTCGGGCCGAACGTCGGCGTCGGCCACACGTCGATGGTCTACATGATCGAGTCGCAGGTGGCCTACGTGGACGACGCGCTTCGGACGATGGCCGCCGAGGGCCTGGCCGTCCTGGAGACCACCCCCGAGGCCCAGCAGGGGTACCGCGACCACATCGCCGCCCGGTCGGCGGGCACGGTCTGGCTGGCCGGCGGCTGCGCCTCCTGGTACCTGGACCGCTCCGGCCACAACACCACGCTCTGGCCGGACTTCACCTTCCGCTTCCGGCGGATGACCCGGCGGCTGGACCGCGAGAACTACGTCGGCACGCCCGCCGGCGACCGGGAGGTGGCAGCGTGAGTGGCGTGGGCACGCGGACCCGCGAGCGGCGCACGGGCGCCGTCCGCACCGACGACGGCGCGCTGCTGCACGCCACGATCGACGGCTCCGACGACGCCCCGGTGACCCTGGTGCTGGCGCACGGCTGGACGCTGTCGCAGGCCTCCTGGGACGACCCGGTCGCGCTCCTGGTCCCGCGCATCGCCGCCGGGGAGCTGCGCCTGGTCCGCTACGACCAGCGCGGCCACGGGCGGTCGACCTGGGCACCGGGCGACGACGACCCCGGGGCCGTCACCATCGACCGGCTCGGCCTGGACCTGGGGTGCGTGCTCGACCAGGTCGCGCCCCGCGGCCCCGTCGTCGCCGCCGGGCACTCCATGGGCGGCATGACGATCATGTGCCTGGCCGCGGCCCGCCCGGAGCTGTTCGGCGACCGCGTGCGCGGCGCGTTGCTGGTGTCGACGTCGGCCGGCGAGCTCGGCCCGGCGCCGGGGACCACCCAGGACCGGCTGGCCCGCCGCTTCGCCCCCGGCCTGGTCGCCGCGGCGGTGGGCGGCGCGCGGGTGATCGACGGGCTGCGGCGGCTGGCCCCGCCGTCCGCCCGGCAGCACCGGAGGATCGTCCGGGACCTGCTGTACGGCGCCGACGCGACCGAGGAGATGGTGCGCGCGGGCGCGGAGATCATGCACGCGACGACGGTGCGGGCGTTCGCCGTCTTCTACCCGGCCCTGGGCGACCACGACAAGCGCACGGAGCTGGCCGCGCTCGCCCGCGTGCCGGTGGAGGTCCTGGTGGGCACGAGCGACCGGCTCACGCCCGTGCGGCACGGCCGGAGGCTCGCCGAGGCGCTGCCGCACGCCGGGCTGCACGTCGAGCCCCGCACCGGGCACATGCTGCTGCAGGAGCGCCCGCGGCTCGTCGGCGACGCCCTGGGCCGGCTGCTCGGCGCCGCCGTCGACCGGGTTCCCGCCCGGGCCCTGCCGTGACCTCCCCGGCCCGCCGCCGGTCGGCCGGCGACCGGCGCGCCCAGCTGGTGGCCATCGGGCTCGAGCTGCTGCCCACCACGCCGGTGCAGGAGCTGACCATCGACGAGGTGGCCCGGCGGGCCGGGATCAGCCGCAGCCTGCTGTTCCACTACTTCGCCAGCAAGCGGGACTACTACACCGCCGTCACGCGCGCGGCGGCCGACGTCCTGCGCGAGCACCTGGCACCCCGGCCGGGGCTGCCGGCCGGCGAGCAGGCCGCCGGGATGCTCGAGCGCTACGTCGGATGGGTGGAGACCTACCGCGACGCGCACCTGTCGTTCGTGCGCGGGGCGGCGGCGGGCGACCCCTGGGTCGCCGAGGTGTACGAGGAGACCCGCGAGCAGCTGGTCGACATGGCCCTCGCCGCGCTGGAGCTGCCCGACGACGCGCGGCGCCGGCAGCTGCTGCGCGCGTGGTTCGCGTTCACCGAGGACCTGGTGAGCTCGTGGGTGCGCGAGCCGACGATGGAACGCGGTGAGCTCGTGGACCTGCTGCGCGGCCTCCTCGACCGCCTGCTCGAGAGCTAATCGCGCTCGGGTCCGGTCGGGCGGCCCCCGTGCGCGGTTCCGCCGCGAGCGTGCGAGCGGTGGGAGGGCCCGTCAGCCGGCGAGGGCCTCGGGAGCGCGGTCGGCGGCCTCGACCGCCGGCGGCTGCAGGCGGCTGACCGCCTCGTTCGCGCTCATCCCGCCGTCCATCGACTTCTTGACCTGCGCGCCGTAGACGTCGACGTACTCCTGGCCCGACAGGGTCATGACCTCGTACATGATCTCGTCGGTCACCGAGCGCTCGACGAAGCGGTCGCCGGCCAGCCCCTCGTAGCGGCTGAAGTCCAGCGGGCGCCCGAACCGGACGCTCACCCGGGGAACGTGCCGGCCGATCAGCGGGATGTTCCGCCTGCCGTAGACCATCGCGACCGGCACCACGGGCACGCCCGTCTCCAGCGCCATCCGCGCGACACCGATCTTTCCGCGGTACAGCCGCCTGTCCGGCGAGCGCGTGCCCTCGGGGTAGATGCCCAGCAGCTTCCCCTCCTGCAGGATGCGCGTGCCGGTGCGGATCGCGTCCTCGGCCGCCGAGGCGCTGGACCGGTCGATCGGCACCTGCCCGGCTCCGGAGAAGAAGGCCCGCTGCAGGAAGCCCTTCACGCCGCTGCCGGTGAAGTACTCGGCCTTCGCGAGGAAGGTGACCCGGCGGCGCAGCTGCAGGGGCATGAAGACCCAGTCCGCCGCGGACAGGTGGTTGCTCGCCAGGATCGCCGCTCCCGTGCGCGGGACGTTGTCCACGCCCTCGGCATGCGGGCGGAACACGAGCGTGGCCCACGGCCCGATCGCCACGAACTTGAGGAACCAGTAGAACAACACGCCTCCCTCGGGAACTGTCAGACTAGGGAGCCGCGGAGCGGAAGGACAATCCGCCCGCCCCCGTACCGCGACACGCCTGCCCGTCGGCACGGCCACCGGACGCCGAGGAGAACCGTGCCACCCATCGAGTCCCCGTCCGTCGTCCCCGGTGCGGAGCCGTTCGCCTTCCCCGGCGGTGCGGCCGGCGCGGGCACCGGGGTGCTGCTGGTGCACGGCTTCACCGGGTCGCCGTTCAGCATGCGGCCGTGGGGCGAGCACCTGGCGGCCGAGGGCTTCGCCGTCCGCGGGCCGCTGCTGCCCGGGCACGGCACCCGGTGGCAGGACTGCAACCTGACCACCGAGACCGACTGGGTCGACGCGGTCGTCACCGCCTTCGACGAGCTGCGGGCCGAGTGCGACCGCGTCGTCGTGGCCGGCCTGTCCATGGGCGGGACGCTGGCCCTGCGGCTGGCCGAGCTGCGCCCCGACGACGTCGCCGCCCTGGTGCTGGTCAACCCGTCGCTGCTGACCGAGCGCCTGGACGCCAAGCTGCTGCCCCTGCTCGCGCGGCTCACGCCGAGCTGGAAGGCGATCGTCAACGACATCAGGAAGCCGGGCGTGGACGAGCGCGGCTACCCCAAGCTGCCCACCCGTGCCGTGCTCGGGCTGCGCCGGCTGTGGGCGGCCACCCGCGCCGACCTCGCCCGCGTCACCGCGCCGGTGCTGGTGTTCCGCAGCGTGACCGACCACGTGGTGGAGCCGGCCTCGGTGCGGGTCCTGCTCGCCGGCGTGGCCAGCACCGACACCACCGAGGTGCTGCTCGAGGACAGCTACCACGTGGCGACGCTCGACAACGACGCCCCGCTGATCTTCCGGCGGTCGGCGGAGTGGATCCGCGAGCGGGTCCCGGCGCGGGAGGGCGGCGCGTGACCTCCCCCCGCCGCGGGCGGCGCGACAACGGCCTGGACGCCCCGCTGTGGTCCCCGCTGCAGGACGTGGACCCGCGGGTCGGCGAGCACCTGCTCGACGTCCTGCGCGACGCCGGCATCGCCGCCTACCTGGAGCCCGCGACCGACGTCGGCCCCTACACCCGCACCGTCTTCCTGCCCAGCCCGCCCAGCGACCGGCTCTTCGTCGACCGGGCCCGGGTGCGCGAGGGGCGCGAGCTGGTCGAGCAGCACGGCGACGAGCACGTCCCCGAGCACGCTCGCGGGCCGCTGCCCGAGCGCCTGCCCGCCCGCCGGGACCTCGACGAGGACGCCGAGTGGGCACGGATCGTCTCCGCCTTCGAGGCGGAGAACGGCCGCATCGCCGTCGACCGCGAGCCCGCCGACCTCCCCCCGCCGACGCCGCACGAGCTGTCGGTGCTCGACCTGCCCGAGGAGCACTACGAGCCGCCGCCGCCCCCGCCGGTCGGCGTCCCGTCGCCGAACTCGCTGTACGCCTGCCTGCTCCTCGCCGTCGGCGCGCTGCTCGTGATCGCGCCCGGGCTCGTGGGGCTGACGCTGGAGGTGGGCCTGGTCCTCGGCGTGGCCGCCGTCGTCGGCGGGGTGTGGCTGCTGGTCTCCCGGATGCGGGAGACCTCGGCCGGCGACGGCGACGACGGGGCGGTCGTCTAGCCGGGAACGCGGTCCCGGCCGGTGCCGGCGGCGACCTCCAGGCGCACCAGGTCCGCGGCGCCCACGAGCCCGGCCTGCGGGCCCAGCGCGGCGGCCACCACCACCGGCCCCGGCCGGAACCCGCGACCGGGCAGCGCGCGCTCCAGCCGCTCGCGCGCCGGCCCCAGGACGGCGTCGCCCAGCGCGCTGACCCCGCCGCCGATGACGACGACGTCGGGGTCCAGCACCGCGGCGAGGTCGGCGATGCCCTGGCCCAGCCAGTGCCCGACCTCGGCGATGAGCTCCCGGGCCAGCGCGTCCCCCGCGGCCGCGGCCTGCGCGACGTCCTCCCCGGTGAGCGCATCGGCCCGGCCGGCCACCCGTTCCAGCAGACCGGCCGCGGCGGCCGGCGAGTTCAGCGCCACCTCCCGGGCGGTCTGGGCGAGGGCGGTGCCGCTGGCGTACTGCTCCCAGCAGCCGCGGTTGCCGCAGGCGCACAGCCGGCCGTCGGGGACGACCCGCATGTGCCCCCACTCCCCCGCGACGCCGTGCGCGCCGCGCTGCAGCCGTCCACCGAGCACGATGCCGCCGCCGATGCCGGTGCCGAGCGTGATCATCAGTGCGAGCTGCGCACCCCGCGCGGCGCCGAAGCGGTACTCGGCCCAGGCGGCGGCGTCGGCGTCGTTGCCCACCCACAGCGGCAGCCGCAGGCGCCGGGCCAGGTCGCGCCGCAGGGTCGTGCCGCGCCAGGCGAGGTGCGGGCTGAACAGCACCGTGTCCCCGGTGCGGTCGAACCAGCCGGCCGCTCCCACGCCGACCCCCAGCGGTGGCCGGTCGGCGGCCGCGGCGAGTTCCTCGACGACCGCGACGATCGCGTCCTCGGTCTCGGCCGGCGACCCGCCCGGGGTGCCGCGCCGGGCGGTGGCCAGCACCGTGCCCTCGCCGGTGACCAGGCCGCCGGCGACCTTCGTGCCGCCGATGTCGACGCCGACCGCGGTCGCGACCACCTCAGGCGATCTCGATGTGCTGCACCGACGGGCCGGGCCGCTCGTCGCCGTCGGCCCGGGACGGCGGATCGGCCGGCGGCGGCTCGGCGGCCAGCGCGCGCAGCGCGGCCGCGGCCGCGGTCAGGGCGTCGGCCAGCGCGGCGGTCACCTCGGGCCGCTCGCCGCGCAGCACCGCGACCGCCTGGCACAGCGGGCACCAGCGGCAGTCGCCGCCCCGGTTCCCGGCGTGCGCCGCGCCTCCGTGCGGGGCATCGGCGGTCGGGGCGTCGGCGCCGGCGGCGAACGACTGCCCCAGTCCCGCCACCAGCCGCCGCGCCTGGTCCAGCCAGTCGTTCCCGGTGGTCATGCGGTGCTCCCCTCGGCGGCCAGCAGGTCGGCCGGCCACTGCTGCGGATCGGGTGCGAAGTCGACCACCAACCGCGCCGTCGCGCTGCCGGCGTCGGCCAGCGAGCCGCCGGTCACCACGCAGCGGCGCAGCAGCGCGTCCAGGCGCAGCGACCGCCGGGACCCGGCGACGGTGACCACGAGGTCGTCGTCCCACCGGGTCAGCTCGAGCGCGCCGCGCCGCGCGTACGGCAGGGGGACGACGAGCTGCCAGCCCCCGGGCACGCGGACCGGCGCGGGCTCGACGGGGGCGGCGGCGGGTGTGGCGCCGTCGTCGTCCAGCAGCCCGGCGAGGTCGTCGGCGGAGGCGGGCGCGGACGCGCGCTCCGGCACCGTGGTCACCGGGGCGAGCTGCGCGAGCTCCGCCAGGACCTCGGCCTGCTCGGCGAGCCGCGACGCCCACCACTCCCCCGCACCGCCGTCGGGCAGCACCCGGGCGGAGACCCCCGCCACCCGCTGGCCGTGCAGCGCCAGGACGGGCAGGGACTCGCGCACGGCGGCGACCGCGGACCGTCGCGGCTCGACGACCAGCCGCACCCCGGTGGTGGCCGGATCGCCGAGGGACACCCGGGACAGCAGCCGCTCGACCACCGGCACCGCCGACAGGACGGCGTCCACCGGTCCGGGCCGGACGGTGCCGGTACGGACGGCGGCCGTGCGCACGGCGCCGAGCACGCGGAGCCGGGTCGGCAGCACCTGCCCGAGCCACCAGCGCAGCGCCCCGGGCAGGGCCAGCAGCGCGAGCGCGGCGTCCAGCGGCCCGGCGTCGACCACGACGACGTCGGCCTCGGTCCGGGCCAGCTCGGCCAGCAGCGCGAGGTCGGCCGCGCCCGGCGGCGCCACGACGGAGCTCCCGGGCGGGACCGGGAGGTCCGGCAGCGCGGCGGCGACCGCCGGCCCGACGGGACCCCACAGCTCCTCGAACGCCCGCTGCGGATCGACGGTGACGACGCGCAGTCCCGCGACGTCCCCGAGTTCCTCGACCGGCGGCGGGCGCCGGGAGATCAGCACCGCGCTGCTGCCCGACCGGGCCGCCCGGACCGCGACGGCGGCGGACACGGTCGAGCTCCCCGCCCCGCCCGGGCCGGTCACGAGCAGGGTGGCCATGCCGGATCAGCCCTCGACGCGCTTCTTGAGCTCCTTGAGCGCGGTGTCGAGGATGACCTTCTCGGCCTTGCGCTTGATCATCCCGAGCATCGGGATGGAGAGGTCGATGGTGATCGAGTAGGTGACCTCGGTCCGGCCGGCGGACTCGACGAGCGTGTACGAGCCCTCCTGGCGCTTCTGCATCTGGCCCTTCACGAGGGTCCAGGAGACGCGGCGGTCGCCGTCCCACGTGTAGGAGAGGACGTAGTCGTCCTTGACCGCGCCGGCGTCGAGCACGAAGTGGACCTGCTGGGCGCGGCCGTCCGGTCCGGTCTCGAGGACCTCGACCCGCTTGGCCGCGGCCACCCACGTCGGGTAGGCGTCGAAGTCGGCGATGACCGCCATCACGTCCGCGGCGGGCGCCTCGACGACGATCGACTGGGTGGACTGGTCGGCCATGCGGAGCAGGCTAACCGCTCCCCCGCCCGCCGCCGCGGAGAGACTCCCGCTCCAGCTACTCACCGGTAGCGGCCTACGGCTAGATTTGCAGGCCAGACGTCCCCACCGGGGCGGGCCGGGCGACGGGGCTCGGGGCGCGGTGCGGGAGAGAGGACCAGGCGTGCGCGAGTTCAGCGTCCCGGCGACGACCGAGGTGGGGCCGGACGAGGCCCTCACCGACATGCTGGTGGAGAACGTCGCCGATCACGGCGACGAGGTGGGCCTGCGCATCCAGCGGGCCGGCCGCTGGGAGGACGTGACCTGGCGGGAGTTCGGCGAGCAGGTGCGCGGCGTGGCCAAGGGCCTGATCGCCGCGGGCGTGCAGCCCGGCGACCGCGTGGCCCTCCAGGCGAAGACCCGCTACGAGTGGACGGTGGTCGACTTCGCGGTCTGGACCGCCGGCGCCGTCGTCGTCCCCGTCTACGAGACCTCCAGCTCCGACCAGGTGGCCTGGATCCTCGCCGACTCCGGGGCCACCGCCATGATCGTGGAGAAGGGCGAGCACGCCGCGGCCGTGGACGCCGTCCGGGACCAGGCACCCGCGCTGGGCCCGGTCTACGTGATCGACGACGACGCCCTGGGCACCCTCACCGCCGCCGGCGCCGAGGTGCCCGACAGCGAGCTGGCCGCCCGGCGGGCCACCCTGACCGCCGACTCCCTGGCCACGCTGATCTACACCAGCGGGACGACGGGGCGGCCGAAGGGCTGCGAGCTCACCCACGGCAACTTCCTCTTCGAGGTCGGCAACGGCATGGCCCTGCTCGACCGCTTCATGAACGTGCAGGGCTCGCTGCTGCTGTTCATCCCGCTCGCGCACGTGCTGGCCCGGGTCATCCAGGTCGGCGCCGTGAAGACCCGCACGGTGATCGGCCACACCCCGGACGTGAAGAACCTCGTCGAGGACCTGGGCGCGTTCCGGCCCACGTTCGTGCTCGCCGTGCCGCGGGTCTTCGAGAAGGTCTTCAACCAGGCCAAGGCGAAGGCCGAGGGCGACGGCAAGGGCAAGATCTTCGACCGGGCCGCCCAGGTCGCCATCGACTGGTCCCGCGCGCAGGACACCGGCGGCGCCGGTCTGGCGCTGCGCGCCCAGCACGCTCTGTTCGACAAGCTCGTCTACGGCAAGCTGCGCGCCGCGCTCGGCGGCCGCTGCCTCGGCGCCATCTCCGGTGGCGCACCGCTGGGCGACCGGCTCGGCCACTTCTTCCGCGGCATCGGCGTCACCGTCTTCGAGGGCTACGGCCTGACCGAGACGACCGCGGCCGCGTCGGTCAACTACGACGACGCGCTGCGGATCGGCACGGTCGGCCGCCCGCTGCCCGGCGTCGGGTTCGCGATCGCCGAGGACGGCGAGATCCTCATCCGCGGTGGCGTGGTCATGCGCGGCTACTGGAAGAACGAGGCCGCCACCGCGGAGGCGATCGACGCCGACGGCTGGTTCCACACCGGTGACATCGGCGAGATCGACGCGGACGGCTTCGTCAAGATCACCGGCCGCAAGAAGGAGATCCTGGTGACCGCGGGCGGCAAGAACGTCGCCCCCGCCGTCCTCGAGGACCGGCTGCGCGCGCACCGGCTGATCAGCCAGTGCATCGTCGTCGGCGACCAGAAGCCCTTCATCGGGGCGCTGATCACCCTCGACGAGGAGGCTCTGCCCCAGTGGCTGGGGTCCAAGGGCAAGCCCGCCGACACCAAGCTCGCCGACCTGGTCGACGACGCCGAGGTGCGCGCCGAGATCGACGCCGCGGTGGCTGATGCCAACAAGGCCGTCAGCCAGGCCGAGGCCATCAAGAAGTACAAGGTGCTCTCCACGGACTTCACCGAGGACAACGGGATGCTCACCCCGAGCCTCAAGCTCAAGCGCAACGTGGTCCTGAAGGAGTTCGGCGCCGAGGTCGAGGGCCTCTACGCCGGCTGAGCTCCCGCCGCCCCCGGCATAGGAAGCGATACCCACGTCCTGCACGCCAGGACGTGGGTATCGCTTCCTATGCCCCCGTGCGGTCCGGTGCCCCCGCGGCGTCCGGCTCCAGCAGCTCGGCGAAGGTGGCCGCGATGTGCGTCCAGGACCACCGCCGCTCGACCCACGCCCGGCCGGCCGCCCCCATCGCCCGCGCGCGGGCCGGGTCGTCCAGCAGCGCGGCCACGGTGTCGGCCACTCCCGCGGCCGAGTGCGGATCGGCCACGACGCAGCCCGTCACCCCGTCCTGCACGGCCTCCGGGGCCCCGCCCGAGGTGCCGGCCACGACGGGCAGGCCGCAGGCGGCCGCCTCGAGGTAGACCATGCCCAGGCCCTCGACGTCGAGGCCGCCGCGCCGGGTCCGGCACGGCATCGCGAACACGTCCCCGGCGGCGTAGTGCTGCGGGAGCTGCCCGGGTGCCACCGGCCCGGTGAGGACGACGGAGCCGCTCAGCCCGCCGGCCTCCACCGCCCGGCGCAGCGCCGGCTCGTCCGGCCCGCCACCGACCAGCAGCAACCGCGCCCCCGGGTGGCGCGCGAGCACCCGCGGCCAGCCGGCGACGAGCACGTCCTGCCCCTTGCGCGCCACCAGCCGGGACACGCAGACCACGACCGGGTCCTCCCCCAGCCCGTACCGGCGGCGCACCTCGGCGCCGTCGACCGCGGGCGAGAACGTGTCGACGTCCACCCCCGGCGAGAGCTGGGTCATGCGGGCCCGGCCGGCCAGCGCGGGCTCCAGCCGGCTGCGGGTGTACTCGCTGATGTAGGTGAGGACGTCGAGGTCTCCCGCGATGCGGCGCATCAGCCGCCGTCCGCCCGGCACGGCCACCCAGCCCGTCTCGTGCCCGTGGGTGATACCGACCTGGTGGCGCACCCCGGCCGGGCGCAGCGCGGGCGCCAGCAGCCCCAGCGGGGCGGCCGCACCGTAGACCGCCGTGTCGCAGCCGAACCGGCGGGCCAGGCCGACCGCGGCGCGCGCGGCGGACCGGGTCGGCAGCAGCATGCCCGTCGGATGGCGGACCACCGGGTAGGGCAGCGCCGCGTCGTGCTCCTCCCAGCCGGGTGAGCGCGAGGCCAGCACCACCAGCGAGTCGGGCGGTCGGCGGGCCAGCAGCGCGGCGACGAACGTCTGGATGCCGCCCTGGCGGGGCGGGAAGTCGTTGGTGACGACCAGTGTCCGGCTCACCGGTCGCCCGCCCGCAGCCAGTCCTCGGCGAACGCCACGCGCTCGGCCTTGGTCGGGTGGGATCCGAAGAACCACTGCCACGCGGCCGGCGGGTCCGGATCGGACAGGTTCGTGGACGCCAGCCGCTCCTGCATCCGCACGAAGGCCTCCACGTCGCCGGTCAGGTCGAGGGCGTGCAGGTCGGCTCGCGCCTCGATCTGGCGCGAGACGAGGTTCTGCACGGGTGTCGAGACGAGGGTCCCGATCGCGATGAACAACAGGACGAGGGGCACGATCCGCGGATCGCCCGCCGACGTGGCCCCGGCGCGGCGGAGCAACGGCGTCCAGGTCAGCAGCCAGCCCAGCCCGGCCACCGCGCCCGCGGCCCCCAGCGCCCCCATGAGGGTGCCGGTGAGGACGTCGTCGGTGGCGACGTGACCGAGCTCGTGGGCGACGATCGACTCGATCTCGTCGTCGGGCAGCCGGCCGAGCAGCGTGTCGTACAGGACGATCCGGCGGGTGCTGCCGAAGCCGGAGACGTAGGCGTTCAGCGACGTCGTCCGCCGGGAGGCATCGGACACCAGCACGTCCTCGACAGGGGTGCCGTTCTCCTCCGCGAGCGCGAGCAGGTCGGTGCGCAGCTCCCCCGCCGGAAGGGGCTCGAAGCTGTTGAACGCCGGCTCGATCACGACCGGGTAGAGGAACGACCCGACGACGACGAGCGCCGCGGCCGCCCCCGCCGCCCAGGCCCACCAGGTCCGCGGGGCCCGGCGGGCGAGCCAGACGAGCACGAGCAGGGCCACCGCCGTCAGGGCGGCGTCGATCGCCAGCGATACGGCGACGTCGCGCAGCCACAGCGGCCAGCTGCGGTTGGACAGCCCGTACCGGTGGCGCACCACCTCGCCGTAGGCGGCGATCGGCAGCGTGACCAGCCGGCCCAGGGCCAGGAGCGCCGCCGTGCCCAGCAGGACCTGCCACACCCAGCCGCCGCCGAGCGGACGGGCCACGGCCTGCACCAGCCGGGCCCCGAGGCGGGTGAGGCCGAGCACGGCCGAGACCCCCAACCCGAGCAGGAGGGCGGTCAACGAGGCCGGCCGCAGCGCGCCGGCGAAGGCCTCGGCCCGCTCCACCACCGCGTCGGGCAGCCCGGCGCCGGGCTCGGGCGGGGTCGGGCCGCCGGGGAGGTCGGGCAGCAGCGTCCACGGCGTCCGCAACGCGACCACGAGTACGAGGGCCGCGCCGAGCACGACCGCGGCCAGCAGCGCGGCCCGGCGGGCGGACACGAGCCGATCGTAGAAGAAGGACCCGCCGCCCCCGCACGCTCGGCCCAGCCCGTGCGGATCGGCCACCCGGAACGACCCGGGCCGGCGACCCCTGGAGGTCACCGGCCCGTGTGCCGTTCGCGTCCCCGATCGGGGACCGCCTGCGCCTAGAGGATGCGGCGCATGGCGGTGATGCCGCCCATCGAGTCGATGCTGACCACCTTCACCGGCTGGCCGGACGTCGAGGCGTGCACCATCTGGCCGTTGCCGACGTACATCGACACGTGGCTGATCGGGCTGTAGTAGAAGAGCAGGTCGCCCGGCTGCAGCTCGGCCCGCGAGACCGCGGTGCCCATCTGGGCCTGCATCCGGCTGGAGTGCGGAAGGCTGACCCCGGCGGCCGCGTAGGCGTACTGGGTCAGGCCCGAGCAGTCGAAGGCGTTCGGGCCGCTGGCGCCCCAGACGTAGGCATCCCCGACCTGGGCCAGCGCCGTGTCGACGGCGACCTGCGCGGAACCGCTGGCGGCCACGGGACGCGCGACCGCGGCCGGTGCGACCGCCTGGCCGGTGCGCGCGACCTGCGCCTGCTGCACCTGCGCCTGCTGGGCGGCGCTCAGCCGGTCGTACTGCTGCTGGTACTCGGCGACGTCCGCCTGGAGCTGGTCCTCCTGGCCGCTGAGGTCCTCCAGCGTCCGGCGGGCCGCGGCCTCCGCCTCGGCGGCCTCGGCCTCGGCCTGCGCGGCCTCGTCGGCGGCGTCCGACACCTCGGCGAGGACGCCGGTGGTGTGCCCGGCGATCTGGTCGAGGAACGTCAGGCTGCTGACGAAGTCCTCGGCCGACGAGCTGGTCATCAGCAGGTCCAGGGTGGCCAGGCCCTCACCGGCACCGCCTGTGTAGGCGCTGCGGGCGACCTGGCGGAGCTGCCCGTCGAGGGAGTCCAGCTGCGCCCGGGCCTCCTCGACCTCCTGGCGGGCCGCGGCGACCGCGAGCTCCTGCAGGCCGAGCGTCTCGCGGGCCTCGTTCACCTGCTCGCTGACCGCCTCGAGGCGGGAGCTGGCCTCGGCGACGAGCTGGGCGGCCTGCTCGGGACTGGTCGCCGTCGTCGGGTCGGCGGTGGCCGTCCCCGGCAGGGTGGTGATCGTCAGAGCGGCGGTGGTCCCCACGAGCAGCCCGCGGCCGAGCCAGCGGGAGCGAGAGGGACGGCGGGATCCGGTAGCGGTACCGGGATGGACGTGCTCACGTGCATGCCCCAGGGCAGGGCGAGGCGTCGCCACGGTCGGCGGCTCTCCGTTCTTCCTCGACAACCGCCTACCGAGTTAGCTGACGGGTTCGGGCTGGGAAGAATTGCCCTATCTCTCGCGCCGCGAGCGGCACGTGCACCCCGGCGGACCGGCGCGCGTGAGAACTCACCCCAGTGCTGCGGTGGGTCCCCGGCTCACCTCGACACCGGCACCACCCTGCGGTGGCGCCGACACCTGCGGTGACTCGGCGGTGCCCGGCCGAGGCCACCCTGAATCGGGCGACGACCACCCGGTCGGACGGGGTCACGGTACGGACGTGATGCAGATGTGACAAATGCAGGCAGGGTCAATTGTGTGAATCAACACGGTTCGCAGGCTCGCCACTCCGGTCGGTCACCGCCACGACGACCCGCGCGCGGGTCAGCCGATGCGCCGGCGGCCCCCGGGTGCCTCCTCGGGCCCGGTCCGGTGCCGCAGCGGCGGCACCAGGCCGCCCTCCGCCAGGGCCCGGACGGCGCGGCGCTCGACCTCGTCGAGCTCCACGACCACCCCGCTCCGGGCGGCCTCGGCCGCGGGCTCCTCCGCCGCCGGGCGGATCGCCCGGCGGGTCATCGGCACCACGGCCGGATCGGTGCCCTGCCAGCCCGGTGGGGCCCCCAGGAGCACCGTGACCACGCAGTCGGCGCAGCCGGTGCCGCGGGCGGTACAGGTGTCGCAGTCGATGAGCATGGCCGCTCTCCTCCCGGTCCTCTCGTCGGTCAGGAGCGACGCTAGGCACGCCCACCGACAGTTCCGGGTCAGGTGCCCGCGTACTCCCAGTGCCAGGGCTCCTCGCGCCCGTTGCCGGGATCGGCCCACGTCGGGTGCAGCCAGCCGAACCGGCCGGCGTTGGCGACCATCCACCGGTACTGGGGGCTGCCGAACCCGTCGATGCCCCCGCAGAGGTCCACCGCCAGCCCCCAGCCGTGATTGCTGGTGCCCGGCACCGCGGCCAGCGCGGGCTTCTGCCCGTAGAGGCGCACCTGGCCGGCGTAGGTCCGGTAGGAGTCGGTGATGCAGATCGGCGTTCCGAACGCGGCCGCGAACGCCGCGTCCATCGCGCGGTAGGACGCCGCCGCGTCGCAGCGCAGCGAGTGCGAGCCGACGCCGATCGGACACAGCGCGCTCGGCGGGATCAGGCCGTTGGGGTAGCCGCCCCACGACCGCGTGCCGTCGAAGCTCGGCGGGTGGACGGTGTTGCCGCACTCCACCCGCAGCGCGCCGGCAGTCGGGCCCGGCGCGGCCTCCGGTGGGCGCTGCCCCAGGCTCGGCCGGCCGATCAGCAGCGCCTGGTCCATCGGCAGCGAGCGGACGACGACCGCGCCCGCGCGCGCGTCCGCGGCCAGCATGGAGCGGGAGTCCAGGGCCAGCCCGACGTGGCCCAGCCCCGCCTCCGGCGTCCCCAGGAAGACGAGGTCGCCCGGCAGCACGTCCTCCCGGGCGATCGGCCGGGTCGTGGCGAACAGGCCGGCCTGGTCGGAGGGCAGTTCCGTCCCGGCCGCGCGGTAGGCCGACTGCACCAGCGAACCGCAGTCGAAGGATTCGGGCCCCGCCGTCCCCGGCGCGTACGGCAGGCCCAGCTGGTCCATGGCCGTGGTCACCGCGGTCAGGACCTCGCGCGGCAGCACGAGCAGGGACGTCGGCTGGCGGGGCAGCTGGGCGGCCCCGGCCTGCGCTCCTCCGGCGACCGAGCCGACCGGGACCAGGCCACCGGGCAGCCCGGCGACGGGGTCCAGCAGCTGCCCGGCCGGGGGCGCCGCGACCCCGGCCGCCACCAGCTCGTCCAGGTAGGCACGCCAGTTGGCCGCCGTCTCCTGGTTGACCCGGACCTGCTCGGCCTGCAGCTGCGCCAGCTGGCGGTCCACGTCGCCCAGCGCCGCGTCCAGCTCGCTGGTCACGGCCGCCGCCGCGTCCTCCAGGGCCTGCACCTCGGCCGCCACCCGGTCGGCCCGCTCCTGCGCCTGGGCGAGGGCCGCGGCGGCGCGGTCCCGCTCGGCCACCACGGCCCGGCGTTGCCGCTCCGCCGCCGCCACCACCTCGGCGGCGTGGTCGTCGACGGCCTCGAGGTAGCCCATCGCCGCGACGACCTCCCCCGGGCTGCCGCCGGAGAGCAGCAGCGTCAGGGGGGTGAGGCCGCCGCCGTCGCGGTAGAGCGCCGAGGCGTACTCGGCGACGACCGCCTGGTGGTCGGCCAGCTCCCCCTCGACATCGGCGACCTGCGCCGCGGCCTGGTCGGCGGCGTCCCGCGCGGCCGTCAGGGCCTCCTGGGCGGCGACGACGTCGCCCTGCCGGGCCAGCAGGTCCGCCTGCACCTCCGCGGCCCGCCGCTGCAGCTCGTCGAGCGCGTCGCTGTCGAGCACCCCGGTGGTGCCGCCCGGCTGGTCGCTGGGGTCGGCCGCGGCCGGGCCGGCGAGGCCGACGACGGTCGCGGCGGCCGCCGCCACCAGCAGGATCGACGGACGACGGGCGCGCCACCGGGTGCGCGGGAGCATCGACCACCCTCTCGCCGGCGGGACCCCCGTGGTCCCCGACAGTGCATGGTGACCCGCTGCCCGCCGGCGCGCCACAGTGACCTGCGCGTTCCCTCGCGCGGGCGAACGGCGGGGCAACCGCGGGCGACCCACCGGCGGGCCCGCGGCCACGGGGCCACGCGCCGCGGCGTCCGGGAGCGGGGCGCGAGGGTCGTCGGCGTGGGTCCCGGAGACTGTCGGTGCCCCGACCTACCGTCCGCCGCGTGCCCCCCTCTCCCGCCGCGACGCCCGGCTGGGTCTCCGCGGCCGGGGCCCCGGGCGCGGGGCTCCCCCGGCCGACGCCGCGCTTCGACCCCGGCCCGCGCTACGTCCAGGGCACGATCGAGGAGCTGGGCACCCCGCTGGCGGAGGTCACCTTCGTGGTGGTCGACCTGGAGACAACCGGCGGCTCGCCGCGCGACAGCGCGATCACCGAGATCGGCGCCGTGAAGGTCCGCGGCGGCCACGTCCTCGGCGAGTTCCAGACGCTGGTCGACCCGGGCCGGGAGATCCCGCCCTACATCAGCGTGCTGACCGGCATCACCACGATGATGGTCGCCGCGGCACCCCGGATCGCCGCCGTCCTACCGAGCTTCCTCGAGTTCGCCCGCGGCGCGGTGCTCGTGGCCCACAACGCCCCCTTCGACCTGGGCTTCCTCAAGGCGGCCTGCGCCGAGAGCGGCATCCCCTGGCCGGCCGCGGCCTCGGTCGACACCGCCGTCCTCGCGCGGCGGCTGCTCAGCCGCGACGAGGTGCCCAACTGCAAGCTGGCCACGCTCGCGCCGTACTTCTCGGCCGCCACCTCGCCGTGCCACCGCGCCCTGGACGACGCCCGCGCCACCGTCGACGTGCTGCACGGCCTGTTCGAGCGGCTGGGGCCGCTGGGCATCACCTCGCTCGAGGAGCTCACCGGGCTGACCCGGCGGGTGGACCCCGAGCGCCGCCGCAAGCGGCACCTGGCCGACGACGTCCCCGGGGGGCCGGGGGTCTACCTCTTCCGCGGCCCGAAGGACGAACCGCTCTACGTCGGGACGTCGAACGATCTCCGCAGCCGCGTCCGCAGCTACTTCACCGCCGGGGAGCAGCGCAGCCGGATCACGGAGATGGTCGCCCTCGCCCAGCGCGTCGAGGCGATCCCCTGCGCGCACGACCTCGAGGCCGCCGTCCGCGAGCTCCGGCTGATCGCCGAGCACAAGCCCCGCTACAACCGCCGGTCGCGCTTCCCCGAGCGGGCGCTGTGGATCCGGCTCACCGAGGAGGTCTTCCCGCGGCTGTCCGTCGTCCGGCGGGTGCGGCCCGGGGCGGGGGTCTTCCTCGGCCCGTTCCCCGACCGGCGGGCGGCCGACGCCGCGGCCGCCGCCATCCACGAGTCCCTGCCGCTGCGCCAGTGCACCTCGCGCCTATCGCTGAAGGTCCTGGGCGACGCGTGCGCCCTGGCCGGCATGGGCCGCTGCGGCGCGCCCTGCACCGGGGCGCAGTCGGCCGACGAGTACGGCGCGATCGCCGCGGTCCTGCGGGCCGCGGTCGCCGCCGACCCGGAGGCGCTGCTGACCCCGTTGCTCGAGCGGGTCGACCGGCTGGCCGCCGAGGAGCGCTTCGAGGACGCCGCGGTGCTGCGGGACCGGACCGCGGTCCTGGTGCGCGCCGTGCGCCGGCGGCAGCGGCTGGAGTCGCTGGCCGCGGTGCCGCAGCTGGTGATCGCCCGGCCAGACGGCGCGGGCGGCTGGCACCTGTCGGTCGTCCGCCGCGGTCGCCTGGTCGCGGCCGGCGGGGCGCCGCGCGTGGGGTCGGTGCGCCAGACGCTGGCCGGCCTGCTGGCCACGGCCGAGACGCCCCTGGGCCCGGACGGCGAGCTGGCCGCCACGGTCGACGAGACCGAGCTCGTGCTCCGCTGGATGGAGAAGCCGGGCACGCGGCTGGTGGAGGTCGACGGCACGCTGGCCTGCCCGGTCCCCGGCACCGGCTCCTACAGCGCGTTCCTCGACCGGGTGGAGACCAGCCGCCGGGAGCGGGAGCCGTTCGCCGACGGCCGCTCCCTCGGTACCCGGGCCCGCCCGGAGCGGGTGTCCTCCGGGGCGCGCGGAGCGGGCGGCGCGGTGCCTCCCCGGCTAGCATCCCCGGCGTGATCACCGCCATCGTCATGATCGACGCGGCCACCGATGCCATCCCCGAGGTGGCCCAGGCCGTGGCCGACCTGGAGGGCGTGAGCGAGGTCTACTCGGTCGCGGGCGACACCGACCTGATCGCCGTCGTCCGGGTCCGGGAGTTCGAGCAGATCGCCGAGGTGATCGCCGGGCGGATCAGCAAGGTTCCCGGCGTCCTGGAGACCGACACCCACATCGCCTTCCGGTCCTACTCCCGGCACGACCTCGAGGCGGCCTTCGCCATCGGCCTGGAGTAGGCCGACTCCGGTCAGTCGCGAGCGGCGCGGCTGACCGTCACCCAGCGGTCCAGCAGGGCGGCGGCGCGGCCGTCGTCCACCGCCGCGGCCGCGCGCTCCAGGCCCTTGGCCAGTGCCGCGCCGAGGTCTCCGTGCACACCGTCGAAGGCGGCGAGCGCGGCGGCCGCGTTGAGCAGGACGGCGTCGCGCACCGGCCCCTGCTCCCCACCGATCACCCGGCGGAAGACGTCGGCGTTGAAGGCCGGGTCGCCCCCGCGGAGCGCGTCCACGGACGAGGAGGCGATGCCCAGCTCCGCGGGGTCGACCCGGCCCGGACGCACCGCGCCGTCGGCGACCACCCACACCGCCGACGTCGTCGCCGTCGTCAGCTCGTCCAGTCCGTCGTCGCCCCGGAACACCAGCGCGCGCGTGCCGCGCTCGGCGAGCACGTCGGCGAGCACGGGCGCCATCCGCGGATCGGCGCAGCCGATGGCCGCGGCCACCGGACGGGCCGGGTTGGCCAGCGGGCCCAGGAAGTTGAAGACCGTGCCGATGCCCATCTCCCGGCGCGGCGCCCCGGTGAAGCGGAAGCCGGGGTGGAAGACCGGTGCGAAGAAGAAGCCGATCCCCGCCTCCGCCACGCAGCGGGCGACGGCGGGCGCCGGCAGGTCGATGACGACGCCGAGCGCCTCCAGCACGTCCGCCGCGCCGGAGGACGACGACGCCGCCCGGTTGCCGTGCTTGGCGACGGGCACGCCCGCGGCCGCGGTCACCACCGCGGCCATCGAGGAGATGTTGACGGTGTGCGCCCCGTCGCCGCCGGTGCCGACGATGTCGACGCACTCCACGGCCAGCTCCACCGGGGTGGCCCGGGCGACCATCGTGGCCGACAGGCCGGCCACCTCCGCCGCCGACTCGCCCTTGGCGCGCAGCGCGACGGCGAACGCAGCGATCTGGGCCGGGGTGGCCTCGCCGGCCATGATCTCCCGCATCGCCCAGGCCGCGTCGTCCTCGGGCAGGTCCTCGCGGGCCAGGAGCCGGGTGAGCAGCGCGGGCCAGGTCGGTGTGCCCACGGCGCTCAGGGCCCGACGGCGGGCACGCCGACGCCGGCGCGCAGCACCTCGGCGACCACGCGTGGCGCGGTCAGCGCGTCGAGGGGGAACGGGAGGGTGGCGTCGGCCTCGGACCAGTGGGCGAGCCAGCGGTCGGACTGGCGCGCGATGAGCAGGCACAGCGCCGGGCAGTCCGCGACCTCGAGCCGCAACTGCCGCGCCACGGCCATGCCGCCGGTGGGCTGCGCCTCGCCGTCGAGGATGCAGAGGTCGATGCCGCCCTCGTCCACCGCCGCGGCGACGTCCTCCCCCGTCTCGCACTCGACCCACGTCAACGGACCGACGTCGGCCGCGGGGTGGCGACCCACCGCGGTGCGGACGGCCTGCCGCACCTCGGGCCGGGAGCTGTAGACCAGAACGGTGGCCGGCACGGCCACGCCGGCTGCGGTGGAACTCACGCCCGGGAGCCTAGTGCCCGCGGCGGGGCACCCGGGGCCCTCCGGCCCGTATCTCGACCCGGTCACGGCGCCGCCACGCCCAGCGACCCACGGTCGTCCTCGTCGACACGCGATGCCATGATGGCCGGGTGACAACGGCTCCCGTCGCGAGCGGCACCTTCGACACCTCGCGGGTCCACTCCCTGACCCGACCGAACATGGTCAGCGTCGGCACGATCGTCTGGCTCTCCAGCGAGTTGATGTTCTTCGCCGGCCTGTTCGCCATGTACTTCACCGCGCGGGCGCGCGCCGAGGAGGGATGGCCCCCGGAGCCCACCGAACTGAACCTGCCGTACGCGCTCGTCTTCACGACGATCCTGGTCGCGTCGTCGATCACCTGCCAGCTAGGCGTCTTCGCCGCGGAGCAGGGCAACGTCTACGGCCTGCGCCGGTGGTTCTCCATCACCTTCGTGATGGGCCTCATCTTCGTGCTGGGCCAGGGCTTCGAGTACCTCGAGCTCGTCGAGCACGGAACGAAGATCAACACGAGCACCTACGGGTCCGTCTTCTTCCTCACGACCGGGTTCCACGGGTTGCACGTGATCGGCGGGCTGATCGCCTTCATCTACCTGCTCATCCGGTCCACGATGGGCCGTTTCACGCCGGCACAGGCGACCTCGGCGATCGTGGTCTCCTACTACTGGCACTTCGTCGACGTCGTGTGGATCGGGCTCTTCGCCACGATCTACCTGATCCGCTAGGGAACCGGTGTCCACCACGAACCCGCAGTCCGACGCCCAGCCCGACGACGTGCCGCGTCGCGCGCGCTCCCGCCGGACCCGCCCCACCGAGGGCACCCCCGCCGCCGCGGCTCGCTCGCGCCGGCTGTCCAAGGCACGTCGCCGGGTCGCCAACGTCGCCGGCCTGATGGCCGCGCTGGTGCTCACCGGCGCGCTGTACTCGACCCTGGCCCCCGCCCACGCGGACGAGGTCGGCGCCGCCGGCGACCCCGACTACGACGCCGGGCAGGAGATCTACGAGAACAGCTGCATCTCCTGCCACGGGTCGAACCTCGAGGGCGTCGACGGGCGCGGCCCGTCGCTCATCGGCGTCGGCGGGGCGGCCGTCTACTTCCAGGTGCACACCGGCCGCATGCCGCTGGTGCGCCAGGGCGAGCAGGCCGCGGACAAGCCGGTCGTGTTCAGCGACGAGGAGATCGACCAGCTGGTCACCTACGTGCAGGCCAACGGCGGCGGCCCCGCCGTGCCGAGCGACGAGGTGGCGAGCAGCGACGGCGACCTCGCCCTCGGCGGCGAGCTGTTCCGGCTCAACTGCGCGTCCTGCCACAACTTCGTCGGTGAGGGCGGCGCGCTGTCCTCGGGCAAGTACGCCCCCTCGCTGCACAATGCCGACGACCTCGAGATCTACACCGCGATGCTCAGCGGGCCGGAGAACATGCCGGTCTTCGGTGACAACCAGCTCTCCCCCGAGGAGAAGCGGGCGATCATCAACTACATCCAGACCGTCAAGGAGATGCCCGACCCGGGCGGCGCGGGCATCGGTCGCACCGGCCCCGTGGCCGAGGGCCTGGTCATCTGGCTGGTCGGGATGAGCGCCCTGATGTTCGGGATCTTCTGGATGGGGAGCAAGGCGTGACCACGCACGACACCCGCCCCGGCTCGACCGGGGGCGCGGACACCGCCGGTCCCCTGCACGGCGGGCCGGACGACGAGTACACCCCGGAGCAGCTCGCGGCGATGCCGCGGGAGGACCTGGACCGCCTGGGCGCCCGCTACGACGGCGTCGAGGTGCTGCACGTCGAGCCCGGACCGGAGCCGGGTTCCGCGCTCGAGCGCCGCTATGTCCGCCAGATCGGTGCCGTGTTCGCCCTGGCCGGGCTGGCCGCCTTCGGCTTCGTGGTCGTCTACCTCGGCTCGGGCTGGTTCCTCCCCGACTGGGAGTGGACCATCGACAGCGGCACCTGGAGCACGCTGTTCACCCCGCTGCTCGGTGCGCTGATGGGCCTGTCGCTCATCCTCGTCGGGCTCGGGATGGTGCTGTACGCACGCAAGCTGCTCCCTCACGAGACCGCGGTGCAGGACAAGCACGACGGCTCGCACTTCGACCGGGTCACCACCGGTGCCACGCTGGTCGGCGGTCTGCACAACAGCGGTCTGGCACGGCGCAAGCTCATCACCCGCTCACTGGCCTTCATGGGCGGTGGCCTCGGCCTGATGCTGCTGCTCCCGCTGGGCGGCATGATCAAGAACCCGAACACCGGCAACCCGCTCGGCCGCACCTCCTGGGCCGAGGGCGTCCGGCTGCTCCGCGACGACGGCACCCCGATCCGCCCCGGCGACCAGGTCGCCGGCTCGCTCGAGACCGTGTTCCCGGCCGTGCCCGGCGGCAACCGCCAGGCCGACGCCGCCACCATGCTCATCCGGCTGCGTCCGGAGCAGGTGGCCGAGTCGGACCCGCGCGCGGGCCAGGCCGACTTCGGCTACGGCGACTACGTGGCCTACTCCAAGATCTGCACGCACGCCGGCTGCCCGGTGTCGCTGTACGAGCAGGAGACCAGCCGCATCCTGTGCCCCTGCCACCAGTCGCAGTTCGACGTCACGCAGGGCGCCAAGCCGGTCTTCGGCCCGGCCACGCGGTCGCTGCCTCAGCTCCCCCTGGCGGTCGACGACGAGGGCTACTTCGTGGCGCGCAGCGACTACATTGAGGCCGTGGGCCCGACCTACTGGAACCGGGAGCGCATCTGATGGCTCGAACCGCCACGGCGCCCGGCGCCCCGACCACCCGGCTCGGCAAGGCCGCGCACGAGATCGACGACCGGCTGATCGTCGCCGGCCCGCTGCGCCGGACGCTGAACAAGGTCTTCCCCGATCACTGGTCGTTCCTGCTCGGCGAGATCGCGATGTACGCGTTCATCGTCCTGCTGCTGTCGGGCACCTACCTGACGTTCTTCTTCGACCCGTCGATGCGCGAGGTCACCTACGAGGGCAGCTACGCGCCGCTGCGCGGTGTCGAGATGTCCGCGGCGTACGACTCGGCGCTCGACCTGTCGTTCGACGTCCGCGGCGGCCTCTTCATGCGGCAGGTCCACCACTGGGCGGCCCTGCTGTTCGTGGCGGCGATCATCGTCCACCTGCTGCGCATCTTCTTCACCGGCGCGTTCCGCCGGCCGCGCGAGACGAACTGGCTCATCGGCGTCACCCTGATGGTCCTGGCCCTGCTCGAGGGCGCGACCGGCTACACCCTCCCCGACGACCTCCTGTCGGGCACCGGGCTCCGGATCATCAGCGCGATCATCCTGGCGATCCCCGTGCTCGGCACCTGGGCGCACTTCGCCGTCTTCGGGGGGGACTTCCCGGGTGAGCTGATCATCGGGCGGTTCTACATCGTCCACGTGCTGCTGATCCCCGCGATCCTGCTCGCCCTGATCGCGGTCCACCTGCTGATCCTGGTGAAGCAGAAGCACACCCAGTTCCCCGGCCCGGGCCGGACCGAGCACAACGTGGTCGGCAACCGCCTCTTCCCCACCTTCGCGGCCAAGGCCGGTGGACTGTTCTTCATCGTGTTCGGCGTCATCGCCGCGCTCGGTGGGCTCGTCCAGATCAACCCCATCTGGCTGTGGGGCCCGTACAACCCGGCGCAGGTGTCGGCTGCCTCGCAGCCGGACTGGTACATCATGTTCCTCGACGGGTCGACCCGGCTCTTCCCGGCCTGGGACATCAACCTGCCCGGCAACTACACGATCCCGGCGCTGTTCTGGCCGACGCTCGTGCTGCCGGGCATCCTGTTCACGCTGCTCGCGCTGTACCCGATGATCGAGCGCAAGCTCACCGGGGACACGGCCTCGCACCACCTGCTGCAGCGGCCCCGCGACGTGCCGGTGCGGACCTCGCTCGGCGCCATGGCGTTGACGTTCTACCTGCTGCTCATCATCTCCGGCGGCAACGACGTCCTCGCGGACAAGTTCTCGATCAGCCTGAACGCGATGACCTGGGTCGGCCGGCTCGGGCTGATCGTCCTGCCGCCGCTGGCCTACGCGTTCACCTACCGCGTGTGCCTGGGGCTGCAGAAGCACGACCGCGAGGTGCTCGAGCACGGCATCGAGACGGGTGTCATCCGTCGCCTGCCGCACGGTGAGTTCATCGAGGTCCACCAGCCCCTCGGCCCGGTCGACGAGCACGGCCACGGTCAGCTCGCCTACGGCGGGGCGCCGGTGCCGAAGCGGATGAACCAGATCGGTGGCGCCCGTCGCGCGATCCGCGGGTTCTTCACCCCGATCGAGGAGCCCGCGCAGGTCGAGCTCGAGCAGCAGCGCGAGGAGCGCGGCGTGGCGAGCGCGGAGGCCCGCGAGCTCACCGGCTCGGGTCGCCCGTCCGAGGGCGGCAAGCCGCAGGAGCCGCGCGACTGACCCCAGCTCCGGCTGACGACAGGGCCCGGTGGACATCCGTCCACCGGGCCCTGTCGCGTTCTGGGCGCCGCGGTCCACTCCCCCGGCCCCGAACCGGGAAGCCGCCCCTGGAGCCGGGTCACGGCGCGGCTGAAGGGGCGGTTCTCCGGGACCAGGTAGTCGCCCGCCGGCCCGGTGACGGCGCTCGGCCGCGACCGGGGGCTGCGGTCGCCGCGATCGGGGCCGGAGCCACCCGCGGAATTCGCCGGAGCCGCCCCCGCGAGCGCCGACGCCCCCGCAGGCCCCCGTGACGCTCCTACGCGACCCGGGACACGGGCAGCGCGCCTGTCGGGCTCCCGCCCCCCTGGGCCCCTGCCGCCTGACAGCCCGCGGGGCCACCAGCCGGGTGCGGGCCCTCGACGGGGCCCCCGTCCTCACCGGGGCCCCCCACCACCACTCCCCCGGCTGTTCCGCTGCAGGCCCTGTGGTGCGTCCGCTGGCCGCCGTTTGCCAGGCCGGCAGTCGTCGGGCCAGGGCCGGCGGTCGTTGGGCCGGAGCGGCCGGAGGACTCCCCGGCCACCACACCCTGTCGCCCGGGCCATGGTGCAGCGTCCGGGGCGCCTCCCACCCCGGGACAGCCCATCAGCGGCACCGCGGCCGCAGAACGACGACGGGCCCCTCCTGCGCCTGGCAGGAAGGGCCCGTCGTGACCCGCGCCCTCACGGGCGACGGGCGGTGCTCAGCTGTGCGCGTTCTGCCCGCTGTAGTACTCGAACAGCAGCCCACCGACCGTGATGAGGATGGCGGACAGACCCGTGATGATCAGCCACGGGTAGAAGAACGCCAGCCCGACGGCCGTCAGCGCGGCCGACAGCGCGACACCGAACGGCCAGTAGCTCGCCGGGCTGAAGAAGCCCAGCTCGCCGGCGCCGTCGGCCATCTCGGCGTCCTTGCGGTCCTCGGGACGGGCGTCGATGCGCCGCGAGATGAACCAGAAGAACCCGCCCACCAGGATGGTGAGCCCCGCCGACAGGGCGAGGGCGGTGGTCCCGATCGGCTCCTTCGCCCAGAACCCGTAGACCACGGCGAAGATGACGAGCGCCAACGAGACGATGTTGAAGATTGCTGCTTCGACCTTCACGAACGTCCTCCCGGCTGCGTCGTGGCGTGGAACGGAGTGGGCACCGCGACGTCAGCCATCGACCTGCTGGGCATCCCGCTCGAGGTCGTACGGCTCGGTCGCGACCGAGTAGCCACCGAGCTCGGGGTCCACCTCGGCCAGGGCCTCGGCGGTCGTGGCCCCACCCTCGCGGAGCTCCAGGTAGTCCGCGTACTGCTCCTGGCTGACCACGCGGAGCTCGAAGTTCATGTAGGCGTGGTAGGTGCCGCAGAGCTCGGCGCAGCGGCCGACGTAGGCGCCTTCCCGGCCCTCCTCGATCGTCACCTCGAACACGTTGTCCCGGCCGTTCGCGTTGCCCGGGATCACGTCGAGCTTGAAGAGGAACTCCGGCACCCAGAACGAGTGGATGACGTCGGCCGAGCGGACGTAGAACTGGACCGTCTGCTCCGTCGGCAGCACGAGGATCGGGATCTCCTCGCTGGTGCCGACCGTGGAGACCTGGTCCTCCTCGTCCTCCGCGGTGTCCGCGTAGAGGAACTCCCAGTTCCACTTGAAGGCCTGGACGGTGATGTTCACGTCCGGCTCGTCGCTGCGCTCCTGCACCTTGTTCTGCACGACGACCGTGAAGAAGAAGAGCCCGGCGATGATCAGGAACGGGATGATCGAGTAGACGATCTCCAGCGGAAGGTTGTACGCCGTCTGCCGCGGCAGCTCGTCGCCCTTCTTCCGGTGCTTGACCATCGACCAGAAGATCAGGGCCCACACCAGGATGCCGACGATCAGGGCGGCGATGACCGACCAGATCCACAGCTCCTTGATGTCCTGGGACTGCTCCGTGATGCCTTCGGGCCAGCCCCAGCGCCAGAACTCGTTGTCGGGGGTGCACCCCGAGAGGGCCGGAACCCCCAGGAGACCGAGCGCGGCGACCCGCGCGAGCCTGTTGCCTCGAGCCACTGCTCGTTGCCTCCTCGTCCGCCGTCCGGACGGCGCCGGACGGTCATCCCCGGTGCTGCCCCCACGCCGATCCGGCGGGCGGACGAGCACCGACCTCAGTCTGCGGCGAGACTAGCCGACCCCGCTCGGCGGCCGAGCACCGGAGAGACCCGACCCGCGGGTCCGAGGCCGGGTCGTGATCCGGCGCGGCGGAGTCGGGTCGCCCGGGGCGCCCGACGGGGCCCGCCGTCAGCCCCCGGCACGGCCGTGACGACCCTCACGGGACGCCGGGCGCACCACCCCGACGGTTAGAGTCGGGGGGTGTTCTCCCGGCTGCTGACCCCGAAGTGGGTGGCGCTGCACCTGCTCGTCGCGGCGCTGTTCGTCGCCACCTTCTTCCTCGGGCACTGGCAGCTGACCAAGGCCGAGGACGGCGGCGGCGCCGTGAACTGGAGCTACGCCCTCCAGTGGCCGCTCTACGGGTTCATGGGGCTGTGGTTCTACGTGCGCATGGTCCGCGAGGAGCTGCGCCGCGACCCGGACGAGGAGGAGCCGGGCAACGCGCTGGTCCTCTACCAGCGGCCGCGGATCGACACCACGGGCGACCCGGAGCTCGCGGCGTACAACGCCTACCTGGCCGAGCTCAACGAGAAGGCACTCGGGCAGCGGGGTACCGGTGGCCGCTGAGCCCACCGCGCCGCCGGCCGGGTTGCCCCGCGCGCTCGCCCGCCGCGTCGGCCGGCAGGTGCCCGCGGCCCTGCGCCGGTACCGGGTCATGGCCTGGGTCGTCGGCGTCCTGCTGATAGCCCTGGTGCTCGTCGCCGTCCCGGTGAAGTACCTCGGCGGGCCCGACGAGCCCGTGGCGCTCATCGGCACCGCGCACGGCTGGCTCTACGCCATCTTCTTCCTGACCGCGTGCGACCTCGCCGTCCGCGCCCGCTGGACCCTCAAGGGCGCCATCCTGGTGATCCTGGCCGGGACCGTCCCGATCCTGTCGTTCGTCGCGGAACGGATCGCCACCCGCAAGACCCGCGCCGGCGAGCGCGTCTGACCACCGTCCCGGCCCCGCCGGGACACGAGACGTCCGGAGACCTGCGCCCATGTGCGGCCTGCTGGCCTACCTGTCCACCGACGCCCCCCGGGTCGGCGAGCCGATCGTCGACGGCGTCCGCGAGGCGCTGCACTGCCTGCACCACCGCGGGCCCGACGACACCGCCGTCTGGTCCGACGCCAACGTCGTCCTCGGCTTCAACCGGCTGTCGATCATCGACCTCGAGGGCAGCCCGCAGCCCCTCCCCTACGCGCGGGACCGCTACCGGATCTTGTTCAACGGGGAGATCTACAACTACCTCGAGCTGCGCGAGGAACTCGCCGCCGCCGGCGCGGAGCTCACCACGCACGGCGACACGGAGACGATCGTCGCCGGCTACCACCTGTGGGGCCCCGACGTCGTCCGCAAGCTCCGCGGGATGTTCGCCTTCGTCATCTGGGACACCGAGACCCGGACGGCGTTCGGCGCGCGCGACCCCTTCGGCATCAAGCCGCTGTTCACCGCGCGCCTGGCCGACGGCGGGCTGGTGTTCAGCTCCGAGAAGAAGGCGGTCCTGGAGCTGCTGGGCGGCAGCGCGGCCGCGGGCGGGGTCGACCCCGCCTCCCTGCAGCACTACCTGACCCTGCAGTACGTGCCGGAGCCGGCGACGCTGCACCGCGGCATCCGGCGGATCGAGAGCGGCACCAGCTTCACCGTCGTCGACGGCGAGCTGCGCACCAGCCGCTACTTCCACCCGGCGTGGCGGCCGCAGCCGGTCCCGGCCGGCCGGGAGCAGGAGCTCTACGACCGCATCGCCGCCGCGCTCGACGAGTCGGTCGCCAAGCACATGCGCGCCGACGTGACCGTGGGCTCGTTCCTCTCCAGCGGCATCGACTCGACCGCCATCGCGGCGCTCGCCCACCGCTACAACCCCGACCTCATGACGTTCACGGTCGGCTTCCAGCGGCAGGCGCAGTCGGAGATCGAGATCGCCGCCGAGTCCGCGCAGATCCTCGGCGTCCGGCACGTGCCGGTGGAGGTGACCGCCGAGCAGTTCGCCGAGGCGATCCCCACCGTCGTCTGGTACCTCGACGACCCGGTCGCCGACCCGGCGCTCGTGCCCCTGTACTTCGTGGCGCGGGAGGCCCGCAAGCACGTCAAGGTCGTGCTCTCCGGCGAGGGCGCCGACGAGCTGTTCGGCGGCTACACGATCTACCGGGAGCCGATCAGCCTGGCGTGGGCGTCGAAGCTCCCGCCGGTGGGCCGCCGCGCGATGGCCCGCCTCGCCGACCTGCTGCCCGAGGGGGTCCGCGGGCAGGACCTGCTGCGGCGGGCCTCGATGCCGCTGGAGCAGCGCTACTACGGCAACGCCCGGAACATGCGCGACGACGAGCTCGCCGCTCTGCTGCGCGGCCACGACCCGGACCTGTCGCACGTCGCCGTCACCGAGGACCTGTACCGGCAGACCCGCGAGGCCGGCTACGACGAGGTCACCGCGATGCAGTACGTGGACCTGTTCACATGGCTGCGCGGCGACATCCTGGTCAAGGCCGACAAGGTCACGATGGCGAACTCCCTCGAGCTGCGCGTGCCCTTCCTCGACCCCGAGGTGTTCGCCGTCGCCAGCACCATCCCCGTCGGTCAGCGCGTCCCGCGGCGCGGGGACGCGACGAAGTACGCGCTCCGCCAGGCGATGGCCCAGATCGTCCCGCCGAGGATCATGAACCGGCGGAAGCTGGGCTTCCCCGTGCCGACGGCGGACTTCCTCGCCGGCCCGCTGCACGACTGGGCGCGCGACATCGTCACCGACAGCCAGACCGACGAGTGGCTCGACCGCGACCACGTGCTGGGGCTGCTCGACCGCCTCCGCCGGGACGAGGTGCCCAGCAAGCGCGTGGCCCGGCAGGTGTGGGAGGTGCTGGTCTTCATGGTCTGGCACGGGATCTTCGTCGAGGAGCGGATCCGGCCCGAGATCCCCGAGACGGTCTACCCGGTCAGGCTGTAGCCCGGAACGACGGAGGCCCGGCTCCCTCGCGGGAGCCGGGCCTCTGTCACATCTGGATCGACCCCGCGACGGGGTCCTTCCTCAGCTGAACGAGTCCCCGCAGGCGCAGGAGCCCGTGGCGTTCGGGTTGTCGATCGTGAAGCCCTGCTTCTCGATGGAGTCGACGAAGTCGATGACCGCGCCGCCGAGGTAGGGGCCGCTCATCCGGTCGACGATGACCTCGACGCCGTCGAAGTCGAAGGTCTGGTCCCCGTCCATGAAGCGCTCGTCGAAGAAGAGCTGGTAGCGCAGACCCGAGCAACCGCCGGGCTGAACCGCGATGCGCAGCCGCAGATCGTCGCGGCCTTCCTGGTCGAGCAGCGCCTTGACCTTGCTGGCAGCCGTCTCGCTCAGGACGACGCCGGTCGCCGTGGTGTCCTGCACCGTCATGTGTGTTCCTCCCACGTTCGAGTGGTGCCTGCTGCAGCAGGTCCCGCGTCAGACAAACACCGCCGCAGCGGGTCCTCTTCCCACTGTACGGCGCCCCGCCGCGGCAGGAGGGGATCGGCGGGATCCCCACGTAGACTCGTTCGCGTGAAGCTCCGTCTGCCCGGCCGCCGCGACCGCACCGAGGCCGTGCCGGACACGCCCGCCGATCTGACCGTCGACCTCGTCAAGGCATCCGGCAAGGGGCGCCCGACACCCCGGCGCAACGAGGCCCAGGCCCGCCGCCCCGGCCCGCCGCCGCCGCCCCCGGCCACCCGCAAGGAAGCCCTCAAGCGGATGCGCGAGCAGCAGGCCTCCCGCCGCTCCAGCACCCGCGAGCGCCTGGCGATGGGCGACGACTCGTACCTGCCGGCGCGCGACCGCGGCCCGGTCCGCAAGCTCGTCCGCGACCTCGTCGACACCCGGCGCAACCTCGGGTCGTTCTTCCTGCCGGTCGCGGCCCTGATCCTGGTGGGCTACTTCGTCCCCAACCCCGCGGTGCAGGGGTACACCGTCCTGATCTGGATGGCCTACTTCCTGGTCTTCATCGGCGACTCGTTCGTGCTCGGCCGTCGGATCTCCAAGACGGTGCGAAGCCGCTTCCCCGACGGCCAGCACAAGATGAAGGGTCTGGTCTGGTACGGCATCAGCCGCTCCACGATGATCCGCCGCTGGCGCTTCCCCAAGCCCGAGGTCGCGGTCGGCCAGCAGGTCTGAGCCCTCCGGGCCCCACCGCTCGCGAGCTCGCGGCGAGCCTCTGCTGCACGGCCGCGCCGCGCTGACCTCAGGCGCTCGGGTCTAGTTTCGGGACGTGGAGTACCGACGCCTCGGCCGTTCCGGCCTGACCATCAGCGAGATCGCCTACGGCAACTGGCTCACCCACGGTGGACAGGTCGAGGAGGACGCGGCCCAGGCCTGCGTCGCCGCCGCCCTCGACGTCGGCATCACGACCTTCGACACCGCCGACGTCTACGCCGGCACGCGCGCCGAGTCCGTGCTCGGCCGGGCCCTGGCCGGCCAGCGCCGCGAGGGGCTGGAGATCTTCACCAAGGTCTACTGGCCGACCGGCCCGGGCCGCAACGACCGCGGCCTGTCCCGCAAGCACATCACCGAGAGCTGTCACGCGTCGCTGCGCCGGCTGCAGACCGACTACCTCGACCTCTACCAGGCGCACCGGTACGACACCACGGTGCCGCTGGAGGAGACGATGACCGCCTTCGCCGACCTGGTGCGGCAGGGGAAGGTGCTCTACATCGGCGTCTCGGAGTGGCGGGCCGACGAGATCGCCGCCGGCGCCGCGCTCGCCCGCGAGCTCGGCGTGCAGCTCATCAGCAACCAGCCGCAGTACTCGATGCTCTGGCGCGTCATCGAGGACGCGGTCGTGCCCACCTCCGAGCGGGAGGGCGTCGCCCAGATCGTCTGGTCGCCGCTGGCGCAGGGCGTGCTGACCGGCAAGTACCGCCCCGGCGAGGCGCCGCCGGCCGGCTCGCGGGCCGCCGATCCGGAGATCGGGAACATGGTCCGCGGCTTCCTCGGCGACGAGACGCTCACCCGCGTGCAGGGCCTGCGAGCCGTCGCGGACGACGTCGGCCTGTCCATGGCGCAGCTGGCGGTCGCCTGGGTGCTGCAGAACCGCAACGTCGCCGCCGCGATCATCGGGGCCAGCCGACCCGAGCAGGTGCACGACAACGTGGCCGCCGCCGGCGTACGGCTCGACGACGACGTGCTGACCCGCATCGACGAGGTGCTCGGCGACGTCGTGGAGCGCGACCCCGCAAAGACGATGCGCGGCTGACCGCGGCCTAGCTGGGCGCGAGCCCCATGGGGCCGTACACGCGGGTCCCGCCGTCGAACAGCGAGACGGCGTGCACCCCGCGGGCCAGCAGGTCGCGCCAGTTCTCGCCGAGCCAGGACTCGGCGTCGCCCTGGTTGTCCGCGGAGGGCACGGTCACCCCGACCGACGCCGGGTCGACCGTCTCCCCCGCCGGGTTCTCCAGCCGCCACGTCCAGGTCATGCCGGCGAGGCTAACCACCCCGTGGACGCCGGCCCGCCGCGACCCGATCGGGACCGCCATCCGGGTTACGCCGGCGGAGCTGCGGGCATGCAGGTCCATCGACCGCCCCAGACCCGGAGGACCGATGACCGCCCCCACACCCACCGGCGCCTCCCGCGCGACGCCGCCCCCGGCCGCGCCGCAGGACGCCTCCACCGGCGAGCTGATCAGCCGGCTGACCGAGCAGATCAGCACCCTCGTCCGCGACGAGGCCCGGCTCGCCCAGGCCGAGGTCACCCAGAAGGCCAAGCGCCTGGGGATCGGCGCCGGCCTGTTCGGCGGGGCCGGCCTCGTCGCCTTCTTCGGGCTGGCGGTGCTGATCAGCGCCGCCGTCCTGGGTCTGGCCGAAGCGCTGCCGGGGTGGCTGGCCGCCCTCGTCGTCGCCGTCGTCCTGTTCGCCGTCGCGGGCGCCCTCGCACTGCTGGGCAAGAAGGACGTCCAGCAGGGCAGCCCGCCCGTCCCCACCCAGGCGATCGCCAGCACCAAGGCCGACATCGCCACGGTCAAGAAGGCGGCCTCCCGATGAGCGACCCCACCGGAACCGGCCCCGCGGACGCCGCCCCCACCGACCCCGACGCCATCAAGGCCGAGATCGAGCAGACGCGTGCCCAGCTCGGCCGGACCGTCGACGAGCTCAGCTCGCGCCTCGACGTCCCCGCCCGGGCCAAGGAGGGCGCTGCGCGCGCCAAGGACACCGCCGTCGAGACCTACCGGGAGAGCCCGCCCGCGGTGATCGGGGCGGGCGCCGCGGTCGTGGCGCTCCTCGGCCTGCTCGTGTGGCGCCGCCGCACCCGGGACGTGCGCCGCGCGAAGCGCCAGGCCAAGCGGGAGGCGAAGCTCCTGGCCGCTCGGCGTGCCGCGACTGAGAAGGTGGTCCGGAAGACCAAGGCGAAGGCCCGGCGGGCCGCGAGGAGGGCGAAGTGAGCCGTAAGAACGCGACGTCCGAGAAGGCGATGGCCAGGGACGCGAGCACCGGTGAGGTGCGCAAGAAGAGCAAGGGCAGCAAGCTGCTCTATCGCCCCGTCGGCCTCCTCGGCGGCATCGCCGCCGGCATGATCTCCGGGGCGGTGTTCAAGCAGGTCTGGCGCCTCGCGGCCAACGAGGACGACGCCCCCGGCGCCCTCCAGAGCGAGTACCGGATGCGCGAGGTCGTGATCGCCGCCGCCCTCCAGGGTGCGATCTTCGCGGCGACCAAGGCGGCCATCGACCGGGCCGGCGCGCGCGGCTACAGCAAGCTCACCGGTAGCTGGCCCGGCGACTGATGGCGGACAGGCCGCGCGAGAGTTCCGTCGACCGGATCCGCGAGCGGGTCGAGGAGAAGGCGGCCCGGCGGGCCGCGGCGGCGCGGGCGGCCGCCGAGCGCGCCGCCGGCCGCGAGCCGGCGCGGGACGGCACCGGCCTGCCCCCCGGGTCACCGGACGAGCGCGCGCTGCCGGGCCTGCACGCGGACCAGCCGACGGCGATCCCGTGGGCGGGCTGGAAGCAGATCGTCAAGCGCGCCTGGGCCGAGAACAAGGCCGACAACATGCCGATCATCGCCGGCGGCGTGGCCTTCTTCGCCTTCCTCGCGATCTTCCCGGCGCTGATCGCGACCATCTCCCTCTACGGGCTGGTCGCCTCGCCGGAGACGGTCGCCCGCCAGGTCGAGGAGATCTCGGAGCAGCTGCCCGCCAGCGCGGCGGACATCATCGGCGACCAGCTCACGGCGATCACCAGCAACGCCGGGGGCGCGCTCACGGTGAGCTTCATCATCTCGATCGCCGCCGCGCTGTGGAGCGCATCGGGTGGTGTGAACAACCTGGTCCAGGCGGTGAACATCGCCTACGACGAGGCCGAGACCCGCGGCTTCGTCAGGCTCCGCGCGCTGTCGCTGACACTGACCCTGGGCGCGGTCGCCTTCGTGCTGGTGACGTTCGGGCTCATCGCCGTGGTGCCTGCGTTGCTCGACGCGCTGCCTCTGGGCATCGTCGGCACCGTGCTGGCCCAGGTCGTGCGCTGGGGGCTGCTGCTGGTGGTCGTCGCCGCGTCGCTCGCCGTCCTGTACCGGGTGGCGCCCGACCGGGACTCGCCGCGACTGACCTGGGTGAGCCTCGGCTCGGTCGTCGTCACGGTCGTCTGGGTGGTCATCAGCCTGGCGTTCAGCTTCTACGTGGACAACTTCGGGTCCTACAACGAGACGTACGGGGCGATCGCCGGCGTCATCGTGCTGATGCTGTGGCTGTACCTGACCTGCTACCTGGTGCTCCTCGGCGCGGAGATCAACGCCGAGACCGAGCACCAGACCTCGCGGGACACCACCGACGGGGATCCGGAGCCGATGGGTCGGCGCAACGCCGTCGTGGCCGACACCCTGCCCGCCGACCCGGTGCCGGCAGAGGATCGCAAGTCCTGAGGGCCCGCCTCAGCGGACGTGCGACTCCACGAACGGCGGCCGCACCACCGTGACCGGCTGGGGCCGGCCGCGGACGTCGACGGCGAGCTCGGCGCCCTCCTCGACGCCTCCCACCGTGTCGAGGAGGGCCAGGCCGATCCCCGTGCGCAGCGACGGCGAGAAGGTGCCGCTGGTGACCTCGCCGACCCGCTCGCCCGCGGCGTCGAGCACCGCCATCCCCGGCCGCGGGATCCCCCGGCCGGTCGCCCGCAGGCCCCACAGCTGCCGGACCGGACCGGCCTCCCGCTCGGCCAGCAGCGCCTCGCGCCCCCAGAACGCCGGCTTGCGCCAGCCGACCGCCCAGCCGCTGCGCGCCTGGTTCGGCGTGATGTCGCGCGACAGCTCGTGCCCGTGCAGCGGGTAGCCCATCTCGGTGCGCAGGGTGTCGCGCGCGCCGAGCCCGCACAGCCGCAGCCCCTCGTCCTGCCCGACCTCGACGAGGTGGTCCCACAGCTCGACGGCATGGTCCGCCGCGACCAGGACCTCGTACCCGTGCTCCCCGGTGTAGCCGGTGCGGCAGACCGTCACCTCGGTGTCCCCGCCCCCGACCCCGGTCACGAACGACATGTAGGGCAGCTCCCCGGGCAGCCCGAGCAGGGAGAGCACCTGCGGCGACCGCGGCCCCTGGACGGCGAGCACGGCGACCTCCGTGTGCCGGTCGGTGACCGTGACGCCGGCCGGCGCGGCCCCGGTCAGCCGGCGGACCACCTCGGCGGCGTTCGCGGCGTTGGGCACGAGCAGGACGTCGTCGTCGGCGCGCAGGTAGACGATCAGGTCGTCGACCACCCCGCCCGCCTGCGGCTCGCCGTCGGGGACGCAGCAGAGCGTGTACTGGGCCTGACCGGGGCCGATCCGGCCGAGGTCGTTGGTGAGGCAGGAGTCGACGAACGCCGCCGCCCCCGGCCCGCGCACGGTCGCGGTGCCCAGGTGGGAGACGTCGAACAGGCCCACGCCCTCGCGGACCGCCGCGTGCTCGGCGAGGACGCCGCCGCCCGCGTACTCGATGGGCATCGACCAGCCCCCGAAGTCGGCCAGCTTGGCGCCGGCGGCCACGTGCCGGTCGTGCAGGGGCGAGGTCCTGGAGTCCACACGGGCACGCTAGCTCCCGCCGCCAGGGTCCTTCGCCGTCCTCACGACCCGCCTGCGAGGCGCCGCATAGGATCTTCCCCGTGCCGCCGACCATCACCGCCACCGACCGCCCGCTCGAGAAGGTCCCCGGGGACGCCGTCGTCGTCGGCGTGGGCCGCGGCCCGGCCGGGCTGCTGCCGACCCCCGGCGCCGAGGCCGTCGACCGCCTGCTCGGCGGCCGCCTGCTGCCCGCCCTGGCCGACCTGGGTGCCCGCGGCGGCGAGGACGAGGTCACCCGCGTGGCCACGCTCGGCCAGGCGCCGTTCCCGGTGGTCGCCGCCGTCGGTCTCGGCGCTCCGGGCACCGAGGGCCACTACTCCCCCGAGGCGATCCGCCGTGCCGCTGGTGCCGCCAGCCGCGCGCTGACCGGCCGCGGCTCGGTCGTCACCCTGCTGGCCGCCGTCGGCGGGGCGCCGGACGCCGAGCGGCTGCACGCCGTGGGCGAGGGCGCGCTGCTCGGCGCCTACGAGTTCACCGCCTACCGGTCCGACCTGCCCGCCGACCGGCCGACGCCGCCCGGCGAGTACACCGTCGTCGTCCCCGACGCCGGCGAGGCCAAGGCGCCGCTGGCCCGGATCCGCGCGGTCGCCGCAGCGATCTCCCTGGCCCGGGACCTCGTCAACACCCCGCCCAACGACCTCTTCCCGGCCGAGCTCGCCGCCCGCGGCGCCGCCGCCGGCAAGCGGGCCGGGCTGTCGGTGGAGATCCTCGACGAGGCGGCGCTGGCCGCCGGCGGGTACGGCGGCATCCTCGCCGTCGGCGGCGGCTCGACGCGCGGCCCGCGGCTGCTGCGCCTGACCTACAAGGGCAAGAAGGCCCGCAAGAAGGTCGCGCTGGTCGGCAAGGGCATCACCTTCGACAGCGGCGGTCTGTCGATCAAGCCGGCCGCGAACATGCACCACATGACCAGCGACATGGCCGGTGCCGCGGCCGTCATCGCCGCCGTCTGCCTGGTCGCCGAGCTCGGCCTGCCCGTCGAGGTCACCGCCACCGTCCCGATCGCCGAGAACCTGCCCAGCGGCACCGCCTACCGCCCGGCCGACGTCCTCACCTTCCGCAACGGCAAGCGGGTCGAGATCACCAACACCGACGCGGAGGGGCGCGTGGTGCTCGCCGACGCCCTCGTCCGCGCCGCCGAGGACTCCCCCGACCTGCTGCTGGAGACCTCCACGCTGACCGGCGCGCAGCTGGTCGCGCTCGGCAGCCGCACGGCCGGCGTCATGGGCACCGACGAGCTGCGCGACGCCGTGGTGGCCGCCAGCCGGCGCAGCGGCGAGCCGATGTGGGCGATGCCGATGCCGCCCGAGCTGCGCCGGGGCATCGACTCCCCCATCGCCGACTTCGTCAACGCCAACGCCGACCGGATGGGCGGCATGCTCGTCGGGGCGCACTTCCTCGCCGAGTTCGTCCCCTCGGGTCTGCCGTGGGCGCACATCGACATCGCCGGGCCGAGCTACAACACGGGCTCGCCCTGGGGCTACACGCCCAAGGGGGGCACCGGCGTCCCCGTGCGCACCCTGCTCGCGACGATCGAGGACGCGATCACCGACTGACCCCGGGCAATTCCGCGCTTCTGCCCGGTGCAGAAGCGCGGAATTGCACCGGGTAGAGGGGCGGGGGTGGCCTCGGTGAGCGCGGCCCCGCGCTCGACGACCCCCGCCACGCCGCGGCGGGTCGCGACGAACTCCTCGGGGTGGCGAAGGTCCGCCCGGACCGGGCCCCGGTCGAGCGTCGCGCGCCGGTTCCGGTCCGAGGTGCGCCGCCGCGGACCCCGCAGCCGGCCGAACAGCCCCGGCGCGCCGCCTCAGCTCCCGGTCCCGGGTGTGTCCAACCACGCCCGGCACACCAAACGGGGCGCCAGGCTGCGCCGTTCCCGGAGTGGCAGGATGGGCGCTGACCATCCCCCGACCGAGCGACTCGGGGGCCGCAGTAACTCGAGGAGCCACTCGTGAGCGCACCCACCTCCCCCGCCGACCTGGTCATCCTCGGCGGTGGCTCCGGTGGCTACGCCGCGGCGTTCCGCGCGTCCGAGCTCGGCCTGAACGTCGTCCTCATCGAGAAGGACAAGGTCGGCGGCACGTGCCTGCACCGCGGCTGCATCCCCACCAAGGCCCTGCTGCACGCCGGCGAGGTCGCCGACCTCGCCCGCGAGGGCGAGCAGTTCGGCGTGAAGACGTCGCTGGCCGGCATCGACATGGACGGCGTGAACAGCTACAAGGACGGCGTCGTCTCCAAGCTCTACAAGGGGCTGCAGGGCCTGGTGAAGGCCCGCAAGATCACCTACGTCGAGGGCGAGGGCCGGCTGACCTCCCCGACGACGGTCGAGGTGAACGGCCAGTCCTACGAGGGCAAGCACATCCTGCTCGCCACCGGCTCCTACGCCCGCTCGCTGCCCGGCCTCGAGGTCGACGGCACGAAGGTCATCACCAGCGACCACGCGCTGAACCTCGACCGGGTGCCCACGTCGGCGATCATCCTCGGCGGCGGCGTCATCGGCTGCGAGTTCGCCAGCGCCTGGAAGTCCTTCGGCGTCGACGTCACGATCATCGAGGCCCTCCCGCACCTGGTCCCGCTGGAGGACGAGGCGTCGTCGAAGCTCCTGGAGCGGGCCTTCCGCCGCCGCAAGATCGGCTTCGAGCTCGGCAGCCGCTTCTCCGGCGTGCAGAGCACCGACAACGGCGTCAAGGTCTCGCTGGAGAACGGCAAGGAGTTCGAGGCCGAGCTGCTGCTGGTGGCCGTCGGCCGCGGGCCGGTCAGCGAGGGGCTGGGCTACGAGGAGGCCGGCGTCGCCATGGAGCGCGGCTACGTCCTCGTCGACGAGTACTGCCGCACCAACGTGCCGACCGTGTCCGCCGTCGGCGACCTGATCCCCACCCTCCAGCTGGCCCACGTCGGCTTCGGCGAGGGGATCCTCGTCGCCGAGCGCGTCGCCGGGCTGAACCCCGCCCCGATCGACTACGCCGGGGTCCCCCGCATCACCTACTCCGACCCCGAGGTGGCCTCCGTCGGGCTCACCGAGGCCCAGGCGAAGGAGAAGTACGGCGAGGTCACCACGCTCGTCTACGACCTCGCCGGCAACGGCCGCAGCCAGATCCTCAAGACCGCCGGCGCCGTGAAGCTGATCCAGGCGCCCGACGGCCCGGTCGTCGGCATCCACATGGTCGGCAGCCGCGTCGGCGAGCTCGTCGCCGAGGCCCAGCTCATCTACAACTGGGAGGCCGAGGCGGACGACGTCGCCGGCCTGATCCACCCGCACCCCACGCAGAGCGAGGCCCTCGGCGAGGCGCACCTGGCGCTGGCCGGCAAGCCGCTGCACGTCCACGGCTGACCCACCACCTCACCCCCACCAGCGCCACCACAGCGTTCCCACAGAAGGAGCCCCGCACCGATGCCGACGTCCGTCACCATGCCCGCCCTGGGCGAGAGCGTCACCGAGGGCACGGTCACTCGATGGCTCAAGCAGGAGGGCGAGCAGGTCGAGGCCGATGAGCCCCTCCTCGAGGTCTCGACCGACAAGGTCGACACCGAGATCCCCTCGCCCGCGTCCGGCGTGCTGACCAAGATCCTTGTCGCCGAGGACGAGACGGTGGACGTCGGCGCCGAGCTGGCGGTCATCGGTGGGGACGGCGACGGTGGCGCTCCTCCGGCGTCGGCCGAGGACGCCGACACCGCGCCGCAGACCCCCGACCAGCAGGTCCAGGACACCGACGCGGCCGCCGAGCAGCCGGCCGCGCAGGCCGAGCAGCCGGCCGCCGAGGCTCCCGCGCCCTCCGGCGACGGCGACCAGGGCGGCGGCGGTCAGGGCGGCGGCGAGGGCACCCCGGTGACCATGCCCGCCCTGGGCGAGAGCGTCACCGAGGGCACGGTCACCCGGTGGCTCAAGGCGGTCGGCGACGAGGTCACCGTCGACGAGCCCCTCCTCGAGGTCTCCACGGACAAGGTCGACACCGAGATCCCCTCGCCCGTCTCGGGCACCCTGCTGTCGATCTCGGTGCAGGAGGACGAGACCGTCGAGGTCGGCGCCCAGCTCGCCGTCGTCGGCAGCGCCTCGGCCGGTGGCGGCTCCGCGCCCGCGCCCGCCCCGCAGCAGGAGCAGGCCGCCCCGGCGCAGGCCGCACCCCAGCAGGCCGCGCCCCAGCAGGCCGCGCCCCAGCCGGTGGAGGAGACCCCGACGGCGAAGCCGGCCACCGAGGCCCCGGGCGGCGACTACGGCTCCAGCGGCTCGCTCCCGTCGGCCTCGCCCACCGACGAACCGTCGCCCGCCCAGGCGGTGGCCCCCCAGGCGTCGGCCCCTCAGGCGTCGGCCCCCTCCGGCGACGCCTCGGCGGAGTCGGCCCCGGCCGGCGACGGCGGCGGCCAGTACGTCACCCCCCTGGTCCGGCGGCTCGCCGCCGACCACGGCGTCGACCTGTCGACCGTGAGCGGCACCGGCGTCGGCGGCCGGATCCGCAAGCAGGACGTCCTGGCCGCGGCCGAGCAGGCGGCACCGGCGGCCGCGGCGCCGTCGTCCGCCCCGACCTCGGCGCCGGCGGCGCGCGCGGCGACACCCTCCCCGGCGGCGCAGCCCGACACCTCGCTGCGCGGCCGTACGGAGAAGATGCCGCGCCTGCGCAAGGTCATCGCCCAGCGGATGGTGGAGTCGCTGGCGATCAGCGCCCAGCTCACCACCGTGGTCGAGGCCGACGTCACGCGGATCGCGACGCTGCGCAACCGGGCCAAGCGCGACTTCGAGGCCCGCGAGGGCGTGAAGCTGTCGTTCCTGCCCTTCTTCGCGAAGGCTGCCGTGGAGGCGCTCAAGTCCTTCCCGTCGGTGAACTCGTCGGTGGACATGCAGGCCGGCACGGTCACCTACCACGACTCCGAGAACCTCGGCATCGCCGTGGACACCGAGCGCGGCCTGCTGGTGCCGGTCATCCACGGCGCCGGCGACCTCAACATCGGCGGGCTGTCCCGCAAGATCGCCGACCTCGCGGACCGGACCCGGAACAACAAGGTCAGCCCCGACGAGCTCGGCGGCGGCACCTTCACGATCACCAACACCGGCAGCCGCGGAGCCCTGTTCGACACCCCGATCATCAACCAGCCGCAGGTTGCGATCCTCGGCACGGGATCGGTCGTCAAGCGGCCGGTCGTCGTGTCCGACCCCGACCTCGGCGAGGTCATCGCGATCCGCTCGATGGTCTACCTCGCGCTCACCTACGACCACCGCATCGTCGACGGCGCCGACGCGGCCCGCTTCCTCACCGCGGTGCGGGAGCGGCTCGAGGCGGGCCAGTTCGAGGGCGACCTCGGTCTCGCCTAGGTAAGGCCCTCCGTCCCGGGCTCGCGCCGTGCGCGCTCGGCGCGAGCCCGGGACGGAGCCAGGGGCCTCGGCGCGCGCCGGGGCCCCTCTGCCGTCTTCGCTCCCCCGGAGGTTCCCGTGAAGGTCGCCGTCACCGGCTCGTCCGGACTGATCGGCTCGGCGCTCGTGCCGGCCCTCGTCGACGACGGCCACGACGTCCTGCGTCTGGTCCGTCGCACCCCGCGCACCGCCGACGAGCACCGCTGGGACCCCCAGCACCGGCGGATCGACCCGGCGCTGTTCGCCGACGTCGACGCGGTCGTCAACCTCGCGGGAACGGGGGTCGGCGACCGGCGGTGGACCGAGAAGCGCAAGCGGGAGATCCTCCGCAGCCGGGTCGACGCGACCGCCACGGTCAGCACCGCCCTCGCCGAGGCGGCCGCCGCCGACCCCGGCCGCGAGCGCGTGCTGCTGAGCGCCTCCGCCGTCGGCTGGTACGGCGACACCGGCGACCGCGTCGTCCGCGAGAACGCGCCGGCCGGGCAGGACTTCCTGGCCCACGTGTGCGAGCAGTGGGAGACGGCCACGGCGCCGGCGGAGCAGGCCGGCGTCCGCGTGGTCACGATGCGCACCGGACTGGTCCTGGGGCGCGGCGGTCTGCTCCGGCGCATGGCGCCGCTGTTCCGGCTGGGCGTGGGCGGCCGGCTCGGGTCCGGCACGCAGTACTGGCCGTGGATCAGCCTGACCGACGAGGTCGCCGCCATCCGCTTCCTGCTCACCGCGCCGCTGTCGGGCCCGGTGAACCTCACGGGGCCGGCCCCGGTGACCAACGCCGAGTTCACCCGCGCCCTGGCGCAGGTGGTCCACCGGCCCGCGGTCCTGCCGGTGCCCGGGTTCGCCCTGCGCGCGGTCCTGGGCGAGTTCGCGCCGGTGGGCGTCCTCGCCGGGCAGCGCGCGGTCCCGGCCGCGCTGGAGGCCGCGGGCTTCACCTGGACCCACCCCGACGTGGGGTCGGCGCTGCGCTCGGCACTGGGCCGGGACTGACCGCCGCGGCTCAGCCCGCCCGCTCCGCGGCGGCGATCCGCCAGCCGTCCGGTGCCCGCACGAGTTCCAGCACGACCGGCCCGCTCGCGCGCCCCGGGGCGTGCCGCAGCACCGGTCCGTCGGGGTGGTCGGCGGGGACGACGGCGTAGGCGGCCCAGCCGTCGCGGGCCTCGACGCGCACCCGGTCGCCGGACTCCGCCACCGTCACCGGCCCCTCCACGCGCGGCGCGAAGCCCGCCAGCAGCTCGCCCGCCTCGGCCAGCCGGCGGACCGCGGCCTCGTCGGCGGCCCGCAGCGCGCTGCCGGCGACGTACACCGCGTCGAGCCCGGCGGCGTCCGCCCGCGCGAAGGCGTCCGCGCGACGGGCGTACAGCCCCTGCAGCACGGCGAGCCAGTCGGCCTCGGCGGCCGCGGCGGGCGCCGGCGAGGCGTCTCCTGCCGCGGCGCCCGACTGCGCGGCGGCGCCGACCCGGTCCGTTCCCGCCCAGCGGGCGCCCACCCAGCTCGCTCCCCCCAGCAGCACGGCCACCGCCAGCAGCAGCCCCGCCCACCGGGACCACCGCCCGGCCGCCGGCCGCGGAACGCCCGGCCGGCGGCGCCGGGCGGGGGCACCCGCTGCCGGGGCCCGCCGCCGGGCCAGCTGGTGGGTGAGCTCCGTCCGCGGGCCGCGGCCGGTGAGCCCCAGCTCGGCGTCCGGCACCCCGGCGACCGGCAGGCGCACCGGCTCGGGCCGGCAGGCGTGCCGCAGGTCGAGGGCGAACTCCGCCGCCGTCGGACGATCGGCGGGATCGGCAGCCAGCCCGCGGGCGATGACGTTCCGCAGGGCCGGCGGCGCCTCGGGGGCCAGCAGGTCCAGGTCGGGCAGCTCTCCGGCGGCGGCGACGGCGAGCGTGTCCGCGGGGGTGGCCGCGTTCCACGGTGCGACGCCGGTGAGGGCGTGGAAGGCGGCCGCGGCGACACCGAAGACGTCGGACGCGGGGCCGGGCGCCCCACCCCGCGCGACGGTCGGGTCGACGTAGGCCGGGGTGACCTCGCCGCTCGCCACCTCCCCCAGCACGCGGGCGACACCGAGGTCGGTCAGCACCGGCCGCCCCTCGGCGGTGAAGACGACGTTGCCGGGCGAGAGATCACCGTGCACCACCCCCGCCGCGTGCGCGTGCGCCAGCGCGGCGCCGACCGGTGCGACGGCCGTGACGACCTCACCGGGCCGCAGCCGCCCGCGCCGGGCGAGCAGCGCGGCGAGACTGCCGCCGGCCAGCAGCTCGAGCACGAGGGCGACACCGGCCGGCTCCCCGCGCCGCGGCTGGTGCACGACCTCGACCAGGCGCACCAGGTGCGGGTGATCCAGCTCGCCGAGCAGTGCCGCCTCGCGGGCCTGCCGGTCGGGGTCGCCGGCCACCAGCACCTTGACCGCCACGGGCTCGCCGCCGCCGCGCGGCAGCGCGCGCCACACCTCGCCCGACCCGCCGCGGCCCAGGAGCTCGACGAGCCGGTAGCCCGGCACCACGGGGGGCTCGGGCGAGGGACGGGGTTCGGCGCTCTCCTCCGGCACGGGCGGCACCGTAGGCGAGGTCGGGTCCGCGCCGCTCCGGCCGTCCACAGGCACTCGGGGCGTCCGCCGCATAGGTTCTGGGGGTGTCCGTGCCCGCCCGCGCCGAGGTGGTCGTCGTCGGCGCCGGGCTGGCCGGGCTGTCGGCCGCGGTCCGGCTGGCCGACGCCGGCTGCGACGTGCACGTGCTCGAGGCCGGCGGGCACGCGGGCGGGCGGCTGGCGACCGAGCGCGTCGACGGCTTCGTGGTGGACCGGGGCTTCCAGGTGCTCAACACCGGCTATCCGCGGGTGGCCGACCTCGACGTCCCCGCCCTCGGGATGGGCTGGTTCCGGTCGGGCGCCGTGCTGCGGGTGGACGGGCGGGTGCACCGCGTCGTCGACCCGCGCCGGCAGCCGGCCCTCGCCCTGGACATGCTGCGCGCGCCGATCGGGTCGCTGTACGCGAAGGCCGCGATCGCGGCGTACTCCGCGCGGGTGGGCTACGGACCGGTGGACCGGCTGCTGCGGGAACCGGAGACGTCGGCCGAGGAGCGGCTGCGCGCAGCCGGTGTCGGCGAGGAGGCGCTCGAGCGGTTCTTCCGGCCCTTCCTCGCCGGAGTGCTCCTGGAGTCGGAGCTGGCGACCTCCAGCCGCTACCTCGGCCTGCTGTGGCGCAGCTTCGCCCGCGGCCGCATCGGCCTGCCCGCGCGCGGCATGCAGTCCGTCGGTGCGCAGCTCGCCGACCGGCTCGGCGGGGACAGGCTCCACCTCCGGTCGAGGGTGAGGGTCGTCGCGTCCGGCCAGGTCAGGTGGGACGGCGGGGTGGTCGGCGCGGACGCCGTCGTCGTCGCCGCCGACCCGGACACGGCCGCCACCCTGCTGCCCGGCGTCGAGGCGGCCGCGCCCCGGCAGGTCACCACCCACCTGCACGTGCTGCCGGAGTCCCCGTGGCGCGAGCCGCTCATCGTGCTCGGTGGCCCGGGCGGGCGGCTGGTCAACAGCGTCGTCCTCACCGACGCCCAGGCCGCCTACTCCCCCGACGGCCGGGCGCTGGTGGCGAGTTCCACCCTGCTGCCGTCGTCCGAGGCCGAGGTCCGCGGCGAGCTCGCCCGCCTGCACGGCGTCCCGACGTCGGATCTGGCCCACCTCACCTCGGTCACCGTGCCCGGGGCGCAGCCGGCGGCGCTGCCGCCGCTGCAGCTGCGCCGCCCGGTCGACCTCGGCGCCGGCGTGTACGTCTGCGGCGACCACCGCGACACCCCGTCCATCCAGGGCGCGATGGCCAGCGGCGCTCGCGCCGCGCGGGCCGTCCTGCGCGCCCTGCGTCCGGCCCCGACCCCCCAGGAGCCCTGAGCATGCCCGCCGACGCGCCCACGATCCTCGCCACGAGCATCGGCTTCGACTCCCGCGGCCGCGGCCCCTACGACTGGGCGCCCGGGCCGGTGTTCGACCTGGCCGTCGAGCTCGCGGGCGCTCCGGCGCAGCCCCGGCTCTGCTACCTGGGCACGGCCACCGGTGACGACCCGGTGCGCGTCGCCGGCGTCTACGGCGCCTTCGCCGGCAGCGCCGTCCGGGTCAGCCACCTCAGCCTGTTCACCATGCCGACGGTGCCCGACATGCGCGCCCACCTGCTGGCCCAGGACGTCGTCTGGGTCGGCGGCGGCAGCGTGGCCAACCTGCTGGCCGTCTGGCGGGTGCACGGCCTGGACGAGGTCTTCCGCGAGGTGTGGGAGGCCGGGGTCGTGCTCGGCGGGGTCTCGGCCGGATCGCTGTGCTGGCACGTCGGGGGCAACACCGACTCCTACGGCCCGGACCTGCGGCCGGTGACGAACGGCCTCGCGCTGATCCCGACGTCCAACAGCGTCCACTACGACTCCGAGGAGCAGCGTCGCCCGCTGTACCAGCGGCTGGTCGCCGACGGCACGCTTCCCGGCGGGCACGCCACCGACGACGGCGTGGGGCTGGTCTACCGCGGCACCACGCTGGTCGAGGCCGTCGCCGACCGCCCGGGGAAGGGCGCCTACCGGGTCGAGCGCGGCCCCGACGGCGCGGCGGTGGAGACCCGCATCGAGCCCCGCCGCCTACGCTGACCCCGTGAGCGAGCTGAGCGTGATCCGGGCCGGGCTGGTCGGCTACGAGGAGGCCTGGGCGCAGCAGCGGGAGCTGCACGCCGCGCGGGTCGCCGGCACCGGGCCCGACACGATGCTGCTGCTGGAGCACCATCCGGTGTACACGGCGGGCAAGCGCACCGAACCGCACGAGCGGCCCTTCGACGGCACGCCGGTGATCGACGTCGACCGCGGCGGCAAGATCACCTGGCACGGTCCGGGCCAGCTGGTCGGCTACCCGATCGTCGCGCTGCCCGACCCGGTCGACGTCGTCGCGCACGTCCGCCGGCTGGAGGACGCGCTGATCGAGGTGTGCGCCGGCTTCGGGCTGGCCACGGAGCGGGTCGAGGGGCGCAGCGGCGTGTGGGTGCGGGCCGACGAGCCGGGCCAGGGGCACCGCCCCGACCGCAAGGTGGCGGCCATCGGCGTCCGCGTGGCCCGGGGCGTGACCATGCACGGCTTCGCGCTGAACTGCGACCCCGACATGACGGCCTTCGCGAACATGATCCCGTGCGGGATCGTCGACGCCGGGGCCACCTCGCTGACCGCCGAGTTGGGCCGCGACGTGACCGTCGCCGAGGCGCTGGACCCGGTGGAGACGGCGATGCGCCGCGTGCTGAGCACTCCGTCGCCCTACCGGCCGACCCCGCGGCCAGGAGCCGTCCCCTCTCTGCGCTGAGCGCCTTGCGGCACGCCGGCGCGGACCCCTCCGGGGCCCACCCGGCGCGACGGGCCACGAGCCCTAGCCGAGGACGAAGTTGACCAGCCGGCCCGGGACGGCGACCACGCGGCGCACGGTCTTCCCGTCCAGCCACGCGACGATCTTCTCGTCGGCACGGGCGGCGGCCTCGAGCGCGGCGGCGTCGGCGTCGGCCGGCACGGTGACCTGCGCCCGCACCTTGCCGTTGACCTGGACCGCGACCTCGACGGTGTCCTCGACCAGCCAGCGCTCGTCGGCCTCGGGGAACGGCGCCCACGCCGACGACCCCTCGTGCCCCAGCCGCGACCACAGCTCCTCGGCCAGGTGCGGGGCCAGCGGCGCGACCAGCAGCACCAGCGGCTCGGCCACCGACCGCGGCAGCGGCGAGTCGGCGCCGTAGGCCTGGGTCAGCGCGTTGGTCAGCTCGGTGATGCGGGCGATGGCGATGTTGAACCGCAGGGTGTCCATGCCGTCGCGGACGCCGGCGATGGCCCGGTGCAGCGCCCGCAGGACCTCCTCGGAGGGCTCGGCGCCGTCGGCCGCCCGCACCGCCCCGGTCTCCTCGTCCACGACGACGCGCCAGATCCGCTGCAGCAGCCGCTGGGATCCGACGACGGCCTTGGTCTCCCACGGCCGGGACTGCTCCAGCGGCCCGGTCGACATCTCGTACACGCGGAACGTGTCCGCCCCGTAGGCGCCGATCATCTCGTCGGGCGTGACCATGTTCTTCAGGCTCTTGCCGATCTTGCCGTACTCGCGGTTGACCGGCTTGCCCTCGAACAGGAACTGCCCGTCGGCCTCCACGACCTCGGCGGCGGGCACGTAGAAGCCGCGCTCGTCGGTGTAGGCGTAGGCGGAGATGTAGCCCTGGTTGACCAGCCGGCGGAACGGCTCCTCGCTGGAGACGTACCCCAGGTCGAACAGCACCTTGTGCCAGAAGCGGGCGTACAGCAGGTGCAGCACCGCGTGCTCGACGCCGCCGACGTACAGGTCCACGCCGCCCACGTCGCCGGGCTCGCGCGGGCCCAGCCAGTACCGCTCCAGCTCCGGGTCGACCATCCGGGTGTCGTCGCCCGGGTCCAGGTAGCGCAGGTAGTACCAGCAGGACCCGGCCCAGTTGGGCATCGTGTTGGTCTCGCGCCGGTAGGGCTTCGGGCCGTCGCCCAGGTCGAGGGTCACCGTCGTCCACTCGGTGGCGCGCGACAGCGGCGGCTCCGGGGCGGAGTCGGCGTCGTCGTCGGAGAAGGTCTTGGGCGAGTAGTCGTCGACCTCGGGCAGCAGCACCGGCAGCATCTGCTCCGGCACCGCGTGCGGGGCGCCGTCGGCGTCGTACACGATCGGGAACGGCTCGCCCCAGTATCGCTGCCGGCTGAACAGCCAGTCCCGCAGCTTGTAGGTGGTCGTCGCCTCGCCGGCGCCCGTCGCGACCAGCCACCCGGTGATCCGCTCGATCGCGGTCGCCTTGTCCAGGCCGTCCAGGGAGATCTCCTCGTTCGAGGAGTTGATCATCTGCCCGGCGCCGGTCCACGCCCCGCCGTCCCAGCCGGCCGGCGGCTGCACCGTGCGCACGTGCGGCAGGCCGAAGGCCTGGGCGAACTCCCAGTCGCGGGCGTCCTCGCCGGGCACGGCCATGATCGCGCCGGTGCCGTAGCCGGTGAGCACGTAGTCGGCGATGAAGACCGGCAGCTCCCGGCCGTCGGCCGGGTTGACGGCGGTGACGCCCAGCCAGACGCCGGTCTTCTCCCGCGCCTCGTTCTGCCGGTCCAGCTCCGAGCGGCGCGACGCCTGCCGCTGGTAGGACCGGACGCCGTCGCGCGGGGTGGCGGCCCCGCCGGTCCAGCGCGGGTCGGTGCCGTCCGGCCACGCGTCGGCGGTCAGGGCCTCGACCAGCGGGTGCTCGGGCGCCAGGACGACGTAGGTGGCGCCGAACAGGGTGTCGGGCCGGGTGGTGAACACCTCGATGGCCTGCCCGGCGGCGTGGAAGCGGATCCGCGCGCCGGTGGAGCGGCCGATCCAGTTGCGCTGCATCTGCTTCAGCGAGTCCGACCAGTCCAGCCGGTCCAGGTCGGCCAGCAGGCGCTCGGAGTAGGAGGTGATCCGCATCATCCACTGCTTCAGCGGCCGCCGGAACACCGGGAAGTTGCCCCGCTCGGAGCGCCCGTCGGGCGTGACCTCCTCGTTCGACAGCACGGTGCCCAGCCCCGGGCACCAGTTGACCGGCGCCTCGTTCAGGTAGGCCAGCCGGTGCGCGTCGACGACGCGCTTGCGCTCCCCCGCCGACAGCTCGACCCAGGGCCGGCCGGTCTCGTTGGTGCCCGGGGCGGGCTCGCGGGTGCCGGCGTCCAGCTCCGCGACCAGCTCGTCGATGCGGCGCGCCTTCCCCGCGGTCTCGTCGAACCAGGACCCGAAGATCTGCAGGAAGATCCACTGGGTCCACTTGTAGTAGCCCGGGTCGATCGTGGCGAAGCTGCGGCGGTCGTCGTGGTCGACGCCCAGGCGGCGCAGCTGGGCGCGGATCGCGGCGATGTTGGCCTCGGTCGTGATCCGGGGGTGCTGCCCGGTCTGGACGGCGTACTGCTCGGCCGGCAGCCCGAAGGCGTCGTAGCCCATCGGGTGCAGCACGTTGGCGCCGTCCATCCGGCGGAACCGGCTGGTCACGTCGGTGCCCAGGTAGCCCAGCGGGTGGCCGACGTGCAGCCCCGCGCCCGAGGGGTAGGGGAACATGTCCATCGCGAAGTACTTGGGCCGGTCGGCGACCCGCTCGAAGCCGGCGGACAGCCGGCCCGACGGGTTCGGGGTGTGGAACGTCCCCTCGGCCTCCCAGCGGTCCTGCCAGGCCAGCTCGATCTGCTGCGCCAGGGCCGGCGTGTAGCGGTGCGGAGGTATGCCCCCGCCCACCCCGTCGCCGCCGGGCTCGGTGGTGGCAGCGCCGCTCGGGCTGCTGGCCGTCTGGCTCATCGTCGGTGCTCCGGTCTCGGGTGCTGGGGGGCGAACGGGCGGACGTCCGGAGGCGGACATGGAAAGACCCCTCGCACAGGAGGGGTCGCCGCGCTGTCTCCGCAGGTCGGGGTCAGCGCGGCCGCAGAAGGAGGGACCGCCCGGTCACGTCCCGAGTCTACCGCCGGCTCCGCGGAGGACTCCGCGAGTTCCCGGGCGGCTCAGGCCAGCTGGGGAGCGACCTCCGCGGCCACCAGGTCCAGGTGGTCCAGGTCTGCGAGGTCCAGCACCTGCAGGTAGACGCGGGTCGCCCCGGCATCGGCGTACCGGCCCAGGATGTCGACGGCCTCGGCCGGGCTGCCGGCGACCCCGTGCTCGCGCAGCTCGTCGACGTCCCGGCCGATCGCGGCGGCCCGGCGAGCGAGCTCGGCGTCGTCCCGGCCGACGCAGAGCACCAGCGCCGAGCTGAACACCATCGACGACGGGTCGCGCCCGGCCTCCTCGCACGCCGAGCGCACGCCGGCGAACAGCCGGGCGTTCTCCTCGGCCGACATGAACGGCACGTTGAACTCGGCGGCGTAGCGCGCCGCCAGCCGCGGGGTGCGGCGCGCGCCGCTGCCGCCCACCAGCACCGGGATGCCTCCGGGCTGCACCGGCTTGGGCAGCGCCGGGGAACCGGTGAGCCGGTAGTGCCGGCCCGCGAAGTCGAAGGTCTCCCCGGGTGGCGTTGCCCACAGTCCGGTGACGACGGCGAGCTGCTCCTCGTACCGGTCGAAGCGCTCCCCCAGCTCGGGGAACGGGATGCCGTAGGCCTCGTGTTCGGCCTCGAACCAGCCCGAGCCGATGCCGAGCTCGACCCGGCCGCCACTCATCGCATCCACCTGCGCCACCGAGATCGCCAGCGGTCCCGGCAGCCGGAAGGTGGCCGCCGTCATCAGCGTGCCGAGCCGGATCCGGCTGGTCTCGCGGGCCAGGCCGGCCAGCGTGACCCAGGCGTCCGTGGGCCCGGGCAGGCCGTCGCCGGCCATCGCCAGGTAGTGGTCGGAGCGGAAGAAGGCGTCGTAGCCGGTCTCCTCGGCCCGCCGGGCCACCGCGAGGAGGTCGTCGTAGCTCGCGCCCTGCTGAGGTTCGGTGAAGATGCGCAGTTGCACGATGGCGACGCTAACCGGGGCGGGGGCCCGGCGCCGGACCGGGAGCGCTCGGGGTGTGCTCGCCGCGCGATGCGGGCAGGATGGCGCCGAGACGATCAACGTGGAGGTACATCCCGTGTTCCGCAAGAAGACCCGAGGCCAGGTCATCGCAGCCGAGCTCCAGGAGGGCTTCAGCCACATCGGGACGGCGATGACCGAGGCCGGTCGTGCGGCCGCGGACGAGCTGGCCCCGCGCATCGCGGCCGCCCGCGAGGCCGCCGCACCCGCCCTGGGCGCCGCCCAGCTCGCCGTCGCCCCCAAGGTCGCCGCCGCCGTGGCCGTCACCGCCCCCGCCGTCGCCTCGGCCCGCGAGGCCATCGGGCCCCGCGTCGAGGCCGCCCAGAAGGCGCTCGGCCCGCGGGTGGAGGCCGCCCGCGAGGTCGCCGACGCCCGGTTCGCCGCCGCGGTCGAGAACCTCGGCCCCCGGGTGCACGCCGCCCGGGAGAACGCCCGCCCGGCCCTGACCTCGGCCGTCGCCGCCACGACCGCGGCGGCGTCCAAGGCCGCGGCCGACCTGGCCCCCCGGGTCGAGGCCGCGCAGAGGGCTGCCCAGAAGACCCTCGCCACCGAGGTGCTCCCCCGCGTCGTGGCCGCCCGCGAGGCCGTCGGCCCGGCCCTCGAGTCCGCGCGCGGCTCCCTGGCATCGGGGGTCGAGACCGCCCTCGGCGAGTTCGAGCACCGGCGCGAGGAGCTGGTGGCGGCGGCCGGCGCCACCGCGGCGAAGGCCTCGGGCAAGGTCAAGAAGCAGACGAAGAAGCAGAAGCGGGCCGCGGCCAGGACCGCCGCCAAGGCGAAGAAGCGGACCGCGCGGAAGGTGACGCCGGCGTCGTCGGAGCCGTCGTCGCGCCGGTGGACGTGGCTGGCGCTGTTCGCCGCCGTGGGCGCCGTCGCCTTCGCCGTCGTCCGCCGCCGCGGCGAGGCCGACTCGTGGACCCCCGCCCCCACCGGGGACGGGCCCGTCCCCAGCTACCGAGAGGACCCCGTGCCCAGTTCCCCGAGCAGCAGCGAGTTCGGCACGACCGTCTCCAGTGCCACCTGGGAGGCCGGGGACTCCGCACCGGCCGAGTCCGACATGGGCCTGCGGGACGCGCAGAACGTCGCGGGCGACGGCGCGGACGGCGAAACCGACCCGACCGACACCGCCCCCGAGCCGTTCACCAGCGGTGGCAGCGACGACCCGGGCCCGACCGCCGGCCCCTCCGGTTCCGGGCAGGCCTGACCGCCTCCGAGACACCGCTCACACCGCCCCCGCTGCCCTCTCGGCAGCGGGGGCGGTGTCGTCGTCCGGGCGTACCGTGCAGGTCATGAGCGAGACGGCGGCCCCCACGTCCTCCGGATCCGCCCTCGAGCCCGCCGGCCGCAGGCTGCTGCGCCTCGAGGTGCGCAACAGCCAGGTGCCCATCGAGCGCAAGCCCGAGTGGATCAAGACGCGGCTGAAGACCGGGCCCGAGTACACGGAGCTCAAGTCCCTCGTCCGCCGCGAGGGCCTGCACACGGTGTGCGAGGAGGCCGGGTGCCCCAACATCTACGAGTGCTGGGAGGACCGCGAGGCCACGTTCCTCATCGGGGGCGACCAGTGCACGCGGCGGTGTGACTTCTGCCAGATCGACACCGGCAAGCCGGCGGAGCTCGACACCGACGAGCCGCGCCGGGTCGCCGAGAGCGTCGCTTCGATGCAGCTGCGGTACGCGACCGTGACCGGGGTGGCACGCGACGACCTGCCGGACGGCGGCGCGTGGCTGTACGCCGAGACGGTGCGGCAGATCCACGCCGCCGTTCCCGGCTGCGGCGTCGAGCTGCTGATCCCCGACTTCACGGCCGACCCCGCGCAGCTGGCCGAGGTGTTCTCCTCCCGGCCCGAGGTGCTGGCCCACAACGTGGAGACCGTGCCGCGGATCTTCAAGCGGATCCGCCCCGGCTTCCGGTTCGACCGCTCCCTCGCCGTCATCACCGCGGCCCGGGAGGCCGGGCTGGTGACCAAGAGCAACCTGATCCTCGGCATGGGCGAGGAGCCGCACGAGGTCGTGGAGACCATGCAGGCCCTGCACGACGCCGGCTGCGACCTGCTCACGATCACCCAGTACCTGCGCCCCTCGCCGCGGCACCACCCCGTCGTCCGCTGGGTCAAGCCCGAGGAGTTCGTCGGCTTCCAGGCCGACGCCGAGCGGATCGGCTTCGCCGGCGTCCTGGCCGGCCCGCTCGTGCGCAGCTCCTACCGCGCGGGGCGGCTGTACCAGCAGGCCGCCGAGGCCCGGGGACTGACCCGCCAGGGGTGATCTCGGCGTCGTCGCCGGGAGCGGGCCGCGACCGGCCCTATCCTGGGGGCATGGCACGCAGCAAGCCCTCGGACTCCCCCGCCCCCACCGGCAAGGCGGGGCGGGCTCCCGGCTCCGGGAGCCGCGGCCGGGGGTCGGGCTCGACCGCGGCTCCGGCGGCTCCCGCCGGCAAGCCCGGCAAGGCCCCCAAGCTCGGCAAGGACGGCCGGCCCAAGGTCGGCCGGATGACCAAGCTGCGCAACAACGCCCGCATGATGAAGCAGGCGTACTCGCTCACGCGCAAGAACGACCCCAAGCTGCCCTGGCTGATGCTGATCGCCTTCGTGGTGGTCGCCGGCGTGGTGGAGCTGATCGGCATCCTGCTGAGCGCACCGATCTTCACGATCGCCTTCGCCGTCCTGCTGGGCCTGCTGGCTGCGGTGATCGTGTTCGGCCGGCGCGCGCAGGGGTCGGCCTACCGGCAGGTCGAGGGCCAGCCCGGCGCCGCGGCCTGGGTGCTCGAGGGCATGCGCGGTGACTGGCGGGTGACCTCGGGCGTCGCCGGCACCACGCAGTTGGACGCCGTCCACCGGGTACTCGGCCGGCCGGGCGTGATCCTCGTCGCCGAGGGCGCGCCGTCGCGGGTCCGCCCGCTGCTGGCCCAGGAGAAGAAGAAGCTGGCCCGCATCGTCGGCGACACCCCGATCTACGACATCACCGTCGGCGACGACGAGGGTCAGGTGCCGCTGAAGAAGCTCAACACCCACGTGGTGAAGCTCCCGCGCAACCTCAGCGCGGCGGAGGTCAACGCCCTCGCCCGCCGGATGAGCGCGCTGGGCGGCCCGAAGATGCCCGTTCCGGGCGGCCCGCTGCCCGGCGGCCGGCAGATGTCGGTCAGCCAGCGCCAGGTCCGCCGCCGCTGAGGCCGGCAACACCGCAGGCATAGGAAGCCAGACCCACGTCCCGGGACCCAGGACGTGGGTTTCGCCTCCTACGCCTCCGGGGCCGGCGAGGACCTCCGGGCTCGTCGTCGGGCGCGGCCGCGCTCGTCGGTCACCGCTCCCGGACGACGGCGGTGTCGGTCAGGCGGTCGTGCAGCCCGCGGCCGTCGGCGTCGACCAGCAGCGCCGGCACCAGCAGGCACAGCAGCGCCGTGCGGACGACGGCCCGCCACGGGGCCAGCCGTTCGCCCTGCCGCGGGTGCGCCAGGCGCAGCGACAGCAGCCGCATGCCCGGGGTCTGCCCGAAGGCCACGAGCGTGACGACCGTGACGACGGCGAAGGTCAGCAACGTCCAGTAGGAGCGGCCGGGACCGAAGACGGCCACCGCGACCAACCCCGATCCGATGGCGTCGACCAGGTACGCCCCGACCCGGGTGCCGAAGGGCGCGAGCGACCCCGGTCCCTCGGCGGGCAACCCCAGCGACGCGCCGCGACGGCGCTCCTGAGAAGGTGGCTGGGCATCCCTGACCATGACCACCAGCGTAGAGAAGCACCCCCTGCCCCCCGCCACTCGCACGCTCGCGGCGGGTCCCTGCAGGGGGCCGACACGCCGGGGCCGGTGTTACCGGCCCGAAACACCGGAGACACCCCGGGGCAACTCCTCGCTCGTAGGTTCGCCTTCGGCTGTTCGCCCACTCCGTCCACGTTCGCTTCCGCGGGGGTCTCCGCTCCTCGCTCGTTCCACGCTGCGATGCTCAACCCCCTGTCCGCTCACCCCGGAGGATCGATGTTCACCAGTCCCGACGAGGTCGCCGCCTACATCCGCGACAACGACGTCGAATTCGTCGACGTTCGCTTCTGCGACCTTCCCGGCGTCATGCAGCACTTCACCATCCCTGCGTCGACGTTCGGCGAGGACACGTTCTCCGACGGGCTGGGCTTCGACGGCTCCTCGATCCGTGGCTTCCAGGCCATCAACGAGTCGGACATGCTGCTGCTGCCCGACGCCAACAGCGCCTTCCTGGACCCGTTCCGCAAGCACAAGACGCTGAACGTGAACTTCTTCATCCACGACCCGATCACGCGCGAGGCGTACAGCCGCGACCCGCGGAACGTGGCGAAGAAGGCCGAGGCCTACCTGGCCAGCAGCGGCATCGCCGACACGGCCTACTTCGGCCCCGAGGCCGAGTTCTACGTCTTCGACTCGGTCCGCTACGACACCGGGATCAACGAGGGCTACTACCACATCGACTCGGTCGAGGGTTCCTGGAACAGCGGCTCGGCGACCGGCGAGAACGGCGTCGGCCCCAACCTGGGCTACAAGGCCCGGATGAAGGGCGGCTACTTCCCGGTCGAGCCCTACGACCAGCAGAGCGACCTGCGCGCCGACATGATGGTCAACCTCGCCCGAGTCGGCCTGGAGCTCGAGCGTGGTCACCACGAGGTCGGCACCGGCGGCCAGGCGGAGATCAACTACAAGTTCGACACGCTGCTGCGCTCGGCCGACAGCCTGATGCTGTTCAAGTACGTCATCAAGAACACCGCCTGGGCGCACGGCAAGACCGCCACCTTCATGCCCAAGCCGCTGTTCGGCGACAACGGCTCGGGCATGCACTGCCACCAGAGCCTCTGGAAGGACGGCGAGCCGCTCTTCCACGCCGAGACCGGCTACGCGGGCCTGTCCGACACCGCCCGCCACTACATCGGCGGCCTGCTGGCCCACGCCCCGTCGCTGCTGGCCTTCACCAACCCGACGGTCAACAGCTACCACCGCCTGGTGCCGGGCTACGAGGCGCCGATCAACCTCGTGTACTCCGCGCGCAACCGCTCGGCCTGCTGCCGCATCCCGATCTCGGGCGACAACCCCAAGGCCAAGCGCATCGAGTTCCGCGTGCCCGACCCGTCGGCCAACCCCTACCTCGCCTTCTCGGCGATGCTCATGGCCGGCCTCGACGGCATCAAGAACAAGATCGAGCCGCCGGCGCCGGTCGACAAGGACCTCTACGAGCTGCCGCCCGAGGAGGCCCTGGGCATCGACAAGGTGCCCGCGTCGCTCGACGCCGTCCTCGACCGGCTCGAGGTCGACCACGACTACCTGATCGACGGCGGTGTCTTCACCCCCGACCTGATCGAGACGTGGATCGACTACAAGCGGGCCAACGAGATCGACCCGATCCGCCTGCGCCCGCACCCGCACGAGTTCGCGATGTACTACGACATCTGATCCAGCGGGTCGCACGCGGCCCTGATCGGTGCACGATCGCTGAGGCGGGGTCCCCCACGGGGGCCCCGCCTCTCGCGTGTCCGGTCGCCGCGCGCCCCGCCACCGCCGGCTCCTCCCGACCTAGCATCGGAGGAGGAGGGACGGTCCGCCGTCCGGGCACGAGGGCGAGGAGCGCGGCATGACCGACCTGCTGACGGCCGGGACGGCGACGCTCGACCTGCGGGCCGACGACGACGACCTGTCCTGGCTGAGCGGCCTGGACACCACGGTGCTCGCGGTGCTCGGCGGCGGGATCGTGCTGCTGCTCCTGCTCGCTCTCCTCGCCGGGTGGCTGGTGGTCCGCAAGGTCCGCCGCAGCCCCCTGGTCGCCCGGGGCCGGGAGCTCACCGCGCGCGGGCGGGAGCTGGGCGCGACCGCCTCCGCCGTCGTCGCCGCGCGGCGGTTGCCCCCGGGCGCGCGGCGGTCCGCCGCAGAACTGCAGGTGCAGGTGACCCGGGCCCGCGGCGAGCTGCGGCGGGAGCTGGCCGCCGCCCACGACGCCGGGGCCCACCTCGGCGACGTGCCGGGGCTGCTGCCGGCCCTGGAGGCGGAGGGCACCCGGGTGGAGCGCTGCCTGCGGCAGCAGACGCTGGCCACCTCCGCGCGCGGGTTCCCCGAGCTCGAGGCCGAGGCCGCCGCCTACCTCGACATGCTCGCCGACGTCACGGACGCGGTGCGCCAGGCCCAGCGGGTGCTGCCGGCCTCGAGCCACCTGCCCGGCGAGGTCGCCGACGCCGTCTCCGCCCTCCGCGCGCACACCGACGCCTACCGGGAGCTCACCGCCGCCCCGGTCCCCCCTCCCCCACCGCCCGCGCCCCGCTGAACCCCGGGGACGACCCCGCGAGGCGGCCCGGACCGACCTCCCGGGAAACGGAACGGGAACAGGCGTCGCCCGCGCCCGTAAAGGCGATGACAGCCCCACCGGGCCCTCGATACCGTCCGGGCCGCATCGATCGCGCGCGCCGGGCGTCGGCCGGCGTACCGACGGAGGGCGCACCATGGGCAGGTCGTTCGCTTCCCGCGTCAGTTCCCGCCGCTTCAAGTGGGTGGTCCTGATCGCCTGGCTGGTGCTGGCCGCTGCGGCGGCGCCGCTCGCGGGCGGCCTGACGGACGAGCAGGAGAACGACATCGCGGCGTGGCTGCCCGCCAACGCCGAGTCGACCATGGCGCTGGAGCGGCAGTCCGAGCTCGGCTCGGACCCCGACCTGATCCCCGCCATCGTCATCTACGAGCGCAGCGGCGGGGTGACCGACGCCGACACGGCCGCCGTCGAGGACGACATCGCGGTGTTCGCGGAGCTCGACGCCCTCGACGGCGAGATCACCGGGCCCATCCCCTCCGACGACGGCGAGGCGCTGCAGCTGATCGTCCCGCTCAACGTGGGCGAGGACGGCTGGGAGGCGATCGCCCCCGTCGTCGACGACATCCGCGCCGAGGCCTCCGACGGTCCCGACGGGCTGGACGCCTACGTGACCGGCCCCGCGGGTGCCGCGGCGGACTCCGCGGAGGCGTTCGAGGGCATCGACGGCACCCTGCTGTTCGCGGCTCTCGGCGTCGTCATCCTGATCCTGCTGTTCACCTATCGCAGCCCGATCCTGTGGGTGCTGCCGATCTTCTCCGCGGTCATCGCGCTGTTCGTCGCGCAGGCCGTCATCTACCTGTGCGCCCGGTACGCCGACCTCACCGTCAACGCGCAGAGCGCCAGCATCCTCACGGTCCTCGTGGTCGGGGCCGGCACCGACTACGCGCTGCTGCTCGTGGCGCGCTACCGGGAGGAACTGCGGCTGCACGCCGACCGGCACGAGGCCATGGCCGAGGCGGTGCACCGCGCCGGTCCGGCGGTGCTGGCCAGTGGCGGCACCGTCGTCCTCGGGATGCTGTGCCTCGTCGCGGCGGAGATGAACTCCACCGCAGGCCTCGGGCCGGTCGCCGCCATCGGCGTCGCCGTGACCCTCGCCGTGCTCATGACGCTGCTGCCGGCGCTGCTGGTCATCTGCGGGCGCTGGGTGTTCTGGCCGGTCCGTCCGACCGTCGGCAGCGCCGAGCCCAGCGCCACCGGGCTGTGGGCGCGGGTGGGCCGCTGGATCAAGCCCCGGCCGCGGGCCACCTGGGTGGTCACCAGCGCGCTGCTGCTCGTCGCCTGCATCGGCGTGCTCAACCTGCACCCCGACGGCCTCTCGCAGGCCGAGGGTTTCCGCGGCACCCCCGAGTCGATCGAAGGCGACGAGGTGGCCGCGCGGCACTTCCCGGCGGTCGCCGGCAACCCGGTGTACGTCATCACCGGTGCCGACGACGCCGACGCCGTCGCCGAGGCCGTGGCCGCCGACCCCGGCATCACCGAGATCGTCGAGGTGCGGACCGAGGGCGACGACGCGCTCGTCGAGGCCACCCTGGCCGACCCCTTCGACAGCGACGCCGCCGCCGGGACCATCGAGGACCTGCGCAGCGCGCTGGACGACGTGGGCGACGGGAACGCGCTCGTCGGCGGCAACACCGCGATCAACCTCGACGTCCAGGAGGCCTCCCAGCGGGACAACATCGTGGTGATCCCGCTGATCATGCTCGTCGTGCTGGTGGTCCTCGCCCTCCTGCTGCGGGCGATCGTCGCCCCGGTGATCCTCATCGCGACCGTCGTGCTGTCCTACGGCGCGGCGCTCGGCCTCAGCGCGCTGATCTTCGACTGGACGCTCGGCGTGACCAACACCGACAGCGCGTTCCCGCTGTTCGTGTTCGTGTTCCTGGTCGCGCTGGGGATCGACTACAACATCTTCCTGATGACCCGGGTCCGGGAGGAGACGGTCGACCACGGCACCCGGCGGGCCGCCCTCATCGGTCTGGCGGCGACCGGCGGGGTGATCACCTCGGCCGGACTGGTGCTGGCCGCGACGTTCGCCGTGCTGGGCACGCTGCCGCTGACGTTCCTCACCCAGCTGGGCATCGCGGTGGCCCTGGGCGTGCTGCTGGACACGATCATCGTGCGCTCGGTCCTGGTCACCGCGCTCAACCTCGACATCGGGCGGCACATGTGGTGGCCCAGCCGGCTCGCGCACAAGCACGAGAAGGCGGAGACCCCGCAGGAGGAGGACGCCGAGATCGCCGCCGCCCTGGGGGCCGGGTCCTCCGCCCGGTCCTGACCGCTCAGGCGGCGTCGGCCTCCGGCTCGGCGTCGAGGGCGGCCAGGACGTCGTCCATCTGCAGCCCGACCAGCCAGCCGAAGGTGACCTCCTCGACCGACTGGCCGCTGACCTGAGCCATCGCGTCGAGCTGCGCAGCCAGGACGGCGCGGGCGGCGCGGTAGATCTCGGCCGCCGAGACCGCGGCGCCGACGTCGGCCAGCCACAGCCGTCCGTCGGGCAGCACGCGCACCCCCGGTTCCTCGCCGCAGCCGAGGTCGGCGCCGGCGCTGGCCAGCAGGGAGGCGCCGGCGCGGAGCTCGACCCGGCGGCGGTCGGCGGTCACCGGGCGCGCCCGGGCAGGATCGGGCGGGGGGAACGGGGCAGGCGCATGGCGGGCTCCTCGGCGGGCTGTGGTCGCTGACTGAGGAGTCGGCAGCCGGCACCGCTCCCGGCACCCTCGCCGGGGCCGGAGGGGCCACTGGGGCGGACGGTGCGCCGCTCCCCCACCCGGCCCGCGCGGGGCCGCTCAGCAGCAGCGGTCGACCGCCCGGCGCTCGGCGACGGCGGACCTGATCCGCTCGAACTCCCGCCGGCTCATCGGCGGGTGCCCGTGCTCCGCGCACTCGGCGAGGTAGTCGTCCCAGCGCGCCTCGCCGCTCCACTCCCGCAGGTACCAGCGCACGCCCCGCCAGGCGCGGGTCAGCGGGCCCGCGGTCGTCACGACCGGCTCCCGGTCAGCTCGCGCTGCTCGGCGTCGTGCCGGGCCATCGCCCGCTTCTCCTCCGCCGTGGCGAACAGGCCCGCGGGCTCGACGAGGTTCGAGGGCACCGGCGGCTCCTCGGTGGTCGGCACGCCACCGCGGGTGCGCAGGGCCCGCACCACCACGACGACGGCGTGCACCGCGACGACCAGCACCAGCACCGCGAACACCGCCTGGAGGACGCCGTTGAGGGTGGAGTTGCGGATCACCTGGTCCATCTGCCCGACGTCCTGGGCCGGGGCCAGCACCTCGCCGGCGTCGCGCGCGTCGGCGTAGCGCTCGCGCTGGGCGAAGTAGCCGACGGCGGGATCGTCGGAGAACACCTTCTGGTAGCTCGCCGTCATGGTCACGACGAGGTCCCAGACCAGCGGGATCCCCGACACCCAGGCGTAGCGCGCCCGGCCGTGCTTGACCAGCAGCACGGTGACCAGGAGCAGGGCGATGGCCGCCAGCAGCTGGTTGGCGATGCCGAACAGCGGGAACAGCTGGTTGACGCCGCCCAGGGGGTCGGTCACGCCGAGGTAGAGGATCGAGCCCCACAGGGCGACGACCACCGCGCTGGCGATGACGTTGCCCGGCCGCCAGGTGAGGTCGCCGAAGCGCTTCCAGACGTTGCCGACCGTGTCCTGCAGCATGAACCGGCCCACCCGCGTGCCGGCGTCGACGGCCGTGAGGATGAACAGCGCCTCGAACATGATCGCGAAGTGGTACCAGAACGCCGCGAGCGAGCCGCCGAAGGCATCGGTGAGGATGTTGGAGATGCCGACGGCGAGGGTCGGCGCCCCGCCCGTCCGGGAGATCAGCGAGGGTTCCTGGACCGCCGCGGCGGCGGCCGCGAGGTCCTCGGCGGAGGTGTCGAAGCCCAGGCCCTGCACGAAGGTCGCGGCCGTCTCCGCGGTGCCCCCGGTGGCGCCGGCCGGGGCGTTCATCGCGTAGTAAAGGCCCTGGTCGATGACGACGGCGGCGATGAGCGCGCTGATCGCCACGAAGCTCTCCATGAGCATGCCGCCGTAGCCGATCAGCCGGACGTGGCTCTCCTTGGCGAGCATCTTCGGCGTCGTCCCCGACGAGATCAGGGCGTGGAACCCCGACAGCGCGCCGCAGGCGATGGTGATGAAGACGAACGGGAACAGCGAGCCCGCGAAGACGGGGCCGTTGCCCTCCTTGGCGAAGTCGGTGACCGCGTCGGCCGCCAGTACCGGCCGGGCCAGCAGCAGGCCGATCGCGAGCAGCACGATGACGCCGACCTTCATGAACGTCGACAGGTAGTCGCGCGGGGTCAGCAGCAGCCACACCGGCAGCACCGAGGCCACGAAGCCGTAGACGACGAGCGCGAGGACCAGCCACTCCTTGGAGAGGGTCAGCGCGTCGCCGAGGGGGGTGTCCTCGACGTAGCCGCCGCCGATGACGGCGGCCAGGAGCAGGGCGACGCCGATGCCGGTGGCCTCCAGCACCCGTCCGGGGCGCAGCACCCGCAGGTAGATGCCCATGAACAGCGCGATCGGGATCGTCAGCGCGATGGAGAAGACGCCCCACGGCGACTCGGCCAGCGCGTTGACCACGATCAGCGCCAGCACGGCGAGGATGATGATCATGATGGCGAAGACGGCGATCAGCGCCGCGATCCCGCCGACCAGGCCGATCTCCTCGCGGACCATCTGGCCCAGGCTCTTGCCGTTGCGCCGCATCGAGAAGAACAGGACGGTCATGTCCTGGACCGCGCCGGCGAAGATGACGCCGACGATGATCCAGATCGTCCCCGGCAGGTAACCCATCTGGGCGGCCAGCACCGGCCCGACCAGCGGGCCCGCGCCGGCGATCGCCGCGAAGTGGTGCCCGAACAGCACCCGGCGGTCGGTGATGTCGTAGTCCCGGCCGTCGGCGTTGCGCTCCGCCGGGGTGGCGCGGGAGTCGTCGACGCGCAGCACCCGGCGGGCGATCCACCGCGAGTAGAAGCGGTAGGCGATCGCGTAGGAGCACAGCGCGGCGAACAGGATCCACAGCGCCGAGACGGTCTCGCCACGGGCGAGAGCCAGCACGGTCCACGCGACGGCACCGACGGCGGCGACCGCCGTCCAGATCAGGACCGAGCGCAGCGGCGGCCGTCGCCGGCCCGTGGTTCCGCCCGCGGTCTCCACCGTCGCCGTGGTCGACATGACGCCTCCCGCACACACCGGTGCAGCACCTCCGGCGGCGCTGCCCGTGGTGTGCCCAGGATGCGCACCCCGCGCGCGGTCCACCACTCGGCCGCCGTGGCGCCCACGTGCCGGAGCGCCGGCCGTGCCCGGGTCCTACCCTCGGGCGACATTCCCCACAGGGCGCATCGAGCGGGATCGGAGTGGGCATGCCCCCTCACATGCAGTTTCCCGAGCCCAGGGGTCCCCTGAGCAGCGCCCTCCGCACCGGCCTGCTGACCGGGGAGCTGTCTCCCGACACGGTCGCCCTGGCCGAGCGGACGGCGGCCGCGAGCACCGACGCGCTCCTGGACGAGGACCTCCAGCTGACCCTCGCCGCCTGCTACGAGCTGCACTACCGGGGGTTCGACGGCGTCGACGAGGCGTGGGAGTGGGACCCGGCGCTGCTGACGCTGCGTGCGCACCTGGAGCGGGCGCACCTGGCGGCGCTGCGCGCCCTGGTCGGTCCGGTGGCGGTCACCGGCGACCCGGTCGACCGGCAGCTCACCGCGCTGATCGCCGCGGACGACGGCCCGTCGCTGTCGCGCCACCTGGCCCGGTCCGGCTCGCTCGAGCAGTGGCGGGAGTACCTCGTGCTGCGCTCGGTCTACCACCTCAAGGAGGGCGACCCCCACACGTTCGCCGTCCCCCGGCTCAGCGGCCGGACCAAGGCCGCGATGGTCGAGATCCAGGCCGACGAGTACGGCGGCGGCTCCCCCGTGCGCATGCACAGCGAGCTCTTCCGCGGCCTGCTGCGCGACCTCGACCTCGACGACTCCTACGGCGCCCTGTGGGACCGGGCCCCCGCCCCGGCCTTCACCTCGGTCAACACGATGTCCCTGTTCGGGCTGCACCGGCGCTGGCGCGGCGCGGCGCTCGGGCACCTGACGGCCGTGGAGATGACGTCGTCGGAGCCCAGCCGCCGCTACTCCGCGGGGCTGCGCCGGCTGGGCCACGGCCCGGCGACCACCGTGTTCTACGACGAGCACGTCGAGGCCGACGCGGTGCACGAGCAGATCGCCGCCGTCGACATGTGCGGCTCGCTGGTCGACGGTGAGCCGGAGCTGACCGCCGACGTGCTGTTCGGCGCCGCCTGCTCCCTCGCCCTGGACGGGCTGACGGCGCGCCACCTGCTGGACGCGTGGGCGGCGGGCCGGTCGGCCCTGCGCGGGGAGAGCGCGCTCGCCGCCTGAGTCGGGGCGTTACCGATACGCCGCCGCCCTCGGGTGGATCCGGACGATGCGTTGCCGAAAGGGAAGGCGCCGCTCCACGACCCCGGAGGACCTCCCATGTGGCGACGTACCGACCCGACCGTGCCCGCCCCGGGAACGCCCATGCCCCGCGACGTCGAGGCGCTCGAGCAGGTGCTCGCCGCCCTGGACGAGGGCGTCACCGACGAGGCCGACGCCCACGTCAAGGTGACGACGACGACGGTCCGCGCCCTCGGCCTGGCCTACGGCGGCATCTGGATGCCGAGCGGCGACGGCTTCGAGCTGGTCGCCGAGCAGGGCGAGCTGACCCCGGCGATGGCCGCGACGTGGCAGCCCGGGACCGTGATGTCACCGCAGGACGGCCTCGGCGGCCGGGCCATGCGCGAACGGCGCCCCGTGCTGATGGACCCCGACACCGACACCAGCGCCTGCCTGCGCTGGGCCACCGCGATGGCCGCCGGCGCCCGGCACGGATGCGTGCTGCCCATCGTCGAGGGCGGCCGGGTGGTGGCCCTGCAGGAGTACTACTCCCGCGCCGAGCTGCCCTTCTTCGGTGGCCGGTCGGAGAAGTGGCAGGCCATCGGCCGGGTGGCCGCACACGCCCGCCGGGCCGCCATCGCGACCTCACAGCTCCAGGAGACCCTCAACGACCGCGAGGCGGTCACCACCGTCGTCGCCCGCGTCGGCCAGGCCACCGACGAGCAGTCGGCGCTGCGCATCGCGCTGGAGACGGTGCGCACCGCGTTCGGCTGGGCCTACGGCTCCTACTGGGCGCTGGACGAGGAATCGGGGGTCCTGCGGTTCGGCGTCGAGTCCGGATCGGCCGGCGACGAGTTCCGGAAGGTCACCCTCTCGGCCAGCTTCGCCGAGGGCGTGGGCCTGTCCGGCCGCGCGTGGCGCAAGCGCGAGCTGGTCTTCGTCCGGGACCTGGCCGAGGTGACCGACTGCGTGCGCCGCCCGGCGGCCCAGCGGGCGGGGGTCAAGTCCGGGGTGTGCTTCCCGATCCTCTCCGAGGGGCGCGTCATCGGGACGATGGACTTCTTCGTCACCGAGACGATCGACCTCACCGAGTCCCGCGGCGCGGCGCTGCGCAACGTGCAGCAGCTGGTCTCCCAGCGGCTGGACATCCTGCGCCGCGCCGAGGCCGATGCCGTCAACTCCAGGGCGCTGCTGGAGACCGTCTCGGTGCTGCGCGAGGCCGCCGACGAGGCCGGCCGCGTCGCGGAGGGGGCGGTCGCGCAGGCGTCGTCGATGACCGCGGAGGTGGCCGCTCTCGGCACCGCGTCGGCCGCGGTGGGCGACGTCATCGCCATCATCTCCGGCATTGCCGACCAGACGAACCTGCTCGCGCTCAACGCCACCATCGAGGCCGCCCGCGCCGGCGAGCTGGGCCGGGGCTTCGCCGTCGTCGCCAGCGAGGTCAAGGACCTGGCCCGGGAGACCGCGGCCGCCACCAAGAAGGTGTCGGAGCAGATCGCCGGCATCCAGGTGAGCAGCGAGCAGGTGTCGGCCGGCATCCACGCGACGAGCGAGGTCATCCGTCAGCTGGACGCCGTGCAGAGCCGCATGGGTGAGGTGCTCGAGCAGCAGGTGCAGATGGCGAAGGCGTTCGAGAACAGGGGCTGACTCAGCCGGGCTCCCCGGTCCCCGTCCCCCCGGCGAGGTGCGCGGCGGGCCGGGGCCGGCTGGGCGCGCTCGGCGCGGAGAACCCGGCGCGCTTGTGGGTGCCGTCGCAGAAGGGCTTGATCCCCGACTTCCCGCAGCGGCACAGCGCCACCGTGTCGCGGCCCGGGTCGATCTCGACGCCGTCGTCCCCCACCAGCCGGAAGTCGCCGCGCACGATCAGCGGGCCGTCCCGGTAGGGGGTGATGGTCGCACCGCGCTCGGGGGTGGGCGGGGCGTCGTCGGTCGGCTGCGCGGTCACCGCCCCAGCGTGCCCCGGGGCGGCGACCACCACACACCCGGTCCCCCGACCGGGGACCCGGACTACCGATCGCGGGGGGACGAACGGCGGGAGCCGCCCTCCTCGGCGGCCCGGACCTCCGCGGGCAGCTCCGCTCCGGTGCGGTCGACCGCGGCCTCGCCGCCGCGGGCCTCCCGCGTCTCGTCGAGGGTCGGGGGCCGCAGCACCCGGGCGACCGCGACCGCCAGCGCCCCGCCGATCAGCGGCGCGAGGATGAACAGCCACACGTGCTCCAGCGGTTCGCCGCCGGCGAACAGCGCCGGCCCCAGCGAGCGGGCCGGGTTGACCGACGTGCCGTCCAGCGGGATGCCGATCAGGTGGACGGCGGTCAGCACCAGGCCGATCGCGAGCCCGGCGAACCCGGGCGCCGCGGCCTTGCCGGTGACCAGCAGGACGACGAACACGAGCATGAAGGTCAGCAGGACCTCGAGCACGAAGGCGCCGCCCCCGCTGATCGTGGCCCCCCAGTCGTTGCTGCCGAGCGCGCCGGTCTGGTCCTCGACGTCGCCGAACCCGCTGGTGAGCAGCTTCAGCACGGCCGCGCCGGCGATGCCGCCGGCGAACTGGGCCACCCAGTAGCCGGCCGCCTCCTTGGCGACCATGCCGCCCGACAGCAGGACACCGAGGGTGACGGCGGGATTGATGTGGCAGCCCGAGACCGGCCCGATGGCGTAGGCGAGGGCCAGCAGCACGAACCCGAACGCGAAGGCGACCCCGACGGGGCCCAGCGCGTCGAATCCGGCCACCGCTGAGCCGACCGCGAGGAACACCAGCAGCGCCGTCCCGAGGAACTCGGCGATCAGCGAACGCACGAACACAGGTGACACGACGCCCCCATTCCTCCGGCCTCCCCCGACCGCTCGGCCGGAGGGCCCCCGTGCAGCCGGCGCCCAGCATGGTGCCCCGGCTGCCGACACGCCAGGGCAGGGCGTCAGCCGGCGGGCGGCTGCCCGTAGAAGACCTGCTCCACGACCGTGCGGGCGTGCCGGGTGGTGCGGCCGTACTCGTCGAGGAACTGCCCGGGCTCGACGTCCGGCCCGGCACCGCTGGCCCGTGCCACGCCGGCCAGCTCCACCCCCGGGCGGGGCAGCTGGTCGCTGGGCCGGCCCCGCACCAGGAAGATCGCGTTCCGGGCGCGCGTGGCCAGCTGCCACGCGGTGCGCAGCGCCTCGCCCTGCTCGGCCTCCAGGTGCCCGGCGGCCACCAGCGCGTCCAGCGCCTCCCCGGTGGAGGTGACCTGCAGTCGCGGTTCGCCGGCCGCGTGCTGCAGCTGCAGCAGCTGGACGGTCCACTCGACGTCGGCCAGGCCACCGCGCCCGAGTTTCGTGTGGGTGGCCGGATCGGCGCCGCGGGGCAGCCGCTCTCGCTCGACGCGGGCCTTGATCCGCCGGATCTCGGCGACCTGCTCGGCGCTGAGGCCGCCCGCGGGGTACCGCAGCGGCTGGATCATCTCCACGAACGCCGTCGCCAGCGCCTCGTCCCCGGCGACCGGCGCCGCGCGCAGCAGCGCCTGGATCTCCCACACCGACACCCAGCGCTCGTAGTACTCGCGGAAGGCGTCCAGGCTGCGGACCAGCGCGCCCTGCCGGCCCTCGGGCCGCAGGTCGGCGTCGACCTCGAACGCCGGGTCGGGCGCCGGCTCGCCGAGCAGCCGGCGCAGCGTGTGGGCGACGGCGTTGGCCGCGGCCGTCGCCTTCCCCTCGTCGGCCCCCTCCCGCGCGCGCGAGACGAACAGGACGTCGGCGTCCGAGCCGTACCCCATCTCGCCCCCGCCGAGGCGCCCCATGCCGATGACGGCGAGGTCCACGGGCATCTCGTCGACGCCGATGCCCGTGCCCGCGGCATGGGCGCGGACGGCGACGTCGAGGCCGACCTGCAGCGTGGCGACCGCGATGTCGGTGAGCGCGCACCCCACCCGGACGACGTCCAGCCGGCCCAGCAGGTCCGCCGACGACACCCGCAGCAGCTCCTGGCGCCGCAGCCCGCGCAGCACGCGGATGCCCGCCTCGGGGTCCGCGGCCCGGCCGGCCGCCTGCCGCCAGGCGCGGGTCAGGGTGTCGGCGGAGCGGGGCTCGAGCTCGTCGTCGTCGGCAAGCAGCCGCAGGGCCTCCGGCGCCCGGGTGAGCAACCCGGCCACGTACTGGCTGGACCCGAGCAGCTGGGCCAGCCGCTCGACCACCTGCCCCTCGTCGCGCAGCAGTCGCAGGAACCACTGGTTGCCGCCGAGCGCCTCGCTGACCTGGCGGTAGGCGAGCAGCCCCGCGTCGGGGTCGGGGCAGTCGGCCAGCGTCTGCAGCACCACCGGCAGCAGGTACTTCTGCATGGACGCCGAGCGGCTCACGCCGCCGGTCAGGGCGCCCATGTGCCGCAGCGCCCCCTCGGCGTCGGCGAACCCGAGGGCGCGCAGCCAGTCGCCGGCGGCCTTCGATCCCAGCTGGGCGGCCTCGGCGGGCACCTTCGCCACCGCCGAGAGCAGCGGGCGGTAGAAGAGCTTCTCGTGCAGCCGGCGCACCTCGCGGGTGTGCAGGGCGAGCTCGGCGTCGAGGACGGCGACGGCGTCGCCCCGGTGGTCGGGCTTGTACCCCAGCGAGCGGGCCAGCCAGCGCAGCTGCTGCTCGTCGGTGGGCAGCAGGTGGGTGCGGCGCAGGCGGAGCAGCTGCAGCCGGTGCTCGACCGTGCGCAGGAACCGGTAGGAGGCGATCAGCGTGGCAGCGTCGTCGCGACCCACGTAGCCGCCGGTCGACAGCGCCATGAGCGCCGGCAGGGTGCCGCCGACGCGCAGGGTCCGGTCCACCCGGCCGTGCACGAGCTGCAGCAGCTGGACGGCGAACTCCACGTCGCGCAGCCCGCCGCGGCCGAGCTTGAGCTCGCGGTCGGCGTGGCCGGCCGGGATGTTGGCCTCCACCCGCCGGCGCATGGCCTGCACCTCGGCGACGAAGCCGGGGCGGTCGCCGGCCTCCCAGACCCGCGGGAACAGCTCCTCGACGTAGGCCCGCCCCAGGTCGGGGTCGCCGGCGACCGGCCGCATCTTCAGCAGCGCCTGGAACTCCCAGGTGTGCGCCCACTGCCGGTAGTAGTTCGCGTGCCCGGAGAGGGTCCGGACCAGCACCCCGGCCTTGCCCTCGGGGCGCAGCGCCGCGTCGACCTCCCAGGCCGCCTCGCGGCAGATCCGCATGAGCGCCGCGGCGACCCGGGTGGCGCTGCTGAGCGCGGGCGCCTCGGGGTCGTCGGGGTCGACCGGCTCGGCGACGAAGACCACGTCGACGTCGCTGACGTAGTTGAGCTCCCGCCCGCCGGTCTTGCCCAGGGCGATGACCGCGAGCCGGCAGGGCGCCGCCGAGGCGGGCTGCTCGGCGACGGCGACGGCCAGCCCCGCGGCGAGGACGGCGGCGGCGATGTCGGCCAGCTCGGTGGCGACCTCCTCGGCGGGCACGGAGTCCCCCAGGTCGCGGCCGGCCAGCGACAGGATCGCCCGGCGGTAGGCCAGCCGGAGGTCGGCCACCCGCTGCGGGGTCGCGTCCGGTGCCGCCCGGCCCAGGCGCACGCCCCACGGCGGGTCGTCGGGGTCGGCGCCGACCGCGGCCAGCATCCGCCGCTGCAACGCCTGCGGCGTGGGCCGCGCGAGGCCCCGCTCGTCGTCGCCGCCGTCGTCCAGCACGGTCCAGTCGCCGGGGTGGGTGGCCAGGTGGTCGGCCAGCCCGGAGCTCGCGCCGAGCACCGCCAGCAGGCGGCTGCGCAGCTGCGCGGACCCCCGCAACCGGGCGAGCAGGGCGGCCGCGGACCCGCCGGAGCGGTCGTCCCGGTCCAGCGACTCGACCAGCCGTCGCAGGGAGAACACCGCGAGGTCCGGATCGCCGGCGCGGGCCAGCGCGGAGACGACCGGAGCGGCCTCGGGGTCGGCCGGCTCGTTGCGCTCCAGGTCCCACAGCCCGAGCGCGGGGTCCGACAGCAGCTCGGCGGCCCTCGCCCCGTCGCTGAAGCCGAACCGGACCAGCCGGACGACGGCGGGCCGCGGGATCTCCCGGGACGCGGTCACGCCCGGCTCCCGGCGGCGCGGACGAGGTCGGCGAAGCGCTCGGCGAACGGTGCCCACACGGCGGCGAGGTCCTCGGCGGCCGCGGCCGCCCGCGCCTCGTGCCCGGCGGGGTCGGTGGGCGACGCGGCCACCCCGACGGGGTCGCTGTCGGCCCAGGCCCGCACCATCTCCGGCGTCGTCTCGATGTGGAACTGCAGGCCGTAGCCGTGCCGCCCGATCCGGTACGCCTGGTGGGCGTACATCGGGCTGCTGGCCAGCAGGGTCGCGCCGGCGGGCAGCTCGACGATCTCGTCGTGGTGCCACTGGACGACGTCGGGCGACAGCGGCATCGGCCCGAACAGCGGATCGGCTCCGGCGGCGTCCCGCTTGGCGACCAGCGTGGCGCCGACCTCGGGGCCGAGCACGCCCACGCGCACCCGGCCGCCACCGGCGAGCGCGAGCAGCTGGGCCCCCAGGCAGACGCCGAGCGTCGGGGCGTCCGCGGCCACGGCCTGCGCCAGCAGCGCCCGGACGCCGACCAGCTCCGGCGAGGTCCCGGCGTCGTCCAGCGACGACTGCGGCCCGCCCATCACCAGCAGCCCGGCGTGGCCGGTCAGGTCCTCGGGCAGCGTGTCCCCTTCCCGCAGCGACCGCACGTCCAGCTCCAGGCCGGCCGCGCGCAGCCACTCCCCCAGCCGCGCCGGCGGATCGGTCGGGCTCGGGACGACGACGAGCAGGCGGGCGGGGCGGGCGGGCACGCCGTCGAGGTTAGTGCGGCCTGCCCGCCTCCCCGCGGCAGCGGCCCGGTCCGGGTCCGCGACCTACGATCGGCGGGTCGGCGGGGGCCGCCTCGAGAGCACGGAACGGACGGGGATGGCGACGTCGTCGATGCCGGGAACGGTCCCGCCGCTCGAGGAGGCACCGCCGGTCCCTGCGCTCGCGCGGCGCGTGCGCCGCGCGGCCCTGCTGCTGGTCCTGGCCTCGGTGGGGGTCCGCTGGTGGGTGCTCGCCGGGCGGGACCACTACGGCGACGACCTCCGGCTGCAGCACCTCGCCGACACGCACGCGCTGCTCTCGCCGTCCTACCTGCTCTACGACTACGACGGGCACCTCATGCCCGGGGGGCTCCTGCTCGCGGGGCTGGTGGAACGGGCAGCGCCGCTGCAGTGGGCCGCGGCGGGGGCGACGCTCGTCGGGATGACGCTGCTCGCGTCCCTGGCCCTGCTGCGCCTGCTGCGGATCCTGCTCGGCGACCGCCCGCGCCTGCTGCCGCCCCTGGTGTTCGGGCTGTTCACGCCGCTGACCCTCGGATCGACGACGTGGTGGGCCGCGGGCCTGAACTCGCTGCCGCTGCAGATCGGGACGGCGGTGTTCCTCGCCGAGGCGCTGCGGCTCGCGGAGACGGGCGCGCGCCGGCACGCGGTCCGCGGCACCGCGGCGCTCGCGCTGGCCCTGTGCTTCTACATGAAGGCGGTGCTCGTCCCCTGGATCGGCGTCGCGGTGGTCGCGCTGGTCCTGCTGCGCGACGGCGAGGACCGTCCGCTGGCCGCGGCGTGGCGGCGGTGCCGGGGGCTGTGGGCCGGGTCGCTGGCGGTCACCGCCGCCTGGGCGGTGGTGTACCTGCTCACCCGCCACCGGGCCCCCGTGGGCGGCGGGGACGTGTGGGACGTGGTGGCCACGGTCCGCACCGGCCTCGGCGTGCTGTCGGCGGCGGTGCTCGGCGGCCCGGTGGGCTGGACCGACGTCCCCCCGCAGACCCCGCTCGCCCGGTCGCCGGCCGCGATGGTCGTCGGCGGGGCGCTCGTGCTGCTCGCCGCCTGCGTGTGGACGTGCGTGCACCGGCGGGGCGCGGCCGCCGTCTGGGTGCTGGCGGTCGGGCAGGCCGTGGCCGGCCTCGCCATCGCGGGCGCGGGGCGGGCCGGCCTGGGGGTCGGCGAGGTCGTGCCGCTGGCCGGCCGGTACTACGCGATCGAGGCCGTCCTGCTGCCCGTGGCCGGGGTCCTGCTGCTCACCATGCCCGCCCGCGGCGGGCCGGGCCGGGACCTGCCCGGCGGCCGGGCCGTCGCTGCGGCCACCGCCGCCACCGTCGTCTTCGCCGCCGTCGCGCTCGTCTCGACCGTCGACCACGCCCGCGCGTGGGCGATCGACCGGACGGGCGCGTACCTGGCGGCGGCCCGGGAGTCCCTGGCCGGCGCCGGCCCGGCCGCGCTCCTGGACCAGCAGATGCCCGCCGACGTGATGTGGCAGCTGGGCTACCCCGCCAACCTGATCTCCCGCGCGCTCTCCCCGCTGGTGGACCGGCCGGTCATCGCCGCCTGGACGCCCGAGCTCCGCCTGCTCGACGACGGCGGGCACCTGCGGCCGGCGACGGTCGAGCCGGGTGCGTCGCTGACCGCGGGACCGACGCCGGGGTGCGGGTGGTCGGTCTCCCCGGGCGCCGGCGCCGACGTGGCGATGACCGGGGCGATGGTCCCGTGGGAGTGGACGGCGCGCGTCGACTACGTCGCCGACCGGGACGGCACCGTCGTCGTCGGGCTGGACGACGGCGAGCCCGTGCCGGCGGAGGTCCGCGCGGGCGACAACACCCTGTTCGTCCGCCTGGGCGGCGGCGGCCCGGCGCTGCACGTGACGGTGCAGACGCCGGGCCTGGAGCTGTGCATCACCGGGGGCGCCGTCGGCGAGGTCGTCCTCACCTGACCCGGGCAGAAGCGCGAGATTGCCCCGGGGCAGAAGCGCGAAATTGCCCCGGGGCAATAGTGCGGAATTGCCCCGGGGCAGTAGTGCGGAATTGCCCCGGGGGGCTACAGGCCGGGGAGGTACCGCTTCAGCTCGAACGGCGTGACGTTCTGCCGGTAGGAGTTGAACTCCTCCCACTTGTTGCGCAGGAAGAACTGGAACACGTGCTCGCCGAGGGTCTCGGCGACGAGCTCGCTGCTCTGCATCGCCGTGAGCGCCTCGCCGAGGCTCACCGGCAGGTCCTCGTAGCCGGCGGCGCGGCGCTCGGTGTCGGTGAGCGACCAGACGTCGTCCTCGGCCTCGGGCGGGAGCTCGTAGCCCTTCTCGATCCCGCGCAGGCCGGCGGCCAGCAGGACGGCGAAGGTCAGGTAGGGGTTGCACGCCGAGTCCGGCGAGCGCACCTCGACGCGCGCCGACTGGCCCTTGTTGGGCTTGTAGCTGGGCAGCCGCACCAGGGCCGACCGGTTGGCCCGGCCCCACGTCGCGGCGGTCGGCGCCTCGGTGCCGGCCAGCAGCCGCCGGTAGGAGTTCACCGTCTGGTTGGTGACGGCGGTGACCTCGCGTGCGTGGGTGAGCAGGCCGGCGATGAACTGCTTGCCGGTCGTCGACAGCTTCATCGGGTCGGCCGGGTCGTGGAAGGCGTTGCGGTCGCCCTCGAACAGCGACACGTGCGTGTGCATGGCCGACCCGGCGAGGTCGGTGAACGGCTTGGGCATGAACGTCGCGTGCACGTCCTGGGCGAGCGCGACCTCACGGACGACGTGCCGCAGCGTCATGATGTTGTCGGCCATCGACAGCGCGTCGGCGTAGCGCAGGTCGATCTCCTGCTGCCCGGGCGCGACCTCGTGGTGGCTGAACTCCACCGAGATGCCCATCGCCTCCAGCGCGAAGACGGCCTCGCGGCGGAAGTCGTGCGCCACGTTGTGCGTGGAGAGGTCGAAGTAGCCGCCGCTGTCGGCCGGCTTGGGCGGGCTGCCGTCGGTCGGCAGGTCCTCCAGCAGGAAGAATTCGACCTCGGGGTGGGTGTAGAAGGTGAACCCCATGTCGGCGGCCTTGCCCAGCGTGCGGCGCAGCACGTGCCGGGGGTCGGCCCACGACGGCGACCCGTCGGGCAGCGTGATGTCGCAGAACATCCGCGCGGTGTCGCTGGGCCGGCCCTCGCGGGAGGGCATGACCTGGAAGGTCCCGGGGTCGGGCTTGGCGAGCATGTCGGACTCGTAGACCCGGGCGAAGCCCTCGATCGCCGAGCCGTCGAAGCCGATGCCCTCGGCGAAGGCCGCCTCGATCTCCGCCGGCGCGACCGCGACGGCCTTCAGGTAGCCAGAGACGTCGGTGAACCACAACCGCACGAAGCGGATGTCGCGTTCCTCGAGGGTGCGCAGGACGAACTCCTGCTGTCGATCCATGCTCGCCATGATCCAGTCCGCTCATTGCTGCGATGTGAACTGCCGGTGTGTGACGCCCCCAGGGTGCCCGGTCCGGCGCCGTCGCACACGACCCGGCGGCGCAGGACCTCTTCCGCGTGTCGGGTGATCATCGGAACAGGGCACCCGCCTGGCCCGGCCGGGGGCCGCGGAGTTGGATGGGCCCGTGAGCGAACAGCTGCAGCTCAGGGTGGCCCTGGCCCAGGTGGACACCCGGGTCGGCGACATCGACGGCAACGCCGCACTGGTCGTGGACTGGGCCGCGCGCGGCGCGCAGGCCGATGCCCACGTCGTCGTCTTCCCGGAGATGACGCTGACCGGCTACCCGCCCGAGGACCTCGTGCTGCGGGAGTCGTTCGCGCGGGCCAGCGAGCGCGCCGTGGTGGAGCTGGCCACGACCCTGGACGAGCGGGGCCTGGGCGGCACCGCGGTGGTGGTGGGCTACCTCGCGCACACCGAGGGTCCCGGTCCGGCCGCCGTCGACGAGCCACCGACGGCCGACGAGGACCGCCCGGCCGACGCCAACCCCCGCCACGGCGCCCCCCGCAACGCCGCGGCCCTGCTGTACGGCGGCGAGGTCGTGATCCGCTACTACAAGCGGCACCTGCCCAACTACGGCGTCTTCGACGAGGCGCGCTACTTCGTCCCCGGCACCGAGCTCCCGGTGGTGCGGCTGCACGGTGTGGACGTCGCGCTCACCGTCTGCGAGGACCTCTGGGTCGAGGGCGGCCCCTGCGGCGTCGCCGGCCAGGCCGGGGTGGACGTCGTCCTCTCCCCCAACGCCTCGCCCTACGAGCGGGCCAAGGACGACGCCCGCCTGCCGCTGGTCCGCCGCCGCGCCGCCGAGGCGCGGGCGACGATCGTCTACTGCAACCAGGTCGGCGGGCAGGACGAGCTGGTCTTCGACGGTGACTCGATGGTCGTGGCTCCCGACGGCACGCTGCTGGCCCGCGCCCCGCAGTTCGTCGAGCACCTGCTGACCGTCGACCTGGCGATCGACCCGTCGGCGGCACCCGAGCGCCGCGAGGGCCGGATCGGGCCGATGACGGTGACCCGGCACGTGCTCTCGACCGAGCCGGTGCCCGCGTTCGCGGCGCGCCAGGGCGAGGTCGCCGAGCCGCTGAGCGACTGCGAGGAGGTCTGGCGCGCCCTCGTGCTCGGGCTGAAGGACTTCATCGACAAGAACGGCATGCCCTCGGTGGTGCTCGGGCTGTCCGGCGGCATCGACTCGGCGCTGGTGGCCGCGCTGGCCGTGGACGCCCTCGGCGCCGACCGGGTGTACGGCGTCGGGCTGCCGTCGAAGTGGTCCAGCGAGCACTCGCTGGACGACGCCGCGGACCTCGCGCGCCGCACCGGGCTGCACTACTCCGTCGTGCCGATCGCGCCGATGGTCGACGCCTACGAGGCCTCGGTGGAGCTCTCCGGCGTCGCCGCCGAGAACCTGCAGGCGCGGGTGCGCGGCACGCTGCTGATGGCGCTGTCCAACCAGCACGGGCACCTGCTGCTGACCACCGGCAACAAGAGCGAGGTCGCCGTCGGCTACTCGACGCTGTACGGCGACTCGGCCGGCGGGTTCGCGCCGATCAAGGACGTGCCCAAGACGCTGGTCTGGGAGCTGGCGCGCTGGCGCAACGCGCACGCCGCCGAGCGGGGCGAGACCGAGCCGATCCCCGTCAACTCGATCGAGAAGCCGCCGTCGGCCGAGCTGGCACCGGGGCAGCAGGACTCCGACTCGCTGCCCTCCTACGAGGAGCTCGACGCCGTCGTCGCGGACTACGTCGACCGCGACCTCGGCCTGGCCGCGCTGCTCGAGCGCGGCCACGACCCGGAGGTCGTGGCGCGGGTGCTCCGGCTGGTCGACACGGCGGAGTTCAAGCGCCGGCAGTCCGCGCCCGGCACCAAGATCAGTCTCAAGGCGTTCGGCCGCGACCGCCGGCTGCCCGTCACCAACCGCTGGCGGGAGACCCTGCCGACCGTCCGCGAAGGAGCGAAGGCATGAGCGAGTCGCCGCTGTACGGGGGGACCTCGACCGCGCGGGTCCGGGTGCACCACCTCCAGCAGGCCAAGGAGCGCGGCGAGAAGTGGGCGATGCTCACCGCCTACGACACGGTCAGCGCGTCGGTCTTCGAGGAGGCCGGCATCCCGGTGCTGCTCGTGGGCGACTCCGCGGGCAACGTCGTCCTCGGGCACACCTCGACCGTGCCGGTGACCGTCGAGGACATCCTGCTGATGACCAAGGCCGTCACCCGCTCGACGAAGCGGACGCTGGTCGTCGCCGACATGCCGTTCGGCAGCTACGAGGCCGGGCCCCAGCAGGCGCTGGAGAACGCGTTCCGGCTGATGAAGGAGGGCGGCGCGCAGGCGGTCAAGCTCGAGGGCGGGGTGCGGGTCGTCGCCCAGATCAAGGCGCTGGTCGACGCGGGGATCCCCGTCATGGCGCACATCGGGTTCACGCCGCAGAGCGAGCACGCCCTCGGCGGGTACCGGGTGCAGGGCCGCGGCGCCGGCGCCGACCTGCTGCGCGCCGACGCCCGCGCGGTCGAGGACGCCGGGGCCTTCGCCGTCGTCCTGGAGATGGTGCCCGCCGCGATCGCCGGCGAGGTGACCAAGGAGCTGCGGATCCCGACCATCGGCATCGGCGCCGGCGTGGACACCGATGCCCAGGTGCTGGTCTGGCCGGACATGGCCGGGTTCACCGGCGGGCGGGTGCCGCGGTTCGTGAAGAAGTACGCGGACCTGCGTGCGGAGCTACTGCGCGCGGCGCAGGAGTACGCCGACGACGTCCGCGGCGGCACGTTCCCCGGCCCGGAACACTCCTTCGAGTAGCCCGGGGGCGGGTCCTCCGCCGTCCGGTCCGCCCGCGCGCCGCGCGACGCCGTCACGTTGGCGGCGGTTTCCGGGCCGTCGCGCGCACTCTGCGGGCGTGTCGGGGACGGTGCGGGCGCGATCCCGCCCGCACCGTCGGGATCTCCCCGGCACGGTGACGCCGGCCGTCGGTGTCGGTCCCGGCGTCGGCCGGCCACGGACCCGCCCCGACCCCGCTCAGCCGCGCCGGCGCCGACCGCGGTCGAGCGCCCGCTGCACCCGAGGCCCCAGCACCTGCGGGGTGAGTTCCTCCCAGGTCCAGCGGACGGCGCCCCAGTCCTCCTCGCGGATGGCGTCCTCCCGGCGCTTCTCCTCGAACACGACGTCCCCCGCGGCCTGACCCGGCTTCAGCAGCCGCCCGTACTTCACCCGGCCGTCGAACTCGCCGACGACCCGCACGTCCTCCCACGCGAAGTCGGCGCGGCCGATCGGCACCGCGGCGCCGGGGACCTCGATCTCCAGCTGAAGTGCGGACGGGGCGAGGCCCAGTCGGTGCAGCAGCACCCGGCTGCGGCTCTCCCCCACGCTCTCGCTGCGCCCGTCGGCGAAGCGGACCGCGCGAGCGGCGGATCGGGCACCCGGGAGGCGGCCGAGTTCCTGGGCCCCCGCCACCAGCGCCTCACCGCCCAGTTTCCGGTGGAACAGCATCGCGTCGAGCGTGGCGACGGCGGCCTCGAACGGCAGCGCCCGGGCCAGGTCGAGCGCCGTCCGCACGGGGCTGGTGACCGCCACCCCGCCGACGGTCACCACGTCGTCGTCCGCCAGCCGGGCGACGTGGCAGCGCAGGTGCCTGCCGACCTCGCTCGACGCCGGCGGCGTGCGGGTCACGTGCACCCGCCCCAGCGGGACACCCCACATCGGCAGGCCGAGGAGGACGGCCGCGGACTGGTGGCTGACCACGGCCGGACGGCGGAGCGCGGCCAGGGTCGCGGTGATCAGGTGCCGGTGCCGCCGGGCGGGATCCCGGATCGCGGACGCCGGCGCGTACGCCCCGGGACGCAGCCGCGCCATCTCCCCGCGGCGCAGCCGGCGATCGAGCTCGTCGTCGGACCAGCCCTCCGCGAGAGCGGCGCGGCGCAGGACGAGCTCGGAACGCAGGACCGGATCGGCGGACTCCATGACCCGACCGTCGCGCCCCGTGGGCCCCGAGACGATCCCGCGGAGGCAGCCGTGGATACGCCCCGCCCCTGTGGACGGCGCACCTTGCCGGCGCCCTCCCGACGTTGCGCGCGCGATCGCGCCCGCAACGACCGGAAAGCGCCGGCAGGGTGACGGGACCGGCCCCCGACCGCGCCCCGACCGCGCCCTGGCCCGGGCCGGTCAGACGTCGGTGATGCGGACCCCGGCGTGCGCCTTGTACCGGCGGTTGACCGACACCAGGTTCGCGGTCAGGGCCTCGACCTGGCGGGCGTTGCGCAGCCGGCCGGCGTAGACCCCGCGCATCCCGGGGATCCGCCCGGCCAGCGCCTGCACCAGGTCGGTGGAGGCGCGGTCGTCGCCGACGACGAGCACGTCGCCGTCCAGGGTGGGCTTGGAGAGGTCCTCCAGGAGGACGGCGGAGAGGTGGTGGAACGCGCCGACCACGTGCGAGTCGGGCAGCAGCGCCGCCGCCTGCTGGGCCGCGCTCCCCTCCGGCACGTCGAGCACGTAGGCACCGAGCTCGTCGAAGCCCATCGGGTTGACGCAGTCGACGACCACCTTGCCGGCCAGCGGCTCGACCAGCTCGCGCAGCAGGTCGGCGTGCCCGCCGAAGGGCACCGCGACGATCACCAGGTCCGCCGCGCCGGCGACGTCGGCGTTCGCGCCGCCGGTCACCGAGGCCTCGTTCCCCGTCGCCGCAGCGGCGCGCTCGGCGATCTGGCCGGCCACCTCCGACGCCCGCTCGGCGTCGCGCGAGCCCAGCAGGATCCGCTGTCCCGCGGTGGCCAGGCGCACGGCCAGGCCCCGGCCCTGTGGTCCGGTACCCCCGAGCACTCCGACGACCAGTTCTTCCACGGCGCGTCCGTCCGACACGGTGCCTCCTCGCGACCCCCGGACCGTCCGGTGTCCCGCCCCGATCATGCCTGGGCCGTCAGTCGCCCTCCCACCGGCGGTCCTCCTCGGTCAGCTTCTGCTCGCGCTCGGCGACCGTCTGCAGCGCGTGCTCGGCCTCCGACCGGGTCGCGAACGGGCCCAGCCGATGCCGCTCCGCGCAGCCGTCCTTGGTCTCCACCGTCTGGTGCTTGATGCAGTAGAACCACGGGCCCTCGGCCATGGGCACCTCTCCCCGCACTGACTCGGCTCCGACGAGATGCGAACCTACCCGTGCCCGGCCCCGACCACCCGAGGAGCGAAGACGACGTGCCCTCGTCGCCCGAGATCGGGCTGCTGTACTTCGCGACCGACCGGTCGATGCCCCTCCTGGACGTCGCCCGCGCGGCCGCGGAGCGCGGCTTCGACTCCCTGCTCCTGCCCGAGCACACGCACATCCCCGTCTCCACGGCGTCGTCCTTCCCGCGGGGCGGCGCGGTGCCGGAGCGCTACCTGCGCACCCTCGACCCGTACGTGGCGCTGGCCATGATGGCCGCCGAGACCGACCTGAGGATCGGGACCTGCGTCGCGCTCGTCGCCCAGCACGACCCGATCGCGCTGGCCAAGACCGTCGCGACGCTGGACCACCTGTCGGGCGGCCGCTTCACGCTCGGGGTCGGCTACGGCTGGAACGTCGACGAGCTCGCCAACCACGGCCGGGACCCCCGACGGAGGCGGGCCATCGTGCGCGAGCACGTCGCCGCCATGCGCGCGCTGTGGCGGGACGAGCAGGCCGAGTTCCAGGGCGAGCACGTGACCCTGTCGCCCAGCTGGGCGTGGCCGAAGCCCCCGCCCGAGCGGCCGGTCCCGGTGCTGCTGGGCTGCTCCCCGACTCCCCGCGGCTACGAGTCGATCGTCGAGTGGGCCGACGGCTGGATCCCCGCCGCGCCCTCTCCGGAGCTGCTCGCCGACTGGCTCGCGACGCTGCGGGCCCAGTGGGAGCTCGCCGGACGCGACGCCGCGGGACCCGTGGTCTGGACCCTGCAGGGCCCGGCGGACGACGACACCCTCGCCCGACACCTCGACCGGTACCGGGAGCTCGGGGTGCACCAGGTGGTCCTGGACCTCCAGACCGTGCCCCGGGAGGAGCTCCTGCCGACCCTGGACCGGTACGCAGCCGTGGTGTCCGCCCACGCCGACGGGCGCTGACCCGCCGGCCTCCGCGCCCCCGAACGGCGCGCCGATCGGTTACCGCGGGCCGGAGGGCGTGAACCCGGCGAGGAGCACGAGCCGGCAGTCGGCGGCGGCACGCCGCAGGGCCGCCGCCTCCTGGTAGGAGTCCGAGGAGTACCAGGCCCGGGCCGCCTCGACCGACTCGAACTCCAGGACCACCGTCTGGGTCGCGGGCCAGTCCCCCTCCAGGACCTCCGGGTCCCGGTCGACGACGAGGACCCGGGCGCCGCTCGCCATGAGCGACGGGGCCGCCGCCCGGTTGTAGGCGTCGATGCCCTGCTGGTCGTGGATCGTCTCCGTGACGACGACGTAGCCCTTCGGCATGGCAGCACTCCCTGTCTCCGGCGCGCGTCCGCACGCACGCCCGGGGATCATCGCCGACGGCCGATGCCGGTCAGCGCGCCCCCCGCCGGTCCTCGACCGGTCCCTCGCGGTGGCCGGTGTAGTCCCACAGGCTGACGACACCGATCCCCAGCCGCACCGAGCGCAGGTCCTCGGTCAGCTGCACCGACTCGTCGAGCTGGGTGGCCTCCTCCGAGTCGGGGCCGTGGAGCGCCGCCATCTCGGCGCGGTGGGTGGGCGTGTCCCGCAGGACGTAGCGGTCGCCGTCGTCCGTCGTGACGACGACGACCGTGACCTCCTCGTTCAGGACGTACGGGTCGGTCTCCCCCGCGTCGGTCTCCCCCGGGTCGCGCTCCCGCTCCGCCGCGTCAGACATCGACCATCACCTGGTCGTGCCGGGCGTAGAAGGCGGTCATCTCCTCCGGGCTCGGCCGGCGGCCGCTGCGGCGCAGCTCGGCCATCTCGGCGAAGAACTCCTCGCGGGCGATCCCGGGGGTGAACAGGATCAGGAAGGTCGCCGGCTCGTCGGAGTCGTTGCGGAAGCCGTGCACCCCGCGCTCGTGGGCGAGGGCGAAGTCGCCGGCCCGGCACGGCTGCCACCGGTCCCCCGCGTACAGGGTCAGCTCCCCGGCGACGACGTAGAACGACTCGGAGAAGGTCGAGTGGACGTGCGGGTCCGCCCCCCGGGAGTGCGGGGCCAGGCGGTACTCGACGAGGCCGAACCGGCCGGCGGTGACGGCGCCGGGGGCGACCATCCGCAGGGCCGAGGAGCCGGCGTCGGTCAGGGGGTGGTCGGCGAGGGTCCGCACGTCGACGGCGCCGGGTTCCAGGTGCGTCACGGCCCCAGCCTGACCCCGATCGGGGCGTGTTGCCCAGCCTCCCGGGTGAGGTCGTACGCCCCGGTGGGTCCGCGGGGGCCGCTCGGTGCGGCATCCTCCCCCCGTGAGCAGGCAGCGGGGGGACGCGCGGCAACCGGCCGGGACGACGGTCCCGTCCGGCAGGCGGGCGCCCGGGCACACCGTGGCGGCCCTGACCGTCGCCGTCCTGGTCGCCGCCGGCGCGGCGATGGGCTCGATCAACCTGCTGGTCGACGACGTGATCCGCCCCGGAGCCTCGCGCTGGATCTACGGCGCGACGATGCTGCTGCTGGGCGTGGTCGCGGCGACGCTGGCGGTGCGCCGGCGCATCGGCCGCTGGACGATCTTCGCCCTGGTGCTCCTGGGCGATCTGATCTACCTCGTCATCGCCCTGTCGGTCACCGATCCGCTGCGCTACGCGACGCCGCTGATGATGCTGTTCGCGGCGTTCGTCGCGGCCTGGTTCCTCGACGGCTGGATGCTGGTGGCGCACCTGGTGGTCACGCCGGTGATCGTCGCCGTCGCGCTCGCCGGCAGTTACGACGACGTCGCGGGCCTGCTGGTGCAGGTGTGCGTCGACGCCGGCGTGCTGGACCTGGCCGCCGCAGGCGTGTTCGTGCTGCGCCGGCGGATCGAGCGGCTCCTCGCGTCGACGCAGGAGCTGTCCCGGCGCGATCCGCTGACCGGCCTGGGCAACCGGCGCCACCTGGAGGAGCAGGCCCGCCGGGTGTGGCGGCAGTCGCGCCGTGACGGCGTGCGGGTGGCGGCGATGGTGCTCGACCTGGACCACTTCAAGCAGCTCAACGACGCCCACGGGCACGCCGCCGGGGACGCCGTCCTGCGGTCGGTCGCTGCCGCGCTCACCGCCTCGGTCCGGCCCACGGACGTGCTGGCCCGTCTCGGCGGGGAGGAGCTCGCGGTGCTCGGCATGGTCGGCGACCCGACCGAGGCCCACCGGCTGGCCGAGCGGCTGCGCCGGGCCGTGGCCGGTGCCCGCACCGCCTCCGGGCACGTGGTGACCGCCTCGATCGGCATCGCCCTGGTCCGGCCGGCCGAGGGCGAGGACCCCGTGGACGGCCTGTGGCGGCTCCTCGACCTGGCCGACGCGGCCATGTACCAGGCCAAGCAGGGCGGCCGGGATCGCGTCGCCACGGTGCCGGCGCCGCGCCCGCCGAGCGCTCCGGCCGCGAGCGTGGTGGCGGGGACGGCGGACGAGATGGGTGGGGAGACGGCGGACGCCGGGGCCGCCTGACGCGTCTCCCCGGGGCGTCCCTCGAGGACGGGCCGCGACGGTGAGCGGGGCGCGTCGTTCTCTGCTTCCCTGTTTCGTGTGGTCCGCGTCCGCATCCCCGGGGGAACGCTCCTGGCCGGTGACCCGACGCGCACGGTGCCGCTGCCGCTGCGCGAGCAGGCCGACGTCCGGGACCGCTGGCTGACCCAGCGACTGCTGGACGTCCTGCCGGGCCTGATGGACGAGGCCGGCATCGACCTGTGGCTGGTCGTCGGGCGCGAGAACGCCGAGGACCCCGTGCTGGGCACGATGTTGCCGGCCACCTGGTTGTCGGCCCGCCGGCGCACGATCCTCGTGCTGCACCGCAGCGACGACGGCGTCACCCCGGTGGCGGTGTCCCGCTATCCCGTGGGGCAGTTCCTGCCCGCCTGGTCCGACGACGAGGTGGCCGGGGAGTCCTACGAGCGGTCGCAGTGGACGGCGGTGCGCCGCTTCGTCGAGCAGGCGGCGCCGCGGGCCATCGGCATCGACGTCTCCCCCGCCGTGGCCGCCGCCGACGGCCTGTCGCACTCCGACCACGGGCTGCTCGTCGAGGCGCTGGGGCCGTGGGCGGACCGGCTGGTGCCGGCCGAGCCGCTGGCGGTGCGCTGGCTGGAGACCCGGCTGCCGGAGGAGGTGGCGGCCCTGCGCGCGCTCGATGCGCGGCTGCAGGAGGTGGTCGCGCAGGCGTTCACCCCCGCCGTCCTCCGGGTGGGCGAGACGTCGGCCGCCGACCTGGCCTGGTGGCTGCGCCAGCGCCTCGACGACCTCGGGCTGGCGCCCTGGTTCCACCCCGTGGTGGACCTGCAGCGGGCGGGGGTCGCCCCCGTCGCCGAGCGGGGCACGCTCCTGCCGGCCGTGCCCTACGACGAGCCGGTGGCCCCCGGCGACCTCGTGCACTGCGACGTCGGCGCCGCGACCCTCGGCCTCGCCGGCGACCTGCAGCGCTCGGCGTACGTGCTGCGCGCGGGAGAGGCGGGGGTGCCCGCGGGCCTCGCCCGCGCCTTCGCCCTCGGCACGCGACTGCAGGACCTCACGACCGCCGAGATGCGCCCGGGCCGTACCGGCGACGAGGTGCTGGCCGCCGCCCGAGCGGCCGCGATGGCCGAGGGCATCGACGGCGAGGTGTACTCCCACCCCATCGGCGTGCACGGGCACGGCGCCGGGCCGGCCATCGGGCTGTGGGACGAGCAGGACGGCGTCCCCGGGCCGGGTGGCCACCGGCTGCGCCCCGACACCGCGTTCGCCCTCGAACTCGCCGTGCGGGTGGCCGTGCCCGAGTGGGGCGGTCGGTGCGTGCGGGTCGGGCTCGAGGAGGGCGTCGTGCTCACCGACTCGGGCGTGGCCTACCTCGGGGACCGGCAGCGCGAGCTGCTGCTGGTCCCCGGCGGCTGAGCGACCGGCCTACGTCTTCTTCGGCCTCTTCTTCGCCGACGACGGCGACGTCTTCGCGCTCTTCGTGCGCGCCTTCGCCGTCTGCCTGTCGTTGGCCTTCTGGATCGCGTCGACGAGTTCCTTCTTCTTCATCGTCGAGCGGCCGGGGACGTCGAGCTTCTTCGCCAGCGCCCGCAGGTGCTCCTTGGTGGCGTTGGCGTCGACGCCGCCCTTGGTCGGCCTCCCGGTGCCGCGGCCGCCGGCGGCCTGCGCGTCCGAGGGACCCTTCCGGCCGCCCTCCTTGGGCGCCCAGTGGTCGCCCACCTTCTCGTGGGTGTGCTTGACCGCCGACCACGCCGTGCGGTTGGCCCGCTCCTCGTCGCCGTAGGAGTCCATGGCGGCGTCGTAGGCCTTGGCGAAGGTCCGCTGCGCCTTCCTGTCCGACCGCTCGAGGGTGCTGGGCAGCTCGCCCTTCTTCGCGGTTCCGCTCTTCGTCGTCTTCGGCATGCGTCAGGGCCTACCCCGGCACGGGGTCCCGCTCACCCGACCTGCGGCGATCTCACCCGACCGGTGGCGAGGGGGTCACGCGGCCTCCAGGAAGCCGCCCCAGTAGGTGCGCTCGGCATCGGTCATCGGCCGGCTGGAGTCGGTCGCGAAGTCGAAGAGCACGAGGACGGCGTCGGCGCGGATCGCGACCCCGCCGTCCTGCTCGAGCTCCTGCCGCACGGTGAGCGACGTCCGCCCCAGGCGGAGCACCCGGGTGCGCACGCACAGCCGCTCCCCAACCCGGTAGCGCAGCTGGCGCAGGTAGTCGACCTCGAGCCGGGCCAGGATGATGTCCGGATCGCGGCCGTCCGCCGTCCCGGGGCTGCCGGCCGCCATCGCCAGCCGCGCGTCCTCCAGCGGGCCGAGCGCGCGGGCGTGGTTGACGTGGCCGTAGGAGTCGGCGTCGCCCCAGCGCAGCTGGACCTCGTGCTCGTGCCGGGCCGTCAGGGCAGGTCCGCCGTCTCCGCGGAGGTGCGGTGGCCGCCCTGGGCGTCGTCGGCGTCGGGGTGCAGCGTGCGCTCCTCGGACTCGGCGAGGATCGCCGCGGCCTGGATCTTCGGGTCCAGCTCGCCCCGGGCCGGGTCGGGGTGCCCCTCGGCGGCCACCTCCTCCGGCAGGAGCTGGGAGCGGGTCTCGACGTTGCCGTCGGTCACGTTCGCCAGGGCCTCGGGGGTGGGGTCCTTGTGGTCGGCCACGTCGTTCTCCTCGGAAGTGCCGGGACGGGAGCGTTCCCCAGCCGCCTACCCACCGGCCCCGGGCTCACACCCCGTGTCGTCCCGGTGGCGCCGGGGTAGGCGCCTGCCATGCCCCAGCACGACGAGCTGCCGATCCCCGACTACGACCACCTCCAGACGGGGGCCCTCACCTCGCGCATCCGCACCCTGGACTCCGCGGGTCTGGAGACCCTGCTGGCCTACGAGCGCGCGCACGCCAACCGGATCCAGGTCGTGAGCGCCATGCGGCACCGGCTCGCGTCGGTGAAGGCCGGCGAGAAGCCCTCCGGCGGCGACCCGGCCGCCCACGGCTCGGCCGACCCGGCGTCCACCCCCGCGGGCTCGAAGGTCTCCGCGGCGACCACGGGCCCGCCGGTCGACCCGCCCGCCCACGGCGACCTGACCAACCCGTCCCAGCCGCGTTCGGGTCGCTGAGCCGCAGTGGCTCCGCGGCTCACATGCCGGTCATCATCTCCACGGCCGTCGGCCCGAGCAGCACGATGAACAGCGTCGGCAGGATGCACAGGATCAGCGGGAAGATCACCTTCACCGGGATCTGCATCGCCTTCTCCTCCGCCCGCTGCCGGCGCTTGAGCCGCATCTCCTGCGCCTGCGTGCGCAGCACGTCGGCGATCGAGACGCCGTAGGCGTCGGCCTGGACGACCGCGCGGATGAAACGCCGCAGGTCGTCCACGCCGGCGCGCTCGGCCAGCGCCAGGTAGGCCTCGCGCCGCGGCTGGCCGACGCCGATGTCCTGCAGGGTGCGGACCAGTTCCTCGGCGAGGGGTCCGGTGCCGTTGCGTCCGGCGCGGGCGAGCGCGGACTCGAAGCCCAGCCCCGCCTCCACGGCGATCGTCATCTGGTCGAGGGTGTCGGCCAGCTCGCGCCCGATCGCGTCGCGCCGCTCCTGTGCCCGGCTGGTCAGCAGCAGCTCCGGCACGAAGTAGGAGACGACGGTGGTCACGGCCATCGTGATCACGAACAGCGGCTGGGGGTTGGCGCCGACGAGCAGGATGCCGAGCACACCGGCGGCCGCCGCCAGCACCAGCTTGGCGGCCACGACCCGGCCGACGGGCCAGGCGGCCGGGCGGCCGGCGCCGACGAGGAGCCGGTCGATGCGCGCGAACGTCCCCTGCGGCGTGAGGGCGCGCACGAGGCGGGCGCCCGGCGGCGTGCCCGCCCGCGCGGCCCGGTCACCGACGGCGTCGGTCCCCAGACCGCGGGAGAGGTTCGCGCGAGCCGCGGTCGCGGCGGCGCCGGGGCGGATCAGCACGGCCCAGCCCATCAACGGCAGGGCGAGGCCGACGGCGACGGCCGCCGCGAGCACGGGTGCGGGGAGGGTGGTCATCAGAATCGGATGCTCACGGTCTTCTTCAGCCACAGCGCGCCGATGAGCAGCAGCACGACGACGGCGGCGAGCATCCCGTACCCGGCGAAGGACTCGGTGAAGGCCGCCAGGTAGTCGGGGTTGGTGAGGCCGATGAAGCCGCCCACCCCGAACGGCAGCGCCATCAGCACGATCGCCGAGAGCTTGCCCTCCGCCGAGAGCGCCTTGACCTGCCGCCGCAGCGCGTTGCGCTCGCGGATGGTGGTGCTGACGACGTCGAGGACCTCGGCGAGGTTGCCGCCGACCTCCCGGTGGATGGCGATCGCCTGGGCGACCCACCGGAAGTCGTCGCTGCCCATCCGCGCCGCGACGTCGTCCAGCGCCATCCCGAGGTCCCGGCCGACGCGCGTCTCGTTGACGATCCGGGCGAACTCCTCCCCGGTCGGGGCAGCGGCCTGCGTGGACACCGCGTCGACCGCCCGCAGGAGGCTGTGGCCCGCGCGGAGGCTGCTCGCCATGAGCTGGAGCGAGTCGTCCAGCTGGTCGGCGAAGGCGGCCTGCCGCCGCCGGATCCGCAGGCCCACCGCGATCCGCGTGATGACGGGCGGGAGGACCGCCGCGACCGCGCCGAGCAGCGGACCCCCGGTGACCGCGCCGAGGGCGCCGAGCAGCACCGACGCCAGGCAGGCCACGAGGACGAGGTCGGGCAGCGACATCGAGATCCCGGCCCGCTCCAGCGCTGCCGTGCCGGCCGCCATCCGCTGCCGGCGCACGAGCGCCCGCTGGACGACGGCCCCCGCGGCCGCGCCGGCGCCGGCCAGCGACGACGTGGGGGCGGGCACCGTGGGGTCGAGCCGGGACAGCGGCACCCGGCGCGGTCCGGCCGGCACGGCGACGACGACCAGCAGGGCCAGTCCCCCGCCCGCCGCGAGCAGCCCGACGGCGAGCAGCGCCGTGTTCACGACGCCCACCCGCGGGCCGCCACCGGCTCCGGCATGCCGAACACCCGCGGGGAGATCGGGATGCCGAACTCGGCGAAACGGTCGGCGAACCGGGGCCGCACGCCGGTCGGCACGGGCTTGCCCAGGAAGCGCCCGGCGGCGTCGACCCCGGCGGCGTAGTCGAAGAGGAACGCGTCCTGGAGCGTGACCGTCTCGCCCTCCATGCCCTGCACCTCGGTGACGTGGGTGACCCGGCGGGTGCCGTCGCGCAGCCGGGTCAGCTGGACGACGACGTCGACGGCGGAGGCGATCTGCTCGCGGATCGCCCGCAGCGGCAGGTCCATCCCGGCCATGAGCACGAGGGTCTCCAGGCGCGCGATGGCGTCGCGCGGGGAGTTGGCGTGCACCGTCGACAGCGACCCGTCGTGGCCGGTGTTCATGGCCTGGAGCATGTCCAGGCTCTCCCCGCCGCGGCACTCCCCCACCACGATCCGGTCCGGCCGCATGCGCAGCGAGTTCCGGACCAGGTCCCGGATGGTGACCGCGCCCCGGCCCTCGATGTTGGGCGGCCGCGACTCCAGCCGGACGACGTGCTCCTGCTGCAGCTGCAGCTCCACGGCGTCCTCGATGGTGACGATCCGCTCGTCCTCGGGGATGAACGAGGACAGGACGTTGAGCAGCGTCGTCTTCCCGGTGCCGGTGCCGCCGGAGACGATGACGTTCAGCCGGGCCTCGACGCAGGCCCGCAGCAGCTCCGACATCTCCGGGGAGAGCGTGCCGAAGCCGATCAGGTCCTCGACGGTGAAGGGGTCCTTGGCGAACTTGCGGATCGTCAGCGTCGAGCCGCTGAACGCCAGCGGCGGGATGATCGCGTTGACGCGGCTGCCGTCGGCCAGGCGGGCGTCGACCAGCGGCGAGGACTCGTCGATGCGCCGTCCCACCCGGGAGACGATGCGGTCGATCACCCGCCGCAGGTGCTCCTCGGAGGCGAACCGGGCGCCGGTCCGGGTCAGCTTGCCGGCCCGCTCGACGTAGACCGAGTCCGGGCCGTTGACCATGATCTCGCTGACCGCGTCGTCGTCCAGGAGCCGCTGCAGCGGGCCGTAGCCGAGCACGTCGTCGGCCAGCTCGGCGGTCAGCCGGGCGCGCTCCTCGGTCGAGAGCGGCACCTTCTCCTGCTCGACGACCTCGTCGAGCTCGCCGAGCACGAGCGCGCGGAGCTGGTCCTCGCTGAGGTTCGGGTCGTTCATCCGGCCGCCCATGCGCTCGAACAGCGCGGTGGCGACGCGGTCCTTGAGCCGGCCCAGGGCGTCCGTCGGCGGCGGCACGGGGGCGGGTGGGCGGGGAACCGCCCGCGGCGCCGGGACGTCGGGGAGCGACGGGACGGCGGGAGTCGCGGCGGCGGGGTCGGGGACGGCGTGCCGGCCGCGGGCGGCGGCGGTCAGCCGGTCGGCGAGGTTCACGAGGCGGCCCGGTGCTTGGCGCGGTAGCGGCTCGGGCGGACGAGCGGGGTGGCGGCGAACCGGGCGACCAGCCGGCGCAGCTCCTTGGTCATCGGATCCCGGACGCCGCTCTGCAGCAGCGGCACGCCCTGGTTGGTGGAGACGGGGACCGCGGCCGACCGGGGCAGGACGACGTCCACGCCGGTGCCGATCGCCGTCTCCACGTCCCGGACCGAGAGCCCGTTCTTCGGGTCGGCGAAGTTCATGACCACGTGCCGGCCGGCCGGGATCATGCACAGCTGGCTGAGGACGTCGAGCTCCTTGCGCAGGCCCCGGACCCCGGGGACGTCCATGGAGCTGAGCATCACGACGTCGGTGGCGCGGTCCAGCGCGGCGAGCGTCTGCTCCGACAGGCCGGGCGCGGTGTCGACGACGACGTAGCGGAACTCGCGCGCCAGCGAGGTGAGCAGGCGGGTGACGTCCGCGGCGGTCACCCCGTCCCCGGCGGCGGGCGACTCGGCACCGCACACGGCGTACAGCCCCGACGGGTGCTGGGTGAGGAAGGTCTTGAGGACCATGGTGTCCTCGCTGGCGGGGCCGTGGACGGCGTCGGGCAGCGTGTACTCCGGCGCCAGGCCGAGGGCGTAGGCGACGTCGCCGAACTGCACGTCGAGGTCGACCAGCACCGTGGACTGCGGCGCCGCCGCGGTCAGCCCGATCGCCAGGTTGGTGGCCACGGTCGTCTTGCCGACCCCGCCCTTGGGCGAGGCGACGGTGATGACCCGGCCCGTGTAGCGGGCGGTCTCCTCGACCGGCCGCAGGACCCGACGCCGCCCGGCGGCCGCGGCCCCGGCGCGCTCGATCGCCGCGCGCAGCTCCGCCGGGTCGGCCGACGGGGAGACCAGGTCGCGGATGCCGGCTCGCATCGCCGCCTGCCACAGCTCCGGGGCCGGGTCGGCGACCAGCACGACGCTGATCCCCGGGCACTGCACGTCCAGCCGGGTGGCCAGGCCCAGGACCTCCGCGGCAGCCGCCTCGGGGCCGATCATCAGCACCTCGGGCAGCTCGCCGTCGACCAGCTGCTCGAACAGCCGCGTCGGGTCGCCGGGCAGCCGCCCGGCGGGCAGCTCGTGCACGTCGCCGTCGGCGGCGGCGCGCACCCGGGAGGCGAGGTCCGGGCCCGCGGCGGCCAGCACCACGCGGCTCATCGGACCGGCTCCCCGTAGACGTTGGTCTGGGTCAGCACCTGGGTGCCGCCGATGTCGGCGCCCTCGGGCTCCAGGGACAGCCACAGCGTCCCGTGCTCGGCGCCGAACACGATCTGCTCGGCGTCGCGCGACACGACGGCGAGGGTCACCATCAGCGCGGTCTGCGGGGCGCCGCCGGCGGCGGCGGCGTCCGCGCCGTCCTCGGCGACGGTGGTGGCGCCCTGCACCCGGGTCACGAGGACCTGGTGCTGGACGGCGTGCGTGGTGGCCGTGCCGTCCTCGAACAGCAGCGACAGGTAGATCCCGACGGCGTCCCCGGCGACGAGCCGGCCACCGACCACCCGCTGGGGCTCCAGCAGCACGCTGATCTCCTGCATGCCCTCGGGCACCGGCACGGTGCCGGGGGTGCGCAGCTCCGCCGGGTCGCCGAAGCGGCCGGTGAGCAGCTGCTCGCCGGGCTCCAGGTCGACGGTCGCGACCCGGCCGGCCAGGAGCGCGAGGTCGGTGACCCGGCCCGCGACGGCGGACTTCGCCGGGACGAGCTCGGTCCGGATCAGGGCCTCGAGGTCCTCGGCGGGCGTCCCGGCCGCGATCGGCTCGTCGACCACGAGGACCTCGACGCTCTCCATCCCCTCGAGGGCGCGGGCATCGGCGCCGCGGACGTAGGCGATGAGCACCACCGTGCCGACGGCGGCGAGCAGGAGGGCGGCCAGCGCGGCCAGCAGTCGTCTCACGTGGGCACCTATCGGATCAGCCGGAGGATCTCCGCGCCCAGGTCGGGAGCGGTCGGGGAGGTCGTGAAGTCGTCGCTGAGCTCGACCCAGCGGGTGAAGTAGCCGGCGATGCAGCGGTCGTTGCCCGTGCAGGGGCGCGGGGAGGTACCGAACTGGCCGCCCAGGAAGTAGCCGGTGATCTGGAACGCGGCGTAGCCGTAGACGTGGTACCAGGCGTTGCTGCCGGTGCCGCCGAACTCGTCGAAGATCGGCAGGAGCACGGTGCGGCCCACGAGCCCGGAGAAGTCCGCCGTCGAGCAGTCCGAGGACGGGGTGTTGCCCGTGGAGGAGTACGACCGGCCGCCGACCGCGCTGGTCGCCCGGCACTCGCCGGGGTCGGTCACCAGGTAGCCGAACCCGCCCGGGACGATGTTGTTCGAGGGCCCGGTGCAGTCGACGGTGCCCGAGGTCTTGGTCAGCCGGATGGTGCGCACCGTGGTCCCCGACGGGAACCCCCCGCCGGTCTGCTGGGCGAACTCGCACCAGGAGAAGGTCAGCGGCAACCGCGCCGTGCCGGCGCTGGGTGCGCCCCACGTGACGGTGGCGCTGGCGCTGACCTGCGTGGCGTCGAAGCCCAGGACCGGGGCGAACCAGTGCTCGGTGGGGTGGCTGCCGGTGACGGTGACGCTCGTCGGGTTGCTGGTGAGGACCGGCGGGGCGGCCGTCGCCTCGCCGGCGTTGGCGGCCACGAGCGCGTCCGCGGTCGCCTGCATGTTCCCGCAGGCACCGCGGGCGCAGTCCTGGGCGACGGCCAGCGCGGCGGCGTCGGCGGCCACCTGCAGCCGCGCGCGCTCGGCGTACAGGGCGCCGACGTCGACGGCGATGGCGGCGAAGCCCAGCATCGGCACGAGCAGCAGCGAGATCAGCACCGCCGCCGCGCCGCGCTCGTCGCGGGCATGCGGCCAGCGCCGGCCGCCGACCCTCAGCCGCCGCATCGCATGACCCCCGTGCCGGTGAGGCCGACGGTGGTGCCGAAGAGGCCGGTCATGAGCGGCAGGTCGTAGGCGATGGTGAGCCGCACGGTCGCCGTCCCCGTGCCGACCGGGCAGGTGGCCGGGGTGATGGTGATCTGGACGTCGGTGAGCGCCGGGTCCAGCGTGCCGGCCGCCGAGCGGACGGCCGCCCGGGCCGCGGCCGGGTCGTTCTGCAGCGCCATGACGCGCACGCCCTCGCGGGCTGCCGCCGAGAGGGTGCCCGAGACCTGGAAGCCGCGGCCGAACTCGACGATGCCGAGGACCAGCAGCAGGAGGATCGGCAGCAGGAGGGCGAACTCGACCGCGCTGGCGCCGCGCTCGTCCCGGATCCGTCGCCTCACCGGTGCCTCCTCTCGCGGGTCGGGGTGCTGGGTGGCCGAGGCAGGGGCCTCGGGTGGGTCGGCGCGGCGGCCCCGGGGGACGGGGCCGCCGCGCCGGCGGGTGGTGCGCCGATCAGGGCAGCTCGTCGCGGACCGTCTGGAAGAGGGCGGCGAGGTCGTCGCCGAGGAAGCCGACGACGGCGATGATCGCGACGGCGATGAGGCCGACCATGAGGCCGTATTCGACGGCGGTGGCGCCGTCCTCCTCCTTGCGCAGGCGCTCGGTGGCGAGGGCGTAGAGGCTGACGATCGCGGCGAAGGGGTTCGACACGGGGTGCTCCCTGGGGTGGGTGCCGGCCAGGACGGGCCGGGGGTGGCCCGCCGTTGCGGCGTGGGGGGCGCTTCGGGACGCCGGGGGTATCCCTTGAGCGATCTCCACCCTGTGGACGGACACAGTCACCCGTGCGCGTGCACCGCCGCCCCACCGTCACGGGGCGTCACCACCCGACCGTGCGGAGCCGGAACCGGCGGGGCCCGCTCAGCCGGCGGGCGTGACCGCCGCGATCGCCACGGCGGCGCCGAGCAGCATCGCCGGGCCGAAGGGCAGCGCGGAGCGCAGCGTCACCCGCCGCGCGGCGAGCAGCAGCAGGGCGACGAGCGCCTGGACGACGAACGCGGCCAGAGCACCGAGCAGCACGGCCGGCCAGCCGAGCCAGCCGAGCGCGAGCCCGAGCAGGGCCGCCAGCTTCACGTCCCCCATGCCCAGCTGGCCGGGGACGAGCAGTGCCATGGCGAGGAATACCGCGAAGAGGACGGCGGCGCCGAGCAGCGCCCGGCCGAACTGCGGCCAGGCGGCGTCGACGGCGGCCGCGCCGGCGAGCAGCAGCGCGACTCCCGCGAGCGAGGGCAGGACGACGCGGTCGGGAAGCAGGCGGTGCTGCAGGTCGACCACGGCGAGCAGGACCGCCACGACGGCGAGCAGGAGGAAGGCCGGCAACTCCGCGGAGGGGCCCGGGCGCAGCGCCGTCAGCGCGCAGAGCGCCGCCGTCCCGGCCTCCACCCACGGCGGCCGGACGGCGAGCCGGCCCGGGGCGAGCACGGTGGCCGGCGCGAGCCGCTCCGGCCAGGGGAAGCGGCCCGCGGCCCGGTTGACGAGCACGCCGGCGAGGAGACCGCCCACCCCGGCCACGAGCACCACGAGCGTGGTCATCCGCGGCGGGCGTCGTCGGGGGCGGGCACGGTGGGCACCCTGGCACACGCCCCACGCAGAAGCCGGGAACCCCGCGGCACCGCCCGGGGCAGAAGTGCGGTACGGCACCGGGGCCGGGAGGCGCCCCGTGGTCGCCTCCCGGCCCCGCTACGCGGCGCGCGTCGCCGCGAGGGAGGCGAACACCACGACGTTGTCCTCGTAACTGCCGGCCGCGCGGTCGAAGTCACCGCCGCAGGTGATCAGGCGCAGCTGCGGGTCGGCGGTGTTGCCGTAGACGGCGATGGTCGGGAACTCGTCCTTGGGGTGCACCTCGACCCGGTCCACGACGAAGAGCGCGACGGTGCCGTCCTCGCGAGTCACCTCGATCTCGTCGCCGGGGGTCAGCGCGCCGAGGTCGAAGAAGACGCCGGGACCGAACTCGGCGGAGTCGACGTGGCCGAGGATCACGGCCGGCCCGACCGCACCGGGCGCGGGTCCGGGCGCGTACCAGCCGGCCTGGTCGTCCTCCTCGAGCGGGGGCACCTCGACGGTGCCGTCGCCGGCCAGGCCGAGGTCCATGAGGTCGCTGGTGACGCCGATGGCCGGCACGGACACCGAGACCGGTGCGGCGACGGGCTCGCCGGTCGCCGCCGGCCTGCCCGCGGGTGCCGGGGGCGGCCCGGACTCGGGCGCCGCCGACGTGGTGCTGCCCGCCGCGGCGGGCCGGGGCGCGGACTGCTGCCCGCCGAGCGCCACGACGAGCGCGACGACCCCGACGACCGCCAGGGCGAGGGCGGCGACCAGCCAGGTGCGGTACGTGCGGCTGCGGCGCTGCATCACGGGGACCTCCGGGGCTCGTGGGACCGGCCGGGCCGTGCCGCGCGGGAGGAGGCTCCGCGCGGCACGACGGTCGGATCAGGCCTGGTCGGCGGCCTGGCGGCGGCGGTAGGCGACGGCACCGGCGGCGGCCGCGCCGACGAGGGCGACGGCGCCCACGCCCATTGCGGTCGTCTGCTCCGTGCCGGCGGTGCTGCCGCCACCGGTCTCGGCGCCACCGCTGGGCGTGGTGCCCATCTGCGACGCGGAGAAGGCCCCGCACGCGGCCGGCGCGGTGGCCTCCATGGGCAAGGTCGGGTCGAGGTCGCTCATGACGCTTCCGTCGTAGGTGCCGCTGCCGTCCTTGTCGACGCCGTGCAGCACCAGCACCGCGGTCCCGGCCTCGAAGGAGGCGGCGACGTCAGGGGTGACCTCGAAGGTGCGCTCGTAGGCGATGTCCCCGTCGGTCGGGAAGCGGTCGATCGCCAGCCCGCTGTCGGGGCTGGTGTCGCCCGTCGTGGTGAGCGAGGTCCCGATCGCGCCGTAGTAGGGCACGCCCTCGGTGACGCTGACGAAGCCATCGCTGTTGGTGTCGTCCTCATCGGTCGGGCAGGCGCCCTGGGCGCCGATGTGGAAGTGCTGGGCGTGCGGCGCTCCGGCCACCAGGCCGGAGGCGTCGATCATCACCGTGGCGGTCGTGCCGTCGATCGTCACCATGCCCGTGCCGGTGACCCCGGAGGCGTTGAGCGCCCCCAGGTTCGCCTGGTAGCTGTGCGCGCCGTCGTCGGCGGACGCGCCGGTGACGGTGAGCAGCGGGAAGGCCGCGGCAGCCAGGGCGATGGTGGGCAGTGCGAGGGCCTTGCGCATGGGACTACTCCTCGGACATCGGGGACGCACCGCCGCCGGAAGGCGAGGGGCGGACCGGCGCGGGCTGGGCCGTCACCGGTGGGCAGGCCGGCGCGTGGAGCGCGTCGGCCGCGATCAGGGACCCGGGGAAGGGGCCCGGACGACTGCGGCCCGGGGGGCTCGAGCGCCGTCTCTGCGGGGTCTTCGGGCGCCGGGAGCGGATCGGTTCATCCGGGTCTCCCCGGCCGCCGGGCGAACCGCCAGGGGGCCGGCGTCCGAACCCCCTGCATGAGCCGACGACGGACCGCCCTGGTGCAGCCCCTCCGGCGCACGCTGGGGATGCTCGCGCTGGCGGTGGCGGGCTCCCTCGTCCTGCTCGGCGCCGGGATGCCGGTCGCCTCGGCGCACGACGCGCTCGTGGCGACCACCCCCGCCGACGGCGCGTCGGTGCCGGCCGCACCGACGGAGGTGTCGCTCGGGTTCACCGGGGCGGTGCAGGAGCTCGGCGCCGAGGTGGTGGTCACGGGCCCGGACGGCGCCGCGGCGACCGACGGCGATGCGCGGGTGGACGGCGCGACGGTGACCCGGCCCCTGGCCCCCGGCCTGTCCGGCGGCACCTACTCCGTCGCCTGGCGGGTCACCTCCGCCGATGGGCACCCGATCTCCGGGACGACGACGTTCACCGTGGCCGGCGGGACGGCGACCACCCCCGGTCCGGTCCAGGAGGCCTCCGCGGCCCGGCCGGCCGGCTCGTCGTCCTCCGGGCCGGCGATCGCGATCGGTGCCGCCGTCGTGCTCGTGCTCGCGCTGCTCCTGGCGGCCCGTCAGCTGCGCAGTCGCACGTGACGGCCCTGCTCCTCCGGCCCGCTCCGGTCGTCGAGAGCGCTCCCCCGCGGCGGTCCCGCGCAGCCCTCGGCCTGGCCGCCGGGCTCGGGCTGGGCGCCGTGCTGGTCCTCGCGCTGGTGGTGGGCGGAGCCGCGCCGGCCCCCGCGGCGGCCGGGCTCACCGCCCCGGGCGCACTCGTGGACTGGGGGCTGCCGGTCGCCGCGCTGGCCGTGCGGATCTCCGCCCTGGGCACGATCGGCACGCTGCTGTTCGCCGCGGTCCTGCTGCCCGGGCGGGTGCTGCCGGCCGCCGCGCGGCGCGCCGTCCGCGCCACGTCGCGATGGGCCGCGGTGTGGGCCGTCGCCGTCGTCGTCCAGGCCGTGCTGGGGCTCGCCCGGCTGGTCGGGGTGCCGCCGCAGGAGTTGACCGCCGAGTCGGCGCGGGTCTTCCTCACGCACCTGCCCGCCGGAGACGCCGCGCTCGGCGCGGCCGGGGCGGCCGTCGTCGTCGCCCTGAGCGCGCGGCGGTGCACCGGCTCCGGGGCGGCGATGCTGCTGCTGCTCGTCGCCGGCGCCGGGGTGGTGCTGCCGGTCGTGCTGACCGGCCACTCCGCGGCGGCCGAGGACCACCTGCTGGCGACGGCGATCCTGGCCGTGCACGTGACCGCGGCCTGCGTGTGGGTGGGCGGGCTGCTCGCCGTCCTCGTCCACGGCCGCACCGCGGCGGACCTCCCCCGGGTCGCCGGCCGGTTCAGCGCGGTGGCGCTGGGAGCGGCCACGGCGGTCGGAGCGTCGGGCCTGCTGGCCGCCTGGTCGGTGCTCGACGACGGCCCCGGCCTCCTCGCCGGCCTCGGCTCGGGCTACGGCCTGCTGCTGATCGGCAAGACGGCCGCGCTGGTCGCGCTGCTCGCGTTCGGCCGCCACCACCGCCGCTGCACGCTGCCGGCGCTGCGGGAGGGCCGGTCCGGCGGCTTCCGCCGGTTCGCCGCCGTCGAGGGCGGCGTCATGCTCGCGACCGTCGCGCTCGCCGTGGCGCTGGCCGCCTCCCCACCCCCGGCGACGCCCCCGGCCATCCCGACGGCGACCTCCGGTCCGGCGGCGACCGCCGGCCCGGTCGAGGACTTCACGCCGCCGCCCGGCCACGATCACGGCGACCTCTCCGTGCCGGTCCTGGTCGACCCGACCGGCTTCACCGTCACCGAGCCGGTGCCGGCCGGAGCGGTGGTCACCGTGCACAACCCGACCGACGACGACGACGTCACCGTCACGGCCGACGACGGCTCGTTCGACGCCGTGATCCCGTCGGGCAGCCTCACCTCGTTCCCCGCGCCTGACCGGCCGGGCAGCTACCCGTTCGGCAGCAGGCGCACGCCCGGGTTCACCGGGGTGCTGGTGGTGTTCTGAGGCTGCGCGGGGCATCGCTCCGGGAGGCGACCGTGCGGGTACCGACGCCCGGACGTGGCAGCGCTCACGGCCCGCGGCAGCCTCCCCGATGGGACGATCGGGCTCCCAACGGCCGGACCGGGGAGACGACGTGGCGGACGACGCTGAGCACCTGACCGGCTCCGAACCGCCGAGCCGCCGCGCCCGCCGACTGGCTCAGCGGGCCGCGGACCGCGTCGACGCCCGCGGGCCTCGCACCGGCGAGCTGTTCCTCCCCGAGACCGCCCGGGCAGCACGCGCGGCGGCCGGCCTGCCCGCCGACCTGTCCGAGACCGCCCGGATCCGGCGGCTGCGCCTGGCGGAGCACCCACGGTCCGAGCCCCCAGGCCCCCCTGCGCCGCCGCGGATGGGCGGGCGGCACCGGCCCACCGACTGAGGTGACGGGCGCGCAGCAGGCGTGCCCGCTGCCGCGCGAGCCGGACCAGGGAGCGTGGCTCGGAACCTGGCCCGGTGCCCGGTCCGCGGAGTCCCCCTCCACGCGGCCGGGCGCGGCGCGCTGCCACCCGCCGGGTGACATCCGCACATGCTCCGCCCCTCCGCCGCACCGCGCATCCGGAAGGTGCTGCGGCGGGGGGCGACGGACGAGTCGGCCTGTACGCCGGGTTCTGTCCCCGGGTGCCTCGCGGCCTCCCGGTGGGCGATCATCCATCTAGGCCTGCCGTTGCCGGCAGGCTCGAGCGGTCCACCCGCAGGCTCGGGCGGGCAGCCCTCGAACGCCTGCGCAGGACGGTTCCTGGTCGCCCAGTCGCCGTCCCTCTCGACCTTGCTCCGGGTGGGGTTTACCGAGCCACACCGGTCACCCGGTGTGCGGTGGTCTCTTACACCGCCGTTTCACCCTTACCAGCCGAGCCTCCGAGAAGGCACTGCTGGCGGTCTGTTCTCTGTGGCACTGTCCCGCGGGTCACCCCGGGTCGCCGTTAGCGACCACCCTGCCCTGTGGAGCCCGGACGTTCCTCGGCGGCGGGGTCTCCCCCGCCGACGCGACCGCCCAGCCGACTCGTCCGTCGTGCCGACCAGTCTAGTGATCGCCGTCCCCACCGTGGTGCCGCGGGCCTCGCGGTGCGCCGCGAGGACGGCGCCCAGGACGCGAGGACGGCGATCAGCGCGCCCTCAGCCCGCGTAGAGGGCGAACCCGGCCGTGCGCCGGCCATCGGCCCCCGCCGGCGTCACCATCTCGACCTGCCGGCGGGCCTGCTCCTCGACCGGATCGTCCGACAGCGCCTCGAGGTAGCGGCGGTGCTCGACGAGCGAGGCGATCGCGGGCTCCACCCCGTCGGTGACGTCGACGCGGTGCGTGACGCCCGTGGGCGTGCTGACCGCGATCCACCGCACCCCGCGCCACGGCTCCGGATCGGCGAGCTCGGCGAAGATCCACTCGTTGGCGGCGTCACCGACGGCGTCGACCGCGCACCGCCCGAGCGCCCGGTGGTCGGCGCTGTTCCAGTACGCCGGGGCCGCGCCGGGCGGCGTCCACGTCTCGCCCCAGTGCATCGTCACGACCAGCTCCGGCCGGTGGCGGCGCACGGCCGCGGCGAGCGAGCGGCGCAGCTCGAGCCCCTCGACGAGCCGGCCGTCGGGATGGCCGAGGAACTCCACCACCGAGACGCCGACGGCCGCGGCGGCCCGGCGCTGCTCCTCCTCGCGGGCCGGCCCGGCCACCTCGGGCGGGCACCCGGCGATCCCGGCCTCCCCGCTGGTGGCGAGGACGTAGCGCACGTCCTTGCCGGCCGTCGTCCACACGGCGACGGCGGCGGCGCAGCCGTACTCGATGTCGTCCGGGTGGGCCACGATCACGAGGGCCCGCTGCCAGTCCTCGGGCAGCGGCTGCAGGGCGGCGTCGGTCACGGGGATCGATCCTGCCCGGTCAGCGGCCGCGCGCCACGCGGAGGGCGATGCCGATCATCGGCACCTGCAGCGGTAGCCGCAGCGCCGCGACCGTCATCGGCAGCGGCCGGCGGGGCACGACCCGGAAGGTGTGCAGGTGCGCCGGGACGAACGCCACCAGCAGCGCGGCGGCGGCCCAGCCGCCGACCCGGCGGGTGGCCGGCGTCGCCATGAGTGCGGCCGTGCCGAGCTCGGCCACCCCGCTGGCGAGCACCCACCGGCGGGCGTCGCCCAGTTCCGGTGGCACCAGCCACTCGTAGGTCCGGGGGCGGACCAGGTGGATCACCCCCGACCCACCGAGAGCGGCCAGGAGCACCGTCGCCCTGCTGGGGAGTCGCATGCCCCAACCGTAGGGTGACCCCACGTGTCCGCCGCCGACCTGTTCCTGGTCGCCGGCGTCGCCCTCGTCGCGGGCGGGCTGAACAGCATCGCCGGCGGCGGGTCGCTGCTGCTGTTCCCCGTCCTGGTCGCCCTCGGGCTGAGCACCGTCGCCGCCAACGTCACCAACTCGATCGCCCAGTGGCCCAGCTACGTGGGCGGGGTGCTCGGGTTCCGCGGCTCCTACGGCGGGCAGCGCGCCCGGCTGGTCCGGTTCGGGGCCGTCGCGCTGCTCGGCGGGACGACGGGGTGCGTGCTGCTGCTGACGACGCCGAGCAGCGCCTTCGACCTCGTCGTCCCCGTGCTCGTGCTGTTCGCGAGCTCGCTGCTGGCGGTGCAGCCGCTGGTGACCCGTCGCCTGGAGCGGACCGGGGGCGGCGGCCCCCGCCGCGACCCGGTGTGGCTGTACCCCGCGCTGTTCCTGGGCACCGCCTACGGCGGGTACTTCGGCGGGGCCCTCGGGGTGGTCCTCGTCGGCCTGCTCGGCATCGCGCTGCACGACCTGAAGCTCGCCAACGCGCTGAAGCCCGCCGTGTCGACCGTGACCGCCACGGTGACCCTCGTCGTCTTCGGTCTCTGGGGCCCGGTCGACTGGACCGCGGTGGCCGTGGCGGCCCCGGCCAGCCTGCTCGGGGGCTTCGCCGGGGCCCGGGTCGCCCGGCGGATCCCCGTGACGCCGCTGCGGATCGCCATCGTCACGCTCGGGGTCTCGGTGGCGGTCTACCTCTTCGTGCGCACCTGAGCCGGTCCGACCCCGTGGGGTGAGCCGGGATGCGGAACGGTCGTCCTCGGCCGGCCGTCTGCCGATGACGTGCCCATGTCGCCCCCCGAGCGCCCCCGGCTCCTGCCCGGCGTTCCGCGGGTGACCCTGGCGCTCGTGGTGTTCCTGGGCGCCGCCATGACGATCGTCCTCGCGCTGTCCGACCTCGGGCCGGTGGGCGGCCCCGCCGCCGCGGCGCCGCCGTCCCCTCTGTGGCTGCTCCCCGGCCTGGCGCTGCACGGCGGGCTCTGCGGGCTCTTCCTGTGGCGGGCTCGCAGTCTGGGCCAGGAGCGCCGGGTCTGGACGCAGATCGCCTGCGCCGCGGTGGTGTTCGCCACCGCGGCGGCGGTCAGCGGTGTACTCGGCGTCCTCCCGGCGACCCGGGAGCACGCCGCGATGCCGCTGGCCTGGGCGCCGGTCCTGGCGTTCCCGTTCGCCCACCGGGGGCTGGTCCGCTGGAACCGGTACACGACCAGCCTCGCCGACCCCGACGACCTGCTCAACGGGTTCGCGGCCGTGCTGGGGGGCATGGCCGTGCTCAACGTGGTCGTGGAGCGGGTCGACGGCGCGCTGGCGGCCGCGCCCTGGTGGCAGGTCCAGCCGCTGCTCGCCCAGGCCGCGACGGGCGTGGTCCTGGCCGGGACGGCGGCATCGGTGATCTCCCTCGGCGCCATGGGCCGCGACCCCCGCGCGTGGCTGGTGACCGCCGTGTTCACCCTGCCGTTCGCCGGCGACCTCGCCACCGTGCTGCTCGACGGCCGGTCGATCGCCTGGTCGGTCGTCTGCGAGCCGCTCAGCGCCGTCCTGCTGTGCCTGGCGGCGCTGCTGCGCCCCGCCCGGACCACACCGCAGCCGACCGACCCGACCGCGACCACCGTCGGCGCGTTCTTCGTCATCGTCGCGTCGATCCTGCTCCTCCTCGTCGATGCCGGGGGTGCCTCCTCCGGGGTCGCGACGTGGTGCGCCGCCGGGGCGGCCCTCGGCTCGAGCGTGCGGCTGCTGGTCAACGTCCGGGAGCTGGCCCAGCTGGCGATCACCCGCAGGGAGGCGCTGACCGACGAGCTGACCGGCCTGGCCAACCGCCGGGCGGTGCTGCGCCGGGTGGCCGAGCTCGACCGCGAGCAGATCCCGCTGGCCTTCGCGCTCCTGGACCTGGACCGGTTCAAGGAGGTCAACGACGGCCTCGGCCACGCCGCCGGCGACGAGCTCCTGCGGCAGGTCGCCGCCCGGCTGCAGCCGGTGCTGCGCACCGGTGACCTGCTCGGGCGCCTCGGCGGCGACGAGTTCGCCGTCGTCGCCGTCGTGGAACCGGGGCTGTCGGCGGCGGACGTCGCCGCGTCGCTGTGCACCCGCCTGCACGACCGGCTGGCCGAGCCCTTCCGGATCGGCGGGATGTCGGTGCACGTGGGCGCCAGCATCGGCGGCACCGTCTGCACCGGGGCCCCCGCCGACGGCCACGCGCCCGCCCGGCTGCTGCGGGAGGCCGACGCGGCGATGTACGACGCGAAGCGGTCCGGAACCGGCTCGGCCCAGTACGACCACGCCCGGCACGGGGACGGCGGGAGCCAGCTCGCCCTCGTGGAGGAGCTGCACCTCGCCCTGGCCGCGGGCCAGCTCGTGCTGCACCACCAGCCGCAGGTGCGGGTGTCCACCCGCGAGGTCGTCGGCGTCGAGGCCCTGGTGCGGTGGCAGCATCCGCAGCGCGGGCTGATCGGGCCGGCCGAGTTCCTCGCGACCGCCGAGGCCCACGGGCTCATGGGCGCCCTCACCGACCAGGTGCTGGCCGCCGCGGTCGAGCAGCTCGCCCTCTGGCGGAGCCAGGGCCTCGCGCTGCGCATGTCGGTCAACCTGTCGGCCAGCAACCTGCTCGACGCCGGCCTCCCCGCCCGCGTCGCCGCGCTGCTGGAGGCGCACGCCGTCCCGGCCGAGGACCTCACCCTCGAGGTCACCGAGACCGTGCTGCTCAGCGACACCGCACGCAGCCGCGCGGTCGTCGCCGACCTGCGCGCGCTGGGCGTCGGCATCAGCATCGACGACTTCGGCACCGGCTACTGCTCGCTGGCCTACCTGCGCGAGCTGCCGGTGACCGAGCTCAAGCTCGACCGCTCGTTCACCGCCGACCTGGTCTCGGACCCGCGGACCGAGGCGATCGTGGGCAGCACGCTGGACCTGGCCCACCGGCTGGGCCTGCGGGTCGTCGCCGAGGGCGTCGAGGACGAGCGCACCCTCGCCCGCCTCTGCGCGCTGGGCTGCGACGACAGCCAGGGCTACCTGCACTCGGTGCCGCTGCCCGCGGCCGAGCTCACGGCCTGGCTGTCCCGCGGCCCGTCCTCCCGCAGCCCCGCTCTCCGCTGACCTGCCCGTCCTGCCGTCCCGACTCCCGCCGGCCTGCCTCCCGCCGGCCTGCACCGAACCCGCCCGGCGCCGCCGTAGGCTCGCGACCCGTGCCCGGCGTGGACCCGCTCGCCCTCGCCGCCTCCGCCGTCGTGCTGGCCGCGGTGCTGGGCGCCGCCCTCGCCGCCCGCCCGCGGGTGCCGGCCGCGGCCGTCGCCGTCGGCGGTGCGCTGCTCCTGTGCGCGGCCGGGCTGGTCGGCTGGTCCGACGCCGCGGACGCCGTCGGCGACGTCGCGCCGACCATCGGCTTCCTCGTGCTGGTGCTCGTCCTCGCCGCCCTGGCCGACGCCGAGGGCCTGTTCACCTGGGCCGCCGCCGTCACCGCGGGCCGCGGCGGGCACTCCCCCACCCTGCTGCTCGGCCGGGTCGCGGTGCTCGCCGCCGTCGTCACCGCCGTCCTGAGCCTGGACGCCACCGTGGTGCTGCTGGTTCCCGTCGTCCTCGCCACGGCGGCCAGGCTGGGCGTCTCCGCGCGGCCGCACGCCCTGCTCACCGGTCACCTGGCCAACAGCGCCTCCCTGCTGCTGCCGGTCTCCAACCTGACGAACCTGCTGGCCTTCGCCGCCACCGGGCTGTCGTTCCTGCACTTCGCCGGCCTGATGGCGGGCCCGTGGGTGGCCGCCGTCGCGGTCGAGTTCCTCGTCCTGCGCGCGCTGTACCGCGGCGACCTGGCGCGCCGTCCCGCGGCACCGGCCCCGGACGCGCCCCCGGTCCCGCGGTTCGCGCTGGCGGTGGTGGCGCTGACGGTGGCCGGTTTCGGCGTGGCCGCGCCGATCGGGATCTCCCCCGCGTGGCCGGCCGCCGCGGGCGCCACCGCCCTCGCCGTCCGCAGGCTGTCGCTGCGCACCGGCCGGCCGGCCGAGCTCGTGCGGGCCGCCGACCTGCCGTTCGCGGCGTTCGTCGCCGGGCTGACCGTCGTCGTCCTGGCCGTGCGGCGGCACGGTCTCGAGGCCCTGCTGGCCGATCTGCTCCCGGACGGCGACGACCTGCCCGCCCTGCTCGCCGTCGCCGGTGCCGCGGCCGTGCTGGCCAACCTGGTCAACAACCTGCCCGCCACCCTCGCGCTGCTGCCGGTGGCCGCGGCCGGCGGCCCCGGGACGGCGCTGGCGATCCTGATCGGCGTCAACGTCGGCCCCAACCTCACCTACGCGGGCTCCCTCGCGAACCTGCTGTGGCGGCGGGCGCTCGGCCCGGCCGCGCCGGGGGCGGCCGGCTTCTCCGCCGTCGGCCTGGCGACGGTGCCGCTCACCCTGCTCGCCGCGACCGTGGCGCTGTGGACGGCACTGCGGCTCTGACCGGTCGTCCCCCTACGGGGTGAGCCGCTCGTGTGGTCCGCTTCATCCCGGACCGCCCGGGACCGATACCCCCTCCATGCCCGTGCGCTCGCGAGTCCGGCTGCTCCCCGGGGCACCGCTGTGGCTGCTGGCCGTCATCGCCGCCGGCGTGGCGGCGCAGGCCGCGGCGGCGGCCGGCCGGCTGCCCGCGCCGCTTGAGCCCTACGCGTTGCTGATGGCCCTGCCGGCCTACGGCGGGCTCGTGACCCTGCTGCTCTGGCGATCGCGCATCGTCGACCAGGAGCGCGACGTCTGGGCGCGCCTGCGCATGGGCGCGACCGCCCTGGCCGGCGTGACCGCGCTCGGCGGCGTGCTCGCCGTCTTCCCGGCCACGCACGCGGTCGGCACCACGGGCGCCCTCTGGGCACCCCTGGTCGCCTACGTCTTCCTGTACGGCGGCGTGGTCCGCTGGAACCGCTTCGGCACCGAGGTCGCCGATCCGGACAACCTGCTCACCGGCGTCGCCGCGCTGCTGTCCTGGGTCGCCCTGACCCTCGTCTCGGTCGAGGCGCTGGGCGGTGCGGACTCGCTGACGACCGCGCAGCTCAACCCCGTCGCGGTCCAGCTCGCCGCGGGGCAGCTGCTGTTCATCACCGCGCTGCTGCAGCGGGTGCTGGGCGACCTCCGGCGCGACGTCCGGCCGGTCCTGCTGGCCTGCGGGTTCGGTGGCATCGACCTGACGGGCTACCTCGTGCTCGGTGACGTCGCCGCGCCCGCGTGGGCGGCGACGTCGGGCACCGCGGCCTGCCTGTTCATCGCGGTGGCGGCCCTCATCCGGCCGCTGCCGGCCACGCCCCGTCCCACGGACGCCGCGAGCTCGATGGCCGGCGCCTTCACCGTGATCGTGCTCGGCGGCGCCGCTCTGGTGGCCGCGGGCTTCAGCGACCCGTCCGTGGCGATGCTCGTCTGCGCCGGCCTGGCGGTGCTCGGCGGTGGGGTGCGGCTGCTCATCGGCGTCCGCGACCTCGCCCAGCTGGCCACCACGCGGGCCGAGGCCCTCACCGACCAGCTCACCACCCTTCCCAACCGGCGCGCCGTGCTGCGCCGCATGGACGAGCTCGGCGCCCGGAACACCGCGGTGGCCTTCGCCCTGCTCGACCTCGACCGCTTCAAGGAGGTCAACGACGGGCTCGGCCACGGCGCCGGGGACGACCTGCTGCGTCAGGTCGCGGCGCGGCTGTCGCCCGTGCTGCGGACCGGCGACCTGCTCGGCCGCCTGGGCGGCGACGAGTTCGCCGTGGTCGTGGCCGTCGAGCCCGGCGCCTCCGCCGAGGACACCGCGGAACACCTGTGCCGGCGGCTGCGCGAGCAGTTCACCGAGCCCTTCGTGCTCGACGGCCTCGCCGTGCACGTAGGGGCCAGCATCGGCGCGACGATCGGGCGCCTGTCCGCCGGCGACGCCGAGGCCTCCGCCCGGCTGCTGGGCGAGGCCGACGCGGCGATGTACGACGCCAAGCGCGGCGGTGGCGGGTTCGCCCTCTACGACGGGGCCCGGCACGCCGAGAGCGGAACGGCGCTCACCCTCGTCGAGGAGCTCCGCGCCGGGATCACCGGCGGCCAGTTGGTGCTGCACCACCAGCAGCAGGTGGACATGCGCACCGGCCGGGTCGTCGGCGTCGAGGCGCTGGTCCGCTGGCAGCACCCGCGCCTGGGGCTGCTCCAGCCGGCCCGGTTCCTCGACCTGGCCGAGGCGCACGGGCTCATGGACGCGCTCACCGACGAGGTGCTCGGTCAGGCCGTCCGGCAGCTGGCGCGGTGGCGGGCGACCGTCCCCGACCTGCGGATGTCGGTCAACCTCTCACCGAGCAACCTGCTCGACACCGTGCTGCCCGACCGGCTGGCGGTCCTGCTGGCCGAGGTCGGCGTCCCGGCGGAGGCGCTCACGCTCGAGGTCACCGAGACCGTGCTGCTGCGCGACCCCGAGCGCAGCCGAGCCGTCGTCGCCGCGCTGAGCGCCCACGGCGTCGAGATCAGCATCGACGATTTCGGCACCGGCTACTGCTCGCTCGCGTACCTGCGCGACCTGTCGGTGAGCGAGCTGAAGCTGGACCGCTCCTTCACCGCCGACCTGCTGCGCGACCCGCGTACCGAGGCCATCGTGGCCAGCGTCGTCGAGCTGGCCCACCGGCTCGACGTGCGGGTCATCGCCGAGGGCGTGGAGGACGAGGTCACCCTCGCGCGGCTGGCGGAGCTGGGCTGCGACCAGACCCAGGGCTACCTGCACGGCCGGCCGGTCCCTGCCGACGAGCTCCGGCTGGACCTGACGCCGGCGCCCTGAGCGTCATTCGCCGCCGCGGCCGGGCTCCCCGATCGCGATCATGGCCTCGACCGCCCGCCGCGCCCGCGCCGCCGTCTCCGGGTCGACGTCGATGACGCCGCGGCCCGTCCGCAGCGTGTCCAGCAGCTTGGCCGGCGTGATCATCTTCATGTAGCGGCAGGCGGCCCGGTCGTTCATCGGGATGAACTGCGTGCCGCTGTTGAGCGACCGCAGCTGGTGCAGGATGCCGATCTCGGTGGCCACGAGCACCTGGCCGGCGGTGGTGGTCCGCGCGGCCTCCGCCATGCCTCCGGTGGAGAGCACCCGGGTGCGGTCGGCGGGCAGGTCGCCGTGGCTGACCAGGTCCAGTACCGAGGTCGTGCAGCCGCACTCGGGGTGCACCAGGATCTCCGCGTCGGGGTGGGCGGCGACCTGCTCCCGGACGTCGGAGGGGCTGATGCCGGCGTGCACATGGCACTCCCCCGCCCAGATGTGGATGTTCTCCCGCCCGGTCACCCGCTTGACGTGCGCGCCGAGGAACTGGTCGGGGCAGAACAGGATCTCCCGGTCGGCCGGGATGGACCGGATGACGTCGGCCGCGTTGGACGACGTGCAGCAGATGTCGGTCTCGGCCTTCACGGCGGCCGTGGTGTTGACGTAGCTGACGACGACGGCCCCGGGGTGCTCGGCCTTCCACTCCCGCAACTGCTCGGCGGTGATGCTGTCGGCCAGCGAGCAGCCGGCGTCGAGGTCGGGCAGCAGCACGGTCTTGTCCGGGGACAGGATCTTCGCCGTCTCGGCCATGAAGTGCACGCCGCAGAAGACGATCTCGCGGGCGTCGGTCTCGGCCGCGACCCGCGACAGGTAGAGGGAGTCGCCGGTGTGGTGGGCGACGTCCTGGATCTCGGGCACCTGGTAGTTGTGCGCCAGGATCACCGCGCCGCGCTCGTCGGCGAGCCGGCGGACCTCGGCGGCCCAGCTGTCGCACTCACCGGGCGAGAGGGTCCGCTCGTCGCCGGGGACGGCGGGGGTGGCGGGCGCGATCGTCGAGGTCACACGGTCTCCAGGGAGTCGGGCGGGGCCCACATGATCCCCCGTCCGGCCTCGGCAACGGGGTACCGGGTACAACAACCGGCCCGTGGCCGCCCTTCCCGTCAGCGGCGCACGTCGTAGACCAGGTGCAGCACCCGGCGCCCCTGGACCACGAGCACCGGGTCCTCGAGGAGCACCTCCGGGAGGCCGCCGCTGCCGAAGTAGGGCTTGCCCGAGCCCAGCACGACCGGCACGAGGTTCAGCACGACCCGGTCGACGAGGCCCTCCCGCAGCGCCTGGCCGCCCACATCCCCGGCGGCCACCGACACGTCGCGGTCCCCGGCGTACGCCTTCGCCTGCTCGATCGCGGCGGCGACGCCGTCGGTGACGAACGTGAACGGCGCCGTGCCCAGGTGCGGCCAGTCGGTGGGCACCGAGTGCGTGACCACGAAGGCGTGCTCGCCGTTGGGCGGCACTCCCTCCCAGCCGTTCGTGTGGTCGAAGAGGCGGCGGCCGACCACGCCCGCGGCCATCCGCGGCGCCGTCCCGGCCAGGAAGTCCGCGGTCTGCCGGGTCACGTGGAAGACGCGGGTCTCGTCGCTGAACGTCGTCTCGACCTCGCCGTTGCCGTACCAGTCGAACAGCGGGCCCACAGAGTCGTCGTCGCGCGCGACATACCCGTCGAGGGACACCGCCGCGAACAGGATCGCCCTGCCCATCTCGCACCTCCGGTCGTCTCCGGGGCCCGGGGTGGGCTCCCGCCGTTACGACACCCGGCTCGTGCTCAACTCATCGGTTGACGACTACGGCAGGTGGGACGAGTCGTTGACGAGGCGGACCGAGTGCCGGCCGTCGGTCGACCACGCGACCGTCGACAGCGACGCCGCCGACAGGAAGATCCGGTGGACGACGGCGTCGTCGACGTCGAGGCCCGCGGCCAGCATCAGCTTGATCGGGGTGACGTGGCTGACCACGAGCGCCGTGCGGCCGCGGTGCTCGCGCAGGATCCGGGACCGGGCCCGGCCGACCCGGCGGGCGACGTCGGCGATCGACTCCCCGCCCGGAGCCGGGACGTCGACCTCGGTGAACACCCGCCGGGTGGCCAGCGGATGTCGCGTGCGCGCCTCGTCGGCCGTCAGGCCCTCCAGGTCGCCGAAGTCCATCTCGACCAGGTCGTCGTCGAACAGCACCGGCAGGCCGAGCCGCCCGGCGACCACCTCCGCGGTCTCCCGCGTCCGGCGCAGCGGCGACGCGACGACGACGTCGACGCCCAGCGCCACGGCCCGCGCGGCGGCGGCCTCGGCCTCGGCCCGGCCGACCGCCGAGAGCGGCAGGTCGTTGCGGCCGCTGAACCGCCGCTCGGGGGTGTGCTCGGTCTGCCCGTGCCGCAGCAGGTGCGTGACGGTGGTGACCGCGGGCGCGCGCTCGGCTGCGGCCGGCTGGACGTCGTCCTCGGTGGTGCTGCGCTCCCCGGCGGCGTCCCGGTGGATCGGCTTGCCGTCCATCGCGCTGTTGGCGAGGGCGTCGGCAGCGGAGTTCTGCGCCCGCGGGATCCAGGTGTAGCGGACCCGGCCGAGCTGCCGGGCGAGCTGCTGGGCCTGGACCGCGAGCTTCTGCATGTCCGGGTGCTTGACCTTCCAGCGCCCCGACATCTGCTCGACGACCAGCTTGGAGTCCATCCGGACCTCGACCTCGGCCGAGGACGCCGACCCGCCGGTGAGGTCCAGCACCGCCTGAAGCCCGGCCACCAGGCCGCCGTACTCCGCGACGTTGTTGGTGGCCCGGCCGACGCTCGCCGCCCGCTCGGCCAGGACCGAGCCCGTGGCCGCGTCGCGGACGAGCGCGCCGTAGCCGGCCGGCCCGGGGTTGCCCCGCGATCCCCCGTCCGCCTCGACGACGAACCGGCCGCTCACCGCGCCCATGGTTCGACTCACAGGCCGCTCTCGGCCGTGCGCACCAGGATCCGGCCGCAGTTCTCGCAGCGCACGACCTCGTGCGGGTCGGCGTTGCGCACCGTGGCCAGGTCGCGGCCGTTCAGCTCGATGCGGCAGCCCTGGCACTGGCGCGACTGCAGCAGCGCGGCGCCGGAGGTGCCGGTCTGCGTGCGGATGCGGTCGTAGAGCGCCAGCAGCGCGGCGGGGATGCCGCCCGCAGCGGACAGGCGCGCCGCCTCGTGCTTCGTCGTCGCGTCGGCGACGTCGGCCAGCGCGTCGTCGCGCAGCTGCTCGGCGCGGGCGAGCGCCTCGCGGGCCGCGGCGTGCACCTCCTGCGCCTCCGCCAGCGCCTTCTCGGCCGTCTCGACCTGCTCCATGAGCTCGAGCTCCTGGTCCTCCAGGTCGGACTGCCGGCGCTGCAACGACGACAGCTCGTGCTGGAGGTCGGTCATCTGCTTGGCCGAGACGCTCCCGCCGTCCAGGAGCTTCTGGTCCTTGGCCGCGCGGGCCCGCACGGTCTCGACGTCGGCCTCCATCCGGGTGACCTCGCGCTGCAGGTCGCGCGTCTCGGTCTCGGCGCGGACGACGGCGCCGGCGGCGTTCCGCTCCGCCTCGGCCGCGGCCTCGACGGCCGCCGCCTCGGGCAGGGTGCGCCGGCGGTGCGCGAGCTGCGTGAGCACGACGTCCTCGGCGGCGAGAGCCAGCAGTTTCTGCTGGTCGAAGTGGTCGGCCTTCACCCGCTCAACCTACCTGCGCCGGGGGCGGTCCCTGACCGACGTGCACGGTCCAGGGATCGGTCCGCTGCGCGGCGACGATCACCTCGACCCGGCCCCCGAGGTCCGCGGCCAGCACCCGCGCGGCGACCGCCAGCCACGGCCACTCCGTGGCCCAGTGCGCGACGTCGACCAGCGCGGGGCGGGCGGGGTCCAGGGCCATGGCCTCGCCGGCCTCGGAGACCGGGTGGTGGCGCAGGTCGCTGGTGAGCAGGACGTCGGCGCCGGCGGCGGCCGCGGCCGGCAGCAGGGAGCCACCGCTGCCGCCGCACACGGCCACGGTCGTAACCGGCCGTTCGGGATCGCCGGCCAGCCGCACCCCGCCCGCCGTCGCCGGGAGCGCCGCGGCCGCCGCGGCGGCGAACTCGCGCAGCGGCACCGGCCGGGCCAGCCGCCCGACGCGCCCGAGCCCGGCCCGCGGATCGCTGCCGGCCGGCTCCAGGGGCGCGGCGTCGACCAGCCCGAGGACGGAGGCCAGCGCGTCGTTGACGCCGTGCTCCGGGGCGCGGTCGGCGTTGGTGTGCGCGACGAACAGCCCGGCTCCGGCGCGGACCAGCCGGTGCACGAGCCGGCCCTTGGCGTCGTCGGCCGGCACGCCGTGCACCCCACCGAGGAACAGCGGGTGGTGCGTCACCAGCAGGCCCGCGCCGGCGGCGACCACCTCGTCGACGACGGCGGCCACCGGGTCGACGGCGAACAGGACGCGCTCCACCGGGTCGTCGCGGTCGCCGCACACCAGCCCCACGGCGTCCCAGTCCTCGGCCAGCGCCGGGTCGTAGCGGGCCTCGAGCGCGGCGACGACCTCGCCCAGCGTTGCGGTCACGGCCGCCGACCGTAGCCCAGCCCGCAGCCGGCGAGATCGCGATCCTCGCCCCCGCGTCGCCCTCCCCACGCTCCACCCCGCGGTCCGCGACTCCGACGCGAGGACGGCGATCATCCCGCCCCCAGGAGGGGTTGGCCCGCACCGACCGCGGGGAAGCCCCCGGTCGTGGTGGAGCGGGCGTTGCGGGCACCGGCCTGGCTGGAGGAGCTGGTCCGCACCACTCCCCCGCCCGTGCCGTGGCCCGACGTCGTCCGCTTCGCGATCGCCGTGCCGATGCCGCTGGCGGTCGCGGTGCTCGTGGCCGGGGGGATCGAGCCCGGGCCCGAACTGGGCGCCGGCGTCTTCGGCACCACCGGCGCGCTGGCCGCCAGCCTGGCGCCGCGGGGCGGGCCGCTGCGGGACCGGATGCGCCGCACCGCGGCCGCGACCGGCCTCGGCGCCGTCGGGCTGCTCGTCGGCCAGTACGCCAGCGGCGGCGGGTGGGTGCCGGTCCTCGTGATCGCGCTGGTGTCGGCGGTCGCGGCCCTGATCAGCGCGGTCAACGCCGCGCTGTCCCTGGGGTCGCTGCAGCTGCTCGTCTACACCGCGCTGGCGTCGGGTCTGGTCACGCCGCTGTCGGCCGGGGCGGAGATCGCCTTCTTCTTCGCCGGCGCGGCCTGGGCGGCGCTGACCGTCCTCGTGCAGGCCGCGACCGAACCCGGGGATCCCGACCGCGCCGCCGTCGCCGCCGTCCTCACCCGCATCGGCGAGCTGCTGGCCGCCGCGGGCACCGAGGACACCGAGGAGGCGCGCCGCGGCCTGACCACCGCGCTCAACGACGCCTACGACCGCGTCATCCGCAGCCGCAGCTCCATCGCCGGGCGCAGCGCCGAGCTGTCGGAGCTGGCCGGGGTGCTCAACGCCACGGCACCGCTGGTCGAGGCGACGGTCGCGACCGTCCGCGCCGGGGTGGCGGCCGACCCCTCCGACGTCACCGCGGTGCACGCGCTGGCCGCCGCGGTCACCGGTGCCCGCGAGCTGCCGGCGCAGCGGCCGTCGTCCCTGGCCGAGGGCCCCCCGACCCGGCGCGCGGTGCGGCACGGGCTGCGGCTGGCCTGGAACGTCGTCGGCGACCCCGAGGAGCGGGCCGGTGCGGCCGTCGACCTCCCCCACCTCGACTGGCGCACCCGCCTGCGGGACGTCGCCGACCGCACGGTCGCCAGCCCCGACACCCGCTCGTTCGCCCTCCGCCTCGCGCTGTGCATGACGGTCGCGGAGATCGCCCGGCAGCTGCTGCCGCTGGACCGCCCCTACTGGGTGCTGCTCACGGTCGCGATCGTGCTCAAGCCCGATTTCGGTTCCGTCTTCACCCGGGCGGTGCAGCGCGGGGCCGGCACGCTGCTCGGCGTCCTCATCGGGTCGCTGCTGCTGGCCCTGCTGCCGCGCAACGGCTGGGTGCTGCTCGCGCTGGCCGTCGCCGCCGGGCTCCTGCCGTGGGCCCGCGACGCCAATTTCGGGCTGTTCTCGGTGTTCCAGACGCCGGTCATCATCCTGCTGCTGGACCTGGCGCTGGACGGCGGACCGGAGCTGGTCCTCGCCCGCATGCTCGACACGCTCGTGGGCTGCGCGATCGTGCTCGTCGTCGGCTACGCGCTGTGGCCCTCGACCTGGCGGGCGCCGCTGGACGAGGCGCTGCGCGACGTCGTGACCGCGCTGGACGCGTTCGTCGGCGCCGCGTTCACGGGCGGCCCGACCGAGCGCCGCCGGGCCCGCCGCGGCACCTACCGGGCCCTCACCGAGGTGCAGACGCAGCTCCAGCGGCGGCTGGCCGAGCCCCCGCCGATCAGCACCCGCGCCGCGGCCTGGTGGCCGGTGATCGTGCAGCTGGAGCGGACCTCCGACGCGGTCACGGAGGCGGTCATCGCCGTCCGCACCGGCGAGCCGGCGCCCGATCCGGCGCAGGTCGCCGTCCTGCGCCGGGCGATCGGGCAGCTGGAGGACGACGTCGCCGCCACCGGCTCCCCCGACGACGCCGAGATCCTCGCCGTGGGGGTGCTCGCCCCGGTCGCCCGCGAGGTCGACGCCGCCCGGCGGCTGGTGCGCGGCACGGCCCCCGGCCGGCGGCAGAGCGCCCCCTGACCGCTTGCCCGGGCGGGCCGGTGGGCCTGGGATGGGGGCGTGCCCCTGCCGCCCGGCGTCGACGCCCCCGTCCCCGGCCCGCCCGGACCCCCGCCGCCGGGGTCGCGCACCGTCCGCACCGACGACGGCGTCGACCTGCACGTGGAGTTCGACGGCGACGACCGGGCGCCGTTGACCGTCGTGTTCGCGCACGGCTTCACCGCCCAGCTGGCCGAGTTCGACGTCCACCGCGCGGCGCTGCGCCCCCGCGCCCGGCTGGTGTTGTGGGACCAGCGCGGGCACGGCCGCTCGGGGTGGACGCCGCTGACCGCCGCCACCATCGACCGCACCGGCCGTGACCTCGGGCAGGTGCTGGACGCCGTCGTCCCGGCCGGGCCGGTCGTGCTGGCCGGGCACTCGATGGGCGGGATGAGCATCATGGCGCTGGCCCGGCAGCGGCCGGAGCTGTTCGGCACCCGGGTGGCCGGTGCGTTCCTGCTGGCCACCTCCTCCGGCGGGCTGGTCGGCACCGGGGTGCTGGGCCGGTGGGTCACCGCGGTCCGCCGGCTGCACCTGCTCGGCCTCTGGCTGCGCGGCCTCCAGCTGCTGGCCCCGCTGCTGGAGCGATTCCGCCGCCGCGGGACCGCGGTCGGCCGCTGGTTCACCCGCCGGTACCTGTTCGGCCGCGCAGACGCCGATCCCGCCGACGTCCGGCTGGTGCAGGCCCTGCTCGAGGAGACGCCCTACACCGTCACGCTGGCCTTCTGGGCGACGTTCCTCGAGCACGACGAGACCGCCGCCCTGCCGGTCCTCGGGCGGGTGCCCACCACCGTCGTGGCGGCCACGGACGACCGGCTCACCCCCGTCGACCACGGCCGCCGCCTGGCCGGGCTCCTCGGGCACGACGCCGAACTCGTCGTGGTGCCGGGCGCCGGGCACAGCGTCAACCTCACGCGCACCGACGTCGTCGACCGGGCGCTGGCCGACCTGCTGGACCGGGTCGAGGACCGCCTGCGCACGCCCCGGGCGGGGTGACGCGGACCGCAGATGCCGGACCGGACCGGCTCGTCGTCCCCATTGCGGCGGCCCGCCAACAGCGGTTGGCTTCGCCGCACACCCGAGGACGCGTGGACGGCCCCGCCGGGGACGGTGGTGGCGGCGAGGAGCTGATCGTGGACCGCATGAGCCCGACGGACGCCGGTTTCTACTTCGCGGAGAGCGAGAACACCCCCCTGCACGTGGGCTCGGTGGCGGTGTTCGAGGGGCCCGCGCCGAGCTACGGCGAGGTCATCCGGCTGCTGCTGAGCAAGATGCCGCTGGTTCCGCGGTACCGCCAGCGCGTGCGCCCCGTGCCCTTCCAGCTGGGCCGGCCGCTGTGGATCGACGACCCGCACTTCCAGATCCTGTACCACGTGCGGCACACCGCGGTGCCCGGCCCGGGCAGCGAGGAGCAGCTGCGCAACCTGGCCGGCCGGGTGCTCGGCCAGCGGCTGGACCTGGCCAAGCCGCTGTGGGAGCTGTGGCTGGTGGAGGGCCTGGAGAACGGCCGCTGGGCGATCATCTCCAAGGTCCACCACTGCATGATCGACGGCGTCGCGGGCACGGACCTGATGCAGCTGATGTTCGACATCACCCCGGACGCCACCCATCCCGAACCGCACGACTGGACGCCGCAGCGCACCCCGTCCGGCGTCGAGGTCGTCGCCGGCGCCGTGCAGGACGCGCTCACCCAGCCGCTGCGCCGGCTCACCGCGGGCGAACCCGGTGGCCCCGGCGTGACCCGCACGCTGGCCGGCGCCGGCCGGTCGCTGGTCAAGGCCCTCCCGACGGTCGCCCGGCAGCTGACAACACCCATCGCCCGCTCCCTGTCGGGCCCGATCGGCCCGCACCGGCGGTGGGCGTGGACCGAGGCCGAGTTCGACGAGCTCAAGCCCATCCGGACCGCGCTCGGCGGCACGGTCAACGACGTCGTCCTGGCCTCGATCGCCACCGGTTTCCGGGACCTGCTGGAGCGCCGCGGAGCCCTGCGCGACGGGCTGGTCGTGCGGTCGATGGTGCCGGTGTCGATGCGCCAGGAGAGCGAGCGCGGCCGGCTGGACAACCGCATCTCGGCGGTCTTCGTCGACCTGCCCGTCGGCGAGGCCGACCCGGTGGCCCGGCTGGACTCGGTCCGCCGCCAGATGGACGAGTACAAGCAGATGATGCAGCTGGTCGATGCCCGCTCGATCATCGCGATGGGCGACTTCGTGGCGCCCACCCTGCTCTCGCTCGGGGTGCGGGCGGCGCTGGGCGCCAGCCAGTTCTACGCCCAGGCGGTCACGACGAACGTGCCCGGCCCGCGGGTGCCGCTGTACGTGCTGGGGCGGCGGATGACGTCGGCGCACGCCTACGTGCCGATCGCCGGCGGCACCCGGGTGTCGATCGGGATCTTCAGCTACCTCAACACGATGACGTTCGGCATCAACGCCGACTTCGACGGCTTCCCCGACATCGACCTCCTCTCCGCCGGCATCCGGCGCGGCATCGACGAGCTCAAGGTCGCCGCCGGGACGGCGGACGCGCCCGCCGGGGAGCAGCCGCCCGCCCGGGAGCCGACGGAGGCCGCCGCCCGGTGAGCCGCCGGTGTGAGGGACCGCTGCCCGGGTAGCGGGGGCGGGTGGCCGAGACCGACCTGACCGTGGCCGTGACCGGCCCCACCGGCACCTTCGGCGCGGGGCTGGTGCCGCTGCTGCAGGACGACGACCGGATCGCGCGGATCGTCGGCGTCGCGCGCCGGCCGTTCGACCCGGCCGAGCGGGGCTGGACGAAGATGGAGTACCGGCGCGGCGACGTCCGGGACCCCGACGCGCTGGCCGAGGCCTTCGCGGGCGTCGACGTCGTCGTCCATCTCGCCTTCCTCGTCACCGGCAACGCCTCCCGGCGGACCACGCGGGCGATCAACGTCGACGGCACGCTGAACGTCTTCCGGGCCGCCGCGGCCGCCCGCGCCCGCCGGTTCGTCTACGCCTCCTCGGTCGCCGCCTACGGGTTCCACCCCGACACCCCGGCGCTGGTCGACGAGGAGTGGCCGGTGCGCCCGGCGTCGCGGTTGTTCTACGCCCGGGAGAAGGCCGAGCTCGAGCAGTTGCTGGCCACCCAGGCGGTCGGCGCGCCGGACATGGCGGTGTACCTGCTGCGCCCACCGGTCGTGGTCGGGCCGGACGTCGTCGGCGCCAAGGACGTGCTGCCCGGGCCGCTCGCCCCGCTGGGCCGCGCGCTGTTCGGCCGCCCCCGGCGGCTGCCGGTGCCGCTCCCGGTGGCGGTTCCCGCGCTGCCGCTGCAGCTGGTGCACGAGTCCGACGTCGGCCGCGCCCTCCAGCTGTGCGTGGTGGGCGCGGGGCCGCCCGGGGCCTACAACATCGCCGGGGACGGCGTGCTGACCGCCGCCGACGTCGCCCGCGAGTTCGGCGCCCTCGCGCTCTCCCTCCCGGCCGGCCCGGCGCAGCTGGCCGCGCGGGCGGTCACGGCCCTGCCGTTCCTGCCGCCGGCCGCCCAGTGGGTGGAGGCGGCGACCCGGCCGGTGATCATGGACACCGCCAAGGCCCGCGAGCTGCTGGGCTGGAAGCCCCGGTTCACCGCCCTCGAGGCGCTGCGCGACACCCTGCGTCCCCGCTGAGCCGCGCCCGGCTCAGCCGCCGCCCGCGCGGAACAGCTCCTCGACCTCCACCTTGCGCACCTTGCCGACCGCCGTCACCGGCAGCGTCGCCTCGAAGCGCCACACGCGGGGCACCTTGAAGTGCGCCAGCCGCTCGGCGGCGAAGGCCTCCAGCGCCCGCGGCGCCGGATCGGCGCCCTCCCGCAGGACGACGGCGGCGCCGACCTGCTGACCCCAGCGCTCGTCGGGCACGCCGACGACGGCGACGGCGGCCACGGCCGGGTGCTGGCCGAGCACCTCCTCGACCTCCGCCGGGTAGACGTTCTCCCCGCCGCGGATGACCACGTCGCGCACCCGGCCCTGCACCCGGAGGAAGCCCTGCTCGTCGAGCGAGCCGAGGTCGCCCGTGCGCAGGAAGCCGTCCGGGGTGAAGGCCTGGGCCGACGCCTCCGGGGCCCCGAAGTAGCCACCGGCCGCGCAGACCGTGCGGACGCAGATCTCGCCCGCCTCGCCGACGGCCAGCTGCCGCCCCGACAGCGGGTCTCGGATGCTCAGCTCGACGTGCGGCACCACCCGCCCGACCGTGTCGGTCACGACGGCGGGGTCGTCGTCCAGCCGGGTGCTGGACACCATCAGGCACTCGGACTGGCCGTAGGTGGCGAAGACCGGCGCTCGGATTTCCGCGCGCAGCCGCTCGACCAGCCGGGGCGAGATGGAGCTGCCGCCGAGCCCGGTCGAGCGCACCTGCCCGGCCGGGGGCGGCACCCAGTCGGGGTGGTCCAGCAGGCGCAGGAGCATCGTCGGCACGCCTCCGAGGCGGGTGGCGCCGGTGAGCCGCAGCAGCCGGAGGTACTCGGCCTCGTCGAACCGGGGCATCAGCACGTAGGCGCTGCCGACCGCCATCGCGCCCAGGACCATCGCCAGCGCACCGCCGACGTGGGTCATCGGCACGGGGTTGTGCAGCACGTCGTGCTCGTCGGTGCCGTGCAGCCGCGCCCGGATCCATGCACCGTTCAGGGCGGCCCGGTGCGACAGCGCGGCGGCCTTCGGCCGGCCCGTCGTCCCCGAGGTGAACTGCAGCAGGAACAGGTCGTCGGGCGCCACCGGCGGCAGGGCTGCCGGCGGCTCCGACCCGGCCAGGGCGCGCAACGCGGAGAGGTCGTGCACCCGGCCGCGTGCGCCGAGCGAGCGGGCGCGGTCGAGCAGGTCGACCCCGCGGACGTCGCGTCCGGCGAGGACGAGCCGCGGGTCGGTCCCGTCGACGGCGTGGGCGCACTCCGGGTCGGTCCAGGCGCCGTTCCACGCGGTGACGACCGTTCCGGACAGCGCGCAGCCGTACTCGGCCAGCACCCACTCCACCGAGTTGCGCGACCAGATGGCCACCCGGTCCCCCGGCGCGGTGCGCCGCGCGATCCAGCCCGCGACCCGCTGCGCCTCGGCGAGCAGCTCGGCGTAGGTCATCCGGCCGAGGCCGTCCCCCTCGGCCCACAGGAGGGCGGGGCGGTCGGGGAAGCGGGCGGCGGTCTCCCGCAGCCGGTCGCCGATCGTGCACTCGAGCAGCGGGACCGACGTCCCGCCGGCCGCGACGGCTGCGCGCACCGGGTCAGCTCCGCTCGGCCGGCCCGCGACCGGCCGGGGAGACGAGCCCGGAGTCGCGCAGCCAGTCCAGCAGGTGCCCGGCCACCACGTCGGGCACCTGCAGTTGGGGCACGTGACCCACGCCCGCCAGCTCCACGTAGCGCCAGTCGGGATGGCGGGCGGCGATGTCGCGGGACGCCTCCACCGGCACGAGCCGATCGCGGTCGCCGTGGAGGAGCAGCACCGGTCCGGCGATCGAGGCCATGGCCTCGCGGTAGCGGCGCGGATCGGCCAGCACCCACAGCAGCGACCGCGCGGCGGCCAGGAACGCCTTGTCCATGCCGGCGACGTCGCGCCGCTCCTCCAGCAGCGTCACCGACCGGTCGACGACCTCGGCCGGCACCGCGTCCGGGTCGACGCCGCACAGCTCGAGCAGCTCGCGCACCCGCCGCAGCGGCGACCTGCGCGTCCGGTGGAACCACAGCGCCCGCTCGGCGAGGAACGGCACGGCGTAGAGGGCGAAGTGCAGGGCGACGGCGGGATCCGGGGCGCGCCGCGCGCCGGGCACCGCCGGGTCCAGCAGCACGGTGCCGCGCACCCGCTGCGGCGACCGCGCCGCCTCGAACAGGGAGATCATCCCGCCCATCGAGTTGCCCACCAGGACCACGGGCCCCGGCACGACCTCGCGCAGGAAGCGGTCGAGCACCAGCACGTTGGCCGGCACGCCCGCCCGCCGGCCGGCCGGCTCGCTGCGGCCGAACCCGGGCAGGTCCAGGGCGAGGACGCGGGCGTGCGGGGTGAGCAGCGGGGCCAGCAGGTCCCAGTTGAGGTGCGAGCCGCCCAGCCCGTGCACCAGGACGACGGCCGGGCCGCCGTCGGCGCCGCCGAAGTCCACGTAGTGCACCGGACCGTCGAGGTCCACGGTCATCGACCGTCCCGGAACAGGCGTGTCGTCCACGGCTCCACCGTGGCACGGACGCCGTCCCGGTGCCCGCGCGGGACGCGTGGGGCGCGCGGGACGGGTCGGTGTCCGGCGCCACACCGGGCTGCCGAGGACACGACCGGGTCTCGGCGGGTGTCGCCCGCGAGCCCCGGTGGTATCCGTGAGGTGACCAGCGCCGGTCGTCGAGGAGGAACTCCGTGGCACGTCAGCCCCGTGGCGGTCCCGCCCTGCCGCTCTACCTGAGCGAGCCGGGCCGGGCGGCGGTCGACTTCGGCCTCTTCGTCGCCGCGCGCCCCCTCCTGCACTCGCTGCCGCACGGCGACGGCCACCCCGTCCTGGTGCTGCCGGGCCTGCTCGCCGACGACCTCTCCACCCGCACGCTGCGGGCGACGCTGCGCCGCCTGGACCACCGCGTCCACGGCTGGCGGCTGGGCCGCAACATCGGGCCGACCCCCACCTGCGTGGACGGCATGCGCCGGCGCCTGGACGAGCTCGCCGAGCGCTACGGGCGCCCGGTGAGCCTGGTCGGCTGGAGCCTGGGCGGCGTCTTCGCCCGAGAGCTGGCCCGCGCGACCCCGGACTCGGTCCGCCAGGTCATCACGATGGGCAGCCCGTTCCGGCTGACCTGCGAGTCGCAGACCCGCGCCGCGCGGGTGTTCGCCCGGTTCGCGCACCTGCACGTGGACGGCCTGTCGTTCCCGCTGGAGAGCGAGTGCACCCCGCTCCCGGTGCCGGCGACGTCGATCTACTCGCACTCCGACGGCATCGTCCACTGGCAGACCTGCCTGGAGACGCCGGGGCCGCGGGCGGAGAACATCGCCGTCCACGCCAGCCACCTGGGCCTGGGCCACCACCCCGCCGTCGTCTACGCGGTGGCCGACCGGCTCGCCCAGCCCGCGGGCACCTGGCAGCCGTTCCGGGCGCCGGGCGTGCTCCGGCCGGTCTTCCCCCGCCCCGACGTCCCGGTCGCCGGCTCTCCCCGCTCCGCCACCGCCGCCTGAGGACCGGCAGCGGCTGCGGCGTACGGGCCCGTCATTTCAGGTAGATCTCCTGCACGATCGAGGCCACGTGCCGGCCCTCGCCGTCGTACGCCGACCCCAGCGCCACCCCGCGCCCGTGCGCGGTGGACAGCGGCTGCGACGTCAGCACGAACCACTCGTCGGCCAGCAGCGGCCGGTGGAACCACATCGTGTGGTTGACGCTGGTCGTCGCCACCGTGCCCGGGCCGCCCTCGCCGTCCGGCCCGCCGGCGGACAGGCCGGCCGCCGTGATCGCGACCGTGGGCACCGCCATGTCGGAGACGAGGGTCAGCACGCCCGCGTGCCAGACGCTCTCGCCGGGCAGCCGGTCCGCTGCCCGGTACCAGGCCTGCACCTCGGTGGAGAGGGTGCCGTTGGCGCTGCCGGTCGCGTCGACGAACTCGATGCCGAAGCCCCCGTCGCGGTGCACCCGCAGCTTCCCCGCCTCGACCGCCGCGGCCGGGAACCGCAGCGGCGACGGCAGCTGGAACTCCGCCCCCGCCTCGCGGGTCCGCTGGAACGACGCCTCCAGGGTCACCACGACCCGGTCGCCCTGCCGGCCGACGACGCGGCGGCTGATGAGGGAGCGCCCGTCCTTGACCCGGTCGACGGCCAGGACGATCGGCTCGCCGGCGCGGCCGCGCTGCGGGAACTCGCCGTGCAGATGGTGGACGGCGTAGTCGTCGGGCACCGTCGCGTCGGCCGACAGCAGCGCCTGGAACAGCAGCGCGCCGCCGAACAGGGTCTCCCGGGCCAGCGGCGAGGCGCCCGAGACGCCGAACCGGTCGCCCCCGAGCGGTTCCACGCCGAGGGCGGCCACGACCGCGGACACCGTCTGATCCACCGCACACCTCGCACGTCGACGTCGGAACTTCTCCGGCGCCGACACCGTGCGGTGAGGGCGGGACCGGGGTGGGCGCGGCCGGGATCGAACCGGCGACCGCTCGCTTGTAAGGCGAGAGCTCTCCCGCTGAGCTACGCGCCCCGCGAGCCCAGGGTAGGGGCACCCTGCGCGGCCCTTCCCGCAGGGCCGGGCCGTGCTCGGGGCCGGGCTACCCCGCCGGGCGGCCGGGACGTCGGCGCCGGCCCGCCGCGGCCTGGACCCGGGCCTTCCCGCGCCGGTACCGGCGCCGCAGGAGGCTGACCAGGCTGGCGTCGGAGGTCGCCGCCTCCAGGCCCGCCAGCCGCTCCTCCAGGCGCCGCACCAGGTCCTCGGTCCGCCGACCGAGCTCGGCCTGCGCCTCCCGCGCCTGGACCTGGCCGGCCAGCAGTTCCTCCTGCCGGAGGGCGGACTCCCGGAAGAGGTTGTGCAGGTGGTCGATCTCGGTCCGCAGGTATCCGGTCAGGTAGAGCAGCCCGCCGACGCCGTGCCGCCGGACGTGCGCGCGCAGCGCCTCCTCCCGCACCCGGAGATCGGCGGCGCGGTGGTCCCGGGCGCGGGCGAAGACGCTGTTCACCAGCGCGCCGTCGGCCTCCGGGCGCTGGTGCCAGAAGGCGAGCACCTCGCCGTCGAGGAAGCCGATCGGGCACTGCGACTGGGCCAGCCTGAGGTTGAACTCCCAGTCGCCCACGACGGGCAGGTCCTCCCGGAACGGGCCGACCTCGTCGTGCACGCTGCGCCGGTACAGCAGCGAGATCGGCACGACCCGGTTGGAGCGCAGCAGCTGGGCGAGGCTGAAGGACCGGGCCTCGGGCGCGAAGACCTCCCGCGACTCCTCCTCGAGCCGGCCGTCCCGGACGCGCTCCCAGACGATCTCCGTCCGTACCGCGACCCCCGCGTCGCCGGTCTCGCGCAGGTGGGCGACCGTGCGCGCGAGGAACTCCGGGTGCCACGTGTCGTCGTCGTCGTGGATGGCGACGAACTCCGAGGCGCTCGCGCCGATGCCCTGGTTGGAGGCCGCCTCCATGCCCCGGGACTCGGCGTTGTGCAGCACGGTGACCCGCCCGGCCAGGCCGGGTCGCGCTGCGACGAGATCGTCGACGACGGCGGCATCCCCACCGTCGTCGACGACCACGAGCTCCCAGTCCGGGAAGGTCTGGGCGCAGACGTCGGCCAGCGCCCTCTCCAGCATCAGCGGCCGGTCCCGCGTACGCACCACGACGGCGACCACCGGCTCAGGCCCGCTCAGCACGCCTGAGTCTCCCGCGGGAGGACCATCCGCGCGGCCTCAGGACAGCGCGGCGACCGCGTCCTTCCAGCCGGTCTGCTGGCGCGCGTCGCCGGGCTGGTTCACCTCGGCGAAGCGGACGACGCCCTCGGCGTCGACCAGGAAGGTGCCGCGCAGCGCCATGCCGGCCTTGTCGTTGAACACCCCGTACGCCTGGGCGGTGGCGCCGTGCGGCCAGAAGTCCGACAGCAGCGGGAAGGGCAGCCCCTGCTGGTCCTTGAACGCCTTGAGGCTGAACACCGGGTCGGTGCTGATCGCCACGACCCGCACGCCGGCGTCGGTGTAGGTGGCCAGCTCGTCCCGCAGCTGGCACAGCTCGCCGGTGCAGATCCCCGAGAAGGCGAAGGGGTAGAAGACCACCAGGGCCGGCGTGCCCCGCAGCTCGGCGAGGGACACGACCTGCTTGTCCTGGTCGGGGAGGCTGAACTCGGGGGCGCGGTCACCGACGGAGAGGCTCATGCCACCGATCGTGCCCTAGCCCGGGACGACTCCCCCGGGGGGTCCCGCTCAGCGGCGGCTGCGGGCCGCTTTCGGCGTGACCAGGCGGATGCCCGACCACTCCTTGGCGGCGGAGATGCTGCTGGTCTGCTGCAGGCCCGCCGTCGGCGCCACCTCGGTGACGTCGCCGGGCTCGACGTGCCCCGGCCGGCCCGACTTCGGCACCAGGAGCCAGACCACGCCCTCGTCGGCGAGCGACGTCAGCGCGTCGGTGAGGGCGTCGAACAGGTCGCCGTCGTCCTCGCGCCACCAGAGCACGACGACGTCGGCGACCTCGTCGGTGTCCTCGTCGACCATCTCGCTGCCCGAGACCTCGACGATGGAGTCGCGCAGGTCCTCGTCGGCGTCCTCGTCCCAGCCGAGCTCCTGCACGACCATGCCCGGCTTGATGCCCAGCCGGGCCGCCATGCCGGCGCTGCCCGAGTCGACGCTCATCCCTGCTGTTCCTCCATGGGTGTGGTGGCGGCCGTCCGGCCGCCGGGAAGCCCGCGCCCGGCCCACGAACGGGCGGACGGGACCGGGATACGGGGGGCGGGCCGCGCTCCGGCGGCGCGCCCGGTGGCCGCGGGGCGCGGGACGGACACGACCGGCGGGACGCACACCCGCTGCCTGGTCATGTCACCCCTCGTCGCCCTGGTCGGCCGTGGACCCGATTGTGGGGCCACGTGGGCGGAAGCGTAGGGCATGCCTGGTCAGGCGCAAGCGCTCCGCGGGGGCGCCTCGCCGACACGGCGACGTCCCGACAGGTGGGCGCGTGCGTGACGGGGACGGGCGTGCAGCGGGAGGATGGGGGCATGAGCGCTCCGCAGCAGTCGGGCGGCGACCCCGCCCGCGATGCAGGTCCCACCCCCGGCAGCGCCCGCGCGGTCATCACCGACGGGCTCCCCAGCCAGCTGGTCGACACCGACCCCGACGAGACACAGGAGTGGCTGGAGTCCCTCGACGCCGTCGTGGGCCACGCCGGCCGCGGCAGGGCCCGCTACCTGATGCTCCGGATGCTGGAACGCAGCCGCGAGCAGCAGGTCGGCGTCCCGGCCCTGCGCAGCACCGACTACATCAACTCGATCCCGCCGGAGCGCGAGCCCTGGTTCCCCGGTGACGAGCACGTGGAGCGGCGCATCCGCGCCTACATCCGCTGGAACGCCGCGATCATGGTGCACCGTGCGCAGCGCCCGGGGATCGGCGTGGGCGGCCACATCTCCTCCTACGCCTCGTCCGCCTCCCTCTACGAGGTGGGCTTCAACCACTTCTTCCGCGGCAAGGACCACCCCGGCGGCGGCGACCAGATCTGGTTCCAGGGGCACGCCTCCCCCGGCATCTACGCCCGCGCCTTCCTCGAGGGGCGGCTCAGCGAGCAGCAGCTCGACGGCTTCCGCCAGGAGGTCAGCCACCCCGGCGGCGGCCTGTCGTCCTACCCCCACCCGCGGCTGATGTCGGACTTCTGGGAGTTCCCCACGGTCTCGATGGGCCTCGGCCCGCTCAACGCGATCTACCAGGCGCGGTTCAACCGCTACCTGCACGCCCGCGGCGTCAAGGACACCTCCGACCAGCACGTGTGGGCCTTCCTCGGCGACGGCGAGATGGACGAGCCGGAGTCGCTGGGCGCGATCGGTCTGGCCGCCCGCGAAGAGCTCGACAACCTCACCTTCGTCGTCAACTGCAACCTTCAGCGCCTCGACGGCCCGGTCCGCGGCAACGGCAAGGTCATCCAGGAGCTCGAGTCGTTCTTCCGGGGCGCCGGCTGGAACGTGATCAAGGTGATCTGGGGCCGCGAGTGGGACCCGCTGCTGGCCGCCGACCGCGACGGCGCCCTGGTCAACCTGATGAACCAGACCCCCGACGGCGACTACCAGACCTACAAGGCCGAGGACGGCGCCTTCGTGCGCGAGCACTTCTTCGGCCGGGACCCGCGCACCCGCAAGCTCGTGGAGAGCATGAGCGACAAGGAGGTCTGGGACCTCTCCCGCGGCGGGCACGACTACCGCAAGGTCTTCGCGGCGTTCAAGGCCGCGGTCGAGCACAAGGGCCAGCCGACGGTCATCCTCGCCAAGACCATCAAGGGCTGGACGCTGGGCAGCCACTTCGAGGGCCGCAACTCCACCCACCAGATGAAGAAGCTGACCGCCGAGGACCTGGCCGGCTTCCGCGACCGTCTCTACCTGCCGATCCCGGACGAGGCGCTGGACAAGACCCTGCCGCCCTACTACAAGCCCGACCCGGACTCCGACGAGATGCAGTACATGCTCGAGCGGCGGCGGGCCCTGGGCGGAGCGGTGCCGCGGCGCCGGTCGGAGTTCAAGTCGCTCAAGGCGCCCGAGGAGAAGGCCCTCGACGTGCTGCGCCGCGGCTCCGGCAAGCAGGAGGTCGCGACGACGATGGCGTTCGTGCGGCTGCTCAAGGAGCTGCTCAAGGACCCCGAGCTCGGGCCCCGCTTCGTGCCGATCATCCCGGACGAGGCGCGCACCTTCGGCCTGGACTCGCTCTTCTCCTCGCACAAGATCTACAACCCGGCCGGGCAGCGGTACACCTCGGTCGACCGCGAGCTGATGCTGGCCTACAAGGAGTCCGAGCAGGGCGTGATCCTGCACGAGGGGATCAACGAGGCCGGCTCCACGGCGTCGTTCACCGCGGTCGGCAGCTCGTACGCCACGCACGGCGAGCCGATGATCCCGATCTACATCTTCTACTCGATGTTCGGGTTCCAGCGGACCGGCGACGGGTTCTGGGCGGCAGCCGACCAGATGGCCCGCGGCTTCGTGCTCGGCGCCACCGCCGGGCGCACCACGCTCAACGGCGAGGGCCTGCAGCACGAGGACGGACACTCGCTGCTGCTGGCGCAGACCAACCCGGCGGTCGTCTCCTACGACCCGGCGTTCTCCTACGAGGTCGCGCACATCACCCGGGACGCCCTGCAGCGGATGTACGGGGAGGACCCGGGCGCGCCGCTGGGCGGGCACCGCTCGCCGGACGTCATGTACTACCTGACGGTCTACAACGAGCCCTTCGTGCAGCCCGCCGAGCCCGAGGGTCTCGACGTGCGGGGCCTGCTGGCGGGCATGTACCGGTACGCCCCCGGGGCCGGGGACGGTCCGAAGGCGCAGGTGCTGGCCTCCGGCGTCGCCGTCCCGTGGGCGCTGCGGGCGCAGGAACTGTTGCGCGAGGACTGGGGAGTGTCGGCCGACGTGTGGTCGGTGACCTCCTGGAACGAGCTGCGCCGCCAGGCCGACGAGTGCGAGGAGTGGAACCTCCTGAACCCCGGCGAGGAGGTGCGGGTGCCGTACGTGACGCAGCAGCTGCAGGACGCGCCGGGCCCGGTCGTGGCGGTGTCGGACTGGATGAAGGCCGTCCCCGACCTCATCGCGCCCTACGTCCCCGGCGGCATGGCGACCCTGGGCACCGACGGGTTCGGGCTCTCCGACACCCGCCCGGCGCTGCGCCGGCACTTCCACGTGGACGCCGAGTCGATCGTCGTCCGCACGCTGGCGTCGCTGGCCCGCCGCGGCGAGGTGGACGACGCCGTCGTCCGCCAGGCGGTGGAGAAGTACCAGGTCCGCGACGTCCAGGCCGCCCCCGCGGAGGAGCGCAGCGACCCCAGTCCCGCGACCTGAGCGGAGGGTGGGAGCGCAGGTTTCCTGCGCTCCCACCCTCCGTCAGGGGGCCAGCGCGCGCAGGGCCATCGCGGCGTACAGGGCGGCGCCGGCCGGCAGCGGCGCCTCGTCGAACACCGCCAGGTTCGAGTGGTTGGGCGGCGCCTCGTCGGGGTCGACGCCGGCCGGCCGCGCGCCGATCCAGGCCATCGCCCCGGGCACCCGCTCCAGCACGTAGGAGAAGTCCTCGGCCCCCATGAACGGCTCGGCCAGGGGCGGCACCGCGTCCGGCCCGAGCAGCTCGGCGGCGGTGGCGCTGACCCGCGCGGCGACGCCGGGGTCGTTGGCGGTCACCGGGTAGCCGGGCTCGTGCACGAACTCCGCCGGCATGTCGTGCGCGGCGGCCACGAGCTCGGCCACCCGGCGCACGGACGCGACGACGTCGGCCCGGCGGCCGGCCGAGAGGGTGCGGATCGTCCCCTCCAGGAACGCGAGGTCGGGGATCACGTTGTTCGTCGACCCGGCGGCGATGTGCGCGACGGTGACGACGGCGGGGTCGGTCACGGGCACCCGGCGGGTCACCATCGACTGCAGCGCCAGCACGATCTCGGCGGCCACCGGGATGGGGTCCCGGGTGCGGGCGGGCTCGGAGGCGTGCCCGCCGCGGCCGTGCAGCGTCAGCCGCCACTGGTCGGCCGCCGCCATGATCGGCCCCGGCCGCACGTGCACCGTGCCGCTGTCGAGCGTGGACGAGGAGTGCAGCGCGAACGCGCCGGTCACCGGCGCCTCCGGGACGACGTCGAGCAGCCCCTCCTCGAGCATGAACCGCGCGCCGTGGAACCCCTCCTCCCCCGGCTGCAGCATGAACACGACCTGGCCGGCGATCTCGTCGCGCCGCTCGGCCAGCAGCCGCGCCGCCCCCAGCAGCATCGCCACGTGCGTGTCGTGCCCGCAGGCGTGCATCACGCCGGGCACCTCCGAGGCGAACGGCAGCCCGGTGTCCTCGTGCACGGGCAGGGCGTCCATGTCCCCGCGCAGCAGGTACGTCGGCCCGGGCCGCGCACCGCGCAGCACCCCGACCACCGAGGTGGTGGTGCGGCCGGTGGTGAGCTCGACCGGCAGCTGCGCGAACGCCTCCAGCACGGTCGCCTGGGTCCCGGGCAGGTGCAGGCCGATCTCGGGCCGGCGGTGCAGGCGGCGGCGCAGGTCGACGGTGCGGTCGGCGTCGGCCTCGGCCGCGGCGAGCAGGTCGGCGGCCCTCGCTCGGAGGATCCCCTCGCCCCCCACCGCCGGCGAGCTCGCGTCGGGCCCCTGCGAGGGAGCCGGTTCCATGGGCATGCCCGTCACCTTGCCCACGAGGGGCGGCCGCTATCCAGCCGCCAGACGACGACCGGGCCGCCGTCCGCCCCGTCCACCACCGCGGGCTCGGGGCCGACGGCCAGCCGCAGGCCCTCGGGCGCCGGGCCGGTCCCCAGCCACAGGCGAGCGTCGGCCCGGCCGAGGTCCACCCAGCCCGCGGCGGCCGCGACGACCTCGTGCGCCGGCGCCGCCCCGGGCGCCGCCGTCCGGAGGTAGCACTGGAGCACCCGCGCGCCGTCGTCCCCGGCGATCTCGTCGTGCTCCAGGCCGGTGCCCGCGCGCAGGACGGCGACGTCCCCCGCGGCCACCTCCGCCCCGCCGTCCCAGCAGTGCCGCAGGGAGCCGGCGAGGACGACGGCGACGACGTCGACGGCCCGGTGCTCGTGCAGGCCGTACCGCGTCCCCGGGCCGAGCCGGTCGTCGGCGATCCGCAGCAGCGGCCCGAGCGATCCGTCGGTGTTCTCCAGCAGCACGCGCGAGTCGAGCGAGGTCACGAGCGGCCCTCCCGGGGCGTGAGTGCGGCGGGCCCGCCGGGCAGGCCGCCCAGCAGCAGGGCGATCCCCAGGGCCCAGGCGATCCCGAGGGCCCAGCCGCCCAGGACGTCGGAGAGGAAGTGCACGCCCAGCCACAGGCGGGTGGTCCCGACCAGCGCGACGAGCGCGATCCCGGCGGCGGTCGCGGCGCGGCGCCCGAGCGGGGCCAGCCGCGGCCAGGCGAGCACCAGGGCCACCGTCACCAGCGTCGCCACGCCCGAGGAGTGCCCGCTCGGGAAGCTGAGGCTGCCGTACTCCAGGCCCCCGCCCTCGAAGGCCGGCCGGGCCCGCCCGACGAGTTCCTTGAGCCCGGTGGTCAGCGGGCTGACGAGGACGACGGCGACGAGCACCCAGGTCAGCGTCCGCCACCGGCGGCCCAGCCCCAGCCAGAGCAGCACCGGGAGGTAGGCCAGCACGCGGAACCACACCGTGCCCGGCGAGGTCAGCACCTCCAGAGCCGCGTCCTGCGCACCCGACCGGTCGTCCCCGGCGTACAGCGCCCGGCTGACCGCGCCGTCGAGGCGGATCTGCGGGTCGACGTCGACGAGCACGCCCGCGCCCAGCGCGACGAGCACCGCGACGGCGGCGGCGACCGCGGCGAGCGTCCGGCGGCGGGTCCGCGGGGGGACGCCGGCAGCGAGTAGTTCCACCGCCCCACTCTCCCCGACCGCCGTCGGCGTGACACGCTGACCGGCGTGGACGACCGCGCCGGCGCCCCCGGGCCCTCGGCCGGCACCCTGCACCGGCTGGAGCGCGCCTCCGGCGCCATCGCCACGCAGGCCGTTGCCCGGATGGACGAGCAGCTCTCCTGGTTCCGCACCATGCCGGCCGACCAGCGGTCCTGGGTGATGCTCGTGGCGCAGGCCGGCATCGCGTCGCTGGTCGAGTGGTGCCGCAACCCCGACCGGCCGCCGCGGTTGACCGGCGAGGTGTTCGGGGCCGCTCCGCGGGAGCTGGTGCGGGCGGTGCCGCTCAAGCAGACGGTCGACCTGGTGAAGGTCGTCGTCGAGGTGCTCGACGACCACGTGCGCGAGGTGGCCGAGCCCGGCGACGCCGACACCCTGCGCCTGGCCGTGCTGGTGTTCAGCCGCGAGGTCGCCTTCGCCACCGCGCACGTGTACGCGACCTTCGCCGAGGACCGCGGCGCCTGGGACGCCCGGCTGGAGGCCCTGGTGGTCGACGCCCTGGTCCGCGGGGAACGCTCGGAGGAGCTGCCCGGCCGCGCGGCCGCGCTCGGCTGGGCGGTGGCGACGCCGGTCACGGTGCTGGTCGGCGCCGCCCCCTCCGACCGGGACGCGCACGGGGCGGCGCGCCGGGCCGCCCGCACGATGCGCAGCGAGGCGCTCGTCGGGGTGCACGCCGAGCAGCTCGTCGTCGTGCTGGGCGGCGCCGAGGACCTGGGGACGGCCGCCGACCGGGTCGCCGAGGAGTTCGGCCCGGGGCCGGTGGTCGTCGGGCCAGTGGTGGAGGGGCTGGCCCGGGCGCCCGAGTCGGCCGCCGCCGCGCTGGCCGGGCTGCGCGCCGCGCCGGCCTGGCCCGGCGCCCCCCGCCCCGTGGCCGCCGACGCGCTACTGCCCGAGCGCGCCCTGGACGGCGACCCGCTGGCCCGCCTGGCGCTGGAGGAGCGGGTCGCGCTGACCCTGCAGGCGGCCGGTGGCGAGCTGCTGGAGACCGTCGGCGCGGTGCTCGCCAGCGGCGGCAACCTCGAGGCCAGCGCCCGCGCACTGTTCGTCCACCCGAACACGGTCCGCTACCGCCTGAAGCGGGCAGCGGAGCTCACCGGCTTCTGGGCCACCGACCCCCGCGGCGGCTGGACCCTGCAGGTGGCGCTGGCCCTCTCCCGGCTCGGCGGCGAGCGCTCCCTCTGGCAGTAGCGGCCACCCACCCCGGCCGCAGTGTGCTCTCCACCACTCTGCTGCGCGCGCCGGGGCCTGTCGCCGCGCTCTCTTTGGAGGAACCCTCCAAAGATCACCCGTGTCCTTTCGTGCCGCTCCCCATCCGTGGACGGCGCTCCCGCCTGGCACGGTGGACGACGTGCTGGCCGTCCTCGCCCCCGGACAGGGTGCGCAGAAGCCCGGGATGCTGACCGACTGGCTCGAGCTCCCCGGTGCCGAGTCCTTCTTCCGCTGGGCCGGCGCCATCGCCGGCGCCGACCTCCTCACCCTGGGCACGACCGGGGACGCGGAGGCGATCAAGGACACGGCGGTCACCCAGCCGCTGGTCGTGGCGATGAGCCTGTTCGTCGCCCGCGAGCTCGGGGGCCTGCCGGGCCCGGTCCAGCACACGCCGCACACCGGGCGGGACGTCGTCATCGCCGGGCACAGCGTCGGCGAGCTGACCGCGGCCGCCCTGGCCGGCGTCCTGAGCATCGAGGCCGCGATCGCGCTGACCGCCGTCCGCGGGCGGGCGATGGCCGCCGCGTGCGCGCTCACCCCGACCGGCATGTCCGCCGTCCTGGGCGGCGATCCCGAGGAGCTCGCCGCCGCCCTGGAGCGGCACGGCCTGGTGGCCGCCAACCTCAACGGCGGCGGGCAGACCGTGGTCGCCGGCCCGCTGGAGGGCCTCGCCGCGCTCAAGGAGGCACCGCCCGCCAAGGCGCGGGTGCTGCCGCTGTCGGTGGCCGGCGCCTTCCACACCGCCTACATGGCCCCGGCCCGGGAGCAGCTGGAGGGCCTCGTGGGCGGGCTCAGCCCGGCCGAGCCGAGCCGGCTGCTGCTGAGCAACGCCGACGGCGCCGCCGTCCCCACCGGTGCCGAGACCCTCGCCCGCCTGGTCAGCCAGGTCACCAGCCCGGTGCACTTCGACGCCTGCCTGGCCACGATGCGCGGCCTCGGCGTCACCGCCGCCATCGAGCTCCCGCCCGCCGGGGCCCTGGCGGGCCTGGCGAAGCGGGAGTGGAAGGGCACCGGCATCGAGGTGCTCACCGTGAGCGGGCCGGGCGACCTCGACCGCGCGCGCGAGCTCATCGCCGCCGAGCGCGGCCGTGCCGAGGCACAGCACTCCCCCGACTGGCGGGTCGTCGTCGCCCCCGCCCGGGGCACGGTGGCGCCGGCGGAGATCGCCGAGGGCACGCTCGTGCCGGCCGGCGCGCCACTGGGCTGCATCCGCAGCCGCCGCGAGGAGGTCGGGGTGTCCGCGGGCTACGCCGGCGTCCTGGCCGAGTGGCTGGTGCACGACGGCGACCTCGTCGACGCCGGTGACCCGATCGCCCGTCTCTACCCGGAGGTCTCCTCGTGAGCAGCATCCAGCTCAGGACCGGCGCGCCGGGGGCGCGGATCCTCGGCTTCGGCGGCTACCGGCCGCGGCGCCGGGTCACGAACGACGAGCTGTCGCAGTCCATGGAGACCAACGACGAGTGGATCCAGAGCCGCGTCGGCATCGCCGAGCGCCGCTGGGCCTCCGAGGACGAGACGCTCGTCGAGATGGCCGTCGCCGCGGGCGGCAAGGCGCTGGCCGCCGGCGGCCTGGCCCCCGACGAGATCGACCTGGTGATCCTGGCCAGCGCCAGCCTCAAGGAGCCGATCCCCGGCATCGGACCGCAGGTCGCGCACCGGCTGGGCATCCCGCGCCCCGGGGCGTTCGACCTCAACGCCGGCTGCGCCGGCTTCTGCTACGCGCTGGAGATGGCCGGCAGCGCCATCCGCACCGGCTCCGCGCGCAACGTGCTGGTCGTCGGCGCCGAGCGGCTCACCGACGTGATCGACCGGGGCGACCGGTCCACGGCGGTGATCTTCGCCGACGGGGCCGGCGCCGCCGTGGTCGGGCCCAGCGACGATCCCGGCATCGGCCCGGTCGCGTGGGGCAGCGACGGGGACCAGTACTCGGCCATCGAGATCGTGGGCGACGGCCGCGCGATCGCCATGGCCGGGCAGGCCGTCTACCGCTGGGCGACGACGAAGCTGACGGCGACGCTGGAGGAGGCGATGGCCGCCGCGGGGGTCACGCCGGCCGACATCGACGTCTTCGCCCCGCACCAGGCGAACCTGCGGATCATCGAGTCGATGCACAAGCGGCTCGGCTTCCCCGAGCGCACCGTCGTCGCGCGGGACATCGTCACCTCCGGCAACACCTCGGCGGCGTCCATCCCGCTGGCCCTGTCGGCGCTGCTGGAGTCCGGCGAGGCCAAGAGCGGCGACCTGGCCCTGGTGCTCGGCTACGGCGCCGGGCTGACCTTCGCCGGCCAGGTGCTGCGCCTCCCGTGAGCCGACCGCCCCACACAGACCCCCGGACCACCGGGCCGGCGCCGGGAACCCGAGCGCCGGGCAACGAACGAACGAGAGAGAGGACCTCAGCGTGAGCGAGGACATCCAGGCTGGTCTTGCCGAGATCCTGGAGGAGGTCGCCGGGGTCTCCCCCGCCGACGCCACCCCCGAGAAGTCGTTCACCGAGGACCTCGACGTCGACTCGCTGTCGATGGTCGAGATCGCCACGGAGGTCGAGAACAAGTTCGGTGTCGCGATCCCCGACGACGAGCTGGCCAACATCAAGACGGTCGGCGACGCGATCACCTTCATCCAGAAGAACCGCGGCTGAGCCGGATCCCCGACCGCCCGCACCCGCACGCTCCCAGGAGGACCCGTCCATGAGCACCAACGACGACGTCGTCGTCACCGGCCTCGGCGCCACCACGCCGCTCGGTGGGGACGTCGCCAGCACCTGGGAGGCACTGCTCGCCGGGCGGTCGGGGATCAGCCGCATCACCGACGACTGGGTGGCGGAGTTCCCCGCCCAGCTCGTCGCCCGGATGGCGGTGGACCCGGCCGAGAAGCTGGACCGCGTCCGCGCCCGCCGGCTCGACCGCAGCCAGCAGGCCGCCGTCGTCGCCGCGGAGGAGGCCTGGCGCTCCTCGGGCGCCGCCGACGCCGGGGTGGACCCCGAGCGGATCGCGGTCGTCATCGGCACCGGGATCGGCGGGGCGCTGACCCTGCTCGGCCAGGACGACGTCCTGGAGGAGAAGGGCCCCAAGAAGGTCTCGCCCTTCACCATCCCGATGCTCATGCCCAACGGCCCGGCCGCCGCGGTGGGGCTGGCCGTGGGCGCCAAGGGCGGTGTCCACGCGCCGGTGAGCGCCTGCGCGTCCGGCGCCGAGGCGATCCGCTGGGGCCTGGACCTCATCCGCTTCGACCGCGCCGACGTCGTCCTCGTCGGCGGCGCGGAGGCCTGCGTGCACCCGCTGCCGATGGCCGGGTTCGCCGCGATGCGGGCGATGTCCACCCGCAACGACGAGCCCGAGCGGGCCTCCCGGCCGTTCGACAAGGGCCGCGACGGGTTCGTCCTCGGCGAGGGCGCGGCGGCGCTGGTGCTCGAACGCGGCGACGCCGCCCGGGCCCGCGGCGCCACGATCCACGCCCGGCTCGCCGGCGCGGGCGCCACCGCCGACGGCTACGACCTCGTCGCCCCGCACCCCGAGGGCGAGGGCGCCGGGCGCGCGATCCGGGCGGCCCTGCGCGACGCCGGGCTCACCCAGGCCGACGTCGGGCACGTCAACGCGCACGCCACGTCCACCCCGGTGGGCGACACCGCCGAGGCCGCCGCCATCCGCGGCGCCCTCGGCGAGCACGTGCTGGTCACGGCCACCAAGAGCCAGACCGGCCACCTGCTGGGTGCCGCCGGCGCCCTGGAGGCGGTCTTCACGATCCTCGCGCTGCGGGACCAGATCGTGCCGGCCACCGCCAACCTCGACGACCCGGACGACGACGCGGCCGTCCAGGCCCTCGACATCGTGCGTCGCGAGCCGCGACGCGCCTCCTTCTCCGCCGCGGTCAACGACTCCTTCGGCTTCGGCGGCCACAACATCGCCCTGGTGTTCACCACCGCCTGAGGAAGGACCCCGCTGTCCCCGCCACTCCCACCCCCGTGGCGGGCCCCTGCAGTGGGCCCATGACCGGCTCGAATGACGACGATCTGGGAGACCCCGTGACGACGCTCTCGGCCGCACCCGCCCTGCCCGCCCCCGACCCGCGCGACCCGGAGGACCGGCTCTCGCGGTTCTTCGACCCGGGGTCGATGGCGCTGCTGGCCGCCCGCGACACGTCCGGGGCGATGGCCGCCCGGGGCACGGTGGCCGGCAGCCCGGCGATCGCCTTCTGCACCGACGCGACCGTGATGGGCGGCGCGATGGGGCTGGACGGGTGCCGGCACATCGTGGACGCGATCGACGCCGCCCTGCGCGAACGGGTGCCGGTCGTCGGCATCTGGCACTCCGGCGGCGCGCGGCTGGCCGAGGGCGTCACCGCGCTGCACGCCGTCGGCGAGGTGTTCGCGGCCATGGTCCGGGCGTCGGGGCGGATCCCGCAGATCTCGGTGGTGCTCGGCCCCGCGGCCGGCGGCGCCGCCTACGGTCCCGCGCTCACCGACCTGGTGATCATGGGCCCGGCCGGCCGGGTGTTCGTGACCGGCCCGGACGTCGTCCGCTCGGTCACCGGGGAGGACGTCGACCAGGAGACCCTCGGCGGCCCCGACACCCACGGGCGGCGCAGCGGCGTCGTCCACGTCGTCACCGACACCGAGCCGGCCGCGCTGGAGACCGCGCGCCGCGCCGTCGACCTGCTGGCCGCCCAGGGCACCTTCGCCGCCGCCGACGACGAGCCCGACGACGACGTGGGTGCCCTGCTGCCCGAGCAGCGGCAGCGGGCCTACGACGTGAAGCCGGTGGTGTCGGCCGTCCTCGACGAGCCGGGCCTGGAGATGCACCCGCGGTGGGCCCCGAACGTCGTGACCGTGCTCGGCCGGCTCGCCGGGCGGACCGTCGGCGTGATCGCCAACAACCCGCTGCGGCTCGGGGGCTGCCTGGACTCGGCGTCGGCGGAGAAGGCCGCCCGGTTCGTGCGGATGTGCGACGCCTTCGGGGTGCCGCTGGTCGTGCTGGTCGACGTGCCGGGCTACCTGCCCGGGGTGGGCCAGGAGTGGGACGGCGTGGTGCGCCGCGGGGCCAAGCTGCTGCACGCCTTCGCCGAGGCCGTCGTACCGCGGGTGACGCTGGTGACCCGCAAGTCCTACGGCGGCGCCTACATCGCGATGAACTCCCGCTCGCTGGGCGCGACCGCGGTGTTCGCCTGGCCCGGCGCCGAGGTCGCCGTCATGGGCGCCAAGGCGGCCGTGGGCATCCTGCACCGCAAGAAGCTGGCCGCCGTGCCGCCCGCCGAGCGCGAGGCCCTGCACGCCCAGCTCGCCGAGGAGCACGAGCGGATCGCCGGCGGGGTCAACCGCGCGCTGGAGATCGGCGTGGTCGACGAGGTGGTCGAGCCGACCCACACCCGGCGCCGGCTGATCCGCGCGCTGGCCGACGCGCGCCCGGGCCGCGGGGCCCACGGCAACATCCCGCTGTAGCGCCTCGACCCCGGAGACGACGAAGGGCCCGGCACCTGAATGGTGCCGGGCCCTGCCGTTCTGACCGTCCGGGCGCCGCTTCCCCGACGACGCCCGGACGGTCTGGTTCCAGGTTACGACGGCGGGCCGCTCTGGTCCCCGGTCGCGACCGCATCGTGATCGACGGACCCGCTCCCCCTCGGGAGCGGCTCAGACCACCTGGTGGAGCCAGGTGATCGGGCTGCCGTCGCCGGCGTGGCGGTAGACCTCGAGGTCGGCGTCCCAGGCGGCCCCCAGCAGCTGGTCGACGCCGTGCCGGAACGCCTCGGCCGACGTCGCCGTCGCGGCGAGGTGGCGCAGCTGCTGCTCGGTGACGACGAGGTCTCCGTTGGCGCTGGTCGGCGCGCGGAAGACCCCGTGCCCGGGCACGTAGGACATGCGCTCGCCGTCGTTGCCGTGGCTGGCTTCCTCGGTGACCTCGAAGCGCAGCATCGGCCACGCGCGCAGCGCGGCGACCAGCTTGGCGCCCGTTCCGGGAGAACCGGACCAGGCCACCTCGGCACGGTAGGAACCATGCGCCGCGGGCTGGTCGGCCCACGACAGGGAAACCGGCGCGCCGACGACGCGCTCGAGCGCCCATTCGACGTGCTGGCACAGCGCCTTCGGGCACGCGTGCACGAAGACGACACCCTGGGTAGACCGTCGCTGCACGGGGTACCTCCATCGATTCGATCGGTCTCGTCTTCCCCAACGGACGATCGATTCGGTGACAGGCTGTGTTCGCGGTCGGCAACTCAGCGGTGCGTCGACCAGTGTGCACGATCGCACCCCGGTCGCGCCAGCCCGGATGAGGCGGATGGGTCACATGTGACTGTTGGTGACGAATGCGACCACTCGTCGCAGGTCAGCGGCCATAGCACGGGCGAAGCGACCTGGTCCAGCCGCTCCGCGCTGGGTGCGTGACCGCCACCGTCGCATGCGCACGGCGCGTCGTCGCAGCGACACGCCGCGTGGTGCCGGTCGGCGCTGCCGTCACACTGAGTGATCGACCGAGGCCCCGTCGAACCGGACCGCGCTCGGTGGCCCCCCGATCCGATTCCCCCCGGCGGCCTTGGCGCGGTACATGGCCTGGTCGGCCCGCAGCAGCACCTCGTGGTCGTCGTCCCCGGCGCGGACGACGGTCAGGCCCACGCTTGCGGTCACGCCCACGGAGCGGCCCACCCGGGCGATGCCCTCCCGGATCCGCTCGGCCAGCCGGGTCGCGTCGCCGGGCTCGGGGACCGCCGCCAGGACGGCGAACTCGTCGCCGCCGAGCCGGGCGACGGTGTCGGTCTCGCGGACCGCCGCCGCCAGCGCCGTGGTGACCGAGCGGAGCACCGCGTCGCCGGCGGCGTGGCCGTCGCGGTCGTTGACGGCCTTGAAGCCGTCGAGATCGACGAGGCAGACCACCGTCGACTCCTCCGCCGCCCCGCCGATGGCGGCGTGCAGGCGGTCGAGGAAGGCGCGCCGGTTCAGGCAGCCGGTGAGCGGGTCGGTGGCGGCGAGGGTCTCGTGCGTGCGCAGCAGCAGGGTCAGGCGGTCGTAGGCCTCCCACTGGTTGGCCGAGGCCATCGCGCACAGCATGGTGAAGGCGGCCATGACGACCGCGACGAACAGGCCCGCCGTCGAGGGCTGGGGCAGCACGTCGACGACCAGATAGGAGACGACCATGACGCTGCCCATCGCGACCACGCCCGCGGGCTGGAACGCCGCGGACATGAAGCCGAGGGTGAGGAACAGCAGGACGATCAGCGCGCTGTCGGCGCCGCCGTCCATCCGGGTGCCCACGACGACGAGCACGGTCGTGGCGCCGCTCCAGGCGTAGAAGAGCACCGGCCCCCGGGCGTCGCGCATCATCGCCGGCAGCGGGAGCAGGAGGACCAGGGGCGACCCGAGGATCGCCAGGGCGGCGGCCGCGAGGAGGACCGGGTGCATGCGGCCCGGGGTGGGCGTGAAGAGCGCGTACCCGACCGCGGCCAGCGCCGCGACCTCGGTGAGGAGCACGCCGAGGCGGACGTGGTGGACCCAGTAGGCGACCCGGCCGTCGTCCTCGGCCAGCGGCCGGTAGAGGGAGCGCCGGACGGCGGCGCCCACCCGTAGAAGCACGCGCGGAGGCGCGTCAGCGGCCCGGCGCCGCCGTCCCGGGGGTGGTGTCACTCCATCGAGGTCGGCGCGCGGCGTGCCCGGCTTGACGGGCGCCTCGCTCCCCCGGGTGAGAGACCAGCGCCACGCCTGCCGGCCGCGCCGGCGGGTACGGCCCCCCCATGGCCCGACGCGAGACCAGCGCCACCGCGCACGGGATGGCCGACGCCGGCCGCGCCGAGGTCGGCGCCATGGTGCTCGCGGCCTGGGACGCATTCCTGAGCCAGGCCGAGGCGGTCGACCTCGACCGGCGCACGCGACTGCCCGGCTGGCGCGCCCAGGAGGTCTGCGTGCACCTGGGCTGCTGGCCCGACCACACCGCGCTGGCCGACCTCGTCGCGTCGGCCCGGGCCGGCGGCGCCGGCGAGCCCCCGGACGTCGACGGCACCAACGCCCGGGTGACGGCGGCCCACCGCGACGCCCCGCGCGAGGAGGTGCTGGCGGCGCTGCGCCGCAACCGGGACGCCACGGCCCGCTACCTCGCCGAGGAGCCGGTCGAGCTCGACACCGCCCCGACGGTGGCCACCGTCGGCACCCTGCCGCTGCTGTCGGTCGTCCTGGGCCAGGCCTACGAGCTCGCCGTGCACGGACTGGACCTCGTGCCCCTGGGCGCGCCGCCGGTGCCGGACGACGTGCTGCAGGCGGGGCTCGCCGCGCTGGCGGACGTGACGGGCGCACTGGCGGCGTCCCTCGGGATTGCCGGCGGCGTCACGCTCGGCACCCCCGATGGCGGCTGGGCGTTCGTGTCGGACGACGACGGTTGGACGGTGCGCCGCGTGGCGCCCGGCGAGCGAGCCGGAGCGGCCGTCGAGGCACCGGCCGACCTGCTGCTCGAGGCCGCCTCGGGGCGGGTGAACCCGGTGACCGCCCTGGCCCGCCGCAGGCTGACGGTGCACCACGTCGGCGGGCTGCTGCAGCTGGCGCCGATCGTCTCGGCGGCCCCGGGCATCCCGGGGGGCCCGATCCTGGCCCTGGCCGCCCGCACCCTGGGCGGGGCGGGCGGCCTCCTCGGACGGCTACGCGGCCGCCGCTGAGGTCGGGACCGACCTCAGCAGGCGCCGCCCAGCGAGATCCCGAGCGCCGACAGCCACGGCACCGGGTTGACCCGGTTGGCGTAGAGCCCGCCCTGGTGCACCTCGAAGTGCAGGTGGGGCCCGGTCGACTGGCCGCGGTTGCCCACCTCGGCGATCTGCTGGCCGGTGGTGACCACGTCGCCGGCGGCGACGAAGAACCGGTTCACGTGGCCGTAGACGGTGATCGCGCCGCCGGCGTGCTGCACGTAGACGGCCAGGCCGAAGCCGCTGGCCGGGCCGGCCTGCAGGACGACACCTCCGGCGGGGGCGAACACGGGCGTGCCGATCGGCGCGGCGATGTCGACGCCGCTGTGCATCGTGCCCCAGCGGCTGCCGTAGCAGGAGGTGACCCGGCCCGTCGTCGGGGCGACCGCCCCCGCGGCGACCGCGAGGGTGTCCGGCCGCGCGGCCGCCGCGACCCGGGCGGCGTAGGCGGCCTCGGCGTCGGCCACGCCCTGGAGCCGGAGCAGCTCGACCTGGGCGGCGTGCAGGCGGGCGTCCAGGTCGGCCCGGCGGGCGCTCAGCTCGTCGAACTGGGCCTGCGCCCCGGCCAGGTGCTGCTCGGCGGCGGCCGACGTGTCGTCGGCCACCTGCCGGGCCCGGTCCTGCTCGGTGACGGCGACCCGCGCCGCGGCCTCGGCCTCGGCGACCTCCACCTCGACGTCCTCGAACTCCTGGAGAACGTCGGACCGCTGGTCGCCGAGCACCTCCAGCGTGGCCGCGCGCTGCAGCATGTCCTCGGGGCTCTCGGCGTCCAGCAGCACTGCGGCGCCGCCGTACACGTCGCCGGCGCTCATGTAGGCCTCGCGGCCGACGTCGGCCACCTCCTGCTCGGCCTCCACCACGGCGGCCCGAGCGGCGACCAGCCGGGCGGCCGCCTCGTCCGCGGCGGCCTGCGCGGCGGCGAGCTGGGCCCGGGCGACGAGCGCCGCGTCGGCGGCGGCCTCGGCCTCCACCGTCATCCGCTGCAGCTGCTCCTCGGCCTGAGCGAGCTCGCCGGTGACGGCGGCGACCTCGGCCGCGACCGCCTCCTGGGCCGACCGTGCGGCCGCGACGTCGTCGGCGGGAGACGCGGCGGCCGGTGCGGCGGACGTGGCGAGCAGGGCTCCGGCCGCGGCCGTGGCGAGCAGGACGGCGCGGAGGCCTCGCGGGCGGGAGGAGGAGCGGTGCGGGCGGTGCAGGGGCGCCAAAGCGGCGGCTCTCCGTTTCTGCGGTCCGCCGGGCCGGGAAGGACGTCGTCCCTCCCGCGTGCCGCTGCCCCCGTGAGCACGTGCGACCCCGGGACGGCAGGTCCCGGACGCCCCCGCGGGTGGCGGGGGCGGATCGGCGGGGCCCGCCGGGGTCCCCGGGGAGCGGGGAGCGTGGCCCGGCTGAGCCGCGAGCGACGGTACCTGTGTTGCGGGTGTGGGTCACGGGGCGATAACGACGGCACCGCGCGGGCTCCGGACGGCGGCGGGGTGACCTGCGCGGCGGCGGCCGGACCCGGCCGGCGAGTGACCAAGGGCACGTCCGCCGCGGCCGCCCGGGGGCTCCCAGGGCCCGGCCCCGCCGGCGTCCCGGGGCGTGGCAGGCTGTCGGCGCGACCGGTCGGCGCCGGGCGCGGGGCGGTAGCTCAGCCGGTCAGAGCATGGGACTCATAATCCCTGGGTCGTGGGTTCGAGCCCCACCCGCCCCACACCGCCTGTGTGTTGTTTCGCCTGATGCTTGACCACGGAGCTTCGGGTGAGCCGTGACAGTGTTGCGGTTGATGGTTGACAGCTGTTTCGGCTGATCCTTGACGCTCCCTCGATGAGGGAGTTGAGCGTGGCGGAGCAGCGCTATCGGGCGGTGTTGGCGGTGATCGCCGAGGGCCATCCCGTGAGCTCGGTGGCTCAGCAGTGGGGTGTGTCCCGGCAGACGGTGCACGCGTGGCTGCGGCGGTATGAGGACGGCGGGCTGGAGGCGTTGGCCGACCGGTCGCACCGGCCGGGGTCGTGTCCGCATCAGATGTCGGCGGTGGTCGAGGCAGCGGTGCTGGAGCTGCGGCGGGAGCACCGGGCGTGGGGGCCGCGGCGGCTGGTGGTGGAACTGGTTCGCGGGAAGGTGATGCCGCTGCCG
>NZ_FOEE01000015.1 GCF_900110555.1 Trujillonella endophytica
CGGTGCGTGCTGGAGACGATGGTGGCCGAGAACCCGCACATGGCCGGGTTCTTCGCCGACGACCTGGGGTCGCGGTCGTGGTTCCCGGGTATCGACTGGTCGAGCTTCCCGGACAAGGCGGGGTATCGGGCGGGTGCGGTCGCGTTGACCCAGACCCTGCGGTCGGTGGCCGACGCACACGGGCTGGTCGTCATCGTGAACGGCACCTGGGGCGCCAGCGAGGGCGGGGGGTGGCCCGATCCCGCGAAGTCCGGGAACGCCTTGGCCGACGGCGGCTTCGTCGAGAACCATGACGGGCAGATCGGCTACTTCGGGCCCTACGGCTGCTCGTCGCAGTGGGCAGCGCAGTCCCCGGTCACCCGCGGCCGAGCGATCAACTTCGCGGTCACCGACACCGCAGCGGGGCTGACGGAGTACGTGGACTCCGCCTGCTATGCCTACGTGAACCGCCATTCCGCCGACCGCGCCCAGGGTGCGCCGCCGTGGGGCGAATTCCACCCGATAGGCCTGCCATCCCGGGTCGCCTACTGAGCTGCGCGCAGCGGACCGGTTCCGAGGGCCACCCGTCCATGCGCTGGGGCACCGCGGTCCGGCGTGGCGCCCCCTACCTCCGGCTCATCCCCGGTCCTAGTCTGCGCCGCATCCGACTTCTCGGACGGAGGTCGCAGTGACGACGTGGACCCAGGACCCGCGCTCGTGGCCACCCGCTGCGGACCGCGCGCGCCACCACTGGATGGTCGAGCACCGCCTGCGCCAGGAGCTGCTGGCGAGCAACGCCGCCGAGCGGGAGCGGGTCACGAGGGAGGTCTACAACGAGCTCTTCCGCGAGGTGCCCTGGCACGACGCGAACGTCGCAGACGCCGGTACCACCGAGGCCTACGAGGAGCACTGGCTCCGCCTCTACGGGCCCCTCACGCGCCCGACCGACGTCCTGCTCGACATCGGGTGCGGGAGAGGCAGCCTCGTCCGCCACTTCGCCCGGGTGGTCGCCGAAGCCGTCGGTCTCGACGCCTCCGACGCGATGGTGGCGATCGCGGAGCAGTCGCAGCCGGGGAACGTCCGTTTCGTCGTCGGGAACCTGCTCAACCCCCCGTTGCCCCCGTGCTCCGTGGACTTCGTGGTGAGTCGCCAGCTGATGGAGCACCTCCACCCGGACGACGTCCCCGGGCACCTGCGCGCCGTCCACGAGATCCTGCGGCCGGGGGGCAGGTTTCTCATCGAGACCCCGAGCCGCATCACCGGTCCCTGGGACATCTCCCGGGGGTTCACCGATGTGGCCTCGGGCTTCCACCTCCGCGAGTACACCAACTCGGAGATGGGCGCGATGCTGCGCTCCGCGGGCTTCCGTCGAGTGCGCGGCCCGGCAGTCCCGGCACGAGTCCTCGCTCTGCTCGGCCGTCGGATCCGCCGCCGTGCCTACGTCCCGGTCCAGGTCAAGGGAGTCCTCGAGCGGGCGCTCCGGATGGCGCCCCCGAACCTGCGCCCACGACTGGCGGGGCCCCTGCTGGTCCGGGACGTCACCCTGGTCGCGGAACGCTGTTGACCGGCGCGGGAGCGGTTCCTGCCGCAGAGCGCGACGACGAGACGCCTGAACGAGCCGGACAGAACCTATGGTGACGGCGGTCGCAGGCTCCACAGCGGCCGGCGAGGACGGTCGTCGTCCAGCAGTCGGGGGATCGCAGGTACCCAACCGGCGAGGGAGCGGCAGTGACAGCACACGGGGCGCACAGCGCGACGGACGCGCTCGAGCTGGGCGGGGCCGGCGGCCTCGCCGCTCTGCTGGTGCGGCTGCGTCGCTACTGGCTCCTCGTCCTCGCCGTGACCGTGCTGGCCGTCCTCGGCGGTCTGGCCGCGACGGCGCAGGCCCCGACGACGTACGTGGGCCGTACCTCGATGATCGTCTCCTCCAACGACCGGTCGCCGGATCAGGATGCCGTGCTCGTCCAGGGCTACGTCGCGTACTTCAACGACACCGCCTACCAGCGGGCACTCACCCGCAGGGCAGGCGTGCCCGATGACGTCACGCTGGAGGCCCAGGCGGCCGCAGCGAGCCCGATCCTGATCGTCAGCGCGACCACGTCGGACCCGGAGACGGCCCAGGCGTACGCCATCCAGGTGGCCGAGGTGTTCCGGCAGGACATCAACCGCGTCCGCGCCGAGAGCCGGGCCGAGCAGCTGGTTGCGCTGCAGGACCAACTGGACACGGCGCTCAACAGCGGCGACCCGAACGCGGGGGTGATCGTCGTCGACCTGCAGGATCGGATCGAACAGGTCCAGTCCGACCAGGTCAACGTGCTGCAGGAACTCCAGGCCGAGGGCGGTGTGTCGGTCGAGGAGGCCTCGTTGATCCGCAACGTCCTGCCTGCCGCGGCGGGCGGACTGCTCCTGGGACTGCTGGGGGCTTTCGCCGCGGCGAAGCTGTCCCGGCGGCTGCATTCGGGGCGCGACGTCGTCGACAAGGTCGGCGTGTCCACGCTCGTCGAACTCCCGCGGTCCCGCGGCACAGCGGCCCGGACCCGGCAGGAGCGGAGGCTGGGGCAGCTGGCCAACATCGTGCGATCCCGGCTCCCCGGTCCGAGCGTGGTGGCCGTGGCGCAGCCCGATGCCGGCGGGGCGTCGTCGTTCGTCGCGCTGGAACTGGCTCGAGAGTGGGTGCGGCAGGGCCACCCCACCGTCCTGGTCGACGCGGACGTCGGCGGTGTCCTCGACGGCGCGGAGGCCGTCGTCACGCCGGGCCGGCCGGGCACCGTGCCGCGACTGTGGCTGGCCGGGCTGGCGCCGCAGGTCGACGAGGACGCGCCGATCCTGTCGGTCAGCAAGCTCACCGAGCTGCTCAGGCAGGAGGCCCTCGCGGGGCAGTACGTCGTCGTCGACGTCCCCGCGGTCGTCGAGTCGGCGGCCGGCCAGGCCCTCTGCCAGGCCGCCGACCAGACCGTCCTCGTGGTCGACAGCAGGATCACCCGGGTCTCCGCTGCCCGCGAGGCCGTCGTCGTCCTCCGTCAGATGGCGGCCTCGGTGATGGGGGCGGTCGTGGCCACGACGGGCAAGGCCGAGCGCCAGGCAGTCGCGGCCGAGCGAGAGCGATCGCGTTCCGTGCCGGCAGACCCGGAGGTCCCCGGGGCGCGGTCCGGCGACGTCGGTGCTCGGGTGACCGACGCGGACGGTCTCGCTCGGTCCCCTGTCGAGGCCACGCCGGCGGGCGGTCGTCCGGGTGCGCCGACGGATCAGCAGTGACCCCGGCCGCCCCGAGCGGGCCTCGTCCGCGATGACGGGACCCACGCCGGCGTCCGGCCTGCGGCCGAGGCTTCGAGCCGGGTGGCCCGAGGCCGCGGTCGTGGTGGGCGTGCTGGGGGGCTCGGCGGCTGTCGTCCTCGCGCTGGTGGTGGTCGCTCCCGCACGATCGGGGTGGATCCTCCTCCTCGGAGCAGCCGGGATCGTGGCCGTGGCGCTCGGGCTGCGCAGCCCCGTGCTCGCCTGCGTGTACCTCCTCGTCGCGACCTTCTTCCGGCTCGCCGTCCCCGGCGGCACCTTGCCGGTGGATCCCTTCGTCCTCGCCTTCGCAGGCGTGCTCGCGTCCACCTGGCTGTGGACCCGCCCCTGGCGAAGGGGCCTGTCCGACGTGCGGCTGGACCCCATCACGTGCGCGATCGGGCTCTACGTCGGCTGGAACGTCCTGTCCGCCGTCGTGCCGCACGCCTACCCGGCAGGCCCTGTGGACCAGCCCGGGACCTACTCCCTGACCCGCTTCCTGATCATCGGCATCGTCATGCCGTTCGTCATGTTCCTGATCGGGCGCCGGCTGTTCGTCGACGCGCGGGCCATCCGGGTCCTGCTGTGGACCGTCCTGGCCGCCGCCGGGTACTCGGCACTGGTGAGCGTCCTGCAGTTCAGGGCGCCGGAGTTCGTGTGGCCGCGCTACATCGCCGAGGACCCCAACTGGGCCGATCGGGCGGTGGGCGTGTTCAACCAGCCGGTGGTCAACGGGCTGGTCCTCGTCATCGGTTTCGTGGTCGCGATGCTCATCGCCTCCCACGACACGGAGGGGGCCGGACCGCGCGTGCTCGCCGGCGCGATCGCCGTGCTGATCGTCTACGGGGTGTACCTCACGCACACCCGCGTGGTGTGGCTCTCCTTCGGGTTGGTCGTCCTCCTCGGAGTCCTCCTGGCGAAAGGGTTCCGCACGGGATTCGTCCTCGTCGCGGTGGTCACCGCCGCAGCCGTGCTCCGGAACTGGTCCACCTTCATCAGTGCCGACCGCACCGCCGGAGGTGTTCGCTCGCCGGAGGAGATCCAGGACCGGCTGAACAACGTGGCGACGTCGTTCTCGGCCTTCACCGACGAGCCGATCGTCGGGGCGGGCATCGGCCGGTTCATCGCCGTCAACACCTACCACCACCAGGCGTGGTCAGCGGAGACGCCCTGGCAACGGGGATTCGGCATCTCCTCGCACCTGGACAGCCTCGGCATCCTGGTGGAGCTCGGCCTCGTGGGTCTCGTGCTCTGGCTGCTGGTCTCTGCCCTGCTGTACAGCCGGCTCGTCCGCGTGGTGCGCCGGCTGCCGGTCGGCGGCATGTACGACCGCGCGCTGGGTCTGACGGCCCTGCTGTGCCTGCTCGCCCAGACGATCACCGGACTGACGGTGGACCTCCGCTTCTTCGACTTCCCGAACATCGCCGTGATGCTCCTCGCGGGGGCGGCGATCGGGTGGCAGCGGGCGCGGGCGGAGGCGGATCTCGCGCGGGGGGCGGCCGACGAGGGCCCCGCCCCCGCGCCGTCGCCCCAGGTGCCGGAGGCGGTCCGGTCGTGAGCCGGCGACGTGCGGTGTGGGTCTCGACCAGCACGGGGACCCTCGGCGGCGTGGCCACCTATGTCCGGACCATGCAGCGGACACCGCTGTGGGGCGAGTGGGACATCCGGCACGTCGCGACCCACCGCGACGGCTCTGTCGCGACGCGCGTGATCGTCTTCCTCGGCGGAGCGACGGCGTTCGTGCGCGAGCTGCTGCTCCACCGGCCTGCGGTGGTCCACCTGCACACGGCCTCGTACGGCAGCTTCGCCCGCAAGTCGCTGCTGGCCTGGGCTGCTCGTGGTGCGCGCGTCCCCGTCGTCCTGCACGTCCACGGTGGCGCGTTCCGGGACTTCTATCGCGCCGCGCCGTGGCTCGTCCGGCGCTATGTCCGCGCGACGCTGCAGATGGCGGACGCCGTCGTCGCCCTGGGGGAGACGTGGCAGCGGATGCTCCAGGAGATCTCGCCGGGCGCTCGGGTCGTGGTGATCCCGAATGCGGTACGACCCGGCGCACCGGTGGAGCAGCCGGGCCCGGGAGAGACGGTGCGCGTGCTCTTCCTGGGGTCGATCCACGAGGCCAAGGGCGCGTTCCTCCTCCTCGACGCGTGGCGCAGGCTCGGGGACGCGCGCCGAGGACCTCCTGCCGACCTGGTGATGGCCGGCAACGGAGCAGTCGACGAGGCTCGAGCGAAGGTGGCCGACCTCGGCCTCGCCGATCAGGTCCGGGTCACGGGCTGGGTGCCGCAGCGCCAGGTCGAGACCCTGCTGCGGGGCTCCCATGTGCTCGTGCTGCCGTCCTTCGCCGAGGGGCAGCCCATGGCGCTGCTCGAGGCGATGGCCCAGGGCCTGTGCGTCGTCGCCAGTTCGGTGGGCGGCATCCCGGATCTCATCGACGGCGAGTGCGGGGTCCTCGTCCCACCGGGGGACGGCGACGCCCTCGTCGCGGCGCTGTGCACGGTGCTCGCCGACCCGGAGCTGCGGTCCCGGCTGGGGGGGCGGGCCCTGGACCGGGTGCGCGAGCGGTTCGACGTCGATCGGGTGTGGCGTGCGATCGACGGGTTGTACGAGGACGTCACCGCATGACCTCGCCGCGGCGGCTGCGGGTCGCCTTCGTCGTCCCTGACCTCGGCCTCGGCGGGGCGGAGCGGCATGTGACGACGTTGGTGCGCCGGCTCGACCGGCAGCGGTTCGAGCCATCGGTGGTCTGCCTCGGGCGGGAGGGGGAGCTCTTCGCCTCCCTCGTGGAGAGCTCGGTGCCGGCCGTCGCCCTCCACCGGACCAAGCGGCAGGCCGCCCGGTGCCTCGTCGACCTGGTGCGGGCCCTGCGGAGGACCGCGCCGGACGTCGTGGTTCTCCGCGGCTACAACGCCGAGCTGCTCGGCCGGGTGGCCGCCGTCCTCGCGCGCATCCCGCGCTCGGTCGTCTGGGTCCACAACTGCGGCGACCTGGGACCCCGGGGCCTGGTGAGACGAGTGGCGGACACCGTCCTCGACCCGGTTACGGACGCCTACTTCGGCGTCGCGCACGCGCAGGTCCCCTATCTGGTCGAAGAGGTGGGTGTGCCGCGCCGGAAGGTGCGGGTCATCCACAACGGAGTGGACCCCGCGGCCTTCGACGGCCGGACCGGCGCCGCCGCCCGGAGCTCGCTGGGGCTGCGCGGGGACGACCTCGTGGTCGGCATCGTGGCCGCGCTGCGGCCGGAGAAGGACCACGAGACGTTCCTGCGCGCAGCGGCGCTCGTCGCTGCGGCCCAGCCCAGGGCTCGGTTCCTGGTCGTCGGTGACGGTCCCCGGCGACCGGTGCTCGAGGACCTGGCCGCCCGACTGGGCATCTCCCGTCGAGTGGACTTCACGGGCGCCCGGCGCGACGTCGGCTCCCTGCTGGCGACGATGGACGTGTTCGTGCTCTGTTCGTACACGATCGAGTGCTTCCCGATGGCGCTCCTCGAGGCGATGGCCTCGTCGCGTCCCGCGGTGTGCACCGCAGTCGGAGGTGTTCCGGAGATGGTGGACGACGGGGTCACGGGGTACCTGGTGCCGCCGCGGGATCCGGAAGCGCTGGCGGACAGGCTGATCTCGCTGCTGCGGGACGAGGGGGCGCGGCAGGCGTTCGGAACCGCCGCGCGTGTCCGCGTGGCACGGGAGTTCACCCTCGAGCGCAGTGTCCAGGAGGCGGAACGCCGGCTCCTGGAGATCGCGCAGCCCCCGCGAGGAGGCGCAGCGCGCAGGCCGCTCCGGTTGGCCCTGGTCCTGGACGAGACCTCCGTCGGGGGCGTCGAGATGCTCATGCTCGACGTCTTCCGATCCTTCGACCCTGCCACGGTGCAACCGGTCCTCATCAGTCTCCGCGCCCCCGGCCCCCTCGCCGACGAGTACCGGGCTGCGGGCGTTCCGGTCGACGTCATGGGCCGGACGGGGAAGTTCGACCTGCGGACCCTGCCCCGGCTGGTCGCGACCCTGCGCCGGCGGGACGTCGACGCGGTCCTCGTCACGCACCACCACCGGGCCGCCCTCGCCCTCGGCCGCCTGGCGGCCCGGCTGGCCGGGGTGCGGGTGACCATGGTGGCGGCCCACGACATGGACCTCACCGGCGTCGGGGGCCGGGTCCTCCCGAGATGGGCCGTCACCACGCTCCGCGAGACGGACGCGCTCGTCCTGTTGGCTCCCAGCCAGGGCGAGTACCTGCACCGGGAGGAGCGGGTCGGTCGTCGCCCCTGGAGTCGTACGCGGGAGGTCGTGATCCCGAACGGGGTCAGGGTGGGCCCGCTGCCGGACGAGGTGACGAAGAGGGCGGCGAGACATCGACTCGGCCTTCCCGACGAAGCCTTCGTGATCGGCATCGTCGCCCGGCTGAGCGCACAGAAGGCGCACCACGTGCTGTTCGAGGCCTTCGTCATCGTGCGGCGGACGTACCCGACCGCGCGACTCGTCGTCGTGGGCGGCGGTGCCCGTGACCAGGAGCTCCGAGAGCTGGCGACGGCCCTCGGGATCGCCGACGGCGTGCGCTTCACCGGCGTCCTGAGCGACGTCTCCGCGGTGCTGCCGGCCTTCGACGTGACCTGCCTGTCCTCGGTCCACGAGGGGGTCCCCATGGCGGTCATCGAGTCGCTGGCCTCCGGCGTCCCCGTGGTCGCGACGGACTGTGGGGCGATGCGCGACATGGTGGTGGACGGCGAGCAGGGCTTCCTCGTGCCCGTGAAGGACGCCGAGGCACTGGCCGATCGACTGCTCACCCTCGCCGGGAACCCGGGGCTGCGGGAGCGGATGGGGGCCCGCGGGCGCGAACACGTGCTGGAACACCACCGGATCGAGCAGACGGCGCGCGGCTACGAGGAGTTGCTGATGGACCTTGTGGATGCCCGATGAGCCGGCACGTGCTCATCCTCGTGGAGAACCTGCCCGTCCCCTTCGACCGCCGTGTCTGGCAGGAGAGCCGCGCACTGGTGGAGGCCGGCTACGCGGTCACCGTCGTCTGCCCGATGGGGACCCACGCTCAGGAGAGCGACGTGACACTGGAGGGCGTCCACGTCCTCCGGTATCCCCTGGATCCCGCGCAGGGCGGCGTCCTCGGCTTCGTACGCGAGTACGCCGTCGCGATGTTCCACACGAGCAGGCTGGCGCTGCGGGTCGCCCGGGCGCGCAAGGTCGACGTCGTGCAGGCCTGCAACCCGCCCGATCTCCTCTTCCTCGTCGCTCTGCTCCTGCGGCCGAGGGGCGCCCGATTCGTCTTCGACCACCACGATCTCGTCCCGGAGCTGTTCCTCTCCCGGTTCGCCGGGGGCGGCCGGGCGCTGTACTGGGTGACCAGGCTGCTCGAACGGCTCACCTTCGCCTGCGCGGACGGCGTGATCGCCACGAACGAGAGCTACCGCGCAGTGGCCACCGGCCGTGGCGGTGTGGACCCGAGCCGGGTGACGGTGGTCCGGAGCGGGCCGGATCTGTCGAGGTTCGTGCAGTTCCCGCCGGACCCTCGGTTGCGCCGGGGAAAGCGATTCCTCGCGGCCTACCTCGGCGTCATGGGTCCCCAGGACGGTGTGGACTACGCGCTGCGTGCGCTGTACGCGCTGAAGAACGACCTGGGCCGCACGGACCTGCACTGCGTCTTCATGGGTGCCGGTGACGTGCAGCAGCAGATGATCGCGCTCAGCAGGGACCTCGGGCTCGACGACATGGTGGAGTTCACCGGCCGCGTCCCCGACGAGTTCGTGCAGCGCTGCTTGTCGACCGCCGACGTGTGCCTGTCGCCGGATCCGAAGAACCCGCTCAACGACGTCTCGACCATGAACAAGGTGCTCGAGTACATGGCGATGAGCTGTCCGATCGTGTCCTTCGACCTGGCGGAGGCGCGGGTATCCGCGGGTGGGGCAGCGGTCTACGCCACCCCCAACGACGTCACCGACTTCGCGGCGCGGATCGATGAGTTGCTTCGCGACGAGGAGGTGCGCCGCGAGATGGGCCGGCGCGGGCGGGAGCGCATCGAGCGCGAGCTGTCGTGGAACAGATCCCGCGAGGCGCTGATCGGCTTCTACGACGCGTTGTTCGAGCTGGACAGGTGATCGCGGGACCGCACCGGCTCCGGCTCGGAAGGAGCTCCTCGGCCAGGGATCCGCCGCCGCACGGCGGCCGCCAGCGCGGTCAGGTCCCGGAACGTGGCCGGGGCGAGGAAGCGGAGACCCACGCCGTACAGGGCCAGGAAGACGACACACACCGCTGCGATGGATGCCAGAGCCCAGGGACCGCCGTCGCCGGCGCGCAGGGCGAATCGAGCCGGCACGGCGACGAGCACGTAACCGAGCAGCGCGGCGACCATCGCCGGCACGGCGGCGCGGGATGTCTGACGCCACGTGACCCCCACGACCGGAGCCGCTGTCCCGGTCACGACGACGCCGAGGACGAGCGCGGTCAGCGAGATGGACAGGCCCACGCCGACCAGCCCGAGGGGACCGATGAGGGCCAGCAGCAGCACGACGCTCAGGAGCGTCTCCGCGACGGTGAAACGGTTGAGCAACCGCGTCCGGCCGGCGCCCTTGATCGCTTCCTCTCCGACGATCATCATCGACTTGCCGAGCCCGAGGCCGGCCATCGCGACGAGGGCTTCGCCGGCGCCGCGCCACTCCTCCCCGAGGACGACGACCACGAGGGGTATCCCGACGGCGACGATGAGCGCTGTCATCGCGGCGGCGACGGCCACCGACAGGCGGAGCGCCTGGAGGTAGGCGGCCTGGAACCGCCCGCGCTCACGGGCGAGTCGCGTGAACGCGGGGAAGAGCGAGACCGACCCCGTCTCCACCAGCACCATCACCGGGATGCGGCCGATCCGCTCGGCATACCGCAGCAGGCCGAGGTCCCCGGCTCCCAGCACCTTTCCCGTGACCACCGCCTCGACCGACTTCTGCGCCCGGTCACCGATCATCCCGAGCACGAGGGGAAAGCCGAACCGAGCCAGCTGCCGCCAGATCGGGAACGAGGGGCGGCCCCGTCGCGGGCGCCAGTCGCAGATCCACCAGAGGGTGAGCACCCACACGACCGAGGAGGCGTAGCTGCCGACGACCATGCTCCAGACGCCGAGGCCCAGGGCCGCCGCGGTGACGGAGACGGCCGCGAACGTCGCGGATACCGCAGGTCCCACGATGAGGCGCCGTCGCACGCTGAACTCCCGCTGCAGCAGCGCCTCCGGGACGTTGGTGAGCGCGTAGAGCAGGAGTCCGCCGGACATGGCGGCGGCGACCAGGCCCGCTGTGCGGCTGTCGAAGACGTGGCCGACCAGCGGTGCCGCTGCCAGGGCGAGCACGGACATGGCGGCGCCCGTCCCCAGGGTGGCCCAGAACACCGTGGCGGCCGCGTCATCGAGGTCGCCGTCGCGGTGGATGAGCCCGGAGCGGAGGCCCCCCTCCACGAAGTTCGTGACGAAAGTGGTCAGTACCCCGCCCGCCACGAACAGGCCGACCTCTGCCGGGGACAGCAGCCGGGCCAGGGCGACGGTCTGACCCAGGGCGATCAGCTCGCTGAAGAGCAGCGCCACGACCGATGCCCCGGCCACCCTGCCGATGCGGGATCGCAGCGAGTCGCCTCCCGGCCGACCCGTCGGATCGTCCGCCTCTGGCTCGGACCCCTCGCCACCGCGAGGCGCTCCGGTCGCTGCGGGGCGTTCCGGCCCGGGCTCAGACAAGGTCGCAGATCCGTCGGAAGGCCGCCCGGCTGAGCTCGATCTGCTCGACTGCGCTGGCCACGAGGGTCGGCCCCACCGACGGTGCACGCGACCACGCGCGGGTGATCGCCAGCCGGAGCCGTTCGGGCAGGTCGTCGTCGCCCAAGCGGACCAGGTCGATGCCGTCGCCGAACATGTCGGCCAGGCCGAGGAACTTGTCGTCGTAGTACGCCGACGACGTCAGCGCCACCACGGGGATCCCCTGCGAGAGGGCGAAGACGCCGGCGTGGTAGGCCCCGGTGACCATGACCCGGCAGGTTCCCACCCGCCGGGCGACGTCCTGGGGGCGGGCGAAGCGACCGAGGGGGCGGCGAGCGTGCTCGTAGCCCTCGACCAGCGGCAGCGTCGACCGGCGATCCTCCGACCGGAACTCGCTGATGATGACCGGCGTCAGATCGACGTCCAGTTCGCGCGCGGCGGCCCGCAGTCCGGTGCCCACCGCGCGCCGTGCGCCCACGCTCACCGGCGAGTAGCCCGCCACCCGCAGGCAGACACCGAGGTCGCGTCCCAGTTCGTCCGGGCGCTGGGAGTAGGCCAACTCGATCGCGTCGTCGCCGGTGACCAGTACCCGCGACGACGGAACACCGATCCGGCGGAGCAGTGCCGGCCCGTTCCTGCGCTCGCGCAGGGCGATCAGGTCGACCTCCGGGAGCACCCCGGAGGCCCGGGACAGCAGCCTCGGATCCTCGAGCGGGCCGATGCCCTGCCCCAGCATGGCGGCGGGCACGCCGTGGTGGCGCGCATGACCCAGCAGGGCGAGGACCCGGGCGGCCTGGTGAGGGTCTGCGTCCGTGACGTATCCGCCGCCCAGGGCGAGGACCAGGGACGACGCCGCGACAGCCCTGCGCGTGTTCGGCGCGAGCTCCTGGGGGGGAACCGGCGTCGTCGATGCCGCTCCGTCGTCGGGCCACGGGTCCGAGCCGCTGGAGCCTGGTCGCAGCCGGGCCGTCAGCGGCCGCAACCGCTGCTCGCCCCGTCGCCGTGCAGCGCGTGCCATCCGTCGGAGGCGCACACCTGCAGCGAGCCGGAGGAGGTCGTAGGGGCCGACGACACGCGGTCCCAACAGCTCGGCCGATCGGGCCGGCCGGCCGGCGGGCCGCCACGCGGACGTGGCCCAGGGCTCGATCGCATCCACCCCGGGGAAGTAGGCGCGCAGCAGGGCGGGCGTTTCGGTGAGCACGCCGATGCGACCGCGAGGCCACCGGTTCCGCAACCGTCGGATGGTCACGTCCAGCATGGCCAGGTCGCCCATGTTCCGCAGCCAGTACTCGCTGCTGTCGATGAGGATCCGAGGCGCGCCCTCCGGCGGCAGCTCCGGCGCGGCGGGCATGGTCGGGCCGGACGCTCCCCTGTGCTCAGTCATCGGGAGTCCGCACGGCAGCTCTGAGCTTTCCGCTGGGTTCGCGGGGGATGTGGTCGAGGATCTGGAAGGTGACGGTCTGGCCGGGGCCGAAGTAGGTGTCGACGTTCTTCCGTGCCTGTTCCTGGACCGCGGTGAGGTCGGTGGTGTCGGTGGGGACGAGGCGGAATTCGAAGCGTCCGGGGGCGAGTTGGGCGATCTGCACCTCGCGCAGGCCGATCAAGTTCTTGATCACGGTGTGCGGCAGCGGGAGCGGTCGCCCGTCGGTGGCCGTGAAGGTGTCCTCGACGCGGCCGTCGATGTGGCCGAGCAGCGGGAACGTGCGCCCGCAGGGGCAGGGGTCGGCGGGGGCGGGGCCGACCTCGTCTCCGGTGCGGTAGCGAAACAGTGGGAACCCCCAGTTGTGCAGCGGGGTTCCGACGATCTCCCAGGTGTCGGTGCGGCCGGGCACCGGGAGCAACTCGGTGATGCCGTAGTCGGGGAACTGGTGGTAGCCGCCGGCCTCGCAGCTGCCGGCCATCGACACCCGCTCGGTCTGCCCGTAGTGGTCCACCACCGGGCCTCCGAAGACCGCGCGCATGAGCGCGGTCTGCCGGGTCGTCATCACTTCCGAGGAGGTGATGACCGCGGTGACCGGCAGTTCCTGCCCGGCGTCGCGCAGCAGGCCGGCCAGCAGGGTGATGCTGGAGGGCCAGCCCTCGACCACCTGGGGGTCGAACTCCCGGATCTCCTCCAGCAGGTCGGGCAGCCGGCCCGGGTCGAGGCGGTAGCTGGAGACCACCAGCTGCCGGGCCCCGGGCACCTGCCGGGTCAGCGCCCCGGTGCGGTGGGGATCGGGGTCGTGGCTGCGCAGCAGCAGGCTGCGTGGCCGGTGCGGTATCCCGAACCAGCCCCACTGGCGCTGCAGCGCGGCGAGCTCGAACGCCGACGAGCCGGGGGTCCGGTAGACGGTGACCACCCGTCCGGACGTGCCACTGGAGTGCGCCGACCACATCAGCCGGCGCGGATAGGCCCGGAACCGATCCGGCTCGTGCATCAGGTGGTGGCGCTCCAGCAGCGGCAGCCGCGGCAGGTCGGCCAGCGTCCGGATCGAGGCAGGGTCCATCCCGGACGATGCGAACCATTCCTGGTAGAACGGCGAACGTCGCGCCGCCCACCACAGCAGTGCCCGCAGCCGGCGCTCCTGGTAGGCGGTGATCTCCTCCGCCGACGCCCGCTGCATCCGCCGCAGCGTCCAGCGCATCCCACCCCGCAGAGGAAACGCATGCCGCAGCCGGTGCTGCACGCTCAGATGCCTCCCCGGTGGCGCCACCGGCGCAGTCTGGCACGAACCGAGCCCGGGTTGAGCCGGATGAGGACGACTCCCGGGAGATCACCCGGGAGGTCCCCGGGTGAGCGGGCCGGGGCGGTTCCGAGGCATCCGCGAGCTAGCGGCGGCGGGCCTCGATGGCGAGGTCACGACCCAGGAGCATCCGCTCGAGGGTCCACCGCCACGGGCGCTCGAGCCCCACCCGCGTGCAGCCGCCCCGGACGATCCGGCTGTTGAGCACCCGGAGGACACCCCGGTCGCCGGCGGGCTGCAGGGATCGGACGCGGAGACCGGAGAACCCGGCGGCGGCCAGCATGCCCCGCAGTTCCTTCAGCTCGGGCCACTTGCGGAGCATCCCCTCGGCCGTGGGCTTGAGCTGGGTCCACCGGCGCCACACGTAGGGGTTCTGGCTCATCAGCAGGAACACCCCGCCCGGGCGGAGCAGGTCCGCAGCGCGCCGGACGTACGCCGGCTGGTCGGCCACGTGGGCGATCACCTCGGAGCTGACGACCAGGTCGAACGGTCCGGTGAGCGCGGCGTCCGAGAAGTCCCCCGCGACGAAGTGGACGAGCGGGAACTCCTGCTTCGCGTGCTCCACCGCCGCCGGGGCCAGATCGATCCCCCTGACCTCCCCGAGATCGGTGAGCGAGGCGCCCAGCCAGCCCGTGCCGCAGCCGAGGTCGAGGATGCGCAGCGGGCGGTTCCCCTCCGTCGACGCCGCGAGGCGCGTCGCGGCCCGGCGCACCCGGTGCAGCTGGCGCAGCTGGAGCGGGCTCCGGTCGGAGTAGGCACGGAGTGCGAGGTTCCACTCACCCCAGAAGCGCCTCTGCTCCTCCAGGGACGGCCCGCTCCGCTCCGCAGCCGCGTCGGTCATCGCCGCACCGTAGGGCCGGGCCCGCAGCGGTCTCCATGACCTCGAGGGGGCTCCGGAACCCCGGAGGACCCTGGTCGGAGCGGCAGGGCCGTCGTAGTCTCCCGTCGGGGCGGAGCGCGTACGTGCTCCTCCTCCCGAACCGAGCAGGACGACACCGTCGAGGCCGGCCGTGCGGCGACACCCCTCCCGCCTGGTGGCGTGGTGCCTCGTCGTCGTGACGGTGTGCGTCGGGACCGCCATGGGGGTCTGGGCCCAGCGGCGGGACGTTCCCGCCGGCCAGGCGCTGCGCATCCCGGGGGCCAGCACTTACCTCGCGGCGCCGTGGCCCGCGGCCATCCCCGGAGCAGGTGCGGGCGGACGCCCGTTCCTGGCATCGGTCGCTCCCGATGGTCGGTACTTCCTCGACCAGTACGGGCAGCCCTTCCTCGTCAGGGGCGATGCGCCCTGGTCGTTGATGACCGATCTCTCCCCTCCGCAGGCCGAGCTCTACCTGTCCACGCGGGAACAGCAGGGCTTCAACGCGGTGGTGGTCTCGCTCCTGGGATCCCTCGGTAACGGTGGCCCTCACGACGACGGGCGAACCCACGACGGCGTGGCGCCCTTCGACGGCGGGGACGTGCTCCGGTGGAACGAGCCGTACTGGGAGCGGATGACGTCCTACCTCCGGATGGCGGCCGACCACGGCATCACGGTCTTCCTCTACGTCGTGGACGGCTGGACGATCGGGCGCTCGTTCGTGCCCCGGTCCATCGACCAGTGCACGGGGTTCGGCCGCCGCGTCGGGGAGCGGTTCGCCGACCTGCCGAACATCGTCTGGGTGACCGGCGGTGACTACGCCCCGGCGACCGACGACCTCGCGGCGGGCAGTGACGTCGACCGGTGCTGGGACGCCGTGATGCGCGGGATACGTGAGACCGGGGACGGCCGGCCCTTCTCCATCCAGCTGGACTTCGACGAGTCGATCTCCAGTGACAACCCGTTCTGGGCTCCGCGGCTGGACTGGGAATTCGTCTACACCTATCACCCGACCTACACAGCGGTACTCGAGGCCTACGGCCGCAGTCCGGCGAGGCCGGTCGTGCTCGGCGAGGCCAACTACGAACGGGAGAACAATCAGCCCGAGTCCGCGCCCACCACGGACGAGACCCTGCGCAGGCAGGTGCTGTGGAGTCTCACCTCCGGGGCCGCCGGAGAGGTGATGGGCAGCCACGACTGGGACTTCCCCGGCGGGTGGGAGACACGTCTCGCGACCCCCGCCGTCGAGCAGGTCGGCCGGCTTCGTGAGCTGTTCGCCGCCTTGCGCTGGTGGGAGTTGGTGCCCGACCGTGCCGATGACCTGGTGACCGCGGGGCGCGGCCTGCCGCTCGAGGCCGGCACGGCCGTGGACGTGCTCGACGACGACTACGTCACCGCGGCGAGAACCCCCGACGGCGCTCAGGCCGTCGTCTACCTCCCCTCCGCGCGCACCATCTCGGTCGACACCGCCGTCCTGGCGGAGGGTGTCCACGTTGCCTGGGTCGACCCCGCGTCCGGGCAGCGGACGCCGGTCCCCGTATCGAGCATCTTCACCACCCCGGGCAGGAACGACGGCGGAGACGAGGACTGGGTCCTGCTCTTCACCGCCTGACCGGGGGCCGATCCAGCACGACCCGATCGGCCTCGTGGGAGGACGCTGCGTGATTGGCTGCGGTGGCCCGGGCCCTTGCCGCCCGCGCCGAAGTCGCGACGACCGCAGCTGGCATGGCGGACGGAACAGGGGTCCGATGGAACGACGGCCGACGGCACGCCGGGAGCGCCTGTCGTGGTACGTCCGCCGCCTGCGCTCCATGAGCGTGAGCGAGGTGTGCTGGCGCGCCGGCCACGTGGTCGAGCCGGTCATCACGCGTCGCTCCCTCGATGGTGCTCCGGAGGCCCGGCTGCTCATTCCCTCGATGACCTGGGAGCGGGCACTGCGGGACTTCCGCGACGGCGTCGGCCGCCCGGTGCTGCTGGACCGATCCCGTGCGCGGCAGATAGCCGCCCGTCATCCGGACCAGGTGGCGGCACTGCTCCGGATGGCGGAGCAGGCCCGAGCGGGCGTCGTGGCCTACTTCGGCTACCCCGAGGTCAGGCTCGGCGTGCCGATCGACTGGAACCACGATCCTCTTCGCGACTTCCACTGGCCGTCGGTGGACGCCGCCCGCATCGATCACCGATCGGCTGCGGCGGATCCCAAGTGGATCTGGGAGCTCAACCGGCTGCAGCACCTCCCGCTGCTCGCCGAGGCGTGGCTGTTCACGGGGGACGACCGGTACGCCGATTCGGCCTTCGTGCACCTGGACTCCTGGCTCGACCAGAACCCCGTCGGCCGCGGCATCGCCTGGCGCGGCGCGTTCGAGGCCGGGGTGCGGGCGGTGTCGGTGGCCGCGGCCCTCCAGGGTCTGCGCGACCACCCGCTGCTCACCCCGGCCCGATTCGAGCGCGTCGTCCGGATGCTGGCGGCGAGCGCCGAGCGGTGCTGGCGGCATCGCTCCCGGTTCAGCTCCGCGAACAACCACCTGGTGGGTGAGCTCGCCGGCCTCGCCACGGTCGCCCTCCTGTTCCCGGAACTGGCGCCGTCGTCCGGTTGGGCACGGCGAGCGATCAGCGGGCTGGTGGCGGAGGCCTCCCGGCAGATCCTCCCCGACGGCAGCGGAGCCGAGCAGGCCGTGGGCTACCAGGTCTTCACGGCCGACCTGCTGCTGCTCGTGGCCGCCCTCCTCCGGGCGCGAGGGGACGAACCGCCGGCGTCGCTGCTCGCCGCGGTCGACCGCAGTGCCGACTACCTCGCGGCCGTGGTCGGCGACGCGGACCCGGCTCCGCGGTACGGGGACGACGACGAGGGCTTCGCCCTCCGACTCGGCCCCGAGCCGCGGCCGACGGTCCGCGACCACCTCGGCGCGGTCGCCGCCCTGACGGGCAACCCGCGGGCCCGTCGGGCGGGCACCGAGACCCTGGCCGCCCGGTGGTTCGACGCGATCCCCGCACGATCGACGGCACCGGCACCTGCGGTGACGAGCGGGCCCAGCTTCGTAGCGCCGGACGGGGGGCTGGTGGTCCTCCGGTCAGCCGGCCGGAGGATCACGATGGACGTAGGCCCGCTGGGCTACCTCGCCATCGCCGCCCACGGGCACGCGGATGCCCTGGCGGTGACCCTCAGTCTGGAGGGGCACGACGTCATCGGGCACCCGGGCGCGGCGAGCTACTACGGGCACCCGGAATGGCGCTCGGTCCATCGCAGCACGCGAGCGCATCCGACGGTGACCGTGGACGGCCAGAGCCAGTCGGTGCCCGGCGGCCCCTTCCTCTGGACCCGGCACGCACGGGTCCGCGTGCGGTCGCTCGACGTCGACGGGGGGATGGTCGACGCGGAGCACGACGGGTATCTGCGGCTCGCGGCTCCGGTGACGCACCGACGGTGGCTGTTCGCTCCGCCGGCGGACCCTGCGGTCCTCGTCGTCGACGAGATCAGCGGGTCCGGTCTGCACGAGATGCGCACCTCGTGGCCGTTGCACCCGGAGCTCGACGCCGCCGGGATCCCCGAGGGGCATCTGGTCACGAGAGGCGGAACCGGCGTGATCCGGATACTCACCGCTGCGGTGCACGGCGTGACCCTCGCCCAGGCCAGGGGGGACGAGGCGACCCACCTCGGGTGGTGGTCGGACCGCCTGGAGCGCCGGGTGCCGTCCTGGGTCGTCGGGGGGACGACGCGGGGTGCGGCGCCGTTGATCATGGCGACGCTGATCCAGCGTCAGGAACGGGGGGCGGACCCCGCTGCCGACCTGGCGGTCTCCGTGGCAGGCGACCTCATCGCCGTCGCGTGGAGTTCAGGAGGACGCCGTCGCGAGAGGGTCATCGATCGGTCGCGTCAGTCCGGCCGTCGCGTTCAGGATTCCTGAACGGGGACGCCGTTCTCCAGGACGATCGCCTCGTACCCGCCATGGGTGAAGGTCCGCGTCTGCGTCAGCCCCAGGCCGGCGGAGAAGGCTTCGCGGAAACGTGGATCGAAGTAGATGACCCAGATGTGCCGCGGTCGGCGCTCGAGCGACTCACGGATGCGCTCGACGACGATCTCCAGCACCTCGCGGGCGAACGGGTTGAAGAAGTAGAAGACGTTCTCGTCGTCCCTCAACTCGTAGGTCGTGGCGTCCGCGCACACCGGTTCGATCTGTGCGGAGCGCGGACTCCCGAGACGCCGGACGTTCTCCGTCGCGATGCCGTGCAGTTCAGGCGCGTACTCGATACCGACGATCCGCCTGAACTCGAATTCCGTCGCCAGCATCAACATCTTGCCCTTGCCGGAGCCGTAGTCGACGAACACGCTGCCCGGCGGGAAGCGGAGAGTGCGGAGGAGCTTCCGGAAGGCTCGCCCCCGGGTCGGGATGTAGGCATGGGCCGATGCCTGGTGGGGGCTGTCCACCCGCAGGTCGGGCTGCTGCAGGCGGCTCATCGTGTCGGTGCCATGGGTCCGGTCGAACCACCAGTCGCCCACGATGCTGGCGGTGCTCTGCAGGGAGCGACGGACGCCGCGACGATGGAGGCTGTCGAGACTGCGCGTGACGATGTTCACCGCGCGAGTGTGGGGACGGGCGTCCGCCGGAGTCCATGGCCGGGGCCGTCACCTGCGTGCTGACCACGAAGTCTGGCCTCGTAGGTGATCGCGTGAACGCGGTCGGTGCCGACGCGCCATGGTCACTGCCGGTCACGACGTTGTGAGGTGGATCACGAACCAGCGGCCCTAATCTGCGCAGATGACCAGCACCACCTTCCCCATGGAGGGCATGGCACGGGCATCCAGTCGCGCCCTGACGGGCATCAGCGTGTTCGGTCTCGGGTACGTCGGTTCGATCTCCTCGGCGTGCTTCGCGTCCCGAGGCCATCGCGTCGTCGGCGTCGACGTCGACGTGCGCAAGCTCGACCTGCTCCGGCAGGGGATGGCCCCGGTCATCGAGGCCGGTCTCGGGGACATGGTCCACGACGCGGTCGGATCGGGGCTGCTCTCGGTGACCGATGCCGCCTCGGCGGCGGTGTCGGCCACCGACATGTCCCTCGTCTGCGTGGCCACGCCGTCCCTGCCCGGCGGGGGGCTCTCGACCGCGTACCTGGAGGCGGTGTCGTCCCAGATCGGCGCAGCGTTGGCGACGAAGACAGGTTGGCACACGGTCGTCTACCGCAGCACGATGCTGCCGGGGACGTGCGAGACGGTGCTGATCCCGTTGCTGGAGCGGGCGTCCGGCAAGCGCGTCGGCGTGGACTTCGGGGTGTGCGTCAATCCCGAATTCCTTCGCGAGGGCACGAGCGTCCGGGACTTCTTCGAGCCGCCGAAGACGGTCGTCGGCTACACCGAGGACAGATCCGCCGGACTGGTCGTCGGGCTCTACGAGGGACTGCCGGGCCCACGTTTCCTGGTCCCCTTGGGCGTTGCCGAGATGGTGAAGTACGTGGACAACTGCTTCCACGCACTCAAGGTCGACTTCGCCAACGAGATCGGAGCCATCTGCGTCGCACTGGGACTCGACTCCCACGCGGTGATGGACGTCTTCCTGTCGGACACGAAGCTCAATCTGAGCGGGGCGTACCTGCGGCCGGGGTTCGCCTTCGGCGGATCCTGCCTGCCCAAGGACGTCCGGGCGCTGACGCACGCTGCACGCCGGCACGACGTCGAGATCCCGGTGATCGCCAACATCCTGCCGTCGAACGAGGCGCACCTGCACCGGGCGCTGGACACGATCCTGGCGCTCGGCAAGCGCAGGATCGGAATGTTCGGACTCTCCTTCAAATCGGGGACCGACGACCTGCGCGAGAGCCCCATGGTGGAGCTGGCCGAACGGCTGGTCGGAAAGGGGTGCGACGTCAGGATCCACGACGAGAACGTCTCGCTGTCCCGCCTCACCGGCTCGAACAAGGCCCACATCGACGAACGGCTGCCGCACCTGGCCGAACTCCTGGCGGAGGACAGGGACACCGTCGCGCAACACGGCGAGGTGCTGCTGGTGGCGACGAAGGACGCGGCCACGCTCGACGCCGTGGAGCGCGCGCCCGCCGGCACGGTGGTGCTCGACCTCGTCCACGTGCCGGGGCTGCGCGAAGCGCGCCACGGCTGCGCCTACGTGGGGTTGAGCTGGTAGATGGAGGCTGCGAGCGGATCCCGGCCGAGGCTCAGTTTCCTCACCTCCGCCTACCGGACCGAGGCGTACCTACGGGGGACCATCACGTCGGTCCTGCGGCAGACGGACCCGCACTGGGAACTCGTCGTCGTCGACAACGGGATGTCCGATGCCATCGCCGCGATCGTCCGTGAGTTCGCCGATGATCCGCGAGTTCACTTGCTCCGTCAGGAGAACCGCGGGTACGCGGGCGGCGTGATGGCCGCGGCCGCGGTCGCCCGGGGTGACTACTACTCGGTCCTCGACAGCGACGACGAGGTCGTGCCCGAGTTCGTCGCCACCGTGCTGGAGTTCCTCGACGGGCATCCGTCCGTGGACGGGGTGGGTTGCGACGCCCACATGGTGCTCGACGGGGACGACCGTCCCTCTCTCCGCAGCTACCTGCAGTCGATCGGCTCCCGTCCGCCCCCCAGCGGCACTCCGCTGACGGTGGAGGAGGCGCTCGGTGGCCGGGTGCCCTACTACACGGGGGCGGTCCGCGCGGAGTCATGGCGGGCGGTCGGGGGATATCAGCCCGGCGTCGAGAGCGACGTGCTCATGTGGTTGCGGCTGGCCGATCGGTTCTCGGTCTGGCTGCTGCCGGACAAGCTGGGCCGGTACCGCGTCCGGGGAGAGTCCGAGTCCCGGCACCCGGACAGGGTCGAGGACTTCGAGAGGTCGTTCATCCACACCCTGGAGTCGTACGCGGCGGAGTCGGGCCTGCCGGGCCATCGCGCGATCGTGCAGTCGCCCGTGCGCCGGCTGCGCTACCACCAGGCGCTGCGGCGCGCCCGGTGGGCATTCGTCGACGGCGACGTCGCCGCCGCCCGCCGGCACGCGCGCGACGCCCGGGAGCAGCGAGCCACCCTGCGGTCCGCCGGGATCGTCCTGCTCCTCCACCTGTGGCCCAGGTTGCTCATCCGCATGCATCCGCTCAAGCAGCGACTGGCGAGCGGAGTACATCGCGCGCGGCAGCGGATCCTCGGCTGGGGAGCACCTCCGTGGCCGCCCGTCCGTGCGCGCTCGGGCTCGGACGGAGCAGGGTCTCGTGGCGTGCCGCGTGCCGGGGGGCGTCGTGGCGTCCGACCGTGACATGACGCTGATCTCGCGCCTCGCATGCCGTATCGGCGTCGAGCGACGGGCTGGACCACCCCCGGTCGTCGACACGTGCCCGCGGAGTGAGTCGAGAACACCGGTGGAACGGGCTCATCCCCAGCGCCTGACAGTGAGGTCCAGACCATGAGCGCACCCACCTGCCGACTCTGCCGAGCGGCTCTGGTCGACACCTTCGTCGACCTCGGGATGTCACCGCCCTGCGAGAGCTTCCTGGCCGTCGACCAACTCGACAGCGGTGAGGTGTTCTACCCGCTGCACGTCCGGATCTGCGCCCGGTGCCTCCTGGTCCAGCTCCCGGCCTACATCGCCGCCGGCGACATCTTCAGCCACTACGCCTACTTCTCCTCCTACAGCGACTCGTGGGTCGCGCACGCCAAGACCTATGTGGAAGAGGCCGTCGAGCGGCTGTCGTTGGGCCCGGGCTCCTTCGTCGTCGAGGTGGCGAGCAACGACGGCTACCTCCTCCAGCACGTCGTCGAGCGAGGTATCCGCGCGCTGGGCATCGAACCGGCGGCGAACGTGGCGGAGACGGCGATCGAGAGAGGGATCCCGACCGAGGTCACCTTCCTGGGCGAGGCCGCCGGCCGCGACGTCACGGCGAGGCACGGAGCGGCCGACCTGGTCGTCGCGAACAACGTCTTCGCCCACGTCCCGGACATCGTCGATTTCGCGAAGGGCCTGCGGGCGTTGGTTGCCGACGACGGCACGGTGACCATCGAGATACCGCACCTCATGAGGCTCATCGAGGGCAACGAGTACGACACGATCTATCACGAGCACTACTCCTATCTCTCGCTCCTGACGACGCAGCGGGTCCTCGCCGAGGCGGGACTGGTCGTCGTCGACGTCGAGGAGTTGCCGACCCATGGCGGGTCGCTGCGCACCTGGTCGAGGCCCGCAGAACAGGCATCGCGCCCGAGCGAGGCCGTGGCCTCCGTGCTGGCCGCCGAGGCGGCGGCCGGCCTGCACTCGCTCGACGGCCATGCCGGCTTCGCGCGGGCCGTCACGCGGGTGCGCGACGACTTCGTGGAGTTCCTCGTCGAGCGCTCGCGCCGGGGGGAGACGGTCGTGGCCTACGGCGCGCCGGGGAAGGGCAACACGCTGCTCAACCACTGCGGGGTCCGCAGTGACCAGATCTTGTTCGCCGTCGACCGCAACCCGTACAAGCACGGCAAGTTCCTGCCGGGCACCCACATCCCCATCCACCCGCCGGAGCACCTGACGGAAACCCGGCCCGACTACGTGCTGATCATGCCCTGGAACCTTCGCGACGAGATCTGCGAGCAGCTCCGTCCCGTCCGTGGCTGGGGCGGCAAGCTCGTCGTCGCGCTTCCCCGACTCGAGATCTTCTAGGCATCGAGGGAGTCATCCATGAAGGTCGTCATCTTCTGTGGCGGACTCGGCATGCGGATCCGGACCGGACCGGAATCCTTGCCGAAGCCCATGATGCCCATCGGCAGCCGTCCGGTCCTGTGGCACGTGATGCGCTACTACGCGCACTTCGGTCACCGGGAGTTCATCCTCTGCCTGGGCTTCGGGGCTTCTGCAGTGAAGGACTACTTCCTCGACTACCGCGAGACCAGCTCGAACGACTTCGTGCTCACGAAGGGTGGCAAGCACGTGGAGATGCTCGCCACCGACATCAGTGACTGGACGATCACCTTCATCGACACGGGGGTCTCCACCGCCATCGGGGAGCGATTGCGCCGGGTCCGGCCATACCTCGAGGGCGACGAGGTGTTCCTCGCCAACTACGGGGACGTGCTCACGGATGCCCCGATGAACGACCTGATCGCCGAGTTCGAGAGAAAGGACGCGGTGGCCACCCTGCTGGCCGTGAAGCCGCAGGACTCCTTCCACGTCGTGGACATCAGCGACGACAACCGGGTGACCGGTCTGGTTCCTGTCGCGGACATGGTCATGCGCATCAATGGCGGCTACTTCATCCTCCGGCAGCGGATCTTCGACTACCTGGAGGAGGGGGATGACCTCGTCATGGACGGGTTCGTCCGGGCCGCGGCCGACGGCAATCTCTGTGCCACGCCCTACGACGGTTTCTGGGCGCCCATGGACACCCTGAAGGAGCGGGCGGCGCTCGAAGAGCAGTACCGCAGCGGAGTCAGTCCGTGGGCGGTGTGGCGCGATCAGCCGGTGGAGCCGGGACGGGCGATCTTCCCGGTGGTCGTGGCGGAGCCCAGTGTCGGCGCCCCCCGGTAGGCGTGCCGGGGCGGACGACGGGCCCGCGAGCGAGGACCGGTCGTGATCGAGCTGGTGCCGCCGGGCGACCGGCTCGACGTCCTGTGCATCGGCGCGCACCCGGACGACATCGAGATCGGCTGCGGGGGGACTCTCCTCGGGCTCGGCGACCGATCGGGGGCCACCGTCACCGGCTTGGTCCTGACCGGCACCCCGGAGCGGCGGAAGGAGGCCGAGGCGTCGCTGCCGGAGTTCTTCCCCGGTGCCTCTGTTCGTGTCCTCGATCTCCCCGACGGCCGGCTGCCGGGGCACTGGAACGCCGTCAAGGAGGCTCTGGAGGACTGCGCCGCCGAGCGGCAGCCGGCCGTGGTGATGGCGCCCCGGCCCGACGACGCGCACCAGGACCATCGCCTCCTGGGTCGGATGGTGCGCACGGTGTGGCGTGACGCGCTGGTCCTGCACTACGAGATCCCGAAGTGGGACGGGGACCTGCGGGTGCCGAGTCTGTACGTCCGCGTGCCGGATGATCACGCGCACCGGAAGGTCGAGTTGCTGCACCGGTGCTTCCCGTCGCAGGTCCAGCGGGACTGGTGGGACGACGAGACGTTCCTCGGCCTCATGCGCCTGCGCGGGATGGAGTGCCGAACTCGCTACGCGGAGGGATTCGTGGCCGACAAGCTGATCCTGTCCCTCGACGAAGGACGTGCCCGATGACGCCGCCGGGGGAGGAGGGCCGGACCTTCACGGCGTCCACGGCGATGCAACAGAGGCTGCACGAACTCGTGCCGGGCGGTGCGCACACCTATGCCCGGGGTTCGGATCAGTACCCCGAAGGCATGGCGCCGGTGATCGCGCGCGGGGCAGGTGCACGCGTGCAGGACGTCGATGGCAACTGGTATGTCGAGTACGGCATGGGACTGCGCTCGGTGACGCTCGGGCACGCATACCCGCCTGTCGTCGAGGCGGTGACGGAGGCGGCGCGCACGGGCGTCAGCTTCAGCCGGCCGTCGGTCTACGAGTTGCGGGCCGCGGAGGAGTTCCTCGCACAGGTCCCCGGGGCCGACATGGTCAAGTTCGCCAAGAACGGCTCCGACGCCACGACCGCGGGGGTCAAGCTGGCTCGCGCAGCCACCGGCAGGGACCTCGTGGCCATCTGTCGGTCGCAGCCGTTCTTCTCGACCGACGACTGGTTCATCGGCACCACCGAGATGCGCAGCGGGATCCCGACCTCGCAGCGTGAGCTCACCGTGACCTTCGACTACAACGACCTCGGCTCTGTCGAGAGCCTTCTGGAACGGCACCCCGGCCGGATCGCCTGTGTCCTCCTCGAGGCGGCAACGGGGACCGCGGCCCCGGAGCGCGGCTTCCTGGAAGGGCTTCGCGCCATGGCCGACCGTGACGGCTTCGTCCTGATCTTCGACGAGATCATCACGGGCATGCGCTGGGCACCGGGCGGCGCTCAAGGCGTCTACGGCACGACCCCCGACCTGTCCACGTGGGGCAAGGCGCTCGGCAACGGCTTCGCCGTCTCGGCTCTCGCCGGCAGGCGCGAGCTCATGGAGCTGGGCGGCCTGCGGACGGATGCCGCCAGGACGTTCCTCCTGTCCACGACCCACGGCCCCGAGACGACGGGTCTGGCGGCCTACCTGGCGGTGGCGGACGCCTATCGGCAGCGTGACGTCGTGAGCGTCATGGAGCAGCAGGGGCGCAAGCTCGCCGACGGCGCGAACGAGGCTGCGGCTCAGCTGGGGCTCGCGGATCACTTCGCCGTGGTCGGCCGACCGTCCTGCCTGGTCTTCGAGACGCGCGACCACCTCGGCCGGCCCTCGCAGGAGTTCCGGACGCTGTTCCTCCAGGAGATGTTGCTGCGCGGCGTCCTCGGGCAGTCGTTCGTCATCTCGGCAGCGCACACCGACGACGACGTCGGCCTGACGGTCGAGGCGGTGGGTGAGGCGCTGTCGGTCTATGCGAAGGCTGTCGACGCAGGTTCGTGCGACGGGCTCCTGAGGGGGCGCCCCGTCGCGCCGGCTCTGCGCAGGTTCGCGGCCCCCCGTCAGATCCCGGCGCCGCACCGGGCCTGACAGTCCGGCCATCTGTCGTCGAATCGAAGGAGGTGCTCGCACATGGGCTGGCTGGACGTGGCGCGGGACGACGGGCGAGGACGCTGCCGGGTTCCTCCCTGCGGCCCGGACGGACCTGCTGCAGCCTCCGACAGCTCGGGCGACCCGTGTCGCTCGGAGTCATGACCCGATGACCCTGGCCCGGCACGTGGATGCGCTGCGTTCCGGCGACCAGGACGGACGCGCTCTGGGCGAGGCCATGCACGCGGTCATGGGGCGGCTCTACCCCATCTGCCGCAGCATCACCGGGGACGGGGTGCGAGCGACGCTGGACGTCCTCGCGGAGTCGGCCGACATCCAGCGCCGCAGCATCCCGTCCGGCACCCAGGCGTTCGACTGGACGGTCCCCGACGAGTGGAACGTGCGGGACGCCTACGTCGCCGACCGCCACGGGCATCGCCTGATCGACTTCCACCGCCACAACCTGCATCTGGTCAGCTACAGCGTCCCGGTGCGCGCCACGATGACGCTCAGCGAGCTCCGGCCCCACCTCCACACGCTGCCCGACAGGCCGGACTGGATCCCGTACCGGACGTCGTACTACCACCGGGACTGGGGTTTCTGCCTGGCCGACAGCCGGCTGCGTGCCATGGACGAGGGCCCGTACGAGGTGGTGGTCGACAGCACTCTCGAACCGGGGGAGTTGACCTACGGCGAACTGGTGCTGCCGGGCTCGAGCACGGAGGAGGTCGTCGTCAGCGCCCACATCTGTCATCCGTCGCTGGCGAACGACAACCTCGCCGGAATCGCAGTCGCGAGGGAGGTGGCGCGCACCCTGGCTTCCCTTCCGTCCCGGCGGTACACGTACCGGTTCATCTTCGCGCCGGGAACGCTGGGATCCATCGCGTGGCTCAGCCGTAACGCCGACGTCCTCCCCCGAGTCCGGCACGGGCTGGTCGTCACAGGTCTCGGGGGACCGGGCGTGCTCGTGTACAAGCGCTCGCGACGCGGTGGCGCGGGCATCGACCGGGCGGCCGCGCACGTCGTCTCACGACGAGGTGGGGAGATCCGCGGCTACTCGCCGTACGGCTACGACGAGCGGCAGTTCAATGCCATCGGCTTCGACCTGCCCTTCGGGAGACTGTCGCGCACCCCCCACGGGGAGTACCCCGAGTACCACACCTCGGCGGACGACCTCTCGTTCGTGACGCCTCCGCAGTTGTTGGAGTCGTACCTCGCCTTGCTGGAGATGATGGACGTCCTGGAGAACGACCGGCGCTACGAGAACCTCAGTCCGTACGGCGAGCCACAGCTGGGCAAGCGGGGCCTCTATCCGACCACCGGTGGAAAGCAGGCCACCGACGCAGTCATGGCGATGCTCTGGGTACTCGCCTACTCCGACGGATCCACGTCGTTGCTCGACATCGCCTCCGTCGCCGGCGTCGACTTCGCCGGTCTGCGCGGTGCCGCCGCGAGTCTCGAGGCAGCAGGACTCCTGGCCGCCGAGAGGTAGGCCCTCCGGAGCTGCCCGCCGGCCTCGGGCGCGCAGTCCCGCCACCAGGGAATCCGGGGGAAGGCACCGGTTGAGCAGCGTCGTCGGGTGAGGGACGATGGGCGCACCCCACACCGCGGGCAGCCGCCCGAACGGGTTCGTCAGCCACGAGGCCCCCCATGACACTCGTCCTGGTCATCATGGGGGTCTGGTTGGTCGTCGCCGCTGGCGTGAGTCTCATCCTCTGCCGCGCGATGCACGATGCCGAACTGCGCGACGGGGGACCGTCCAGGGTCCGGGTCGCCGGGCCCGCGGTGCGTCTCGGCGGTGACTCCGAGCGAACCCGCAGCCGGGTGCTGGTCGAGCCGGACCCGGACGACCTCGCCACCTGGTACGGGTGGCGAGGTCGGCCGCCCGGGAGGGCCCCGGCCGGACCGCCGGGCCGCCCCGGCGCGGGCGACGCGGGCTGAGATCCGGCCGGGGCATGACGCCGATCCCAGGCGCACGGCCGGGGCCCGGCGGGTCGACACGTCCCCGAGGTCGACGCCCTCGTCATCCCCACGGTGTCGTGTCGTCCCTCGCGGGAATGAACGGGGGGAATGCGTAGTGCCCTCCGGCGCCGGTGCTCCACTCCATCGGTCACGATGTCGGCTGAGGAGGAGTGGCCGGACCGGTACCCCGGCCCACGATCGATGCTGTCGCTGCTCGCTGAACACCGGGAGCTCGCCCGTCTCCGGTTGCCCCCCGAGGTGTGGGACTACTACGAGGCAGGCTCCGGCGAGGAGGTGACACTCGGCGAGGCGGAACTCGCCTGGCGGAGCTACCGGCTGCGCCCGCGGGTCCTGCGCGACGTCTCCTCCGTCGACCTCGCCACCCGTCTGCTCGGTACGACGCTGCGGTCCCCCTTCGTCGTCGCCCCGATGGCGTTCCACGCCCTGGCCCATCCCGATGCCGAGTGCGCGACCGTCCGCGGTGCGGGCGAGGCCGGCTGCCTGACCGTGGTGTCGACCCGCGCGTCACGGACCATCGAGGAGATCGGGGCAGCGGCTGCCGGCCCGTGGTGGTTCCAGGCCTACGTCATGCGCGACCGCGGGCTCACCGAGGCGCTGGCCCGGCGCGCCGCCGCGGCCGGTGCCGGCGCGATCGTGCTGACCGTGGACACCCCGTACGTCGGCCGCAAGAACAAGGTCGGCGGCGTCCGCTTCGCGGTGCCCGACGACGAGTTCCTGGTCAACCTGGCCCAGCACCTCCTCCCGGGGGCGGTGGGCCGGGAGTCGGCGGAGCAGGACCCATCCGTCACGCCCGACGTGATCGGCCGACTGGCCGAGGTCAGCGGTCTACCGGTCCTGGTCAAGGGCGTGCTTCGGGGCGACGAGGCGCTCCGCTGCCTCGAGGCCGGGGCGGCGGGTGTCGTCGTCTCCAACCACGGCGGCCGGCAACTCGACCGCGCCCTCGCCAGCGCGCATGCCCTCGTCGACGTGCTCGACGCCGTGGCCGGGCGCGCGCCGGTGCTGGTGGACGGCGGCGTGCGCAGCGGGGCCGACGCTCTCGTCGCACTCACCCTCGGCGCGGACGCCGTCCTCGTCGGTCGCCCGGTCCTCTGGGCGCTCGCAGCCGACGGGGCGCCGGCGGTCCGGGCCGCCCTGCAGGCGCTGTCCGCCGACCTGGCCCATGTCCTGGCCGTGGCAGGGGCCGCCCGGCCCCTGGACCTCGACCGCAGCATGGTGGTGGGTCGACCGGCCGGGTGAACTCAGGTGCGGGTGCGCCGGCCGCGCAGCAGGTCGGTGGCGCCCTCCCAGAAACCCAGCCCCCAGCCGACCTGCATGGCGACCAGTGCGGCCGGGACGGCCCGCCGGTCGGTGCTCTCCGGGGCGGTGCGGATGATCGCCGTCGACGCGGCGCCGACGGCCAGCAGGTAGGGCGCCACCGCGACGGCCGCCCACCGAGGGCGGCGCGTGCCGGTTGCGGCGGCACCCGCGAGCCACAGCACCAGCGCGGGGGGCGCCAGGTGGCGCAGCCGTACGCCGTCGGGGTGCCGCAGCGCCACGGCGGGCTTGCCGCGTCCGTAGCGCCGGTACTGCCGGAACAGCCCGGGGATGCTCTCCCGCACGTTCCAGTCGATCTGCAGCGCCGGGTCGAACAGCAGTTCGCCGTGCTGCCGGAGTCGCTGGTCGAACTCGAAGTCCTCGTTGTTCAGCACCGCCTCGTCCCAGCCGCCGAGGCTGCGGACGAGGTCGGTCGGGTACGCGCCGAACGGCACGTGATCGACCACGGTCTCCGTCGTCCCCCAGTGGTAGACCGACCCGCCCACGGCCAGTCGTGAGTTGAGGACGGCGGCGATCGCCCGCCCCACCGGCGACCGGCCGACGGCGGCCTTGCGGCCCCCGACCCCGACCCACCGCTGCTCCTCCAGTCGCGAGACGGCGCGCGCGAGGTACCCCGGCGGGATCGTCGAGTGCGCGTCGACCCGGACCAGCCAGTTCCCCCGGGCCGCGGACACCGCGAGATTCAGGCTCGCCGGGATGGATGGTGCCGGATTCGACAGCACCGTCAGCCGGGGGTCGGCGGCTGCGCGCGCCGCCAGCCGCTCGGCCGTCCCGTCGGTCGAGCCGTTGTCCACGACGACGACCTCGAAGACGACGCCCTCCTGCGCGAGGACCGAGTCGAGGCAGGTGTCGATGGTGGCCGCCTCGTTCCGCGCGGGCACGATCACGGTCGCCCGGGGCGCGGGCGTCCCACCGGTCGATGCGGCCTCGTCCGAGGTCATCGTGCGTGTCATCCGTGGCCCTCCTGTCCGTGGTCCGATCGACGATCGCCCCGGCGACGGCGACCGCGGTGCCGCCGGGACGGTACCGCCGCAGTTCCTCCGCGTCCCTCGCGTGTCACCGTCCCGGGTCATGTCGAGTCCGTGGCTAGACCGTACGTAATCGGAAAGACATGCGCGGTTCACCAGGGGGCCTGTCGTAATGCGCTAGTCCTGTAACGGAGAGTAAGGGATCGCCGCGAAAGGGTGGTTGTCTCGTGTGACTCCGGCTTCAAGGTGCGCAAACCCCGTGACGCAACGTGTTCGGCCGTTAGCGTGCTCCCTTGATCAGCACAGAGTCACCACACGAGACCCCCGCGGAACTAGCTGTCCGCCTGCGCACCGGAGGAGGACTGATGCCGACGTGACGGCGGCCCCCCGACATGTCCGAGATGCGGCCGCGCCTGCGCCGGCCGCTCACCCGCCCCGGGAGACCCGGCCGTCGGCCCTCCCGTCGTCCCCCCTCCCGCCGGCATCGGTACGGGAGCACCGGACGGCGGAACCGAACTTCACAGCCGAGGAGCGCGTCACCGGTTGGACCCGGCTCTCCCGGTTCGGCATCGGCCCTCTCCTGCTCGCCCTGGACCTCGTCGCGGTCGGCGGGGCGCTGGTCGTGGCCGAGTGGATCGGCCGGGAGGTCGGGGAGGACTCCCCGTTCCGGAAGACCGCGGCCTTCGCCGTCGTGTTCCTCCTCGCGATGGGGCAGGCGGGGCTCTACCGGTCGCGGTTGGCGCTCTCGGTCCTGGACGACCTCCCGGCGCTCGTCGGACGGTGGGGGCTTGCCGCTGGCGTCGCCGTCATCGGGCAGATCGTCTGGTCCAACGCACTGTGGCGGGACTACATCATCGACTGGCGCTTCCTCGCCGGCGCCGCAGGCGTGGGAGTCGTGGTCATCGTCTTCCGCGCCGCCGGGTATGCCATGGTCAGGCGCCTGCGGTCCCGTCGGTTGGTGGCGCACCGGACCCTGATCGTCGGCGCAGGCCGGGTCGGTCACCAGGTCGCCGACATCCTCCGGGAGCACCCCGAGTACGGGCTGCACCCGATCGGGTTCCTCGACGGTGACCCGCGGGTCATGAGCGGCCCGTCGCGGCTGCCCGTCCTCGGCGGCCCCGCTGCCCTGCCCGCGGTGCTGGAGGGGGGCCGCGTGAACAACGTCGTGGTGGCCTTCTCCACCATGAAGGAGTCGGAGATGGTGCGGCTCATCCGCACCTGTGACCGGTTCCGGTGCGAGCTGTTCGTCGTTCCGCGCCTGTTCGAGCTCCACCAGGTCGACGGAGAGATGGACACGGCGTGGGGGTTGCCCCTCGTCCGCCTGCGCAGGTCGACGTACCGGAGCCGCACCTGGCGGATGAAGCGCCTGTTCGACATCGCCTTCGCCGGCGGTGCGCTGTTCGTCCTGGCGCCGCTGATGCTGCTGCTCGCGCTGGCGGTCCGGTTGGACGGCGGACCGGGGGTGTTCTTCCGGCAGGAGCGCGTGGGCGTCGACGGCCGCACGTTCGAGGTCCTCAAGTTCCGTTCGCTCCGCCCCGCCGGCGGCGAGGCGGCGACGACGTGGAACATCGCCGACGACCCCCGCTTGTCCCGGTTCGGCCGGATCCTGCGCAAGACCTCGTTCGACGAGCTCCCGCAGCTGATCAACATCCTGCGCGGAGACATGAGCGTGGTCGGGCCCCGCCCGGAGCGCCCGCACTTCGTCGAGGAGTTCCGCAACGTCTACCCGAGCTACGAGGCGCGTCACCGGGTGCCCTCCGGGCTCACCGGATGGGCTCAGATCCACGGCCTGCGCGGGGACACCTCGATCGCCGACCGGGCGCGCTTCGACAACTACTACATCGAGAACTGGTCCCTGTGGCTGGACGTCAAGATCATCCTGCGCACCGTGGGCTCGGTGGTGCGCGGAGCCGGAGGCTGAACACCGGCAACTCCGGGCGCCGCCCGGACACCGCACACCCCCGTTTCCCAGAACAGGAGAACCTCATGGGCGCACCCACCGGAGACCCGGCCGTCGCCGACATCCCCGTCGTCATCCTCTGTGGAGGCATGGGGACCCGGCTGAGAGAGGCCAGCGAGCAGCTCCCCAAGCCGCTGGTCGACATCGGTGGCCGGCCGATCCTGTGGCACATCATGAAGATGTACAGCCACTACGGCTTCCGCCGGTTCGTGCTCTGCCTCGGCTACAAGGGCGACATGATCAAGGAGTACTTCGTCGACCACCGGTCGCGGATGAACGACTTCACCCTCCGGCTGCGCGGGAACCACGAGTTGGAGTTCCACACCGCGCTCGGTGACGAGGACTGGGAGATCACGTTCGCCGAGACCGGGCTCACCACGGCCACCGGCGCCCGCATCGCCCGGGTCGGCTCCTACCTCGACGCTCCCCGCTTCGCGCTCACCTACGGCGACGGCATCGGCGCGGTGGACATCCCCGGCGTCCTGCGCGCGCACCTCGAGAGCGGCAAGCTCGGGACGCTGACCGGCGTGCACCCCAGCGGTCGCTACGGCGAGATGGTCCTCGACGGGGACGACGTCACCGCCTTCAACGAGAAGCAGCCGCAGACCGGCTACGTCAACGGCGGTTTCTTCTTCTTCGAGCGCGAGTTCGTCGACAAGTACCTGGATGCCGACGCCACCGACGAGATGCTCGAGCACGCTCCGCTGGGCCAGCTGGCCAGGGACGGGCAGCTCGGGGTGTCTCGGCACGAGGGCTTCTGGATGGGTATGGACACCTTCCGTGACTGGAAGGAGCTCAACGGCATCTGGGACGACGGCAAGGCCGAGTGGAAGGTCTGGGAGGACTGAGGCGGTCGAGGGGCCCCACTACCCGGGGCCCCTCGCCGACGCCGTCCACGGACCGCTGCGCCCCCGCGCGGGGGAGAGCGGGGAGCCTTGCCTCGTCGGGGGGTCGCCGAACGTGCCGTTCACACTTTGGTGACGGAGAGTCACCCGGGTGCCCTTCGGTGGTTGTAGGTTCTCCATCCCCAGCCACATCTTCACCGCGATCGAGGCGAACGTGCGAGTACTAGTCACCGGTACCGAGGGTTACCTCGGCTGCCTGACCGCCCAGGAACTGCTGCGGGCAGGCCATGACGTCGTCGGTGTGGACACCGGCTACTACAAGTACGGATGGCTGTACCCGGGCGTCGAGCAGACGCCGCGCACCCTCGCGCTCGACATCCGAAAGCTCGGACCCGAGCACCTCGAGGGCGTCGAGGCCGTCGTCCACATGGCCGAGCTCTCCAATGACCCGATCGGCGACCTGATCGGCGAGGTCACCTACGACATCAACCACCACGGCTCGGTGCACCTCGCAGAGGTGGCCAAGGCAGCCGGCGTCCCGCGGTTCGTCTACATGTCCTCGTGCAGCGTCTACGGCGTGGCCGACGGCACGGTGGACGAGTCCAGCCCGGTCTCGCCGCAGACTGCCTATGCGCGGTGCAAGGCCTTCGTGGAGCGCGACGTCTCGGCGATGGCGTCCGACGAGTTCTCGCCGACCTTCCTTCGCAACGCGACCGCTTTCGGCGCCAGCCCGCGCATGCGGTTCGACATCGTGCTGAACAACCTCTCGGGGCTGGCGTGGACGACCCGCGAGATCGTGATGACCAGTGACGGGTCGCCCTGGCGGCCGCTGGTGCACGCGCTCGACATCGCCAAGGCCATCCGCATGACGCTGGAGAGCCCGCGGGAGCAGGTCCACGGCGAGATCTTCAACGTGGGCAGCGAGGCCAACAACTACCGGGTCCGGGACATCGCCGAGATCGTGGCCGCGGAGTTCCCCGGCTGCGATCTCACCTTCGGTGACCCCAGTGCCGACAACCGCAGCTACCGGGTCGCCTTCGACCGCATCCGCCAGGTGCTGCCGGGCTACGACACGGATTGGGACGCCAAGGCCGGCGCCGCCCAGCTGCACCGGGTCTTCCGGTCGATCGACCTCGACGAGGCCACCTTCACCGGCCGCGGCCACACCCGGCTCAAGCAGATCGAGTACCTGATGCGGACCGCGCAGGTCGACGAGCAGCTCTTCTGGGCGGCGCCGTGAAGTACACCGAGCTGGGCGTGGCCGGGGTCCACCTGGTCGAGCTGGAGCCCTTCACCGACGATCGGGGAGCCTTCGCCCGGTCCTTCGACGCGGACGAGTTCGAGGCACGCGGCATGCGCCCCCGGGTCGCCCAGTGCAACACGTCGTGGAACCACCGGGCGGGGACCCTGCGGGGGCTGCACCTGTCGCTGCCCGGGCACCCGGAATCGAAGTTCATCCGGTGCACGCGGGGGGCCATCGTCGACGTCGCCGTGGATGTCCGGCCGGATTCGCCGACCTACCTGAAGCACGTCCAGGTGGAGCTCAGCGCCGACAACCGCCACGGCCTGTACCTGCCGCCGCACCTTGCGCACGCCTACATCACTCTGACCGACGACACCGAGGTGCTGTACATGGTCAGCGTGCCGTACGCGCCGGGTGCGGAGATGGGCTACCCGTACGACGACCCGGCCTTCGGGATCCGCTGGCCACGCGAGGTCGCCGTCATCTCCGACAAGGACGCCTCCTGGCCGGCCTTCGACGCCGAGGCCAACGCCGCGCTCTTCGCCGCAGGTGTGTCGGCGTGATCCCGGTCGACACTCTCCTCGCGAGTCGGCAGACGGACGGACGCCCGGTGCGACTCGGCCTCGTGGGGGCCGGGTTCATGGCCCGGGGGCTGATCAACCAGGTCGTCAACAGCACCCCCGGCATGCAGCTGACCGTCGTCTGCAACAGGACGCCGGCCAAGGCGCACGCGGCGGTCGGGGACGTCGGTGCCCAGGCGGAGGCCGCGGAGTCCCTGCGGGACGTCGAGCGGATCGCCGCGGCCGGAGACGTGGCGATCACCGATGACATCGCGCTCGTGGCAGGCAGCGACGCCGTCGACGTGGTCGTCGACGCCACCGGTGCAGTCGCCTTCGGTGCCGAGCTGGCGCTGGCGTGCTTCGCCGGAGGCAAGCACCTGGTGCTCCTCAACGCGGAGGTCGACGCCACGCTCGGGCCACTGCTGGCGACGAAGGCCGACGCCGCAGGGGTCGTCTACTCCGGCGCGGACGGCGACCAGCCGGCCGTGCAGATGAATCTCATCCGGTTCGTTCGCCAGATCGGCCTGGAACCGCAGGTCGCGGGCAACATCAAGGGTCTGCAGGACCCGTATCGGACGCCCACCACGCAGGAGGGGTTCGCGAAGCGGTGGGGTCAGGACCCGTGGATGGTCACGAGCTTCGCCGACGGGACCAAGGTCAGCGTCGAGCAGGCGCTGGTCGCCAACGCCGCCGGGCTCACGGTGCCGCGCCGGGGGCTCTACGCCATGGACCACACGGGCCACGTCGACGAGCTCGCCTCCCGATACGACGTGGACGAGCTGCGCGCGCTCGGCGGCGTCGTCGACTACGTGGTGGGGGCGAAGCCGGGACCGGGCGTCTACGTGATGGCGACGCACGACGACCCCAAGCAGCGGCACTACCTGGAGCTGTACAAGCTCGGCACGGGGCCGCTCTACAGCTTCTACACGCCTTACCACCTCTGCCACTTCGAGGTGCCGACGACCGTGGCCCGGGTGGCCCTGCTGGGCGACCCCGCCATCCGGCCACTGGGAGCGCCGCGGGTGGACGTCGTCCCGCTGGCCAAGACCGACCTGGCGGCGGGCACGGTGCTCGACGCCCCGGGCGGCTACCACTACTACGGCGAGGCGGAACGCGCGGAGGTCACCCACGCGGAGCGGCTGCTGCCCCTCGGCCTGGCCGAGGGGTGCCGCCTGCTGCGGGACATCCCCAAGGACGGCGTCATCGGGTACCAGGACGTCGAGGTTCCCTCGGGGCGGGTGGTCGACCGGCTGCGGGCCGAGCAGGACCAGATGTTCTTCGGCAGCCCGGCGGCGCGGACGCCCGAGAGCGCTCGCGCCTGATCCCTGCTTCCCTGGCGCGAGGCCGGTGCCCCACGGGGTGCCGGCCTCGCCTGTTCCCCCGGCCGAGGGGAATCCATCACCGGAACGAAGGCTCCGCTCCACCGCGCCCCTTCTCAATGCCACCCGCGCTGTCGTTCCCTGGCTCTCCGGCGTGCCCCGACATCGGCGCCGGCCCGGTTCAGGGCGCACGGGAGACCAGCATCGAGGCGAGGAGCGCATGGCTGTCCAGCGGGAAGGTGACGGGGGAACGGTCCGCGGGCAGCGGCTCTCCGCGTTCTGGGCGGGATGGCGCGAGTCGCGGCGGAACCCGGTCGGGTACGCGCTCAGCCATCCCCGGCTGGCGCTGGCCGCCGTCGGGGACCTGATGGCCCTGCCGTGGGTGGAGGCGCCGCTGGGTGAAACGCCTGCGGGCCGGCTGATCCGGAGCGACCTCTCTCGACGGTGCCTGGCCGGTGCGACGCTGGCCGCCACGGGAGCGTCCGTCGTCGACGTCCCGGAGACGCCGCCGGCCTACCGAGAAGGCAGGTCCAAGCAGACGCTCCGTCGCAAGATCCGCGCTGCGGAGCGCGCAGGTGTGGCCTGGCGTCCCGTTCCGCGACCGGCCGAGCAGCGGGAGCTGGCCGCTCGGCTCGACCGCGCGCTGGGAGTCAAGTCCGATGCGCGCTACCGGCAGCTCGGCACCGACCACGCGCACTGGGTGGGGCGGGGGATGTGGACCGTGGCCGTCGATCGGGACGGCGAGCCCCTCGTCCTGGCCGTCACGCCCCACGACGGCGAGTGGGCACTGCTGAGCGTGTTCATCACCCTCGGCGAGGGTCCGCAGCACTCCGACGCGCGCTACCTGCTCTTCGCGGCCGTCGTGGAGCAGTTGTCGGAGCGGGGCGTCCGCCACCTCGTGGACGGCCGGGGACAGCACGAGCTCACCAACGGGTTGAGGCACTTCCAGCGGATGCTCGGCTTCCGGATCGCCCGGATCAGGATGAGGCGGCGGGAGCCGGGGCTCCGGTCCGCGGCCGTGGGCTCGCGCGCGGCCTGACCCGGCGCTCGAGATCCCGGACCGCCGCGGTCACTCCGGGGCGGTCCCGGGGATCGCGGCCAGCAGCGGGCGCACCGCGGCGGTCCAGGAGTGGTCGGCGGCCACGGCGTCGACGCCGATCCGCCCGAGGGCCGCCGTCCCCTCGGCGTCGACGAGCAGCCCGACCAGGGCGGACGCCATCTCCGCCGGGTCGTCGGCGACGACGACGCCGCGGCCGATGAGGTCTTCGAGGCCCTCCGCGCCGATCGTCGTGGCGACCACCGGCCGTGCCGCGGCGAGTGCCTCGAGGATCTTGAGTCGCGAGCCGCCGCCGGCCAGGAGCGGGGCCACCGCCACCCGGGTGCGGGCGTACCAGGGGGCGAGGTCGGGCACGGTGCCGGTCACCTCGACCGTGGGGCCGGCCAGGGCCTGCACGGCCTCGGCGGGATTGCGCCCCACCAGTTGCAGCCGCGCCTCGGGGACCTCGGCGACCACCCGCGGCCAGACCTCCCGGGCGAACCAGACGGCCGCGTCCACGTTGGGCCCCCACGAGAGCAGGGCCACGAAGCTCACCACCGGGTCGGGGGCCGGCGGCAAGGGCTCGGGTTCGTCCCAGGCGTTGGGCACCACGAGCACGCGCGGGTGGGCGATGATGCCGGCGAGCGTGGCGCGGTCGACGTCACTGACCACGGAGACGACGTCGGCGACCCGGGTGCGGCGCTCCAGCGCCCGCAGCGCTCGCGCCTCCCCCCACCAGGCCCATCGCCGCGGGCCGCGGGACGAGGCGGAGATCCGCTGTGCGAGGGCGGACTCGACGTTCTGCATGTCGACCACCGACAGGCCCGCGCGGACCCCGCGCAGGTAGGGCAGGAATTGCGCGTGCCCGACCAGCACGACGTCCGTGGGCTCCGCGGTGGCGACCGCGACCTCAGCGGCCAGCCGGCGGCTCCAGAAGCGGGCCGCCGTGATGGAGCGCCCGAGGAGGGCCCCCTGCAGGAGGCTGGCCGCGCTGCGCTGCAACGGCACGCTGCGCACCTCGATGCCCTCGGCGCGCAGCGGTCCCGCGTCGTCGTCGGGGCCCTCGAACGCGCACAGCGTCACCTCGCCGCGCTGCCGCAGGGCGCGCACCAGCCCGAGGGTCCGGCGCTTGTCGCCGCTGTTGGGGGGCCAGGGGACGAACTTCGCCACGACGACGCTGCGCACGCTGCAGGGACCTCCGGGGAGTTGGGGGGCGGCACGCCAACCTAGCTGCCGCTGCGGTACCCGCGGGAGGGGATGGGCGGAGCTGCGTCAGCGGGACCGCCCGCGTGTCCTGGCATCAACACGCCGGGTGGGACGGAACGGTACGCATCGTCATCTGGCGATTGCTCTGTGTATGTGCCAACCTGCCAAACGTCACTGATGTGATTCATCGGCCTACGCTCCGTGTAGCTCTCAGGAGATCTGTGTCCCCGCGCCTTCCCCGACCGCCCTTCGCTGCCGCCTCCCGCCGTCGCGCTGCTCTCACGCTGGCCGCCGTCGCCGCTGTGGGCCTGTCCTCGACGGCGTGCCTGCCGGACGCGTCGGTGACGCCCAGTGCGTCCACCCGGTCCTCCGCCGTCGGTCCCTCCTCCTCCGGGGAGACGCGCGCGAGCACGGAATCCGGACCGGCTGCCACGACGCCCGGGCAACCGCCGGCGGTCGTGCCGCCGTCGGACACCGCGCCTCCTGTTCCGGTGGAGACGACGGCTGCCGAGCCCCCCACCTCGACGCCCCCGGCCCCGACGACCCCCACTGCGCCGCCGCCGGCGCCGACCCCCGCCGCCGCTGGGGCCGGGAACCTGCCCTCTCCGTCGGCTGGAACCTGGCTGTCCGGCGCCTCGGGCGTCGGCGCCGCGACGGGCGAGTTCGGGTCCTGGCGCGGCCGTCCCCTGGAGATCGGCGGCCAGTGGGTCGACACGAACCAGGACATGGTGCACCTGTGGGGACTCAAGGAGGAGTGGAACCACTGGGACGGCCCGATCGACGTGGCCATCGGGGCGATCGGCCCGGGGGAGACCTGGCAGCAAGCCGCCACCGGCGCCTATGACGGCCGCTGGCGGCAGTCCCTGACCAACCTGCGCGAGGTTCGCGGCTCCCGCTCGGGAGCGCTGTTCATCCGCTTCGCCCACGAGAGCAACGGCAACTGGTACCCGTGGTCGGTCGACGCCGGTGAGGTGGACGCCTTCCGTGCGGCGTGGCAGCGGTTCCGGGCGCTGCAGCAGGAGATCTATCCGGAGTCGCAGCTCGTGTTCAACGTGAACCGGGAGTCCGTGGGCAGCGGCGTGGACTGGCGGCGCACCTTTCCGGGGGCTCGGTACGTCGACGTGATGAGCGTGGACTACTACAACCAGTGGCCTGCGGTGACCTCCGCGGGCCAGTGGGCCGGCACTCTCGACGACGTCGACCAGTACGGGGCGCCCAAGGGGCTGGAACAGCACCGCCTCTTCGCCGAGAGCGTCGGGCTTCCGCTGGCCATCTCGGAGTGGTCGGGCAACGCCGACCAGGGCGGCTCCGCGGCCTTCATGGAGGCCATGTACGGCTACCTCGGCGAGCACGCCGGGAACGGGCCGGGCGAGATCCTCTACGAGATCCTCTTCAACGTGGCCGGGTACGACGGCACGTTCGCCGTCTTCGGCAACGGCGTCCGGATGCCCGAGACCGCGGAGGCCTACCGCCGCTTCTGGTGACACCTCCGTGCCTCCCGGATCGGCGAGGGTGACACGCGAGGCCGCCCGGGCCTTACCGTCGGGGAGTGACCTCGTCGCCTCCCGACCTGCCCGCCGGGGCCCCGTCCCCGACCCGCGACCCGGAGCAGGCGCCGGCACCGCCGTCGTTCCGCGACCGGCGGCTGCTGTGGACCGCGCTGGCGGGACTCCTGGTGCTCGTCCTCGTGGCGGTGGGCGTGTACGTCGTCCGCCAGTCCGACGGCGATCCCGAGGCGGGCCCCGGCAGCGGTGACGGCTCGGGCCTCCCGGCGGGCGAGTGGCTGTCCGGCGCCTCGGGGGTGGGTGCCGCGTCGGGTGAGTTCGGCACGTGGCGGGGGCGTGCCCTGGAGATCGGCGGCCAGTGGGTCGACACCAACGAGGACATGGTCTACCTGTGGGGCCTGAAGGAGGAGTGGGCCGACTGGGACGGACCCCTCGACATCGCCATCGGAGCCATCGGCCCGGGTGAGACGTGGGCCGAGGCGGCCGCGGGCGCCTACGACGAGCGGTGGCGGCAGTCCCTGACGAACCTGCGCGAGGAGCGCGGCGACCGGTCCGGCACGCTGTACATCCGCTTCGCCCACGAGAGCAACGGCAACTGGTACCAGTGGTCGGTCGACGCCGGGGAGGCGGAGGACTTCCGTGCCGGGTGGCAGCGGTTCCGGGCGCTGCAGCAGGAGATCTACCCGGAGTCGCAACTCGTCTTCAACGTGAACCGGGAGTCCGTGGGCAGCGGCGTGGACTGGCGGGAGACGTTCCCCGGCGCGGAGTACGTCGACGTGATGAGCGTCGACTACTACAACCAGTGGCCCGCGGCGACCACTGCGCAGGAGTGGGCCGACACTCTCGACGACGTCGACCAGTACGGGGCGCCCAAGGGGCTGGAAGAGCACCGCCTGTTCGCCGAGAGCGTCGGGTTGCCGCTGGCGATCTCCGAGTGGTCGGGCAACGCCGAGCAGGGTGGATCCGAGGCGTTCATGGAGGGCATGTACGACTACCTCGGCGAGCACGCGGGCACCGGGCCCGGCGAGATCCTGTACGAGGTCCTGTTCAACGTGGAGGGGTACGACGGGAAGTTCGCGGTCTTCGGGGACGACGTCCGGATGCCGGAGACCGCGGAGGCCTACCGCCGGCTCTGGTGAGCGCCGGCCCTCAGCTCCGGGATCCCCGGACGGCGTCGTCCGGGCGCCCGGGAGGCGGGGCCTCGTCCGAGGAGACGTCGTCCGGCGTCCGGCCCGGCAACGGCTCGACCGCGGCGGCGCCGGTGCCCGGGAGCCGCCCGGACGTCCGCTGCAGTCGGTCCTTGAGCCGCAGGAACGGCCGCTCGACGACGAGGTAGCTCAGGGTGGCGGCGGCGAAGGCGGCGACCACGCCCAGGAGGCTGGAGTCGAAGCCGGGCAGCCCCGTGCCCTGAGGGGCCAGGAAGAGCTGCTGCCAGAGGTAGAGGCTGTAGGAGATCAGCCCGACCAGGGTGAGGGCGCGCCACCGCAGGACGCGGGTGTACGGCGTCGGCTCGTCCCGGCTGATCGCCGCGAGCACCAGCATCCCGGCCGCGATCGTCGCGACGGTGTACCCGAACGGGAGCACCCACCGGCCCTCGAACTGCCGCTCCAGCGCCGAGGAGACGAGCAGGGCGACGACGGCGACCGCCACAGTGGCTCCGCGGCGGCCCAGCCAACGCAGACGCTGCCAGAGGTCCGGGTAGGCGACGGGCAGGAGCGCCAGGAGGCAGCCGACCAGCAGGGAGTCCGCGCGGGCGTGGAACATCATCCAGACGTCCTCGCGAGCCGACCCGAACGTCGCGTAGCAGCCGACCCGGATCACCGGCGCCGCCACGAGGTAGCCGACGGCCACCCAGCAGGCGCGGCGCGGCCGCAGGAAGCCGAGGGCGAGCGGCCAGAGGAGGTAGAACTGCTCCTCGATCGCCAGGGACCAGGTGTGGCCGAGCCACCAACCGTCCGCGGCGGGGGCGTAGTTCCAGACGAAGAGGCCTGCCGCGAGCAGCTGGGAACCGCTCACCTGGACGAGGTCGACGACTGCCAGGATCGCCATGGTGGCGAGGAAGACGTAGTACGCCGGGAGGATGCGGAGAGTCCGGCGCAGGTAGAAGGCCCGGTAGTCGACCCGATCGGTGCGCTGCCGCTCGCGGACCAGGAGTCCGGTGATGAGGAAGCCGCTCAGGACGAAGAACAGCGTGACGCCGATGCCCCCGTTGAAGACGACGGAGAGCGCTCCGGGGAGCGGCCGGTCCTCGTCGGAGACCGCACCGATGGCGTGTCCGAACACGACGAGGAGGACGGCGACCCCGCGCAACCCGTCCAGCGTTGCGACCCGAGCGCTGCTCATCGGCGCAAGCTGTCATGTGCGGTGGAGGGGTGGCCATGATCCTCGGCGCCCTTCACCCGATCGGGCAGGGCCGGGGGCTGCGTGCGCCGCCAGCTGTACCGATGTGCGGGCAGCAGGGTCATCCAGAAGAGGGTGAGGAACACCTGGGTGCTCTGGAGGAACGACGCGTTCACGTAGAGGTACGCGACCAGCAGTCCGATGGTCCACGGCCGCGGGACCGCGCCGCCCCCGAGGAACAGCACCAGCGGGAGGAGGATGCCCAGTAGCCCCAGGATGCCGTACTCGTAGAGCACCTTCGGGACGACCGGTGCGGTGGCGTCCAGCTTTCCGATGTCGATCAGGTAGTCGTCCGCAGCGCCGGCGCCGTGGCCGACGATGGCGCGCGGGGTGTCCTCCACCGCCGGCGGGAGCAGGAGTTCGTACGGCTGCACCAGTCGGGCGCTGGAGCTGGTGCGGGGGTCCGACGCTTCGGTCGAGCGTTCGAGGTAGCGCTCGCCGAGCGGGGTCAGCGTGGCCACGACCAGGGCGATGGCGATCGCGGGAAGGGCGGCCACCAGATGGCGCCGCTGCGCACCGAACAGCATCAGAACGAGGGCGGGGACGAGGACGACGAAGCCGCTCCCGGCCAGCGGGGGGACCATCCCGACGAGGAGGACGGTCACCTGGAGCACACCCGCGCCCCGGTACAGGGCCAGGGCGACGGCCAGCCCGAGGAACAGGGAGAGGAACGAGGGTTCCAGGAAGACGATCCCGTTGGAGCGGTACAGGGGGTCGCCGTATGCGATCGGGTCGGCGGTGTTGTAGCCCTCGAGGAGGAGGTCGGCCGGGACGATGCCTGCCAGATAGTCCTCGTACGGCACCCCGGTCAGCTGCGCGACCATCTGGCCGATGGAGACCACTGCGGCGATCGTCATCAGCCCCAGGAAGACACGCTCCACTGTGGCGAGGCCCTGGGCGGTCAGGTCGGCCGAGACGCCGACCAGGGCGTACAGCGCGAGGAAGAGGACCACGGACAGCAGGGACGGCGCCCCGCCCAGCACGAGGTGCCCGATCGTGCACGCGACGGCCACGGCGGCCATGAGTGCGAACACCCGCAGCCGTGCGGCCTCCACCCGGAACTCGCCGCTGACGAGTCCGACGGCGAGCATCGCCAGAACGAACGGGATCGTGAGCGAGAGCTGCTGCTCGCCCAGCGGCACCGCGAGGCGCTGGAAGAGCGTCGAGCCGACCAGCATGGCGATGCAGCAGGGCGCGGTCCACCTGCTGCCGCCCTGGGCGGCCGCCTCGGTCGGGTGCATCGTCAGGCCGGGCTGCGGCTGGTTCCCGCGGGCTGCAGCCGGGTGTGCCGCTTGTGCAGCAGGACGACGATGCAGACGCCCAGGAGGAAGCCCAGCGCGGCGCCCAGGGCAGCGGCGGTCGGCAGCGACAGCGACGACGGCTCCGTGGGCTCGACCGGCGACCGGAGGGGCACGGCCTGCCCGGGGTAGACCTCGGCCCCCGCGGTCAGGCTCTCCTGCTGGGCCCTGAGGTCGGCCAGCCGCGTCGCGGCATCGGCCAGCTCAGCGCCGACCTGCGTGGCCTGGGCCTGGACGGCCCCGTACTGGGCGCTGTTGATGTTGAGCCCGCCGAGCTGGTTGGTGAGGCCGTCCAGCGACTGGCGGAGCTCGTCCCAACGGCCCTGGAGTCGCTCGATCGACGGCTGCAGCACGGCCGCCTGGGCGACGAGCGCCTCGGCCCCGGCCCTCTGGACGTACTGCACGTACGCGGTCGTGACGGCATCGGCGATCCGGAAGGCCGTCTCCGCGTCGTCGGCCGTGGCGGTGATCGTGAGCCGGCTGCTGCCCGTCTCGACGTCGACGGTGATCGCGTCGCGGACGACGTCGCCCTCGAGCCCCAGGGTGTCCCCGGCGGCGTCGACGATCTGATCCGAGGTGACGACGTCCCGCTGGTCGGTGACTGCCCGCTCGAGCGAGTTCGGGTCGTCCGAAGGGGTCAGGCCGAGGAACTGCGTGGCGCTCGGATCCCAGAGCAGCTGCGACTCGCTCGAGTAGCTCGGCCCGCTGATCGTCGTCCCGGCCACGATGGCCGCGGCACCCAGGAGCGTGGCGAGCGCGACGACGGCCGCGGCGCGGCGCGTGCGCGACGCCGGCCGGGCGACGACGAGGCTCGGCGGGGCGTGGGGGGGCTCTGGGCGCGCCGGGAGTGCCATTGCTTCCTGTGGAGGGACTTCGGGGGCCGCGGCCCGCTGGTCGTGGTCGACGCCGGGAGGTGTGGTCGCGGGAGTCAGTGGGAGCTCCTGGCCGGACGGATGCGAAGCACCTCGGACGGGTCCTGGGGCGGTGATTCGCTGTCTGCTGGGCGCACGGCCGCGAGGTTACTGCACCTCCCCCCCTCGAAGGACCTCTCGGCGGCCCCCCGATGGGGTCATCCGCGTCACCGGAACGGGGGTTCCGGCGGCGGTCGGCCCGCTGGGGCGCCCATTAACCTCGGTCTCCCGGCGCCCGGGTGGCGGGCGTCCCGGCTGCGAGGTGTGCTGATGCGTCGAGCGACCCCTGGGACCCGACCGTGACGGCACCGGACGACGGCACGGGACCGGGCGCGGGGGTGCCGCGCTGGGGGTCCTGGCTCGGGTGGGCGGTCGCTGCGGTCGCGGTGGTGGTCCTCGTGGTCAGCGTGCTGTTCGCCGTCCGAGGGGAGGAGGAGGACCCGCCGCGGGCCGCGCCGACCGGCCCGGACCCGGAGACGTCGGAGCCGACCGCCTGGATGTCGGGCGGCTCGGGCCCCGACATCGTGACCGGGAAGTTCGGGGCCTGGCGTGGTCGCGACGTGGAGATCGCCGGCACCTGGTCGGACAACAACGAGGCCATGGTGAACAACTGGCAGCTTCAGCCCGACGCCGAGTACGGCGACTGGGACAAGCCCATGGACGTCGCGATCGGCGCGATCGGCGAGGGCGAGACCTGGGCCGAGGCCGCCGACGGCGCCTACGACGAGCGCTGGCGCGGGGCGCTCACCTCGCTCCGCGAGCTCTGGGCCGAGCGCCCCGGCACCCTCTACGTCCGCTTCGCCCACGAGATGAACGGCAACTGGTACCCGTGGTCGGTCGACTCCACCGAGGTGGATGCCTTCCGCGCGGCCTGGCAGCGGTTCCGGGGGCTGCACCAGGAGATCTACCCGGAGTCGCAGCTGGTGTTCTGCGTGAACCGGGAATCGGTGCAGACCGGCTTCGACTGGCGGGAGAGCTTTCCCGGCGCCGAATTCGTCGACGTCCTCTCCGTGGACTACTACAACCACTTTCCGTACGTCGCTTCCGGCGTGGAGTGGACCAACTCCCTCGACGACACCGACCAGTGGGGAGGCCCCAAGGGGCTGCAGCGGCACCTGGAGTTCGCGCGGGAGATGGGCCTGCCGATGGCGGTGTCGGAGTGGTCCGGCAGCGCCGGGCAGGGGGACTCGCCGGCGTTCATCCGCGGGATGTACGCCTTCTTCGAGTCGAACGGCGGAACCGATCCGGGTCAGGTGCTCTACGAGATCCTCTTCGACGTTCCCATCGACGACCGGAACTTCATCCTCTACGGCGACACGCGCATGCCGGAGTCGGCCTGGGCCTACCGCGAGCTCTGGTGACGTCCGTCGCGCGCCATCAGGAGTCGGCGGGTTCCTCGACGAGACCGCGACCCCACTCGTGGGCCTCCTCCGCGACGGTGGCCCAGTCGGTGCCCGGGGCGACGTAGCCGATCTCCACGTGGGTCGCCAGGTTCGGCTCGGGGGCGATGAGCAGGCGGCGGCGGTCGCGGCGCCGATGGGAGCGGAGGTTGGTCGCGACCATGAAGGGCGCCATGAAGGCCTCGCGGAGCCGCTCCTTCGGGGTTCCGGGAGCCAGCCCGACCAGGTCGCGGGCCAGCTTCCGGTAGGAGTGGGGCTCGAAGCCCTGGTACAGCAGGCAGGTGTCGTGGTCCCGGAACATGTTCCGGTGCGGCACCGTGCAGAAGCGGAAGATTCCCTGATCCGCGCGCAGGGCGCCGACGCGGCCGGCGAAGGTCGCCGTGGTGCTGTACAGCCGCACCCAGTCCCGGCCGTCGACCTGCCAGGGCGGCGGGTCGACCCAGCCGCGGGGCCGGTGGACGGGGGGGTCCGGCCGCGGGTGGGGCTGCAGCGGGTTGCTCCCGTAGAGCCCGAAGTAGTCGGCCTCGGGCACCACGGCCGCGGCCCGCACGAGCGCGGGAAAGGCCTCGGGGCGGTAGAGGTAGTCGTCCTCGCTGTAGGCGACGACGTCGTCGTCGTCCCAGGTGCCGTGCGTGGCCAGCCGGAGCGCGCTCAGGTAGGACTCGTGCACCCCGACGCCGGGCAGGTCGACGATCTCCCCCGCCGCGCGCATCAGCCGGACGCGGTCCTCGGCGATGGGCCCGTTGTTGACGAACACCAGGTGCGCGTCGACCTCGTGGGCCGACCGGAGGAAGGACAGCAGACAAGCCATCTTGTCGAAGTACTCGGGGCGGCCCTTCTTGTTCTCCCCGCCGTACGACCGATAGACGAGATGCAGTGCCACGTCCCTGTTCCCTTCCGCCCGCCCCGCCGGACGGGCGCCCCGTGTCCCGCGCGGAACGCGCCGCGGCCTTTCCTACACCCTGCCGCGGGATCGGACAGCCCTTCGGCGCCGCGGTCGACCGGACGGGTGAGCAGGGTCGCCGGTCCAATGACGGCCTCCGGGCCGCCCGCTACCGTCGACTCGTGGACAGGGAGGCGCGGGCGACCGCCGCGGTCGCGGCGGTGTCCGCGCCGGAGGGGCTCCCCGGGCCGGATCCGCTGGTGCCCTCGGGCTCCCGGCGGGCGGGCCTGGCGCGGATGGCGCGCGGCGCGGGCTGGAGCGTCGTCGACCAGGCCTTGTCCAGCCTGAGCAACCTGACCCTGTCGATCCTGGTCGCGCGGGCGGTCGATGCGCACGCATTCGGTGCCTTCACGGTCTCGTTCACCGTCTACTCCATGGCGGTCCTCGTCTCGCGGGCGCTGGTGACCCAACCGCTGGCCGTCCGCTTCTCGGGAGCCCGCCGGGAGGTCTTCCAGGTGGCCGCGGGAATGTCCGCCGGGGCCGCCGTCGTGATGGGCGTCGCCCTGGGCAGCGTGGTCCTGGTCTGCGGGCTGCTGATCGGCGGCAGCGTCGGGCTGGCGCTCTCGGCGGTGGCCGTCTGCCTTCCGGGGCTGCTGCTGCAGGACGCCTGCCGGATGGTGTTCTTCGCCGAGGGCCGACCGAAGCTGGCCGCTCTCGTCGACGCGCTCTGGATGGTCCTGCAACTGGTCGGTGTCGGCGCCGTGGTGGTCACCGACGCTCGATCCGCGGTTCCGTACGTGGTGGCCTGGGGGGTGGCGTCCGCCGTCGCGGCGACCACGGGCGTCGTCCGTGGGGGACTCAGGCCGCGGGTGTGGGACACACGGACCTGGCTGCGCGACCACTGGTCCCTGACCCGCTACCTGGTGCTGGACGCGGTGCTCGTGCAGAGCTCCTACCAGGGCACGCTGCTCGTCGTCGGTGCTCTCGGATCGCTGACGGGTGTTGCGAGCCTCCGGGGCGCCCAGGTGCTCATCGGTCCGATCTCCATGCTCGCCATGGCGGCGATGGCGTTCGGGGTTCCGCAGATCTCCCGCCGTGTCCACCTCACCGGCGGGCAGCGGATGCGCCTGTCCTTCGTCGTGTCGGCGGTCTTCACGGTGATGGGGGTCGTCTGGGCGGCCGTGCTGCTCCTGCTGCCGGACGGTGCGGGTGAGGCACTCCTCGGTGACAGCTGGTCCGGGGTCGACGACGTGCTCGTGCCGACGCTCGCCGGTGCAGTCGCGAACCTCCTGGCGATCGGCCCGACGCTGATGATCTACGCCATGGGCAGGAGCGCGACGGCCTTGCGGATCAACGGCGCGCTGTCGGCCCTCCTCGTCGGGTGCGGGCTGACCGGGCTGTGGCTCGGCGACGCGGTCGGCGTCGCCTGGGGCCTCACGCTGGCCTACTGGCTGGTGATGCCCTGGTGGTACATCGCCCTCCGGCGAGCACGACTCGAGAGCGCTCCGGCTCCGGCGTCCGCCGCGCTCTGACCCCCGCCCCGACCGATCTCGCCCCGCCCCCTCCGGCGGGGTCTGTGGGACTCTGAGTCGAGAACGGCTCAGGAGTTCCAGCGGACGGAGGCACGGCATCGCGGTGGAGAGCGGAAGCGTCATCCCGACCGGACGGATCGGCCCTGCGCCGGGTGATCCGGCTCTCGGGCCAGGGCGACCGTCGATCGCCGGGGTGGTCATCAACCACGACTACGGCGACTACGTCCTGGATGCCGTCCGCTCGCTGACGCAGCAGAGCGTCCCGTTCGCGGAGGTCGTCGTCGTCGACGACGGGTCGACCGACCACTCGCTCGCCGTCCTCCAGACGTTGCCGCGGGAAGTGCGACTGCTCCGCAAGGCGAACGGTGGCCAGCTGAGCGCGGCCCTGACCGCCCTGGCGGAGGTCGGGGCCGACTACGTCTACTTCCTCGACGCCGACGACCGAGCCCTCCCGGACCTGGTCGCACGCGTGACCCCGGATCTGGCCGGCCGGCCGGTGAAGGCCCAGTTCCAACTCCAGGGTGTCGCCGCCGACCTGACTCCCACCGGCTCGGTCTTTCCCACGTTCCCGTCGGGCTACGACAGCGCCCGGATGCGGGAGGACAACGCCCGCCTCGGCTTCTACGTGTGCCCGCCCACCTCGGGCAACGTGTACCGGTGCGACGTCCTGCGGGGAATGCCGCTTCGGGAACTGGACCAGTGGGACTTCGTCGACGGCGTTCCCGCCATGGTGCAGCCGGAGCTCGGCGCGGTGGTGAGCATCCCGGAGCCGCTCGCGCAGTACCGGGTGCACGACCGCAACCACAGCAGCTGGGCCCGGCCGACCGTGGGCCAGCTGGAGGAGGAGACCGCTCGGTTCTCCCACCGGTGGAAGGAAGCCGACGCCGTCCTCGGGATCGACGTGCCCTTCTCCGCGCACGCGCCCGCGTTCGTCGTGGAGCGTCGACTGATGACGGCGGCGCTGAGCGGGCAACCGGTGTCCGGCCACGCGATAGCGCTGGTCCGCCGGCTGTGGAGCAGCCACCTGCCGTTCCTCCACAAGGTGGCGCTGAGCGCCTGGGCCGTCGGCTTCGTCCCTCCCGTCGCGAGTTGGCGGCGCACCTCCGTGGACCGGCGGCGCTCTCCGTCCGGGCGATCGCGGGCCATGCGGACGGCCATCCGTCTCCTGAGGGGGTTCCGGAGCGGCTGAACCGCCCGGTCACCCCGAGGTACGGATCCGTTCGAGCAGCTCCTCGGCCGGGCGGGTGTTGATGACGCGCTCGGCAGGGACGCCGGTCTCCACGGCTCGCTCGCAGCCGTTGGACTGCCAGTCGAGCTGGCCGGGCGCGTGCGCGTCGGTGTCGATCGCGAACTCGCAGCCCAGCTCCACGGCGAGGGACAGCAGCCGCAGCGGCGGGTCCAACCGCTCGGGCCGGGAGTTGATCTCCACGGCGGTGCCGTGCTCGACGCAGGCGCGGAACACCGCCTCGGCGTCGAAGTCGCTCTCCGGGCGCGGTCGCTGGGTGCCGTTGCGCTGCGTCCGCCCGATCACCAGCCGGCCGGTGCAGTGCCCGAGGACGTCGGTGTAGGGGTTGGCGACGGCGGCCAGCATGCGCTCGGTCATGACGGTGCGCTCGGCCCGCAGGTCGGAGTGCACGCTGGCGACGACGACGTCGACCCGCTCCAGCAGCTCGTCGGTCTGGTCGAGGGTGCCGTCGAGGTTGATGTCGCACTCGATGCCGGTGAGGATCCGGAACGGCGCCAGCTCCTCGTTGAGCTCGGCGACGACGTCGAGCTGCCGCTCCAGCCGCGCCGCCGTCAGCCCGTTGGCGACGGTCAGCCGCGGCGAGTGATCGGTCAGCGCCAGGTACTCGTGCCCCAGGCCCCGCGCGGCCTCGGCCATCTCGCGGATGGGGCTGCCGCCGTCGGACCAGTCCGAGTGCGAGTGCAGGTCACCCCGCAGCAGGGCGCGGAACCCGGCGACGTCGTCGGCCAGCGGCACCAGCTCCGCGTGCTTCTCCTCGAGCCCGGCCAGGTACTCGGGAACCTCGCCGCGGTGGGCCTGCACGATCGCGGTGCCGGTCTTGGGGCCGATGCCCTTGAGGTCGGTCAGCGTCCTCGTGCGGATCCGCCGGTCGAGCTCGGCGTCGTCCAGGCCGTCGATCACGGCCGCGGCGGTGCGGAACGCCGCGACCCGGTGCGAGGGCTCGCGGGCGCGCTCCAGGAGGAAGGCGATCCTCCGGAGCGCGGCCGCGGGCGGGAGTGGCTCGGTCAGCTCTTCGCCTTCCTCGCCTGCTTCTTGGCCTTCCGGGCCGCCTTCTTCTGCGCCCGGCCGGCCCGCTTGGCGGCCTTCTCGTAGCTCTCCTCGGTCGCGTGGGCTGCGCGCGCGGCCGCCCGCTTCGCCCGGTAGCCGACCGACGGCCGGCCCTCGGTGTCGACGGCGGCGAGCAGCAGCCCGCCCAGCAGGCCGGTGTTCTTGAGGAAGTTCGAGATCTGCCCGAACCGCTCGGTCGGGTCGTCGTGCTCCCAGAACCGGTGCCCCGCCAGCGTGGTCGGGACGACGGACGCCGACAGCACCAGCGCGGTCAGCCGCGGGAGCTTGTTCAGCGCGAACAGCGAGCCGGCGGCCACCTTGATCGCGGCGTCGGCCTTGACCCACTGCTCGACGTCCTTGGGCACCTGCACGGGCAGCTGCTTGTCCGCCGTCCCGGCGATCTTCTCCACCACGGGGGCGGCGCCGGGCACGCGGTCCTGCGGCTTGCGAAGCGTGCTGATGCCCCCGTAGATGAAGGGCGCGGCGAGCAGTGGCCGAGCGATGCGGCGGACCAACATGGGCAGACCTCTTCCGTCGACGAACCGTGTCGGTGTCCCCATGCCCAGCTGAGCAGGAGGGACACACTCCCCTCGGACCGTAGTGAGATCGGCGCCGCTCCGCTCGCCCGTTCGGGTCGGCTCTGCGATCCCGCCGTTCCCCGGAGGGGTGAGGCTCCCTGTCGGATGGCGACGAGGCCGGGCACGCTGACCGCATGGGGAAGGCTGACGGCATGGGCAAGGCACTGCTGGGCCTGCTGCTGATCGTGGTCGCCGTCGAGATGATCGCCGTGGTCGTCATCGGCGCCGTCCTGGTGCTGCTGGGCACCACGCAGACCACGCTGATCGGCGTCGGCATGATGTTCGCCGCCGTGGCCGCCGCCATCCTCAGCTGGCGGTTCGCGCGCCGGAGGGTGTGACGCGGTCCCGCTGACCGGGTGCCACGGCGCGGGCGGGGGCCGGCCGACCCGGGCACTCAGCCGAGCAGTCGCGTGGCGGCGCCGAGCAGGTCGAGCAGGTCGACGCTCAACGCGCGCGCGATGGCCTGGAGGTCGTCGAGGTCGAAGGGGCTGTCCTCGCGCAGCTTGCGCGCGACCGTGGCCTGGTTGATCCCGGTCTCGCGGGCGAGCTGCCGCCCGGACCAGCCGCGGTCGGAGAGCAGCGACCGCACGACTGCTGCGACCGCGGCGGACAGGTGCACGGACACACCGTAGGTCGCTGCCGGTGTCCCCGTGGCCCACCGGCAGCGACGTGCCTCACCGCGCCGCGCTGCCGGGCCGCAGTCGTCGCCCGATCAGGGACAGGTCGCCGCGGAGCACGTCGAGCAGCAGCGGCAGCGCGTCGAGTCCGTACCGGCGCAGGACGTGGCCGACCGGCGTGACGCCGTCGTCCGGGACGGCGGTGCGGAAGCGGAGCCGCCGCTCCAGGTGGCCGTCGGGGGCCATGCGCACGGAGTGCGAGAACACCGGACCGGGACTGGTGGCCCGGACGGCGACGGCGATCGCCACGAAGACCGGCAGCACCAGGAACAGGCCGACCAGGGCGAGGCCTCGGTCGAGCGCGCTCGTGGCCAGCTGGGAGGCGCGGGTCGTGGGGGGGAGGGGGCGGGACGTGAGCGGTTCCATGGGGGACCTCCGGCGGGACGGCGCGGGGGGCGCGCGTCCGGCGAGAAAGGGTCTGTCGCGGGGGAAGCACCCGGCAGGGCCGGGTCTGCGGGAGCCCGGCGCGGGGCCGGGGGTCGCGGTGCCCGGCATGGAGCCGGGGGTCGCGGGTGCCCGGCGCGGGGCCGGGCCTGCGGGGAGCGGGCTGGAGGAGGAGCCCGGTCTCAGTCGGGGGGCGAGCCCGGATCGCCGGCGCGGGTGAGCGCCTGCTCGGCGGCACGCGTGATGCGGCGCACCTCGGCCGTGTCCGCGGTGCCGCCGTCGACGGCGCCGGTGGAGAGCAGCGAGGAGCCGGCGTCGGTGCTGGTACCACCGCCCTGGTGGACGACGTTGCTGCCGGGCAGGGGGCAGGAGCCGGTCGGCGCGGGCGGCGGGGTGGGCGCAGGCGGCGGACCGGTCGGGATCGGGCTGCCCGTGGCCGGGCTCGCCGGCGGGGGACCACCGGTCGGTGAAGCGGACGCAGGGGACGACGCCTCGGAGGTGCGGAACGCCGTCCGTTCGGGGGCGGAGGCCGGGATGCAGAGGACCTCGGCGGCCTCCGGGGTCACGGCATCGGGGTCGGCCGGCTCGGCGAGGGGCGGAACGAGGCCCAGGATCGCGAATCCGGGATCGGCCAGGATCTCCGCGCCGGGGATGCCGGGCTCCGTGCCCGGGGTGCCGAGTTGCTCGCCGGGGACGGCGGGCTCCGCGCCGGGGGTGCCGGGCTCCGTGCCCGGGGTGCCGAGCTGCTCGGCCGGGGTGCCGGGCTCCGTGCCCGGGGTGTCGGGCTCCGTGCCCGGGGTGCCGGGCTGCTCGGCCGGGGTGCCGGGCTCCGCGGCCGGGATACCGGTCGCGGGCGCCGGCTCGCCGCCGGGGGCCGGAGGGGTGGGCGCGACGTCGGGCGGGGGCGCGGGCTCGGGCGTCGGTGCCGGCTGGGGGGAGGCGTCCGGCGGCGGCTGGTCCGAGGTGGTCGGCGAGGGCTCGTCCGGCCCGTCGGTCGGTGGTGCCGGCGCCGGCTGCGGGAGCGGGAGCGGCACGGTCGGCTCGGGTGGCGGCGACGCCGGGGGCCCGTCCGAGGCGCTGCCGTCGACGCCGGGCCGGCCCGGGGGAGCTCCCGCTGCCGGTTCGGCCTCGAGCCCGGCGTCATCGGTAGTGGCGCCGGCGTCGGTCGCGGGCGGAGCCGTGTCCGCGGACGCGCTCTCGGCGACGGCGGTGAGCAGCAGCCAGCCCGCGATCGCGAAGAGCAGGGTGAGGAGCAGGCGGCGGGCGAGGCGACCGGCCGGCGCGGGCACGTGGCTCGGGAGGATGGTCGCGCACCTCCTCCCGGCCGCGGTTCCCCGCGTGACGCCGTGTCAGCCCGTAAACCCTGACAGAGGTTCGCGCGGGATCAACGGTTTCCCGGCCCTCCGCTGCCGACGACCGATCCCGGCCCGGCTGGTTCTCACGCGGAGTGACGTCAGTCGTACGGGTCGGTGAGCACGGCGTGGGCCTCGACGACGGTGAAGGTCACGGGGAGGCCGTCGGTGGTCGTCGTCCCGGGGACGTCGAGGCTGGCGCCGCCGTCGACGCTGTAGGTGCCGCTCCAGGTGGTGGTGAGCGAGGCGGTGTAGGTGCCCGAGGGGTAGTCGTGGGTGACGGTGTGGTGCGGGTAGGGGGCGCCGGGGTCGGTGCCTGTGAGAGCGGTGCCGTCGCCCGTGTGCCAGGTGAAGGCGTCCGCGGTGGCGCGGATGTCGACCGTGAAGCCGCGGATGTCGAGGGTGTGGGTCTGGGTGGTGGGGCCGTCGGTGAAGAGGATGACGGGCAGGCCGACGAGCGCGTTGCCGGGTGGTTGCTGGTGGGTGGGCAGCTGGGGGAGCGGGAGGCGCTCGAAGTACCGGAACACCTCCTCCGGCGACGGCGCGGGATTCAGCGCCGTGACGTCGACGCACGAGACGGTGAGCGCCTGCCAGGCCCCGACGGGTTCCCCGACCGGCCAACCGGCGGGTACGGGTGTGCCGTCGACCGTCGTGCCGTCGGGCTGGACGAGCGGGCGGCTCTGCACGGTCAGGAACCGCACGACTCGGTCGGGCGCCGCCTCGCACGACTGGTCGAGAACGGGTGAGCAGTCGTTGCCCGTGCTCGACTCGCACGGCCGCAGCAGGCGGTAGGTGAAGGGCTGCGGTCCCGGTGCGGTGGCAAATGCGATGAAGGTGCCCGATTCGGAGGCCAGGTAGGCAGCGGTCAACGCTCCGCCGCCAATCGCCACCTCTGGCTCCTCACACGAGAGCCCCGTGCACTCTGCGCGCGCCGGCGCGTTCTGTAGGAGGAGGCTCATCACGAAGACCGCGATTGCTGTCAAAGGGCGCACGGCTCAGCCAATAGTCAGCACGCTGACGTTCCAGCTCTGCTCGGAGGCGTTCCACACCAGCCGCGCACCAGAGGCAAGAGCTCCGGTGGCCGGGGCGGATCGGCCGGTCACTGGCTGACCGCTTGAATCGAACACGAGCAGCTCGCTCTGTGCGAACACGAAGCTGACCTCTGCATCTGGCCCTCGCATGATCGCTGGACCAGCTGGCTCAAACGTGTATGTGAAGTCGCTGTACGTGTAGCCAGCGTCGCGGTCGGCGCCATACGAGTCCGCGATCATCTGGCATTGATCGCAGTTCTGCGCAAGATCAAGCAGAGGCTGAGGATCTTGTGGACCGTCCGCGACATGAGCAGCGAGCGCGATGTAATAGCGCGTGAATTCGAGTGCTCCTTCGGCGGAGTTCTGTCGCGCCGCCTCGGGGACCGGGAAGTCGGGCGGGCCCAGGGGTGGGAGGGCCTCGCTCGACGTCGTCTCCGCGGTGGAGCTCGGCAGGGACCCGCTGGCCGGCCGCTCCTCGGAGCACCCGCTCAGCACCGCGACGAACAGGGCGATCGCCCCCGCCGTCGTCCGCCCGGCGAGCCGTGCCGCCATGTGTCGCCTCCCCGTCGTCCCGGAGGAGGGAGACTAGCCAGGGCCGCATCCCCGGCGCAGCCACCGCTGTGGACAACCGCCCGATCGGGCCCCCTGTGGGCGACCCCCGCACGGTCGGCTCTGGCGGTGTTCCTCGCGCTTCGGCGGTGCTGCAGCCCCGCCAGAGCGCGGACAAGACCGCCAGAGCGCACCGGGCGCGCCGGGGAAGGGCCGGAACCGGCCGCCTCAGGTCGTCCGGGAGCAGTAGACGGTCAGCGAGCCGCCCTTGGTGAACTCGAAGTCGGTGGCCGGGTCGCCCATCTCGCCGTCGTAGGCCACGGCCTGCGGTCCGGACAGCGAGCGCACGTGCACCGACCGCACCTGGGTCTCCGCGTAGCCGGACACCCGGTCGGAGACGCCCAGCAGCGAGCCGAGCACCGCGCGGGTGCGGCTGAACGCGATGTCGGCCCGCAGGTACTGGACGTCGAGCAGCCCGTCCTCGAGCCGGGGTCGCCAGGCCGGCGCCAGCCCGCGCGGGGTGTAGGTGCAGTTGCCGACGAACAGGATCCAGACCAGCACCTGCCGGCCGTCGAGATCGAGCGCCACCGGCGTCCCGGTGCGCAGGGTGCGGGCCGCGGCCACGGTCATCGCCGCCCACTTGCCCAGCCGGCCCGACAGCGCGTCGCGGCGGCGCACCATCTCCGGATAGCTGCCGATGCTCGCGGTGTTGAGGAACGGCGTCCCGTTGAGCGACGCGACGTCCACCTGCACCGCCGCCCCCCGGGCGACGGCCTCGGCCGCCTGCTCGACGGTCTCGACCCCGACGTCCCGGGCGAAGTGGTTCAGCGTTCCCGCCGGGATCACCGCCAGCGGCAGGCCGTGCTCCAGCGCGACGGCGGCGGCCGCGGCCACCGAGCCGTCGCCGCCGGCAACGCCCAGCGCTCGGGCCCGGCCCGAGCGCGCCGCGTCGCCCAGCAGGTCGGCGACGCCCCGGTCCTCCGACAGCTCGAGCACCTCGGCCCCCGGGAGGAGCTGGCGGATGTCGGCGGCCGGGTCGTAGCTCTCGGCGCCCGACCGCGGGTTGACCGCCACGACGAGGCCCTCGCCGTCGGCCAGGGCCGGCGCGGAGGACGCGGGGCGCACCCGGGCGGGGGTGCGGGGCCGCACCGCCCACCACCGCCGGCTGGCCGCGGCCACCGCCGTCCCCACGGCGAAGCCGGCGAGCACGTCCCCCGGGTAGTGGACGCCGACGTGCACCCGCGAGTAGCCGACGCCCAGCGCCACCGGCGCGAGCGCGGTGCCGGCCAGCGGGCTCTCCATCGCCACCCCGGTGGCGAACGCCGCTGCCGAGGCGGCGTGCCCGCTGGGGAAGGAGTGCGTGCTCAGCGTCCGGCGCAGCAGCCGGTGGGGGCCGTGCGAGGAGAGGTCCGGACGGCGGCGTGCGAAGAACGTCTTGAGCACCGTGTTCGCCACGGTGCTGGTGACCGCGAGCGACCCGATCCCGCGGACGGCCCCCCGGCGCATCGGGCCCTTGCGGGCGGCCAGCAGCGCGGCGACCGCGAACCAGAGCCGGCTGTGGTCGGCGGCCGTGGAGAGCCGGCGCAGCCAGCGGTCGGCCGGGGAGGCGGGGATCGCGCCGACCGCGGCGTGCAGGCGGGAGTCCCAGTGCCGCGGCGACCTCACGCGGTGACCGTAATGGTGGAGGACTCCCTCGCCGCCACCCCTCGCTCCGCTCGGAGCGAGTAGCGCTCGAGCGACTCCGTCAGACCTTGCGGCGGGCCCGGTAGGCGGCCACGGTCGAGCGGCTCGCGCAGGTGTTGGAGCAGTAGCGGCGGCTGGCGTTGCGCGAGGTGTCGACGTACACGTTTCCGCAGCCCTCGGCCGAGCAGACGCCGAGGCGCTGCCAGCCGTGCTGGGCGACGACCTGGGCCAGGCCCATGGCGACCGTCGTCGTCAGCTGGTCGAGGACCGGGGCGTCGGCCGGCGTGTAGTGCAGGTGCAGCTCGCCGTCGTGGTCGGTGGCGTGCGGCTGCGGGTGCGCGCGGGAGAGCAGGGCGTTGAGCCGGTCGAGCACCTCGGCCTGGGTCGTCGCGAGCGCGACGGCGCGCACCAGGTCGGCGGTCTCGGCCGCGGCGCGGGCCCCGCCGGCGTCGAGGTCGCGGGGCGACCCCGGGGAGAACCACTCGTCGTGCGCGCGGAGGAACTCCGCGGACCAGCCGTCGACGGCGCGGTCGGCGTTGGCCAGGTCGATCGCCAGCTCGACGGCGTTCGACGCGTAGGTGTCGTAATCCACTTGACCCCCTACCCTTGGCTCGTTACCGTGACCTGTAGGTGGTCAACCGTTGATGACCGCCTACACATTCCTCGTAGTCCTGAATCGAGCTCCACCGTGCACGCGTACCTCTCCGTCTGGCGGCTGCCCTCCGCTCCGACGCTCCTGATCGGCGGCTTCGCCGGGCGGCTGCCCTCGGCCATGGTGCCGCTGGCGCTGCTGCTCATGGTGCAGCAGCAGACCGGCTCGTTCGCGGTGGCGGGGCTGGCCGCGGCGACGCTCGGCATCGCGATGGCCGCGATGGCGCCGGTCCTGGGCCGGGTGGCCGACCGCCGTTCGCCGCGCCCGGTGCTGCTCGCGCAGGCCGTCGCCTACCCGCTGCTGCTGGGGGTGCTCGTGGCGGCCGTGCTCGCCGGCGCGCCGACGCCGGTGGTCGTCGCCGCCTCCGCGGCGGCCGGTGCCGCCACCCCGCTGGTCAGCGGCACCGTGCGGGCGCTGTGGTCGCGAACCGGCCCGCGCGTGCGCCCCGCGGCCTTCGCGCTCGACGCCACGAGTACCGAGCTGGTCTTCGTCGTCGGCCCGGCCGTGGTGGCCGCGCTCGCCGTCCTCGCGGCGCCGGCGGTCGCCATGGCGACCGCCGGGGTGCTCGCCGTCGCCGGCGCCGTCGGGATCGGCCTCTCCCGCCCGATGCGCGACTGGGTGCCGGCCGCGCATGCGCAGTCCGGCGTCTTCTCGACCGTCCGGGCGCCGGGCATGCCCCGGGTGCTGATCAGCGGGGCCGCCCTGATGACCGGTTTCGGCGCGCTCGAGGTCGCCGTCCCCGCCTTCGCCGACGCGGCCGGCACGCCGGGGATGTCCGGTGTCCTGCTCGCGGTCTGGTCGCTGGGCTCGGTGATCGGCGGGCTGTGGTTCGGCGCCCGCGTGCTGAGCGCCTCGCTGCCCCGCCAGTACCGCTGGCTCCTGCTGGGCACGACCATCGGCCTGGCGCCGCTGGCCGCGGTGTCCAGCCCGTGGGTCCTGGGTGTCCTGCTGTTCCTCGGCGGATCGGTCATCGCCCCGACGCTCACCGTGCAGAACTCCCTGGTCGGCGCGATCGCCCCGGCGCAGGCGACCACCGAGGCCTTCACCTGGTTGTCCACGGTCACCGTGGGCGCCTCCGCCGTCGGTGCGGCGCTCGGCGGCGCGCTGATCGAGGGATCGGCAGGCGTGCCCGGGGCGCTGCTGCTCGCGGTCGGCGGGGCCGCCGTCGCGGTCGCGGTGACGTTGCTGCCGGGTCGCCGCATCGTCGTCCCGTCGGCGTCGCGGCGGCCGGTGGCCGCCTGACCGGCTCCGCACCCCCGGGCCGGGGGCGGCCGGGGCGCTGGTAGTCTTCAGCGCGGTGGTTCCGAGGGGACTCGGACCCCGGGAGGCTTCGCCTAGTCCGGTCTATGGCGCCGCACTGCTAATGCGGTTTGGGTTAATCCCCATCCCGGGTTCAAATCCCGGAGCCTCCGCGCACGACAACTGAACACAGGCACCCGTAGCTCAACGGATAGAGCATCTGACTACGGATCAGAAGGTTAGGGGTTCGAGTCCCTTCGGGTGCACGTCTGGTTGAGACACCGATCTGCCGCGCCGCCCCGACGGGGGAGGCGCGGCAGATTCGTTTTCCGGGGCCGATACGGACGCCCGCCCGGTGCGGGGTGGTGCAGATCCCGGCCCTACCGCTCGGCATCGCCGGCGGTCGGGGGAGAACCCCCACCGGTCGTCCCCCGGAACCGGGGACGGATGGGGGTCCTCCCCGATGGGCCCGCCGCCGCCCCGCCGACAGGCTCCGAGGGCGGGATGTCGGGCTGGCCCGACACCGGCTCCGCCAGCTGGCGGGATGGGTCCGCGCGCCCCTGAGCAGCAGATTCGGCGGCGGACATCCCGCACCCAGACAGGAGACCTCCCATGCAGCGAACCGGCAACCTCGCCGGGCGGGTCGGCCGGTGGAGCGCCCGCCACCGCAGGGCAGCAGTGCTCGGCTGGCTGACCTTCGTCCTGGCCGCCCTCGCCGTCAGCGCCCTCGTCCCGCAGGGCGAGCTGACCGGCACCGAGCAGAGCCTCGGGGCGCCCGCCGAGGCCGAGCGGATCCTCGACGAGAACGGCTGGGAGGAGCCGGCGGCGGAGATGGTCCTGGTGCAGCGGGACGCCGACGTGCCCGAGGCCGCCGTCACGGCCGCACTCACCGACCTCGTCGCCACGCTCCGGGCCGTGCCCGAGGCCGTCGACGTCGCCAGCCCCCTCGACGGCTCGCCGCTGGTCTCCGAGGACGGCCGCTCGGCGCTGGTCACCCTCGACATCGCCGGCGACGCCGAGACGGCCGACGAGCGCCTCGCGCCGATCACCGCTGCCGTCACCGCGGTCGCCGACCGGCACGACGACGTCCGCGTGGAGCAGTTCGGCGACACCACCGCCGACGTCGCCATCGGCGAGACCCTCGACGAGGACTTCCAGCGGGCCGAGCTGCTGTCGATCCCGATCACGCTCGCCGTCCTGCTGCTCACCTTCGGCGCGCTCGTGGCCGCCGTGCTGCCGCTGGTGTTCGCGCTGACGGCGTTCGTCGGCGCCCTCGGGATGCTCAGCCTGACCAGCCAGATCTGGCACGTCGACGAGAGCGCGCAGATCGTCATGCTGCTCATCGGCCTGGCCGTGGGCGTGGACTACTCGCTCTTCTACCTCAAGCGCGAGCGGGAGGAGCGCGCCAAGGGCGCGGGCCCGGTCGACGCCCTCGACATCGCCGCCGCCACCTCCGGCCGGTCGGTGCTGATCTCCGGCATCACGGTCGTCGTCGCGATGGCCGGCATGTTCCTCACCGGCTTCTCCGTCTTCACCGGCATGGCCTCGGCGACGATCCTCGTCGTCGCGATCTCGGTCGTGGGGTCGCTGACCGTGCTGCCGGCGATGATGGCCTGGCTCGGCGACCGGGTGGAGAAGGGGCGGCTGCCGTTCGCCCGCCGGCGGACCGGCGCCAGCCCCGGCCGGTTCTGGTCCGCGCTGCTGGGCGTGGTGCTGCGGAGGCCGCTGGTCGCCGCGCTGGTCGCCGGAGCCGCGCTGACCGCCCTCGCCGTCCCCGCGCTGACGATGGACCTGCGCAACGAGAGCGTCAGCGACCTGCCGCAGGACCTCGCCGTGATCCAGACGTACAACCGGATCGAGGAGGCGTTCCCGGGCGGGCCGTCGCCCGCGGAGGTGGTGGTCGAGGCGCCGGACGTCGACGCCCCCGAGGTGCAGGCCGCGATCGCCGACCTGCGGGAGCGGGCGCTGGCAAGCGGGCAGATGAACGAGCCGATCGACGTGGCGACCAACGAGGCCGGGACGGTCGCCGTCGTCAGCGTGCCGCTGGTGGGGGACGGCGAGGAGCAGGCCTCACGCGACGCGCTGGCCACGCTCGCCGACGACCTGGTGCCCGCGACCGTGGGAGCGGTGGACGGCGTGACGGCCGTGGTCGGTGGCGACACCGCCGAGTCCGTGGCCTTCGACGAGCTCATGGCCGAGCGCACCCCGCTGGTCTTCGGCTTCGTGCTCGTGCTGGCCTTCGTGCTGCTGCTGATCTCGTTCCGCTCGGTGACCATCGCCGTCACCGCCATCGTGCTGAACCTGCTGAGCGTGGCCGCCGCCTACGGTGCCCTGGTGCTGGTGTTCCAGCAGGGGGTGGGCGCCGACCTGATCGGCCTGGACCGGACCGGCGGCATCGTGAACTGGATCCCGCTGTTCCTCTTCGTGATCCTGTTCGGCCTGTCGATGGACTACCACGTGTTCATCCTCGGGCGGATCCGCGAGGGCCACGACCGCGGCCTGTCCACCCGCACGGCGATCGCCCGCGGCATCACGTCGTCGGCCGGCGTGGTGACCAGCGCCGCGGTGATCATGGTGTTCGTCTTCCTGACCTTCGTGACGCTGTCGATGACGTCGATGAAGCAGGTGGGGCTGGGGCTGGCGATCGCGGTCCTGCTGGACGCCACCGTCGTCCGGGCGGTGCTCGTGCCGGCGGTCATGCAGTTGCTCGGGGAGGCCAACTGGTACCTGCCGAGGTGGCTGCGCTGGCTGCCGGAACTGCGCCACTCCGATGCCGCCCCGGAGGCCGTCCCGGCGCCGCGGATCCCCGCCGCCGTCGACGAGGTCCCGGTCCTGGTCCGCGACTGACCGTGGCGGCCCCGGTCGCCGGGGACGGCCCTCCGTTCCCGGCGACCGGGCGTCGGCGGGGCGCTCCCCGGCCTTGCGCACGTATCCTTCGACGGGGCCGGCGGCCGAGCCGTGCACCGGGCGGGGTGGGCGTGCTCCCTGGCGCACCTGTGACGGACGAGGCGATCCCCCGCGCCGGGCGGACGGCCGCGCGCCCGCACGGGCATGGCACCCTCGCAGGACGGAGGGCCGGCCGCCCACCGAACCGGACCGACCCCTGGAGACGTCGAGCGTGGACATGACCGTCGTGGTGCCGACGTTCAACGAGCGCGGCAACGTCGCCGAGCTCGTGCGCCGGCTCGGGGAGTCGCTGCTCGACCGCGACGCCGAGATCCTGTTCGTCGACGACTCCGACGACGACACCGCCGACGTCGTCCGCGAGGTCGCGCGGACCAGCAGCCTGCCGGTGCGGCTGTTGCACCGCGAGCGCGACCAGCGCGAGGGCGGCCTGGCCGGCGCGGTCGCCGCCGGGATCGCCACCGCGCGCGGGGAGTACGTCGTCGTCATGGACGGCGACCTGCAGCACCCGCCGGAGCTCGTGCCGCTGCTGCGCGACGGCGCCGAGTCGGTCGACATGGTCGTGGCCAGCCGCTACGTCGGCGCGGGGGACTCCTCCGGCCTGTCCTCGTCGTGGCGGCGTGCGGTGTCCAGCACGTCCACCCTGCTGGCACGTTCCTGCTTCCCCCGCCGGGTGGGCCGGGTCTGCACCGACCCGATGACCGGCTTCTTCTGCGTGCGGCGCAGTGCCGTGCACCTCGACCGGCTCCGCCCGCGCGGGTTCAAGATCCTGCTCGAGATCCTCGCCCGGCACGACCTGGACGTCGCCGAGGTGCCGTTCGCCTTCGGGGAGCGGCTCGACGGCGAGAGCAAGGCCTCCTGGCGCAACGGCGTGCAGTTCGCCTACCAGATGGCGGCGCTGCGGATGGGCCGGATGTCGCGGTTCGCGGCCGTCGGCGCCCTGGGCACGATCCTGAACCTGCTGCTCATGTGGCTGCTGCTGCGCGAGACGAGCCTGCACTACCTGCCGGCGGCGGTCATCGCCACCGAGGTCGCGATCGCGCACAACTTCGTGCTGCAGGAGCGCTTCGTCTTCAACGACCTCAAGGACAACCGGCATCCCTGGTGGATGCGGTTCCTGCACTCGCTGCTCTACAACAACGTGGACACCCTCGCCCGGCTGCCCGCGCTGGCGTTCCTCGTCGAGGTGCTCACCTTCCCGTCGGTCCTCGCGCAGGGGCTCACGCTCGCGGTCGCCTTCCTGGCCCGCTTCTTCTTCGTGTCGACCGTCGTCTACCGGCCCCGGCGCGCGCCGGGTGCGACCGGTGTCGAGGACGGGCCGGAGATCGACGTCATGGCGATCGCCCCGCTGCAGGGAGTTCCGGGACCGGCCGAGGACACCCGGCCGGCCCCGGAGGACGGCATCGCGCGCGACTCCTAGAGCGTCGGTCCTGGAGGGCCGGCGACGGGTCAGGCGATCCCGAGCTCGGCGCAGGTGTCGGCCAGGGTCTCCAGGCCGGCCAGGGTGGCGTCGATCTCCTCCACGCCGCCCCCGCCCTCGAGCGCGGGCACCGCGGCCGCGGCGGCGGCGCTGATCTCGGTCGCGGTGGCCAGCACCGGGGAGGACACCTCGTCGGCCGGGACGGCGTCGATGTCGGCGGCGAGGGCGTCCAGCGAGTCGACGAGGGTCGACGGGTCGTCGGTGCTGCCGCTGCCGTACTCGTCGTAGGCCAGCCGGAAGGTCTCGCCGTCGGCGGCGTACAGCCCGCACGCGGCGGCGTCCCCGGGTCCGGTGGTGCCCTCCTCGACGGTGCCGGCGGCGCCGTCCCCGCTCCCGCCCTCGGCGACGACGCCGGGCGCGCCGGAGGCGGCGGGCTCGTCGTTCTCGCCGCAGGCGCCGAGGAACAGGACGGCGGCGGAGAGGGCGAGCAGGGTGGTGCCTGTTCGGGCGACGGTGCGCATGGGGGAGGTGCTCCTCGGGACGACGGCGGGGGAGCCGGACGGGATGTCCGGCCCCGGTCGTGGAGGAGCGTCGTTCCGACCGCTTGCGCGGCCCTTGCGGGCGGCCGGGTGCTCGCTCCCGGCCGCCCGCAAGGCCTCAGAGCGGAAAGGAGATGTACTTCGTCTGCAGGTACTCGGCCAGGCCCTCGTGGCCGCCCTCCCGGCCGATGCCGCTCTGCTTCACCCCGCCGAACGGCGCCGCCGGGTCGCTGATCACGCCGCGGTTCAGCCCGACCATGCCCGACTCCAGGGCCTCGGCCAGCCGCAGCCCACGGGCGAGGTCGCCGGTGAACACGTAGGAGACCAGGCCGAACTCGGTGCCGTTGGCCAGGGCCAGCACCTCCTCGTCGGAGCCGAAGCGGACGATCGGGGCCACCGGCCCGAAGATCTCCTCCTCGGTCGCCGGGGACCCGGCCGGGACGTCGACCAGGACGGTCGGCGGGTAGAACCAGCCGGGGCCCTCGGGCCGCTCGCCGCCGGTGACCACGCGCGCGCCGGCGTCGACGGTCTCCCGGACGATCCGTTCCACCTTCTCGACCGTCTCCTCGTTCACCAGCGGGCCGAGCCCCACGCCGTCGGCGTCGCCCCGGCCGACCGTGATGGCGCCCATCCGCTCGGCCAGCCTGCGGGCGAACTCGTCGGCGACGGCGTCCTCCACGTAGAACCGGTTGGCCGCCGTGCACGCCTCGCCGCCGTTGCGCAGCTTGGCCAGCATGGCTCCCTCCACCGCGGCGTCGAGGTCGGCGTCGGCGCAGACGATGAACGGCGCGTTCCCGCCCAGCTCCATCGAGCTGACCAGCACCTGGTCGGCCGCCTGCTTGAGCAACCCGCGCCCCACCTCGGTCGATCCGGTGAAGCTCACCTTGCGCAGTCGCGGATCGGCCATGGCGGCGCCGGCGACGTCCCTGGCGCTGGTGGTCGGCAGCACGCTCAGCACCCCCTCGGGCAGCCCGGCCTCGGCGAGCAACTCGGCCAGCAGCAGGGCGGTCAGGGGGGTCTCCGCGGCCGGCTTGACCACGACGGGGCAGCCGGCCGCGAACGCCGGGCCGAGCTTGCGGGTGAGCATCGCCGCGGGGAAGTTCCACGGCGTGATGGCCAGCGCGATGCCGACGGGCTGGCGGACGACGACCGTGCGGGTGCCGCCCGCGGGGGCGACCCGGTAGTCGCCGTCGATGCGGACCGCCTCCTCGGCGAACCAGCGGAAGAACTCGGCGGCGTAGGTCAGCTCGGCCCGGGCGTCGGCGAGCGTCTTGCCGTTCTCGCGGACCATCAGCAGCGCGAGGTCGTCGGCCCGCGGGCCGGTCATGGCCTCGAAGGTGCGGCGCAGGATCTCGCCGCGCTCGCGGGGGGCGGTGGCCGCCCAGCCCGCGGCGGCGGCCGCGGCGGCGTCCATGGCGGCGCGGGTGTCGTCGGGTGTGGCGTCGGCGACCCGCGCCAGCACGGAGCCGTCCGCCGGGTCGTGGACGGCGAAGTCGGCGCCGCCGGTGGCGGGCCGCCACCGCCCGCCGACGAAGAGGCCGGTGGGGACGGGGCGGCTGATCCCCGCGATGCTCGCGTTGGTCTCGCTGCTGGTCACGGGCCCATTCTGCGCCCCGGGGGCAGGTCCCGTGCGCCGATCGCGCCCGGCTCCGGCGACGCGGAGGGGAAGTGGGGCGGGGGGCCGGCTCTGGCGGTCTGGCCGCGTTGGTCGGTCCATCCAGCGGTGGATGGCCAATGGTTTCCCGGCTGCCCCCGCCCGAGACCACTGTGACCCGGGCCACACCGTCGGGTCAACCCCCGCCCGGCGTGTCCCCGGGCGGGCTCACGGCATCCGGCGGAGGACCTCCGGCGTGAGCTGGTCGACGGCGGTGAACCCGGCGAGGCCCAGGGTCAGGTCGAACTCGCCCAGGACGTCGGACACGACCTGCCGCACGCCGTCCTCCCCGGCCAGGCCCAGTCCCCACGCGAACGGGCGACCCAGCAGCACGGCTCGCGCCCCCAGGGCGACGGCCACCAGGGCGTCGGCGCCGCTGCGCACACCGCTGTCGAGCAGGACCGGCGCGCGGTCGCCGATCGCGGCGACGACGTCGGGCAGCGCGTCCAGGGCGGCGATCGAGCGGTCCACCTGCCGGCCGCCGTGCGTGCTCACCACCACGCCGTCGACCCCCTCGTCCAGGGCCCGGCGGGCGTCGTCGGGGTGCAGCACCCCCTTGAGCACGATCGGCAACCGCGTCCGCTCGCGCAGCCAGGCCAGGTCGGCCCAGGTGATCGAGGGCCGCGAGTAGATGGCCAGGAACGTCTCGACGGCGGCCCGGGGCAGCGGCGAGCGGAGGTTCTCCCGCAGCGGCCCGGGCCAGGCCCGTGCCATGCCGACCAGTGCCCGGACGGCCGCGAGGGTCGGGCGCGGCTGCCGGTCCCGCCGGGCCGACGCGGCGGCCTCCGCGGGTGCGGGGGCGGCGCCCGCTCGCTCGGCCACCAGCCGCCGGAAGTCCGGGTCGGAGGTGTACTGCGCGATGCCCTTGCCGAGCGCGAACGGCAGGTGGCCGAGGTCGAGGTCGCGCGGGCGCCAGCCGAGCATCGTGGTGTCGAGGGTGACGACGAGCGCGTCGCACCCGGAGGCCTCGGCGCGGGCGACCAGGCTCTCCACCAGCTCGTCGGACGTCGACCAGTACAGCTGGAACCACCGGGGCGCGTCGCCCATCGCGGCGGCGCACGTCTCCATGGGGACCGAGGCCTGGTTGGAGAAGACCATCGGCACGCCCAGCGAGGCCGCGGCCCGGGCCACCGCCAGATCGGCCTGGGGGTGCACGAGCTCGAGGGCTCCCACCGGGCCGAGCAGCACGGGCGCGGGCAGCCGGCGGCCGAACAGCTCCACCGAGGTGTCGCGCGCGCTCACGTCCCGCAGCACCCGGGGGACGATCGCCCAGCGGTCGAAGGCCGCGCGGTTGGCCCGCTGGGTCGCCTCGTCGCCGGCGCCCCCGGCCACGTAGGCGTAGGCGCGGGCGTCCAGGCGACGGCGGGCGGCCCGCTGCAGCGCGCGGGCGACGGTCGGCACGCGGGGCCTGCGGCCGTACACCCCGGCCCGGTAGATCTCGTTCTGTCGCTCGCGTCCGGTGCCGGCTGCTGAGGTCACCCGGCCACGCTAGGACCTCCCCGCCGGACGGGCCCCCCGAGTACCGCGGCGCACTTTCTGCCGACACGCCGCGACGACACGCCAGAAGCGTCAGTGACACACGGTCCGGAGCCCGTCACAGGCCTCATCATGGGGAGGCCGGTGCAGCGACGTCCGTCGCGCCCGGCAGCAGACTGCTCGAGGGGGAACTGCGTGCCGTCAGGTACGTCACCGGGAGCCGTCCGCAGGACCGCCGTGCGCGGGCTCCTCGCGGCCGGCCTCGTCGCTGGCATGGCCACTCTGGGTGTCGTGGCGGCCGGCTCGGCCCTCGCCATCGACGACCCCACCCGACCCGACGCCCGGGTCACCCACGGTCCGAGCTGCCGGCCCGGCGGGGTGGCGGTCGAGGTCGTCGGGGGCACCGTCGCCTACGACGTCGTCCTCGCCACCACCCGGAGCCCGGAGGGAGAGGACCGCGCCTCGGTCGCGCCCGGGCAGACGGTCGAGCTGCGCACCGGCGACGTCGCCTGGGGCGAGACGATCGACAGCCGGCTGCTGTTCACCGCCCTCGACGGCTCGGGCGTCACGTACGTCGACGAGCTGCCCGGATTCGAGTTCACCCGCCCCGCGGAGGAGGACTGCGCCGCCATCGCGCCGCCGACGGCCGACGCCACGGTGCCGCCCATGGCCGGGGGCGCCGACGGGGGTGCCGTCGGCGGCGACGTGCCGCCACCCGCCGCGTCCGTGGGCGTCCCGGCGGGCTCGGCGTCCAGCGTGGCCGCCGGGGACGTGGTCACCCTGACCGCTTCCGGCTTCGCCGCCGGGGAGGAGGTGACGCTCCGCCTCGGCGACGGCACGGAGCTCGGCACCTCCGTCGCCGACATCGACGGGCTGGTGGCCGTGGAGGTGCGCATCCCGTCCTCGGCCGCGACCGGCGCCACGACCCTCGAGGTGGTCGGCGCCGTCACGCCCACCACCGTCACCGTCGACCTGCGGATCGCCGCCGCCGGCAGTCCCGTCGCCGAGCAGGCCTCCGCGACGTGGCCGCTGGTGGTGGCAGGCGCGGCCCTGGTGGCCGCGGCCGGCGGGGTCGGCGTCGTCGCGCTGCGCCGCCGGGCCGAGCGGTCGGCGTCCGGGAGCTCCTGAGGTCGACGACGATGGGGCGGTGCCCGTGGACGACGTGCCGACGTCCGCCGTACCCGACGTCGCGGACCTGCCCGGCGCGGCGCCGCGGCCCCAGGAGACCTGGCTGCGCATCGTGCAGGTGCACGACCGGATCACGCGGCGCGTGGACTCCGCGCTGCATCGCGGGCACGGCATCTCGCTGACCGGGTTCGAGGCGCTGCGCCGGATCGCGGACGCGCCGGGTGAGCGCGCCAGCATGGGGGAGGTCGCCGAGGCGCTCGGTCTGTCCCGCGCCGGGGTGACCAGCACGGTGACCCGGCTGGTCGCCGCGGGGCTCGTCGTCCGGGAGCGCGGGGCCGACGACCGCCGGCTGCTCCACGGCCGGCTGACCGACGCCGGCCGCGCCACCGTGCGCGCCGCGGCAGCCACGCACGACGACCTCGTGGCCCACCTGCTCATCCGGCTGGGCGACGACGCCCCCGTGGTCACCGACGCCCTGGCCCGGGTCTCGGCCGCGGCCCGCCCCCGCCGCTGACCCGGCCCCGCCCCCACTCCGCCGTCCCCGGGCAATTCCGCCACATTGCGCGGTGCAGAAGCGCGATAGTGCGCGGTGCAGAAGCGCGAGATTGCGCGGTGCAGAAGCGCGAGATTGCCCGGGAGGGCGGCGATCAGGAGGCGATGCTTCGAGCCCGTAGTGTTTCCCCGTCCGATCGGTAGGGCACGACCGATCGCATGGAGGGCGTCCTCGAGCGCGTCACCGTGGTGGTGCCGACGATCGGTCGGCCCTCGCTGGATGCGCTGCTCGACGCCCTCGCCGCGGCTCCCGGCGACCGCCCGGCGGAGCTCGTGCTGGTCGACGACCGGCCCGCGGGTCCGCCGCTGCGGCCCGAGCGGCCCGGCCTGCCGCCGCTGCGCGTCGTCCGCACCGGGGGCGGCGGCCCGGCCCGGGCGCGCAACCTGGGCTGGCGGGTGGCCCGCACCGACTGGATCGCCTTCCTGGACGACGACGTCGTCCCCGACGCCGACTGGTACCGGCGGCTCGCGACCGACCTGGCGGGCCTCGCCCCGGACGTCGCCGGCAGCCAGGGCCGGGTGCGGGTGCCGCTGCCCGGCGACCGCCGCCCCACCGACTGGGAGCGCGGCACCGCGGGCCTGGCCACCAGCAGCTGGATCACCGCCGACCTCGCCTACCGCCGCGCCGCCCTGGCCTCGGTCGGCGGCTTCGACGAGCGCTTTCCGCGCGCGTTCCGCGAGGACTCCGACCTCGCCCTGCGGGTGATGGACACCGGCGCCCGGCTGGTGCGTGGCGAGCGGTGGATCACCCATCCCGTGCGGCCCACCGACCGCCGGGTCAGCGTGCGGGTGCAGGCCGGCAACGCCGACGACGTCCTCATGCGGAGGCTGCACGGCCCCGGCTGGCGGGCGCCGGACCGGGCCGACGCCCCGCTCGGCCGACGTCCGCAGCACCTCGCCGTCACCACCGCCGCCGTCGCGGCGCTCGGGCTCGCCGCCGCGCGCCGGCCCCGGGCCGCGACGGCCGCCGCGCTGGCCTGGGCGGCCGGCACCGCCGAGTTCGCCCGGGCCCGGATCGTGCCGGGGCCGCGCGACCGTGCCGAGGTCGCCACGATGCTCGCCACCAGCGCGGTCATCCCGCCGCTGGCCACCTGGCACGTCCTGCGCGGCCTCCTCACGCACCGCCGGGTGGGCCGCTGGCGCGGCCTGCCCGATCTCGTCCTGTTCGACCGCGACGGCACGCTGGTCCGCGACTACCCCTACAACGGCGATCCCGCCCTGGTGACGCCGGTGCCGGGCGCCCGCGAGGCCGTCGACGCCCTGCGCGCCCGCGGCGTGCGGGTCGGCGTGGTCAGCAACCAGTCCGGCGTCGCCCGCGGGATCATCACCCGCTACCAGGTCGACGCCTGCATGGCCCGCCTCGACGAGCTGCTCGGCCCCTTCGACACGATCCAGGTCTGCCCGCACGGCCCGGACGACGGCTGCGCCTGCCGCAAGCCCGCGCCCGGCATGGTGAAGGCCGCCTGCACGGAGCTCGGCGTCGATCCCGCCCGCTGCGTGGTCGTCGGCGACATCGCTGCCGACGTCGAGGCCGCCGCGGCCGCGGGTGCCGCCGGGATCATGGTGCCCACGCCCGTGACCCGGAAGGCCGAGGTCGCGGCCGCCCCGCACGTGGCGGGAACGCTGACGGAAGCGGTCGACGACGTCCTGGCGGGCCGGTGGTGACCGGCGGGCGGCGGACGGTCCTCGTCGCGCGGCTGGACAACGCCGGCGACGTCCTCCTGCAGGCGCCCCTGGTGCGGGCCGTCGCGCACGGCGCGGACCGTGTCGTGTTCCTCGCCGGCCCGGCCGGTGCCGAGGCCGCCGCCCTGCTGCCGGGCGTCGACGAGGTGTGGACCTGGTCCTGCCCGTGGATCCTCGGCGATCCCCCGCCCGTGGACGCCGCCGATCTCGCCGCGCTGACCGCGCGGATCCGGGAACTCGCGCCGGACGAGGCCGTCGTCCCCACCTCGTTCCACCAGTCGCCCCTGCCCCTGGCGCTGGTCCTCCGCGCGGCCGGCGTCCCGCGGATCTCGGCGATCAGCGTCGACTACCCCGGCGCGCTGCTCGACGTCCGGCACCGAGTGGACGACGACCTGCCCGAACCCGAGCGCGCGCTCTCCCTCGCCCGCGCCGCCGGCTTCGAGCTGCCCCCCGGCGACGACGGCCGCCTCGCCGTCCGGCGCCCCCTGCCCCCGACCGGCCGCGAGCCGGGGTACGTCGTGCTGCACCCCGGCGCGTCCGTCCCCGCGCGCGCCTGGCCGGCCGACCGCTGCGCCGAGGCCGTCGAGGCCCTCGCCGACGCCGGGCACCGCGTGCTGGTCACCGGCGGGCCGGGGGAGCGGGCGCTGACCGCCGCCGTGGCCGGCAGCCGCGGGGAGGACCTCGGCGGCGCCACGAGCCTGGCGGGGATGGCGGCGCTGCTGGACGGGGCCGCGGCCGTCGTCGTCGGCAACACCGGCCCGGCGCACCTGGCCGCCGCCGTCGGCACGCCCGTCGTCTCGCTGTTCTCCCCGGTCGTGCCGGCCGCGCGGTGGGCCCCCTACGGCGTGCCGACCGTGCTGCTCGGGGACCAGGACGCGCCCTGCCGCCGCACCCGTGCCCGCGTGTGCCCGGTGCCCGGCCATCCCTGCCTGACTTCGGTGACCCCGGCCGACGTCGTCGCCGCCGTCGAGAAGCTGGTGAGCGGATGAAGGTCCTCGTCTGGCACGTGCACGGCTCCTGGACGACCGCGTTCGTGGAGGGGGACCACGAGTACCTCGTCCCGGTCACCCCCGATCGGGGTCCCGACGGGCGGGGCCGCGCCCGCACCTGGAACTGGCCGGCGTCGGCCCGCGAGGTGACGCCGGAGGACCTGCGGCACGCCGACGTGGACGTGGTCGTGCTGCAGCGGACCCGCGACCTGGAGCTGTGCCGCGCGTGGCTCGGGCGCGAGCCGGGCCGCGAGCTGCCGGCGGTCTTCCTCGAGCACAACGCACCAGGGCTGGAGCCGGACGACGGGCCGGTGCCGCACACCCGCCACCCGCTGGCCGACCGCGACGACATCTCCATCGCGCACGTCACGCACTTCAACCGGCTGTTCTACGACAACGGCCGGGCGCCGACCACGGTCATCGAGCACGGCATCGTCGACCCGGGGGAGCGGTGGACCGGCGAGCTCGCCCGCGCCGCCGTCGTCAGCAACGAGCCGGTCCGCCGCGGGCGCACCGTCGGCGCCGACCTGCTGGCCGGGCTGGCCGTCGTCGCCCCGGTCGACGTGTTCGGCATGGGGCTGGCCGGGCTGCACGAGCGGTACGGCCTGGACCCCGACCGGGTGGCGCTGTTCGACGACCCGCCGCAGGCGGCGATGCACGCCGAGCTGGCCCGCCGCCGGGTCTACGTGCACCCCGTGCGGTGGACGTCGCTGGGCCTGTCGCTGCTGGAGGCCATGCACCTGGGCATGCCGGTGGTCGCCCTGGCCACCACGGAGGTGGTCGAGGCGGTGCCGGCCGAGGCCGGCGTCATCTCCACCCGCCCGGAGCGTCTCTGGGAGGGGGCGCGCCGGTTCCTCGACGACCCGGATGCCGCCCGGCTCGCGGGCAAGGCCGCCCGCGCCGCCGCGCTCGAGAGGTACGGCCTGGCCCGGTTCCTGGCCGACTGGGACGCACTTCTGGAGGAGGTCATCCGATGAGGATCTCGTTGGTGAGCGAGCACGCCTCGCCGCTGGCCGCGATCGGCGGGGTCGACGCCGGCGGGCAGAACGTGCACGTTGCGGCCCTGGCCGCCGGGTTGGCCGCGCGGGGGCACGACGTCACCGTGCACACGCGCCGGGACGACGTCGCGCTGCCCGACGAGGTGGTGACCCAGGACGGCTACCGCGTCCGGCACGTCGCCGCGGGGCCGCCGGAGAACCTGCCCAAGGACGACCTGCTGCGGCACATGCCCGACTTCGCCTCGGCGCTGCGCCGCCAGTGGTCCGCCGCCCGGCCCGACCTCGTGCACGCGCACTTCTGGATGAGCGGGCTGGCCGCCGTCGCGGCGGCCGGGGACGTGCCGGTGCTGCAGACGTTCCACGCCCTCGGCTCGGTCAAGCGCCGCCACCAGGGTGCCGCCGACACCTCCCCGCCACAGCGGGTGCAGCTGGAGCGGGCGCTGTGCCGCACCGTCCGCCACGTCGTGGCCACGTGCTCCGACGAGGTTTTCGAGCTGCGCCGCCTGGGCCTCTCGCACGAGCGGGTGACGATCGTCCCGTGCGGCGTGGACACCGAGGTCTTCTCGCCGCAGGGCCCCGTCGCGCCCCGCACCCCGGGCCGGCAGCGGCTGCTGGTGCTCGGCCGGTTGGTCGAGCGCAAGGGCCAGGACGACGCCGTCCGGGCGCTGGCCGTGGTGCCCGGCGCCGAGCTCGTCGTCGTCGGCGGGCCGCCGCGGGACGAGCTGGACCGCGATCCCGAGGTGCGGCGCCTACGGGCGGTGGCCGCGGGGGCCGGGGTCGCCGAGCGGCTGCGCTTCACCGGGGCGGTGGCCCGGACCGACGTGCCCGCGTGGATCCGCTCGGCCGACGTCGTCCTCGCCGTCCCCTGGTACGAGCCGTTCGGGATCACCCCGCTGGAGGCGATGGCCTGCGGCCGGCCCGTCGTGGCCACCGCCGTCGGCGGGCTCGTCGACAGCGTCGCCGACGGCGTCACCGGCGACCTCGTGCCGCCGCGGGACCCGGTCGCGCTGGGGGCGGTGCTGGCCGCCCTGCTGGCCGACGACGCCCGCCGGGCCGCCTACGGCGCGGCCGGGGTGCGACGGGCGCGCTCCCGTTACCGCTGGGCCCGGGTCGCCGCCGACACCGAGGCCGTCTACGGCCAGGTGCTGGGCAGCCCGGCCGTGGCCGAGAACCGCGTCACGCGCCCCGTGGAGGCCGCCCGATGAGTGCCGTTCCCCGATCCGCCGGCACGGCGGTCTCCCCGGACGCCTGCTCCCACCTGACCGGGCACGACCACGTCGCGTCGCTGGCCGCGGCGCTGCGGGACGTGACCGGGCACGTGGCGACCCTGGACCGCTGGGGGCGCCTGCTCGCCGGCGTCCTGCGGGGCGAGGGCCGGGGCCGGCTGCTCGCGGCCGGCAACGGCGGCAGCGCCGCCCAGGCCCAGCACCTGACCGCCGAGCTGGTCGGCCGCTACCGGGCCGAACGGCCGCCGTTCTCCGCGATCTGCCTCAGCGCCGAGACCTCGTCGCTGACCGCGATCGCCAATGACTACCCGGCCGAGGAGCTGTTCGCCCGCCAGGTGGAGGCGCACGGCCGCGCCGGGGACGTGCTGGTCCTGCTCTCCACCAGCGGGCGGTCGCCCAACGCCGTGGCCGCCGCCCGCCGGGCCCGCGAGTGCGGCCTCACCGTCCTGGCGCTGACCGGGCCGGGGCCGAACTCGCTGGCCGACGTGGCCGACGAGGCGGTCTGCATCGACTCCGCCTGGACGGCGACGGTGCAGGAGTGCCACCTGGTCGCGCTGCACCTGCTCTGCGCGGCCTTCGACGCCGCCGTGCTCGCCGAGCCCGCGCGGGTTCCGGCGGGCGCCGGGGACGCACCGGGGCGCGAGGCGGGGAACGGCCCGCGGGAGCGGCCGGCGCCGGCGAGCGAGGCCGGCGGCGCGCGGCCGCTGGTCGTCGTCGGTGACGCGCTGCTGGACGTCGACCTGGTGGGCACGGCGTCCCGGCTGACCCCGGACGCGCCCGTGCCGGTCGTCGAGGACGTCGAGCGCCGCGAGCGGCCGGGGGGTGCCGCGCTGGCCGCGGTGATCGCGGCGGCGTCGACGTCGCGGCCGGTCGTGCTGGTGACCCCCATGGCCGACGACGACGGCGCCACCCGGCTCCGGGCGCTGCTGGCCGGCCGGGTGCGGCTGGTGGAGATCCCGGCGACCGGCGGCACGGCGGTCAAACGGCGCGTGCGGGTCGGGGACCACTCGGTGGTGCGGATCGACTCCGGCGACCCGGTGGTCCGGCTCGGCGCCCTGCCCGACGAGGCGCGGGAGGTGCTGCGGACGGCGGCGGCCGTGCTCGTCGCCGACTACGGCCGGGGGACGACGGCCTCGGCCGCGGTGCGCGAGGCCCTGGCCGCGGCCGGTGGGCCGATCGTCTGGGACCCGCATCCCCGCGGGGCCGACCCGGTGCCCTCGACGCGGCTGGTCACCCCCAACGGCGCGGAGGCCGCCCGCGTGGCCGCGGCTGCCGGCGTGCCCGCCGACGGCGACGGCCTGGCCGCCGTCGGCGCCCGGGCGGAGGCGCTGATCCGCCGCTGGGGCGTGGGAGCGGTGTCGGTGACCCTCGGCGCCCGCGGTGCCCTGCTCTCCTACGGCGGGGGAGCCCCGATGGTCGTGCCGGCGCATGCGGTGACCGGCGGCGACCCCTGCGGCGCCGGCGACGCGTTCGCCGCCGCCGCGGCGCTGCTGCTCGCCGACGGCGCGGTGACCGGCGAGGCGGTGGCCGGCGCGGTGGCGGCGGCCTCGGTGTTCGTCGGCCGGGGCGGCGCGGGCGCGTGGGACGCCGGGGACGCGCCCCGGTCGGGCGCCCGCGCGCCCAACGTGATCGCCGAGCCCGGCGTGGACTCGGTCCTCTCCCGGGTGCGGGCGGCCGGCGGCACCGTCGTGGCCACCGGCGGCTGCTTCGACCTCCTCCACCCCGGGCACGTGGCGACGCTGCGGGCCGCCCGCGGGCTCGGCGACTGCCTGGTGGTGTGCATCAACTCCGACGACTCGGTGCGCCGGCTCAAGGGGCCGGCCCGGCCCCTGGTGTCCGCCGCCGACCGCGCGCGGGTGCTCGATGCGCTGGAGTTCGTCGACGCCGTCGTCGTCTTCGAGGAGGACACCCCGGCGGCGGTGCTCGACCGGCTTCGGCCCGACGTCTGGGCCAAGGGCGGCGACTACGCCGGCGCGGACCTGCCCGAGGCGGCGGTGCTGCGCCGGTGGGGCGGCCAGGCCGTCGTCCTTCCCTACCTGGACGGCCACTCCACGACCGCGCTGGTCGAGCGCTCCCGGGCGTGAGGGCCGACGTGCAATTCCGCGCTTCTGCACCTCGTCCCTCCGGGCAGAAGCGCGGAATTGCACGGCCCACCGCGGTGGTGCTGCGGCCGCTCGGGCTGGGGGACCTGCTCACCGGGGTGCCGGCGATCCGCGCGGTGCGGGCGGCCGTCCCCGGGCACCGGCTGGTGCTGGCCACCACGCGGGCGCTCGAGCCCCTGGCCGGGTTGATCGACGCGGTCGACGAGGTGCTGCCCGCCGGGGAGCTCGAGCCGCTCGAGTGGACCGGCCCGCCCCCGGACCTCGCCGTCGACCTGCACGGCAGGGGGCCGCTGTCGCACGTCGTCGTCGCCGACCTGCACCCGCGGCGGCTGCTCACCTTCGACAGCCCCGGCTACCCCGGCCCGGCCTGGTACCCCGACGAGCACGAGGTCCGGCGATGGTGCCGGCTCGTGGCCGAGGGGCTCGGGGTGGACGCCGACCCGGACGCGCTCGATCTCGCCGTCCCGGCCGTGCCGCCGCCGGTGACCGGCGCCGCGGTGGTGCACCCCGGTGCGGCGTTCGCCGGCCGCCGGTGGCCGGTCGAGCGGTTCGCCGCCGTCGCCCGCCACCTCGCGGCCGCCGGCTGCGACGTGCGGATCACCGGCGGTCCCGCCGAGGTGCACCTGGCCCGCGCCGTGGCCGAGGGCGGGGGCCTGGGCCCGGACGCGGTCCTCGCCGGGACGACGACCGGCCTGGAGCTCGCGGCCGTCGTCGCCGCGGCCCGGGTGGTGGTCAGCGGCGACACCGGCGTGGCGCACCTGGCGACGGCCTACCGGCGGCCGTCCGTGGTGCTCTTCGGCCCGGTCGCCCCGGCGCTGTGGGGGCCGCCGACCCGCATCCGGGACGGCGGCCCGCTGCACGTCGTCCTGTGGCACGGCGACGGCACCGGCGACCCGTGGGGCGCCGATCTGGACCCGGCACTGGCGCGGATCACCGTCGACGAGGTGGTCGCGGCCCTCGACGGCGTGCTGGGTCAGCGCTCCCGGATGGCGTCGAAGAGCACGGCCTGCAGGTCGTCGGGGTCCTGGGCGGAGTAGGCGGTCCCGCCGGTGGCCGCGGCGATCTGCTGCAGCTCCTCGAGGTCGGCCTCCGGCCCCAGCGCCACGCCGACGAGCTGCACCGGCCGGTCGGGGTCGGCCTCGGAGCGGAGCGTGTCGATCAGCCCCTGCAGGGAGATGCCGCCCGCGTCGTCGTCGTTGGTGCCGTCGGTCAGCAGGACCACGCTGGAGACCGCGCCCTCCTGGTACAGCTCGCGGGCGGCCCGGACCGCGGCGAGCGCGGTGTCGTAGAGGCCCGTCCCCCCGGACGTGAGCGAACCCGACAGCGTCTGCAGCTGCGCGGCCAGCGCCGCACGCTGGGTGGACCCGTCGACGTCGGCGTCCAGCGCGCGCAGCGGCACCCGCTCGGCGTAGTCCCTGTCGCCGTCCACCCGGTAGGCGAAGGTCCACAGGCCGACCGAGTACTCGTCGGGGAGCCCGGCCAGGGCGGTGCGGGCGGCGTCGACCGCCAGCGAGATCCGCGTGCCGCCGGCGGCGGTGGCCTCCATGGACGTGGAGGTGTCGATGACGGTCAGCAGGCGCGAGGGGGCGAGCACGCGGTTGGCCTGCTCGATGGCCGCGGTCGCGGCGTCGGGCTCCATCGGCAGCCGCTCGGGCGCCTCCGGCTGCGTCCCGGTGTCCGGTCCCGCGCCGTCGGGCGCGTTCCCGTCGGCGTCGCGGAACCCGGCGGCGCGCACCGCGGCGGCGGCGTCGTCGGAGGTCAGCGCCGCCACCACGGTGTCGACGGCCGCGCGCCGGTCCCCGTCGGGCTCCCCGGCACGCACCACCGGGTAGTCGAGGTAGGTCGAGCCCCCCTCCGGGTACAGCGCGACCATCTGCGAGTCGCCGGCCAGGTAGCTGGCCAGCACGTCCTGCTCGGTGCCGGCCCACAGCCCCGCGTCCGCGTTCCCGGCCACCGAGGCCGACCGCACCTCGTCCAGGGTCGCGCCGGACCGCGAGAGCCCCAGCGACGCCGCGAGCTCCTCGTCCGAGATCGCCACCCCGTTGCCGGTCGCCTCGACCGACAGCGAGACGCCGATCTGGCGGGCGGATCCGGTGAGGTCGGCGGTCGGCATGGACCGCCCCGCCGTCAGCGCCGCGATGACCACGTCGAGCCACACCGGCGTGGGAGCGAGCACGCCGAGGTCCTCGGCGGAGGCGCGGCTCGTGGCGAGCACGAGCGGGGAGATGGCCAGCGTGCCGGCCTGCTCCACGGAGGCGCCCTCGACCTGGGCCGGCCAGATGGAGGAGTCGGGCACCCAGACGTCGGGCACGCCGGAGTCCGCCCCCGCGGTCAGCGCGGCGACGGTCTGCAGCGAGTCGGCCTCGACCACGTCGGCGGTGACGCAGTCGCCGGACAGCGCGTCGGCCAGCACCTCCTGCACGACCGGCGCGATCTCGGGAGCCACGGCGACCCGCACGGCGGCGTCGTCCCCGCACGCGGCCGCGTTCCCGTCGTCGTCGGAGCCGGCGAGCCACCACACCAGCCCGCCCGCGACGAGCGCGACGACGGCCAGTGCCGCGATCAGCACGAGTGGCGGCGGCGGCCACCCGCGGCGAGTGGTCGTGGTGGTGGTGGCGTGCCGGCCCATTGATGCGCTCCGTCGTCGTCCGAACACTCATGGCGACCCCGTTCGCCGGGTCCAATGTAGAGGGACGACGGTCGGTAGAGGGGGCCTCGTCGACGGAAGGCCGACGGGGGACGCTCAACCGACGGCGCGCGTGCCCATCGAGCGCTGCTCGGCGAACCAGGCGACGGTGCGTCGCAGCCCCTCCTCGGAGGGCACCAGCGGCCGCCAGTCCAGCAGTTCCTCGGCCCGGGTGGTGTCGGGACGGCGGACCTTCGGGTCGTCGACGGGCAGGTCGATGAACTCGACGGCCGACCCGGAACCGGTCAGCTCGATGATCCACTGCGCCAGCGCCAGCATGGAGAGCTCGTCGGGGTTGCCGATGTTCACCGGGCCGGCGTGCCCGGACGCGGCCATCGCCAGGATGCCGCGGACGGTGTCGTCGACGTAGCAGATCGAGCGGGTCTGCGAGCCGTCGCCGGCGACGGTGACCGGTCGGCCGGCGAGCGCCTGGCCGACGAAGGCGGGGATGGCGCGGCCGTCGTCCGGGCGCATCCGGGGTCCGTAGGTGTTGAAGATCCGCACGATGCCGGTGTCGGTGCCCTTGGACGTCCGGTAGGCCGTGGTCATGGCCTCGCTGAAGCGCTTGGCCTCGTCGTAGACGCCCCGCGGCCCGACCGGGTTGACGTTGCCCCAGTACTCCTCGGTCTGCGGGTGCTCCAGCGGATCGCCGTATACCTCCGACGTCGAGGCCAGCACGTACCGGGCGCCCTTGTCGTGGGCCAGGCCGAGCGTGTGCAGCGTGCCGAGGCTGCCGACCTTGAGGGTCTCGATCGGCATCCTGAGGTAGTCGATGGGGCTCGCCGGGGAGGCGAAATGCAGCACGAGGTCCACCGGTCCGGGGACGTGGACGTAGTCGGTGACGTCGCAGCGCAGCAACCGGAACGCGGGGTGCTCCATCAGGTGGACGACGTTCTGCGGCGAGCCGGTGAGGAAGTTGTCCAGGCACACCACCTCGACGCCGCGCTCGAGCAGGTGCTCGCACAGATGGGAGCCGAGGAACCCCGCCCCGCCGGTGACCACCGCCCGCCGGATCGACCGAGTCGCGCGCACCATCCCCAGCCCTCCTCGTGCCCCGCCGACGCGCACCGCGCGTCATCGGCGCCCCTACCCAGGGGGCATCCGGGCACACCCCGCGGGGCGGTCCGCCCGGGGACGCCGACGGCCGCGGGTCCCGGGGAGGGACCGCGGCCGCCGTCGTCCTGCTCCTACCGGCCCCGCTGCAGGGTCCCGCCGCGCGCGGAGCGTGCGGTGGAGGGGCAGCGGGGCCCTTCCGCTAGCCGACGGCCTCCTCGTCCGGGATGCCGCTCTCCGGCGGGGCGATGGGCTCGCCGTCGTACTCCTCGATCTCCGCATCGCCGGTGTCGGTGACCAGCAGCGGCGTCTTCGGCTCTCCGACGCCCTCGGCGTTGAACTGCACCACCGACATGCCGCTGATGCCGGCGTGCCGGTCGGAGGAGTAGCGGAACGGCGTGAACGCCGGCCCCTGCCAGTCCGCTCCGGCCTCCTCCACCGCGGCGACCAGGTCGTCACCGGTGGGGTTGCGGCCGGCCGCCTGGAGCGCCTGCACCATCGTGTAGGCCATCGACATGCCGTAGACGCGGGTGTTGGTGAGCACGCCCTCCTGGCCGGACTCGTCCCAGATGCGCTGGAACAGCTGGATCCACGGGTCGTCGACCTGGTCGACCGTCGGGATGTAGGAGGTCGTGTAGATGCCCGCGAGGGCCGACGCGCCGCTCACAGCGCCCTGCGAGAAGGCCCCGAGCAGGGAACCCACGAGGTCGGGGGCGGACCCGACGTTCGAGTACCACCACTGCGGCGTGTAGTTCAGGTCCCGGGCGGCCAGCTGGGTCAGTGCCGTGTACGGCGGGGTGTTGAACCCGAGCACGAAGTCGGCCCCGGAGGCCTGCAGCGCCGCGATCTGCGGCCCCACGTCGATGTTGCCGGACGTGTAGGTCTGCACCTCGACGATCTGGTCGTCGTCGAGGTACTGCCGCACCCCCCGCTCGCCGTCCTCGCCGAAGTCGTCGTCCTGGAGGAACAGCCCGACCTTCGCGTCGGGGAACTCCTCGGCGATGTACTGACCGATGATCTTCCCCTCGCTCTCGTAGTCGGTCTGCCAGCCGAACGTGTACGGGAGGTTTTCCGGGTCGTCCCACAGCGAGGAGCCCGAGGAGACGAACAGGTCGGGGACCTCCTCGGTGTTGAGGAAGTCGAGGACGGCGTTGTGCGTCGGCGTACCGAGGCCGCCCATGATGGCGAACACCTCCTCCTCCAGCACCAGCTCGCGGACCACGGTGCTGGTGTTGGTGGGGTTATAGCCGTCGTCGCGGTAGACCCACTCGATCTGCCGGTCGTAGACGCCGCCGTTGGCGTTGACGTAGTCGAAGTAGGCCTGGACGCCGGTCGGGATCTCGCTGTAGCCGGGCGCGGCACGGCCGGTCAGCGGGTAGTGCGAACCGATGGTGACGGTGTCCTCGGTCATACCAGGGCCGGTGGCCTCGTTGTCCTCGGCGGTGCCGCCGCCGCCACCGCCGCCGCCACCGCCATCGCTGTCGTCGTCACCGCCACAGGCGGCCATGCTGGTGGCGATCGTCGCTGCGGCCAGGACGCTCACGAGGCGCCGGGAGTTTCGTGTCAAGGGTGCTCCTTGGGTGTCGCCCGGGCAGCTGTGCCCAGGGGTGTGGGGGGTGCGCCGTGCGTGGCGGGAACGGGGATCGAGTGCCCGCTCCCGGGGCCGGTCGGCGGTGGTCTCGTCGCGCGGCTCACCCCCGCCCGCTGCGGGTGAGCGCGCGCGCGGCCCGTCGCCGCAGCAGCGCCAGGCGGATGGTGCCCACCAGTCCGGCCGGAGCGAAGAGCATCGTCACGACCAGCAGCAGGCCGTAGACGACGAAGGACGACTGCGAGGCCTGCGCCTCCTCCATGTCGAAGACGTCCCGGCCGAGATCGATGAGCCATGGCGGGAGGAAGACCAGCAGGGCCGAGCCGAGCAGCGCGCCGGTGAGGGTGCCGAGCCCACCGATGACCACCGCGGTCAGCAGCGACAGCGACAGGACCGGGAGGAACGACCCCGGCGCGGCCAGCTGGACCACGATGGCCAGTACCGCCCCCGCCAGGCCCGCGGCGGCGGCGCTCACCACGAAGGCCAGCACGCGCCAGGCGCCCAGGGAGATGCCGGCGAGCTCCGCGGCGACCTCCTGGTCGCGCACCGCGCGCCAGGTGCGGCCCATCCGGCTGCGCATCAGGTTGGCGAGGAAGAAGTAGGAGATCAGCAGGCAGGCGACGGCGATGTAGGCGACCCACTTGTCGTTGAGGCCGCGCCCCGTCGCGCCGGACAGCTGCTCGACGGTCTCGGTGAACCACTCCGGCCGCTCCGGAGGCCGGATGGTGAGGCCCTGCTCGCCGTTGAAGGTGTCGCTGAAGTACAGCGCCAGCCCGGGGAGTCCGACGGCGAGCGCGAGAGTCGCGCCGGCCAGGTACGGACCGTGCAGGCGGGCGGCGGCGACGCCGACCAGGGCGCCGACGAGCGTCGTCGCGGCGACGGCGGCGAGGAAGACCAGGGCCAGACTCGGCGGCTCCTCGCTCCGCTCCACGTCGAGCATCAGCGCCGTCGTGTACGCGCCCACAGCCATCAGCGCCCCGTGGCCCAGGGAGATCTGCCCGGACAGGCCGGTGAGCAGCGTCAGCCCCCCGGCGGCGATCGCGAGGTAGGCGACGTTGCCCAGCTTGATGTTGGTGTTGAGCTCGGTGCTCTCGAGCAGCAGCACCGCCACGGCGGCACCGACCACCAGGACCAGCAGGTGCCGGAGCAGGGTGATGCGGGGCAGCAGGGACCGGCGTCCGCCGGCCCCGGCCGACGGCGCGTTCGCCCCGGCCGTGGCGGTGGTGGGGGCGGCGTCGGACGCGGCGCCCGGGTCGCCGGTGGGGGTCTGGGTCTCGCTCACGGTCACGCCCTCCGCGCTGCGGTGGTGGAGAAGAGGCCGCCGGGGCGGACCAGCAGGACGACGACGAGGATCACCAGCGCGGCCATGCCCAGCAGCGAGTCGTCGAGGTAGCCGCGCACGTAGTTGAGCGCCAGGCCCAGGAGCAGGCCGCCGACGACGGCGCCGATCGGCGAGTCGAGGCCACCGAGCACTGCGGCGACGAACCCGAAGACGATCAGGGTGTCCATGAAGGTGGGCCCGATGAACGAGACGTCGCCGGCGATCAGCATCCCCGCCAGCGCGCCGACCGCCGCGGCGAGGGCCCAGCCCAGCGTGAGCATCCGGCCGACCCGGACGCCGAGCAGCCGGGCGACCTCCTGGCCGAAGGCGGAGGCGCGCATCGCCAGGCCGAGCCGGGTGAACCGGAACAGGGCGATGAGCGCCAGCATGGTCACCAGGACGGCGCCGACGGTCCAGATCGAGTTGCGCGACAGCGAGAGCAGGGTGAAGCCCTCGCGGACCTCGTAGCCGACGGTGCTGAACGGCGGGACGAACGCCCGCTCGTCGACGCCGGCGACGAGGGCGACGATGCCCTGGATGGCGACGAACAGGCCCAGGGTGACGATGACGGCGTTGAGCTCGGGACCGCCCTCGACCGGCCGGATGACCACGCGCTCGATCAGCGCGCCCATGACCAGGCCGGACAGCAGGGCGACGACCAGCGCGAGCCAGTAGGACCCGCCGGCGTCGATGACCGCCACCGCGATGAACGTGGTCGCGGCGGCCATCGAGCCCTGGGCGAAGTTCACGATCCGGGTCGACCGCCAGATCAGCACGAGCGCCAACGCGAACGCGGCGTAGACCGATCCGTTGACCACCCCGCCGAGGGTGAGGCTGATGAACTGCTCCACGAGTGGACTGCCTCCTACGCAGACGAGGGGTTCAGAAGCCGAGGTAGGCGTGCCGCAGGTCCTCGTCGGCGGCGAGGGTGCGGGCGTCGTCGGTGACGACGACGCGGCCGAGGTTGAGCACGACGCCGGTGTCGGCCACCGAGAGGGCGCTGCGGGCGTTCTGCTCCACGAGCAGCACCGACAGGCCCTCGGAGTCGACCAGTTGCCGCACCAGCCCGAAGATCTGGGCGACGATCTTCGGCGCGAGTCCCAGCGACGGCTCGTCGAGCAGCAGGACGCGCGGGCGGGCGAGCAGGGCGCGGCCGATGACGAGCATCTGCCGCTCGCCACCGGACAGCGTGTGCGCGGGGTTGTCGCGCCGCTCCGCGATCCGCGGGAACAGGTCGTAGACCCGGTCGAACTCCTCGCGTCCGACCTTCCCGCGGAACAGCGAGCCGACCCGCAGGTTCTCGTCGACCGTGAGCTCGGCGATGACGCCGCGGCCCTCGGGGACGTGGGCCATGCCCTTGTGCACCATGGCTTCGACGGGGGCCCGGGTGATGTCCTGGCCGTCCAGGACCACCCGGCCCGCCGTGGGGCGGACCAGGCCGCTGATGGTGCGCAGCAGCGTCGTCTTCCCGGCGCCGTTGGCACCCAGGACGGCGGTGATCCGGCCGGCCTCGGCGCGCAGCGAGACGCCGTCGAGGGCGCGCACCGGGCCGTAGGAGGCGGACAGGCCCTGGACGTCGAGCAGCGCGGTCCCGGTCGCCGTCCCGCCGCCGGACGCGGCCTTGCTCAGGCCGACCGCGCTGCTGCCGTGTGCCTCGGTCACGCCGACGCCCCCTCGGTGCCGGTGGGAGCCGTCTCGGAGCGGGTGGACCCGAACTCCGTGGTGTGGGCCGCGACGTCGACGTCGTCGCCCAGGTAGGCCTCGGTGACCGCCGGGTTGGCGCGGATCTCCTCGGGGGTTCCGACGGCGATCGGCTTGCCGGAGTCCAGGACCGTGATCCGGTCGCAGACGCGCATCACCAGGTCCATGTGGTGCTCGACCAGCAGCACGCTCATCCGCGCCGACAGCGTGCGGATGAGCTCGCCGAGCTCGTGCATCTCGTCCTCGGACAGACCGCTGGCGGGCTCGTCGAGCAGCAGCAGGTCCGGCTCGGCGACCAGCGCCCGGGCCAGGGCCACGCGCTTCTGCACCGGGTAGGGGAGGCTGCCCGGATACCGCTCGGCGTAGGCGGTGGCGTCCAGCTCGGCCAGCGCGGTCATCGCGCGCTCGCGCAGCCGCTCCTCGTCCTTGTCCGCGGTGGGGATCGCGAACAGCGCGGAGAGGAAGCCGGACCTCGCGTGCCGGTGCGCGCCGACCATGACGTTCTCCAGGACCGTCATCCCGGCGAACAGACCGACGCCCTGCAGCGTGCGGGCGATGCCGAGCCGGGTGAGCTGTGCCGGGCGCAGCCGCCGCAGCTCGCTGCCCTTCCAGGCGATCCGGCCGGAGCTCGGCCGGACGAGGCCGCACGCGACGTTGAACATCGTCGTCTTGCCGGCGCCGTTGGGGCCGATCAGGCCGTGGACCTGGCCCGGCTCGACGGTCAGGGAGACCGCCTCCAGCGCCGTCACGCCACCGAAGGCGACCGAGATGTCGGTCATCTCCAGCCGCGCGGTGGGGGCCCGGTCCGGTGGTGGGGTGGTGCGGTCGAGCGGCGCTTCCGCCACGGGCCCACGACTCCTCGGGGTCTAGGAGGTCCCCCGACCGGGTGGACGGTCGGAGACGATTGGGTCACGGCTACGTCCCGATGAGGTTCCCCGCTGGTGAGGGCGGTCACAATGGGCGCGACGCACAGTGATCGACGGCCCGGGTTGTGCGCAGCGCAGCGCGTCAGGGAGGTGAGCGGTGCACGTGTTCCCGCCAGAGGTGGCCGACCGGCTGGGGGACGTGGCGCCACGGCTGTTCGACGAGGTCGACGCCATGGTGGACCGGATGGTCGACGTGCTGCTGCGGACCGAGCCCGCGTACCGCGAGCTGGACCTGGTGGAACTGCGCCGGTCCAGCCGCGCCGGGCTGGCCGGCGGCATCCGCAGCCTCGTGGGCGCCGCGGGGGGCACCCGGGAGCTGCAGACCGCCGAGGCGCGCGAGGTCGGCCGGCGCCGCGCGGCGCAGGGCATCCCCCTCGAGGCGGTGCTGCGCGCCTACCGGCTGGGCGGGCAGATCACCTGGGAGACGCTGCTGGCGGTGGCCCGCACGTCCGGGGGGCCCAACGACACGCTCCTGGTGGAGGTGGCCAGCGCGGTCTGGCGGACCAACGACGTCGAGTGCGGGGCGGTCGCGGAGGGTTACCGCGAGGAGCAGCGCCGGCTCGACTCCGTCGACGACGACGCGCGCCGGCACGTGCTCGACGGGCTGCTGGACGGGCGGGGCGGCGACCCCGCGTTCGTCCGCTCGGCGTCGGAGCTGCTGGGCATGCCGCTGGCGGGTCGCCTGCTCGCCGTCGTCGCCGTCCCGGACGGCGAGGGGACGGCGAGCCTGCTCGACCCCGCCGCGGGGCTGCTTCGGCGGGGGATGCGCTCGGTCTGGGGCGAGCGGTCCGGCGCCCAGGTGGGCGTGGTGGCCCTCGGGCCGCGCCGGTCGACCGACGTCCTCGGGTGGTTGCGCGCGGTGGCGGCCGGGCCGGTGGGCGTCTCCGCCGAGGTCGAGGGCGCGACGGGGGTGGCCACCGCCTACCGGCTCGCCGAGACCGCTGCGCGCACGCTGCCGGTCGGCACCAGCCAGGTCGTGACGATCGACGACCGGCTGCCCGAGGCGCTGCTGAGCAACTCGCCCGAGATCAGCTCACGGCTGGTCGGGCAGTGCCTCGGCGGGCTGCTGGACCTGCCCGAGGACGAGCAGACGGTGCTGCTGGACACCCTCGCGGCGTTCCTGGCCGCGGACGGCTCGCCGACCCGGGCCGCCGACGAGCTCTACTGCCACCGCAACACGGTCATGCACCGGCTGCGGCGGATCGAGACGGTGACCGGCCGCAAGGTCACCGACCCGCGGGCCCGGTTGCTCTGGCAGCTGGCCCTGCTCAGCGCGCCGCAGCTGCGACCGGCCCGTCCCGCCGCCTGACGAAGGACCCCGTCCCTCTCACGCGACTCGGGACGGAGCCCTACTGCAGGTAGCCCTCCACCTCGGACGCGGGGCGCACCTCGGCGTCGGCGGGGTCCTCGGCGTACTGCCGCTTGGCCCGCCGCTGCCGCAGCAGGTCCCAGCACTGGTCGAGCTGCACCTCGAGGTCCCTCATCCGGGCCTTCTGGTCGTCGGTGTGCTCGCCGCTGTCGCGCAGCCGGTGCTCCTCGTCGACCAGGGCGGAGATGCGGGTCAGCAGGTCCTTCTCGTCCATGATCGCCTCCGTGCCCGCGCCGGTCCCGGGGGAAACGATCAGGGGGTGTCGGGCAGACGGCCCTCGACGAAGGCGGCCAGCCGCCGGGTGACGGCGCCGCCGGCCCGGCCGAGCGCGAGCAGCGCCGCGCGGTCCAGCGGGACCCGGACCGTCCGGGACCCCGCGGGCACCGCCGCGCGGACGGCGTGCCCGGTCGCGACGAGCTCCGGCCACGGCCTGGCCAGGTGCTGCTGGACGCGGGCCAGCGCGGCCGCCGTCGGACCCGCGTTGGCCTCGACCATCGCGGTGACCAGGGCCGGGTCGCTGCCCGCCACGCGCGTGCCGTCGCGGAAGCTGCCGGCGGCCAGCGACAGTGCCAGCGGGCCGGCCTCGCCCGCGGCGGCGGCCAGGGCCGCGGCCAGCAGGTGCGGCACGTGGCTGACGGCGGCGACGGCGTCGTCGTGGTCCGCGGCCGTGGCCGGCACCACCTCCGCGCCCACCGCGAGGGCGATCTCGGCCACGCGCAGCCAGCGGGGGAGCTCGGTGCCCCGCTCCAGGCACACGGCCCACCGCGCGCCGCGGAAGAGCTCCGGGTCGGTGGCCGCGTGGCCGGACCGCTCGGTGCCGCACATCGGGTGGCCGCCGACGAACCGGCTCCCGAACGCCGCGCCCAGGGTCGCCAGCACGGGCCCCTTGACCGAGCCGACGTCGGTGACCGTGGCGGCCGGGTCGATCGCCAGGTCCGTCAGCGCGGCCGTCATCGCCGGCAACGGCACCGCGAGGACGACGACGCCCGTCAACTGCGTCCCGATCCGGACCCCGCGATCGGCCGCCGCCGCCCGCGCCTCCGGGTCGACGTCCCAGCCGGTCACCTCCCGCCCGGCGGCGACCAGGGCGGCGGCCAGCGAGCCTCCGAGCTGCCCGAGGCCCACCACCCCGACCGGAGGGGCGGGCATCGTGGGCACCGGGAGGGCGGCGTCGGCCATGATCAGAGGCTATGCGCCACACCGTGTCCTCCCCGCGCCACTCCCGGGGCGCGCCATGACGCCCCGTTCCTTCCTCCTCACCCAGCAGGTGGCCGACTACGTCCGCGCGAGCTCCGAGGCCCCGGACGACGTCGTCACCGACCTCGTCGCGGAGACCGCGGCGATGGCCGACCGCGGCGAGCTGTCGGCGACCATGCAGATCGGGACCGAGCAGGGCGCCTTCATGCAGCTGCTGACCCGGGCCCTGGGGGTGCGGACGGCGATCGAGATCGGCACGTTCACGGGCCTCTCGTCGCTGTGCATCGCCCGCGGCCTGCCCGACGACGGCCGCCTGCTCTGCCTGGACCTCAACGCCGACTGGACCGCGGTCGCCCGGCGGTACTGGGACCGGGCCGGGATCGGCCACCGGATCGAGCTGCGCCTCGGGGCGGCGCTGACCTCGTTGCGGGCGCTGCCGGCCGAGCCGACGTTCGATCTGGCCTTCGTGGACGCCGACAAGACGGGGTACGCCGGCTACGTCGAGGAGCTGTACCCGCGCCTGCGGCCCGACGGCGTCGTCCTGCTCGACAACACCCTGCGCGGCGGCCACGTGCTGGAGCCGCGCAGCGACGACGACCGCGCGGTCGCGGCGCTGAACGCGGCGCTGGCCGCCGACCCGCGCTGGGAGACCGTCCTGCTGCCCCTGGCCGACGGCCTGACGATGCTCCGCCGCCGGTGAGCGCCCCCGAGGGGCCGGCGAGCTACGCGGTCCGCGTGGACCGGGCCGGGGAGCGGTGGTCGGTGCAGCTGCTCGCCCACGACGCCGACAACGAGCTGCCGGTGCTCGAGCGCGCCCTCGGCGAGCCCGGGGCCGAGGGCTGGCCGGGGCCGCTCGTGCTGGTCGTGGACTCGCGGCTGTACTTCGTGGTGCTGCGGCACGGGCCGGGCGGGATGGTCCGCGCGTTCATCTCCGACGCGACGATGCTCGAGTGGCTCCTGGCCAGCGAGGTGGTCGAGCGGTACGGCATCGCGGTGGACACCGAGGGCACCTTCGACGACGACGAGACCGGCTGGCCCGGTGGTGACCTCGACGTGCTCGCCGACTACGGGCTGCCCGCCGACGAGCTGAGGCCGATCGCGACCGCCGACGACCTCTGGGCCGACGAGATGGTGGCCCGCATCGCCGGGCGGCTGGGCTTCGGCGACGAGCTGGCCGCGGCGGTGCACCCGTGAGCTCGGTCTCCGCCGTCGTGTTCGACCTCGGCGGGGTGCTCACCGAGAGCCCGATGACGGCCTTCGCCGCCTACGAGACCGAGGCCGGGTTGCCGGAGGGGCTGATCCGGCGGCTGAACAGCACCGACCCGGACGCCAACGCCTGGGCCCGCTACGAGCGCGGCGAGCTGGATACCGCGGGGTTCGTCGGCGCCTTCGAGGCCGAGGCGCTCGCCGCCGGGCACCGGCTGGACGCGCGCCGGGTGCTGGGTGCGCTTGCGGGGGAGTTGCGGCCGGCGATGCTGGCGGCCGTGGCGTCGCTGCGGGCGGCGGGGCTGCCCCTGGCGCTGCTGTCCAACAACGTGGCGCCCATGCCGCGCACCGGCCGGCTCGGCGAGCTGCTGGGGCAGTTCGACGCGGTGGTGGAGTCCTCGGTGGAGGGCGTGCGCAAGCCCGAGCCGGAGATCTACCGGCGGGCGCTGGTGCGGTTGGCGGAGGCGGCCGGCCGGCCGATGGCCGCCGCCGACTGCGCCTACCTCGACGACCTCGGGATCAACCTCAAGCCCGCCCGCGCGCTGGGCATGCGCACGATCAAGGTGGTCGACCCGGCGCTGGCCCTGGCCGAGCTGTCGGAGCTGGTCGGGCTCGATCTGACCGGCGGCGGCGCCGGGTGAGCCGCGGACCGGGAGGGACGGCGGCGGTGGTCGTCGGCCGCGCCTCGTGCTCTGCCTCCCGGGGGACGCAGAGCACGAAGGGGACGGCGGCGGTGGTCGTCGGCCGCCCCTTGTGCCCTGCCTCCCGGGGGACGCAGAGCACGGGCGGGCGCGGGGGATCGGCGTGACCGGCCCCGGTCCGGCGACCGGCCCCGGTCCGGCCCCCGGTCCCGGCCCGGCCCCCGGGCAGCCACTGGGCGCCGACGTGCTCGACGCCGCGATGGGCCGCGCGCTGGAGCTCGCGGCGGCCGCGGTCGAGTGGGGCGACACGCCGATCGGCGCCGTCGTCCTCGGGCCGGACGGCGCGGTGCTCGCCGAGGCGGCCAACGAGCGGGAGAAGCGCGGGGACCCGACGGCGCACGCCGAGGTGCTCGCGCTCCGCGCCGCGGCGGCGGTGGCCGGCGACGGCTGGCGGCTGACCGGCGCCACGCTCGTGGTCACCCTCGAGCCCTGCACGATGTGCGCCGGGGCGGGGGTGCTCGCGCGGGTCGCCGCCGTCGTCTACGGCGCCGACGACCCCAAGGCCGGGGCCGCCGGATCGCTGTGGGACGTGCTGCGCGACCGTCGGCTCAACCACCGCCCGCTGGTCACCGGGGGGATCCGGGCCGAGGAGTCCGCCACGCTGCTACGTGCGTTCTTCCGCGCCCGGAGGGGCCTGTAGTCTCTTCGGCGGTGGCGTGTCCGAGCGGCCGAAGGAGCACGCCTCGAAAGCGTGTGAGGGCAACCCCCTCCGTGGGTTCAAATCCCACCGCCACCGCCAGCAGGACCTCGACGGCGGCGTCCGCCCGGGCTCGATCCCGGACGGGCGCCGCCGTCGTCGCGGGGATCAGGCCAGCACGTCCAGGTCCACGAGCAGCCCGCCGTCGCCGTCCCGGACCAGCGTCACGGCGTGGGTCTCGACCACCTGCTCACCGGGCCGGACGAACTCCACGTCGGTGGTCGCAGTGATCCGGTCGCCCTCCACGGACACGTTCCGGACGTCGACCAGGCGCACCTCCGACCACGTGCCGAAGAAGCCGGCGTAGGAGCCGTAGCCAACCTGCGCCCGCAGGGACGGCCCGGTCAGCTCGTACGCGGTCTCGGTGTCGTCGGGCAGCAGGTCATAGTAGCGCTCGAGGGTCTGCTGCACCTCGGCAGCCGGGTCCCCGGGCGGTGTCGACGTCGCCGTCGTGGGGGTGGTCTCCTCCGACGGGGCGGGCTCCTCCCCGGTCGCGGAGGTCGGCGCCGGCTCCCGGGACTGCTCCGGGGAATCGGTCGTCGCCGGGGCGGACGACGAGGAGGCCGCCGGGTCCGCGGTCTCGCCGTCGCCGTCCCCGCCGGTGGAGACCAGCCAGGCGACCCCGCCGCCGATGAGGAGGAGCAGGACCAGGCCGGCGACCACCAGTGGCCAGCGCCGCCGGCCGGCCGGGGTACCCGCGGGGGCGGCGACGGGGACCGGCGCGGGCGGACGCGGAGGGAGCGGCGTCGGGGCTGCAGCCGGGGGTGTCGCCGGACCGGCGGCGGGCGGGACCACGTCGGCCCGGCGGTCGCCGGCCGGCAGCGACGCCGTCCGCATGCGATCGGGCGCCGGGCGGAGCTCGGTGCGGGCCAGGAGGACGGTCGTCGGGTCGCCGTCGCGCCCCGCCGCCAGCACGGCGAGGCGGTCGCGGACCTGGGACATCGTCGGCCGGGCCGCCGGGTCGTCGGCCAGCATCTCCATCAGGGGCGCGGCGAGGGAGCCGGCGCGGGCGGGCGGGCGCACCCCGCCGCCCGCGACCCGGTGGAGCAGGCGCAGGGCGTTGTCGTCCATGCCGAACGGCGGCTCGCCCTCCAGGCAGGTGTAGAGCGTCGCGCCGAGGGAGAAGACGTCGCTGGCCTCGCTCATCTCCGTGCCCTGGGCGACCTCCGGCGCGAGGAACGCCGGCGTCCCGGTGATCTGTCCCGTCTGGGTCAGCGTGACGTCGCCGATCGCGTGCGAGATGCCGAAGTCGGTGATCTTCACCAGGCCCTCGACGTCCTCGCCCTGGCCGACGAGCACGTTGGCCGGCTTGACGTCGCGGTGCACGATCCCGGCCACGTGCGTGGCGGTCAGCGCGTCGGCCACCTGGGCGCCGATCTGGGCGACGAGTTCGGGAGGGAGCGGGCCGTCGTCGAACAGCACCTGGGCGAGGCTGCGCGAGGGCAGGTACTCCATGACCAGCCACGGCTGGCCCCCGTCGGTGGCGACGTCGTACACCGAGATGGCGTGCGGATGGCTCAGCCGGGCGGCGATGCGGCCCTCGCGCAGCGCGCGCTGACGCTGCTGGTCGACGACCTCCTCGTCCGCGCCGGGCGGCGGGAGGATCTGCTTGACCGCCACCTGCCGGCCCAGGAGTTCGTCGCGGGCACGCCAGACGGTGCCCATCCCACCGCCCGCGATCTGCGCGAGCAGCCGATAGCGCCCCGAGACGAGATGACCGGGTCCGATGACCTGCACAGAGGCGCTCCTACCCGCGCCGAGCCCCGATCTGCACGCGGTTCAGACGGTGCTGGGCACGCCGAAGCGCCGGGCGTACTCCTCCTGGGCGCCGGCAGGCAGCGCGTCGTACAGCGTCGCCAGTTCCTCGACGGCGTCGGCGGAGAGGTCGTCGAACAGGACCTGCCAGGTGGGCGGCTCGTCGTAGCTGCGGGTGAGCAGCAGCTCCCAGGCCTGGGTCTGGCGGTCCCGCTTGCTGCGCTCGGCGGCGAACTCGGTGAGGTACAGGTCCTTGGCGGCCTGCTTCTCCTCCGGTGTCGCACCGGCCGGCAGGCCCTCGGGGTCGGCGCCCTTGAGCACCGCCACGATCGCGTCGACGACCTCGGGCCGTGGCTCCGTTGCGCTCATCCCGCTCGCCTGCCCTTCTCCGGTGGACGACGACCGTGCGGTCCCGTCCGGCTGACCATGCCCACCCGCCGGTCCCTCAACCGTCGGCACCGGCGGCCGGCGGGCAGGAGCCTTCCACGAGCCCGCCACGCCGTCCCTCCGGGGGCGGCCGCGGGCCGACGCGCCCCCGGGGAGCCGCGGCCGACCCCCGCCGCGCCGCCCGGTAGTCTGGGCGGCACGGGAGGATTCGCCTAGTGGCCTATGGCGCTCGCTTGGAAAGCGGGTTGGGGGCAACCCCTCGGGAGTTCGAATCTCCCATCCTCCGCACGTGGGCAGGGCCTCCGGCACACCGCCGGGGGCCCTGCCGCGTCTCTACAGCCCGGCCTCGACCTCCGGCGCGCGGCCGAGTTCGCGCACGTACAGGCCCGCGACCGCCGCGAGCAGCAGCAGCCCGCCGACGACCGCCCCGGGCGCCAGGCGCTCGCCGAGGAACGCCGTCGCCAGCGCGGTGGCGGTGAGCGGCTCCAGCAGCGTGACGATCGACGCGACGGGGCCGGGCACCGTGCGCACCCCGGCGAAGAACAGCCCGTACGCCAGCGCGCTGGGCACGAACCCCAGGTAGAGCAGCACCGCGACGGCGACGGGGTCGGTGGGGACGGCGAGCCCCGCGGCCACCACCGCCGGGGTGAGCAGCAGCGCGCCGCCGGCGAACCCGATCAGGGTCACCGGCACGCCCGCCGGAACCCCCGCGCCGGCGAGCGTGACCACGGCGTAGCCCAGTGCCGATCCGGTCGCCATCAGCGTGCCCAGCAGGACCGCCGTCCCGCCGTCCGCGCCGGCCGACACCCCGACCAGCAGGCCCAGCCCGGCGAGTGCCACGACCAGCGCGGCCAGCGTGGTCCCGCTGGGCCGGCCGTGCCCGAGCAGCGCCGCACCGACGGCGATCAGCAGCGGCGCCAGGCCCAGGGCGACGAGCGTCGCGATGCTCACCCCCGCCCGGGAGACCGCGCTGAAGTACGCCAGTTGGTAGGCCGCCAGCCCCGCACCGACCAGGCCGAGGCGGACGGCCACCGGCCGGCCGACGGCTCCCCGGCCGGGGCGCCGGGCGGCCGTCAGCCCCCACGCGGCCAGGAGCACGACGGCGCCGATCGCCAGGCGGTACCAGGCGATGTCGAGCGCGGAGAGGTCGCTGCGGTCGGCGACCACGCTGCCGCTCAGCCCGGACGTCCCCCAGCACAGCGCGGCGGCGACGACGAGGAGGAACCCGCGGCGGGGATGCGCGGCGGGACCGCGGCCGGCGGCGGACGCGGCGGTGGAGGGGGTGGACATGGCGCTCCTGGACGGTTCCGGACGGAGGGACGGCGGTCCGGAGCACGGGCGAACAGCTCGCCGGGGGAGCGCCGGCGGGCGTCAGGGGTGCGCGGCGCTCCGGGTCAGGAGCGGGGCGGCGGGAGCGCGCGGGCGCGCCGGGGCGACATGGCGCCCAGGGTAGGGGGGCGGCGTGGCCGGAGCCCGACCGCGTTCCTCTACAGTGGGACCCGACCCCTCGTGTGGCGTCATCCTGTGAACCTCCCCAGGGCCGGAAGGCAGCAAGGATAAGCGGGCTCTGGCGGGTGCGCGGGGGGTCCCTTCTTTCTCCCGTGGGCGAGGGTCGTCGGTGCGGGCACGTAACCTCGCCGCGTGGCTCTGGCGCTCTACCGGAAGTACCGCCCGGCGACCTTCGCCGAGGTGGTCGGGCAGGAGCACGTCACCGCCCCGCTGATGAACGCGGTCGACGGCGGGCGGATCAACCACGCCTACCTGTTCAGCGGCCCGCGCGGCTGCGGCAAGACGTCCTCGGCGCGGATCCTGGCCCGCTCGCTGAACTGCGCGCAGGGTCCGACGTCCACCCCGTGCGGGGTCTGCGAGTCCTGCGTCGCGCTGGCGCCCGACGGGCCCGGCTCGCTCGACGTCATGGAGATCGACGCGGCCAGCCACGGCGGTGTCGACGACGCGCGGGACCTGCGGGAACGGGCCTTCTTCGCGCCGGTCAGCAGCCGCTACAAGGTCTACATCGTCGACGAGGCGCACATGGTCACCACGCAGGGCTTCAACGCCCTGCTCAAGGTGGTCGAGGAGCCGCCGGAGTTCCTCGTCTTCGTGTTCGCCACCACCGAGCCGGAGAAGGTGCTGCCCACCATCCGCTCGCGCACGCACCACTACCCGTTCCGGCTGGTGCCGCCGTCCACGCTGCGGGGGCTGCTGGAGCGCACCTGCGCCGCCGAGGGGGTGACCGTCGAGCCCACGGTGTTCCCGCTGGTGGTCCGCGCCGGCGGCGGCTCGGTCCGCGACTCCCTGTCGATCCTCGACCAGTTGCTGGCCGGCGCCGGGCCCGAGGGCGTCACCTACGCCTCCGCGCTCGGGCTGCTCGGCGTCACCGACGACGCGCTGCTCGACGAGACGATCGACGCGCTGGCCGCCTCCGACGCCCCCGGGGTCTTCCGGGCCGTCGACCGCGTCGTCGAGGCCGGCCACGACCCACGCCGCTTCGCCACCGACCTGCTCGACCGGCTGCGCGACCTCATCGTGCTCGACGCGGTGCCCGACGCCGGCGGCAACGGGCTGCTCGACTGCCCGCCCGACCGGCTGGACCTGATGAGCTCGCAGGCCCGCGCGCTGGGCTCGGCGACGCTCTCCCGGATGGCGGACACGGTGCACGCCGGGTTGACCGAGATGCGGGGGACGACGGCGCCGCGGCTGCTGCTGGAGCTCGTCTGCGCCCGCATGCTGCTGCCGGGCACCGACGACGCCGCGGCGGCCACCCTCCAGCGCCTGGAGCGGCTCGAGCGCCGGATGTCGATCGCCGGGGAGCACGCAGGCCGGCCGGCCGCGGAGGCTCCGGCGCCGCAGTCCCCGGTCCGCGAGGCGCTGGTCCGCGAGGCGCCGGTCCGCGAGGCGCCGGTCCGGGCCCCCGAGGCCAGGCCCGACACCCGGGCCCCCGAGGTCCGGGCCCCCGAGGCGCCGGTGCGCGAGAGCCCTGCCGCCGCCCCGGCGCCCGCCGAGCGGCCCGCGGCGGCCGCGGCGGGATCGCGCCGCGAGTACGTGCGCCCGTCGCGGTCCGCGCCCGCCGCCGCCCCGGCGCCCGCGCCGGCCGCCCCGGCACCGGCCGCGACCGCCGACGACGACTGGCCCGAGACGACGCAGCCGGGCTCCGGCGCCGCGGCATCCGGCTCCCCGGCCCGCGCCGCCGCTGCCGCGCCCGCCGCTCCTGTGCCCGCCGTCCCCGCCGCGCCGTCGACGCCGGAGCAGGAGCCGCCGCGGCCGCGCCCGACCACCGACGAGCCGGACATCCCGCTGCCGCCGGAGCCCACCGACGACGAGGACTGGCCGCACCCCGCCGAGCCGGCCGCGGCCGCGGCGGCCGCCGCGCGGGTGGTCGCCCCGCGCGACGCCGCCCCGCCCGACGCCGCCCCACCCCGGGCCGCCGCCGAGTCCGCGCCCGCACCGCGCGGCGGCGAGCCGACCCCGCTGGTCTCGGCGACCGCCGGCGAGGGACCGCCGGCCGCCGGCGACGGGGGCGGATCCGGCGGTGACCTCACCACCGCCGACGTCCGCCGGGTGTGGCCGGAGCTGCTCGCCGTGGTCCGCAAGCACAAGCGGACCACCGAGGCGCTGCTGAAGTCGGCGCAGGTGCACGACCTGACCGGCGGCACGCTGCACCTGGCGATGACCTCGCCCGCGCTGGCCAAGATGCTCAGCGACGACCTGAACCAGGACATCATCCGCACCGCGCTGCAGGAGCTGCTCGGCGTGCGGTGGAAGGTGCAGGCGGTCGTGGAGGGTGCCGCCAAGGCGCCCGGCGGCGGCCGGGCCGGGCCCGCGGACCGCGAGGCCGCCCGCGAGGCCGAGCGCGTGGCCGAGGCCGCCGAGGCCACCGAGCTCATGGCCGAGCGCGCCGCCGAGACCACCAGCGACCGCCCGCCGGAGCCCGCCGTCGACCCCGAGCAGGCGGCGCTGTCGCTGCTGCGCGCCCAGCTCGGGGCCCGCCCGATCGACGAGTGAGCGGCACGACGTCCCCCCGGGGCCACGTGGGCCCGTGCGGCCGCCCGCCGAGACGGGCCCGGCGCGCCGCAGCCAGGTGAGCCTGCCGCGGACGTCGTCCACCGGGCCTACGCTCGGGAGCATGTCGTTCCCCGGAGGCGCCCCCGACCTGCAGCAGCTGATGCAGCAGGCGCAGCAGATGCAGCAGCAGTTGGTCGCCGCCCAGGAGCAGCTCGCGCGGGAGGAGGTCACCGGCTCGGCCGGGGGAGGCCTGGTCACCGCGACGATGACCGGCGGCGGTGAGCTGACCGCGGTCACCATCGCGCCGGCCGCCGTCGACCCCGACGACCTGGAGACCCTGCAGGACCTGGTCGTCGCCGCCGTCCGCGATGCCGGCCGCGCCGCCAACGAGCTGGCCGCCAGCCGGATGGGCCCGCTCGCCGGGGGCCTCGGCGGCGGACTCGGGCTCCCCGGCGCCTGAGCCGACCCGCCACCGGAACCGAGGAGCACCGTGTACGAGGGGGCCGTCCAGGACCTCATCGACGAGCTCGGCCGCCTGCCCGGCGTCGGGCCGAAGAGCGCGCAGCGCATCGCCTTCCACCTGCTCGCCGCCGAGTCCGCCGACGTGAGCCGGCTCGTGGCCGCGCTGCAGCGGGTCCAGGCCGAGGTGCGCTTCTGCGTGACCTGCTTCAACGTCGCCGAGGCCGAGCAGTGCCGGATCTGCCGCGACCCCCGGCGGACCGAGGACGTCATCTGCGTCGTCGAGGAGCCCAAGGACGTCGTGGCCATCGAGCGCACGCGGGAGTTCCGTGGCCGCTACCACGTCCTCGGCGGCGCGATCAGCCCCATCGAGGGCATCGGGCCCGACGACCTGAAGGTCAAGGAGCTCATGACCCGGCTGATGAACGGCCAGGTCACCGAGCTGATCATCGCGACGGACCCCAACCTCGAGGGCGAGGCGACCGCCGCCTACCTGGCCCGGCTGGTGGCGCCGATGGGGCTCGCCGTCTCGCGGCTGGCCAGCGGGCTGCCGGTGGGCGGTGACCTGGAGTACGCCGACGAGGTGACGCTCGGGCGGGCGTTCGAGGGGCGCCGACGGATCGACGCATGACGGACCTCTCGCCCCCTCGCCACCCGCGAGCTCGCCGCGGGCCCTGCGAGCGGGCCGTCGGTCCGGTGCCGTCGCGCCATCGGTCCGGGTCGTCCAGCAACACGGTCGGATAACCGATGCGCACCTGATTCCCACGTGCTGGGACGAATGTGCTACTCATGAGTAGCAACTGTTTCCGTGGCGTTCGCCCGCCGTCCCGACGCGCGAGCGGCCACATCTGAGAACGAGGTAGTGGATGACCCCCCTGGGAAGCAGTGGCCGGCGCGTGCGCGCGACCACGGCAGGCATCGCGGTGACGGCCCTGGCCCTGACCGCCTGCGGCGGCGGTGACGACGACAACGGGTCCGGCGGTTCGGGTGGCTCCGCCGACGCCCTGATCGTCGGCACGACCGACAAGATCACCACGATCGACCCGGCCGGCTCGTACGACAACGGCTCCTTCGCCGTGATGAACCAGGTCTACCCCTTCCTGCTCAACACCCCGCTGGGCAGCCCCGAGGTCGAGCCGGACATCGCCGAGTCGGCCGACTTCACGTCGCCGACCCAGTACACGGTGACCCTCAAGCCGGGCCTGACCTTCGCCAACGGCAACGAGCTGACCGCCTCGGACGTCAAGTTCTCGTTCGACCGCCAGGTCGCCATCGCCGACGAGAACGGCCCGTCGTCGCTGCTGGCCAACCTCGAGAGCGTCGAGGCCCCCGACGACACCACCGTCGTCTTCAACCTCACCAACCCCGACGACCAGACCTTCCCGCAGGTGCTCTCCAGCCCGGTCGGTCCGATCGTCGACGAGGAGGTCTTCTCGGCCGACTCGCTGACCCCCGACGACGAGATCGTCGCCGGCAACGCCTTCGCCGGGCCGTACGTCATCACCAGCTACGAGATAAACGACCTGATCGCGTACGAGGCGAACCCCGACTACCAGGGGCTGCTGGGCGCGCCGAAGACCGACACCATCAACGTGCGGTACTACGCCGAGGCCTCGAACCTCAAGCTGGACATCGAGGAGGGCGCCGTCGACGTCGCCTACCGCAGCCTCTCGGCCACCGACGTCGAGGACCTGCGCGGCAACGACGACGTCGAGGTCGTGGACGGTCCCGGCGGCGAGATCCGCTACATCGTCTTCAACTTCAACACCCAGCCCTACGGCGCGACGACCGCGGAGGCCGACCCGGCCAAGGCGCTCGCCGTCCGCCAGGCCATGGCGCACCTGATCGACCGCGAGGAGCTCGCGGAGCAGGTCTACAAGGGCACCTACACCCCGCTGTACTCCTACGTGGCCGACGGTCTGACCGGCGCCACGGACTCGCTGCGCGGCCTCTACGGCGATGGCCAGGGCGGCCCGGACGCCGACGCGGCGGCCCAGGTCCTGGAGGCGGCCGGTGTCGAGACGCCGGTCCAGCTGTCGCTGCAGTACTCCAACGACCACTACGGCCCGTCGTCGGGTGACGAGTACGCGCTGATCAAGGACCAGCTGGAGTCCACGGGGCTGTTCACCGTGGATCTGCAGACCACGGAGTGGACCCAGTACTCCGAGCAGCGCACCGCCGACACCTACCCGGCCTACCAGCTGGGCTGGTTCCCGGACTACTCGGACGCCGACAACTACCTGGCGCCCTTCTTCCTCACGGAGAACTTCCTCAGCAACCACTACGACAACCAGCAGGTGAACGACCTGATCCTGCAGCAGCTGAGCACGCCGGACGAGGCGGCGCGGACGGCCCTGATCGAGCAGATCCAGGACCTGGTCGCCGCCGACCTGTCGACGCTGCCCTACCTGCAGGGTGCGCAGATCGCCGTCGTCCGCACGGGCGTGACCGGCGCCGAGGACACCCTCGACGCGTCGTTCAAGTTCCGCTACGGGGCCCTCGAGCGGGCCTGACGGCACCACAGCGGTACCCGGCCCCGGGTGATCCCTCACGGCGATCACCCGGGGCCTCCCCATGTGCGGCCGGAGCCGCATCCGGAGGACGAGCAGGAGACATGAGCACCACTGCCACCGAGTTGACCGGCGAGCCGGCCGTCGTACCCGAGGCCGCTCCACCGTCCAGGCGGCGCCGCAGCGGCGGCGGGCTGGGCAGCTACATCGCGGTCCGGTTCCTGCTGATCTTCCCGACGATCTTCGTCCTGGTGACGACGGTGTTCTTCCTGATGCGCACCACCGGTGACCCGATCACCGCGGCGCTCGGCGGCCGCCTCGGGCCCGAGGAGCTGGCCGAGCGGGTCGCGGCCGCCGGCTACGACCGGCCGCTGCTCACCCAGTACTGGGAGTACCTGGGCCAGTTGGTGCGGCTGGACTTCGGCACCACGCTGTCGACCAACCAGCCGGTCACCGAGGTGCTCGTCGACTACGGCGCCGCCACGCTCGAGCTCGCGTTCTACGCGCTGATCGTGGCCTTCGCCGTCGGCATCCCGCTGGGCCGCTTCGCCGCCTACGCCCGCGACCGCTGGCCCGACGCCGTCCTGCGCGTCTTCGCGATCCTCTGCTACGCGACGCCGGTCTTCTTCGCCGGCATGCTGCTGAAGCTGGTGTTCAGCAGCGGGCTGGGCTGGCTGCCCTCCAACGGCCGCGCGTCCACGCGCAGCGAGATCATCATGCAGACCACCGTCGACAACCCGACGGGCATCTACCTGATCGACGCGTTCAAGACCGGCAACGGCGAGGTGGTCCGGGACGTGCTCGAGCACGCGGTGCTCCCCGCGATCGCGCTCGGCCTGCTGACCGCCGGTGTCTTCCTCCGGCTGGTCCGCACCAACGTCATCGGCACGCTCGGCATGGGCTACGTCGAGGCCGCGCGCTCCCGCGGCGTCAGCGAGCGCCGGCTGCTGCGCAAGCACGCCTACCGCCCGGCGCTCATCCCGATCGTCACCGTCATCGGCCTGCAGGTCGCCCTGCTGCTCGGCGGCGCCGTCCTCACCGAGACGACGTTCGAGTGGCGGGGCCTGGGCTTCCAGCTCTCGGAGTACCTGCAGGCCCGCGACTTCGTCGCCGTCCAGGGCCTGGTGGTGCTGCTGGCGGTCGTCGTCGCCGTCACCAACTTCGTCGTCGACGTCCTCGCCGCGCTCATCGACCCCCGGGTGAGGTACTGATGGCCACCCCCGCCACCCCCGTCCGCCGCACGCGCGGGCTGCCCGTCGTCCGCCAGCTCAAGCAGGCCGTCGGCCTGCAGCGCGGCATGCTGATCGCGGGCCTGGTGCTGACCGGGATCTTCCTGCTGACCGCGGCGGTGGCCCCCCTGCTCGCGCCCTACGGGTACGACCAGCTGCGCGACGCCGACGGCCCGTTCGGGGCGCAGCAGTCCCCCTCGGGCGAGCACTGGCTCGGGACGACGGTCGGCGGGTACGACGTGCTCTCCCGCGTCATCTACGGCACGCGGACCGCGCTCGCCGTGATCGTCGTGGCCATCGTCCTGTCGCTGTTCATCGGCGTGCTGATCGGCCTGCTGTCGGGCTACTTCGGCGGCTGGCTGGACCGGGTGCTGGTCGTCGTCTGCGACGCGGTCTACGCCTTCCCGACGCTGCTGCTGGCGATCGTCATGGCGATCGTGATCAGCGGCGGCCAGTCCAGCCTGTGGGGCGGGATCTTCGCCGCGGCCATCTCGATCACCGTCATCTACATCCCGCAGTACTTCCGGGTCATCCGCGCCGAGACCGTGCGGATCAAGGCGGAGGCCTACGTGGAGTCGGCCAAGGTGATCGGCGCGAGCCACTGGCGGATCATGACCCGGCACGTGCTGCGCAACGCCACCCGCACGCTGCCGCTGATCTTCACGCTCAACGCCTCCGAGGCGATCCTCACGCTCGCCGGCCTGGGCTTCCTGGGCTTCGGCATCGAGCCGACCTCCGGCGCCGAGTGGGGCTTCGACCTGAACCGGGCGCTGTCGGACGTCACCAGCGGCATCTGGTGGACGTCGATCTTCCCGGGGGCGGCGATCGTGTGGGTGGTGCTCGGCCTGACGCTGGTGGGGGAGAGCCTGAACGACCTCGCCGACCCCCGGCTGCGCAGCCGGCGGGCCGCGGAGGCCGGCGAGACCGGCGAGGTGACGGTCGTGCCCGGCGGTCCGCTCGGTGCGGGTCCCGGTGGCCTGGCGGGGATCGAGGAGACGCGATGAGCGAGCAGTTCACGAAGCCGGCCACGACGGACCCGGTGGTGCGGATCGAGGACCTCTCGGTCACCTTCGCCACCGACGCCGGCCGGGTGGTCGCCGTCCAGGACGTCTCGCTGCAGGTCGCCGCCGGCGAGGTGCTCGCCATCGTCGGTGAGAGCGGCAGCGGCAAGACCGTGACCGCGCGCAGCATCCTCGGGCTCCTGCCGGAGACCGCGACCACCCGCGGGGCCATCCTGCTGACCCGCAAGGACGGCAGCAGCAGCGCCGACGTCGTCACCGTGAAGCGGTCCGAGCTCGGCGAGGTGCGGGGCCGCGACGCGGCGATGGTCTTCCAGGAGCCCTCGACCGCGCTCAACCCGGTCTTCCCGGTGGGCTGGCAGATCATCGAGGGGCTGCGCGCGCACGGCCGCTACACCCGGGCCGAGGCGCGCGCCAAGGCCGTCGACGTGCTCCGGCGGGTCGGCATCCCGGAGCCGGAGAAGCGGATCGACTCCTATCCGCACCAGTTCTCCGGCGGGCAGAAGCAGCGCATCGTCATCGCCCAGGCGCTCGTGCTCGACCCCGGCGTGATCATCGCCGACGAGCCGACGACGGCCCTCGACGTGACCGTCCAGGCCGAGATCCTCGACCTGCTGCGCCGCTGCCGGGACGAGTTCGGCACCGCGATCGTGCTGATCACCCACAACATGGGCGTCGTCGCCGACCTGGCCGACCGGGTCGCCGTCATGTACCAGGGGCAGCTGGTCGAGCAGGCCGACGTCCGTACCCTGTTCGCGAACCCGCGCGACGAGTACACCAAGCAGCTGCTGGGCTCCGTGCCGCGGCTGGGGCAGGGGGTCGCCCGCACCCGGGAGCGGGCGGCGGCCCGGCCGGCCGGCTGGACGACGGCGACCCCGGTCGTCGAGGCCCGCGACCTGCGGATCGTCTACCCCGGCCGGCTGCGCAAGCCCGACTTCACCGCCGTCGACGGCGTCAGCTTCGCCATCCGGCCCGGCGAGGTGCTCGGCCTGGTCGGGGAGAGCGGCAGCGGGAAGACGACGATCGGCCGGGCCATCGCCGGCCTGACCAAGGTCACCGGCGGGTCGCTGTCGGTGCTGGGCACCGAGATGAACGGCGTCAAGGAGCGGCGCTTCCGCCCCGTGCGGGAGCGGATCGGCTTCGTGTTCCAGGACCCGGCGTCGAGCTTCAACCCCCTGCTGACCATCGCCCAGGCGGTCGCCGAGCCGCTGGTCGTGCACGGCCGGGCCAAGGACGCGCACGCCGCCCGCGGCCGGGTCGACGAGCTGCTCGAGGCGGTGCAGCTGCCCAGGTCCTTCGGGGACCGCTTCCCGCACGAGCTGTCGGGTGGCCAGCGGCAGCGGGCCAGCCTCGCCCGGGCGCTCGCGCTCGGCCCGGAGCTGCTCATCGCCGACGAGCCGACGTCCGCGCTCGACGTGTCGGTGCAGGCGCGGGTGCTCGAGCTGTTCGACGAGCTGCAGCGCGAGCTCGGCTTCGCGTGCCTGTTCATCAGCCACGACCTCGCCGTCGTCGACCTGCTGGCCGACCGGATCGCGGTGCTCTACCGCGGGCAACTGGTCGAGGAGGGCACGGGGGAGCAGGTGCTGGGCGCACCGCAGCACCCCTACACGCAGCGGCTGCTCGCCTCGCTGCCCGTGCCCGACCCCGACGAGCAGGCCGCCCGCCGCGCGAGCTGGCACCAGCTGGCCTGAGCGGAGTGCGCGAGCGCAGGTTTCCTGCGTGTTGAGTCCGAGGACATCTGTCAGTCCTGAAGTCTCATGACATGTGTCGCTTGATCATCACAACGCCGATGAGGTGGTGTGGGGAAGCGAGCGCCAGTCATGAAGCTGCTGGATGCGACGTTGCAGGTCGGCGTGCCGATCGAGAACGTCGCGGAGTGGTGCCGGGTCAACGGGGTCGAGCCGCGGACGTTCTACCGGCATCGGGCGCGGGTGGCCGCCGAGGGCG